>NZ_CABFMQ020000001.1:0-427500 GCF_901905185.1 Methylocella tundrae
CACAACCGCCGGAGAAGCCTATGAATGCGCCGTCGCCAGAAGCTTCGCCGCAAGCCTCTACAGCGCACTCATCCAAGCCAGCCAGCAATACGCCCTTTGGGTTCAGCTCAAAGACGAGGCTTGAAGCGAAATCACCCCAGGCCATGAGAGCGCCGCCGGTTGCGCGCTCCCGCCATTGCCCTTAGAGACTGTCCCCTTCGATCAACGCTCAGGCGGGTTTTTCGTCCGCGTGGCCGGCATTCTTCTTGGAGACAATGATGGGCGAAGTTCGCGTGATTTGCGCCATCGGACAGCGGGGACAACTCGGCCTCAACGGCGCCCTGCCCTGGGAGGGCAATCCCGGCCGTGAGTATAGGGCCGACGTCGCGCGATTTTTCGAGCTGACCAAGGGCCATGTGCTGATCGCGGGCCCATGCACGATCGGCTCTTTTCCCGACTGGGCGCGACCCGGACGGACGCTCGTCGTGGTGCGGTCGACCGACGATCCAAAGTCGGTTCTGGAGCGCTTCAGCGACCGGCTCGTTTTCATCGGAGGGGGACCGCCCGTGTGGCGGGCGTATGCGCCCTTTGTCCAGCATTGGGACGTGACGAGGCTCCCTTATGATGGCGAGGCCGATCGCTATTTCGATCCCGCCTGGCTGACTGCGGCCGCATCGCGGGCTGACTAGTCAGAGGTCGCCGCCGACGAATCTGTAGCCGATCGAGGGCTCGGTCTGGATGACGCGGGGATTGGCGGGATCGGCTTCGATCTTGCCCCGCAGCTGGCCGATGAAAACGCGCAGATATTGCGTGTCCTCGACGTGCGCCGGACCCCACACCGAGCCGAGCAGCTGGCGATGAGTGACGACGCGTCCGGCGTGACGCACGAGAATGGCGAGGAGGTCATATTCGGTCGGCGTCAGCCGCACCGGCTCGCCATTTCGGGTGACGATGCGCCTCAGCGTGTCGACCTTGAGCCCGTCCACTTCGACGTGCAAGCTTTCGCCGGCGTCATGGGCCTTATGGCGAAGCGCGGCGCGGATGCGGGCGATGAGTTCGCCGACGCCAAAAGGCTTTTCGACGTAATCGTCGGCGCCGAGATCGAGCGCCGCGATCTTTTCGCTCTCGCGGTCGCGCGCCGACAGGACGATGATCGGCGCCTGAGACCAGGCGCGAACCTCCTTGATGATCTCCTTGCCGTCCATGTCAGGCAGGCCAAGATCGAGGATGATCACGTCAGGCGCGGAGACGGCGATCGCCTTCAGCGCCTTTGCTCCCGTATCGGCGCTCAGAACTTCATAGCCCGCGGCCTTCAGCGCGGGCATCAGAAACCTTTGGATCTGCGGCTCGTCGTCGACGACGAGAATGCGATCGAGGTTCACGGCGGGCTCCTTTCGCCGACATTGGCGTCGGCGGCGGGCAGGCGAATGACGATGCGCGTCCCGCGCTTGCGAACAGCCGGGCTCTCCGCCTTGATCGAGCCGCCCATGGCTTCGATAAAGCCGCGGCTGATCGAAAGTCCGAGCCCTGTCCCGGCGACGCGGCCATCCACCTTGCCGCGGCGAACGAATTTGTCGAAGATTCTCTCAAGATCGGCCGGGGGCACTCCTTTGCCGAGATCCGTGACGCTGATCACGACATCGCCCCCGTCGCGCCGGGCGAATATCGAGGTCGGCGCATCGGCGCCGCCATATTTATTAGCGTTGTCGATCAGATTGAACAGCACCTGTTGCAGCAGCGCCCCGTCTCCCCGCACGAGAGGCAGATCAAGGGCGAGGCTAACCTCGATCGCGCGTTCGGGAAAGGCCTTTCGGCCGCGATCGGCCGCCGCCCGGATCACATCGCAGACATCGACCCAGTCGCGCTTCGGCCTGAGCGCGCCGCCTTCGAGACGGGTCATGTCCAAAAGATTGGAGACGAAGCGCGAAAGGCGCCCCGCTTCTTCCTCGATTGAGGCGAGAAGATCATCGTGGCTGGCGGCGCTCATTTTTTCGCCAAGCTGGCGCAAGGTGGTGACGGCGCCGATGATCGAGGACAGGGGCGTGCGCAGATCATGCGAGAGCGAGGACAAAAGCGCGGAATTCAGCTTCTCGCTCTGCTTCAGCGCCGCCGTTTTGGCGCTCTCCCGCGTCAACAGGGCGCGGTCGAGCGCAATCGCGGTCTGATCGAGCAAAGCGGCGAGTTCGCGCTCCTCTCCCGCCTCGAGCGGCGGCGTCGCCTTGCCTTGCCGGAAGCCGCAGACGCCAATGACGCCGCGCGGCGTCAAAAGGGGGCGGAACTGGAACGCGAGATTCGGCAGCGTTCCGCTGCCGCGGCCGGCGGGCTCCGCTTTGTCCAGCGCCCAGCGCGCCGCCGTCATTTCCGTGCCGTCGAGCGTGACGTCCGGCGGCCAGCTGAGCTTGACCTGAAGCTCGCCGTCCTCCGGCAAGAGCAGCACGACGTCGGCCTTCAGCGCGTTGCGCAAATGCGAGGCGCTCGCCCAGAGAACGTCGTCGAGCTTGACCGCGCCCGAAAGTTTTCGCGAAAATTCGTAGAGCGCCTGCGTGCTGGCGGAGCGCTTGCGCACGGTCTCCGCCTGGTCGTGGATGCGTCCGGCGAGTCCGCCGGCGAGAACGGCGACGATCAGGAAAAGGATGAGCGCGAAAAATTCATGCGGCTCGGCTATCGTCAAGGTATAGACCGGCGGAATGAAAAAGAAATTATAGGCGAAGAAAGAGAGAGCGGCCGCGCTGATGGCGTACCAGCGCCCGAAATAGATGGCGCAAAGCAGGACGGCCATCATGAACAGCATCGAAACATTGGGCAGTTTGACGATCAGCTGAAGACCGAGCCCGATCAGAACCGCGCCGGCGACAGAGCCGGCGGTGGCGAGCGCGGCGATCGAGCCGAACTTGAAGGCCGGCAGGCGCCACCGTGGCGCGCTGCTTGGCTCAACCTCCTCATCGGCGATGATATGCACGCCAATATCGCTCGCCTGACGCATGATGGCGTCGCTGAGGCATTTGCCGCGCAGGTGCGACCACCAGCCGGCGGCCGATCGGCCAAGCACGATCTGCGTGACGTTCTCGCGCCGCGCGATGCGCAAGATCTCAGTGGCGAAGTCAGACGCGCTGACGCGCATGGTCTCCGCGCCAAGCCGCTCGGCGAGGCGCAAGGTCTCGTCGATGCGGGCGTTATCGGCGCGGGGATTGAGCTCTTCGCCCGCGCGTTCGAGATGCACCGCGGTCCAGGGCGCATTGAGCCCGTCGGCGAGCCGGCTCGCGGCGCGCACCAGCTTTTCCGATGAGCTTTGAGGACCGACGCAGACGAGCAGGCGCTCGGCGGTCGCCCAAGGGCCTTCGATGACGTTCTGGCGCAGGAAGTCGACCATCTGGTCGTCGACGCGGTCCGCCGTGCGGCGCAGCGCCAGTTCGCGCAGGGCGGTGAGCGTTCCCGGCTTGAAGAAGCCGTCGATCGCGCGGCGCGCATTGTCCGGCACATAAACCTTGCCGTCCTTGAGGCGCTGGATCAGTTCCGCCGGCGTGATGTCGACGACGATGACTTCGTCGGCGAGCTTCAGCACGCTGTCCGGCACGGTTTCGCGCACGGCGACGCCGGTGATGCGGGCGACGACGTCGGAGAGGCCTTCAAGATGCTGGATGTTCATCGCCGTCCAGACGTCGATGCCGGCGCGGATCAGCTCCTCGACGTCCTGGTAGCGCTTCGGATGACGGCTTTCGGGCGCGTTGGTGTGCGCCAGCTCGTCGACGATGATAATGCCGGGTTTGCGCGCCAGCGCCGCGTCAATGTCGAATTCCTCGATCGTCTGGCCCCGATAGGGGACAGTGCGGCGCGGCAGGACCTCGAGCCCTTCGAGCAGTCCCGCCGTTTCGGCGCGGCCATGGGTCTCGACAAGGCCGACGACGATGTCGGAGGCGGCCTTGAGGCTCTGCGCGCGGGCCAGCATGGCGAAGGTCTTGCCGACGCCGGGCGCGGCGCCGAGAAAGACGGTGAGCTTGCCCCGCGCCTCCTTGCTCGCCAGCGCCAGAAGCGCATCGGGGTCGGGCCGCTGCTTTTCACCCTTGCGTTCAGAGCCCGCCATTTCCCAATCCAGCTTTGCGCCATCTCCAGGCTGATCCCGGCGACGTTGCGATCAGCGGCGCGCGTCAGGATCAGCCCAATTTTTGCTAGCTGCCCTTCATGCCGTCGAGCGCCAGATTCAGCTCCAGAACATTGACGCGCGGCTCGCCGATAACGCCAAGGAGGCGCCCTGATGTGGTGGCGTCGACGAGCGCGGCGACCTTGGCTTCCGGCAGGTTACGCGCCTTGGCGACGCGCGCAACCTGCGCTTTCGCATAGGCCGGCGAAATATCGGGATCAAGGCCGGAGCCGGACGTCGTCACCGCATCGGCCGGGATGGGGCCGGCAAGACCCTGGCCGCGCAGTGTTTCTATATCGGCCTTGACGCGGTCGATCAGCTTGGCCGAGGTCGGGCCAAGGTTTGAGCCAGAGGAGTTATCGGCGTTATAGGGCGCGTCGATCGTCTTCGTCGAATCATTCGGGTCGGCTGCGCTGGTCGCCGATGGGCGGCTATGGAAATAGACGTCTTTCGTAAAGTTTTGCCCGATGAGGCTCGATCCGACGATGACGTCGCCGTTTTTGACAAGGCTGCCATTGGCGGTGCCGGGAAGGGCGATCGCTGCGAAGCCTGTGAGAGCGAAGGGATAAATGACGCCGGTCAGGACCGTGAACAGCGCCAGCATGACAAGGGCCGGTCGAAGATGTTGCAACATTTGTCTCTCCTTTAAGGATGGCGATCCCAAACGCGGCCAACCATCCTGTGTAGTCCGTTTATTCAGAGCATGACGATCGTCGTGATCTAGAGCGCTTTCCGATCGAATGGGGTCATTCGATCGATCAGAAATCGCTCCAGATTCAAAAGCTTGAGCATATTCTTGCCGATCAGATCGAACCGATCTAATCGGAATATGCTCTAGGCCAGATGCGCCGCCGAGACGATGAGATCTATCAGTTTGATGCCCATGAAGGGCGCGATGAGGCCGCCGACGCCGTAGACCAGGAGATTGCGGCGCAGCAGCGCGGCGGCGCCGACGGGCTTATATTCGACGCCCTTGAGCGCCAGCGGAATCAGGGCGACGATGATCAGCGCGTTGAAGATCACCGCCGAGAGAATCGCCGACTTCGGCGAGGCGAGATGCATGATGTTGAGGGCGCTGAGCTCCGGATAGGTCGCAACGAACAGGGCAGGCAGAATGGCGAAATATTTGGCGACGTCGTTCGCGACCGAAAAGGTCGTCAGCGATCCGCGCGTCATCAGAAGCTGCTTGCCGATGCCGACGATCTCGATGAGCTTCGTCGGATTGCTGTCGAGATCGACCATATTGCCGGCCTCGCGCGCCGCCTGCGTGCCGGTCTGCATGGCGACGCCAACGTCGGCCTGGGCGAGAGCCGGCGCGTCATTGGCGCCGTCGCCGCACATGGCGATGAGCCGGCCGCCCGTCTGCTCCTTGCGGATATAGGCGAGCTTGTCCTCTGGCGTCGCCTCGGCGATGAAATCATCGACGCCCGCCTCCGAGGCAATGGCCGCGGCGGTGATCGGATTATCGCCCGTCACCATCACGGTGCGGATGCCCATGGCGCGTAGTTCGGCGAAGCGCTCCTTGATGTCGGGCTTCACGACGTCCTTCAGATGAATGACGCCGAGCAGGATGCCGTTTTCGCTGACGCCGAGCGGCGTGCCGCCGGAGCGCGCGATCTTGTCGACCGCCTGGCGGAAAGCGAATGGCGGGGCATCCGTGCTGATTCCGGCGAGCTTCAAGATCGCGTCGACCGCGCCCTTGCGGATCGAGCGGCCGTCGAGATCAATGCCGGAGAGCCGGGTCTGCGCCGAGAAGGGGATGATCTTCGCGGGCCTCAAGGAAAGGTCCGGCTCCGCGACGCCATATTCCGTCTTGGCGAGGGCGACGATCGAGCGTCCTTCCGGCGTCTCGTCGGCAAGGCTTGCGAGCAGAATGGCTTCCGCCATGCGGCCGTCGTCGACGCCGGGAACGGTGAAGAATTCCGTCGCGAGGCGATTGCCATAGGTGATGGTGCCGGTCTTGTCGAGGAGAAGCGTGTCGACGTCGCCGGCGGCCTCCACCGCGCGGCCCGAAGTTGCGACGACATTGAAGCGGATCAGCCTGTCCATGCCGGCGATGCCGATCGCCGACAGAAGGCCGCCGATCGTCGTCGGGATCAGCGTGACGAGCAGCGCGACGAGCACGACGACCGAAAGCGCCGTCGCCGAATAATTGGCAAGGCCCCAGAGCGTGACGACTGCGATCAGGAAGATGAGCGTAAGCCCGGAGAGCAGGATCGACAGGGCGAGCTCATTCGGCGTTTTCTGGCGTTCGGCGCCCTCGACGAGAGCGATCATGCGGTCGATGAAGGAAGAGCCCGGCTCGCTTGTGATCTTCACCTTGATCCAGTCGGACAGCACCATCGTGCCGCCGGTCACGGCGGAGCGGTCGCCGCCGGATTCGCGAATAACCGGCGCCGATTCGCCGGTGATGGCGCTTTCATTGACGGAGGCGAGGCCCTCGACGATCGTGCCGTCGCCGGGGATCAGCTCGCCGGCCTCGACGACGACAATGTCGCCGAGCTTCAGCTGCGTCGCCGGGACGCTCTTGTAGGCCTGGATCGGGGAAGCGGCCGAGGGCAGCCGCTTGGCGACGAGATCCGACTTCGTGCGACGCAGGCTTTCCGCCTGCGCCTTGCCGCGCCCTTCCGCCACCGCCTCGGCGAAGGTCGCAAACAGCACGGTGAACCAAAGCCATGCGGCGATCTGCCCGGAGAAGAAGGGATCGTCGACATGAAGGACAAGATCCTTGATCCAAAGCACCGTCACCAGCGCGGCGACGGCTTCGGTGACGAAGATCACGGGATTGCGCAGCAATTGGCGCGGATCGAGCTTGATGAAGGCGTCTTTGAGCGCGGCCGCGAGGAGCGGCGCGTTGAACAATGACGTTGAACGGGTTTCAGTGGACATAGCGAAATTCCTTTAAGGCGCATCTCGAACCACGAGAGCTTGAGTATCGCGATCATCCTTTGAGGCGCCGCTTGCGCGGCTCCTCAGGATGAGGGGCCGCCTCGGGTTAAAAGGTCTTGCCGGCGAGCATCAGCACATGTTCGACGATTGGTCCCAGCGCCAGGGCCGGGAAATATTGCAGGCCGCCGACGATCAAGATGACGCCGACGAGAAGGCCGACGAACAGGACCGCGTCGGTCGGGAATGTGCCGGCGGACTCAGGCACTTTGACCTTGGCCGCCAGCGATCCGGCAATCGCCATCACGGGAACGACATAGCCGAACCGGCCTGCCATCATGGCGATCCCGAGAGTCGTGTTGAACCAGGGCGTGTTGGCGTTGAGGCCGGCGAAGGCTGAACCGTTGTTGCCGACGGCTGACGAGTAGGCGTAGAGGATTTCGGTGAGGCCATGGGGCCCCGCATTGGCGAGGCTCGCGAGCGCTACCGGCAGCATCGCCGAGATGGCGGTGAAGGAGAGGATCGCGAGCGGCAGGATCAGCACCGCGAGCATGGCGAATTTCATTTCGCGCGTCTCGATCTTCTTGCCGAGAAATTCCGGCGTGCGGCCGACCATGAGACCGGCGATGAAGACGGTGAGGATGGCGAAGACGAGAATGCCGTAAAGCCCCGACCCGACGCCGCCCGGCAGCACTTCGCCGAGCTGGATGAGGAACAGGGGCGCAAGGCCGCCGAGCGGGGTCAGCGAGGCGTGCATGGCGTTGACGGCGCCGCAGGAAAGTCCTGTCGTCACGGCGACGAACAGCGCCGTCATGGCCTGCCCGAAGCGCATTTCCTTGCCTTCGAGATTGCCCGCCGAAGGATCGACTCCGAGCGCCGTCAGAAGCGGATTGCCATAGGTCTCCGCCGCATAGACGAGGACGACGCCGGCGATCAGCAAGACGCCCATGGCGGCGAGCAGAGCGTAGCCTTGACGGGCCTTTCCGACCATCTGGCCAAAGGCGATGACCAGCGCCGAGGAGATCGCCAGCATGCTGAAGATTTGCAGGAAGTTCGAAAGCGCGTTGGGGTTCTCGAATGGGTGCGCGGAATTGACGTTGAGGAATCCGCCGCCGTTGGTGCCGAGCTGCTTGATCGCTTCCTGGCTCGCCATCGGACCCATGGCGAGGGTCTGTTTGGCGCCTTCGAGAGTTGTGGCGTCGACCGCGCCGGTCAAGGTTTGCGGCACGCCGAGCGCGAGAAAACAAAGCGCGACGACGATCGCCAGCGGCAGCAGAACGTAAAGCGTCGTGCGCGTCAGATCGACCCAGAAATTGCCGAGCGTTGCAACGCCCGACCGGGCGAAGGCGCGGGTTAGGGCGAGGGCGAGAGCGATGCCGGTGGCGGCCGAGAGGAAATTATGAACCGTGAGGCCGACCATCTGGCTGAAGTTGCTCATGGTCGTCTCGCCGCCATAGGCCTGCCAGTTGGTGTTGGTGAGAAAGCTCACCGCCGTGTTGAAGGCGAGATCGGGGGTGAGATTGTCGAAGTTCTGCGGATTTAGCGGCAGATAGACCTGCAGGCGCAAAATCGCGTAGAGGGAGGCGAAACCCGCGGCGCTGAAAATCAGCATCGCGAAGGTATAGGCGAGCCAGCCTTGCTCCTTTGTCGGATCGACGCCGGCGGCTTTGTAAAAGACGCGCTCGAGCGGGCCGAGCACGGGAGACAGAAACGTTTTATCGCCGGAAAAGACGTGGGCCATATAGAGCCCGAGCGGCTTCAGCGAGATGAGCAGAACGGCGATGAGAAGGCCGATCTGAAGCCAGCCATTGAGGGACATATTGTAAAACTCCGGACTTGCGGGGGCGCCATAACGCCATTGGCTGATCGTGAGCGTCGCTCAGTTCGGCCTTTAGAAGCGCTCCGGCTTCAGAAGCGTGATGAGCAGATAGACGCCGAGCGCAACCGCGACGGCGAGGCCAAGGAGCGGCTCGAACATGAAGCCCTCCATCAGATGCGGTTGAGAGCGCGCGCGTAGACGCACAGCAATGCGATGGAGCCGAAGCCCAAAGCGAGGAAGATGACGTCGAACATGAAAAACCTCCATCCATTCGGCGCGCCGTCCGGCTGCGCCAATTCAAAGGATCACGAGGCAACATGGCGCTCGACGCCTCAAGAGTCGATCGGGAAGGCGCGCGCCGAGTCTAAGGATCTCGTAAAGATCGGCGTGGGTGCGTTTGATCCCCGAGCGCTCTATTGATCTCTCTCCAACGAAGGAGCTTGCCATGCCAAAATCGTCCAAAACCTTGCCCACGGCGCTGATCGTCGGCGCCTCGCGCGGCCTTGGCTTCGCGATCGCGCAGACCTACCTCGAGCGTGGCTGGCGCGTGATCGCCACCGTGCGCGGAAAGGCGCGCACGGCGTTGCATGATCTGGCGGCGAAGGCCGAAGGCCTGCTTGAAGTCGAAACCCTGGACATCGCCGTTCCGGCCGAGGTCGCCGCGCTGCGCAAGCGGCTGGCCGGGCGAAGGCTCGATCTTTTGTTCGTCAACGCCGGGGTGCTCGATGAGCCGGTCAAAACCATCGCGGACATATCGACGGAGGAATTCAACCGCATCATGGTGACGAACGCCCTCAGCCCGCTTCGCGTCATCGAGGCGCTGGAGGAATTGGTCCCGCCAGCCGGAACGATCGGCGTCATGTCGTCTGGGCTTGGCAGCGTCGCCAATAATACGAATGGAGGCTATGAAACCTACCGCGCCAGCAAGGCGGCGCTGAACACGCTGATGCGGTCTTTCGCCGCCCGACATGCGCGCGATCCGCGCGCGCTTTTGATCATGGATCCGGGCTGGGTGCGCACCGACATGGGCGGCCCTGACGCTCAATTGAGCGTCGAGGAGAGCATTCCGAGCCTCGTCGACGTCATCACCGCGCAATCCGGCAAGAAGGGCTTGCAATATCTCGATTATCGCGGCCGGACCGTCGCGTGGTGAGCGCTCCAGGTCGATCCTCGCCTATCGATCTGCCCATCGAAACATGTTAACGATCGATCGGCTCTAAGGAGCAAAAGTGCTTGCGCTTCGGCCGTCGGCGATTTCTCAACGTGAAACGGAGACTTCGATGAGTGATTCCTCGCCCATACATGCTCTCAGGGCCAATCTTGAAGCCGCGCGCCTTCAGGCTGTGGAAGAATTGGCGGCAAAAGGCGCGTCGCTTAGCCCCGATGGACTGCAAAAACTTGCGAGCCTGCAATTGGCTTTGACGGCCGTTCGCGAAGAAATCGAGGCGCATGATGTCAAGATCGGCGGCGGCGGCGAAGTGCCCCTGAAATAGCAAGGGACCCGGGCCGAGGACTTGGGAGCGCGGTAGCCTGAAGCGGCCGCGCTTTTTTCATGAGGCTTTGATTGTTGTCAGGCGCGCAGGCCCGCCGCGGTGAGGATGGCGCGAAGGATCAGAGCCACGATTGCGAGCGCGCCGACGCTCAGCGCCCAGATAAGGACGAACCAGCCGACGCGGCGAAGCCAGCCTTTGCCGCTTGCCCGCGGCTCAATGATAGCCATCTCCGACTTTCACCTTGCCGCGGAACACATAGTACGACCATGCCGTGTAGGTGAGGATGATCGGCACGATGAACAAGGCGCCGACAAGGGCGAAGCCGAGGCTTTGCGGCGGCCCGGCGGCGGCCCTGATCGAGACATCGGGCGGAATGATGTTCGGCCACATGCTGATGCCGAGCCCGCTATAGCCGAGGAAAAGAAGCGCCAGCGCGAGAAGAAATGGCGTCGAATGAGTCTCGCGCTTCAGGAAATGCAGAATGCCAAGGCTCGCCGCCAGCACGAGAATGGGGACGGGCGAGAAAAAGATGAGGTTCGGAAATGTGAACCAGCGCGCCGCCACATCGGCGTGGGTGAGCGGCGTCCAGATGCTGACGACGACGATCACGCCGAGCAGCGTCAGCGTGATCGGCCGGGCGAGTTCGATCATGCGCCGCTGAAGGTCTCCTTCGGTCTTCATGATCAGCCAGGTGCTGCCAAGCAGTGCATAAGCGACTAGTAGTCCAAGGCCGGTAAACAGGCTGAATGGCGTCAGCCAGTCGAAGGCGCCGCCGATGTAGGACGGCCCTTCGACCTTGAATCCGTTGATGACGGCGCCAAGCGCGACGCCCTGGAAGAAGGTCGCGATATAGGAGCCCCACGCAAAGGCGTGGTCCCAGAACCATTTGTGCTCTTCATCCGCCTTGAAGCGGAACTCGAAGGCGACGCCGCGCCAGATCAGCCCAGCGAGCATCAGAACGAGCGGCAGATAAAGCGCGCTGAGCAGGAAGGAATAGGCGAGCGGAAAGGCGGCGAGAAGGCCGGCGCCGCCGAGCACGAGCCAGGTTTCATTGCCGTCCCAGACGGGGGCGACGGTGTTCACCATGCAATCGCGATCGTTCCTGTCCTTGACGAAGGGGAACAGGATGCCGATGCCGAGGTCGAAGCCGTCCATGACGACATACATCATGAGGCCGAAGGCGATGATGACCGCCCAGATGATCGGAAGATCAATTCCCATGCGAGATCTCCTGGAGCAAAGTCAATACGCGGCGGACGTCATGGGGATGCGTCCGGCGCGGCAGAAAAGGGGCGCGAGGGACGCGCATTCAGTGGCGTGTCGGCGCTGAGATCGATCGCGGGAGCGGGACTTTCCGGGCCGAGATCCTGCGGGCCGGCGGCGACGAGTCTCAGCATGTAGAAAAGGCCGGTGCCGAAGACGATGAAATACATCACGATGAAGACGCCAAGCGTCAGGCTCAGCGCCAGCACGGAATGGTTCGAGACGCCGTCCCTGGTGTGCATGACGCCATAGACGACCCAGGGTTGCCGTCCGATCTCCGTCGTCAGCCAGCCGGCGAGAATGGCGAGGATGCCGCTTGGACCCATCAACACCGCAAAGCGCAGAAACCATCGCGTGTCGTAGAGATCGCCCTTGATGCGAAGCCAGAGACTCGCAAGGCCAAGCAGCAGCATCAGCACGCCAAGGCCGACCATGATGCGGAAAGTCCAGAACACGACGGTCGAATCGGGCCGGTCTTCGGCGGGAAAATCGGCGAGACCGCGAAACTGATCGTCCCACGTATGGGTGAGGATGAGGCTTCCAAGATGAGGAATTTCGAGCGCATATTTGGTCGTCTCGGACTTCATGTCCGGCCAGCCAAAGAGAATCAGCGGCACGGCCTCGCCAGGCTTGTTGCGCCAATGGCCCTCAATCGCGGCGATCTTCGCGGGCTGATATTTCAGCGTGTTGAGCCCATGCTGATCGCCGGCCTCGATCTGGATCGGCGCCACGATCAGCGCCATCCACATCGCCATCGACAGCATTTTTCGCACGCGAGCGGTGTCGTTGCCCTTCAACAGGTGCCAGGCGCCCGCCGCGCCGACGAACAGCGCCGTCGCGAGGTAGGCCGCGATCGTCATGTGGACGAGGCGATAGGGGAAGGACGGATTGAAGATGACGTCCAGCCAGTCGGTCGGAACGACGCGGCCGGCCTCGATGACGAAGCCTTGCGGCGTCTGCATCCAGCTGTTCGACGCCAAAATCCAGGTCGCCGAGACGAGCGTGCCGGCGGCCACCATCAGGGTCGCGAAAAAATGCAGGCCCGGACCCACCTTGTTCCAGCCAAAGAGCGCGACGCCCAGAAAGCCGGCTTCGAGAAAGAAGGCGGTCAGCACCTCATAGGCGAGAAGGGGACCCGTGACGCCGCCCGCGAAAGCAGAAAAATAGCTCCAGTTGGTGCCGAACTGATAGGCCATGACGAGCCCTGAGACGACGCCCATGGCGAAGTTCACAGCGAAGATTTTAGACCAGAAGTGATAGAGATCGCGGTAGACGCGGTCTTTCTTCCAGAGCCACAGCCCTTCGAGAACGGCGAGATAGCTGGCGAGGCCGATGGTGATCGCTGGGAAGATGATGTGAAAGGAAACCGTGAAGCCGAACTGGATCCGAGCAAGATCGAGGGCGTCTAGGCCAAGCATTGCAGATCTCTTTCGTTCATGCGCCGCCGCGCGCCGCCGTCTATTTGCTGGAGCGCCAACCTGCGCCGCGAATTTTGGGACGAAGTAGACGCCGATTTCGTGAACAAAATGCGAAAGGGCGACAAAATAGAGCCATGTTCCGATTCCGCGAATCGGACGATGCTTTGCGCATCTACTGTAACCGAGTTTCGCGCCATTGTATCGGCGCAGAGTTGGAAAATAGTCGCCCCTCGACGGGCGGTGACCCTTTCGAGCATGTTTTTGCCGTAGAATTCAATTCAAAATCCCGTTTCGGCTGTTTTGAGGACGCGGCTTGAAGTCGCGGCCCGGCGCTTGCGCGGCTCAGGGGTTTGATTTTGTCCGATCTCGTGGCGATGAGCGCGCGAAAAAGCCGCGATCCTTCCGGCAGCGGGTTCAAATCTTAAGTCGATCGGGTGGTTGTCTTTGCGGCGATGTCATGATCCTGATCGATGATCTGCGCCATAGAAGGCGGCGACAAACCTTGTGAAATCCGGGAAGCTTATGAACACCATCGCCCTCGATCTCGACGATACGCTGGTCGACACCATCGCCACCTTGCTCGACTGGATCGAGGAGGCGCGCGGCTATCGCGTCGACGAAGCGCGGCTTGCGACCTATCAGCTTGGCGCCGACGAAAAGCAGACGGCCGAGATCGTCGATGCGTTCTATGACGCGGCGGCGCATCATAAAATCAACGCCATAACCGGCGCCGCCGAGGGCTGCCGGACTTTGAAGGAGGCAGGGTTCAACCTCGTCGTCGTGACCGCGCGCAAGCTTGAGGCGGCGCCGGTGACGAATGCATTAGTGGACCGGCTTTTTCCCGGCGTTTTCGCGGATGTTCATTCCGTCGGGCATCACCCGGACAAGGTGAAGGCGCTGCGCGCCGCCGGGGCAAAGCTGCTGATCGATGATAATGCGCGCCAGATCCGGCGCGCGGCGGACGCCGGCATTCCGACAATCCTCTTTGGCAGCCTGCCCTGGAATCGCGATGTCGCCTGGCCCCGTCGCGCGCGCGACTGGGTCGACCTCGTCGCCATGTCAGGGGCGTTTTGACGCCTTATGTGATCGCGCCGGCGCGAAATCGGAGATTGACAGCGCGCGGCTTTGTCAGATTTTTAGCTGCGGCCTCGGTCCCGCCGTCGGCGCGGCCGCGCGCCCTTCTCCGCGGCCGGTGAAATGAACGCCATCATTACATCTTTCTCGAACTCTCTCTCTAAGCCCTGGCGTTGGTTGACCGCCGCGATGCTCTCCCGCCGGGTGGAGCTTCGCCTCGCGGTTCGGGTTACGGTCGCGACACTGTTGACCTATGCGTTGTCGCTGCTGCTGCATGTTCCGCAGGTTCTGTGGACGGTGCTCACGGCTGTCGTGATGTCGCAGCTCAGTCTCGGCAAGTCGCTGAAAACCACGGTCGATTACTTCATCGGCACGCTTGGCGGCGCCGTCTATAGCGGGCTCATCGCCGCCTTCACGCCGCATGATGCAGAACTCGAATTTATGACCGTGCTCGCCGTCTCGATCGGGCCGCTGGCTTTTCTGGCGGCGGTCAAGCCGCAATTCAGCGCCGCGCCATTTACCGCGGTGATGGTTCTCCTCGCGCCGACGATCACGCATGTCCCGCCGCTCGAGTCGGCTTTTTTTCGGGTCATCGAAGTGGCGCTCGGCGGCGCCGTCGCGCTTTTTGTCTCATTTTTTGTGCTGCCCTCCCGCGCCCATCATTTAGGCATCGAGGCCGCGGCCAATATGCTCCGGCTCATGGCGGGCGCGCTGCGCCGATTGCTCGCCGGCTGCGCCGAGCCGCTCGACGTCGCGACGGTCGGTAAGATCCAGGGCGATATCGGACCGGCCATGTCGCGGCTCGAAATCATCGCCGATGAGGCGCGGCGCGAGCGCGTGGCCTATTTTTCGTCGGAGCCCGATCTGAAGCCTCTGCTGCGCCTGCTGCTGCGCGTGCGTCATGACCTCGTCATTATCGGACGCGCGGCCGTTGCGCCGCTCCCCGATGGCTTTCGCGCAAGGCTGGCGCCCTCCATCGCGCGCATCGCCGAAAGCGCCGCGCGATTCCTTGAAGAGAGCGGCGACGCTTTGCTGAGGCGTCCGGCCCCCTCGCTCGTCGAATTTGAGGCGGCCCTCAACGCCTATGAGGCCGAGATCGCCGCCTTGCGTCAGGAAGGATTGACGCGAAGCCTGCCCATCGAGGCTCTGGAGCGTTTGTTCGGCCTCGCCTTCGCATTGGAGCAACTGCATCAGGACCTGAAGGAGCTGGCGCGATGGTCGGCGGATTTCGCGCAGGCCCAGGCGAGACGATGACCCGCCACGGGCCTCGCGCCCTCCGGTCGGACTGAAGGCGCATCAACCGACCGTGAAGCGGCGCGGCTGGCGCACGGGGCGGGGATTGGTTAAGCTGGACGCGCTGTCGCGCTCGGGCGGATTATGCCGCCAGGGCCCAGCGGGTCGGGCTCGCGCTTCTGCGCGCGGCGCGAGTTGGGGCGACGAGATCTCCTCGAACCCTTCCAATCCTTTGTTTCTTCACGCTCCGGAGACAGGTTCATGACCGTGTCATTCTTTCTCAACGACAAAGAGATCGCGCTCGACGCCGATCCAAACATGCCGCTGTTGTGGGCGATCCGCGAAGTCGCTGGCCTGCATGGCACGAAATTCGGCTGCGGCATGGCCCAATGCGGCGCCTGTACCGTGCAGATCGAGGGTCAGGCGCAGCGCTCCTGCGTGACGCCGCTCGAATCCGTGAAAGGCCAGCATGTGCGCACCATAGAGGGGCTCGAAAGCAAGCAGGCCAAAGCCGTGCAAGCGGCCTGGGTCGATCTGCAGGTGCCGCAGTGCGGCTATTGCCAGTCAGGCCAGATCATGTCCGCGACGGCTTTGCTCGAGCAGAACGCCAAGCCGACCGACGCCGACATTAACGACGCGATGCGCGGCAATATCTGCCGGTGCTCGACCTATGTTCGCATCAGGGCCGCGATCCACGCCGCCGCTCACGCGCTGGAGGGCTGAGCCCATGAACGCCATCACAGATGATTTGGCCTCGATGAACCGGCGCGGCGTGCTGAAAGGCGCGGCCTGGACCGGGCTCATCATCGCCTTCAACGTTGCTCTGCCGCAACGGCGCGCCTTCGCGGCGGCTGGATCCGCCGCCGAATTTGCGCCCAACGCTTTCTTGCGCATAGCCCCCGACAACAGCGTCACCGTCATCTCGAAGCATGTCGAATTGGGGCAAGGCGTCTATACCGGGCTCGCCACCATCCTCGCCGAAGAGCTCGGCGCCGACTGGAGCCAGATCAAGGTGGAGAGCGCGCCCGCGGACACGAAGCTCTACGCCAATCTCGCCTTCAAGATGCAAGGCACCGGCGGCAGCACCGCGATCGCTAATTCCTGGATGCAATTGCGTGAGGCGGGCGCTACGGCGCGCGCGATGCTGATCGCCGCCGCCGCCGCTGAATGGGGCGTCCCGGCCGGACAGATAAGCGTCGAGCGCGGCGTCGTCCGCCACGGCCCGAGCAAGCGTGAGGCGTCCTTCGGCGCTCTCGCGGCGCATGCGGCGAATGTTCCGGCGCCGGAGAAGGTCGCGCTGAAGAACCCCAAAGACTTCACGTTGATCGGGACCAGGCTCGCGCGCGTCGACGTGCCGCCGAAAACCAACGGCACGGCGCAATTCACGATCGACGTCGCTATGCCGGGAATGCTGGTGGCGCTCATTAAACGGCCGCCGCTTTTTGGCGCGCGCGTCGCCTCGTTCGATGCGGCTTCGGCCAAAGCCATCCCGGGCGTCGTCGAAGTTCTCGAAGTGCCGGCGGGCGTCGCCGTTGTCGGCAAGAGCTTTTGGGCGGCAAAGCAAGGCCGCGACGCACTGAAGATCGCCTGGGATGACGCCAAAGCGGAAAAGCGCGGCTCCGCGGAGATCCTCGCCGAATATCGCGCGCTGGCGGAACGGCCGGGTAAGCCCGCGCGCGCCGAGGGCGATGCCGGCGGAGCCCTCAAGCACGCGGCGAAGACGGTCGCCGCGACCTTCGAGTTTCCCTATCTCGCCCATGCGCCAATGGAGACGCTCGACGCCGTCGTGCAACTCGGGGCGAATGGCTGCGAGATCTGGGCCGGCGACCAGTTCCAGACGATCGACCAGATGAATGCCGCGGGCGTCGCGGGCCTCAAGCCGGAGGACGTCAAGATCAATACGCTGTTCGCCGGGGGAAGCTTCGGCCGGCGCGCCAACGCCGCGTCCGATTACATCGTCGAAGCGGTTTCGGTCGCCAAGGCGCTCGGCGCGAATGGGGTTCCGGTCAAGCTCCAATGGACGCGCGAGGACGACATCCAGGGCGGCCGCTACCGGCCAGCCTATGTGCATAAGCTCGAAGCCGCGCTCGACAAGAGCGGCGAACTCGTGGGCTGGCGGCACCGCATCGTCGGCCAGTCGATCATGGCGGGCACGCCTTTTGAGGCCTTCATGGTCAAGGACGGCGTTGACGGAACCTCGGTCGAAGGCGCCGCCAATCTGCCCTATGCGATCCCCAATCTGTCGGTCGAACTGACGACTACAAAGACCGGCGTGCCGGTGCTTTGGTGGCGCGTCGTCGGCAGTTCGCACACGGCTTACGCGGTCGAGGCGTTCATCGACGAGGTGGCCGCCGCCGCGGGAAAAGATCCCTTCGCCTTCCGGCAGGCGCTGCTCAGCCACAGCCCGCGCCACAAGGCGGTTCTCGAACTCGCCGCGAAGGCGGCCGGCTGGGGCGATCCGCTGCCGAAGGGCAGGGGCCGCGGCATCGCCGTCGCCGTCGCCTTCGGCACCTATGTCGCGCAGGTCGCGGAAGTGACGGTGGCGGACGGAAAGGTCAAGGTCGATCGCGTCGTCTGCGCCGTCGATTGCGGCGTGCCGGTCAATCCCGACATCATCGCCGCGCAAATGGAGGGCGGCATCGGCTTTGGCCTCGGGGCGGCGCTGTATGGAGCGATCACCCTGAAGGATGGCGCCGTCGAGCAGAGCAACTTCGACGGCTATCAGGTGCTGCGCATCGACGCCATGCCGAAGGTCGAGGTGCATATCGTCCCCTCCGCTGAAGCGCCGACGGGCGTCGGTGAACCGGGCGTTGCGCCGATCGGTCCCGCCGTCGCCAACGCCGTTTTCGCGGCGACCGGCAAGCGCATCCGCGTTCTGCCGTTCGGAGACCTTGGCTCGGCCTGATCGTCGAGATCGCCTGCGGGCCGCCTTATGCGGCTCGCAGAGGGCATGATCCACTGAACAGGATCATGCGTCAAAATAACGGGATAAGGAGCGTGATCGGCTGCATTTTGGAGCCATCATGCTCCAGCCGCCCTCATCGCGACGACGCCTCAGCCATCGCCGCGACAAGTTCATCCTGGCGGAAGGGCTTGGCGAGGCGCGGCAGAGCCTCGCCACCCATAGCAGGCAGCGGAAGCTCGGCGTAGCCGCTCGCCAGCAGAATGGGAACGTCGGGATATTTTTCGCGGACCGAGCGCGCGAGCTCCAGTCCCGTCATGCCGGGCATCGCGTAATCGGTGATGATGAGATCGGGCGAAGCTCCTGACTGCAGGATGCGCAGCGCCTCGGCGCCCGAATGCGCCACGATGACCGAATGGCCGAGATCCTCGAGGATCGACGCGGTTCCGGCGCTGACCAGAACGTCGTCGTCCACCAGCAAGACCGTGCAAGGCGCAAGCCGCAATTCGGGAGCCTTGCGCCCGTCTCCGCCAAAGCGTCTTTGCGTGCCGGGCTCAGCCTGCGGCAGCCAGAGGTCGACTGTCGTGCCGACCCCCACCTCGCTCGAGATCTCGATGGCGCCCCCGGACTGCGCCGCGAGGCCCTGAACCATCGAGAGGCCAAGGCCTGTTCCTTTGGTCGGCCCCTTGGTCGTAAAGAACGGGTCCGCCGCTTTTACGAGCGTCTCCGTATCCATGCCAAAGCCGGCATCGATGACGCTGATGCGGACATAAACCCCAGGGCTCATGCCTTTGCGCGCATTCTGAGCCGTGATGACTTCATTGGACGCGGCGATCATGATGGCGCCGCCGGAGGGCATCGCGTCGCGCGCATTGACCACGAGATTTAATAAAGCCAGCTCGAGCTGGTTGCCGTCGACCCTCGCCAGTTTGAGGTCCGGCGGCAGGCGCTTTTCGATCTGTACGCCGGGCCCCAACGCCCGCGTCAAAAGCTCCTCCATGCCGTGAATGAGCTGCGCGACATCGACGGCTTCCGGCTTCAGCTCCTGCCGCCGGGAGAAGGCAAGCAGACGCTGCGTCAGAGCCGCGCCGCGCTCGGCGCCTTGCATAGCGGTGTCGACGAGGCGTTTCATGCGCGCATCGTCAGGCAGCCTCTTCTTCAGAAGTTCGAGGCTTCCCATCACGGCGGTGAGCAGATTGTTGAAATCATGCGCGACGCCGCCCGTGAGCTGCCCGATGGCGTCCATCTTCTGCGCCTCGAACAATTGCGCCAGCGCCCGCTCACGTTCATGCGTCCGCTCCTCGATGCGCTGCTCGAGGTCCTGATTGAGCCGTTTCAATTGCGCCGTCGAACGCTCGAGCGCGGCCGTGCGCTCCGCGACCCGTGCTTCGAGTTCTGCGTTCAGCCGCTCGAGCTGCCGCGTCTTTTGATGCAGTTCGGCGAAGACTTTGACCTTTGCGCGCAAGACCTCCGGAATGACGGGCACCGGCACATAGTCGACGGCGCCGGCCTCATAGCCGCGCAAAAGGTCCGGATCGGCAATCTGCACCGCCGACACGAAAATAATGGCGACGCGCTGAAACCTTGGATGTTCGCGGATCATGGCGGCGAGCTCGAAGCCGTTGAGTTCGGGCATGCACACGTCGATCAGAATCACCGCGATATCGGTCTTGAGAAGATGCTCGAACGCCTCCCGGGCTGAACCCGCCTTCACCAGATTCTCGTCGAGCTCGCCGAGGATCGCCTCATAGCTCAGAAGCTTTCCCGGCTGGTCGTCGACGAGAAGAATATTCACTTTTTCCTTGGCGTCCATCGCGCTTCTTCCGCCTATCGATGCAGCCACATGCGCAGAACAGCGAGCAACTGTTCGGTGTCGACGGGTTTGGCGAGATAATCCGACGCGCCGGCGTCAAGGCATTTCTCGCGATCGCCCTTCATCGCTCTCGCGGTCAGGGCGACGATCGGAAGACGCCGATGAGCGGCGTCGGCCCGCACGCGCTGGATCGTCTCATAGCCATCCATGTCGGGCATCATAATGTCCATCAGCACGATCGCGATGCCGGGTGTTGATTCGATAATCGAAATCGCCTCGCTCCCATTGGTGGCGGTCAGAACCGTCATGCCTCGCCGCTCAAGAACGCCGCTCAAGGCGAAGATGTTGCGCGCGTCGTCGTCGACCAGCAAGACCGTTCGGCCGATAAGATCCTCATCCGAATCATGCAGCCGTTCAATCAGCGCCTGCTTCGCCGCCGGCAGGCGGGAGACGGCGCGATGCAGGAAAAGCGCCGTCTCATCCAGCAGCCTTTCCGGAGATTCCACACCTTTCACCATGATGCTTCGCGCGATGGAACGCAGCGCCGCATCGTCTTCAATCGAAAGTTCCCGGCCGGTCGAGACGATGACCGGAACGCGCGAGAGAGCCATATCATCGCGCATCTCCTCCAGCACAGCAAAACCCGGCATGTCGGGCAGGGTCAGGTCGAGCACGACGCAATCAATCGTCTGCTCCCGCAACATCGACAAGGCGTCGGCGCCGCTGCCCGTCGTCAGCATTTCGACATCGTCGCCACCGAGCAGTTCGGCCAGCGCAAGCTGCTCCGCCTCATTGGCCGCGACGATCAGAAGTGTTTTCCGCGGCCTGTCCGCGTAATCCTTCAGCCGCGCCATAGCGGCTTCAAGATCGTCAATGTCAAAAGGCTTTCTGACAAAGCCGAAGGCGCCGCGAGAGAGGCTGTGATGACGGTCGTCATCGGCCGTGATGATCTCGACCGGTATGTGGCGTGTGGCGAGGCTTTGCTTCAATTGTCTTAGAACGCTCCAGCCGAGCATGTCAGGCAGAAACACGTCGAGGACGATGGCGGACGGTTGGTGCTGCTCCGCCAGCGCCAGCGCCTCCGCGCCGCGCGCGGCGATGACGGCCTTGAAGCCGCGCTCATGTGCCAATTCCGTCAGGATGCGCGCGTTATGCGCCTCGTTTTCAATAATCAGCAAGACGGCGTCGCCGGGATCGATGCTGTTGCGGTCGTCGGCGGCTTGATCGGAGACGCTATCGGCGCGCGTTGGGGTCTCCGGCGAACTCGATTGAGCCGAGTCCGGACCGTCGAACCGCGAGGACACTTGCGGCGCGGCATAGGCCAACGGCAGATAGAGCGTAAAGACGCTGCCCTCGCCGGGGTTGCTGCGCAGTTGAATCTCTCCGCCGAGCAGATGCGCGAGATCGCGACTGATTGCAAGCCCCAGTCCGGTGCCGCCATATTTGCGGCTGGTTCCTGCGTCGGCCTGCTGAAACGCCTCAAATATGATCCTCTGCTTTTCCGGCGGGATGCCGATCCCCGTGTCCGAAACTTCAAAGGCGACGACGCCTTGCGCATGCTGCAGCGAGACGTTGTCCGCGCTCCAGCCTTGCGTCGCCGGGACGACCGTCAGCTTGACTCCGCCCGAGCCCGTAAATTTGAAAGCGTTGGAAAGCAGATTTTTCAAAATCTGCCGCAAACGCTTGACGTCGGTCACGATGCTGCGGCCGAGCCCCTGCGCGGTCTCGACCTCGAACGCCAGCTCCCGGCTTTCCGCCTCGTGCCGGAACGGCCGCGCGATCGTCTGAAGCAGATGCGCGAAGGAAATCTCTTCCGCATCGACAGAGACCGTTCCTGATTCGATTTTCGAGAGGTCGAGAATGTCGCTGATCAGGTTTAGGAGATCGGTGCCGGCGGCGTGGATCGTTCGGGCGTATTCGACCTGCTTTGCAGATAGATTGCCGTCGGCGTTGTCGCTGAGCTGCTGCCCAAGGATCAGTATGCTGTTGAGAGGGGTGCGCAGCTCGTGGCTCATGTTCGCCAGAAACTCCGACTTGTATTTCGAGGTGAGCGCGAGTTCGCCGGCCTTTTCCTCCAGCGCGCGGCGGGCCTGCTCGATCTGTTGATTCTTCGCCTCGACCTCGATATTGCGCTCCTCGAGCTGTTGCGCCTTCAACTCCAGCTGCTCGTTGGTCTGTTGCAATTCGGTTTGTTGCGACAACAATTCTGAGGCCAGCTGCTGCGATTGCTTCAACAGGCCTTCCGTCTGCATCGTCGCTTCGATGCTGTTCAGCACGATTCCGATGCCGCTCGTCAGTTGGTCGAGAAACGAAATCTGAAGCCCGGTAAAGGCGCTGAGGGAGGCGAGTTCGATGACCGCCTTGACCTGCCCTTCGAACAGAATGGGCAGCACGATGGCGTTTTTGGGCGCCGCCCGAAAAAGCCCCGACCGGATCGGAATCACATTATCGGGCAAATCGGAAAGCAACAAGCGGCGCGCATCCTTGGCGCATTGACCGATCAGCCCCTCGCCAAACTGAAGCCCGCGCGGATAATCGCCGCTTCCCTCGTCGGCATAGGCCGCAAGGAGCGTCAGCCAAGGCGCGCTTTCCCCGTCGACCTGATAGATCACGCCGTGCTGCGCGTCGATCAGCGAGGCGAGCTCGGACAACAGGAGCCGACCCACAGTGGTGAGATCGCGCTGGCCTTGCAGCAGGCTCGTGAAGCGCGCCAGATTTGTTTTCAGCCAGTCCTGCTCTGTGTTGCGGTCGGTTGTCAGCCGCAGGTTGCGGATCATCGTATTGATGTTGTCTTTGAGTTCCGACACCTCGCCGCGCGCATCGACCTGGATGCTGCGCGTAAGATCGCCCTTCGTCACGGCGGTCGCGACTTCCGCGATGGCGCGCACCTGTGTCGTCAAATTCGCCGCGAGAAGGTTGACGTTGCCGGTCAGATCCTTCCAGGTTCCCGCCGCGCCCGGCACATTGGCCTGGCCGCCGAGCCGGCCCTCAACGCCGACCTCGCGCGCGACGCTCGTCACCTGATCGGCGAAAGTCGCCAGCGTATGCGTCATATTGTTGATCGTCTCGGCGAGCGCGGCGACCTCTCCCTTGGAGGCGACGGTGAGATTCTGCTTCAGATCGCCGTTTGCGACCGCCGTCACTACCTTGACGATGCCGCGCACCTGCTCGGTGAGGTTCGCGGCCATGACGTTCACGGTGTCGGTCAGGTCCTTCCAGGTCCCGGCGACGCCCGGCACCTGCGCTTGCCCGCCGAGCTTGCCCTCGGTGCCGACTTCGCGCGCGACGCGCGTCACTTCGCCGGCGAAGGCGTTGAGCTGATCGACCATCGTATTGATGGTGTTCTTGAGCTCGAGGATTTCCCCCTTCACGTCGACGGTGATCTTGCGCGACAGGTCGCCGCGCGCGACGGCGGTCGTCACCTCCGCTATGTTGCGCACCTGAGTCGTAAGGTTGGCCGCGAGTAGATTGACGTTGTCGGTCAGATCTTTCCATGTGCCAGCGACGCCGGGCACGACGGCCTGCCCGCCGAGCCGCCCGTCCGTGCCGACCTCGCGCGCGACGCGCGTCACTTCGCCCGCGAAGGAGCGGAGCTGGTCCACCATCGTGTTCAGCGTTTCCTTCAGCAGCAGGATTTCGCCGCGCACGTCGACGGTGATCTTGCGCGACAGATCGCCGTTGGCAATCGCGGTCGCGACGCCAGCGATATTGCGCACCTGATCCGTCAGATTGCCGGCCATTGAATTCACGTTGTCGGTGAGATCCTTCCAGGTTCCGGCGACGCCCGGCACCTGCGCCTGACCGCCGAGTTTGCCTTCCGTGCCTACTTCGCGCGCGACGCGCGTCACTTCCCCTGCAAATCCGTTGAGCTGATCGACCATGGTGTTGATGGTGTTCTTCAGCTCCAGAATTTCGCCTTTGACGTCGACCGTGATCTTGCGCGAGAGATCGCCGCGGGCGACAGCGGTCGTGACTTCCGCGACATTGCGCACCTGCGCCGTCAGATTCGACGCCATGGAGTTGACGTTCTCGGTCAAGTCCTTCCAGGTTCCGGCGACGCCCGGCACCTGCGCCTGTCCGCCGAGCTTGCCCTCGGTGCCGACTTCGCGCGCGACGCGCGTCACTTCGCCGGCGAAGCCGTTGAGCTGATCGACCATCGTGTTGATCGTCTCTTTCAGCTCCAGAATTTCGCCGCTGACATTGACGGTGATTTTTTTCGACAGGTCGCCGCTGGCCATGGCCATCGACACCGCCGCGATATTGCGGACCTGCGCCGTCAGGTTCGAGGCCATCGAGTTCACATTGTCGGTGAGGTCTTTCCAGGTTCCGGCCACTCCCGGCACCTGCGCCTGTCCGCCGAGGCGCCCTTCGGTGCCGACCTCGCGCGCGACGCGCGTCACTTCGCCGGCAAATCCATTGAGCTGATCGACCATTGTGTTCATGGTCTCTTTCAGCGCAAGGATTTCGCCGGAGACGTCCACCGTAATCTTGCGCGAAAGATCGCCGCGGGCGACAGCCGTCGTGACCTCTGCGATATTGCGCACTTGGGCCGTCAGATTGCCGCACATGGCGTTGACGGAGTCAGTCAGGTCCTTCCACGTTCCAGCGACGCCCGGAACGAGAGCCTGGCCGCCGAGCTTGCCCTCCGTGCCGACTTCCCTGGCGACGCGCGTCACCTCCGATGCGAACGAGCGCAACTGATCGACCATGGTGTTGATCGCTTCTTTCAGCTGCAGGATTTCGCCCCGGACATCGACCGTGATCTTTTTGGACAGGTCGCCATTTGCGACGGCGATGGTCACTTCAGCGATATTACGCACCTGCGCGGTCAGGTTCGAGGCCATTGAGTTGACGCTTTCGGTCAGATCCTTCCAGACGCCGGTCACCTCGCGAACCTGCGCCTGGCCGCCGAGCTTTCCGTCGGTGCCGACTTCGCGCGCGACGCGCGTCACTTCGGAGGTGAAGACGCTGAGCTGCGCGATCATGGCGTTGACGATCGTCGCCGAGCGCAGGAACTCGCCTTGGAGGGGGCGGCCTTTGACGTCGAGGGGCATCGACTGGAGCAAGTCGCCCTTGGCGATCGCGGTGATGGTTTGCGTGACCGCCGTCGTTGGCCACAAGAGATCGTCGATCAGCGTATTGACCGAGCCTTCCATGTCGGACCAGGCGCCATCGCTCAGGCCAAAGCGAACGCGGGTCTCGGTGCGGCCTTCGCGGCCGACGGCTTGGCCGACGCGTTCGAGCTGCCGCGCTATCCGCTCATTGGCTCCGACGATATCGTTGAAGGCGTCGGCGATCTTGCCTTTGATGCCGGTTTCGTTGCGCGGCAGGCGCACGGAAAAATCGCCGCTTCGCATGGTCTGGAGCGCTTCGAGCAATTGATCCAGAACGACGGAGCAGGCCGAAGCATCAAGATCCGCGCTCTTTCCAGTCAATTGTCCGGATTTAGCCTTGGCGTCCTCTTTTGAAAACATCCTCGACATGGTGGCGCTCCCGTCGTCTGCCAGCAATGGCTCAGCAGCGTCAAAGTCTTGACTGTCCGAATATCGCCATTGTGTCGCAGCTTTCCGAGGTCAGCAAGGCGCTTATGACCGCTCGCGCTCGCGCTCGGGGAGGGGAAAAATCGGGGTTCGGCCGCGGCAGCGCTCGCAAGCGCGAGGATGACGCTCGTCATGTGTCTGCCGCCGGCGCGGGATGAAGATGGCGCGTCACTCCGCCCCGCGCAGCTCGGGCTGAGCGGGAGGCGCAAAAATAGCGGCGCAAAAAGAGCGGCGAATGTCGCCGCTCTGTTCACCTATCAGGCTTTTGTCGAATCACTCCGCCGCGAGCTGAACCCCCTGCTTGGCCAAAGCGGAGCGGACGCCGTCGCCATAGGCTTTGTCCGCCTTGTCGAAATGCGCAAGCTGGCGGTCGATGATGAATGTCGGCACGCCGGCCATCGCCTCGGCGATGTTCTGGAAAAGCTGCGCTTTCTGCGAATCCGACATCAGGCGGAAGAGATTGCCGGGCTGCGTATAATCATCATTGCCTTCGCGATGATTGTAGCGCGCGGCGTCGCCCGAGATCGGCAGCGGCGGCTCTTCGGCGACATTGGTCTGAACCGGACCGTTGAAGGAGTTCGGCTCGTAATAAGCGTCGGGATTGTCTGAATAGTCGGACCGCATCGGACCGTCGAGGTGATAGGTGTTGACGGCGTTCTTCGGACGGTTGACCGGCAGCGATTCGTAATGGGTGCCGATCCGATAGCGATGCGCGTCGGCATAGGAGAATATGCGCGCCTGCAGCATTTTGTCGGGCGAGAAGCTGACGCCCGGCACGACATTGGAGGGCGAGAACGAGGATTGCTCGATTTCGGCGAAATAATTTTCCGGGTTCCGGTTGAGCTCGAGCACGCCGACCTCGATCAGCGGGAAATCCCCGTGCGGCCACACTTTTGTCAGGTCGAAAGGATTGAATGGCGTTCTATCGGCCTCCGCTTCCGTCATGATCTGAACGTAAAACCGCCATTTCGGGAAATCGCGCCGCTCGATCGACTCGAAAAGGTCGCGCTGCGCGCTTTCGCGGTCGGTGGCGACCACGGCTTCAGCCTCGCGATTGGTCCAGTTCTTGATGCCTTGCATCGATTTGAAGTGGAATTTAACCCAGTGTCGCTCATTTTGCGCGTTGATGAATGAGTAGGTATGCGATCCAAAGCCATGCATGTGGCGCATGCCCTGAGGAAGGCCGCGATCCGACATCAAAATGGTGACCTGATGCAGGCTTTCCGGGCTCAGCGACCAGAAATCCCACATCGCAGCCGGCGAGCGCATGTTGGTCTTCGGATGGCGCTTTTGCGTATGGATGAAGTCAGGAAATTTCAAGGGATCGCGGACGAAAAATACCGGGGTGTTGTTGCCGACGAGGTCCCAATTGCCTTCTTCGGTATAGAATTTCAGCGCAAAACCGCGCACGTCGCGCTCGGCGTCGGCCGCGCCGCGCTCGCCGGCGACGGTCGAGAAACGCGCCAGCATCTCCGTCTTCTTGCCAATTTCGGAGAACAGCCTGGCCTTGGTATAGCGCGTGATGTCATGCGTGACCGTCAGCGCGCCAAACGCGCCGACGCCCTTGGCGTGCACGGTGCGTTCGGGAATGCGTTCGCGATTTTGATGGGCGAGCTTTTCGAGAAGCTTGTAATCTTCCATCAGCACAGGGCCGCGCGGTCCTGCGGTGATGGAATTCTGATTGTCGGAGACCGGCGCGCCGCCGGTCGTGGTCAGGATCTTGTCGCTCACAGGCTAACTCCTCAGTTGATGGAAACTAGGCTATAGAGGACGGCTCTCGGCGTCGAAGTGGTTGTCTCGATAGTCTTCATTGCCGCGGTCTATGGTCCGCGCCGCCGTGTAGACGGCGGTCCTTGCATGGAGCGGCAATGCGCGCCGCCCCTTTCCGGGCTCTCCGGCAAGGGTCAAGATAGTCCCTCGGTCTGCTGCATATTGTCGCGTTGGACGGCTTCCGGCAAGCACGATTGCAGCGCCCCGCGCATAGCCCCAGCTCCGGAAATGGTTGAACTTGCATATTGCAATCAACTGCATAATTTGCTTTGTTGGCGTTCAAACTGGCGCTTTCGACGCGAGGGCCAGAAGCCGGACCGCGATGCAACCGGCTGAGATCTGCGCCGCCAACGCCACGTCTTTCAAACCGCCGTGAATAAGCTTAATGGCGCCGCTCTTGCCAGATAGGCTGGCGCCGCTCGTTCATGACAGGGTCCTTGGAGTTTCACATGCGGGGCATTCGGTTTTCAGTTTCTCCTTTTGCGCGCGCGATCATCGTCTGCGGCGTCATCGCGGGGGCTCTCGCGGTCCCGCGAGGAGCCTTCGCAGAGGGACCGCCGCCGCCAGCCGTCACGGTCGCGCATCCGCTGGCCAAATCGGTGCCGCGCTGGGACGAATATACCGGCCGGTTCGAGCCGCTTCAGCAGGTCGAGGTGCGCCCGCGCGTATCGGGGGCGGTCGATACGATCAACTTCGTCGACGGCCAGATCGTCAAGACGGGAGATCTGCTTTTCGTCATCGACCCGAGGCCCTATCAGATCGCCGTCGATAGCGCGAAAGCCGACGTCGCCAAAGCGCAGGCGCAAGTCGAAGTCGCCGCCAATGACGTGACGCGGGCGCAGCAGCTGGCCGAGACCCGGGCGATCACCTTGCGCGACGTCGATCAGCGCAAAGCCACTCTCGATGTCGCCCGGGCTCAGCAGCTCAGCGCGGAAGCCGCGCTGCACAACGCCGAACTCAATCTCGAATGGACGCAGGTGCGCGCGCCGATACCCGGCCGCGTCTCTGACCATAAGATCGACATCGGCAATCTGGTGCAGGGCGGCCAGTCGGGGGCGACCCTGCTCACGACCATCGTGACGCTCGACCCGATCCATTTCGTGTTCGACGCGTCGGAGGCTGACTACATCCGCTATGCCCGCCTCGCCACTGCGAAGGAGAGGCCTTCGTCGCGGCAATTCAAAAATCCCGTCATGGTCCGCCTCGCCGATGAAGCCGACTGGAGCCATAGCCACGCGGGCGTCATGGACTTCGTCGACAATCAGCTCAACGCCCGCGCCGGCATCATTCGCGGCCGCGCCATCTTTGAAAACAAGGATCTGTTCCTCCTGCCCGGCACCTTCGGGCGGCTGCGGCTGTTCGGCGGCAACATCAATGCGCTGCTGATTCCCGATTCGACGATAGCGTCGGATCAGGCGAGCAAGATCGTTTTGACGGTCAACGCCGACAACAAGGTCGTGCCAAAAACGGTGACGCTCGGCGCCATGTATCAGGGTTTGCGCGTCATTCTCGCCGGGCTCTCCGAGAACGACCGCGTCGTCATCGAAGGCATCGCCAACCCCTTTGTGCGGCCGGGGGCGGTGGTCGCTCCGAAGGAGGGCGCGATCACCCTTCCGGCGGAGGCGGCCTCGAACTGATGATCGAGTCTTGGTGATCGAGGCCTGACGAAGCGAAGCGCATGGCGGCTCGCTTCGGAGGAAATGCGGCAACATTGAAGGACGAGAGCATTTTTCCGACCGGAGAAGGCTCTGGCGTCAGCGGGCAAGGACGACCATGCGTTTCTCTCATTTCTTCATCGACCGGCCGATCTTCGCCGCGGTGCTTTCGATCATTTTGACGATCGCCGGCGCGATCGCGCAAAGGTCGCTGCCCGTTTCCGAATATCCGGAAATCGCGCCGCCGACGGTGAACATCACGACAATTTACCCAGGCGCCTCCGCCGAGGTTATCGCGGCGACCGTCGCGACGCCGATCGAGCAGCAGGTCAACGGCGTCGACGACATGCTCTACATCACCTCGCAATCGACGGGCGACGGGAAGCTCTCGATCAACGTCGTTTTCAAGCCGGGAACCAACGTCGATCAGGCGCAGGTGCTGGTGCAAAACCGCGTCGCGATCGCCACCCCGCGGCTGCCTCAGGAAGTCATCCGGCAGGGCGTGACCGTGCAGAAGTCCTCGCCCGACCTCATGATGGTCGTCCATATGATCTCGCCCGACGGCTCGCGCGATCAGAAATATATCTCGAACTATGCGACGCTCCATCTCAAGGACCAGCTCGCGCGGGTCGACGGCGTGGGCGACGTCCAGATTTTTGGCGCGCGCGACTATTCGATGCGCGTCTGGCTCGATCCGGGCAAAGTCGCGGCGCGCGGCCTCACCGCCGGCGAGGTCGTCGCCGCGCTGCAGGCCGCCAATCTTCAGGTCGCCGCCGGCGCCATTAACCAGCCGCCGGTGTCTTCGCCGGCAGCCTTTCAGCTGGCCGTTCAAACGCTCGGGCGCCTCAGCGATCCAGCGCAGTTCGGAGACATTGTGCTCAGATCGGACGGCGATGGTTACGTGCGGCTGCGCGACGTCGCCCGCATCGAGCTTGGGGCGCAGGACTATACGGTCAACGCCTATCTCGACCGTGACGTCGCAACGGCGATGGTGGTCTTCCAGCGGCCGGGGTCGAATGCTCTGGCGACCGCGGCGCTGGTCAAGGCCGCCATGGAGACGGCGAAAAAGGATTTCCCGCCGGGCATCGACTATACGGTCGTCTATAATCCGACGGAGTTTATTCAGCAGTCGGTCGATGAAGTCGTGCACACGCTTTTTGAGGCGGTCGGGCTCGTCGTCATCGTCGTCGTCGTGTTCCTGCAGACGTGGCGCGCCGCGATCATTCCGGTGATCGCCATTCCGGTTTCGCTGATCGGCTGTTTCCTGTTCATGAGCGGCGTTGGACTAACTTTCAACACGCTATCCCTCTTTGGTCTTGTGCTGGCGATCGGCATTGTCGTCGATGATGCAATCGTCGTCGTCGAAAATGTCGAGCGCTACCTTGAACATGGCATGGACCCGAAGGACGCGGCGCATAAGACAATGGACGAGGTCGGCGGCGCATTGCTCGCGATCGCCCTTGTGCTTTGCGCGGTGTTCATCCCGACGGCCTTCATTACCGGCCTGCAGGGCGCTTTCTACAAGCAGTTCGCGATCACCATCGCCAGCGCGACCCTGATTTCCGCCTTCGTCTCCCTGACCTTGTCTCCGGCCCTCGCCGCCATTCTGCTCAAGCGGCGCGAAGGGGCGCCGAAGACATCGGGGCTGATCTACTGGCTCTCGACGCCCCTGCGCTGGTTTTTCGCAGCCTTCAACTGGGCGTTCGAAAAGCTCAGCAATGGCTATGGCGCGTTGACGGCGAGGCTCATCAGGGTCGGCTTCGTGTCGCTGATTATCTACGGCGGCCTCATCTATTTCGCCTTCGACCTTCTGAACAAGACTCCGACGGGACTCATTCCGCCGCTCGATCGCGGCTATCTCATCGCCGCGTTCCAGCTGCCGCCCGGCTCTTCGCTCGACCGCACCGACAAAGTGCTGCGCGACGCGACCGACATCATCCTGCACCGGGAGGGCGTTGAGCACGCCGTTGTTTTCGCCGGCTTCGACGGAGCGACCTTCACCAACGCCACCAACACTGGCGTTATCTTCGTCGCGTTGCAGCCCTTCGAGGAGCGCGTCAAGAAAGGTCTGACGGCGGCGAAAATCCTCGCTGACGTGCGCCAGCACATCGGCGTGCTCACAGACGCCTTCGCTTTCGTGCTGGAGCCACCATCCGTTCCCGGCATCGGCACCGGCGGCGGCCTCAAGGGTTATGTTCAAGATCGCGCCGGCCGCGGCCTGCCGGCGCTGGAAAACGCGACCTGGGGCCTTGTCGGCGCGATCGCCGCCAATCCCGGCTTCGCTCAACCCTTTACGCTGTTCAATACGAAAACGCCGCAGATCTACGCCGACATCGACCGCACCAAGGCGGAGTTGCTCGGCGTTCCGATTTCGCGCGTCTTCGAAGCCCTGTCCGTCTATATGGGATCGGCCTATATCAACGACTTCAACATTCTGGGGCGCACCTATCAGGTCACCGCGCAGGCTGACAACCCGTTCCGGCTGACGACGCGGGACGTCGCGAATCTCAAGACCCGCAACGCCAGCTGCGATATGGTGCCGATCGGCTCGGTCGCGACGCTGAACGACACCACCGGACCGTTCCGCGTGACGCGTTACAATCTTTTCCCGGCGGCGGAAGTCCAGGTCAGCCTCGCCCGCGGCTTCTCTTCGGGTCAGGGCATTGCGGCTGTCGAGGCTCTCGCGAAAGAGAAGTTGCCGCAAGGTTTCGGCTTCGAATGGACAGAGATCGCGCTGCAGGAAAAGCTTGCCGGCAATACGGCGATCCTCGCTTTCGGCCTCGCCGTCGTCTTCGTCTTTCTCCTGCTCGCCGCGCTGTATGAAAGCTGGCTGCTGCCGTTCGCCGTCATCCTCATCGTGCCCATGTGCATTCTTGCGGCCATGCTTGGCGTCACCTATCGAGACCTCGACCGCAATATTCTGGTCGATATCGGCCTCGTCGTTCTTGTCGGTCTCGCGGCGAAGAACGCCATCCTGATCGTCGAATTCGCCAAGCAGGCCGAGGAGGAAGGCCATACGCGGTTTGAAGCCGCCGTCAGCGCCGCGCGGACGCGGCTGCGTCCGATCCTGATGACCTCCTTCGCGTTCATCTTCGGCGTGTTGCCGCTCGCCCGCGCCGAGGGCGCTGGCGCCGAGATGCGCCAATCGCTCGGCACCGCGGTCTTTGCCGGCATGTTGGGCGTGACTCTGTTCGGACTTTTGTTCACGCCGACCTTCTATGTCGTCGTGCGCGGCTTCGGGGCGTGGCTTGGCCGTTTCAGGAAAAAGCCGACGCCGGATGCGGGGGCGCGCGAGCGCTCCGCGCGGGGGGACGGTCATGGCAAAGCAAAGCAGGCGCCGACGGATGAAGTTCTGCCGGGGTAGACTTCGGAGACGCCGGCTCGTTCAACCAGCGCCGCCGATCGAAGCCGCCGACGCGCGCGGCCTCGCGCGGCGCGGCATTTCACCTTTTTTGCCCAACTGCGATTGTTCGTTCTCAAACGGCCAAATCGTAACTATCATGATGGAGGTGACTTAGACCGGCGGGAGCGAAGGGCTTCAGGAAACGCCTGTTCAACGGTTCGGAGGATGCTCTCGGCCAATGCCCCGCGTTTCCAGACGCCGGCGGTCTTCGTGACGCAGATCCGCCTCCGTCCCACGGCCCCGCACGATCGCTTGCAACGGAAGCTATCACTTGCAACGGAAGCTTCGGGAGATGCCCATGGCCTACACAATCAAAGTCAATGGAGTGGAACGCACCGCCGATGTCGATGGAGACACCCCCCTTCTTTGGGTTCTGCGCGATGTTTTTGGAATGACCGGCACCAAATTCGGCTGCGGCGCTTCGCTCTGCGGCGCATGCACAGTGCATCAGGACGGAAACGCCATTCGATCCTGCATCACCTCGATCGACAGCATCGGCGGTTCGTCGATCACGACGATCGAAGCCATCGGCGATACGCCGTCCGGCGCGAAAATTCAGAAAGCCTGGCTCGATCTTGAGGCGCCGCAATGCGGTTACTGTCAGTCGGGCCAGATCATGTCCGCCGCCGCGCTTCTCGCGGGCAACGCACATCCAAGCGATAACGATATCGATGAGGCGATGTCCGGCAATATATGCCGATGCGGCACATATTCGCGCATTCGGGAAGCGATCAAACTCGCGGCCGGCGAGAACGCCGTCAAGCAGGGAGGCTGACCCATGTTGCTCGATCATGTCATTATTGATGGCGGGGACGCCGGCTCCGCTCCATCCTCAAGCGGCCATTCGCGCCGGAACTTTCTGAAAATCGGCGCAGCGGCGGGCGGCGGCCTGCTCCTTGGCTTCCGTCTGTCAGGCTTTAGCGGCGCGGCCGCGGCGGCGGACTCTGAAGATTTCGCGCCCAACGCCTATATTCGCATCGGTCGCGACAATGAGGTGACGCTGATTGTCGCGCAGGTCGAGATGGGCCAGGGCACGTTCACCTCCATGCCCATGCTGATCGCCGAGGAATTGGAGGTTGATCTCGGCCAGGTGCGCGTCGAACCGGCGCCTGCAAACGATAAGCTTTACGCCAATCCGTTGCTCGGCTTCCAGGCCACCGGCGGTTCGACTTCGGTGCGTGCGCTCTGGAAGCCGCTGCTGCAAGCAGGCGCGGCGGCGCGCGTCCTGCTGATCAAGGCGGCTGCCGAAACTTGGAATGTCGATCCGGCTTCCTTGCGCGCCGAGAAAGGCGAAGTCATCGACGCCGCGTCGAGCCGCAAGCTCTCTTATGGCGCGCTGGCCGACAAGGCGGCGACCTACCCTGTCCCGGACGCGCCCGCGCTGAAAGATCCAAAGGATTATAAGCTCATCGGGACGCCGGCGAAACGGGTCGACACGCCGAGCAAGCTGAACGGATCGGCGAAATACGGTATAGACGCGATGCTTCCCGGCATGAAATTCGCCGCCGTCGCCGCCTGTCCGACCTTCGGCGGCAAGCTCAAAAGCGTCGACGACAGCAAGGCGATGGCGGTGAAGGGTGTGCGCCAGATCGTCAGACTCGACGACGCGGTCGCGGTGATCGCCGACCACAATGGCGCGGCGCGCAAAGGTCTCGCCGCTCTCGTTATCGCCTGGAACGACGGTCCGAACGCCCATGTGTCCCAGGCCGATCTCATCGAACAACTGAGGGAAGCCGCGAAGACGGACGGGGTCGTCGCTTCCAGGATCGGCGACGCGCAAAAGGCGATCAGCGGCGCCGCAAAAAAAATCGAGGCCGTCTATCAGCAGCCGTTCCTCGCCCATGCCGCCATGGAGCCGATGAATTGCACGCTCGACCTTCGCGAGGACGGGTGCGACGTCTTTGTCGGCACGCAAGTGATCACGAGAGCGCAAGCCGCCGTCGCCAAGGCGACCGGGCTGCCGCTGAACAAGGTGAAGGTGCACAATCATTTGATCGGCGGCGGTTTCGGGCGCCGGCTTGATGAAGACGGGATCTATCAGGCCGCAAGGATCGCCAAAGAGGTCGACGGCCCCGTGAAAGTGGTCTGGTCGCGCGAAGAAGACACCCAGCACGACGTCTACCGGCCCTATTATTATGATGTGCTCGCCGCGGGGCTCGACGAGAGCGGCGCCCCCATCGCTTTCAGCCATCGCGTCGTGGGCTCCTCCATCTTGGCGCGCTGGGCGCCGCCACTGTTCAAGGGCGGCCTCGATTTCGACGCCGTCGAAGGCGCGGCGGGTCCATACAGCTTTCCCAATGTTCTCGTCGACTATGTGCGTCACGAGCCGCCGCCGGGCATGACGACGGGCTGGTGGCGCGGCGTCGGCATGACCCATAACGCCTTCATGGTCGAAGGCTTTATCGATGAGCTGGCCGCGGCCGCGAAGAAAGATCCGGTCGAATTTCGCCGCGCGCTGCTCGGCAAATCCCCGCGCGCGAAAGCGGTGCTCGATCTCGCGGCGGAGAAATCCGGCTGGGGCTCGCCCCTGCCGGCAGGGCGCGGCCGCGGCGTCTCGGTCATCTTCGGTTTTGGAAGCTATCTGGCCCAGGTCGCCGAGGTCGCGGTCGACAAGGACGGAACGGTGCGCGTCGAACGCATCGTCGCCGCCTTCGATTGCGGCCGGCAGGTCAATCCGGACACTTTGAAGGCGCAGATTGAGGGCGGGTCCATCTTTGGCGTCACCGCCGCGCTCTACGGCGAGATCACGCTCAGGGACGGGCGCGTCGAACAGGGTAATTTTGACACCTACCAATTGCTCCGGATCAATGAGGCTCCCAAAATAGAAGTCTATCTGGTGGACAGTCAGGAGGCGCCGGGAGGCGCTGGCGAGCCGGGGACGGCCGGAATCGCTCCCGCTATCGTCAATGCGATCTTCGCGGCCACCGGCAAGCGGTTGCGAAAACTGCCGATCGACGCAAATGCGCTGAGATCGGCGTAAAGGGATGCGGCGCCCCGAAAATTAGCGCGTTGCGCTACCCGCGAAGGCCGCGCGGCCCTGTGGCGGGGGAAAAGCATCGCTTTGTGAGAGAATCATGCGCCGTAAGAGCTTCGAGACCATGGAATGCCCCATCGCCCGCAGTCTCGAAAGAGTCGGCGAATGGTGGAGCATTCTCATCCTGCGCGACGCTCTCAGCGGCATCACGCGGTTCGACGCCTTCGAGGCCAATCTCAAGATCGCGCCGAACATGCTGACGCGGCGTCTCAACGCCCTCGTCGAGGACGGCCTCCTGGAGCGCCGGCTCTATCATGAGCGTCCGAAGCGCTATGAATATGTACTGACCGCAAGGGGGCGCGATTTCCTGCCGGTCCTTTTCGCTCTGGTCGATTATGGCAATCGCCAGTTCACGACGGAAGGCGAAAAGGTTCAAATCGTCGATCTGGAGACAGGCCGCATCATTGATCCTGTGCTGGTCGACCGCGCGACCGGCGCGCCCCTGACGGGAGCATCGCGCTTCGGGTTCATCAAAAGCGCCCCTGATGGCGCTCCGCAAGCCTGTGAACGTGATGCCGCCACCCCGCTCCGGGCTTCGTCGCGAGGTAGAGCATGACGCCGGAAAGTTGCGGACTTTTCGACATCTTGCTTTAAGCCCGTTCGTCGATGTCCCAGGTTGCGATCAGGCCCCGATAGGCGGGCTCCGGCGCGCGCTCGCCAAACAGCCGGCGTTTGCCGAGGCCGTAACGAATGAGCAGATTGGCGAACAGGCCCGGTCCGCTCGAGTAAATGCGCCAGCCCCCTTCGAGGCCGATCTCTCCCCTCCGGACGCGATCCCATTGCGCGCTGGCGCTTAAGCGATCGGCGAAGGCCGCGTCGCTGCTGCTGAAAAAAGCATTGCGCTGGCGCGGCAACGCTTGCGCCAGCCTGTTTCCGACCGAGACCGGATTGACGATTTCGAGCGCCTCGAAAAGCGCGTCGAGATCGCCGAGCACAGCCACGGCCTCGCCATAGCGCAGATGCGAATGCGTATACATGAGGCCGATCTCGCGGCCGAAGAAAGAGGATGATTCGGCGCGCCGAAAGATCGTCTGTGGGCCGCCGCTATAATGGACCGGCCGGTCCATCAGCCTTGCTCCATCGGGAAAGATGAGATGATCACGGATAAGGCGCAGATGATGGCGCGTCTGTTCCGGCGTAAATAGACCGCCGATGATGCTGCGCGTCATCGGCAGCAGCGAATAGCGCAGGCCCGTGCGGGAATCGCTCGGATGCAGCAGCAGTTCGGGTTGGGAGCGTCCCGGGCCGAAAACGCCGTAACCCGCGACCGTCTCGTCGCGAATGAGATAGGCGTTGAAATCCGCCCGCATGGCCTCCGCGAGTTTGTCCAGCGGGTCGGCCTCCCACGCGCGGCTCGCCTCGCGCAGAACGCCAGCGTAGCGGCGCAGCTGCTGAAACAGGAGAGCGGCCGTCCAGCTCGAGACCATCCAGTCCCGCATCAGAGGGTCAACGGGCTGAAGCGAATCGTTCCAGTCGCCTTCGCCATAGCGCATGAGATGCATGCCGGGAATGAAGCGCAGCCGAACGGCCGAGATCAGCTTTTCAATATGCGCCGCGACGGTGTCCACGCGCTCCGTGCGTTCAAGCGTATCCTCGCGCCGCCATGCGATCTTCTCATCGAGAAAAGCGAAGTCTCCGGTCGCCTCGATATAATCATTCAGCGCCTTTAGGGGCCAGACGATGATGTCGCCATGGCTGACGCGGTCCTGGACGATCGCGTAAGGGTCGAGCATGAACCATTGCGGCCAGTCCCCGCTCGACTGATATTGCTGAGCGAAGACGAGGCGCAGAATCTCTTTGACGGGTTCGTCATGCTCCAGCGCGAGCAGAAACTCGACGGGTCCCTGACAGACGTCGCGCGCGCCCCAGGCGGCGCCGGTATATTGTTCGAGGCCATGCGGCGCGGTGAGATGGATCATGGCGTTCTGCGCCAGCCAGGGAAACAGGCAGTCGAGCGCGCTGTTTCCCTCGATGCGCAAACCGCGTGTGACCGAACGCCAGAAGCGCTCGGCTGGCGCCAGCAGATCCTCATCCGCGACGCCCCGCTCGAATTTTTGGGCGAGCGCGTCGGCCTCGGCCGCATCGGTCATGGAGCCGGCGACGGCGAAAGAGAAGTCGCGCGTCGGCCTCGTGCGGAGCGCCACGTAAGCGCCGCCACGGAAACGGCCGTCCGTATAAAGCAGCTCATCGCCGCCGATCGCCTCGATGGCGTCAGGGGCGCCGCTGACGAGATGATAGACCGCATTCGGGTAGCGCTGGCCCCAGAGCCAGTTCGGATCGGGGCGCAGGGAAGCGCGCTTCGTCTCCGCGTTTACCTCGATCCGGCTTTCGTGGTCGAATTCGCGCTCGCCCAACGCCAGATGGCCGAAGATGAGAAAGCGGCAGGGATCGCCTTCGACTTCGATGCGCCATTGCATCGCGGGATTTTGACCCGAAGCAATGGCGCTGATGGTGATCGTGCGGTTGCCCAGCGCATAGATCCAGCGGCAATGGGAGAGGCCGATCTCGAAGGCGGACGGGATCGCCAGCATCCGCCAGCCTTCGCCAAGGTCGGCCATGATCCGTAAACCGCTGGCGCGGGAGACGTTGTAAGGATCGCGCGAGACCGAAAACAGCTTGTGAAACGAGGTGTTGCCGATCGTGAGCTGGGCCCCGAAAACGCCATGCATCCAGGCGGTTGCGCAAAGCGTCGCATCATCCGGCAGCATCGCGGCGCCAGAGCGCAGAAGCGCGCCATGACGGCGCGTTAATATCCGCTCCTTGTCGCGCAAGACGATATGAGAATTGTGCGGCGCATTCGGAGTAAAAAACGAAAGCAGGCGGCCGTCGGCCCGCTCCTCGTGCAGGCGGTCGGGGAAGCGTCTGGCGATCTCGTCTTCCGGGAGGAGCGCCGCTTTGGCGGGCGCCGCGCCCTGGACGAGGCTGCGGACGGGCGTCGTCAGGGGCGGCGCTTCCAGCGCGACATCCCTCCACGCGATCGCGTCGATGCGCGCGAGATCCGCGTCGCCCGACGCGCGGGGCTGATCCGGCTCATAGAGGCCGAAGAAGCGCCAGGCGGCGCTTTGCCCAGGCGCCAGCGCGATGGGCGCGGACTGGATCGCGACGCAGGCCATCTCATGCTGCAGCCGCGCATCCGGCAGGTCGACGCCGAAAGGAAAGCTGAAAGCGTTGTCATCACGAAAGGCGGGACCAAAAAGCTGCTTGCCGTCGGTCGCATAGCTTATCGCGCCATCGAGGCAGCCATGCATCACGAAGGGGCAGCGGCCCTCTTGCGCCAGATTCTGGCGGCTCATCACGACGGGGCCGAAGCGCTCATGCTTCGCGGCGAAATGGTCGATATATTGCGAGACATAGGCTTCATTGTTCATAAGGAAGCCGCGCGGCCCAAGCCCGATGTCCTGAATCAGAATCGCATCCATGGCGCGAACGGCGCCGCGATTCTCGACGTCGAGCCGCCAGATCCAGGCGGCTTGGTGCGGCTGCGCAAAAAGCGTGACGCGATGGCGCACGCCCTGTGTTTCGCCCTCAAAGACGAAGCACTCTCGCCCGGCGCCGAAACGAATGTCGGCGTTTGGCCCGACGACCTCGATCGGCGGCGCTCCCTCAAGGCGCAGATAGATGCGCCCGACGCCGCCGTCGATCGGCGACCCTAGCAGCTGATTGATCAGGATCGGGGCGGCGCCGTCGCGATGATGTTCGATCGAGAAGACGCATCCGTTCGGCAGCGCGCTGATTTTAAGGCCGCCGCCGTTCTCGATCCGGCTGAGACCGAGGGCGCCGTCGCGCGGCGTAGTCCAATTGCGCGCCTTGAGGCCGGTCATCTTTTGTTCGCCCTCAATTGCGTGCAAGGAGCGCCGCCGCATGGCGCCGCAGGGGCGGCAACATAAAAGATGGTGCGCGCCGCCGCAAATCAGCCGGTCGGGATCCACCAAGCCCTTGCCGGCGTTGCGCGGGCGCGTTTCACTGCATGTGTTTCGCCACTAAACAAATCGCCCTGGCTGCGATGGAAGGGTTTGCGATGTCAGATCACGTTTATAAAGTCGTTGAGCTTGTCGGCTCGTCGCCCACGTCGATTGAGGACGCCATCAAAGGAGCGATCGAGCGCGCCAGTCAGACGCTCAGGAACATTCGCTGGTTCGAGGTGATAGAGACGCGCGGCCACGTCGAGGATGGCAAGGTCCATCACTTCCAGGTGATGCTGAAAGTCGGCTTTACCCTCGACGCCGAGTGACGCCTGTGGTTTCCGCCGACAGGTCGACTTTCGTGGCCGGGACGCGATCGGTTCAGGCAAGCGCCTTTTCGATTGCGTCAACGACTTCCGGCGCGTCGGGGACGGTGCGTGATCCGAACGTCCCCGCGATCGCGCCTTTTTTGTCGATCAGATATTTATGGAAATTCCACTTTGGCGTCGCGGCCTCGCCGAGTTCGCTCACGACCCATTGATAAAAAGGATGCGCGTCGGGCCCGATGACGACTTCTTTCGACGTCATCGGAAAGTCTATGTGGAATTTCACCGTGCAAAACTGCTTGATCTCGGCTTCCGTCCCCGGCTCCTGCTTGCCGAAATCATTGGCCGGAACACCGAGCACGACGAGGCCGGCGCCCTGATATTTCCGGTAGAGGGCTTCGAGCGCCTCATATTGCGGGGTGAGGCCGCAGGCCGAGGCCGTGTTGACGACAAGCACGGCCTTGCCTTTGAACGTCGAGAGGGGCAGGGCTTCGCCGTCGATGGTCTTGAACGAATAATCATAGGCGCTCATCTCGTTCTCTCTCCTGTTTATTCCGGCCGCCTCGCGGCGTTTCCTGCCTCGCCCATGTCGCCTTGGGCGTCGCCGCCTTCAGCGTATCGCGCGAGCGCGTTCTGGATGGAGCCTTCGATCTTCTTCGGAGGAGTCAGGGGCGCGAAGCGGCGCAGAGGCGTCCCATCCATTCCAATCAGAAATTTAGTAAAATTCCATTTGACGCTGCGCCCGAGCAGCCCCGGGAGCTTGGCGGTCAGCCAGGAAAAAAGCGGATGCGCGCGCTGCCCTTTCACGTCGATCTTCTCGAAGATCGGGAAGCTCACGCCGTAATTGACGAGACAGCCGTCCGCGATCGCGGCGCTGTCGCCCGGCTCCTGATTGCCGAACTGGTTGCAGGGGAATCCTAAAACGACAAGTCCGCGGCTCGCATAGGCGCGGTGCAATTGCTCAAGCCCCGCATATTGGGGCGTAAAGCCGCATTTGCTCGCCGTGTTGACGACGAGAACCACTTGACCCGCATAGCGCGAGAATTGAATTTTTTCGCCGCGCAAGGTGTTGGCGGAGAATTGGTAAAACGCGCTCATGCTCGATGCTCCGATCGCAGTCGGGAGACGAAACTCTCAGGTCAGCACGACAGCGGCCCGCCAAAAAGCGCGGCGCTTCCCGGGCGGTCAACCCGGCGCGCGGCTCAAGATCATGATCGCGCCGGAGGCGCCATGAATTCCGGACCGACCGGGTCCTTGATCTCCTCGCGCAGAATGCGATCGATTTCGGCTTTGGCGGAGGCGTCGAGCGACCAGCCGAAAACGTCGTCGATGGGCTCCAACTGGCCTGGATGGCGCGCGCCCCATAGCGCCGAGGTAATGCCCTGGTCGAGCGCCCAGCGCACGGCGAGGTCGATGACTTTTTTGCCGAAACGCTCCTTCGCCAACTGCTCGAGGCGCGCGACGGCGGAAAGATACTGCCCGAAGCGGGGCTGCTGGAACTTCGGATCTTTGCGGCGCAGATCGTCTCCCTCGAAGACGGTGTCCGTCTTCATCCGGCCAGACAGAAGCCCGCGGCAGAGCGCGCCATAGCCGAAGGTCGCGATCTCATTCTTCAGGCAATAGGGCAGAATTTCCGCCTCGATCTCGCGCTCGAACAGATTGTAGGGGGGCTGCAGCACATGCAGCGGCGCGACCTTGCGGAACCGCTCCATCTGTTCGACCGAGAAGTTGCTGACGCCGATGGCGCGGATCTTGCCCTGATCGAAGAGCGCCTTCATCGCCTCCGCGGTTTCCTCGACGGGGACGCTCGGGTCTGGCCAATGCACCTGATAGATGTCGATATGGTCCGTCTTGAGCCGCGCGAGGGAGTCCTCGATCTCGCGGTTGATGCGCTCGCGGCTGGCGTTGCGGAAGACTTTTCCATCCTTCCAGTCGAGCCCGACCTTGGTCGCGATCAGGACGCGCTCGCGCAGCCCGCCTTCGAGAGCCTTGCCGACGACTTCCTCTGAATGGCCAAATCCGTAGACGGGCGCGGTGTCGATCAGCGTGACGCCATGATCGAGAGCGGCGCGCAGCGTCGCGATCGACTGCGCGTCATCGCTGCCGCCCCACATCCAGCCGCCGATGGCCCAGGTTCCAAGCGCCACCCGCGAGACTTTCAGCGGCGTTCCTTTGATTTCGGCGAACTCGCCTTTGTCCGGCGCGAGAGCGGTCATTGGCTGGCTCCTTTGAAAATAAAATTGCGACCTGGCTTGTTGCGACCTGGCTCGTTGCGATCTGGCTTCGCGCCGCGCTCAGGCTGAGGCCACCGTAACTTTCATGCCGTCCACCGCATTGGCGGGCGGACTGAGGATGATCTGATCGCCGGGCTTCAGCCCCGATTTTACTTCGACCGTTGCGCCGTTGTCCAATTCGAGAACGATTTTGCGCATCTCAACCTTGCCGTCGCTGACGACGGCGACGCGCAGTCCGTCCTGGCCAAAAACCACCGCTTGCGAGGGAACGATAATGACCGGATTGATCCGCCGCGATTGCAGATGAATGACGCTGTAAAGACCCGCCGCCAGCTTGCCCTCCCGATTGTCGATATCCACTTCCATCAGCAGGGTGCGCGTCCCCGCGGCGAGGGCGCTGGCGTTGCGCGCGACCTTGCCGTGGAACACCTGGCCCGGCAGTTCCGATACCGTCGCGGTCGCGGGATCGCCATCCTTGAGGCCGAAGGTGAAAGCCTGCGGCACGAAGACCTGCACCCGCAGGACGTCGGTTCTTGCAACGGCGAACAGGGGCGTGCCCGAACTTGCGTCGGCTGTGACAAGATCGCCGACATCGACCAGCCGGCTGGTGACGACGCCGTCATAGGGCGCCTTGATCTGCTCAAATTCGGTCAATTGCTGAAGCCGGTTCACCGCCGCCTGCTGCGCCACGACATTGGCTTTGGCGACTGCGACCGCCGCCACGCGCGAGGCAAAAGTCAGCCGGTCCGTGTCGCCTTGCTGTGCGCTTGACCAGCCTTGCGCAACAAGACGCGAGGTTCGCTGGTCGGTGACGCGGCCAAGATCGGCGTCCGCTTCCGCCTGCTGCACCGCGGCCTGGAACTGCACGAGCTGCCCCTTTGCCTGGGCGAGCTGCTGATCGAGATCAGGCGCGGCGATCACGGCGAGAACGTCGCCTTTCTTCAGCTTGGTTCCGATGTCGGCGTTGCGGACGCTGATATAGCCGGTGGCGCGCGCAAACAGCGTCGCGGCGTCGAACGCCGCCATATTGCCTGTGAGTTCGATCGTGCGCGGGGAACTCTCCTCCTTGGCCAGCATGGTGCGCACCGTCGGCGCGGCGTTTTCTCGCGCCTCGACTTCCGCCTCAGCCTCGGCATTGCGGCTGGTGTGCGTCCACATGCCAAAACTAACGAGACCCGCGAGGACCGCGAGCGCGGCGAAGCCGGTCAGCCGCGCGGCGCTCCGCCGTTCGCCGTCGCCAGGTTTCGGATTCTGTGGCTCTCCACGCTCGTCCGGCGCCCGAAGATTTTGCGTTCTGAACGAAGGGTCTGGAGGAATGCTGTTCATGACGGCGATCCTTGATGGGTCACGCTCTCCGGGGTTTCGGCTTCGATGCGCTCAAACCGGCCGATGACGGAATAGAGGAAAGGCACGAAAAGCAAAGTCGTCATCGTGCCGACGATGACGCCGCCAAGCACGGCGCGCGCCAGCACCGCGTTCTGCTCCTCGCCAGGGCCGCCGATCGCCATTGGAATCATGCCGACGATCATCGCCGCGGCGGTCATCAGAACGGGCCGCAATCGCGTCGTGCCGGCCGACAGCGCGGCGTCGAAGGCGCTCATCCCCGCCTCGCGCTGTTCTCTGGCGAAGGTGACGAGCAGGATCGAATTCGCCGAGGCGACGCCGATCGCCATGATGGCGCCCATCAGCGAGGGCACGCTCAAGGTCGTGCCGGTGACAAATAGCACCAACAGAATGCCTGCCCCCGCGCCCGGCAGCGCGAGGATGACGGCGAGCGGATCGAGGAAGCTCTGGTAGTTGACGACCATCAGCATGTAGACGAACACCGCCGCGAACAGCAATCCGAGCGTCAAATTCTGAAACGCCGACTCCATGCTGTCGATCTGGCCGCGGACGACGATGCGATTGCCGGGTTTCAGCTGCGGCTCGACTTCGGCGACGATCTTGCGGATTGCTGACGCCACTGCGCCGAGATCCTTGTTCTGGGTGCTGCCATAGACGTCATAGACGGCCTGAATGTTAGAGTGGTTGTACACGGATTGTACGCCGATGCGTTTCGACGTGGCGATGTTTCCGAGCACCGTCGGGATCGGCGTGCCGCTCGGATCTATGCCGCTGGTCAGGGGCGTATTGTCCAGCTGGTTCTTGCTGGCGATGCGATATTCGGGCGTTTGCACGGCCATGAAATAGGGGATGCCGCTTTTCGGATCGGTCCAGAAGTTCGGCGAGACCTGCTCCGACGAACTGAGGCTGATGTTCAGATTATTGGCGACGTCCTGCATCTTCAGCTGAAGCTGCTGGGCGCGCGTGCGGTCGACCACGTAATACATTTCCGGCGCGTCCAGCTCCTGCTGGATATGGGCGTCGACGACGCCTGGAACCTTGCTCATCTTCTGCTGCAGGAGAGCTGCGACCTTCTTGTTGTTTTCGCGGTCGCGACCTTGAATTTGGACGTCGATCTGGGTCGGAACGCCAAAGTTCAGCACCTGCGTCACGAGATCGGCGGGCTGGAAATAGAACAGGACGTCGGGAAAGGCGGCGGCCAGCTCGGCGCGCAGCTTCTTGATGATTTGCGCGGTCGGCTGGTGATCCTCGCTCAGCTCGATCTGGATGACGCCGTCGTTCACTCCGATCGCGCTGCCATCCGTAAAGGCGAGATTATAGAGCCGCTGCGGCAGGCCGATATTGTCGATGACGAGCTTTAGATCCTTGGCCGGGACCGAAGCGCGGATTTTGTCTTCGACCGCCTGAAAGATCTGTTCGGTCCGCTCGATGCGGGTGCGCGCAGGCGCCCGCACATGCAGCTGGATGAGGCCCGCGTCGACGCTTGGAAAAAAGTCCGATCCGACATGGAGCGACAGAACGCCGGCGCCGGCGATGACGAGCAGAGCGACCGTCGGCGTCAGGATCTTGCGCCGGAGAATCCCGGCGAGCAGCCAGCCATAGAAGTCGCGGAAACGATCGAAGCGGGCGTTGAAGCCGGCGTGAAACCGCGCGAACCAGCCCGTCGCTTCGCCGTGCTGCTCATGTTCCTTACGGATCAGAAGCGAGATCATGATTGGGGTCAGCGTGCGCGAGATGCCATAGGAGGCGAGCATGGCGAACACGACGGCCATGGCGAGCGGCGTGAACAGATAGCGCGCGGCGCCCTGCAGGAAGAACACCGAAACGAACACGCAACAGATGGCGAGCGTCGAAATCAGGGTCGGCACTGCGATGCCGGCGGCGCCCTCGAGCACCGCTTTGTCGAAGGGCTCTCCTTCTTCCAGCAGGCGATGGGTGTTTTCGATCGTCACCGTACTGTCGTCGACGAGAATGCCGACCGCCAGCGCCAGGCCGCCGAGCGTCATCGTGTTGATCGTCTGGCCGAGCGCCGACAGCACCGCGATCGAGGTCAGGATCGACAGCGGAATCGACACCATAACAACGATCGTCGAACGCCACGAGCCGAGGAAAATGAGGATCATGAGGGCGGTCAGTCCGGCCGCGATCGCGCCTTCGTGCAGCACGCTCTGGATGGCGTTCTGCACGAACACCGACTGATCGAAGAGCAGCTCGATGTTCATGCCGGGCGGCGCCGCCCTCTTGATCTCGGGAAGCGCCGCCTTGACCCGGTTGACAACGTCGAGAGTCGAGGCGTTGCCGTTCTTGATGATGGTCAGCAAGACGGACCGCCGGCCTTCCGCGCGCACGATGTTCTGCTGCACCGCCCAGCCGTCGCGCACATGGGCGACGTCGGAGAGAAAGACGGTTGCGCCGCCAACCTGTTTGATCGGCACGTGATTGAGGTCTTCGATCGAGGGGGCGAGGCTGTTGACCTTCACGATGAACTGCTTGTCGCCCATCTTGACGTCGCCGGAAGGCAAGGTCAGGCTTTGGGCGTTGACCGCGTTGACGATGTCGTTCGGCGAGATGCCGCGCGCCCGCAGAGCGTCCGGGTCGAGATCGATCATCACCTGGCGGTATTTGCCGCCATAAGGGGTCGGCAGCGTGATGCCCGGGATCGGCGCCAGCGCCTGGCGCATCTGATAGATGCCGTAATCATAGAGCTGCTGTTCGTTCAGCCGGTCCGAGCTCAAGCTCAACTGAAGCACCGGGACCGACGACGCGCTGTACTGGATGATGATCGGCGGCTGGATGCCCGCCGGCATGAGGGCGCGGATGGAATTTGAGCCCGAGACGATCTGGGCGATCGCGAGGTCAATGCTCACATTGGGCTGGAAATAGATCTTTTCGACGGCGATGCCGGAGAGCGTCTGGCTCTCAATGTTGCGCACGTCGCTCACGCTGGAGCTGATCGAATATTCGCTATAGGTGGTGACGCGCTGTTCCATTTCATCCGGCGTCAGGCCTGTATATTGCCAGATCACCGTGACGACCGGGATGTTGATGTTCGGAAAAATGTCCTTCGGCGTCGTGAAGATCGCCGCGCCGCCAAGGAAAAGCATCATAAAGGCCAGCACGTAAAACGTGTGGCGATACCGCAGCGCGAAGCCGACAATGCCCATAATGCTCTCCGGGGATTTCTCCTTGACGTATTGTATCGTACAGTACATATCAAGTGCATTATGCAAGTCTCACCTGCTTTTGAATGAAAACAGCCGCTGTAAAGGTTGACTTTTCTCAGGTTCCGGCAGGAAGCCGCCTCGCTGCGCGGCGGGCCGCCTTCCTGTCCGCGGCCCGGACGGTGTTCCAGGAGAAGGGCTTCGCCGAAGCGACGCTTGACGATGTGATCGCGCTATCGGGCGGATCGCGGCAGACGCTTTATTTGCTTTTTGGCGGCAAGAAGGGCCTTCTCGAGGCGCTCATCACCGAGACCGCCGAGACGATTTTCCGCGGCCTCACCCCTGAGAAACTGGCGCCGCAGCCGCCTGAACAGGTTTTGACCGAATTCGGCGTCCGCTACCTTGAGATCGTGACCTCTCCGGCGGCCTTGAGCATCAATCGCCTGATCATCGCCGAGGCCGCGCGCCTTCCAGACATCGCCGAACGCTACTGGCAATTGGGTCCTGGCCGCAGCCGGGATTTCCTCACCGATTTTTTCGACAGGCAAATCGAACGCGGGCGGCTCCAAATGCCCGATAGCCGCAGGGCGGCGGATCATTTTCTCGAAATGCTGTCCGGGACGCTGCGATTCCAGTGCCTGATCGGCGTGCGGACCTCCCCGGACAAATCGGAAATCGAGGAGATCGCAGCGGCGGCCGTGGCCCAGTTCTTCGTCGGCTGCGCCGCCGCGACGGCGCCGGGCTGAGACTCCTCAAAATCCCTCGAGTACGATTTTTCCTCTGGCTTTGCCGCTCTCGATCAGCGCATGCGCCTTCCGGAGGTTCGCGGCGCTGATCGGCCCAAGGTTTTGCGCCAGCGTCGTGCGAAGGACGCCGGCGTCGAGGAGGCCCGCGACCTCCTCAAGGAGATGGTGCTGGGCGATCATGTCGGGCGTCTCGAACAGCGATCGCGTGAACATGGACTCCCAGTGCGTCGAAACCGCCTTCTGTTTCAGGAGGCGGACGTCGATGGCGGCGGGATCGTCGATCAGGCCGAACCTGCCTTGAGGCCTGATCGCCTCGACGATCGCCGGAAAATGCTGATCCGTCGCGGTGAGGCTTGCGATATAGTCGACGGGGCCGAGCCCGAGCGCGCGCAACTGCTCGACGAAGGGTTTCGTGTGATCGATGACATGATGGGCGCCGAGCTCCAGGCACCAGTCGCGGCTCTCCGGCCGCGATGCGGTGGCAATGACGGCGAGGCCCGTCAGGCGGCGCGCGAGCTGGATCAGGATCGAGCCAACCCCGCCCGCACCGCCGATGATCAGAAGGCTGGAGCCGACTGATCCTTCGCCGCGGCTGACGCCGAGACGGTCAAACAGCAATTCCCAGGCGGTTATCGCGGTGAGAGGCAGGGCGGCGCCCTCGGCGTCGCTCAGCGTCTTTGGCTTGTGGCCGACGATGCGCTCATCGACAAGGTGAAGCTCGGCGTTGGTTCCCTGACGGACGATGGAGCCCGCGTAGAACACCGCTTCGCCCGGTTTGAACAAGGTGACCTCCGCGCCGATGGCTTCGACTGTGCCGACGGCGTCCCAACCAAGAATTTTAACCGCTCCCGGCTCCGGCGCGCTGCGCTTGCGCACCTTTGTGTCGACCGGGTTGACCGACACCGCCTTCACCGCGACGAGGAGGTCGCGCGGCCCGGGCGCCGGCGCGGCAATGTCGAGGTCAAGCAGCGCATCGTCTGCTTCAACGGGAAGGGACGTCCGGTAGCCGACAGCTTTCATCGGTTTCTTCTCCGCTGGCGCATGATTGCAGTCGCGAGGGCGTGCAAATTGTGTGGATCACGCTCGACCAAGCAAAATTCGCGGGCGCGATCGATTCAAATTCCCGTCATCCTGGATCCGATGAAACGCAAATCCGCCTTGCGCCGAACAGCGCCGTCGCCGCGCCTGGCGCTGATCAGTCGCAGCCGATAAATGAAACGCCGGCGCGAGGGGCGCTTGTGGAAGCGCGTCGGGGCGCGTTAAAACCGGCCGAAGCTCGGCCGCGCGGCGCGGGGACAATATCCGATCTCGCGAGACGGATGAAGGCGCAAGGACCGCCATCGAGCCGACACGAAGGGAAGAAAAGCCATGTTCACGAAAAAGAGCCTGACCCTTGCCGACGCCAAGGCGATCGCGGCGGCGGCGGAAGCCGAAGCGCTGAAAAACAACTGGAACGTCACGATTTCCATCGTCGATGATGGCGGCAACCTCATTTATTTGCAGCGTCTCGACGACGCAGGCATTGGCTCCGTCGCCGTGTCGCAGGAGAAGGCGCGCACCGCCTTCCTGTTCAAGCGGTCGACGAAAAGCATCGAAGAGGCTGTCGCCGGCGGCCGCGCGGTGATGCTGACGCTTCCGGGGGCCACGCCGATCCAGGGCGGCCTGCCTTTGCTCAACGAGGGCCGAGTCGTCGGCGCCATCGGCATTTCGGGAGTGCAATCCTCGGAGGACGAGCAGATTGCGCGGGCCGGGGTCGAGGTCGCGGCAAAGCTGTGACGTCAAGGCCCCTCGATCGGTAAGGCGCCGCTCCTCGCATCCATTTCATGGCCGCGGCGTTTCACTGGCTTCAACGTGTCTTTGGCCGGACGGAAATTGACAAACCGATTGGGGTCATCCACGACTTGCTTTCATAACAGAAGTCAAACGAGAACGTCGCTCGCAAGGGACAAAGGACCGCCGCGGCGACCGCATTGATCGGAGATGTAAATGGGTGAGGCGGATACCGGGCTGGCGGCAGCCAATCCATCAGTAAGAGCGGCGCGGGCGAAACGCGGCGGCCTGCTTGGCGTGATCTTCGCTTTTTCGGCTTCGGCCGCCTGCGCGCAGGGACTTGAGGGAACCCCTGAGGAGCGCGAGGCCTGCACGCCAGACGCGCTGAATTTGTGTCAGGCCTATATTCCGGACGCGGAGCGCATCAAAGAATGTTTGATCCAGCATGTCAGCGATCTCAGTCCTGCCTGTCGTGAAGTCTTCGAACCGAAGCAAAAGAAATCCGGACTGGAGTATTTTACGGTTGCGCCGAACCGGAAAATTTCTCTAGCCTCTTATCCGATCCTGTTCTGACCAGGCGGCCCGGCGTCCCCTCGCATGAAAAGGCGCTGAGGCGGAGGCGGCCCGCGGTTGCGGGATAAATGCGATCTGAGCCGCTGGCCGGAGAAAGTCAAAGACACGTGCCGCCCTGGCCGCCGGTGATCGCCAACCATCCGCAGATCGCTGTCGCGATCGCAGCTCTTTTCGTCGCGGCGCTTTCCCTGCTCATATTATCCTTCCGGCGCGACGCAATGTGGCGGCTTGCCGGGAGGATCGGGCTTTTTATTGCGCTTACCGCCGTTCTCGTCAGTCAGGGAATCGAGCCTTATCTGCCAAGCGGCGAGCCCGCGCCAGGCGCGACGGGCCAGACCGGCGTTTATCTCCTCGAGATTTTATGGTGGGTCGCGCTGGCGCGAAGTCTCGTCGGCATCGTCGACGCCTTTGTAATCTTTGAGCGAAGGCCGCACGAGAGCCGGCTGTTCCAGCAGCTGATCGCCGGCCTGATTTACCTCGGCGTTCTTTTGGCGATTGTCGGTAACGTCTTCAATGTTCCCGTCGGCGCGCTTTTCGCGACGTCGGGCGCCGTCGCCATCATCGCAGGTCTTGCCCTTCAGAGCACCCTCGCGGACGTTTTTTCAGGCATTGCGATCAATCTTGGACGATCGTATCGCATCGGCGACTGGATCATCATCGACGGCGGAATCGAGGGCAAGATCGTCGAAGCCAATTGGCAGGCCGTTCATTTCCTGACCGCAAGCCATGATCTTGCGATCATACCGAACAGCGTTCTCGCCAAAGCCAAGCTCATCAACGTCAGCTATCCCGACGAGGCGCATGTCGTCACAACCGCCGTGCGGCTCGAGCCGACCATTCCGCCCTCGCATTTCGTCGATATCGCCCTCGAGGTGCTGGCGAGTTGCAACGTCATCCTGCATGATCCCGCCCCTAACGTCGCGATCAAGTCGCTCAGCGCGTCCGCGATCGAGCTGGAGCTGAGATATCGCATTCCCAACCGGTCGGTTGTCGACGACGCGCGAAATGAAGTTCTGGATCGCGTTTTCCGGCACGCCGCGGCGGCTGGACTGAAGTTTGCTCCGGCCCAGGGGGACGTCTTGCCGCCTGCGGCGGGCGCGGAGGCGACGCAGCCAATGCGGACGCCCGAGCGAATCATCAAGAATCTGCCGTTGTTCTCCTCGCTCGGCAATGAGCACATGACCTTGCTCGCCGAAAAGATGAAACGTACGGAATACGCGGCCGGCGAGGCTGTGATCGAGCGCGGCGCCGTGTCGCAAACGCTCGCCATCCTGCAGTCGGGCGCGCTTGCGCTTTATCATGAAGTGAACGGGCGCGAACATGAATTGGTGCGGCTCGCGCCCGGCGATTATTTCGGTGAAGGCGGTCTTTTGCTCGGAGAGCCGCAGCACGGCACGATCAGGGCGCTGACCCACGCGGTCGTCTACGAAATCAAGGCGGACGATCTTGCTCCCGTTCTGCGTGAGCGCCTGACCCTTTCGCAGGAGCTGGGGCAGGCCCTGGCCCGCCGCCGCGCCATGCAGGCGGCGGACGAAGCCGCCGGGTCAGGCCGCGCCGAGCATTCCGCAAAGCGCCTGGCGGATCGCATCAGAGAATTGTTCCAGCTCGACCTGTCCTCCTCACGCTGAGGATGACGAGAGAAGCCTGCGCTGCCGATTACCTTGCCGGCGGCGGCAAGGCGAGCGGCTGCCGGAACCTGACGATCTGCCGGTTATCGTCTCCATCGACGATTTCGACGCTTGCCAGCGCTTCCTCTCCGGCGTCGACAAAAACATCGCGGGGCTTGGCGATCAGATGATCGATCCCATCGAGCGCGACTTCGATGATGTTATCCTTAGGGTCGTAGACGAGGCCGATGAGCGGCAGCCACGAGGCTTCAACCTGGTCGCCGAGCTTTAGGGATGCGACTTCGATCTCCGCCTGCGCGCCTTTCAGCGTCTTGCTCAGATGGTCGAAATATGGACCCCATTCGGCTTTTTCGAGTTTTTTCGCGGTCATGACAATCTCCCTGCCTGAATTATTCGAGGCGTTCGATCCGAAGAACTTTTCGAAGTGTAGCGCCCCAAGCTCGCCCGCGTTTGCGATAAGACAAACCGGGACGCAGACTAGCGCGCCAAACCGAGGCTGGCCAGCACAGGCTTGAGGTCGACGCCGCGTCATAGAAGGGGAAAAATGAAGGATTGGGATTTGAGACGCTCGCGCTCGGGGCGATAGTTGGCGCCGCCATGAGTCTTGGGTGAAAACGGATGTTGCGCCGATGAAAGCGATGATTTTTGAAGGTCCCGGCAAACCCCTCTCTCTGAAGGAGGTTGCGCCGCCGCGGCCGGACGAGCATCAACTGCTGATCAAGGTGCGCGCCTGCGCCGTGTGCCGCACGGACCTCCATATCATCGACGGGGAACTGACGCGGCCGAAACTGCCGCTCATTCCTGGACACGAGATTACCGGCGTGGTGGCGGGCCTCGGCGCGAAAGTGACGCGCTTCAAGCTCGGCGATCGCGTCGGCGTGCCCTGGCTTGGCTGGACCTGCGGCGTTTGCGATTTCTGCCGGTCCGGCCGTGAAAACCTATGCGACAAGGCGCGTTTTACCGGTTACGACATCGACGGCGGCTTTGCGCAATTCACCGTCGCCGACGAGCGCTTCAGTTTTTTGCTGCCAGACGCTTATTCCGACGTCGCGGCGTCGCCGCTGATGTGCGCAGGGCTGATCGGCTACCGGTCTTTGCGGCTTGCCGGCGAAGGACGTCGCCTTGGCATTTACGGCTTCGGCGCCGCAGCGCATATCATCACGCAGGTCGCAAAGCATCAGGGCTGGGAGATCTATGCCTTCACCCGGCCGGGTGATGAGGGGGCCGAGGCTTTTGCCCGTGAATGCGGCGCAGTCTGGGCCGGCGGCTCCTTGACGGCGCCGCCCGCGCCTCTCGACGCCGCGCTGATTTTCGCTCCCGTCGGGGCGCTGGTTCCGGCCGCGCTGCGCGCGCTGGCGAAGGGCGGAACCGTCGTTTGCGGCGGCATTCACATGAGCGACATACCGGCCTTTCCCTATGCCGATCTCTGGGAGGAGCGGATGATCCGCTCCGTCGCAAATCTGACGCGGCGGGACGCTGAGGAGTTTCTCGCCCTCGCCCCGGAGGTTCCGGTCAAAACCTCGACCACCCTCTATCCGCTGGAGCGCGCCAACGAGGCGCTCGAGGATCTGCGCCATGGCCGCATTTCTGGCGCCGCCGTGCTCGCGCCGCCAGACATTTCCACGTGAGACGTGAGCATGGATCAGTCAATCATTGGCAGTCTCATTCGTCTCGTTCTGGTGAATTTCTCGAGCGTTCTCTTCATTGCAGCGCTGGCCTGCGCGGCATTGGATCGCAAAGGTCCGGCGGCGGAGCGCACGCTCTCCTGGCTGCTGCTTCTGCCGATCGGGATCGGCGGCTTGTGGAGCGCCTTCTTCCATCTCGCCTACCCCGAGATGACCGCCCGATTCATTGGCTGGGAGAACAGCCCCTTTCAGTTCGAGGTCGGCATGGCTGACCTTGCGTTCGGCGTCGCCGGCTGCGCCGCTTTTCGCGCCAGCTTCGGCTTTCGGGCCGCGACCGTGCTGGTCAATGCTATCTTTCTCCTCGGCGACGCCGCCGGGCATGTGCGGCAGATGATCGCCGCGGGAAATTTTGCTCCCGGCAACGCCGGCCCGGTCTTCTATCTCGACATTATCCTCCCGCTCGCCAGCATAGCGCTTCTTCTCATGTCGCGCCCGCGCCGTCCCGCCAAAGGGCGATAAAGCTCAGCTTGCGTCGACGCGGTCCGCCATCGCGTCGAAAATCTCGTCGCGCGCGGCCTCAAGATGGGCGGTCTCTCCCCAGCTTACCAAAAGCCAGCGGCCGTCCCGTCTCTCGATCCAGTTCAGCGCGGCGTTGAGCAGCGGGAAATCGCGTTTCGCCTGAAGCCCCTGGCCCGTCGCGAGCCGGCGCACGACGTCAAGCACGCCGCCATGCGTCACGACAAGCACCGTCTCGCCGCGCCGCTGGTCAGCAGCGCTCGTCAAAGCCGCCTCGATGCGCGCTGAAAAATCGCGCAGGCTCTCGCCGCCGCCGGGCGGAGCGTGGTCCGGTTCACGTGCGCGAAATCGGGCGTAATCGGATGGGTAGCGCGCTTGCGCCTCCGCGTGCGTCAGCCCTTGAAACACCCCAAGACAGCGTTCCCGCAAGGCCGGCGTCGCCACGATATCGAGGCCAAGGCCCGGCGAAGCGTCCGTCGCCGTCTGCAAGGCGCGCGCAAGGTCGCTGCTGTAGATTGCATTAAAGCTCAGCGTCGCGAGCGTCCTTGCCGCCGCTTTCGCCTGCGCTCGTCCGACGTGGTTCAAGGGGATGTCCACATGGCCTTGCAACCTGCCGGCCGCGTTCCAAGCGGTTTCACCGTGGCGGATCAGGCAAAATCTGGTCGGCATCTAAAATTCCGTCTGACAATGCTGTTGGATGGAGAAGGGCGTGTGTGAATTTGACTTTTCGCCAAATGAACTTTGGCTGAGAGGATCCGTTAATGCTATGCTAGCTGCGTGTCGCTTCAATGGCCAATGCTCTAGCTGGAGCCGGGACGATCATGCTGATATTCGACTTTGCCCCGATCGGCGGTGAGATCAGAATAGGCGAGGAAGAGCCTCTCCGGCTGCGCGAATTGATCGCCGGCTTGCGGTCCGGGTCGCTGCCTGCGACGCTCATTCTTGATCGGGTTGAGCCGGACCTTTCCGATGAAATCCGCGCCGTTGCAGCGCATAGAGGCGTCTCCGCCGAGAGTTTTATTGTCAACGCGCTGGTGAATTTCGCCTTGGACGCCGCTGATCAAGCCTGGCGGCGGATGTCGCGGCGAACCGCCCATTCCGAGGCCGATGGCGAAGCTGAGGCGTTGAGCAATCTCCTTTCGGAAGCTTTGCGCCGGATTCTTGTTCGAGACCTTCGGATCGGGTCCGAGTGGCCTGCCGAGAAATCGGCCGCAACGCTCGGGCGTCGCGTCGGAACCGCCTGAGGCTGCTCCGCCAGCCGCCGAATCTGATCGTCGCGAGCTATCGTCCCCTTGCGATGAAGGGAGCCGCTGTCATTCCAGCGAGAGCGCGGCCTCGGCGGGATGCGGCGGCTCATTCGGGAATGTCGACTCCCAGCCGCCGCCGAGCGCTTTGTAGAGCTGGATGAGATTGGTCGAGACGTTGGTCGTGCTTTGCGCAAGCTGCTGCTGCGCCTGAAGGAGAGTGCGCTCCGCGTCAAGTACGGTGATGAAGTCCGCGACGCCATTGTTGTAACGTGTGCGCGACAGCGCCAGCGCTTCGCGCGAATGATCGACCTCCGCCTTCAGGCTGTCGCGCCGCCGTTGTTCGGCGCCGTAAGCGTTGAATGCATTGATGACGTCATGCCAGGCCTGAAGCACGGTCTTGTGATAGTTGATGGCGGCTTCCTGTTCCTGGCTGGTGCGCAGCTGGAGGGTGGATTTCAGCCGGCCGCCCTCAAAAATCGGCAGCTCGACGGCTGGTCCAGCCATATATTGCAGCGAACTGCCTTTCCAGAGCGTTTTGAGGGAAAGCGCATTGAGTTCGATATTGCCGTTCAATTTGACGCTCGGATAGAAATCGGCGACGGCGACGCCGATATTCGCGGTCGCCGCATGCAGCTGCGCCTCCGCCGCCCTGATGTCAGGGCGCCTCCGCGCCAGCTCCGAGGGAATCCCGAGCGGAGCTCGCGGCGGGGTCGGCGCCGCCGGCTTCACGCGCGCGAGTTCGCCCTTCAACGCGCCCGGCTGTTCGTCGAGGATCAGGCTGATCGCGTTGATATCGACGTCGACCTCGTTTTCGAGGCTGGGCAACTGCGCGCGGATGCTCTCAACGAGCGCGGCGGCGTTTTCGACATCGAGGCCGCTCGTCAATCCTTTGGCGGCGCGTGTGCGCGTCAGCGCCAGAATTTCGCTGGCGCTCTTCAGATTGTCGTTGGCGATGGCGATCTGCGCCTGCGCGCCGCGCAGCGCCACATAATCGCGCGCGACTTCGGCGAAGGCTGAAACGAGCACGTCCCGGCGCTGATATTCCGCCATCTCCACCTGCGCATCGGCCGCCTCCACCTGACGTCTGACATGGCCCCAGATGTCGAGCTCCCACGAGGCGTCAAAGCCGGTCTGCCAGACGCTAACGGGCGGTATGTTCAGATTGGGTCCGGCCAGGCTCAGGACGCCGTTCTTGCTGTAGAGTTCGCGCTGGTAGGAGCCGTTGCCGTTGATCGAGGGCAGCGCCGCCGAGGCGGCGACGCCGCGCTGGTCGCGGCTCTCGCCGAGCCGCAGCGTCGCCGTCGCGACGTCAAGATTGGCGTCCGCGACGCGGTTGACGAGCGAGGTCAGGGTCGGATCATGAAACGCCTTCCACCAGGCGGCGTCGGCGGGGGCGCGAGCGGCGTCGGCCGTCGCCGCGTCCGCCGCTCTCTCCTCCTGGCTGCGCGCCACGGGCTTGCCGAAAAAGGAGGCGCGCGGCAGCAATGGATCGGGCGGCGTGAAATCCGGTCCGACGGAATAGCAGCCGCTCGTCAAAAGAGAAGCCAGCGTCGCCGCCGCCAACCCTATGCCGTGTCTCTTGATCATAAAAGTCCCGATCATAAGGGTTCTGACGCGGTCCGCGCAGAAATCAAGTCCCGCCCGCATTTCTCTGCACTCAGAATGTCATTCATCATATCAAGAACGCGGTTTCGAAAAAGGGCGGCTTTGCCGCATTATCACAGCGATCAAAATGAACTTCATTGTTGAAGCCGTCATAGTCTAGTGGACCGCGGCGGCCGGACCGCCGCCAGCCTTTTTGTTGGTCAGGAAGAAACAGAAGGGCACGACGCAGAAGGCGACGACGCCCACGTAAAGGAACACATCGGAATAGGCGAGGATCTGCGCCTGGGCGCGGAAGGCCTGATAGACCATTCCGACCGCGAGGTCGTGCGCGGCGCCTGCCGCGTGTCCCATTCCGACAAGCGTTCTTTGGTAACTTGCGACCAGCTCGTTATAGGGTTGATGGAAGGGCGTCGCCCATTTCGAAAGCTGCGCCTGATGCGCTTGCGTCCGCTCGGTGATCATCGCCGTCGCGAGTGAGATTCCGACCGAGCCGAACACGTTGCGGAACATGGTGAACAGCGCCGTCGCATCGCCGTTCAGGCGCCGCGGCAAGGTGATATAGGCGATCGTGCTGATCGGAACGAACAGAAAAGCAAGTCCCGCGGTCTGCGCCGCGCGCATCGTCACCAGCGTGAAGAAATCGATGTTCGGCGTCAGGCGGCTCGAATAGAAAAACGCCGCCCCCATGACGAAGAATCCGGTCGCGATGATGAGGCGGGTCTGAACGAAGCGCATCGCCACGCCGATGATCGGGATCAGCAGGATGATCGCTATGCCGCCTGGAGAGAGAATGAGGCCCGACCAGGTCGCGTTATAGTTGATCACCGTTTGGGCGAATTGGGGAATGACGACGGCGCCTGCGTAAAGAGTGGCGCCGACGGCGGAGATGCAGACGCACCCCATCGCAAAATTCTTGTCTTTGAAGACGTCGAGATTGACGATTGGATGCTTTGCGACCTTGAGCCAGACGATCGCGCCAATGATGCCGAAAATGGCGAGGCCCGCCATCACCTGGATGAAGGATGAGCTGAACCAATCTTCATCCTCGCCACGGTCCATCATCACCTGCAGGCAGCCGAGGCCGAGCGTAATCAGAGCGAGGCCGATGACATCGATGCGCCGCGACATCCGTTTTGCCCAGGGCGGGTCCTCGACCAGAACGGAGACGAAGAACACGGTGATCAGGCCAACCGGCAGATTGGCGAAGAAAATCCAGCGCCAGTTGTAAGTGTCGGTAATGAGGCCGCCAAGGGTCGGTCCGAGCACGGGGGCGACGATGGTTGCAATCGCCGTCACGCCGAACGCTGCGCCGCGTTTTTCGGGCGGAAATGTGTCGAGGATGATCGCCTGCTGGCTCGGCTGCATGCCGCCGCCGAAAAAGCCCTGCAGCAGGCGGAAGGCGACGAGCTGCGGCAGGCTGTCCGCGATGCCGCAGAGAAACGAGCACACGGTGAACATCGAGATGCAGATGATGAAATAGCGCTTGCGGCCGATGACCGAGCTGAGCCAGCCTGAAATCGTCAGAACGATGCCGTTGGCGACGAGATAAGAGGTGAGAGCCCAGGTCGCCTCATCGTTGCTCGATGAGAGGCTGCCGGCGATATGCGGCAGCGCGACATTGACGATCGTCGTGTCGAGGATTTCCATGAACGCCGCCAAGGTGACGACGACGGCGATCGCCCATGGATTGTGTCCCGGCTTCCATGCGGCCTCCGCCTCATGTCCGTGCGAATGGGCTGCCGCACGGGACTTTGAGCCCTTTGCGCCAGCCTCGCGCGATCTTGCCCCGGGCGAGCCGGCGGCCCGCGCAACGGCCGCGCTCATTTCAGCTTCACCGTCGGCACGACGGAGACGCCGAGGGGAAGCGGCAGTTTTGGATCGAGGCCGCTGTCGATGACGATTTTGACCGGCACGCGCTGAACGATCTTCACGAAATTACCGGTCGCATTCTCTGGCGGGAAGGCCGTGAATTTCGATCCCGATCCCAGCTGAATGCTGTCGACGTGGCCCTTCAGATCAAGATGGGGATAGGCGTCGACTTCAATGTCGACCGGCTGGCCCGGACGAATGCGGTCGAGCTGGGTTTCCTTGAAATTGGCCGTCACCCAGACATCCGGCGAGACGATCGAGAAGATCGACTGGCCGGGCGTCACATAATTGCCGACCTCGACGTTGCGTTTGGTGATCCAGCCGTCCTGCGGCGCCCGCACGACAGTCCACTCGAGGTTCAAATTCGCCTGATCGAGTTTTGCCTGAGCCTGTTCGACCTGGCCATGGAGCTGGCCGACTTCCGCGTCGGCCTGGCCGATCCGTTGCGGCACGGGCTCTGCCTGCGCCACCTGCGCTTCGGCGAGCGCCACCTGAGCTTCGGCCTGGCGCAGCGCCGCGGTGGCGGCGTCGACTTCCTGCTGAGTTGTCGCCGGCTTCGGCAGGCTGCGCTGGCGTTGATAATCGGCTTGCGCCCTCGCGGCGGCGGCCTGCGCGGAGGCAAGCTGCGCCTGCGCCTGCTTCAATTGCGCCGGGAAATTCTTCCGCGCCACTTCCGCGCCGAGTTTGAGGCCAGCGAGCTGCGCCTTGGCGAGATCAAGCGCGCCCTGGGCGGAATCGCGATTCTGGATATATTGCCTCGGATCAATATGGATCAGCGCCTCGCCCTTGCGCACGAACTGATTGTCGCTGACATCAAGCGAGACGACGAGTCCCGAGATCTGCGGCGCAATCGTCACTGCGCGGCCGTCGGTATAGGCGTCGTCCGTTGATTGAATATCGCGCGTCGACAAATAGAGATAAGCGCCGCCCGCGACGAGCGCCGCGATGACAAGGAAACCGACAAGCAGGAAGGAGCGCTTCTTCTTGGGAGGCTGCGCCGTGTCTTCAGATGGGGTGTCGTCCTCTTCCCCTGTCGGACGATCCTCCTCCGCCAGTTCGGGGGCGTCGGCCTCGGGGGCCTTCTCACCGTATTCGCGCAACAGCTCAGTCTCTGATTGTCGATCCATCTTGCAATCCGTCGAACCTGGGGGATGCTGCTCAAACCAATAAGGCTTGCGCGAAGGGCCTATTCCGGTGCATAGCATCTATCAACCGAACTCTTTGGTACGGTTACAGCGTGAAAGCATGCAAGTCAACGATGTCCATTCTCTCTCAAGCAAAGCGGGTGCCGCGCGGCGACAAACGCCGTGACGAGATCGCCGCTGTTGCTGAGGATGTGTTTCTTGAGCGCGGTTATGCTGAGACGACGATGCAGATCATTGCCGCGCGCGCGGGCGCCTCAAAGGAAACGCTCTACAGGCACTTTGGCTCCAAAGAAGCGATGTTTTCCGAGGTCGTGCGGCGCCGCTCTTTGCGCATCACAGGCGGCGAGGAGAGCGAATTATCTGGTCGGCCCGAGAAAGTTCTCCTCGATTTGGCGCTGAACCTCCTGCGCTTCCTCAGCAGCGCGGATTCGCTTTGTCTCTATAGGGTCGTTGTGGCGGAGGCGCCGAGGGAGCCAGACCTTGGCCGCATTTTCTATGCGCAGGGTCCAGGCCGCGTCCTTAATCGGATCACGGGCTATCTCGAGGCGGCGACCAAACGCGGGGAGCTGCGTTGCGCCGATGCCGATCTGGCCGCGAGGCTCTTTCTCGGCGCCGTCATCGCCCATCACCAATGTCTGAGCCTGGTTGGGGGGGCAGTGTTTTCCGACACGCAGCGGTCGAGCCACGCAAAAGAGGCCGTCGCTCTGTTTATGGCGCGCTATGGCGTCTGAATCGAGGCCCGCGCATCTATGATGATCGCGTGAAGAAACTTGGGGCCATGCGCGCCTCTGACGAGCGTCCCCTCGATGTCAGCCGTGCCGCTCGCGCCGGTGATGAGATTCACATTGCGAGGCGCCCCGGCGCCCTTTTCGGCCAGCGCATAATCTTCGAGGTAGAGAAGGATCCGCTCGCGTTCGATAACGCAGATGTGATGCAGCGGCAGGAAGGACAGTAAGGTCGCAGACGTGGGTCCCGAGTGGAACACGAAGGTTCCAGTCTCTGCGATGGCCCAGCGCGCCTTTGCGACGGCGAGCCTTTCATCGCCGGCGATCGCCGTCTTGAGGGTAAAGCCGCTCCAGTCGAGCCGCCGCAAATCCGGATCGGGCTGCAACGCCAGCGCATGTTCGAGGCCGTGAGCGTCACAATAGCGGGCGACCGCGGCCGGTGTGTCTTCAAGCTTGCCGATGCGATCGACGCTGGCGCCGACGACCTTGGCTGAGACAAGCCGCGCGGCGAAGGCGTCCACGACATCGCCGCCGGGAAGGCGGGGGCGGCTCTCGTTCGATTCCAGCGCCAGCGCAGCGGCCTGCGCCGCGATCTCGGCCGGGTCATTTGCTTCGCGGCGCAGGTTGCGCCGGATCGCGGCCAGAATTTCCTCCCTTACGCTCAAGAGGGAGTCTTTCGGTTGTGCGCGCGGTAGTCCTCAAAAAAGCTGCGCGCGGGCGGCTTGGGGAAATCGCGATAGCGGGTCCAGCCGGAAGCCAGGGGCAGTTTGCTGATCCAGCCTTCCTTGGCAAAGAGCCGGATCGCCCGGATCGCGAGCCGCGTTCCGATGCGGTAAAGGAACGGATAGGTGGCGGCGAACGCCCATAATCCGAGAAAGCTGCGCTGCGTCTTCGGCTCCAGCCCTTCGGCCCAGCTTTTTTCGCGCCATCCCCGCAACATCGTCGGCAATGGAATGTCGACCGGACAGACTTCCTGACAGCGGCCGTTGAGGGTGCAGGCATTCGGCAAATCGCGCGACTTCGCCAGGCCGTCGAGAACCGGAGTCAGCACCGAGCCCATCGGTCCCGGATAGACGCCGCCATAGGCATGGCCGCCGATTTCATTGTAGACGACGCAATGGTTCATGCAGGCCCCGCAGCGCACGCAGCGCAGCATCGCGGCAAGGCCCTGCGCCAGCATACGCGTGCGGCCGTTGTCGACGAGAACGATATGGAATTCGCGCGGTCCGTCGAGGTCGCCGGACTGCTTTGGGCCGCAATGGAAGGTCGTATATTGGGTAATGTCGGCGCCCGTCGCCGAGCGCACCAGCAAACGCAAAAGCACGAAAGCGTGGGAGAGGCTCGGCACGAGCTTTTCGATGCCCGCCGTCACGATATGGACGCGCGGGATGGTCGTCGTCAGCTCGGCATTGCCTTCATTCGTGACGGTGCAGACGGCGCCGCTGTCGGCGATGAGAAAGTTCGCGCCGCTGATCCCCACATCCGCGCCGAGAAAGCTGCCGCGTAATTCGCGCCTTGCGCTTTCGACCATGGAGCCGACGTCGTCGCCGTTGAGAGGCATGTGGTGATGCTCGCGAAACAGCGCGGCGATGTCTTCGCGCTTGTGATGCAGGGCGGGCCAGATGATGTGCGAGGGCCGGTCATGGGCAAGCTGGACGATGTGCTCGGCAAGATCGGTCTCGACGCGCGTCAAGCCGGCTTCGTCCATCGCATGGGGCAGCCCAATCTCTTCGCCCAGCATCGACTTGGAGCGCGTCACCGTCTGCGCCTTTGCGTCCCGGCAAATGCCGATGACGATGCGGCAGGCCTCGTCCGCGGTCGCGGCATAATGCACGACGGCGCCGGAGGCGCGGGCGTTGCGCTCGAACTCGATCAGATAATGATCGAGGTTTTCGATCACGTGATCCTTGATGCGGCGGCCGAGATCGCGGGCTTTTGCAAAACCCGGCCAATCGGCGACGGCGGCCTCGCGCTTTTGCCGCGCCGTGCGCGTCGTGCGGTCGATCGCGATCTTGAGATTGGGGTCTGCGAGCGCGGCGTCGGCGCGCGCCTTGAAGGAATCGACGGATGCCGCGTGCGCTGGAGCTGACATTGCTTAGGCTTCCTCGCCGATCGCCGGACCATTGCCCATGCCGGCAAGGATTTCGGCGACGTGAAAAGCGCGGACGCGGGAGCCGCGCCGGTGCAGTTTACCGGCCATGTTCATGAGGCAGCCGAGATCGCCGCCAAGAAGCAGGTCGGCCTGCGTCGATTCGATGTTTTTTGCCTTCGCTTCGACGATCGCATTCGAGATCGACGGATATTTGACGCAGAATGTGCCGCCGAAGCCGCAGCAGGATTGAACCTCGGGCAGCGGCGTCAGGATCAAGCCTTCGACGTCGGCGAGAAGAGCGCGCGGCTGCCGTTCGACTTTGAGTTCGCGCAGGCCGGAACAGGTATCATGGTAAGTGGCGCTCGCCCGCAGCTTCACGCCCTCGGGGCGATAGCGGCAAATGTCGACGAGGAAGCTGATCAGCTCATATCCCTTGGCCGCCAGATTTTCCGCGCGCGGGCGCCACAGAGGATCGTCTGCGAAAAGCTCCGGATAATGCAGCTTGATCATGCCCATGCAGGAGCCTGAAGGCGCCACGACATAATCGAAATCCTCGAAGGCGGCGATGACCTTTTTGGCGATTTTGCGCGCGTCGGCCGAATCTCCCGAATTAAAGGCCGGCTGGCCGCAGCAGGTCTGAAGGCGTGGCGCAATCACCTCGCATCCGGCGCGCTCCAGAAGGGCGAGCGCGGCGAACGCCATGCGCGGCCGGAACATATCGGCAAGGCATGTGACGAAAAGTCCGACCTTGAGCATGGGCTTAATGCAGCATCATCCACGTGAATCATAGGCCTGCGGCGTTGCGAGGCAAGTTTTCTCGCTTAATGAACCGGAATCATCCACGGCGTGACATACTGCTGCACCAACACGATGAGCCCAAGCAGCAGGGTCAGCACAATGCTGTGCTTGAAAGTGCGCGCGAAGACCACGCCCTCCTGCCCTTTAAGATCGGTCACCGAAGCGCCGGTCGAAATGTTCTGCGGCGAGATCATCTTGCCCATCACCCCGCCCGAGGAGTTGGTGGCCGCGATGAGCACGGGATTGAGGCCAAGCTGATTGGCCGCCACGACCTGCAAGTTGCCAAACAGCGCGTTGCCTGATGTGTCGCTGCCGGAGAGGAACACCGCGATCCAGCCGAGGAACGGCGAGACAAGCGGAAAGATGAACCCCATTGAGGCGACGCCAAGGCCCAGCGTGTAATTCAGCCCTGAGTAGTTCATCAGATAGGCGAGCCCCACGATCAGGGCGACGGTCAGAATGGCGAGTCGACTCTGCCGCCAGGTAGTGCCAATGCACCCGATGAACCGGCGAGGGCCGACGCCGACGAGGGCGGCGGTGAGGATCGTGGACAGCAGGATCGCGGTGCCTGTCGCCAGTGGCTGGAACACCCAGTTCGCGGCGTAAGGCTTGTTATTGTAGAGAGTGATAAGCACCTCATTGTGCAGGCCGGGCCATGGAATCGACTGCTGGCCGATCGTGAACACCTTGAGATGGGTCCAAACGATCACGACCGCCGAGACAATGAGCCAGGGCAGCCATCCCTGCCACGCGGACATCTGACTTCCATGCGCTTTCGGGGCGAGATCGGCGCCGCCTGTTTGAACGGTCCGGAGCGAAACCGAAAACTCCGGGTCGGGCGCGGGCTTCCAGACGCGGAGGAAAGCCAGCGTCGCGATCAACGCGGTGAGCGATGAGAGCACATCGGTCAGCGCATAGTCGAGATAGTTCGAGGAGACGAACTGGCCGAACGCAAAGCTGCCTCCCGCGACGGCCAGCACGGGCCACAAGGCGCGCACCGAGCGCATCCCGCCGTAGATCGCCATGACGTAGAACGGCAGCAGCATCGCTATAAACGGCAGCTGCCGCCCGATCATGGCGCCGAGCGTCACCGGCGAGAGGCCTGTGACCTGGCCAAGCACCGTGACGGGCGCGCCGAGCGCGCCGAACGCGACGGGCGCCGTGTTGAAAATCAGCGTGAAGGTGAGCGCCTCGAGCGCCGGAAAGCCGACGAGGATCAGCAAGGCGCTGGTGATCGCGACCGGCGTGCCGAAGCCGGAGATGCCTTCGAGGAGACAGCCGAAACAGAAGCCGATGACAACCAGCACGATTCGGCGGTCATTCGGCAGGTGGTTCAGAACCCAATCGCGGAACGCATCAAAACGGCCGGATATGACCGAAATATTATAGAGCAACAGCGCGTTAAAGACGATCCACATCACCGGCCATAGAGCGAACACCGCGCCCGCGACAATGCTGTTGAGGGCGAGCGGGACCGGAAATCGCCAGACGAGGACAGCGATGAAAAAGGCGACGACGAGTCCGCCCAGCGAGGCCTGCCATGCCGGGCGGCGCAACACGCCGAGCATGACCAGCACGACGACGATCGGCACAGCCGCGACCACAAAGGACAAGGCCAGGTTGCCCGCAACCGGCGTCAGCAATTGATGGAACATATTTCCTCCCCGTTTTATTTCTTGTCGATCGTCTTGTTACGTGCGCGGAACAGTTCGGCAATTACGCGCGGTGCGGCGGCTCGCCGCGTCGAGTCGCGCGCGAGACAGGCAGCGTCGCTCATGGGCGCTTCAAAACCCATTCCTGATGACATTATCAAGACAGAGCCAGCGTGTGCGCTGGTTTTGGCGAAGGAGAGTGACCGACCCGAGGAGAGAAAGGAATGGCGGCTTGGCGAGGGAGAAGCGACGCTACGGGGGCGCCAAACGGATCACAGACCTGCCGCCACATTCGTGTTTTCTCCGCCAGGGCGATAAGTTTCGACCCTTCGCCAGTTTCAGAAGCCGCCTAAGAACGGCCTCCCGCATCGTTTGTTCGCGCATCCCCGCAGGGCGCCTTTTGTGCGCGGCGCGCACACGAAAGCAGCGTCAATTCTGCCGAAAGGATTCGCAGATAACTGAACCAGCGTGCATTTGTGGCAGGGGCGCGCGGCATGCGACGGTTTCAAGGTTATCGAAGGGAAGGTTGCTTGGCAAGACGCGCACTCGCCTCGTCGCGAGGCGCTATTTTTCGATCAGTCTGAAAGCGGATTTGGCCGCCAACGAATAATCATCTTGCCCTTGGATAGCCGCATCGGATAGAAACAGACAGAATAAATCCGAGAATTAAAGTATATATCTGGATTTTTATGTGAAATCAGGACGGCGAATTTGCAACGCGTTGACCCCTCGAAGTTCCTAGGCCCCGGGCTGCTGAGCGCGCAGCAATGGGAGCAGCTCAATGCGCTCTCGGCGACTTTAAGCCCACGCCAGGCGCTTTGGCTCAGCGGCTATTTCGCCGGGATAGAAGCGGCCCGCGCCGAAACTTCGACGGCGCTCCCTGACGCGCCAGCGGCCTCGGTCACGCCGCCCCCGGAAATGGCGCCTTCGACGGCCGCCGCCGCGCGCACGCTGACAATCCTTTTCGGTTCGGAAACAGGCAACAGCGCCGCTCTCGCGCGGACCGCCGCCGCTGAAGCAAAGGCCCTCGGCCTTGAGGCGAGCGTCGTCGACATGGGCGACTATAAGCCGCGCCGCCTCAAGGAAGAGCAGGATCTTCTCATCATCGCAAGCACTTACGGCGAGGGCGACCCGCCGCAGCCGGCAATGGCGTTCTTTGAATTTCTCGAAGGACGCAAGGCGCCGACGCTGGAGGGCGTGCGTTTCGGCGTGCTGGCGCTCGGCGATTCAACCTACGAGAAATATTGCGAGGCCGGCAAGCGGCTCGACCGCCGCTTTGAAGAGCTTGGCGCGGAGCGGCTTATCCCGCGCGTCGACTGCGACGTCGATTACGATGATCCGGCGGCCGCCTGGATCGCCGACGCGCTGGCGCGGCTTGCGCTGAGCGAGGGCAAATCGGCGCAGCACGCGATCGCCGCCGCCCTGACGAGCGCAAGGCCGGCGCCGGCCGTCTTCGACAAGCGCAACCCTTTCGCGGCGACGATCAATGACAATCTGATATTGACCAGCCGCGGCTCGACCAAGGAAACGCGTCATATCGAAGTTTCGTTGATGGGCTCGGGCCTCACTTATGAGCCAGGCGACGCGCTCGGGGTTTTTCCTCGCAACGATCCGGCCCTTGTCGAGAAGATCGGGGGCGTCCTCGGCCTTGATCTTTCGGCGCCGCTTGCGTTGAAGGACGGCGAGGCGCCGCTCGCCGAGGCGCTCGCGGCAAAATTTGAAATCACCGCCGCGACGCCGCGGTTCATCGAACATTGGGCCGAGATTTCCGGCGCAACCGAGCTGAGCAAGCTCGCCGGCGACGATCACGCCGAAGCGCGCGCCGCCTATCTGCGCGAAAATCATATTATCGACGTCATCCGCGCCTTTCCGGCTCCCGGCGTTTCAGCCGAAGCTTTTTTGGCGGGCCTGAGGCCGCTGCAGCCGCGCCTTTATTCGATCGCGTCGAGCCTTGCAGCCAATCCCGGCGAAGCGCATCTCACGGTTTCCTCCGTGCGTTATATGCTGCACGGCGAGCCCCGCGCCGGCGTGGCGTCCGGCCATCTCGCCGATCGCGCCGCGCCGGACACGACGGCGCCGGTCTACATCCAGTCCAATCCGCATTTTCGCCTGCCGGCCGACGACGTTCCGATCATCATGATCGGCGCCGGCACGGGCGTCGCGCCCTACCGGTCCTTCATGCAGGAGCGCGAAGCGCGCGGCGCCACAGGACGCTCGTGGCTATTCTTCGGCGAGCGTAATTTCCGCACCGACTTTCTGTATCAGCTCGAGTGGCAGGCCTATCTCAAGGACAAGGTTTTGTCGCGCATGGACGTCGCCTTCTCGCGTGATCGGACCAACAAGGCATATGTGCAGCATCGGCTCGTCGAGGGCGGGCGCGAGGTCTTCGCATGGCTGGAGGAGGGCGCGCACGTCTACGTCTGCGGCGACGCGGCGAAGCTCGCGCCCGATGTGCACGCCGCTCTGATTTCCGTCGTCGAGACGCATGGCAAACGATCGCATGACGCGGCCGAGCACTATATGCGCGGCTTGCTGAGCGATCATCGCTATCAGCGCGACGTCTATTGAGGATTTTGCGATGACGAAGAGCCTGCCCCATCCGGACCGCAGCCGCGATATCTCCCAGCCGCTCGACAGGCTCAGCCCCGACGAGCGGATGAAGGTCAGAAGCGATTATCTGCGCGGCACGATCAAAGAGGGACTTCTCGACGCGATCACCGGCGCCGTCAGCGGCGAGGACAACGCCAAGCTCATGAAGTTCCACGGCATTTACGTGCAGGACGATCGCGACCTGCGCGACGAGAGGCGCCGCCAGAAGCTCGAACCAGCCTATTCCTTTCTGATCCGCCTGCGGCTTCCCGGCGGCGTCTGCACGCCCGCGCAATGGCGAAAGCTCGACGAACTCGCGCGGGCCTATGGCAATGGCTCGCTGCGCGTGACGACCCGCCAGACGTTCCAGTTTCACTGGGTGTTGAAGAACGACCTCAAGGACACGATACGCGGCCTGCACGAGGTTCTGATCGACACCATCGCCGCCTGCGGCGACGTCGTGCGCGGCGTCATGGCCTCCGTCAATCCGGGCCTGTCTTCGCTGCACGCGGAGGTTTACGACGCGGCGAAGCGGCTCAGCGAACACGCCATGCCCAATATGCGCGCCTATCATGAGATCTGGTACGGCGAGGAGCGCGTTGCGACGTCGGAGCCCGAAGAGCCCTTCCTCGGCAAGCAATATCTGCCGAGAAAATTCAAGATCGGCTTCGTCATTCCGCCGATCAACGACATCGACGTCTATACGCAGGACCTCGGCTTCATCGCCATAGCCGAAAACGGCCGGCTTCAAGGCTTCAACATCACCATCGGCGGCGGCATGGGCCGCACCGATCAGGCGCCTGAAACCTATCCGCGGCTTGGCGACGTCATCGGATTCATTCCCAAGGACAGGCTGCTCGCGGCGACGGACGCGGTGATCGGCGTCCAGCGCGATCATGGCGATCGCGTGACGCGCGCCCATGCCCGCTTCAAATATACGATCGACGATCTCGGGCTGGATTGGGTGAAGGCGGAGATTGAGCGGCGCATGGGCTTCGCGCTGGCGCCGGCGCGCCCCTTCGCCTTGACAACCAATGGCGACGCCTATGGCTGGGCCAAGGGCGAGGATGGCCGCCATCATTTCACGCTCTTCGTCGAGAACGGGCGGATCGTCAACCGCGAGAATCTCGCGCTTCTCGATGGTTTACGCGCCATTGCCGAGGTTCATCAGGGAACGTTCCGGCTGACGCCCAACCAGAATGTCGTGATCGCCGATATTCCGGAGAAGGAGAAATCGAAGATCGCCGCACTGTTGAAGGCGTATGGGCTGGATCATCGCAATGACCAGAGCCTCTTGCGCCTCAACTCCATGGCCTGCGTCGCCCTGCCGACCTGCGGCCTCGCCATGGCCGAAAGCGAGCGCTATCTGCCCGCGTTGGTGACCAGGATCGAAAAAATCCTCGCGGCGAATGGGCTGGAGCAAGAACCGATCACCATCCGTATGACCGGCTGCCCCAACGGCTGCGCAAGGCCGTATGTCGCCGAAATCGCCCTCACCGGCCGCGCGCCCGGAAAATACAACCTTTATTTCGGCGGCGGCTTCTTTGGCCAGCGCCTCAACAAGATGTATCTCGAAAACGTCGGCGAAGAGGCGATCCTCGCCGCGATCAGCGAGATCGCCGCTCATTATGCGCGCGACCGCACGCCCGGAGAACATTTCGGCGATTTCACCATCCGCGCCGGCTATGTGAAAGAGGTGCGCGCGGGGCGGGAGTTCAATGATTGAGGGCTGCGTTTGGCGCGCCAGGAGCTCTCATCCTGTACTACCCGCGTTGATGAGCAGGGCGGCGCCCTCCGCCTATCAACCCCCGAACGCCAGATAAGCCGAAATCGTCAGCAAGGATGCAATCGTCGAAAAGAGGATGACGGCGGAGGTGACGTCGGCCTCCCGCCGGTAATATTCGGCGAGCATGAAAGCGCCGGTGCCGGTCGGCAGCGCCGCCATCAGTACGGCCGTCCTGGCGGCGATCGGCGACAGGGCGAAGACGTATCGAGCCAGCAGCCAGGCAAGCGCGGGCTGGCCGACGAGTTTCAGGACGATGAGAAGGCCGACGGCGCCGTCATCGCGTTTTTTTGGCGCGCTCTTGCCGGCGAAAAACAATCCGAGCGCGACGAGCGCGCAAGGAGAGGCCGCGCCGCCGAGCAGCTTGAAGAATATTTCCGCGTGATCTGGAATTGCAAAGCCGGAAGCGGCGACGAGGGAGCCGAGCGCCGGCGCGATCACAAGCGGATTGCGCGCCAATGATCTGGCCACCTTCAGCGCCAGAGGCCCAACGCGTTTTTCGGCCTGCAGACCAATTTCAACCAGAATGATCGCGCCGCCGAAGAGGACGCAGGCGGTGAAGATCGTCGCGATGACGGCCCCGGTCTGGCTGGCCGGCCCGAGGGCGACAAGGCAGAGCGGAATGCCGATATAGCCGGTGTTGCCGTAAGCGGCGTTCAGCCCGTCGATGCTGGCGTCGGCGAGAGGCCGTCGCGCGCGCAGTCGAAGAGCGACGGTCACCGCGAAAGCGGCGGTACAGCTGAAGCCAAAGACGGCGATGAAGCCGGGCTGATACACAGCCGCCCAACTCGCATGGGCCATGATGTCAAATAGCAGCGCGGGCAGCGCCAGAAAAACAACGAAGCGGTTCAGTTCGCGCGAGGCGTCCGGCCCGAGCGCGCCGAGCCGCCGGCTGAGATAGCCGGTGAGGATCAGCGCGAAAATCGGGAAGACGACGCCGAAGGTAGAGAGCATGTTGCGCCTGGTCGGGAGCGAGGAGCCGCGGCAAGGCTTAGCCGCTGCGGCGCAACAATCCAACGGCGATCAGTGGCGGGAGCCGGATCAAATTCCGGCGCCGTCGTGGAAGTCTTCACATTCACCGGGATAGGCACCCGAGTCGGCCATCTCTGCAAGATCAGAGGGGCTAGGAGCACGATAGCCCGCCGCTCGACAATGCTCAAAAAGCGAATCCCGTGTCTTCATGACAAAATTACGCAAATGGGGTTCAGCGTAGAGAGGCTCCACACTGTCCCACCAAAGAATGACGAGAGCAGAGATCCTTCTGTCCATGTTTCGGAGATATGCGGGATCGGTCGGTATGATGCTTGCAAAAATGTGCTCCACGATACAGTGGATGTAGACGAGGAGATAAGGCAGGCGGCTATAGAGATAGCGCCACTGTGTCAGCATGCTGCCCGCATCCGAGAAGATAAAGTTAATGTTCAGCGGCTCGGTACGGATAGCTTTATGAGTCGCAAATAGGTGCATAGCCTTGTTGCAAACACCATCGAATCCATCCCGTGCTTCCTTGTCGTATCGAAGTCGAGCAAGGTATTCAGCATTGAAACGGTGGTCTTCCTCCAACGCACTAAGAACCTTCTTGATCCTCTCATTATGGACATTTATGCCTCCTGCTGCTTGGCTGTAAAGCTTCGCCGGGTCTGAGGTCAATTTTTGAGCGAAGTCGTGTTGATTAGCTATGATACACTCAAGAAGGAACACACTCTCTTGGAGAGGCTTACGCACCAACATGAAAGTGATGTTCAGCTTTCCTTTTCGCGACGCCTCTAAAGCCTCGTAGAAGCAGTGGAGCATGTCGCCAAGCACAGCTGGGAAGACGATGGTAGTAAGAAGGTTAGCGCGCTCATCCACACGGCTAGACTGCTCCAGCCAGACGAAGATGTCGTCCGCTTTCTCCAAATCCGAGCGATCCGCTTCATCGCGGAACTGGATAACCGATTTGAAAGCTGAAGCTTTTTGACCGGAGATAAGTAACTGTGTCAGCACGTCATGTACAGTGAAGCACAGCTGATGCGCCACCATATGGACGACCGGCAGGCGTGTGTTTGCCCTATTCGCTAACGATGAATATTGCCGCATTTTATCTCAGGATGATTAGCGTGGCAGTCTGATCATAGCTGAAATGGCGATTAGTGGCCATCTCACAGGTTAGGGCGATAAGCTTCAGCCAGCCTTCACTGCTGCCACGCAGCAATCCAGCGGCGATCAGTGGCGGGAGCCGGATCAAATTCCGGCGCCGTCGTGGAAATCTTCGCTGCGCACCTGCGCCTGGGAGATCGTGCTGCCGGGAGGCACGCTGCGGGTCAGCCAGACATTGCCGCCGATCGACGAGCCCCGGCCGATGGTGACGCGGCCGAGAATGGTCGCGCCGGCGTAGACGACGACATCGTCCTCGACGATCGGGTGACGCGCCCCGCCCTTGACGAGCGCGCCATGCTCGTCCGTCGGGAAGCGCTTCGCGCCCAGCGTCACGGCCTGATAGAGCCGCACATTCTTGCCGATGATGGTCGTTTCTCCGATGACGACGCCGGTGCCGTGGTCGATAAAAAAGCTCTCGCCGATCTCGGCGCCCGGATGAATGTCGATGCCGGTCGATGAATGCGCGATTTCGGCGATCATCCGCGCCAGCAGCGGCGCGCCGAGCTTGTACAGAACATGCGCGAGCCGATGATGCAGGATCGCGGTGACGCCAGGATAGCAGATCAGCACTTCGTCGATGCTGCGCGCAGCGGGATCGCCGTCATAGGCGGCGCGGATATCGGTGTCGAGCAGCGCGCGGGCTTTCGGCAGCTCTTTTGCGAAAGCGGATACGACGGCGGCCGCGAGGTCGGATGGCGAGTCGATGATCAGGGCGGCGCCGGACGTGAACTCGAATTCGAGCCGAAGCTGCTCCAGCAATTCCGTCAGATTGACGTCGAGTGTATGGCCGACATAGAAATCGACCCCCTCGCAAGTGATCCTGCACGTGCCGAGGCGGTTCGGAAACAGCGCGGCGGCGAGGCCTTCCATAATGCGTACCAGTATCTTGCGTGAGGGCAGCTTGGCCGGCCCCTCGCGCGTTTCGTGATCCTTGATCCGTATGTCGCGCAGCTCCGCGACGATCGCCTCGATGTTCCACGTGGGGCGATCGATCTCGCGAGCGCGCCTTTTTTTGATTTCCGGGTTCATCCTGCGACCCTCATTGTACGAAGTCCAACCGAATGCCTTGTTCGCGTTAAGCGCTTTTTAGGGCAGACAGTGAAGCTAGTCGATGGAATAAACGTATCGTTCGGCGTCTCTCATTCAAGCCGGTCGGCGCGCCGTAACTCCGGAAAGCGCCAGGCCCAGAAGGCGACGACCAGAAGGGCGCCGACGCCGCCGAAGATCGCCGCCCCGGCGGCGCCGAGAAAGACCGCGGCGACGCTCGACTCGAAATCGCCAAGCTGATTGGAGGCTCCGATAAACACATGATTGATGGCGCTGACGCGCCCTCGCATGGCTTCCGGCGTGCCGAGCTGGATCATGGTCTGGCGGATCACCATGCTGATCATGTCGAACCCGCCGAAGGCGATCATCGCCGCGACCGAAAGCCATATCGAGGTTGAAAATGCAAACACGATCGTCGCGACGCCATAGGCCGCGACGGACCATAGCATGATGGCGCCGACGCTCCGCCGCAGCGGATGGCGGGCGAGGATCAATCCGACGATGACGGCGCCCATAGCCGGGCCGCTGCGCAGGAGGCCAAGTCCCGCCGGGCCGACCTGAAGGATGTCGCGCGCGAAAATCGGCAAAAGCGCGGTGACGCCGCCAAACAGCACGGCGAAAAGATCGAGTGAAATCGCGCCGAGAAGAAAGCGATTGCCGCGCAGATAGGAAAACCCCGCCAGCAGGCGCTTGAGGCCCGTCGCCTCGTTCGGGTCGCGCCGCGCCGGCCGCGCTGTAACGCCCGCGATCAACGGCGCTGCGATGGCGTTGAGCGTCGCGGCGAGGCAGAACAGGGCGACGCCGTTCCAGGCGAGAAGCAGGCCGCCGACCGCCGGACCGATGATGGTGGCGGCCTGCAGCGAAGAGGTCGAAAGGGCGACCGCGCGCGGAAAAGCGTCCAGAGAGACGATGTCGGGCAGCAGCGCGGCCAGCGCCGGCTGGGAGAAAGATCGCGCGGAGCCGAGAGCGAAGACGATGGCGTAGATCGGCCAGACCTTTGGCGAGGCGCTGAAAATAACCGGCAAAAGGGCGATCGAAGCCAGAGCCTGCGCCACGAGGCAGATGATGACGACGTGGCGGCGATCGAACCGGTCGGCGGCGTGGCCGGTCGCCAGGATGAAAAGGATCGCCGGGAGGAACTGGGCAAGGCCGACTAGGCCGAGGCTCAAAGGGTCGTTCGTCAGCGCATAGACATACCAGCCGATGGCGACATTCTGCATCTGCATGGCGAAGGTCATCGCCATGCGGGCGCTGACGAAAAGCCGCAGATTTTGCCGCCGCAGAATCGGCGCTCCGGCCTGCAAAGGCGCGCTGGCTTGCGGAGTTTCAGCCGAGGCTTGCGTCATGTCGTCTCTTTAGGCGGTGGCGCGTGGCCATACGCGCCGAAGCGGCTTGGCCTTGAATATGGAGAAGCTGCGCCGATTGCTCAACGCAGGCCCCAAAGCGGGTCGAGCAGGCTGAACTACGCGGCGCCGCGCCGCTGTCTCCTCACGCCCGCGCTCGCCGAGCGGAGAACCGCTTGAAGCGCGTCCCATCCGCCGGCTGGTCCCTGATAAGGACTGATGCCGGCAAGCTCTTTTTTCGACATTCTTGAAACTCCTGCACGGGCTCAGCCCGCGCGGCCAAGTGGCGGCCAAGTGGCGGCGTAGCGGCCATTTTCGGAAAGTTGCTTCTCTTATGCAAGGAACAGGGGTGCAATGCAGTGTGGTCTTTCGCCGCCGCCATCGTTTTTGCATTCGTCGGGCAAAACAAAAAAAAAGCATGATCGCGCCAATGCAGCGATCATGCTTGCCGGATTCGAACGGGCCTGCGCCTCCGGCGCCGACCGATCAGTTGCGGGCGCCGGTCGCGGTCCGTCCCCAGTTCAGGATGTTGTTCGTCGCGCCGGTAATCGAACTGACCGCCGTGTCGACGAGGGCGAGCGGTCCGGTAGCCGCCGGGGAAGGCTTTTGCGGCGGCGGCTCGGCAGCTGGCGCCGCTTGCGCCAACTGTGGCTCAGGCAAGCTTGCTGGCGCGCTTGTCTCGGCGACCCCGGCGGGGTTCGCAGCCTTGGTTTTGACGCCATTGTGGCTCGCGAGAGCCTTTGCGTGAGTTTCGGATTCAACAGCGGCGGTCTTCGGCGCTCCGGCATGGGGCGCCTTCGCGGCGGTCTTTCCGATCACGTTCGGACGCGGCGGAGGAAGAGCCGCCGTTTTCACCGGGGTTTTCGGCGAGCCATCCTTGGCGAGCGCCGGTTTGCCATGCGCGGGCTTCCCCACCGCAGGCTGTGCAGGGGAGGACGGAGTTGTCGCAGGCTGGGCGACGGCCTCCTGAGGCTGAGTTTCCTGAGGCGCGGGGGGCGCGTCAATGAGCGCCGCGTCCTTCTTGATGAGACTGCCGTCCGGCCGCACGGCCGCCGTCTTCACCTTTTTTGCTTCGGGCGCGAGCGGCGCAGGCGGGCTGGCGAGCGCTTGGCCGACAGCGGCGCCGCCCATGAGGGGAGGCGGAGCCAGAATATCCGGCGTGGCGCTCGCCGGGGCCTGTGGCGGCGCGGCATTGGCGGGATTGACGGCTTCGCTCAGCGAAATCACGCGGGGCGACGGTTCGTGCGCGGGCGCTGCGCCCGCCGCGTCCTCGGCGCTGGCCGAGGCCTGTTGCTGCGGCGCGGGCGCGGGGCTTGCGGTCTCCGCACTGGCCGTTGCGTTGGGCTTCGCGGCGGGCGTGGTTTCCTCGCTCTGCGCAACCGGGGTCTTCGAAGCCGCTTGCGAAGCTTCGGAAGCGCCATCGTGCCTGAAGCTGAAGCTTGCGCCTATGCCGGCGATGCCGGCGAAGACGACCGCCGCCATGAGATAGAGCGGGCGCCGGGATCTCTTTTCTTCGTCGGCCAGGGCGGCCTCGCCGGAGACGGCTGCGTCATCGACATAAACAAACCTGTCCAATTCCGCGCCCGCGCTCTCCAAAACAGTTTCGTCCCGGGTCGCGGACAGCGCTGCGGGCAGACTTTGCGAAACGCCCGAAAATTCCTCTGCGATGGCGGAAAAATGGCTCTCGACATAATCGTCCGGCGTGTCTTCCTCGTCGCGCAAGGCGCGCAATTCGACCGCCGCCGCCGCTACGGGTTCCGGCAGTCCGTCGGTCTGCCTCGCCGCGCGCAGCAGCGCCGCCTCGATCTCGGCGAAATCGCCGCCAATGACCGGCTCTTGCGAGTTGGCGTCGGCCGGCTTGAAAGCAGTCGCGCTTGCGTCTGTTTCGTGCTCCGGCTCGAAGCCGACCGTCTGACGCCCATCCTCGGTTTCGGCGGCCTTCTCGTCCGGGGCGCCGATGAGGCGCATGAGTTCGACGATAGCGGCCTCGTCGCTCACATGCGGGCTATCGGGCCGACGCATCCGCCGCTCAAACTCGTCCAGATCGATCAATGGCTGCCGTCTTGTAACTGGCTCGCTCATGTTTCTGACCCCTCACACAGTCCATCTGGCGGAACGCCGATCCCAAAGACAGCCTAAGCTGTGCCATAATGGTTAACAGACATTAAGAAAGTGCAATTGTGGCTGATCTTTGCCGCCCGACGCATAAGTTTGAAGTGGCGCGAGTCCTTGGCCCAAGGAACGAACATCGACGCCACGCGCGAAACTAGATTACGTAGTTAAAATATTGGCGAAGATTTGGATTGATGCGGATTTTTCGTCTGACATGCTTAATGTCGAGAGAATCTGCGAACGGCCCAGCGTTCTTGCATAAAATGATCATTGAAGCGCGAAGTTCAGGGAGAGCGAGCGGGAGGGAGGGGCATGTCGACCTATGAGACGCGTCACGATCAGATGTTTCCGAAACTTCAGGCGGCGGAAATCGACCGGCTCCGGCGCTTCGCCGAACTCCGGCGCTTCGCGGCGGGCGAGCCATTGTTCAGCGTCGGCCAGCCGACGCCGGGCATGTTCGTTTTGCTCGAGGGCGTCGTCTCCGTCGCCTCGCGCGATGGTCTGGGTCACGTCATTCCGATCGAGGAGCTGGGACCTCGGCAGTTTCTCGGCGAAATCGCTCAATTGTCGGGCCGGCCATCGCTCGTCGACGCCGAAGCCAGGAGCGCAGTCGAGGCGCTTCTGATTTCGAGCGATAATTTGCGCGCGGTCGTGATCGCGGAGGCGGAGCTCGGGGAGAAAATCATGCGGGCGCTGATCCTGCGCCGCGTCGCCTTGATCGAAAATGGAGCCGGCGGCCCGCTCCTGATCGGCTCGGCCATGAGCCCCGACGTCATCCGGCTGCAAGGTTTTCTGGCGCGCAACGGCTATCCGCATCAGCTCTGCGACCCTGCTGAGGACCACGACGCGAAAGAGCTCGTCGATCGCTACGCCCCAGATCCGGCGGACCTGCCTCTGGCGGTCTGTCCAAACGGGGCCGTGCTCAAGAATCCGGACGAAGTTGATCTCGCGCATTGCCTTGGAATGACGCCGGCGGAGGATCGGAAGCGAACCTACGACGTCGCTGTTGTCGGCGCCGGTCCCGCGGGTCTCGCGACTGCGGTCTACGCCGCTTCCGAAGGACTATCCGTGATTGTTTTGGATGAGAGAGCTTTCGGCGGCCAGGCGGGAGCCAGCGCCCGTATCGAAAATTACCTTGGTTTTCCGACCGGCATTTCCGGGCAGGCCTTGGCGGGCAGGGCTTTTGTGCAGGCGCAAAAATTCGGCGCAGAGATCGCGATCCCCGTGGCGGCGACAAGACTCGATTGCGCCGTCACGCCTCTTGTCCTCGGCGTGGCGGAAGGCCCGGACGTCAAGGCGCGCGCCGTCGTCGTCGCGTCGGGAGCGCGCTACCGCCGCCCTGACATCGCCAATCTCAAACAGTTTGAAGGCCGCGGCGTGTGGTATTGGGCCTCCCCTATCGAAGCGCGCATGTGCCGCAACGATGAGGTCGTGCTCGTCGGCGGCGGCAATTCGGCGGGGCAGGCCGCCGTCTTTCTGTCCGGCTTCGCCGCCAAAATATGGATGCTTGTGCGCCGCGACGGGTTAGCCGCCACCATGTCCCGCTATCTGATCGATCGTATCGGGGCGACGGCGAACATCGAGCTCTTGACGGAGACGGAGATCGTCGCACTCGAAGGATCGACCGATGGCCGACTCGCCCGTGTCAGATGGCGCCATCTTCGCTCGGGGCTTGAAACGGAAAGGCCTGTCCGCAACATTTTCCTGTTCATCGGCGCCGACCCGGCGACGCTATGGCTTCGCGATTGTGGCGTCGCTCTCGATGGCAAAGGTTTTGTGCGGACCGGCCCCGAAGTTGCCCCCAGCGATGCAAACGACAAGGCCGCTCAGGCGCTGCCTTTGCAATCCAGCGTGCGCGGCGTCTTCGCCGTCGGCGACGTGCGCTCAGGATCAGTCAAGCGCGTTGGCGGCGCGATCGGCGAGGGCGCCGCGGTCGTCGCTCAATTGCATTTGTTTCTTTCCGGCGCTCAAAGCAGCGTCGCTTGACGCCTCCCCTAAGGCCGCGTTCAACGGCCGCAAACATGCGAGAAGCAGCAATGGTAAAACATATCAAATTATGGATCGTGGTCGCCGATGGCGAACATGCGCGCATCATCGCTCCGCGCGAGGATGGCGTTCTCGAAACCCATGATCGCATCAATTCGCAGAGCGCCCACCTGCGCTCCAAGGACCTTGGCAGCGACCGGCCCGGCCGGGTTCATGAAAGCGCGACGACGGCTCACCACAGCGCCGAGCCGCGCACCGATCCGCATGAGGCGGCGAAGGAGCGCTTCGGCAGGAACCTCGGGCACTGGCTGACAGAGCAGTCGAGACAGGGCGCGTTTGACGAACTCCTGCTCGTCGCGCCGAGCCATATTCTGACCGATCTGCGAGAGGAGCTCGATCGGCCGGCGGCGGAGAAGCTGCGCGGCGTTCTGGCCAAGGACCTGACAAAAACGCCGGACGACGAGCTGCAGCCCCATCTCAGCGAATGGGTGAGGCCGCCACAGCGCGTGCGATAGAGATCCGCGGAGCCTGCGACCGTACGAGGCTCTCTTTGAATCCTCTGTGACTCGCGCGCCGCCGCCGCAATCAACCCCTTGCGGCAGCGGCGTTAAAGGATCACAGTAATCGCCGCTTGCCGCGCTCTCCTCGCGCGGATTGTCTGAGATTCAAAGCCTGCGCGCTGACGCTTGTCCGCGCGGGCAGTCGCGAGCGCTCATGGGCTTGCGTGGCCGGACAAAGGAGACGATGCGGCGACGGCGCCAAAAATCACCCGGTCTCCATCTTGCATGGGCAATTCGCGGTTTCCTGACGGAGGCCTTTGGCTCAGCCTGACTGGACCCTGCATTTAATCCGACGTTGGAAACCAACTTGGGGGGATCGCGCATGCTGGAGGAAGAACACGGGCGCCATGTCGGCGTCGTCACCCACCACGAGCTGAAGCAAAGCTTGACGACCCTGCAGCTTTGGGCGATCGCCGTCGGCCTCGTCATTTCCGGTGAATATTTCGGGTGGAGCTATGGCTGGGCGAGCGCCGGCACGCTTGGCTTCACCGTTACGGCGCTGTTCGTCGCCGCGATGTATACGACCTTCATTTTCAGCTTTACGGAGCTGACGACATCCATTCCGCACGCGGGCGGACCCTTCGCTTACGCCCGCCATGCTTTTGGGCCGGCAGGCGGCTATTTCGCAGGCGCCGCCACGCTGATCGAATTTGTGTTCGCGCCGCCAGCGATCGCGCTCGCCATCGGCGCTTATCTCAATGTGCAATTTCCCTCGCTCGACCCCAAGGTCGCAGCGGTCGGGGCTTATATCATCTTCATGTCGCTGAACATCATCGGCGTCGAGATCGCGGCGACATTTGAGCTTGTCGTCACAGTCCTTGCGATCTTCGAACTTCTCGTCTTCATGGGCGTCGTCAGTCCCGGATTCTCGATGGCGAATTTCGTCAAGGGCGGCTGGTCCGGCGAGGATCATTTCAGCGTCGGTTCGATCGCCGGCATGTTCGCCGCCATTCCCTTCGCCATCTGGTTCTTCCTCGCGATCGAGGGCGTCGCCATGGCGGCGGAAGAGGCGAAGGATCCCAAGCGATCCATCCCCATCGCCTACATCACGGGCATTTTGACGCTTCTTGTGCTGGCGATCGGCGTGATGCTGTTCGCGGGCGCCGCGGGCGACTGGACGAAACTGTCGAACATCAATGATCCACTGCCGCAGGCGATGAAATTCATCGTCGGCGAAAAGAGCGGCTGGCTGCACATGCTGGTGGCGCTCGGCCTGTTTGGCCTCGTCGCCTCGTTCCACGGCATCATCATCGGCTACTCGCGGCAGATTTTTGCGCTGGCGCGCGCCGGCTATCTGCCTCTCGTTCTGGCCAAGGTGCATCCCCGCTTCAAGACGCCGTGGATTGCGATTCTCGCCGGCGGCGCGATCGGCATCCTCGCGATCTTCAGCGACAATCTCATCGTGATCGGCGGCCAGCCGCTGACCGCGAACATCGTCACAATGTCGGTGTTCGGCGCGATCTTGATGTACATCATCAGCATGGCCGCCCTGTTCAGGCTGCGTCGATCGGAGCCTAGGATGCAGCGGCCATTCGTCGCGCCGCTCTACCCTTATTTTCCGGCTTTCGCTCTCTTCGCCGCAGTGATCTGCATGATCGCGATGATCTATTACAACTTTTTGATTTTTGTGATCTTCGTCGTCATGCTGGCGTTGGGCTTCGGCTATTTCCTGACGACCGAGCGGCGGCGCGAGGCGGCGCCGATTGACGATTTGATCGAGTCGACCGAAGAACTGAAGGCCGAAGGGGTCTGAAGGAAGCATAGAGGCGAAGCAATGGCCTACGCGCACAGTGTAGGGGGGCGGACCTACCGCTTCCCCGATCTCAGGACGCTGCTCGCCAAGGCGAGTCCCGCGCGCTCCGGCGACTATCTCGCCGGACTCGCCGCGGAAGATGATTCCGAACGCGCGGCGGCCCAGATGACTTTGGCGGACGCGCCGCTGAAGGTTTTCCTCAATGAAGCGCTGATCCCGTATGAGGATGACGAAGTCACGCGGCTGATCATAGATGAGCACGACGCCGGCGCTTTCGCGCCTGTCAGCGGTCTGACCGTCGGCGATTTTCGCAACTGGCTGCTGGGGCCCGACGCCGACGAACAGGCGCTGACCAAACTCGCGCCCGGCCTGACGCCGGAAATGGTCGCGGCGGTCTCGAAGCTGATGCGCGTGCAGGATCTCATTCTGGTCGCGCGCAAGTGCCGCGTCGTCACCCGCTTTCGCAACACAATAGGTCTTGCCGGCCGGCTCTCGACGCGGCTGCAGCCTAACCACCCGACGGATGATCCGACCGGCATCGCCGCCAGCATTCTCGACGGCCTGCTTTACGGCAGTGGCGACGCCGTCATCGGCATCAATCCGGCCACCGACAGCACCGCCGCAGTATGCGCTCTGCTCGCAATGCTCGACGATGTGATTCACACCTATGAGATACCGACGCAGGCCTGCGTGCTCACTCACGTCACGACGTCGATCGAGGCGATCAATCGCGGCGTGCCGGTCGATCTGGTGTTCCAGTCGGTCGCCGGGACCGAAGCCGCAAATCGCAGTTTTGGCGTCGACCTCGCCCTGCTGCGGGAAGGGCGCGAAGCGGGTTTGGCGCTGAAGCGCGGCACGGTCGGCGATAATGTCATGTATTTCGAAACGGGGCAGGGTTCGGCCCTATCGGCCAACGCGCATCATGGCGTCGACCAGCAGACCTGCGAGGCGCGCGCCTACGCCGTCGCGCGGAAGTTCAAGCCGCTGCTGGTCAACACGGTCGTCGGCTTCATCGGGCCGGAGTATCTTTACAACGGCAAGCAGATTATCCGCGCCGGCCTCGAGGATCATTTCTGCGGCAAGCTGCTGGGCCTGCCGATGGGCTGTGACATCTGTTACACCAACCATGCCGAGGCCGATCAGGACGACATGGACATGCTGCTGACCCTGCTTCCCGCGGCAGGCTGCAATTTCATCATGGGCATTCCGGGATCCGACGACGTCATGCTGAATTATCAGACGACGTCGTTCCACGACGCGCTCTACGCGCGAGAGGTGCTGGGGCTGCGCATGGCCCCCGAGTTCGAGGACTGGCTGATCCGCGCGGGCGTTTTCGAGGGCGCAAAGAATTTGCATCCGCGCGAAGCCCTGTCGGCGCTGTTCCGCCCGGCGCTGGCGCGCATCGCCTGAAAGCTTAGAGCATCTTCATGAGCAATCTCGTCATCGTCAATCCCTGGGAGAGCCTGCGACGTTTCACGCAGGCCCGCATCGCGCTTGGCCGCGCGGGCGTCAGCATACCAACGAAGCCGCAGCTCGACTTTCAGCTGGCGCATGCGCGCGCGCGCGACGCGGTGCATCTGCCGATGGACCGCGAAGGCGTCTGCGCGCAATTGGAAGCGGCCGGCTATCCGGTGATCGAACTGCACAGCGCCGCCATCGACCGGACGACCTATCTGCAGCGTCCCGACCTCGGACGCAAACTGGACGACGCCTCACGCGAAAAGCTCGGCAAGCTTACGAAGAAGGGGGCTCACGGCTTCGACGTCGCTTTCGTCATCGCCGACGGTCTTTCCGCCTTCGCCGTCAATCAACACGCGCTGTCGATGCTGGAAGCCATACGCCCCAAGCTCAACGAGGCTGGCTGGCGCATGGCGCCCGTCGGTCTCGTCGAGCAGGGACGGGTCGCGATCGGCGACGAGATCGGCGAGATTTTCGGCGCTGAAATCGTGGTCATCCTGATCGGCGAGCGGCCGGGGCTGAGCGCGCCCGATAGCCTTGGGCTCTATCTGACCTACGGACCCCGCGCAGGCCTCACAGACGCGGCGCGCAATTGCATCTCGAACGTGCGGCCGGAAGGTCAGAGCTTCGCCGCCGCCGCGCACCGGTTGATGTATCTTTTGAGCGAGGCGCGGCGCCGCAAACTGTCCGGCGTCGATCTGAAGGACGAGGCCGAGATGCCGATTGCGCCAGCGCAGACGTCCATCTCACAGACCAATTTCCTCGTCAGCGGCGGCGCGTCCGTGCTCGAATCGCCGCGTTAGGGCAGGCGGCTTCTTCGCTCACCAAAAAATGAAGGCCAGCCGCGCGGCTGGCCGCGATACGCGGCGTTTGCCGCAAATCCGGCGAAGCTCCAATTTAACCGATGCCTTTTCCGCCCTGTTGCGTTATGGCGTCGCCTGCCGGCAATCTCGCGCGCGCAGCAAAGCTTTGGCGCTTTTTCGAATGGACGGCTTGTCCGGCGTCGCCCTGGCTCTCCTCAAGGTTGTCTACACGATGGCAGTTCGAGAAAAACCGATGACCGATCGCGCCGACGCCGCGCTCGTCGAAGTCCACCAGGTGGGCCTCCTCGGCCGAATCGCAAGGGCGCTCGGACCCGGCCTCGTCACGGGCGCCGCGGACGACGATCCGAGCGGCATCGCGACCTATAGTCAGGTCGGCGCGCAATTCGGCTATCAGCTGTCATGGATCATGCTGTTCAGCTATCCGCTGATGGCGGTGACGCAGGCGATCGCGGCCCGCATTGGCCTCGTCACAGGGCGCGGCATTGCGCAGAATCTGCGCCGGCATTATCCGCGCTGGCTGCTGCGCGTGGTCGTGTTGTTGCTGCTCGTCGCCAATGTCGCCAACCTCGGCGCGGATCTTGGCGCCATGGGCTCGGCTGTCCAGCTACTCGCCGGCGGCCCCGCCCTTGTCTATACGATCATGCTCGCCGGGCTCTGCGTTCTGCTCGAAGTTTTTATGAGCTACGCCACTTACGCCTCCGTGCTCAAATGGCTGACGCTGACGCTGTTCTCCTATGTCGTCGTCGTGGTCGCCGTCGATGTGCCCTGGGGCGCGGCCCTCAAGGCTACATTCGTGCCGGAAATCGTGTTCGATTCCCAGCACGCCATGGCCGTGGTGGCGGTGCTCGGCACCACCATCAGCCCCTATCTCTTCTTCTGGCAGGCCGCACAGGAAGTCGAGGAACAGGTGCGGCGCGCGACCTTGCCGCTCTATGTCATGCCGAGCGAAGCCGGGCTTGAAATGAAACGCATGAGCGTCGACACCTGGGTCGGCATGGGCATCTCCAACCTCATCTCCTTATTCATCATCATCGCGACGGCGGCCACTCTTCATGCCCACGGGATCACGGAGATCCAGACCTCCTCTCAGGCCGCCGAGGCGCTGCGTCCGATCGCGGGGCCTCTGACCTTCTTCATCTTCGCGCTCGGCATCATAGGCACCGGATTGCTGGCGGTTCCGGTTCTTGCCGGCTCCGCCGCCTATGCCGTGTGCGAGACGTTCGACTGGGTCGAGGGTCTCGATCACAAGGTGAAGGACGCGCGCGCTTTCTATGGCGTCATCGCGCTTGCGACCTTTGTCGGGCTTTGCCTCAACTTCATCGGCATTGATCCGATCAAGGCGCTTTATTGGAGCGCGGTGCTGAACGGGGTTTTGGCGGCGCCCATCATGGCGTCGATGCTGCTGATCGCGGACAATAAAAAAATCATGGGCGATTTCGTGCTGCCCTGGCAGATGAGGGCCGGCGGCTGGTTCGCGACGCTCGTCATGGCGGTCGCCAGCATCGCCTTTATCGTGCTTTGAATTTGCGTCAATGTGACGCCGCCTCCGGTTTGGGCGGCTTCTTGCCGGCGAGGCGCAGGGTGCGCACTTTGAGCGAATCATAGATCGGCCTGCTGCCGAGCATGGTGGCCAGCGCCATCGCGGAAAAGCAAGCGGCGAGCATCGGCAGCAGCGCGATCGAGCTTCCGGTCATCTCCGTCACGAGGATGATCCCGGTCAGCGGCGCCCGCACGACGGCGGTGAACAAGGCCGCCATGCCGACGACCGCGAACAAAATGGCGTGCGCATTCGGCCCAGTGAGATCCGGGTGAGCGAGCGCGCCGAAGAAAAAGCCCATCTGCGCGCCGAGCACCAACAGCGGCGCGAATAACCCGCCGGGAGTTCCCGCCGCATATGACGCGCAGCTGAGAAACAGGCGGATGACAAAGAGCAACGGCAGCAGCGAGAAAGGCGTCGCGCCGTTGAGAAGGCTCTGCGTCAGGCCGTCGCCGCCGCCGACGAGAGAGGGCGCAAACCACGCCAGCGCCCCGATCACCGCTCCGATGAGCCCGGCGCGCAGTTCGACCGGCGTCCGCTTCATGCGGTCGGCGATATCGAGAGCGTCGAGCAGGAGATAATTATAGAGTGCCCCGAGCACGCCGACGAAAAGACCGAGGCCGATGCAGAGAAGATTGTCCCGCGCGTCGGGATAGGGGAGAGCGGCGACCGCGAAATCGGGCTCGGCGCCCGTGAACAGGCGCGCCACGACGATGGCGCTCATGGAGGCGCCGAGAGCTGCGACCGCATTGCGCATTTCAAAACGACGCAGCAATTCTTCCAGCACGAAGGCGGCTCCGGCGAGCGGAGCGTTGAAGGCGGCGGCAAGACCCGCGCCCGCACCCGCCGCCAGCAACGCCTGCCTGTCCGGCCAATCGCGGCGGAACAGAACGCCGACGAGATGAGCGAGCGTCGCCCCCATCTGGACGCAGGGACCCTCGCGTCCGAGCGCAAGGCCGGACCCCATGGCGAGAACGCCGCCGATGAACTTGACCGGCAACAGAGCGAATGGCGCCGGCGGCAGCTCGACCTCGATCACAGCCTCCACATGGGGGATGCCGCTTCCCGCTGCGTCCGGCGACATGCGGCGCACCATGAAGGCGGCAAAGGCTGTCGCCACGGCGGCGATCCCGATCATCAGGAGACAGCCGTATACCGGATTGCCGCTCCACGCCGTTGGCAAAGCCGTGCGCAGGGCGCGGACCATATCGAGGGCAACGCGGAACAGGCCGCAGATCAACCCCGCGCCGGCGCCGGCGACGACGGACAGCAGCGCCAGGGGCAATAGGCCCAAACGGCCGCGAAGGATCTGCATGCGCGTCCCTTACAGGTAGCTGCCGCAAGCTACACCTTATCGAGCGCCGAGCAAACCTTCCGGCCCCGGACGATCAAGTCAGCCTCGGTTGCAATAGCGTCGAGAGGGATATCATGCGCTTCATCGGGGACGGCCTCGATTTCCTGACAGGCGAATGCGACGCCGAGCGCGAAGACGGCGTGCATGGCGCGAAGCGCTGGGAGCGTGCGATCGTAAAATCCTGCTCCATAGCCGATCCGATAGCAGCGCCGGTCAAAGGCGACCGGCGGCGCAATGACGATATCAGGAACCACTTCGCTTGCGTCCGGCGCCGGTTCAGGAATGTTCATGCGTCCCTTTACAAGCGGATCGCCCGGCGCCCAGGCGCGAAAGGTCAGCGGGCGCCCCCAGTGCGGCGTCGCGGGCAGCGCAAGCGCCCGGCCCTCGGCGGCTAGACGATCGATGAGCTGGCCAGGATGCAGTTCGTCGCCAAATGCGGCGTAAAGCCCAATGATGCCGGGCCTTTTCCGCAATTCCTCAAAAGCGCGCTCGGCCACGGCCAATGTCGCGCGCCTGCGATCTTCGCCGCGCAGAGCATGGCGCGCCGCGGCGGCGATATCGCGCAAGGCTTTTTTCTGTGGCGTCGTCGGCACGGTCGCTCCCTTTCCGCCTGATGCGGGCGCCGGAGTCGCGACAGCGCGCCGCCGCCGTGGGCTCCCGGCGCATGCTCATAAGAGTCAGCCGCGATGCATCTTAGAGATTGGCTCCTTCCCCACCAGGCCATATATACCTCACCAGGAGGCCTCCCGCCATGCGGCTCACTCGCTATTCAGACTATTCCCTGCGCGTTCTCATATATCTCGCGCTGAAGCCGGACCGGCTGAGCTCCATCCGAGAAATCGCTGAAAGCTACGACATATCGGAGACCCACCTCATGAAAGTCGTGCAGGGTCTTGGACATCTTGGCTATGTGACTACTCTGCGCGGTCGCGGCGGCGGCCTAAAATTGGCGCGGGCCCCGGACGATATCCGTGTCGGAGACGTCGTCCGGCAAACAGAGGAGGACATGGCGCTGGTCGATTGTTTCATCGAAGGATCGGCTTGCGCGATCACGGCGCCGTGCCGGCTGCGTCATGTGTTGAGGCAGGCGCTTGAGGCCTTTCTCGCCGTGCTCGACCAATATACCCTGGCTGACCTTCTCCGGTCGAAATCGAAGGCGTTGAAGGCGAGTCTTGGACTGACCTTGGCGGAGTAAGGAGCGGCGCGGCGCTTTTGGGCAATGGGCTCTATAAGATGTATGTTGACTGAATCTTATACGCGGCCGTATATAAGATGCATATGAAATGCATCAAATGAGGTTCCCAGTGGCCGCTGCTCTTTCCGCGAAGACGATTGCGATCGTCAAATCCACCGTTCCCGCTCTTCGGACGCATGGGCTTGACATCACGCGGCGGATGTATGAGCGGCTCTTCCAGGACGCCCCAATTCGCGCCCTCTTCAATCAGTCGCATCAAGGAACGGCGGCGTCGCAACCCGTCGCCCTCGCCAACGCCGTGCTCGCTTATGCCGAAAATATCGAAAATCTCGGCGCGCTGGCGCCGGCCGTCGAGCGCATCGCGCAAAAGCATGTCGCATTGCGCATTTTGCCGGAACATTATCCTTTTGTCGCGGCCGCGCTGCTGGGGGCCATTAAAGACGTGCTTGGCGCGGCGGCGACCGAAGAGGTGATCTCGGCATGGGGCGAGGCGTATTGGTTCCTCGCCGATGTGTTGATCGGCAGAGAGACGGTGATCAGCGCAGATCTTGCGGCGGCGCCTGGCGGCTGGACCGGCTGGCGCGACTTCGTCGTCGATCGGGTCGAACGCGAAAGCGACGTCATCAAATCCTTCTACTTGCGTCCGGCGGACGGCCGAGCGGTCTTGCGCCACCGGCCCGGACAATATCTGACATTCGAAGCCGATATTCCAGGCAGTGGTTTGGTGAAGCGGAACTACAGTATTTCCTCCGCCCCTGACGATCGGCATTATCGCGTGACGATCAAGCGGGAAGCGGCGCCTGGAGCGCCGGCAGGTCTCGTTTCAAACTGGTTCCACGACTATGTCGGCATTGGCGACGCGCTGAAAATCGCGCCTCCGGCCGGCGATTTCGCGCTTGACGTCGCGGACGATCGGCCCGTCGTTTTACTCAGCGGAGGCGTCGGATTGACGCCGATGGTCAGCATGCTCGAGACGATTGCGCGCGATTGTCCCGACCGGCGCGCCTGGTATGTACACGGAGCGCTGAATGGCGCCGTCCATGCGATGGGATCGCACGTCAAATCGCTGGCGAAATCTTTCGGCGGCGCAGTGACGACATTCTACGCCGAACCTGCCACTACCGACGTGCGCGGGGTGCATTTCGACGAGCATGGCATGATCAATGTCGATTGGCTTAAGACCAATACGCCGATCGCGGAGGCCGTCTATTATCTGTGCGGGCCGAGGCCGTTCTTGCGTTCTCTTGTGCGCGAGCTGTATGCCCTCGGTCTGCCGGCGGACCGCGTGCGCTATGAGTTCTTTGGACCGGCAGAAGAGCTCTTGACGGCGTGAACGCCGCAAACCCTCGCTCAGGCTCTCAGCCGGTATCCCGTGCGGAAAATCCATGAAACGATGATGAGGCAGAGGATCAGAAACACGACCGTCATGCCAAGGCTGACGCCGACGCCGACGTCCGAAGCGCCAAAGAAGCTCCAGCGAAATCCGCTGACAAGATAGACGACCGGATTGGCAAGGGTGACTGTCCGCCAGAACGGCGGCAGCATGTCGATTGAATAGAAGGTCCCTCCGAGGAAGGTCAGCGGCGTGACGATCAGCAACGGCACGAGCTGCAGCTTTTCGAAGCCGTCGGCCCATATGCCGAGGATGAAGCCGAACAGGCTGAAAGCGAACGAAGTGAGGATCAGAAAGCTTGCCATCCATACCGGGTGGGCGATGTCGAATGCGACGAAAAAGCGGGCGGTGACAAGTATTATGACGCCGATCATGATCGACTTGCTCGCGGCGGCGCCGACATAGCCGCAGACGATCTCGAAAGGTGAGGCTGGCGCCGAGAGAATCTCGTAGATGGTGCCCGCGAATCTTGGAAAATAAATGCCGAAAGATGCGTTGGCGACGCTGAGCGTGAGCAGCGACAGCATGATCAATCCCGGCACGATGAAGGCGCCATAGCTGACGCCGTTGATCGCGTTCATATGCGGGCCGACCGCTCCCCCGAACACAATGAAATAGAGCGACGTTGAAATCACCGGCGCAACGATGCTTTGCAGCAACGTGCGCCATGTGCGCGACATCTCGAAAACATAGATTGCGCGAATGGCGTAAAGATTCATGGCTGCTTCCTTACGAGGCTAACGAAAATTTCTTCGAGAGAGCTCTCCTTCGTATTCAAATCGTTGAAGGCGATTTCGAGCTCTCCGAGCTTTTTCATCAATGCTGCAATTCCGGTCCCCTCGATTCCCGAATGGAACGAATAGACAAGGTTGCGTCCATCCCCAGAGAGATCGAGATTGAACGCTTTGAGTTCGTCCGGAATGCCCTTGAGCGGGTTTTGCAGGCAGAGCGTCAGCTGCTTTTTGCCGAGTTTGCGTATGAGCGCATCCTTATCCTCGACGAGGATGATCTCGCCTTGCCGGATGACGCCAACGCGGTCGGCCATCTCCTCGGCCTCTTCGATATAATGGGTCGTCAAAATGATGGTGACGCCTTTTTCGCGCAGTGATCGCACCATCTCCCACATGTCGCGCCGCAGCTCGACGTCGACTCCGGCCGTCGGCTCGTCGAGAAAGAGGATTTTGGGCTCATGGGACAGCGCCTTGGCGATCATCACGCGGCGCTTCATGCCTCCTGACAGGGTCATGATCTTGTTGTCTTTTTTCTCCCATAAAGACAAATCGCGCAAAATTTTCTCGATATAGGCCGCGTTCTTCGGTTTGCCGAACAGGCCGCGGCTGAAGCTGACGGTTGCAATAACAGTCTCGAATGCGTCCGTTGAAAGCTCCTGCGGCACGAGCCCGATCCGCGACCGCGCGGCGCGGTAATCTTTAAGAATGTCATGGCCGTCAGCGAGAACGACGCCGCTCGTTGGATTGACGATGCCGCAGACGATGTTGATGAGCGTCGTCTTGCCGGCGCCGTTTGGACCGAGCAGGGCGAATATTTCTCCCGCGCGAATCTCGAGGTTGATCCTCTTTAGCGCCGTAAAGCCGGACGCATATGTCTTTGTCAGATCAGAAATGGCGATGATTGGAGTCACGCGCGCCTCATTTGAAATTATCATGTTCAGGCAAAGGCTTCGGTCATGAGCGTTTCAATGCGCCCTTCGGCGAAGCTTTTGCGCGTCGCTTCAGTAGAGCCTCCGACGTCGATGGCCCGGCAGGCGTCCTCGATCACGACGGCCGAGAATCCATGCGCCTTTGCGTCCTCCGCCGAATAGCGCACGCAAAAGTCGAAAGCGAGGCCTGCGATGAAGATACGGCTAAATCCGCGTTCGCGCAGATATCCGGCAAGGCCTGTCGGCGTCATTCGGTCGTTCTCGAAGAACGCGGAGTAGGAATCGATTCCGCGCCGGAAGCCTTTGCGCAAAATGAGTTCTGCATGGGGAATATGCAGGTTCTTGTGGAGGGCGGCGCCGGGCGTATCCTGAACGCAATGGTCCGGCCATAGAATTTGAGGACCATAAGACGCCTCGATCATCTCGAAAGGCGCGCGGCCATGCGTCGACGCGAAGGAGAGATGCCCGCGCGGATGCCAGTCCTGCGTCAGGACAACATGTTCAAAGCGCGCGGCGAGCCTGTTGATCAGCGCGACTGCCTCGTCGCCGTGCGGAACCGCAAGCCGCCCGCCAGGACAAAAATCATTTTGAAGGTCGACCACGAGAAGAACGTCGCCGGCGGATGGTTGGATGCTGGGCCTCATAGCGCGAGAATCTCCGGGCTTGCCATCGCGGGTGCTTTCCGACTCGTTTAGGCCGAGCGTGATCGCTGGTTTTGCGCCCATTATCCCACGTCCCCGCCGAAACGCGGGCTGAGCGGAAGGAAGCGAGCGTCACATTATCCGCAACTCGAATTTGGAACAAACCGGCCGAAAGAGGTTATGCTCAGAGCGTTATATGCGCATGATCGCCGCGACCGAGGCGGCGCGGAATTGGCTGCTGACCATTGGAGAATCCGCCGTGACGGATGACAAAAAAGAACGCACCTATTCGGATGAGGAAGTCGAAGCCAGGCTGAAGAGCGAATTGCCGCATTGGCGTCTGGAGGACGGCTGGATCCGCCGTAAATACAAGACGCATAGCTGGAAGGGCACGCTGATGGTGATCAATACGGTCGGCCATCTTGCGGAAGCAGCCTGGCACCATCCGGACATTACCGCCTCTTACGCCTGGGTCGAGGTGAGGCTCAAGAATCACAATGCGAGGGGCATCACCGACAAGGACTTTGAATTGGCGAAAAAGATCGAGGAAGTGGTGTCCTGGCAGCCGGGGAAAGCCGGCGGCGCGCTCGAAGGAACGCCGGAGAAAGACCCGCGCTTCGCCTATTTGAAATATGAAGATTAAAGCATGATCCCAAAAAGTTGCAGACTTTTTGGACGAGATCATGCGGTGAGGCGGGGATGATCCCAAAAAGTTGCAGACTTTTTGGACGAGATCATGCGGTGAGGCGGGGATGATCCCAAAAAGTTGCAGACTTTTTGGACGAGATCATGCGGTGAGGCGGGGATGATCCCAAAAAGTTGCAGACTTTTTGGATGAGATCATGCGTTGAGGCGGGGATGATCCCAAAAAGTTGCAGACTTTTTGGACGAGATCATGCGGTGAGGCGGGGATGATCCCAAAAAGTTGCAGACTTTTTGGACGAGATCATGCGGTGAGGCGGGGATGATCCCAAAAAGTTGCAGACTTTTTGGATGAGATCATGCGTTGAGGCAGGGGATGATCCCAAAAAGTTGCAGACTTTTTGGATGAGATCATGCGTTGAGGCGGGGATGATCCCAAAAAGTTGCAGACTTTTTTGGGATCAGATCGCAAGGGCGGGGCGGACCCACCGCCCTTCAACTCGAAGATCGCGCCTTAAGCAGGAAAGAAAACTTCGCCCTTGCCAAGCACGGCTGTGTCTCCGGCGAACCGGCGAAGGCGTTTTGCAAAAAGCTCGGCGGCGCCTTTGCTTTCCTTTCGAAGGAAACGGGAAAAGACGCCCGCGAAGCTTAACTCGTGAGCGCCGCAATCGACGAATGTCGGAGCGAGCGCAGGGGTTGCGCCGACGAGGATTGTCCCCCGGCGCATGAGATAGCCGGGGAGCAATCCGGCGCCGCCAACGGCGATCAGCGTTCCGGCGATGATGCGGCTGCCGAGATAGTCGCCGGCGGCGCCCTCGATGACGATCGTTCCGCGGCGCAGGCGGTCGCCGGCGCGATGACCGGCTTTTCCGCGCACGACCAACAATCCGCCGGTCATGCCTTCCATTTCGCCGTCGAGGGGCGCGCCGAGAAAATCGCCCGCGTTGCCCTTGATCTCGAGGCTTCCGCCTGACAGGGCTGATCCCGCGAAGGGGCCGGCGTCGCCATTGATGACGAGGCGTCCGCCGCTCATCGCGCGCCCGGCCGCATGGCCGCAGTCACCCTCAAGAATGATCTCGCCGCTCTTCAGGCCGTGGCCAAGATGATCGAATCGCGTGGAGCCGCCTTCGAAACGGATCGTCTCGACGCCGCCCGGCGTGATGTCGAAAATATCGCCGACGGTGCGTTTTTCGCGAGTCGTCTGCAATTCGATGGCTGCGATTTCGCTCGCCGATTTGCCGTCCAGCCCATGCGGCGAGAGAGGCGAAAGATCGAGCCGCTGATCGGGCTCCTGTTTCAGCGCGAGAACGAGAGTCACGGCAAAAGATCCTTCAAATGGAAGTGGAAGGGGCCGAGTTTGCCGCCATAATTGCCGGCGCCGACGCGCACCGCGCCGTCTTTGGGCCCGAGCTTCACAATGGCTGCGAGCCCGGCGCGCATCGCCTCGGCGACGGCGGCCTCGGTCAGGCCGTCGATGACGATTTCGAGGACGCAGCCGATGTCTTCATCAAGGGCGCTTTTCGTGATTCCGCGCAGCGTCGGGCAATAGGCGTCATTGGTCGAGGCCGGCACGCCGGCATATTTGGAGCCGACCTTTGAGCCCGATCGCACAATGCCGCCGGGGAAGGGCATGATTGCGCCATCAACGCCATTCATTGCCTCGATCGCATGTTCCGCGGCGTTGAGCGTCGTTGTGAAATTGGCGCCCATGATCAATAGATTGCCGCCGCCGACGGCCTTTTTGGTGAGGCCGGTCGTAGCTTCGCATAGAAACTCGCCGTCCATGCAGGGGATTCGCCAGAAGTGGCGATCGAGAAACTTCTTCGAGATCTGCCAGCCGTCGCCGAAGTAGCGCAGCGAATCGCCGATCGCCAGCCTGTCGGGACCTTCAAGATCGGCGAAGCAGGCGGAGCCCGGCGAGGTCAGAACGCATTGCCCAGCGCGATTGACCAGCTGCGTCTGTAGCATGTCGGTCGACATAGAAAATAATAAAACGCGAACGCCGGGCCGGCCGTCCGGCGTTTGGTCGGCGGGGATCTCGCGATCGATTCCAGCCTCGACGCCGCAGCCGATGACGGAGGTGGCGAAGCCTGTCATCGTTGTCGCCGCCTGCCGCGCCCACTTCAAGTTTGGAGCGGTGAGGATAATCGCCGTGCCGCGCATCGGAAACGCTTCGGCGAAGGTCTCGTCGATGCGGACGCCATTACTTATCATTGGGCGCATGCGACCTCCTTGAACGGATCTGTGCGCGGAAGAATATGGGCGGGAACCGCGAACATATTATGCGAGATGCCGTAGTGGCGCTCATAATAGGCGCTGAGGCGCCGGTTGATCGCCTTGTCGTAGCCCGGGTTGACCTTCAGCGTCTTGCCCCAGCGATAATGGCTGACGCGTCCGTCGCGCACCACGAGATCGCCGTCCTTGAACACGAGATGCGCATGACGGAACATTTTCGCGATGTCGTCATTCGGGGAGTAGACGGCCACATCCGCGACGGCGCCCTCGCCAAGTTGGCCGCGATCCTTGAAGCCGAACAATTTCGCCGGCGCCGCGCGCGTCATGGTCGCGATTTCATTGACGTCATATTCGCGCGTGAGCGATGGCAGGGTCGTATAGGCGAGAACGTCCTGCGGAATCCGCGAGAGAACTTCCGCCCGGCGTTCCTTGCTCATCAAAAGGGCGAAGATATCCGGATAGGTGGTGAACGGCGCGCCGTTCGGGTGGTCGGTGGTGAAGAAAATCCGGTATGGATCGTTGATCAGCAGGAAAAGCTCGAGGCCAACGGCCCACTGAATCGCGTTGATGAAATCGCCTTCGCGGTAAAGGTAAGGGACGATGCCGAAGCCATTGGCGTCGCCATCGAGGATCACCGATTTTTTCGGCTTGGCGCTACCGGCGGCGCCAAACTGGCGCAGCACATCGGCGGAAATCGTGACGGTCTGACCAAACATCACCTGACCAATATCGACGGTGACGTTCGGCGTCGCATTGACCTTGGCGGCGAGCGTCGCCGCGGCTGACGAGAAGCCGTGTTCTCCTTCCGAGCCATAACCGTAGAACTGCATATGCGCGAGATGCAGCGGAAGCCCGCGGGACGCCTCGATCGTCGCGAGAGCGGTTGCGACATTTCCGGGGACGCCGAGATTATTCGAGTGGAGGTGCAGCGGATGCGGAACCTTGAGGTCTGTCAGCGCCTGCTGCAAGCCTTCGACGATTTTGCGTGAGGAGACGCCGTAAAAAGGCACCACATCGTCGAGGCTGAATGTCCGGGCATTATATTTGAAGGCCTCGGCGCCGCCCGCGTTGATGCATTTCAGGCCGAGGCTGTGCGTCGCCGTCAGGGTCGCCGCGACATAATCCGCGATCGCCGCCGGGCTTTCGCCGTCGCGCAGAAGGCTCAGGAGAAAATCATCATTGCCGAGGATCGTCAGAGTCGCCTTGTCGATGATCGGAATGTCTGACAGTTCGAGATGCGCCTGCAAGGCCTGATGCGGCGCGACCGCCGGCTCGACGACCGTCGTAAAGCCCATGCCCGCGTAAATGGTTCCGGTCTCATAGGTTGACCATTTCGCCGTGCCGAGCGGCAGCATCGGAGCCGCCCGCGCGCGATGCAGTTCCGGCAGAAGCAGGCGCGCGGTATTCACATTGCCGCCGGCGATGTGAGAATGAATGTCGATCGCGCCCGCCATGACGATTTTGCCCGAAACGTCATGCGTCTGGTCCGGCTGGCGGCCTTGCGGCGCTCTGATGACGCGACCGTCCTCGATCCAGAGGTCAGCGATCTCGTCGCGTTGATGATAGGGATCGACGATGCGGCCGCCCTTCAGAAGAATCAGCATTTAGGCGTCTCCACCGATCTGTTGGGCGATGCTGGCGATGAAGGAGGCGACGGAAACGGCGTTGCTTCGGCGCGACGCCTCCCGCGCGACGATGGCTCCGACCTCGCGCGCGAACTCAGCCGCGTCATAATCGACGCCTGGCTGTCCTACGTCCACTCGAACCGCGGGCTCTTTCGAAAATTGCGCGCCCGCGGGGACGAGGGCGATAACGGGAATCTCTCTTTTCCATGGCGGCGCCACGGCGCTATAGGCCGAGATCCAGAGAGCGGCGTCCGCCTCCCCGCTTTCGACCAGCCGGTCAGCGTCGAACCGCCAGCTGTCATGTTCGGGATAACCGCGGCCGAAGGAGGTCCGCACCGGGAACCCCGTCGACCAGCCGGACGTCTGCACCACCCCGAATGCATTGTCGCTCGTTCCGAGCGGCAGGCTCGTGAATCGCGTCGTCTTGTTGAGATCGAGGATAAGGCCAGTGACCATTTCGACGGACAGCCGGTCGAGTTGCCGCGGTCCCCAGACAGCGACGCCAAACCGCGCCTTGTTCAAGATTCCAGCGATCTCGTCGAGCTTCTGCTTCACCTCCTCGGGGGCGGCGATCGGCCGTCCCGCGACGCGCGCGCGCAACGCCGCCAGCGTCGTGTGAAGGTCGCTTGTTTCCACCGTCTCGATAGCGACGCCCTCGATCGCGACGCCGTGCGGCGGCGCGATCCAGATGACCTTTCTTGGGCCGCGTTCAAGATCCAGCAGCGGCGATTGCGCGGGAGCGAGGCGCTCGATCAGCTCCGGCCAGATGGCCGTCAGATCATCACCGATGAAGACAAGCACGTCTGCCTGCAAGCGCGCGACGCTTGGCGTCGTCAGCATCGCGCCAGCCTGTCGCACGACGTCGAGATCCGTGAAGATTTCGTGCGATCGCAAATGATCGTAAACGCCACGAATGCGCTCGGCGAGGAGGATCGAGACGCGAGCGCCTGCGATGTCGGCGCCAAGCCCGGCGATGACGGGGAGGCGCGCCCGCGAAAGAATCTCCGCCGACCGCTCAGCCGCCGCTTCAAGCGAAGCGGATTTTCCGTCTATCCGAGCGTCAACCATCGACCTTCCTCCAAGTGCTTGCCCGTGCGGCGCTTGACGCGCCCTTTTTGAGCGCGCGTTTTCCTGACGTCACGCGCTTTAGCGGCGTTGTCGAGAAATCGCCCCGCTGTCATCCTTGCGCGCGGCGGCGCGACCACCATGTCCGCGCAGCCCTAGCCCGCGAGCGCGCCGTTTTGGCGCCGCCGCGTCCCTGTGACAAGACGAAAAGACGTTCCTCCATGACTGGGGACCGGTCGATCCCGGCGATGAAGGGGTCATGATCCTATCGGCTGCAATCGTCGTTGGCGAGGGCGTTTCGCGGAATTCGGACGAGCGCGGCGATTGACGCTGCGGGCGCCCCGAAACGAAGCGGATGCTACGTGAGGGGCCTAGCTGGCGCAAGACGACGCCGGCGCTTTTTTTTTGGCGCGTTTGGCGGCGCCTCTTCGCCGGCTGGACTGGCGATTTGTCGCAAGCTGGCGATGAGAGTTGACGCCACGGGACATATTATGCATATGGAATTTTTGGACGTTCTCTCGGAAAGCGCGGTCTTGGCGACCCCTCCTGCTGAGCCGAAGGGAGTGCCGGAGGAAAAGTCCATGCTTCATCAAGCCGCAGCACCAAAGGATTCGATCTTCGGCGGGGCTTTTGCGCCGCACGCCGGCGGAGCGCCCTCCGTCTGGAGCTTCGAAGAAGCCGGCGGTCGTCGCATCCCGCTTCATGCCTACAAAGGCCGGCCGAGGCCGCCGGAGCCGCCGAAGGCTCCCGCCCCGGCTCCAAAAGAGGCGCCGAAACCGAAACAGGACGCGCCGCAGCCGTCTGAACCGCCAAAGACAGCCAAATAAGGCTCTCGAACACAAAGATTTTGCCGCGGCCCCGGCCTGCGTTATGCATTATCGGCGGCGATTTAACGCACATGCCCATCAGCTGAGTCTCGGCAGGCGTTCGGCTGTTTGTATGGCCGTGGGCTTTGCGCAGGGGTTGCAGGGCCAATAGAGCGGCGCCATGTGGCTTTCAGCTCCAGCGATCGGCCGGGCGAAGGGAAGCCGCGACAGGCCGCGGCTGGAATGAAGGTTCACGGGCACACTCATGCATGTCATCGAAATCGATTTCGGCGACCCTGTCGAGGCAGCCTGGGCGCTCGCGGATTTGCCGTTTTTAACCTTTTTCGACAGTGCGATGGTCGATGGGACGCTTGGCCGCTACAGTTTCATCGCAGCCGATCCCTTCGCGAGGATTCAAGGCAAGGAAGCCGATGCGGGCTGGACGCTCCGGCTGAAGTCGATTTTGACGGAATACTGGATGGACCCTGTGCCGGGCTTGCCTCCGTTTCAGGGCGGCGCCGCGGGGCTGTTTTCCTATGAACTCGGGCGCAGTCTCGAACGCCTCCCGGCGCCTTTGCGTGACGATCTCGCCTTTCCGGATCTGTCTCTCGGGCTTTACGACGTCGTTGTCGCCTTTGACGCCCTCGAGCGTCGCGCCTGGATCATCTCAACGGGCCTTCCTGAAAGCGATCCGGCGTCGCGCCAGAGGCGCGCGGTGGAACGCGCCTTCTGGTTTGAGGAAAAGCTAGCGCGCGTGCCGCGCGCGGGGTCCGCGGGGCATATCTCGCTTTCAGGCTGGACCAGCAACTTCACGCGGCAAACATATGAGAAGGCCGTTGCTGAAGTGATCGAGCGCATTCTCGCGGGCGATATTTTCCAGGCTAATCTTTCGCAGCGATTTGAAGCTCGGGTCCCGCCGGACTTCGATCATTTCGGCTTCTATCGCCGCCTGCGCCGGGTCAATCCGGCGCCTTTCGCCGCCTATCTCGACCACACGAACTTTATCATCGCATCGGCTTCGCCGGAGCGGTTTTTGCGCGTCGAGGGCGATCTCGTCGAGACGCGGCCGATCAAGGGCACGCGGCCGCGCTTCGCCGATGCGCTCGTCGACATGTTGCAGACTAAGGCGCTCGGTGAAAGCCGCAAGGATCGCGCCGAAAATGTCATGATCGTCGACCTGCTGCGCAATGATCTCTCGAAGGTTTGCAGGCCCGGCTCCGTGCAGGCGCCGCAACTTTGCGCTCTTGAATCCTATGCGACGGTTCATCATCTCGTCTCAACCGTGATCGGGCGCCTCGCTGACGGCTTTGGGCCCGTCGACGTTCTCGCCGCCGCCTTTCCCGGCGGATCGATCACCGGGGCGCCAAAATTGCGCGCGATGGAAATCATCACGGAACTCGAAGGCCATGCCCGAGGCCCCTATTGCGGCGCCATCGGCTATCTCGGCTTCAACGGAAGCATGGATTTGAACATCGTCATTCGCACCGCGAGCTTTCGCGCGGGCGCCTGCGTCGTGCAGGCTGGCGGCGGAATTGTTACGGCCTCCGACCCCGCTTCGGAATATATCGAGACGCTCGACAAGGCGAGGCGCATTTTCGAGGCATTCGGCGCCAAGGAATTTGCGCAATGATCCTCGTCGTCGATAATTACGATTCTTTCGTCCACACCGTTGCGAGCTACCTGCGCGAACTGGGCGAGACGCCGGTCGTGATCCGCAACGACGCCGCGCTGCCAGATGAGGCGCCGGAGGCGATCGTCATTTCGCCGGGACCTTGTACCCCCAACGAGGCTGGAATGTCGATGCAACTCGTCCGCGACTACTCCGGGCGCGTGCCCATTCTCGGCATTTGTCTTGGTCATCAAGCCATCGGGCAGGTCTTTGGCGGCCGCGTCACACGAGCGTTGCGGCCGATGCACGGCGAGGCGAGCGCGGTGCGTCATGGGGGGCGCGGCATACTTAAAGGCTTGCCTGACCCCCTCAACGTTGGACGCTATCATTCGCTGATCGTCGAACTCGAGGATCCGCGGGCGCCGCTGGAGGCGACGGCCTGGTCGCAGGAAAATGAGATCATGGCGCTACAGCACCGCGAGCACCCGACGTTTGGCGTGCAGTTTCATCCTGAATCGATCTTGACGGACAAGGGCCATTTGCTGTTGCGCAATTTTCTCGGCTTGATCGAGGGGCGATCGGATCGGGTCCCGGTAAGCTCAAGCTCAGCGGCGTAGGCGGCGCGATTGCCTTTCCGGCTCGGCGGCCTATATAGTTTTGCGGTCCCACATTGCTGCGTCGAAGTCCGTTCGCAAGCCTTGGGTCGGCGGAGCGGAGTTTCGCCTGATCCTGGCGTGTTCTGGTTTCGCCTCATCATTTCATGGTGTTCAATATATTAGAGCGCGACCGCACATTGAGCTCAGCCGCGGATGTCAGCGGCGGCGCCGCTCCAAATTGCGCCGGGAGCGCGCATTGCGCTTCAAGAGACCGCAAAACCCTGTCGGGGAGAGTGAACGATGACTTTGATGCTCGCGAGCGTAATCAACCGGGCCGAGGCGGAAGCGGCCCTGACGAGCGGCGTCGACATCATCGATCTCAAGGATCCGGCGAAAGGCGCCCTCGGCCCGCTTGATCTTGGCGCCGCGGCCGAGATTGTCGCGGCGGTAGGCAAACGAAAACAGATCAGCGCCGCGGCCGGGGATCATTTCGAGACGGCCGGCGAGGCGGTCAACGCCGCGCTCGATCTGGCGGCGACCGGAGTGGATTACGTCAAGGTCGGGCTTTCCTCCGATGCGGTGGGAGCGGATCGCATTCGCGCGCTCGGGGCGCTCGCCGGCAAAGTCAAACTCGTCGGAGTGCTTTTCGCCGATCGTCAGCCAGACCTCGATCTTCTTGATCTCATGGCCGCGCAGGGCTTCGTCGGCGCCATGCTCGACACCGCGGCGAAGGGCAAAGGCCGTCTGCTGAATTATATGGATGTGGCGGCGCTGGCCCCTTTCGTCGATCGCTGCCGCGGCGCCGGATTGATGTCGGGACTGGCGGGTTCGCTGGAGGCGCCAGACGTGCCGCGTCTTCTTCCGTTGCGGCCGGATTACCTTGGGTTTCGCGGAAGCCTTTGCAAGAGCGGCGATCGGGAGGCTTCGATCGACCCGGCGGCCGTCGCCATGATCCGCGATCTCATTCCCCATGTCGCCGACTCGCAAACTTCGGGAGGCGAAACCGACGTTGACTGGCGCCTTCTTGGGCGAGGCTATGTTCCGGTCAATGAGATCACCGAGACCGATCGCATCTTCGTCCATGATCTCGTCATGCCGTGTTATATCGGGGCTTATGAATTCGAGCGCGCGAAGAAGCAGGACGTGCGCTTCAATATCGACGTCGACGTCGCCAGAGCCCGCATGCATTCCGATGACATGCGCGATATTTTTTCCTATGACCTCATCGTCGATGCGATCAAGATCATCACGGGTCGCGGCCATATCGAACTGATCGAAACGCTCGTCAGGGAGATCGCGGATTCGGTGCTCAGTCATCCAAGCGTCGTCAGCGTCGTCGCGCGGGTCGAAAAGCTCGACGTCATTCGCGGCGCGGTGGGCGTCGAGATCAAACGCGAACGGGCGAAGGAGGCGGCCGCGCTCAATCGGCGCTTTGCGTCGGTCGACATGGCCGCGCCAAAACTGAGAGGCTCCAGAAGCCATTGAGCATTTTTGTCGCCAAGCTCGGCGGCAGCCTCGCCTTTTCGCCGCAGCGCGAAGCCTGGCTCGCCGCCCTCGCCGCCTCGGTGCGCCCGCTGATCCTCGTCGCGGGCGGCGGCCCTTTCGCAGAAGCCGTGCGGGCCGCGCAGCCGCGCATGGGATTCGACGATGTCGCCGCGCATCGGCTGGCGCTGCTCGCCATGGAGCAATTCGCCGTCATTCTCGCCAGCCATTCAGACAGATTTGTCCTGGCCTCATCGCGTGAAGACATCGAGGCCGCGCTCGAGACCGCGAGGATTCCGGTCTGGCTGCCCTCCGCGATGACGCTATCGGCCGCGCAGATTCCCGCAAGCTGGGATGCGACGTCGGATTCACTCGCCGCGTGGCTCGCGGGACTGATCGGCGCCCGGCGCCTGCTGCTGATCAAATCCTTCGATCTCGAGCGGCCGGCAAATGCGGCCGAGCTTGCGGAGCGTCAAATCGTCGATCCGCTCTTTCCGCGTTTTGCCGCGCAGAGCGGGGCTTTGGTTTCCGTCGCCGGGCCCGCCTCATTGCCTTTCGCCAGAGAGATCTTAAAAAGCGGCGGCGCGCCCGGCATGGTCGTCATGCGCGAGGCGGCCGACGTCCCGGCGCCGGCATGATCCTGTCCGGCTTTTGGCGCAGGCCCGCATCCGGCTGATCACGATATGAGCGAGCGTCTTCTCTTCGTCACCGGACACCTTGCCCATGCGCGGCTTGAGCGGCTGCTGCGGTCATTGGGGGAAACGCCCTTCGTCTGGGACATCTGCGACATCGGCGTCAAGGTCGCGGCCTTGATGACGGAGGCGATTCTTTTGCGCCGTCTGCCGCGTCCGCTGAATGTCGATCGCATTATTTTGCCCGGCCGTTTTCGCGGCAATGTCGAGGCCCTGTCCGCCGAACTGGGCGTCGCCGTGCTGCGCGGGCCGGATGAAATCAGCGACCTGCCGGCCTTTCTCGGACGCGGCGGCGAGGCTCCGGATCTTTCGCGCTTTGACATAAGGATCTTCGCCGAGATTATCGACGCGACGGCTTTGTCCGTCGAGGCGCTGCTGACGCGTGCGGAAAAGCTGCGCGGCGCCGGCGCCGATGTGATCGATCTCGGTTGCCTGCCCGATACGCCGTTCCCTCACCTTGAAGACTGCGTTGGCGCCCTAAAATCGGCGGGCTTCAGCGTCAGCATCGATTCCTTCAATCCAGACGAATTGAGGCGCGGCGCCAAGGCGGGCGCGGACTTTCTTTTGAGCCTCGACGAAAACAATCTCGACCTTGCGCAAGGTACGGCGGCGACGCCCGTTCTCGTCGGCTCGCCTGTGCATGATCTTGATTCGCTGGTGCGCGCCGCGCGCGTGGCGGAGCAACGCGGCATGCCTTACATCATCGACCCCATTCTCGATCCGATTCACTTTGGGTTTGCCGCGTCGCTGGTGCGATACGTCGAGGCGCGCCGGCGTCTTCCCGAAGCCGAAATGATGATGGGCACGGGCAATCTCACCGAGCTGACCGAAGTGGATTCAGGCGGCCTCACCGGCGTCCTCATCGGGATCTGTTCGGAGCTGAAGATCCGCAACGTGCTCACGGTTCAGGTCAGCGCGCATACGCGGCGAACGATCGAGGAGCATGACGCCGCGCGCCGTCTCATGTTCGCCGCCGCCGCCGATGGCGCGTTGCCGAAAGGCTATGACGCGGGGCTTTTGCAATTGCATGACAAAGCCCCTTTTCCGTCGACAGCGGAGGAGATCGCGGAGATGGCGGCTGATGTGCGAGACGCCAATTTTCGCATCGCGACGGCGCCGGACGGGATTCACATTTTCAATCGTGACGGTCATCATATCGCGTCCGACGCCTTCTCATTATACCCGAAGCTCGGAGTAGAGGCCGATGGCGCGCACGCCTTCTATCTTGGCGCCGAACTGACAAAGGCCGAGATCGCTTTCACGCTCGGCAAGCGCTATGCGCAGGATGAACTGCTCGACTGGGGCCGCGGCGCCGATCGCCCGGAGGAAGAGCGGGACCGTCTGCGCGAAGCCGGGCATACGCTGCGGCGGAAAGAGTGATCGCGCCATCTGTTGAGATGTCGTTGTTAGCCGGGTCCGCTTTGGCGTCGCGAAGAACGCCGTAACGAGGAGTTAGCAAGATGCCGATGATCCGTGAGGTCGTCGTCACCACGATGGACGCATCCGGCAATCCGCATATCGCGCCGCTGGGGCTTATCGAAGATGCGGGGAGCTGGATCATCGCCCCCTTTCGGCCGTCGACGACGCTCGACAATCTTTCGAGCGTTCCTTTTGCGACCGTCAATTATATCGACGATGCGCGCATCTTTGCCGGACTCGTCACCAAGCGTCGTGATTGGCCGCTGGCGCCAGCTCGCCAGGGGCGGCCGCCGCGCCTTCACGCGGCGCTCGCTCATGCCGAGCTGATCGTAAGCCATGTCGAGGATCATACTGAGCGGCCGCGATTTCACTGCAAGGTCGAGCGGGTCGAGACTCACGCGCCATTCGAAGGTTTCAATCGCGCGAAGAACGCAGTGCTCGAAGGCGCCATTCTGATCACGCGGCTAAAGCTTTTGCCGCGCGAAAAAATCGATCAGGAAATCGCCTATCTCTCCATCGCAATCGAGAAGACGGCGGGGCCGGAGGAGCGGGAGGCTTGGGGCTGGCTGATCAAGGCTCGGGATGATTTCTACGCTTTGAAGTGATGCGCGGCGATCAGCGCCACGGCTGACGCCGGCGCGCAATCGCAAGCCTTTTCATGCGCGTTCGGCGCCGCTTCGATCAGCTCGTCGAAGGCGACATATGGGCGCCCCATTCGCGTCGCGAGATCGGAGACCACACCGCGCCCGATGCCGGCGCCTATGATGGGCGCCTCATCATCAAGGACGCCGCGGGAGAGGATAAGAGCCGCCGCGTCCATGATCTCACGCAGCTGCGCTTCGGCGAAGAACCGCGCGAGCCTTGTCCAAGCGGCGTCCGATGCTTCATGCGCATCGCGTCCGATCATGCGAGCGAGCCGCGCGATGGAGGCGGCGGCGGTTTTCTCCCGTCCGTCCGAGGTATCCATCATGTCTGACCCCGGCGGCAATTGTCCGAGAATGCGATGCACGTCAGCCATGTCGGCGAACCATTCATTCATCAGCGCCGTCCATTGTCCGGCGAAGGGGACCTGCTTCGGGCCGGCCATTAAAAAAGTGCGCACGAGGCCGGTGTAGACGAGTTCGCCATGCGTCAGCCGGGCGGCGTCGGTATAGCCGCTGCTCGCCGGCGCGCCGCCGGCTACGGGGATGATGTCCGTCGTCGTGGAGCCCATGTCGATCAGCAGGGCCTCTCGCAGCTTGACGCCAGCGAGCGCGGCGCTGGCGTGCCAATTGGCCGAGCCTATGTCGGTCGCATGGGCGCTCGCATCGGAGCCGTCGACAAAGCCGGAGCGCGCGGCGTAAAACACGGCGCGATCCGGCGAGAGGAGGCGCTCGGCGATGGCGGCGACGCCTGCGACGCCCTCTGCTCGCGTGGCGAAGGCGTCGGACAATTCCCCGGTCATGGTGATGGCGTTCAGTGGCGCGGCGCCAATCGTCGCGCGCGCCTCACCGAAAGCGCGCTCGAGTTCAAGAAGCCCGAGCCACAAAGGGCAGGCGATCTGTATGGCGTCCTTGATGATTCCGTTTTCCGCGCGCGCCGCTTTGAGATGCGCGCCGCCAATATCCCAGCCGATGATGTTTTGCATGTTGCAAAGCCTGAAGCGTTATTGAAAGGCGCCGCCGCCGGTAAGACGGAATGAGGCGCCGCCGCGTCGATCATGCTCGTTAGCTCATTGTCTCAATGCATGTTCTGATCCAAAAAGTCTGCAGCTTTTGGGATCATGCTTTATGCGCCCTTCGTCGCCGCCGCTGATTGTCCGAGCGGCGGATGCGGATGTTTGGCATAAGATCCCACATAGAAACAGGGGCGCGCTGAATGGAAGTCATTCCGGTCATCGATCTCAAGGGCGGAGTGGTGGTTCGCGCTCGTCTCGGGCGGCGCGATTCTTATGCCCCGCTCGACACGAAACTGGCGCCAACGAGCGCGCCGGGCGATGTTGTCGCGGGACTTTTGTCGCTGCATCCGTTTCAGACGATCTATATCGCCGACCTTGATGCGATCGAGTCCCGCGGCGATCATGCAGGGATAGTCAGCGCGCTCAGTGACGCCTTTCCACAGACGGCGTTCTGGGTCGATGCAGGCGTCGCCGACGCAGCCGGCGCGCGCGCATGGTTATCGCGTCATGGGCGCGAAACCCTCGTTCTCGGTAGCGAGTCGCTGACCGGCCCGGCCGCGCTTCAAGAATTGGTCGGGATAGAAAGGCTCGTTCTCTCGCTCGACTTTCGCGGGGATTGCTTTGTCGGCCCGCAGACGCTCCTTGCAGCGCAGCATTGGTGGCCTTCACGCGTCATCGTCATGACGCTTGCGCGGGTCGGCAGCCAGGCCGGACCCGATCTCGATCGCCTGAAATCAATCGTTGACCTTAGGGCGTCCTCACCGGACGATTTTGGCGGATCGTCTGTTCAGCCCCGCGTCTACGCAGCCGGCGGCGTTCGCGGCCCTGAGGATCTCGCCTCTCTGGCGAAGGCGGGCGTCGAGGGCGTTCTCGTTGCTTCTGCGTTGCACGACGGCCAGTTGACCAGCGCCGATCTCGACGCCGCCCGGACAATTTAAAAAGGGGGCCGGAGCCCCCTTTTCGATTTTGTCGTTTCGAGACGCTTAGAGCATGACCGCGATCAAGTGGTCATGCTCTTATCTCTTTGTTTAACCAGATGATCTCGTCCGAAAAGCCGGAAGCTTTCCGAAAATCATGCTCAGTTCGGCGCGAAAGGATGCTTCGCGGTGTTGCGCTCGGCGACGACGGTTTCGGGCGTCGGGTCGCCGTTGATGGCGCGAGCGATGGCTTCCTTGGTGGCCTGGTAGTTGTAGTCCTGGATCTTCTGATCGTCCTTGGCTTCCCAATGAATGAAAACGCCGACGGAGATGAAGATGTCGTTGGCTTCCTTGATCGGAATGACGCCATCGGCGACGCTGTCAGCGACTGCCTTGGCGACACCGCGCTGCGCCGGACCGAACATCTGCACGGCCTGGGTGGCGTTCTTGATCGTCACTTTGTTGAAAAGGACGGTCGCGGGCTTGACCAGCAGGTTCGGAGCGACGACGGCGAGGAGGGTGGTGAAGCCGTCCTTGTTATTCGTCAGCGCATTGGCGAAGGCCGCTTCGGCGGCGCTGCCGCGCGGCCCAATGAGGAGGTCGATGTGAGCGACTTCGTTGCCTTCGCCGACGAGCGATTCGCCAACCAGCAATTTGTTGATCTTGGTCACGTTAAAAAATCCTCCCATGAGAAAACCCTTCGCAGACAGCTATCGAAGAAGTTAGACGGATATGAAGGTTCGATCCTTGTTGTCAGCACCCATCTTTTCGCCGGGTCGGTTAGCCGGATGAAAGCGGCGCTCGTCCGCTGGCGCGCACTCAACCATTATTGCGGCGGCGGATCAAGACAGGATTAGCCGATCCGCGAAAAGCGTTGCGACGGTGAGGTCGGCGCTGGTTCCGGGGTTCAGCCCCGTCGCCTTGAGGCGGCGATCGAAATCCAGAAGATCGCCCAGCGAATCGGCTGGATCCGTCTGCGCCATAAATCTTTCGCGAATGTCGATCGCCGCATTCTGGACGACCAACGCGGCGTCAAGGCCGTTCTTGCGCGTAATATGACTGTCAAAAATTCCTGCGAGGAAACTGAGATAGACGGCGACGACCGGCCACGGCGCCGGCCACGCTTTTTCGCGCGCGGCGGCCAGCGCGTTTGCGCCGATGGTGAATACGTCGGAAAAATCGCTGGCATATTGATAGGCGATCCGGTCCCGGCTGGCCGCCTCTTTCATCGCATCGAGAAGGGTCGTCTCGGCCGGCGCGCGGACGTCATGGCGACCGGATTGTCCAAGCCCTGCCGGCGCCGCGCGAACGATCGCGTCGAAGGCCGATTGCGCGTCCTCGCGCGTCAACCCGCCCAAGAGCTTTTTCAAGGATTGCCGAAACTCATCCTCTTGGTTTCCTTGTCCCGGCGCCCGCTCTGCGGGCGAAGCCGCTTTGAAATCAGCGGCCGCCGCCAGCGGCGCGCAGAGGAGAATAATGCCGAGATTGGTGTTGAGGCCGACGCTCAATGCCGTCGCCTCGACAGCGCCGAGAATGCGGTCCCCGATGGTCGAAAAGGGACGGCACAAGGGTTCGGCGGCGACCTCCGCGCTGCGCAGGAAATGGTCGACCGTCATGCCATGCCCGTCGGCGAAAATATGCACATTGCCGGGTTTTGGCGCCTCGATCTCATCCCGGCAGGACGCGATGAAGGCTTTCGCGATCTCGTTAGGCTCAGCCTCGCTCATGCGACGGGCTCGGCCGCGGGATGGATAGCCTCTCGCGCGGGAGCCAGTCCGCTGCGCGTCAGAAAATCGCGCGCGAGGCGATCGGCGATCGAAAAAGGCGCGACTTTCTGCAAGCCGCGCCAGCCCGGCATGCTGTTGACTTCGAGCACCTGCGGCGCGCCGTGGGCGTCTAAGATCACGTCGACGCCGGCGAATTCCGCGCCGACCGCCGCCGCCGCGCGCAAGGCGAGGTCGATCATCGCGGCGTCCGGCTCCAGCCATTCCGGCCGCGCGCCAAGCTTTACATTGGTGATCCAATGCGCGGCGCGGCGCGTCATGGCGGCGATGACTCGTCCTTGCGAGACAAAAAACCGCATATCGGCGAAGCCGTCGCGGTCCACGCCGACGAAGCGCTGGAGATAATAAACGCCCTCGACGGCTTCGATGGGAGGAAGGTCGTCTTCGCTGGTAATCAGCTTCAGGCCAAAGCCCTGCGCGCCAAAAAGCGGCTTAAGCACAAGCGGACCGCGCGGCGTCTCGCGGCGGATTATTTTCCGCGCCGCTTCGCTTGATTGCACGGTCCATGTCGGCGGCGTCGGAATGTCGGCCTGCGCGAGAGCGAAACTCGTCGCCGCCTTGTCGACGCAGATTTCTATGGCGCGCGCCGAATTGACGACAGGAACGCCGATATCGCCAAGGCCATGCAGCACGCTCAGCCGAAGCGTGACGCTTTCGAAGGCGCCGGATCCGATGGCGCGCACGAATACGGCGTCCGGCAGATCCGCGCCAAAACCATGAATGACGAGCCCGCTTTTGCGCTTTGTGTCGAAACCGCATTGCGCCAGCCGGATCGGCGTCGCAATGGCGCCTGCGCGCGTGAAGGCGGCCGCCAAATCCCGCGCATGCCAATCATAAAGATCGACTGCTATCGCGATTTTCGGTTGCGCGGGGACGGCTGGCGCGGCCCGCTTAGGAGAAACAGGCATCGAGACGAGCGTTGTCGATTCTGCCGGCGCGGAACGTTTCCCCCGTTTCAACAGCCGTGACGATGGCTTGCGCGGGGCTGAACAGCATCGGGTCGATCGCATAAAAATCGCCCTTGTACTTCTTGAATATCTCCGCGAAGGGCTGTCCGTGGTCGCGCGACGTCGTGCTCGGTAATTGCTCCGCCAGAGCCTTGGCCTCATCCGCCGGTCCGGTCACAAACAGATGAGCCTGACCCGCATAAATGATCGCGTCATTGGTGCGGCCCATCGCCTGGATAAAGTCCGGATGAGGCGGCGACAGCGGCGCCGCCGCGACGCCGTCAATGATGCGCTCGAGCGGAAATTTCAATTCGTGCGCCTTGTGCAAAACCACCTCAAGAACGCGCGAAACCACTTGAACGCCGCCGGCAAGGCTCTGCGTCGGCGCGAAGATGAAGGCGAGATTTTCAGGGCTTACGCCACAGGCGGCGGCAACCTTGTCGGTGACTTCCGGCGGCGGCGCGCGATCACTCTCCAGCACCAGCGTCGCCCGGCTCGCGTGGTCATGATAGGCGAGATCGTTGAACAGGGGCTCCTTGCGCGCAAGCGCGCGGCCAGGACCGGAGCCGAGCGCAAAAAACGCGCCCTTTCCTTCGCCGTGCGAGAGAGCCCAGCCGGCATATTGGCTGGCAAGACATGCGATGACGGGATCGGTGGCCCGGACCGAAATCTCGAACGGCCATTTGGGGTTGGAGCCGGTCGGTCCCAGTTCCACGGTTCCAAGTCCGCCGAGGCAGATCTCTGCGATGCGCAAACCGGCGTCAATGCCGCCACGCGCCGCTTTGCCGGCGTCGATGATCGTCTCGCCGCGTTCTCCCTTTGACACGGCAATGCGCAATTTGGCCGCGTCGGCGACCATGCGGTCAACAAGATGCCCAGCCAGCGTGTTGATGCTCAGTGCCGTCTCGCTCAAGATGTCGCCTCCGTCTCGATATGGTCTATTCCGTCGAGAATCGAAGCGGTCCGTTCTTTTACGAGCTCACGCGCCCTCGAGGGATCCGCAGCGTTCGCTTTAATGGTACAGAGAGGATCATTCAAGCCCAGCGCGCTCTTTGGCTTTTGCCGGTCGGCGGCCCATTCCGGCCAGTCGAGCGCCGGCATGGCTGCGATCCGCCTGCGCGCATAGGCGATTCCCGCCGCCGCCGCGCGGGGAAATTCCAGCGGGAGCGCCGGCAAGCGGCCAAGAGATGCGTCAATATGCGCGGCGAAGATGAGGCCGTGGCGATCCTCGAAAATGTCGAGCGTTGCGCCAGGGCGCGGATTGATCTCGATGAGAACGAAAGCGTCGCCGTCGAGCAGGAAATCAAAGCTGTTGAGGCCGCTAAGGCCAAGTTCGACGGATAACGAGCTGGCGGCGTCGTTCAGCCGTGTTTCGACGTCCGGGGGCAAAGCGGCGGGCCGCGCGCATCCGCCGAAGCGGAACGGTTCGTCCCCGGTCGGGGCGGCCCATTGCCGGCTTGCTCCGAGCGCCATCATTCCGGCGCCATCGCCGAGGCCGAGGATCGAGACAGGTTCGCCCGGCGCGACGCGCTGGAAATAAATATCCTCGCCCTGCGCCCGCAACGCACCGGCTGGGGCGACATGGCTGCCGCCGGCGGCGCCGACGCTTTTGACCAGCCAGCCTTCGGCATTCGCCGGAGGCGTCAGGCTAATGTCCGGATGAGGAACGCCGAGGGACCGGCAAAGCTGCGCTAAAGCTGCCGGATTTTTCGCCCGCCGAACCGTCTCCGGGCGATTGCCGAAGAGGGTCCAGCGCTCCGCGAGCTCATCGAGAAGCTCGACGCGATCTTCAAAACCCGCGCCGTAGACGATCCCGATAGGCGCGCAGCCATCGGCAAGGGCGTTCAGCGCGGCGATCAAGGCCTCGCCGTCGAATCCCGTTTGCGGATCGCCGACGAGACAGTTTGCCACGCAGAGCGCGCGCGTGTCCTCGTCATCGAAAAGGTCCGCGACGAGGGGCCGGTAACCGGCGCGCCGCGCCGCGGCGGCAAGAGCGCGTCCCGCCGCCGCCGCGATGAGAATCGCGGGCCCGTCTTTGAGTGTCTCTGCTTCAGACAAGCTCCCGCGCCAGCGCGAAAGCGTCGCGGAAGTCGATGGCGAGCGCCTTGCTCGACGTCGCCATGCGCTGGAACAGGCCGGATTCGGTCTTGTATTTAATGTCGCCGATGGCGAGCGGCCCGACGCCGAGGGCGCCCCCGGTCAATTCGGCCCCGTTGGCATGGAGATCGAGCCCCTCGATGCCAGCCGGCGGCACGGCGTTGACGTCGGCGGCGACGAGCAGCGACTTCGCGGCGGCGAGCGACTGCTTGGACAGAACCTGCACGCCGGCGGCGGCGGCGCACAAGACGACCTCGACGCCCTGCAGCGCCTCGAGTTTCTTCTCCTCGGTGCTGCCGTCGACGGCGCGAACCTCGACGCCGAAGCGTTTCTTGATGTCGTCGGCTTTCTGCTGTACGCGGGTCGGGCCGTCATAGCCGGCGAGCGCCACATCGGCGCCTTCCAGCGCGGCGATGACGCCTGCGGCGTAGCCGACGACGCCGGTGGCGCCGAAGATCAAAATCTTCGTCTTGTCGAGGCTCTTGCCCTTTTTGTCCTTCAGCAGCTTTTCGACGCAGGCGACCATCGCGGCGGCGGTGGTGAACGAACCCGCGGGATCGGCGAAAGCTGAAATCTCGAATGGTTTCAAAAGGGTGGCGCGGAAGCGCTCGAGCATGTCGAGCGCGAGCCCGGCGTCCTTGCCGGCGATGAATACGCCGGTGCGCACGGCGTCTCTCGGGGAGCGCGAAAACATCGCGTCCTGCACCAGAGCCGTCACCTCGTCGAGCGTGACGCCGGTGTAAGGCGTGACGGAATCATAGCCGGCGTCGAGAGCCATATTCACGTCGAAAGGGCTCATGTGCTTCAACGGGCTGAACATGTGCAATATATTCTTGGCCAAGCGGTTTCCCCCTATGTGTCGATTGTTGAAGGTTGACCCTTCACGATGGCGCCGTGATTGAGTCCTTTGCAGATCATGATGTCTACACCCAAAGCGGCGATTTTTGCGCGCAAAAGGTCGCAGAGGCGCTGGGCTTCATCCGGATTGGCGGCGAAAGCAAAGCCGGTCGGCCCCCAGGAGGACTGTCCGATTCCCTTCGCGCCGTGATTCTGCAGTTCGCGCAGGGCTTCAGCCACGGCGGCGCTGGTATAGGACGAGCCGCCTTGCGCCGGAGCAAAATAAGTTCCGACAATTTGCTGTATTCGCGAAATCGCCGCGCCGAAAGCGTCAATATCCTCTTCAGCCAGAGCCGGAAGCGCCTTGATCAGAACGAGGCGGCAGATTTCCGCGGCGGCGTCGGCCTCAAAAGACCCGAGCGCGGCGAAGGACGCGGTTTCCTGCGGCCCGTGAATGCCTTTCATGCGCGGGTCGAGCACGAGAATGACCCGCCAGGCTCTGGGGAAATCAAGGCGCGCAATGATCGGGGGCGTCACTGTATGTTCGCCTCGCCCGCCATCGACGACGACGCCGCCGCGTTGGAACAGCCCGGCTCCGACGCCAGAACGCATGGTGCGTCGCAACAAAAGCGCGTCGTCCGCGAGATCGGGCTCGATGCCTTCAAGGCTCCGCAGGGCGCTCGCGAGGGCGAGGGCGAGTTGCGTTCCTGAGCCAAGGCCGACGTGATCGGGAATGGCCTCGTCGATGGTGACGCGATAGGCCGAGGCGAGGCCAAAACGTTCGGTCAAGGCGCCGAGATAGGTTCTGACGCGCGTTTCCTCGGCGCCTTGGACAATGGTTCTTTCGGCGCGCGAGATCGTCAGCCTGGTCGCCGGGTGGTCGATCGCCAGTCCGATGCTGCCAAAGCGCCGGCCAAGCCCGCCATTGATGTCGAGAAACCCAAGATGGAGCCGGGCTGGGGCTATGGCGGTGACGCTTTCGAACATCGGGCTTCTTTCGCAGGATTTTTCCGCGCGGCCCGCGTCAAGGCCATTCCGCGCTTTCCTGATGACTAAAGAGCTCTGGCGGGCGCCACGAGCCGGCGTGCTCCTCAAAGGAGTCGGGTTTTAATACTCAGCCCGGCCTTGGAGTTCAAGGACCGGCTGCTTTATCCGTCGAGTTCGCTATAATGGCGGAAAATGCCGGCTTCGTTGAATGGGATCCGGCGATCGCTCGCAAGATAGGCCCGGATGCGCGGCCGCTTCGCCACCGCGTCATGCAGTCCGGCGACGAGAGGCGTCTTTGCAAGCGCCCGTTTCATGCCGCGCGGAAAAGCATAGCTCAAGCCTTCGACGATCTGGAAAAGGGAGAGGTCCGCGTAAGTGACGCCGCTGCCGACGAGATGGCTGTCGCTTTTCGGATTGCGCGCCAGAATGGTTTCGAACCAGGCGAGATATTTGGGAATTCGAGCCTCCCGAAACGTCTTGGCCCGGCGCAGCGCTTCCGGCTGCTGCTCTTCATAATAGAGATCGACGCTGATCGGATGGTGCGAATCATGCGCCTCGCCCACGATATCGGCGATGGTCAATTGAATCTGGTGGACCCACAGGCGCCCCGCTTCATCCCTCGGCGCAAGTCCGAGACGCTCGCCGAGATAGAATAAAATCGCGGCGGTCTGACCAATCACGACGTCGCCGTCCTTCAGGAACGGCGGCGCGAAAGGCGGCCGTGCGACCTCGTCTCCATCCAGCACGGCCGTGAGGGCGTCCATGCCCTCGGGCTGGCGCGCGACGTCGACATAATCGGCGCCGGCCTCTTCGAGCGCCAGGCGGATGAATTCGCCGCGCCCTTGAATGCCGGGCCAGTAATAGAGTTCGTAAGCCATCCGCCGATTTCCTCCCGCGGCTTGCGCCGCCATGAGCCATCAATGCTCACGTTCATCGCTCATTTGGCGACAAAGTAGAAGCTTTCTCCCGGCAGAGAGCCATAGGTGAAGGGCTCCTGCCGGTCGTTGGTCGCGGCCCTCACCTCGTCGCGGACCTGACGGAAAAGCATATTGATCTCGAGCTGCGGCCGGACGATGTTGCGCAGGAGAGCCTGCGTGAACGGACTGTGGGCGCCGTCGCCATCCTGCGCGACCTGTCCGTCGCGCGCCGAATAGGCGACGAGCGTGCCGCCCTCAGGCTCGACCCGTGCGAAGCCCCGGCCGATCGAGCGCGACGCCATGGTGCGCTGCATGCGCGCCAGGAACGGATTGTTGCGGCATGCGTCAAGGATGACGAGACGGAGTTTTTTCGCCCGTTCCGTCGCCAGAAGAACGCGGTCGAGCGTGATCGCTTCATCCTGAACGTCGCGATCGGCCCTGAGTTTGGCGTCGACGGGAATCAGATAATTGACGCCGCCGATCTCGATTCCGTGCCCGGCGTAATAGACGACGGCCCAGTCGGCGTTCTCAGCCTTGTCCTCGAAGGCCCGCAGCGCGGCGAGAAACTTCTCGCGGGTCAGATCGCGCTCGGCGAAGACCGTCTGAAAGCCGATTTTGCGAAAGGCGGCGGCGACGGCTTCGGCGTCGCGTTCCGGATTGGGAAGCGTTGCGACCTCGCGATAATTGGAATTGCCGATGACGAGCGCGACGCGGTTGCCAGGCGGCGGAATCAGTGCGGCGGATTTCGCCTGCGCCGCCTCGACGACGGCTTTCGCCCGCGCCTCGACCTCCGCCTTCACCCGGGCCTCGAATTCAGCCTTCGCCCGCGCTTCGAATTCGGATTTCGCCTTGGCGTCGGCGTCCGCTCGGGCGCGCGCGTCAGCCGCCGCCTGCGTCTCGAGGCGAGCCTTGAAGGCGTCGGCCGCCGCCTTGGTGCGGGCCTCGACTTCGGCTTTGACCCGCGCCTCTATGGCCGCCGCTTCTTTCTCGGCGTCGGCTTTGGCGCGCGCGTCCGCTTCGGCCTTCGCTCTTGCGTTCGTCGCTTCGGTGACGGCGACGCCGGCCGCCATCTTGGCGTGCGTCGCCTCGGCCTCGGCCAGCGCCGCGAGCCGCGCCCGCGCCAATTGCTGCGCCGGCCGCGCTAATGCGACGTCGGCCTCGCCCGGCAGGCTGATCGCTTTTTCATAATCGGTTTTGGCTTTCGCGTCCGCGCCGGTTTTTTCATAGGCCTGGCCGCGGCCGGCGTAAGCCGCCACAAAGTCGGGCTGGATGCGCAGCGCCTCGTTGAAATCGGCGATGGCGTGATTGGCGTCGTCTCCGGCCAGATAGGCGTCGCCGCGGAAATCGAGCGCAATCGCGGAGCGCGGATTGAGGGCGGTCGCCTTGTTGAGATCGGTCAAGGCGGCGGCGATATCTCCGCTCTGCCTGCGCAGCCTGCCGCGATTGGCGTAGGCAAGGTCATATTTGGGCCTCAGCAGAATGGCTTCGTCGCAATCGGCGATCGCCAGATCGAGCTTGCCCTGGTCGGCAAGCGCAAGCGCGCGATTGACATAGGCTTCGGCGGTCGCGTTGAGTTCGATCGCCTTGTTCTGATCGGCGAGAGATTTTTCAAGATCGCCCTGCAGCCGGCGCGCCTCTCCGCGATGACTGTAGGCTTCGCCGTTGGCGCCGTCGACACGGATCGCCGCGTCATAATCGCGGATGGCGCCATCGACGTCGGCCTTGGCGAGCCGGGCGTCGGCGCGCTGGATGTAGCCTTTGGGATCATTGGGGGCGAGACTGATGAATTGGTCGAAATCGGCGATGGCTCGAACGAACTGGCGCTTCAGATAGAGCGCCTGCCCGCGATTATAGAAAGCCTTGGCGAAACGCGCGTTGAGTCTGATCGCCTTGTCGTAATCGGCGATGGCGCGATCATATTCCTCTTTGTTGAGCAGCGCCGTTCCGCGGGCGTTGAAGAGATCGGGCGATTTGCCGTCGAGCCGGATCGCCTGGTTATAGTCCGCGATGGCGCCGTCGTAATCGCCCTCGATCTGGCGGGCGAGGCCGCGGTTCTTGTAGGCGTCGATCGAGTTCGGATTGCGGTCGAGCGCGCTTGTGAAGTCCTTGATGGCGCTGTCGAGATCGCCTTTGCGCACCTTGGCGACGCCGCGGTTGTTGTAAAGGCCCGGCGCGTTGGGGTCGTCCCTCTCGCTGTCGATCAGGCGCGTGCATGCCGGAATGCCGGCGTCCGGATCGTTCAGGGAATGGTTGCAAAGGTCTACGTCGCTGTCGGCGGCGCGAACCGGGCTGAGGGATCCGAGCAGCTGGGTCGCCAGCATCAAGCCCAGACTTAAAATGATGTGTCGGCCAACGACCATGTCCATGCTCCCCAACGGAAGACGGGCCGCGCGACAAGCGGTTAGGCCTCGCCGGCCGACCATGTAGCGGCGCCGCTTTCCGGTTTTCGAAGCTAAACACGGGCGGTGAATAAAACTGTGCGCCGCTGCACCAGACAGAAGGGATGCAACCGGTAAACATTAATTCATGATTGTTGCACATACAACACAGATCACAAGTTCGTTATAGGCTATCCTTCGGCGCAAACGAGGGGGATTGCCATGCGGAATTCAAATCTGGCCGCGTTGAAGGGAGTGGCGTTTGGCGTAGTCGCAGGCGCGCTTTGGCTGGGCAATTCGCCTCGCGCCGAGGCTTCGCCGTTTTGCCCCTCGATCGCGACGCAGACGATTTCCGTCGATGGCGAGCCGGTCCTGAAAGATTTTCCCGGGGTTCGTTTGCAGAATGGCGCCTGCACGAACAATGGCATCGGGCCCGACCCCGCGGCCCTGTCGGGCGCCGCCCTCGCCAGCCAGGCTCTGAGCGAGCTCTCGCAGTCGACGACGCAGGAGACGGCGCGAAGCGCGGAAAATTCGATCACCAATCGCCGCGATCAGGAAGAGCAGCGCTGCGCCGCCGGTTTTTCGAGAGTCAACGGAGAGTGCGAGCGCAACCCGCTTCCGGTCGCCGAGGAGACGGCGCCGCCCGAGCCGCCGCCAGCGCCCGAACGTCCTTCCAAAAAAACCAAGAAGGGTAAAGCCGGAGCGGTCGCGGCCAGGGAGACGAGGCCGGCTCCTCCCCATAAAGTCGTTTACGCCCGCAGGGAGCCGGTCGTGATCCCGCCGCCCGTGCCGGTGGAGGCGCCCTTCCGTTACGGCGTCTGGGGTCAGGTCTTCGGCGCATATGAGAAGCGGGACGCGACCGGGATGGTCGCGATCAGCGGCCCCGATTTCAACGCTGGCCTGCCGGTGCCGATCGAAGTCAGCGTTCAGAGCCGTTCTGGCACGGTCGGCTTTCAGGCCGGCCTCGATCTGACGTCGCGGGGACTGATCGCCGCCAACGACGGTCTGATCACCGGCGTGCTGGTCGGCTATATCTCGAACCATTTGACTCTCAACACCGTTGGAACGTCGTCCAATCCAACCATCGTCGGCAACAGCACGAGCCGTCTCACGGCGAGCCTGTCGGGGCCCTCGCTCGGCGTGTACGGCACTTACTTTTCGGGCGCCTTCTCGGCCGACGTCATGGCCAAGTTCGATATCCTCGGCCTCGATCAGGCCTCCACCCAAAACATGGCTTTCGCCGGTCCCTTCGGTCCGTTCTCTTTCGGCTATTCCGGCTCCGGTTCAACCAGCGTCCTCGACTCGACCGTCGCCGCAAATCTGAACTACCGCTTTGATCTTTATCCGAATTTCTGGATTGAGCCGACCGTCGGAGCGCAATTCACGGCTCTGGGCTACGGCGGCGGCGCCGCGGATCTCGGCCTCCAAAACGGCACGCAGGTGATGGTCCAGGGCGGCGCCCGCGTCGGAACGAGCTCCGTTTTCAGCAACAACATTCTGATGACGACGACCTTGACCGGGCTCGCCTATGACGACGTGGTCGTCAACGGGGGGTTCATTCCGGGCGCAGCCTACCAGGGTAATAATATTCTCGCGAACGCCGACCGCGGTCAGGTGCGCGGTCGCGGCATTCTCGCCTTCAATTTCGAGTTCGGCCAGGGCCTCTCCTCCTTCGTGCTGGGCGACGTGCATGGTGGTCAGGGCCTTTTCGGCGCCGGCGGCAAGGCGGGGATTCGCTACCAGTGGTGAGCCGCGGATGGCCGGCCGTCGGCGGGAGCAGGGCTGCCGTTTCGGCCTCGCGTTTCGCCGCCGCGCAGTCCTGATCGCCGCGCTCCTCTTCGCCTCGACGCCAAGCCAAGGCAGCGCTCCATGCAAGGGGCGCGATCTCTTTCCGATGATCGAAGCGGAGGAGCCGGCGGCCTTCGCCGCGATCGAAGCGGAAAGGGCCGCGACGCCCTTTCCGCATGGAACCTTGTTCCGGCTTTCGCGCGACGGCCAAACCTCCTACGTCTTCGGCACGCTTCATCTCGACGATCCACGCGTCGCCTCGTTCCGACCAAGCGTCATCGCGGCGCTGAGCAGCTCGAAAACGCTCGCGCTGGAATCGGTGGAGACGGGCGCGCGGCTGCTCCGGTCGATCCGAAAAGACCCCGCCGCGATGCGCGCGGCCCTTCTGGCGCCGCAGGATCAGCGTCCCGACGTTTTGCTGGACGCGGCCGACTTCGCCGCGTTGCAAACCCTCGTCGCGGAGGCTGGCCTTGCCGCCTCATCCGCTGGCGCCCTGAAGCCGGCCGTGCTCGCGCTGCTGCTTGATCTGCCGGCCTGCGCGCGGAAAAACGGCGTGAAGCCCTACGCCGACGAAGCGATTGCGGAATTGGCCAAGGCGCAGGGGGCGCGTGTTGTCGGCCTCGAGACGATGATCGAGCAGATCGACATTCTCGACGGCTTCTCGCCAGAGGTCGGGCGCGCGCTGCTGGTCGCAACTCTGCGCCAGGCCGGTCACGCCGAGGATGTCGTCGAGACGACGATCGCGCGTTATGCCTTGCAAGATCTCGGCGGTCTGCTCGCCTGGATGAAATCGCCGGAACTGATCCCCGGCGTCGCCGGCGCGCAAACGCCGCCGGACTTTCTCGACCGGCTGATCACGCGCCGCAACCAGCGTATGCGCGACCGCGCCGTTCCGCTTCTTGAGAAGGGGGGCGTCTTCATCGCTGTCGGCGCCGCGCATTTGCCCGGCGAGCGGGGCCTTCTCAATTTGCTGGAGCTGGAGGGCTTCAGGGTCGAGGCCGTCGAATAGCGGCTAATCCGCGAGAGCGCGAAAGCGGCGCGGTTCGTAGCCGCGTTCGAGAAGCGCCGCCAGCGGATAGACGTTGCGGCAGACACGGCCGTTGCACGCGCCGGGCGAGGCTTCGAGAACCTCGGCCTTGCGGTCCGGCGTAAAGCCCATGAACAGCATGACATGTGATCCCGGCTTGTTCAGCGCATCGCCCGGTTTAAGGTCCCACGGATTTTGAACCAGCGACGCGATCGAAGGGATGGCGGCCGTGGTGAAATGCGTCGAGAGCCCCCAGGCCGCGCTGACGAAGGAAGAGCAATCGACCCCGATGACGTCATAGCGGGGCGTATTGCGCGTGCAGACATTGCCGGCGAGTGCGCCGCGCGAAACCTTGCCGGCGAACTGATACAATGAACCCTGGCAACCCCAGCAATAAGGCACGCCGCGCACATTCTGCCCCGCGTGCCCGATGAGATAGCCAGGGCGCCGGATGCGGTTGAAGCCGTTGCATTGATTATCGGGATCGGCGCCATAGGAGCTTGGCGTCAGGCGCCATGTAAAGCTCTCGAAAGCGCGGCCCGTCTGCACGATGCTTTCGCGCGTCAGCGGCCGCACTGCGGCGATCGCGCCCTTGCCGCCTTTGGCGAGAGCGGCATAGTCCGGCTGGGGTCCGCGAACATCGATCACCTGCCCGTTCTTCATCGGCCGGAAACCGACGCCGATGACGTCGACGACGCCTTTGCGCGTGCGCAGGAAATATACGTCGCCATCCGCCGACACGGTGACGAAGCGCCGCGACAGGGCGACATTCGGCGTCAGCGGCAACTCGTAGACGCCCTCGAATGCGCCGCCCGGACCAAAGCGCGCGATGAAAGTGGAAGCGCCGCCTGCGACATAAGCGGGGATGTTTTCAGCCAGAACGTACATGCGGCCGGAATGATCGATTTCGAGAAATTCGATCGAGCCGAGCTTGTCGCGCACTTTCAGCTGCAACTTTGCAAACGCCGTCGAAGCGCCCTGCTGGCTGACGTCGATCCGAGCCGAAGTTCCGCCTTTATCAGGCGTTACCTCGACCGCGACGGGCCCTTTTCCGCGAGAGGCGACAAGCTGGCGCGTGCGCCCTGTCGAAGGAGAAACGGAGCGCGTTCCGGCGCCGCCTTCCGGCGTCTCCTCCGATCCCATCTGCGCGAACATGGATTGTGTTGTCTCATCGATCGCGGCCCCGTCCGGCGCGAGGCTCCGCGTCAGTCCGCCCTCGCGCGATTCGAGCGCGATCGGCTTGCCGTCCCAAACATAGATGTTGCCTTTGGCGACGATGAGGTCCGTCGGATCGACGCCCTCCGGCAGCGCCAGCGAGCGCGTGCGCTCGGCCGGCTCCCTGGCGTCGAAGCCGATGACGCGGCTGTTGACCTGATCGAGCAGGAAGATCTCGCCATTGTCGCCCGCATAGATGGCCTGCGGGCCAGCGATCTCCGTGTCCTCGCTCGCGTCAACGACGCCGACCGAATTTGGCCCGAAGCCCGCGCTGAATTCTTTCACGACGCCGTCCTGCGCAAGCAGCGGGGATGGCGCGGCGAACGCCAATCCGATCATGATGCGAAAGATGACGCTCCTGAATTTCATTGCGGCCACACACGAGATTTCAAACGGACTTACGGCCCTCGCCGACATTTCAATCGCCAAGCAGGTTGACGCCTTACAAGACCGCGCCGTCTATCTTGACCTTCGCATCTTTTCCCTGCGGGCCCAGCGGGAACTTCTTTTCTTCGAACGACGCCTTCTCCAGAAAGAACACCCGTCCGTCTATTTCGGTGTCGGTCGGGGAAGGCTTCCAATCCTGCTGCATGCCGAAGGGAAAAGTGACAGTCTCTCCGGCCTTGGTCTTCAGCCTGGCGATGCGGCAGCCCATCAGACGCGATGTTTTGGTCGCCTCTATGCTGAGGGTGGCGAAGGTTCCCTTGGGGCTGGCCAATTCGTCGATTGCGATTTTTTTCTTGAAGGTATGCGGAATGAGCCGCCCAATGTCGTCGCGGTGAGCAAATTGGTCGGTGATGAGAACGTCCGTCGTCTCACATTCCTTCTGCCCTTTCGCGTCGGCCTTCGACGCGAAGAGATACCATCCGATCGACGTCTTATCCTCGTCGATCATTGCGAACACGACTCGAAGCTTCTTGTGAGCGCCACAATCCATTTCGTAGCCGGCCTGGCCGGTAAACCAATATTTCACTTCGCCGCTCATGACGCGTCTCCTTTCTGGCGACGAGCAGACCCCGGGCTTCAACAGCGCGGAGTCTTCGGCCGCATAGAGCCTCAGTCTGAACCAGGCGGCCGCGCGGGGCGGTGCGCGCCGGCACGCGTCAATATTTTCCGATCAGCAATATCTTCAGATCTTGCGTCGGCGTGAAATTCTCGAGCCTCGCCTCGAATGCGGTTGGCGAAATCTTTTTCACATTATCGAAACAAAAGCTGACAAGCCGATCGGGCTTGCCCTTATCGACGACGAGACGAAAATTCTTGATGGGACCGGCCCAGTTTGCGCCGGTCTTCAACACATAGGAGATGCGGCGCTCTTGCACCTTGGCCGTATTGGCTGGATCGGAGCCAGCCAGTTTGTCGAGGCCCTTGAAGAAATCATCAGGCAGGCAGTAATCCTTGCGATAGCGCTCCACTGTCGCGCCCATGCCGTCGCTGTTGCGCAACCCTTTGCGAAGCACTGTGTCGAGGCTGGCGCCAAGACTCGTCTTGTAGCGATGCTCGACGCTGACGGCTTGTCCTGGCGGAAACACCTGTTTGCGCGTGAAGGTCGTCGTCACACGCCACGCTGGCCCGTAAAGCTGATCGCCTTTTTCGTCTGAACCGACCGGAATGAGGAGGCCGCCCTCGATCAGGCTCGCGCGGGCCTCCGGCGTCAAGGCGGTGATATGCTGCTGTGTGTCGGCGCCGATCAGAGCAATCGGAAGCCCGGCGGCGCGAATGGCGGCGGTGACGTCCTTGCCGCCGAGCCGGGCGCGCTGAACGACGTCGAATTTGATGGGCTTGGCATCTATCTTCGTTTTGAAATCAACGAAATTGACGGGATCGCTGCCGGGAATGGCGTAGAGCACATCCTGATCGGCGAGGTCGATGTCGGGCAGCGGAAAGCCGACGGTCAAGGTCACCGGAAGCGTTGCCTGGTTGAGGAAACGGTAAAGGACGGTCACCGTATCGGGCGTGATCGTGAGGACTTCCTCCTCCATGGAGACGTCCGGCGATTGCGTGAAGGTGACGCCTCCGACGGCCATTTCGACGGAGCTGTCATTCGCCGACGCGGGAACGGCGCACGCCAGCGCGAGGCTGGCGGCGGCGAGGAAAATGCCCGTCGTGCGAATTCTTGTTTCGCCTGTGTCGCCTGTGCCGGTCATTTTCAATCCTTCGGCCCTTCGACGCCCCTGCCATTTAATCCTTGCCGCGCGCGCCACGGCGCCGTCAGCCGCCGATGATCACGGTTGGCAACCCGGTCACGATGACGCCGCCATGGGCTGTCAGGTCGCCGATGCGCGCCGCCATCAGGCCGCCGATGAACACTGATGTCGAGCCCATCACGATCATATCGGGGGGGCCGGCGCAGGTCGCGATATCGGTGACGCGCGCGGCCGGCAGGCCACCGATCAGAACCAGCGGACAGCCCGGCGAAACAATCGGGCCGCCGACGTGAGGCACGACTCCGGTCACTGCCGGACACGTATGCATATCTGTCAGGCGGGCGGCTGGCGGCATGCGGCTTCATCTCCGGTCGCGGCGTGAAATCCTGTGGCAATTCGCTTCGCTTCGCAAGCGTCTGCTCAACGCCTGCGATCTATCGCCGGTTCGCGCTGGCGCCGCTGTGTGGGCGCGCACGGCGCTGGCGGCGAAATTGGCGTTGGGTTAAGATAGTAAGGCCCGTTCAATGCGTCGCGGTCTTATTACAGACCGGATTTTACGGATTGATCGTCATGACCAAGCTTTGGATGCATCGTGGTCGGCGGATATGCGCGAAAGTGCTGTGGCGAGGCGCCGCCGCTTGCGCCGTTTTTATTGCAGTGATCCCGTCAGCAACCGTGCCCTCCTTCGCCGACGCCTGTTCGTCGCGCATAGACGCCTTCAATCGCGCCGTCGACACCGCGCCGGATCAGGCGGCGCAAGCGCAGGTCGAGGCCATCGTCAGCGATCCGAATTGCAGCGGTTATGTCATTCCGGCGCAGCGCCGGCTGGCCGCCTCCCGCCTTGCCGCGGCGCAAAAACTGATGGCGCAGAACGCGCCCCTCGACGATTATCTGACGCTGATCATAGAAGCTGATCGCCCGGCTGTTCTCTGGCAGGCGGCGGCGACGCTGGCGGAAATCCGCTTCGGTCAGCGCCAATTCGTCGAGGCGGCGCATGGATTCGACCGCGCCATAGACGTGGTGGACAATGATACATTGACGCCGCATGATCCCGGGCGCGCCGCCATCGAAGGCTTGCTGCAGCGCGCCGCCGCGGCTCGGCTGCTCGCCGCCAACGCCGGGACAGGCAAGGAAGGCTTTGTGGTGACCGCGACCCGTGGCGGCCGGCTTGGCGGCATATTCGCGCCGCGCGTGCGAGGGGTCGTTCCGCGCGCCGTGCCAGTGCCGATCACCTTCGAATATCGCTCCGCGGCCTTGACTGAACAGGGGCGCCAGGCCGCGATGGAGCTGGCCCGCGCCATAAAGGAGCAGCAGCCTGGGAACGTTCGCCTCGTCGGCCACACCGATGTGCGTGGCGGTCCCCAATACAACAAAAAATTATCCGTCGCGCGCGCCGAGGCGGTAGCCGCATTCCTGAAGGACAACGAAGTCGAGGTTCCGGTTGAGCCGGAGGGCGTCGGCGCTGATGAGCCGCTGCAATTGGCCGACACGCACGCGCTCACCCAGGAAGACATTTACGCCCTCAACCGACGCGTCGAATGGCGGCGCGAATAGGCGCATTCAAACTCAAGGGCAAACATGTCGCTCCTTTCACGCTTTTCCATGCTGTTGCGGCATTGCCTCGTTGCAAGCCTCATCGGCGTCCCCGCGGCCTTCGCAGCGTCGCCTGCCGTCGTGGTCGAGAACCCCAAAGAGGTCCATGCGATCGTCGTTGGCGTCGATCAGTATCAGCATCTCGCGCGCCTTAAAGGGGCCGCAGCCGATGCTCGCGACATTGAAACTTCGCTGCGCGCCATGGGCGTGCAGGATGTCACCGCGCTCTATGACGACAAGGCGGACCGCGACTCAATTCTGAAAAACGTCGATGATCTCAGCGCCCGCATTCGTCCGGGCGATCTCGTGATCCTGTCGATCGCGGGGCATGGCGCACAGGAGCCGGAGCGAGTCAAAGGATCGGAAGCCGATGGTAAGGATGCAGTGTTTCTGCTCGCGGGTTTCGACACGGCGGGCGCCGGCACGCGCCAGCGCATCCTCGACAAGGAATTCAACCACCTCATCAAAGCGTTTGAATCGCGCGGCGCGCGTGTGCTGTTCGTCGCCGACACCTGCTCCGGCGGCGGCCTCGCGCGCGAGGTCGATCCGCGCGGATCTGAAATGATCTATCGCTCCGTGCCCACCTATGCGATTTCGGACGATGAATTGAAGCCTGTTTCGACGCCGTCGGACGCTTTCGCCACTGAGCTTGATTTCACCCGGACCATCTTTCTCGCGGCTGTCGACAAGAACAGCAAGGCCCCGGAAATCAAGGTTCCCGGCGTCGACGGCTATCGCGGCGCCCTCAGCTATGCTCTTGCGCGCGCCCTTGAGGGCGCGGCGGACGCCAACGGCGATGGCAAAATCACGATCGAGGAACTTTTCGCCTATGTGCGCCAGGTGACTTATCAGCTCTCCGATCAGCGCCAGACGATCGTGTCTGCGAGCGCGCCTAGGCTCGACGTCAATACTGAACCGGTCGTCGAATTATCCCGCTCCGTCACTTTCGTCACGCCGCCGGGCTCAGCGCCGTCAGCCGTCGCAGCCAATATCGCTCTCGGCGGCGCTGCGCGCGCTACGCCGGCAGGCAGCCTGCCGCCATTTCCTCCGCAACGTCCCCTGCGCGTCGCCGTTCTCGATGGCTCCAGCGCGCAACTTGCTGACGTGACCCCGCTCGAATCGAGGTTCGAGGCCGTTGCGCCAAACCAGAACCCTGAACTGATCTGGGACCCGAAATCCGGCGACGTGATTTCGGGCGGCGATGTGATCGCGCGGGAAGTCGGCAAGGATGAGCTGCCGGGCGTCATAGATCGAGCCGCCGCCGTGCGCGCCCTGAAGCAGATGGCGGCGCGATCCGTCCAGCCGATTCTGCTGCTGCCGGACAATAAGGTGCATCATCTTGGCAGCCAGGTCGAGGTCGCGATCGACCAATTGAGCAATCGCTCGCTGCTCCTCTTCAATCTCGCCGGCGACGGCACGGTTCAACTGCTTTATCCGCAAAATGAGTCGGAAGCTGAGCTGATGAACAAGCCGGAATACAGGCTGCCGATCAAGGTTCGCGGACCGTTCGGCGCTGATCAGATCGTCGCCATAACTGCGCCCGAGCGCATGCCCCAACTCGAACAGGCTTTGGGCAAGTTGAACGCGCGCCGCACCGCGGGCCAGCTCGTCAGGATCTTGTCGCAATACGCCGACGCCGGAATGAGGCTCGGATCGGTTGGCGTCTTCACGGCGCCGTAAAAGGCGATTCATGGCCAGCAGTCCTTCTAACAGAGACAGGAACGGGCAATGGGTTCGGGATCAATGAAGAAGGCAGTGGCGTTCGCAGCCGTTCTGGGCCTTTGCAGCGCGGGGGCGTTCGCTCAGGGCGTGACGCGCAACGTCACGGTGGTCAATCCGTCGAGCCTCAGTGAAGTCAACGCCGACAATGCCGCCGGCGTTGCGATCGACATTTTGCCCTCCGATCAATTCGCCATCGGCGCCAAGGTGGTGTTTCGCGTGACGACGAAAAAGCCCGGCTATCTGATCCTCGTCGACGTCGACGCATCCGGCAAAGTCACACAGCGCTACCCCAACCTCTACTCTATGGCGCTGCCGGCGGGCGCGAGCGAGAACGCCAATCTCGTTCAACCGGGAAAGCCCGTCGCCATTCCCGATCTTTCAAATCCCTTCGCGCATTTCGAATACATCGCCGAGGCGCCGGCGGGGCAAGGGTTGATCCTCGCGCTGCTCAGCCCGAAGCCGGTGCATGTGGTCGATCTCCCCGATGTGCCGCAGGAGATGATCGGCACAAACGCGGCGGCGAATTTTCTCTATGACGCCGCGCGGCGTCTGCGCATAGCGGGCCGGGACGCCGGCGCGCCGCTGGCCGATCCGCAATGGTCCTTCGCCGTCAAATCATATTCGATCACCCCTTAGGTTAGCGGGCGCGGACCGAAGCCTGCGGAGGCGCGCGAGTGATGAATCCCTACGATCTCGTCCGCTACCCGAACTGGCCCGTTTCCGAGACGCACCCGACCAGTCTCGGCGCGTTCGCGACGCTTTTTGGGCGCGCCGCCGCGCCTTTCTCCGCCTGCCGCGTGTTGGAAGTCGGCTGCGGCGAGGGCGTCAATCTGATGAGCATGGCGCTTGGCGCCCCAAACTCGGAGTTCGTCGGCCTTGATCTGGCTGAAGCGCCGATCGCGGCTGGCCGCGACATGGCCCGCTCCGCGGGGATTGCCAATGTCAGCCTTGTTCAGCGCGATATCACGCAGGCGCATCTGGGGCTCGGAGAATTCGACTATGTCATCGCGCATGGAGTCTATGCCTGGGTTCCGCCCGCCGTGCGGGAGGCGTTGATGCGGCTCGCAGCGAGCTGTCTGCGGCCAAGCGGTCTTTTCTATGTCAGCTATAATGTTCGTCCCGGCTGCCGCTTGCGGCAGGCGCTGCGCGATTTGCTGCGCGATGCGACGCGGCATATCGAAGACCCCGTTCTCCAGCTCGACGCAGCGCGAAGGGCTCTTGCGCGCTATATCGATTTGTGGTCGCAGGATGATCCGTTTCAAAATGCATTGATTGAGGAAGCGCGTGACGCGCTGAAACGTCCTCCGGCGGTATTATATCATGACGAACTCGGCGATATTTACGCGCCGCAGCTCCTCGTTGACGTCGCGGCGGCGGCGCGCGCCGAAGGTCTCGAATATCTTTGCGACGCAAAGCCAAGCCTCAGCGCCGAAGCTCTGTTTCCATCCAAGAAATTTCTGAGCGAGTCCAAAGAGGATTGGGCGCGCTTCGAGCAACTGCTGGACTTTGCCGACATGCGGCGCTTCCGTCGGTCGATCTTTTGCCGGGCGGGGAAAATCGATCGGCAACCGCGGCATGAACATCTGCGCGGCCTTTGGGCGAGCGCTGATCTAACCCCGCTCGGCGCAAGCGCCGATGAGACGGGAAGCTTTGCGTTCCGCGCTCATAATGGCGCTGAAATCGTCACTCAAGATCGGCGCTTCGCTACCGTCCTTGCGAACCTCGGCGAAACTTTTCCCCAATGTGTTCCGCTTGACGCGATTGCGTCGGAGCCGACGCTCACCGAGCCATTGCTCCGGCTTTTCGTCAGCCGGATCGTCGCGCTTCAAACGGAGCCGATGCGCTTCACGGCGGCGCCCGGCGAGCGCCCGATCGCCAGTCCGCTCGCCCGCGCGCAGGCCGCGCAAGGCGAGAGCTTCCTCGCCTCGTTGCGCCACAAGCCCGTTCAGATGGAGGACGCGGCTGTGCGCGCCTTCGTGACGTTGATGGACGGGACGCGAACGCGCGATGATCTTGCCCATGAAATGGAAAGGCGCACCGGCATGACGCCCGCCGCCGCGACCGCGCGCACGGCGGCGGCGGTCGATGGGTTGGCGCGGCTCGGGCTGATGATGGCGTGATCCGAAGGCTACCCCCACGCATAGGCAAAGGCGCCGTTCTCCATCGTTACGCGCGCTTCCTTTAGTTCTTCCTTTGCCAGAGAGCGCTTCAGGAACTCGCGCGAGAGCGCCGGCAACAGCGTATTGGTGATGATGTTGTCGATGATGCGGCCGCCCGAATCCGGATCGTTGCAGAGCGACACGATATGATCGACCACCGCGTCGTCGTAGGTAAAGCTTGCGTTATGGTTGTCGCGAATGCGTTTGCCGATGCGGCCCAACTGAAGACGAACGATGCCGGAGAGCATCGCCGGAGACAGGGGATAATAGGGGATCGTCACGAGCCGGCCGAGAAGGGCGGCCGGAAACACCTGCAGGAGATCGGGGCGCAGCGCGGCCCCAAGCGCCTCCGCGTCATCGGCGTAGGCCGGATCTTTTGACAATTCCATGATGACGTCGGTTCCGACATTCGACGTCAAAATGATGAGCGTATTCTTGAAGTCGATCCGCCGGCCGGTTCCATCCTCCATGACGCCTTTGTCGAAGACCTGGAAGAACAGCTCATGCACGTCGCGATGGGCTTTCTCGATTTCATCGAGCAGCACGACGCTGTAGGGTTTACGCCGCACGGCTTCCGTCAGCCGCCCGCCTTCGCCATAGCCGACATAGCCCGGCGGCGCGCCCTTCAGGGAGGACACGGTGTGCGCCTCCTGAAACTCTGACATGTTGATCGTAATCATGTTCTGTTCGCCGCCATAAAGCGCTTCGGCGAGCGCCAGCGCCGTTTCCGTTTTGCCGACGCCCGACGGTCCGCAGAGCATGAAGACGCCAATCGGTTTTGAAGGGTTGTCGAGCCTTGCGCGATTGGTTTCGATGCGCTTGGCGATCATGCCAAGCCCATGTGATTGGCCGACCACGCGCTTGTTCAAGATCTCAGGCAGGCGCAGCACATTTTCGATCTCGTCCTTGACCATCCGCCCGACGGGAATGCCGGTCCAGTCGGATACGACGGCCGCGACGGACTGCTCATCGACATGCGCGTAGATCTTGCGCTTTTCAGGGTTGACGCCTTCAAGCGCCGCGATTTTCTGCTTCAGTTCTTCCCGTCTGTCGCGGTCGTCCTCCTGCGCGTCGCTCGCGCCTTGGCGCAGCTTGACGATTTCGTCGATAAGCTTTTGCTCCTCGCTCCACTCGGCCTCAAGGGTCGAGATTGTCTCCTTGAGTTCGGCGAGTTCGGCGTCAATCTCACTCACGCGCTCCTCATCCATGGCGCCGAGATCGGCGTCGGCGATCAGGGCGGCCTTTTCGGCTTCGAGCGCGGCCAAAGCGACGCGCGCGTCCTCGACCGCGGCTGGCGTCGCATTCTGGCTGATCGCAACTCTGGCGCATGTGGTGTCGAGAAGGCTCACCGCCTTGTCGGGCAATTGCCGGGCCGGGATGTAGCGGTGCGAGAGATTGACGGCGGCGACGATCGCCGCGTCGGATATACGCACCTTGTGGTGTTTTTCCATGGGGCCCAGAATGCCGCGCAACATCGTGCAGCACTTCGCAACGTCGGGTTCGTCGATCTGCACGGGCTGGAATCTGCGCGTCAGCGCGGGATCTTTTTCGAAATACTGCCGGTATTCGGCCCATGTCGTCGCCGCGATCGTGCGCAGCGTTCCGCGCGCGAGAGCGGGCTTTAAGATGTTGGCGGCGTCGCCCGTGCCAGCCGCGCCGCCCGCGCCGATCAGCGTATGCGCCTCGTCGATAAAGAGGATGACCGGCGTTGGCGAGGCTTGCACTTCATCGATTACCGAGCGCAGCCGCTGCTCGAATTCGCCCTTCATCGAGGCGCCCGCCTGCATAAGCGTAATGTCGAGCGCGAGAAGCTTGACGCCGCGCAAAGCAGGAGGCACATCGCCCGCCGCGATTCTTTGTGCGAGCCCTTCGACGACGGCGGTCTTGCCGACGCCGGCCTCTCCCGTCAAAATCGGATTGTTCTGGCGCCGACGCATCAACACATCGATGATCTGGCGGATTTCATCATCGCGCCCGAGGATCGGGTCCATCTCGCCGGTCGCGGCCTTTGCGGTGAGGTCTTGCGAGAAGCGGTCGAGCGCGGTCGTTCCCTTGGCGCCTTGCGCTTCGGCGGCGCCGGGCGTGCCGGCCGCGCTGAGGCCGGAGCCGTCCATTGGCTGAAGATTTTCCTCGTCCGATCCGGCCCAGAGCGCGCGATGCTCATTGGTCGGCGCGTCGGCCGGGATCTTTGCAAATTCTTGCGAGATCGAGGTGAAGGCGCGCCGGAGCTCCAGCGACTTCATGGCGCCGGCGAGAATATGGCCGGTGCGAATCTGTGTTTCGCCAAAGAACAGCGTCGCATAATGCCAGCCGCGATCGAGGAGATCGATCACGGTGTTGGAGACGCCCGGCATTTCGGTTTCGTTGCGGCGAAACCCGTCGATAGCGCTCGCGATGTCGCTTGCGAGCCTGGCGCGATCGAGCTTGAAATGGTCGGCGGTGAGGGCGAGATCGGAGCGCTCCTTCTGCAGGATATGGGCGAGCCAATGCGCCAGTTCGACATTGCGGTTGCCGCTGCTTTTCGCATGGCGAAGCGCCTGAATGAAGGTCTCGTATCCGACCCTGTTCAGCTTGCCGGTCACCGCCTCGAGACTGATGTCAGCCATGATTTGCCCCCGCCTTGCCTTGCGATGCCTTGGCGCGCTTTTCGCGCATTCTTTCGGCCGGATGGAAGCGCGCATCGCGCCGATAGGCCTCCGCCGCGCTCCAATCTGGCGCCAGCCAGCTCGTCCAGCCAAGATCGCCGGAACGCCCGAGCCTGACGGGCTGAACCGATTTCGCCGGGATCGCAAGCTCGAGATCCCAATCGAGCTCCTCGCCGACATAGAAGAAAACCATATCGGCAAGCGGCTCGCAGAATTCGCCTTCCGGCAGGAAGCGGCGATAGGCCTCCATGTCAGGCACATAGATGCGGATGCGTATCTTGTCCTGCACGCTGTAAAAGCTCGCGCCGATAAGTGTGTCGACGCCGAGCGAGGCCGAGCCGAGCCTTGAGCGGTCCGCTTCGTCGAGCGTGAGGCGCGAGCCCACGAACTCGACGATCTCCGCCTCGACATGAAAATGGCCCCGGATAAAGCCGCGTAGACGCGATGCGGATTTCGCCTGCGCTCCAAGCAGTCCTGCAAAGCTCAGCTTGGCGCGGTCCTCGACGCTATCGAGGTTGCGGAACACCGGTGAGCCAAGGCCAGCCGCGGCGCCGACATAGGTCTCGAAACGGTCCTGGTCCGGCCGGTCATGCTGTGCGATCGGCCGCGCGTCCGCCCAGGCGCGAAAGAACAATTGCAGGAAGCGATGGTTGATGATGTCGAGGAAACGCGGAAAAGCGTCGTCCTGCGCCAGCAGCCAGCCATAGGCTTCCTCGGTCGCCGCCAGCGGCAACGCGCCCTGTGGGCCGAGAAAGCCGAGGAATTTCGTCAATATGCGCGCGCTTTGATCGTCGAGCCGCTCGAATTTGCTCAGCGTCGAGGCGGGAAAATCCATGTAAGGATCTTGGCCCAGCCGGGCGTAATCCTCGCGCAGCGCGCCGGCGTCGCCAATGCGCGGCAAGTCCGGATGGCGGCGTTCGAGCGCGCGCAGCACGGCGAAGAAATCGAAGCGCCAGGGTTCCTCCTCGATGCCGGAAAAGCTCATAGCGGCCTCCGCAATCCGGCGCGCACCGGCCAGCGCATCACCTCGCCGCGATCGACGCTCAAGATCACGGTCTGGGTGAAATGATTGAAGCCGGCATATTCGCAATAGAAACGATCGAGGATCGCGCCGATGAGGAAAATGCCATTGCCCTCGAAGGCTTTCTCGTCGATCGTCACGCTGACTTCGACGCCGCGTGCGACGCCGACGCCGCCCGCCTGGCGGATGCGGCGCACGATGGGCCGGCTGTCGACGCTGCGCAGCCCGCGAATGCGCCTCTCCGTGGCGCTGTCAGACAGATCGGCGAACATTGAGACGGTTTCGCGCAGCGCCTGCGCATTGCGGCCTGCCCCGCGTTCGGCGAGGCCGAGATGATTGAGGCTCAAGAGATTGATGAGACGCCAGGTAACTTTGCCGGCATAAGCCGATTCGCCGCGGCTGCGCAATTGCGCGACGATCGGCTCACGCGGACGCGTTGGTCCGGCGACGCAATGAAGATCGATCGCGGTATTGTCAATGAGACGGAAATCCGCGCCGCCTTGCCCGACGGGCAATTGCTCGGTGAGGTGCCGATTGGAGCAAAGCGCGGTGACGCTGAGTTCGGCGACCGGCCGCTCTTCGCCGGGGGGCGCGACCAGCGCGATGAACATGTCGGTGCCAATATAATCCGAAGACAGTCCATATTTGTTTTCGCGCGCCGTGCGCCGCCGGGGCATGCGGCGGATCGCATAAGAGAGCCTGTCGTGGCCGCCCGCTTCGGCCTCCGCCGAATAGAGCGGGCGAACGGGAGCCGCGTCCGCGCCGCCGCGGTAATGGGCGACGACGCTGAGCAGCCGATGCGGCTCGTAGTCGAGATAGCGGCTGCGATCTGGAACGATATGATATTCGTGCTGGTTGGATTTGACCTGAACGCGGTCGGTGGTTTTTTCAAAGAGATTGATCGCCGGCGCGGCGTAAAGGGCGAAGATTCTGGGCGTTACCGCGATCTGCAGGCGCGGGTTGATTTCCTTGAAGCTGATGATGATGTCGATGTTGCGCGCGGCCAGCCGCGCGAAGATCTGGCGTAGCCCAGTCAGGCGAAAGCCGAGGAATTTGCGTGGAAAAATGAAATATTCACGAAGCCATTCAAAGCCCGCGAAGATGCGATCATTTTTTGGAAAAAGCGCTTCGTCGTCGCGAAAGCCGAGCTGCTCGATCAGCTCTGGACCGGCCGGGATGACGATCGGATCGCCAAACGAATCAAGGCAGCGGAAATAGACGCCCTTGGCGCTGGCGAAAATCTGTTCGTAAAGCGCGATCGCATCCTGCTCGGGTCCCAGAAAATGAAACGGAAGCTCATTGACGCGGCAGCCGTCGAACCAGAGATCCGGGCGTTCGGCCGCCTCGGCGTCGCCTGGCTCATCTTCGATACGGTTCGCGCTGCGGTGGGTCAGCGAGATCTTGAGGCCGGCGAGCACGTCGGCGCCTACCGGAACGCCGAGCGCCTGCAATGGCGCGGGGGAGCCGAAATATTCGGCGCTGGTGATTTCAAAGGGCAGCAATGTAATTTTCGAGGTCAGGCGGAAGCGGCAGGCGACCTGTCGGTCCTGTTCGCGATAGACGGCCTCGAGATAGGAGCCGCGCGCAATTGGCTGTCCATCGCGCAGCGCCGCATCCTCGAAGGGGGGCTGCGCGCGCACGAGGATAACGGACGGCGTCGGGGCGAGATAATCGGGAACGAGCTGCTCGAGAAGATTGTTGGTGAATTCCGGAAACTCATGTTTGAGCTTCAGCTGCACGCGGGCGGCGAGAAAGGCCGCGCCTTCGAGAAGGCCGCCGATCATCGGGTCCATACGTTCATCGAGAAGGCCGCCGAGCCTTTCGGCGACGCCCGGATAATCCTCGGCGAATTCACGCGCCTGTTCGTGCAGCAGCTTCAGTTCGCGATCATAGTGATCGAGGAATTCACGGTTCATGCGCTCAGGCTTTCTTGACGACGACGCCGCCGCCGTCGAGTTCGACGTCGGCGATGAATTCCACCGGGACGTTGACGGGATTGCACAACAGATCGGCGCGCACCAGAAAGCGCACTTTGAGCTCGTCCTTGTCGACAGAGGCGTCGCGCGACACTTCAATGGTGCCAGCCACAAGGCGGGGCTCATAGCTTTGCAAAGCGGCGGTGATCTCGCCCTCAATATGATCGACGCCGGCTTCGTCGATGCTGCGATGAATGAGGTCCGGCAAACCATAGTTCAGGATGGATTTGCGGACCTCTTCGAACTCGGCGAGATCTTGCGTTGACTGAAGGGCCACTGTGTTGACGAGAGCTTCGAGGTCTCTTGCGACTTCACGGCGCAAATTTGGTTCGCTGATGGTCGTCCGGACGGCGGCGCGGCGCGCGGCGATGACGCGATCTCCGGCCTCGTCGCGAAGATCCAGCTTTTCGCGCGCATCCTTCTTGTCGAAGGCGCTGCGAAAGGCGTGCATGAACGGCGGACTGAGCCGGTTTTTTCGCGGTGTCATGGACATCCGACGACAATCCTGTGCGGTGGAGCGAGCCGGACGCCGGCGGTTGAAAAAGCTCCGGCGCTCCGGTTGTGATGCCGGAGCGCCGGCCATACCCATTTAGACTTTCTTGTTTTCCTTGATGTTCCAGCCGGTGGTGACCGCGCCGCCAAGGGTTCCGTCGGGCTTTTGCGGCTTATATTCCGTCTCGATCTTGGCGTAAGCGAGCGAGATGCTTTCATGCGCCAGATCGCCGCCCGCGGCGTGGTCCTGAAACGAGATCGACGACACCATGACGTCGGTGAGCGTGATCTTCAGATATTCCTGCTGTTCCTTGCCGGACTTGCGGAAGGTCAGGATCGCCGATTTGATGTGCTCGCCGTTGGCGCAGGCGAGAAACAGTTTCGGGCTGCCCTTGTCGACTTTCTTGGTCAGATGGATGTCCTGCAGATGGGCCTTGCCGACGCCGCCGCCGCCGCCATGAGAGAAGGATGTGGCGTTGGAGACGCCCCACGATATGGTCTCGACCTGCATCTCGTTCTTGTGCTTTGAATCTTCGCTTTCGCCTTCGATGCCGTCGAGCTTTAGAAAAAGGTCACCAGACATAATTTATCCCCTTCATTGAATTGAGCGTCTATTGATGCTGTCCAAAAACTGCATCCAAAGTAAATCTAGCTATTATTCCGTTCAAAAGAGGTGCTAGATCACACAATACTTGCTGGGGTTATTTTTGCACTGCGGGCAGGCGCGAGACGAGGCTGAGCCCGATATCCATCGCCTCGAGCTGATAATGCGGGCGCAAATAGAACCGCGCCGCATAGTAGCCGGGGTTTTCCTCATCGGGGAAAATGTCGACGCGCGCGTCCGCCAGGGGCTTCCTTGCTTTCACGGATTCCGATGAGCCGATGGGATCGCCGTCGACATATTGCGTGATCCATTCCTGCAGCCAGATGCGCAGCTCTTCGGTTTCCTTGGTCGCGCCGATCTTGTCGCGCACCATGCACTTCAGGTAATGCGCAAAACGCGACACCGCGAACATATAGGGCAGGCGGGCTTTCAGATTGTCAGAAGCTGTCGCCTCGACGCCGTTCTTGCCTTCATATTTTTTCGGCTTGTAGACCGACTGCGCGCCAATGAACGCGGCCTTGTCGGTGTTCTTGCGGTGGATCAGCGGGATCAGACCCGACTTGGCAAGCTCATGCTCGCGGCGATCGCTGATCGCAATTTCCGTCGGGCATTTGAGGTCGACGCCGCCGTCGTCGGTTGGGAAGGTGTGGGTCGGCAGATTGATGACTTCGCCGCCCGATTGCACGCCGCGGATGCGCGTGCACCAGCCATATTCCTTGAAGGCGCGATTGATGTTGACGGCCATCGCGTAAGCCGCATTCATCCAGGCGTATTTCTCGCCCTTGTGGCCGTCCGTGTCTTCCTCGAAAGCGAATTCCTCGACGGGCTCCGATTTCGCGCCGTAAGGCACGCGAGAAAGAACGCGGGGCATGCAGAGGCCGATATATTTTGAGTCCTCGGCGTCGCGCAGGCCTTTCCAGGCCGCATATTCCGGCGTGTCGAAAAGCTTCGAGAGATCGCGCGGATTCATGAGCTCGGTCCAGCTGTCCATGCCCATCAATGTCGGATCGGCGGCAGCGAAGAAGGGCGCATGCGCTGCTCCCGCGATCTTGCTGAGGTCGCGCATCAGCTGGACGTCGGCCGGCAGATGGCTGAACTCATAGTCGCCGATCATGCAGCCATAGGGCTGGCCGCCGAGCTGGCCGAATTCCGCCTCATAGATGCGTTTGAACAGCGGGCTCTGATCCCAGCGCGCGCCCGGATAGTTGCGCAAATTCTTGTAGAGCTCGGTCTTCGACACGTTCATCACGTGGATTTTCAGCTGCGCGTCGGTCTCCGAGTTGAAGACGAGGTAATGCAGCCCGCGCCAGGTGCTTTCCATCTGCTGGAAGGCCGGCGCGTGCAGAATTTCATTCATCTGCGCGGTGAGCTTTTCATCAAGCCGGGCGATCATGGATTCGATCGTATCCAGCACATCCGTCTTGATGACGCTCTGGTCGGCGAGCGCCTGTTGCACGAGCGTTGAAACCGCGTTCTCGACTTCCGCCTCGGCGCGCTCGGTGCGCGGCTTGAAGCTCTGTTTCAGAAGCGTTGCGAACTCATCGACGTCGCGCGTTTCGACGCCGGGCTGAGGTTGGGAGGATTGCCCCGCAAGATTGGTGTCGACTGCCATTTTCCCCTCCTAAAAATCAAGCGGCGCCTTCGGCGTTTTCCGCGGCGTCAGGCTCCGCCTCTTTCGAAGCGATGGCGCGATTTCTGAGCGCCGCCATTAATTCAGGATCGCTCAGCAGCTTTTTGAGCCGGGTCTCGGCGTCGACCTTGCCGTCCATGTAGCGCAGGAGATTGGCGAGCTGATCGCGCGCCTCCAGCAATTTCGCCAAGGCGGGGACCTGCCGCGCGACCGCGGCCGGGCTGAAGTCTTCCATCTTTTTGAACCGCAGGCTGACGGAAAGCCTGGCGTCGCTATCCTCGCCGAGCCGGTCCGGAACGGTAAAAGACGTGCCGGGCTCTATCGCGCCCATGCGATTGTCGAAATTGTCCATGTCGATATCGACGAAGCCGCGGTCGGCGACCTCCGGCTTCTCGACGCCCGGATTTGGACCAGAGAGATCGGAGAGCACGCCCATGACAAAGGGAAGCTCGATCTTGCGCTCCGCGTCATAGGGATCTTCATAGGCGATCTGCACCCGCGGCGGACGGTTGCGTCCAATAAATCTCTGCCCACTGTCACCTGCCATCTTACTCATCCTTCAATTTTCGGGTTGGTGCGACATGGCTCAAGCTGCGTTATTCATTATATCAGGTTGAGCGCGAAAATGGACCAGGTCAATTGCGTATTGACCCAATCGAGTTCCCTGAGGAGTCATGTCACGGAAACGCCAATTCAAACGCTGGTAGACTATGGCTGAACTACGAGGTTGCGAATGTGTGGTTGGTCACAACAAGCGCTCGCTTAAAATTCATAGGCGCGCGCCACGATTGGAAATACAACTTTTAAGCATTTCAGCATCACTGTGAAGCCATATTAATGACAAAAATAAGATGTATAATTGCCATTGTAATACCGGAGAGACGGAACTCTCTTCATTGGCGCGCTCCGGCGGGAAATCCACCCGATGGCTCTGCGCCTTGCTCCATCCTGGGCGAAAAGTCGCGTCTGCATCGCGACCGAGGCGGTCTTGACCATCGCAGGATTGAAAATTTGGCTGCGTGCGCGGCGGCACAGAAGGAAGGGACGGCGACGCCGATCGTCGGGCGCTTATAGCCGCTGAGTTCGCTTATTTTCCCGTATCGAGAGATTTCAGCGTATCCGGCGGAAGCATATCTTTGAGGAGTCCAAGAAAATCGCGCCCCGTCAGCGTGCGCGCGCGCTCGACCAAAAAGGAGATCGGACTAGAAGGCTCAGCCTGGTGATAAAACGCACTGATTCTCGCAAGCAATTGCAGTGCACTATCCCTCGTTGTTACTTCAAATGTCTTGGAAATGGGATCGTCGGACGAATCTAGCTCTTCGACGGTGGCAAAATCTGATAATCGTTCGATCGGAAGGTTAAAAACGTGCGCGCGCCCAATCTGAACAGCGGTTTCTTCGACATGAGCCGGGATCAGCACCCGGATGACGTCGAGAAAGGATTTTCCGATCAGCTGCTCGGCCTGGCGCACCAGAAGCAGCGCCGGATTGGATGGCTCAAAGCGCATATAATAGGCGCCGACGGCATTGAGGGCCGCGGCCGCGTCCTTGAAATTCGCGACATCGCCGCTGCTGGCGGGCGCTGCGGCCTCTTCGCCGCTCTCCGCCGCCGCGGGAGCTGGAGCTGCGTCGCCGGCGGAGGGATCGCGCAGAACGACATAGGCATCGAGCAGGGCGCGCATGTTCTCGACCAGCGGCGCGAGCTTTGGGAACGCGACGGCGTTGACGAGACCGACATGCTCGACGAAGGCCGACTTGATGCGCGCCAGCGCGAGCCCGAGCGCTTTGAACTCGTCGCGGCGTTCGATCAGCGCAGCGACGTCGACCTCCTCGAAGGCGCGCTTGATGGAGCTGGAATCGAGCTTGTCCTCATCGCCGCGCGGCGCCGCGTCGCCCGCCGCGAGCAGATGCATGCGATAGGTGAGAAAACCGAATCGCTTGTGTTCGAAAAGCGGCGCGTAGTGCAACGGCAGAATGACTGGCGCCATATCGTCGAGCGATTGCACGGCGACCATGCGCAGGACAAAATCGCCGTCTTCCCCCTGCGGATGCACAGCCTCCCAGCGTTCTTCCAAAAGCGTTGCGATCGCCTCGACCGCCGCGACGAAGCCAGGAAGATCCTTGTCGAGGATGCGGAATTTCGCGAGCAGCACGAGAAGGCGAAGATCGCGGCTGCGATTGTTCAGACCGGCGATCTTGGCGAACTCGCCAGCAAAATCCACCTGTGTCCGATCGAAGGGGGCGCCGTCGCGCTCCGAGTAGAAAGTCGCAGGCAGCAGGCCTTCGCCCGCCGCCATGAAGTTCATGTAGTCGGCGTCGCCAGCGAGATCGAGATCCGGGCCGCAAGGCTCCGCCTCAGACAGCGGCGCTGTCATCGCCTCGAACGAAAGTGCGGCGTCGCGCGGAGCAATGGCCAAGGGCTCACATGCCTCTTCCTGCGGGAGGGGATATCCATTGAGACTTTACGGACAGGGCGAACGGGAACAACCTGCGGCGGTCTTGCGATATACAGTCTATTTCTTGGCGTTGCCGCCCGTACTGCCTCCAGAATGCAATAAATCACTCGTTTTTAATCGCTCGACTGTGCCCCCATAGTTGGGTATCGTCAAGCAAAACTGGGCAAGACCCCGAGGTTCGCATGGCTTCCGAGCTTACCCAAGACAGCCGCATCGCATCCCTCGAAACGCCTCTCGGCAAGGATGCGCTGGTCGCGGTTCGCTTCGACGGCTCCGAAGGCCTCAGCGAACTTTTCGAGTTCCGCGTCGAAGCTTTAGGCGAGCAGTCGAATGTCGATTTCGACAAGGCGATCGGCAATAATTGCTCGATGACCTTCAAATCCTATGCCGAACCCGATCGCATCTTCAACGGCGTGCTGGTGGAGGCGCAAGGCCTTGGTGCGCAAGCGGGTCTTTATCTTTACCGGCTGACGCTGCGGCCCTGGCTGTGGCTTTTGTCGCGCACGAGCGATTGCCGCATCTTTGAAAATCAGACGGCGATCGACATCATCAAGAAAGTCTTCAGCGACCGCGGCTTTTCCGATTATCGCGTGGCGACCACCGGCAATTTTCCGAAACTCGAATATTGCGTCCAGTATCGCGAGACCGATCTCGCCTTCGTCTGCCGCTTGATGGAGCAGCATGGCGTCTATTATTTCTTCGAATATCAAAAAGACAAGCACACGCTGGTGCTGGCGGACGCGAAATCCTCCCATAAGCCGGCGCCGGGCCACGCCAAAATTCCCTTCATCGCCGATGAAAGGCAGACGCGGCGCGACCAGGAGCACATCTTCAAATGGACGCCGGAGCGCCGTTTCCGGAGCGGCAAGTTCGAACTCAATGATTATGATTATCTGCAGCCGAACGCCGACCTCAAAAGCGACGCGCAGGGCTCTGCGTCCTACACGAAATCGAAGATGGAAATTTACGATTATCCAGGCAAATTCCAAAAGAAGAACGATGGCGAGACCTACGCGAAAATAAGACTGCAGGCGGAGCAGGCGATGGACAAGCGCCGTTACGGCGAAGGCGACGCGATCAGCCTCTTTCCGGGCGCGCTGGTCACTCTTGAAAAATATCCGGAAGGTTCGGAGAACAAGGAATATCTGATCCTTCGCGCCATGCATTCCTATGCGATGCAATCCTATCGGTCGGGCGCCTCCGCCGGCTCGCAGCCCTATTCGGGCAACTATGAGTTCCTGCCGAGCGACATCAATTTTCGCGCGCCGCTGACGACGCCGCGGCCGATCGTCCACGGTCCGCAAACGGCGAAAGTCGTCGGCAAGGACGGCGAGGAGATCGACGTCGACGAGCATGGCCGCATCCTTGTGCGCTTCTATTGGGACCGTAAGAACAAGCAGTCGTGCCGCGCGCGCGTCGCGCAGGTGTGGGCCGGCAAGAGCTGGGGCGGCCAGGCCATCCCGCGCATCGGGCAGGAAGTCGTCGTCGAGTTTCTGGAAGGCGATCCGGACCGCCCGCTGGTCACTGGCGCCGTCTACAACGCCGACAATAAATTTCCCTATGAGATGCCGGCCAACAAGACGCAGTCGGGGCTTAAGTCCGATTCGTCGAAAGGTCACGGCGGCTACAATGAATTCATGTTCGAGGACAAAAAGGGCTCCGAGAAAATCAGGATGCACGGCGAGCGCGATCATGAGGTGGTCATTCGCCGCGCGCAGAGCGTCGAGATCGGCGAGATTTTTTCGGGCCGGGATGACCCCTCGCGCGAGACGACGCTGAAGAACGGCAGCGACAATCTCTCGATCGAGGCGGGCAATCAGAAGGTCGACATTCAGGGCAAGCAGGATGTCAGCGTGCTCGAGACAATCAGCATCGAGGCGATGCAGAAAATCACGCTGACCGTCGGGGCCAGCACGATCACCATGGAGCCGCAGCAGATCACCATCAACTCGCCGATGATCTCGCTCCAGTCCGCGATGAAGACCGAGGTCAGCGGCGGCATGATGATCAATCTGACCGCTGCGATGATCAAGATCAACTGAGCGCGACTTGGGAGGCGTCATGCCGCGACTGCGTTTTGAAACCGCACAGGATCTTTACGAGACCTATCCGACCGCTCGCGGCGATGTCGGCGTCGCCGCGAGCGAACAGGGCAGCCTCGATTTTCTACGCTCGCTGTCGGACGCCAATGCGATGAAGGCGGCGCTTTCTTTTTGCGCCTATCTGCTCGCCCGGCGCGAGGCTGTGGCGTGGGGCTGCGAGTGTCTGCGCCAAAGCGAAGCTTCGCGGCCGGCGGATGAGATCCGCATCGCCGCGGCCGAGGCCTGGGTCAATGAACCGGAGGAGCGCAACCGTCTGCGCGCGCTCGATCTTGCAACCCGCTCGGACCCAAGAGAGGCGGCGACCTGGACGGCGTTCGCGGCGGGATGGGCCGGCGGGACGGTGCCGATCGACGGCAAGCATTCCGCGCCGTCGCCGCAGCATGCGACGGCTCAGGCGATCCGCGTCGCGCTGATTCTCGGGGGGAACGCGCTGCCCGCCGCAAGCCGCGCCGATGTTCAGCGCAGCTGGCTCGAAGGGGGCATGCGATTCGCTCTCGCGTAGCCTCCCTCCAGAGATGACGCGATGTGGGAAAACAAACACGAGGATGGGCGGGATCGATGTAACTGGAAGCGATCATGCTCAAGTCCGCTGAGTAGGACCGCGGTGACGAAGGCGAACGCATATGGCGCTGAAGCTCGCAATCGAGAATGTCACAAACCTGCCTGACGGCGGTCCGGTCAGCATTGTCGTGTCGGGGCGGCGCGGCATCGACATCGGCCGAGACTCGCATCTCGACTGGACGCTGCCGGATCCGAACCGCTTCATTTCGGGCAAGCATTGCGAAATCCGCTATACGGACGGCGCCTATGTTCTCACGGACGTCTCGTCGAACGGCACGTTCCTGAACGACGCGCCGGCGCGCATGCGCGAACCGCACCGGTTGCGCAATGGCGACCGCGTTCTGATTGGCCAATATATCATCTCTGTCTCTCTCGATGGCGATGAAGAGGCGGCGAGCGAGGCCGCAAGGGCGCCGGCGCGGCCCGTCGCCGCCGATTTGTGGGAGAGCGAGGGGCCGTCGCCGGCGCCGATTGATCCGCGCTTCCTCAAACCTGTCCCGGATCGCCCCAACGCCCCTGATTTTCTCGACTGGGCGATGGATGTCTTTGATCCGTTGCGCGATGCGCCGAACGCGACGGCCGCGTCCGCCAGCGCAAAAGAAGACGCGAGCTGGCTGCCGCCGCCCCCTGCGCCGGCCAAGCCCGAAGCGCCGCCGCCCGTTCCCAGTCCGCGCCGTCCGATCTGGACGAGCGAGGAAGAGAACCTAGCAGCGCCAGAGCCTGCAGCTGCTCCGCCCTCCGCGCCCTCCGTGTCCCCCGCGCACGCTCGAACAGAGCCGGGCGACGCAGCCGGAGCGCGATTCCTGCGCCGCTTCGCCGAGGCCGCCGACCTGCCGGTCGAGGCGATCGCGCAACAGGACCCCGAGGAGCTCGCAGCTCTGCTTGGCGGCCTGATGAAGATCGTCGCCGGGGACGTCAAACAGCTGCTGCAAGCGAGGCTCGAAGCCAAACGCCTGGCGCGTAGCGCCAACCAGACGACGATCCAGGCCGCGGACAATAATCCATTGAAATTTTCGCCGACTGCGCCCGATGCGCTGCGCCTGATGTTCGGGCCGCCGACACGCAGCTATCTCGCCGCCGCCCCGGCGCTGCGGCAAAGTTTCGACGATCTCAAGCGCCATCAGCTCGACACGCTGGCCGGAATGCAGGGCGCCGTCAAAATGCTGATCGAGGATCTCGATCCGGAGGATATCGAAAAGACCCTCGAACCTGATCGCGGCCTGTCGGCGCTTATCGCTTCACGGAAGGCGAAGCTCTGGGACGCCTATGTCGCGCGCTGGCGCGCCAAGGCGCATCGGCACGACGATGGCCTCATTGGCGCGTTCATGTTCTACTTTCCACAATGTTATGATCGAAACGGAAAATCTTAAAAGTTGTTGACGAAAACTTCTCAACTGGCGCGCGGCTCTGCCGAAGGAAACGGGGTTATGGATGTCCTGGTACAGTAAAGTCCTTTGGTCGGAAGGACTTTTCCTTCGTCCGCATCATCTGCAGCAGGCCGATCGCTACCTCGAACATCTGGTGGAGGGCAGGACGCGCCATGCCTCGCCCTATCCGTGGGGCTTTTCACATATAGAAATCGACCGCGACCTCGCGCAGCAGAGCAAATTCGCGGTCCGCCGCGCCGCCGGGATCATGCCCGACGGCACTCCCTTCGACATTCCAAACGACAGCCCGGCGCCGGCTCCGATCGACGTGCCGGAGGGCGCGGCGCAACAGCTGCTCTGGCTTACCATGCCGTCGGCGGCGGCGAACAGCCGCGAGGTCGACGCTTTGGACGCAAATAGCGCCAGCCGCTTCGTCATCGGCGCCGAAACCTTCATCGATTCGACATCCTCGCTGCGCATCGAGGAGGAGATCGACGTCGCCTATCCAAGGCTGACTTTCGACCTGCGCAAGACCGCCAAGCCCGGCTTTCAGGGGCTCGCCATCGCGCGCGTCGTCGAGGTGCGCGACAAATCGATCGTCTTCGACGAAAAATTCGCGCCAACCGTTCTCGTCTGTCACGCCTATCCGACGATTGAAGGGTGGATCGACCGCGTGATTGGCTGGATCGACGCCAAGCTCGGCGAACTCGCCCGCTACGCCGCCGACCCAACAGCTGGCGGCGGCTTGCAGAGCGTCGATTATCTCGTGCTGCAGGTGCTGAATCGCCACATTACCGTACTGCAGCATTTGCGCGGATCGCGCTACGTGCATCCCGAAAGGCTCTATGTCGAGTTGCTCCGTCTTGTTGGCGAACTCGCGACTTTTGCGACGCCCGAGCGGCGCGCGCGGACCTATCCGCTCTACGACCACGACAATCTTGAAGGCTCATTCGCGCCGGTTCTGCGCGATCTCCAGGATTTTCTCAGCGCCCGGCTTGGACGGCGCGCGATCCGCCTCGACATTATCGCGCGGGCGGAAAACGCGTTCATCTCGCCGATCAGGGATCGCAGCCTGTTCCGCGTCGCGAGCCTCGTGCTGGAAGTGTCCGCGCGCCGCTCTTTGACGGAAATCCAGACCAGCTTTCCCCATCTCTTCAAGGTCGGCCCTGGCTCGAAGATGAATGAGATCGTTCACGCCCATCTGCCGGGCGTTCCGCTCGTCCATCTGCCGACGCCGCCGCCGCAGATCCGCGCGATCACCGACCACGTCTATTTTTTGCTCGACCGTAACTCGCCGCTCTGGCCGGAATTTTCGACGGCGAGTTCGATCGGCATGCATTTTTCAGGCGATTGGCCAGAGCTCAACCTTGAGCTCTGGGCTGTTCTGGAAGATCGACAATGAGCGAAAAGGACCCGCCGGACAGCCTCGGGCGCCGCGACAACAGGACGATCATCGTCCCTAATCCGGGCGGACGCCGGCCCGAAGCGCCCGCGCCTGTCGCGCCGGCGGCGCCGACGCCAGCGTGGCGCGCCAGCCCGGCCGGCGCGCCGGAGGCCTCGCCGGGCGAAGAGTGGATCAAGGGCGCCGCCGCCGCGCCGCCCGCGCCGAGCATGCAACGCCGGGAAATTCCGATCGAGGATCTTCTCGTTCCCAACGAGAATCCGCTTCTGCAAGCCGCCGGTCCACTGCTGTTGCTGTTAGGGCGCCTGCGCGTCGCTCAACTACAGGCGTCTCCCGCCAGTCTGATGGGGCAGGTCGCCGAAGCTGTGGCGTTTTTTGACAAACAGGTCCGCGCGGCGGGCGTCGCCCCGGAGCAGGCGAACGCCGCGAAATATATCCTCTGCGCGACGGCAGACGACATCGTTCAAAATATTCCGACCGAAGACCGGCATGTGTGGACGCAATACAGCATGCTGAGCCGTTTCTTTGGCGAGCGTATCGGGGGCGTCAGATTCTTCGCCGAGCTCGATCAGGCGAAGATGGACCCGCTCAACAATTATTCGCTTCTGGAGCTGATCTACACCTGCCTCGCGCTCGGCTTTCAGGGCGTGCATCGCAGCTCGCCGTCCGGCGCCGCGACCCTCCAGCATATTCAGCGCAATCTTTACGAGCTGTTGCGAAAAGTCCGTCCGCGCGTCGACCGCGAGCTGTCGCCGCATTGGCGCGGCCAGGATCTTCCGCGCCAGGTTCTTCGCACGCGCGTGCCGTTCTGGACCGTCGGCGTCGTGGCGGCCTTGGCCCTGTTCGCACTGTTCATCACGCTGCGCGCGCTTCTAACCGGCGGGGCGGATCTCGCCGCCGCGGACCTCAACGCGCTCAACGGCCGCGGCGAGTTGAAACTCGTGCGGCACATGTTTGCGCCGCCGCCAAAGCCGCCCGCGCCGCCGCCGGGGCGGCTCACCCAATTGCAGCGCATCCGGCTTGCGCTCGCGCCCGAAATCGCCGCCAAAAAGGTCGACGCCACGCAGACCGACACCAAGATCAGGATCATCGTCGGCGATCTCGTGCTGTTCGCCTCGGGTCAGGCGAGCGTCAAGCCGCAATTTCAGCCGATCGCCAAACGCATCGCAGAAACGCTGGAGAAGGAGCCGGGCGCGATCACCATTGTCGGGCATACCGACAACGTCAAATTGCAGCCGACATCGCCCTTCGCATCCAATTGGGCCCTGTCGATGGCGCGCGCCAAGGCGGTCGCGGCCGTTTTGAAGCCGGGCCTTAGCGACGTCAGCCGGATCGAGGTCGACGGCAAGGCGGACGAGCAGCCCATCGCGTCGAACGCGACGCCGCAGGGGCGCGCGCAGAACCGCCGCGTCGAAATCATGCTCGCCCGTTCGGATTGAGGATCACGACCGACATGCTGAGCAAAGACATCATTCGCATCATCGCCTACGGGGTCGGTCTCTCGTCGCTGGCGGCGCTCGTCTATATGGCGGGGCCCTTCGTCGCCTTCGGCGATTGGCGCCCGCTCGAAAATCCGATCGTCCGCGAGATCGTCATCGTGTTGCTCGTCGCGGCGGCGGCGGCCGTCGCGGGCTTCGCCTTCTGGCGCCGCAAGTCACAGAGCGCGGCGATCGAGAAAGGCATGGAGGAGACGGGCCCTGACTCCGACGCCGAAGTTCTGGGCGAGCGGATGAAGGACGCGCTCGCGACATTGAAGAGCGCCGGCAAAGGCAAGCGCGGTTATCTCTATGATCTGCCCTGGTACATTTTGATTGGTCCGCCCGGCGCAGGCAAAACGACGGCGCTCGCCAATTCGGGGCTCAAATTTCCGCTGAGCCGGGGCGGCAGCCCGTCGTCGATCGCGGGCGTCGGCGGCACGCGCTATTGCGACTGGTGGTTTACCGACGACGCCGTGCTGATCGATACGGCGGGGCGCTATACGACGCAGGATTCCGACGCCAAAGCGGACCCGAAGAGCTGGCTCTCTTTCCTCGATCTTCTGAAGAAGAACCGCCCGCGCCAGCCGATCAATGGCGTCATCGTCGCCATCGCGCTCGACGACATCATGACCGAGCCGGCGGCGACGATCGCGGCTCACGCAGCGGCGATCCGCGCGCGGCTGCTCGAGCTTCACAGACAGCTGAAGATTGATTTTCCCGTCTATGTCCTTTTCACCAAGGCCGATCTGATCGCCGGCTTTCGCGAATTTTTCGGCAATCTCAACGAGAATGCGAGGGCTCAGGTCTGGGGCGCGACCTTCCAGACGGGCGACAAGAAGCGCAATATGGTGGGCGAGATTCCGGCCGAATTCGACGCGCTGATCGCCCGGCTCAATGATCTCACCACCGACCGGCTGCAGGACGAGCCTGTGCCCTCGACGCGGGCGTCGCTGTTCGGCTTTCCCGCGCAGGTCGCGACGCTGAAAAGGCCGATCCATGATTTCCTCAATCAGATTTTCGAGCCGACGCGCTATCAGGCCAATGCGACGCTGCGCGGTTTTTATTTCACCTCCGGCACGCAGGAAGGCACGCCGGTCGATCAGCTGATCGGCGCGCTGTCCAGAAGTTTTGGCGCACGCGAAGTCGCGGCCAACGCTTATTCGGGTCGAGGCCAGAGCTATTTCCTCAAAAATCTCATCGGCAGGCTCATCATCGGCGAAGCCGCCTGGGTCTCGACCGATCGCCGCGCGGTTTTTCGCGCAAGGCTCATCAAGACAGTGGCGTTGCTCGCCCTCGCCATTGTCTGCGCGGGCGCTTCCCTCGCATGGTGGGGCAGCTATTTGCGCAACAAGGATCTCATCGCGCGCACGCAGGCCGCGGCGGCTGATTACCGCGGGGCCGCCGGAGGGCTTGCAACGGAGACCGAAATCTCAGATCGCGATCTCGCCAAAATCTTGCCGCTCCTCAACAAGCTGCGCTATCTGCCCGCCGGATATGAGACGAAGGGAGCGCAGCCGCCGCTTGCGGCGACCTTCGGCCTCAGTCAGCTCGATCGTCTGCGCTCGGCCTCAGACAGCGCCTATGGCGTCGCGCTGGAGCGTCTCTTGCGGCCCCGGCTCATCTACCGCCTGGAAGAGCAGATGGAAGCCAACCGCACAGATCCTACTTTTCTCTATGAGGCGCTGAAAGTCTATCTGATGCTGGGGGGGCTGCACCCGGCCAATAAGGATCTCGTCCTTAATTATCTGCGCCGCGACTGGGCCGACAATCTTTATCCCGGCGCCGCCAACGCGGACGGCCGCAGACTGCTCGAGGCGCATGTCAAAGCCATGCTCGATATGCCGGGCGGCGACATTCTCATCAGCCTCAATGGGCCGCTCGTGAGCGAGGCGCAAGGCTTGCTCGCCCGCCTCAGCGTTTCGCAGCAGGCCTATGAGCTGTTGCGCTCGCAGGCGGCGGCGTCCGAGATCGCCGACTGGAACGCCGCGCGCGCGGGCGGCCCCGATTCCGGCCTCGTGTTCGAGGCGACGCAGGGCGCGTCGCTCGATTCTGTCAAAGTGCCGGCCTTCTACACCTATGCGGGTTTCCGCCGTCTCTTCATCGATCGTCTGCCAGGAATCGCCGACCGGCTGAAAGGCGACCGCTGGGCGCTTGGCGCGGCGGGCGAGCAGAGCGCCGTCGAGGACCAGTATAAATCGCTGAGCGATGATCTCCTTGCGCTCTACAGCAAGGATTTCATCGCCGCCTGGCAGGACGCCTTGCGCCGGCTGAAGCTCCGGCGCCTGCTCGCGGACAAGCCGAAATATGTAACGCTCGCCGCCGCCTCCGCCCCGACATCGCCGATCAAGCAGCTGATCGTCTCCGTGCGCGACGAGACCGCGCTGACGCGGGAACGGCCGGGCTTTGGCAAAAAGGACGACAAGGACGCCAATGCGACGCTGTTCCAGAATCGCGCCGCCCCTGGCGCCGACATCGAGCAGGCGTTCAAGGCTTACGCCGTCCTCGTCGAGGGGGAGCCGACGCGCCAGCCGATCGACCTCATCATCAGCAATCTCGCCGACATTTATCAGAGTCTTCTCCTGATGGGCAATCCGGCGCAGGCCGCGCTCGCGACCTCGCAGCTGCAGACACAGGTGGCGGCGCTCCGCGCCAACGCCAACAGGCTGCCGCCGCCCTTCGCCGGAATGCTGCAGACCGCCGCGACCGACGTCGACGGCGATCTCACCAACAGCTTCCGCTCGCAGCTCAACCGATCCTTGCGGGATTCCGTGACGGGCGTTTGCCAGCAGATCGTTGCGAACCGCTATCCGTTTGCGCGCACGGATCGCGAGGTTTCGCTCGTCGATTTCGGGCGCCTGTTCGGACCGCAAGGCATTATCGACAAATTCTTCACGGGCCAGCTCGCGCAATATGTCGACACGTCGAAGCAGAACTGGAGCTGGCGCCAGGATAATGGCGTCGCGCGCGCTTTGAGTTCGGCTGGCGCCGCGCTGAAGGATTTTCAGCGCGCGGCGCAAATCCGCGACACGTTTTTCGCCAGCGGCGGGCTCGTCCCCTCGATGACCCTGACGGTGACGCCGCCGCCGGTTCCCGTCGTTTCGCCCCCCGAGACGATCCCTGGCGTGGCGCAAGCGGCGACTCCAGCCCCCGCGCCAACGTCTCCCTCGATCGGCATCAAGATGGACCTGAACGGAACGCCGATCATCAGCCCTGTCGGAGCCAGCGCCCCCGTCGTCGCGCAATGGCCGGGCGCGAACGCCAATCGCAGCGCGATCACCGTGACTTCGGACGCGCCGGGCGCGCAGCCGTCGACGATCCAGCGGACCGGGCCGTGGTCGCTGTTCCGCCTCATCGAAGCCGGCGCCCCGGTCGTTCGCGGCGACAAGATTATCGTCAGCTACATCGTTGGCGGGCGGGAAATTCAATATCAGATCAGCGCGGGCTCGACGCAAAATCCGTTCACGCTTCCGGCGCTGCGCGAGTTCCACTGTCCAAGCGACCTCTGATCCGATGCGCCGCGGCCTGATCGGAAAGATCGCCTCGAAGCCCGATTATGTCGCGATCGAAGCGCGGGGCGGTCTGTTGCCGGTCCTTGAGCCGTGGCTGCACGCCGCCGTCTCATCCAGCCGCCAGCGGCTTGGGGACGCGTGGCGCGGCGCCTTTCTCGCCGCGCCGATCTGGCGTTTCTGGCTCGGCTCCGAGATTTGCGGCGAGACTATTCTTGGCGCGCTGACGCCCTCGATCGATTCCGCAGGGCGATATTTCCCGCTCGTCGTGTTCGCGGCGCCGCCCCCTGGCGTCGCTATCCCGCCGCCGGAATTTGAGGACAATGAAGTCTGGTTCAGAGCGGCCGAGGCGCTGCTGCTGTCCACCCTTGCGCCCGGCGCTTTGTTTGATGAGGCTCTCACCGCGCTGGAGGGGCTGCCAGCGCCCGCCGTCGCCCCGCCTGTGGCGGCGCGCGCGCCGATGCTCGCCCTGAAGGGCGGCGTCCTGGCGCCTCTCGATGACAAGCCGCCCGGCCAAGTCTTCGCATGGCTGCGCCGCGCCGATTGGGCGAGAGCCTATGGCGCGCGCAGCTTCTGGCAGACCGCGGGCGGCGCCGATTTCCGGCCGCTGGCCCTGAGTTTTCGGCTGATGCCCGACCCGGCGCTATTCGCCGCCATGCTGACCGGGCATTTTTCCGGCGACGCGGCGGGCGAGGTGAGCTAAGCCGCTTCCTGCCGGCGCCAGCGCCGGTTTCCAGAGAGCAAGAGGTCCCATGTCCCCGAAACACTCTTTCGTCGCCGCGCTTCTTGTCACCCTGACCGCGGCGCCGCTGATGAGCAGCATCGCCAACGCCGCGAGCGAGGTTACGAGCCCGACCGGTCTGCGCACCATTGATACCGAGCCCGGCAATGGGGCGCCCCCGAAGCCAGGGCAGACCGTCACCGTCCACTACACCGGCTGGCTTTTCGTCGACGGCAAGAAGGGCGCAAAATTCGATAGTTCTGTCGACCGCGGCCAACCCTTCTCCTTCACGCTCGGCCAGGGCCAGGTCATCAAAGGCTGGGATGAAGGCGTCGCCGGCATGCGGGTCGGCGGCAAGCGCACGCTGATCATCCCGCCGGAACTCGGCTATGGCGCGCGCGGCGCCGGCGGCGTCATTCCGCCGAATGCGACCCTGATCTTCGACGTCGAGCTTTTGGGCGCGAAGTAGCAGCTTGCGTCCGGTCGGCGCCGCGGCCCACAATAAAAAGTTGCAGTGAATTGCTGGACCATGGGAGTTCTATCGGCCAGCCCTCATCGCGGATCGACCGACGTGACCTCGAAAGACGACATCGGCCAGACCAAATCCTTCGGCGGAACTCCGCCGGCGGGGTCGGCCGGCGTCAATCCGCCCCTCGGCGCCGAGTTTCTCGGCGTCGAATCGCTGCGGGCGGGCATGCAGCTGAACGGGGTCTATGAAATCGACGCCCTGCTCGCCCGGGGCGGCATGGGCGAGGTCTATAAGGGCCACTCCATCCAGACCGGCGATGACGTCGCGATCAAGGTGATCCGCGCCGATCTTGCCGAAAACGAAGTCGCCATCGCGCTGTTTCGCAACGAGGCCTCAAAACTTCATCGCCTGCATCACGAGGCGATCATCCGCTATTTCGTGTTCTCGGTCGATCCGCTGCTGCAGCGGACCTATCTCGCGATGGAATTCGTCGAGGGCGAGCCATTGTCGCAAATGTTGCGGCGCGGACCATTGCCGGCCGGGGCGGCGCAGCGTCTCGCCCAGCGCGTCGCGCTCGGCCTCAACGCCGCGCATAAGCGCGACATCATTCATCGCGACGTGTCGTCCGACAATATCATTATTCAGAACGGCGATGTGGATGAGGCGAAGATCATCGACTTCGGCATCGCGCGCTCGACGGCGGTGGGCACGACTTTCATCGACGTCGGCTTCGCCGGCAAACTGAATTACGTGTCGCCGGAGCAGCTCGGCCTCTATGGCGGCGAGGTCGGCGCGCGATCAGACATCTACAGCCTCGGTCTCGTGCTGGCCGAAGCCCTGCGCGGCGCTCCGCTCGACATGGGCGGCACGCAGGTCGAGGTGATCGAAAAACGCAAGAGCGTTCCGGATCTCGCCGGCGTCGATCCGCGCATCGCGCCGATCCTCGCAAAAATGCTGCAGCCGAACCCCGATGACAGACCGCAATCCATGCAGGCGGTCGCCGATGATTTCGCGCGATTGACGATCGAGCCGCCGGAAAGGGCCCGTCCTTCCCCCGCGCGCAGAGCTGAGCGCCGCTCCGATGAGGCGGGCCGCCTGCTCAAGATCGGAGCGGCGGCGGGCGGCGCGCTGGCCCTCGTTACGCTCGCCGCGGGCGCTTATCTGTGGCTGGGGGCGCCGGTGAAGAGACCCGGGCCGCCGCCCGAGGTCACGCTGCAGCCAGCGCCCGAACGTCCGGCGGTGGCGCCGCCCCCCGCCGCGATCCCGCCCGCCGTGGCGCCCGAGTCGGCGCCGGTTCAAGCTCCCGCGCAAAACAGCACTCTCGTCACGCGGGACAGCATCCTTGATTTCGTCGAGCGGAGCGCCGCCGCGCCCTGTTTCTCGGTCGTTTCCGTCGCGGCGACAGATTCATCGGCGAAAATCGAAGCCATCGGCGCCTCGCGCGAACCATTTGACGAACTTAACGCCGCCTTCAACAAGGCGATCGGCTTTGAGGCTGACATCCGGGCGATCATTATTCCGGCCACGGAATGCGCGGCGCTCGATTTTTACAACTCGGCCCGGAAAAACGCGAAGCTGGCGCCTGTCGTGCAGCTCGATGCTCCCTTCCTGCGCGGCGGGCAGGCTCTTGCGGGATCGATTTCGGCGCCGAAGGATCGCAGGATCGAGGCCTTGCTCATCGGCGATGACGGACTTGCGCAGAATGTGACGAGCGCCCTTTCGACCGGACATCCACGCACTTTTAGCATCAACGTCGCGCGGCCGAAGGTCGCCGCTGCGCCGCAGCTCTTGATGATAATCTCCAGCACGCAGCCTCTGTCGTCGCTGAAGCTCGCAAAGCCCGTTAAAACGGCGCAGGCGTTGTCGGCCACCGAGGCGGAGGCCGGCGAAAAGCAGGAAGATCTCGGCGTCTCACTGAACTATTTTTACGTGACCGAGTGATCGCGTTCGGCCGTGGCGGGACGCCGCCCGGCGCCTCAATGTCCCTTGTTCTCGACGCCAGCGCTGACGCGGTCGGCAATCGCCAGAATGAGCATCGTCACGGCGAAAGCGAGCAATATGCCGACGACCCAGGCGAGCTTTTGGGTCTCGGCGTGGCTTTCAATGTCCATGAACCATTCCAGCACATGCACGGCGGTGATCGCCACGATCGAGCCGAGAAGTTTCTGCTTGAGGCCCGAAAAGCCGATCCTGATCAGGCCGTCAGGCCACTCCGGGTGGTCCGCTATGTTGATCGGCCGCACAAAGTTTTCATAGCTGGAGCAGATCACGATGAGGATGAGATTGGCGGTCAGCGAAAGATCGATCAGGCTGAGGATGCCGACGATCACCTCGGATTCGGGAGCTGTCTTCAACAACAATATGAAATCGAAAAGTTTCGCGCCGAATTTGTAGAGAAGCCCGACAAGGCCGACGACGAGGCCGACGAGAAACGGCGCCATCAGCCAACGGCTGCTGAAGAATAATCCCTCGATGCCCCGCTCGAACCGATTCATGGCGCCCTCCGATGTTCCGTGATGCCACGGATCAAGCGTGCGGCGCAACAAGGGCGGGCGTCGGGGGCTCCATCGGCAAGTTACAACATGATGTCGCCGCCGGCATGAGAAAGCGCCGCGCCGCCGCTGGCGCGCCAGCATGGTTCGCTGTCGTAAGCGGGCGCGTCGGAAAACAGAGTATAGCGAATGCCGACCATGCCGAGCAGCGCCGTGCGTCTGTGCCTGCTCGGCGGCGCTGACGCGATGGCGCGCAGGGCCTCGTCGATTTGCCGAAGCAGGGCGGGCGTCGAGGCCTCGCGCCCGGCGCGGAAATGTTGCGCCAAAGCGCCCAGTGTGGCGTCGACGAGGGTCGCGGCCTGCGCAGGCAGGCCATGCCGGGCAGCGCGCAGTTCGATAATGTTCAGGCCGACCCGCAATTCGGCAAGCACGTCGACGGCTGGAAGTCTTGTGCTCGGCGACGCCAGAAAGGGTGCGAGAAGCCCGAGCCGGTCGAGCATGAGCGCTGCGAATTGCGCGCGATCGCGCCTGCCGTGATGCGTCGCCGCCGCGGCCAGCGCCGCTCTGCTCGCGTTAAGCAAACGGCTGAGGCTCCATTCAGCTCCGGTCGCGCGGGCGAGCTGGAAGACAAGGGTCGGGAACCAGACGCCAATGAGAAGAGCGATCCCGGAATTGGCTACGGCGGCGAAATCAGCGCTGTAATTATCCTGCAGCGCCAGCAGCGTCGCGGTCCAGAGCGATAAAGCAAGGCTCGGGAAGGCGGTTTGCTGCCTCGTCGCGAGCAGGCCAAACAAGATGAAAGCCGGGCTTAGCGCAAGAACGAGAAGTTCGAAGTTCTGGATGCGCGGCAGGATGCCGAAAAGATAGACGATGGTCACGATCACGGAGACCGCCGACCAGCGCGTGAAGGAGCGCATCAGGGGAACCGGATCATCCTGCGCGGCAAAGAGACAGCAGATGACCGCTGCGATCATGGCCGCCGTGCCGCCGTCCGGCCAGCTTGTCGCAATCCAGAACAGGCAGAGGCCGCCGATGCAGACGATGGCCGTTAAGGCCGCGAAGGCGGCGCCGGCGTTGTCTCGATGGCGCGCCTCGACGACACCGGCCGGTGTCTGGAACGAAAGCGGCTCCCTGAGCTTCGCGGCGCCCGATTCGATCTGCCCCTGCAAAAGCCGGCAATCGCCGCGGATGTCCACGAGGTCTTTCAGCCGCAGCAGCAGGCTGCTCGTGATGATGTCGCGCGCGCTGGAGCGCGCATCGAGATGCCGGTCATGCGCGGCGATGAAAGCGTCCAAACGATCGGGGATCTCCGGTCCGATATCGGCCCCCTCGCGCAGCGCGGCGCGAATCTCGTCGATCAAGGGCTGCAGCCCGGGCGGCAGGGGCTGGCCGCTTAAGGCGCTCATCCTTTCGCCGAGAGAAGAAAGAATTGGCAGAAGCATCAACAGTCGCAGCCGCAGCATGCGCATGGCGCGCGCGGCGTAACGCTGGACCGAGGTGTCGAAGGCGAGGTGAATGGATAGCGCGTCGAGCTGCGCCGCGTCGGCGGCGAGCCGCAGGCGGCGTCTGCGCAGAAGCTCGTCCTCCTTGCGCCCTTTGAGGGCGTCGCACCCCCAAAGATCGGCGTCCCCCAGCCAGGCCTGGAGACGTTCGGCGACGAGTGGGCCGACCGGACGGGGAAACAGCACGCCCGAAAAGATGCTGGCGCAGACGATCCCCAAAGTGATCTCCTCGACGCGCGCTATGGCGGTGTCGAAGATTCCCTCTGGCGCGTCGACGCTCGGAAAGCCGATCAGCGCCGCCGTGTAGCCCGCGAGCATGAAGACGTAGCCGCGTGGGGTCCGATCGAGGAGGGAGAAATAAAGACAGCAGGCAATCCAAAGCGAGATGGCAAGGCTCAATATCTCTGGCGAATTGGCTAGATTGGGCACGAGGGCTATGCTCATGCTGGCGCCGAGGATCGTGCCGCAAACCCGATAGAACGCCTTGGATCGCGTCGCGCCCGCCAGCGGCTGGGAGCATATATAGACGGTCGCGACCGCCCAATAGGGGCGCGGCAGCTGCAGCCAGAAGCACACATAAAGCGCGAGGGCGGCAGCTGCGAAGGTCTTGAGGGAAAACACCCAGTCGCGAAGGGAATAAACGCTCATCGCTTCGCTCGACGATTCCTGCAAGTTGGCGTCCGAAGATCGGATGCATGGCGCGCCACAGCTTTGGACACGCTCTTTTCGGGGCCGCGCGGCGCAGGGCGTCCTCTGTCACGATGTCGCTACGGCGCGCCTTCGGCCGGTCTTGAAGTGGAATAAGGCTGCCGCCCCCGCGCCCTCTGACAAGGGCGCGCAGGCGAAACTCCTCGCCTCAGCGAAGCTGCGGTCCGCCGTGGCAACGCGCCTCGTCCTGCGATCCGTTCCGATCGCCCGTTTGCCGCCAGTTCTGCGCTTCGCGAACCTGCTCCTGAAACGTCGGGAGGGCGCAAGCATGGACCGGGGCGGCTTGCTTTGCGGTGGCGACGTTAGCCGCAGCGGCGGCGAGCGCAAACACAGCTATGGAAAGTTTCCTAGCGTTCATTTTCGTTGTCCATATGGAGAAGGCGCCAAATACGCCAGCTACCTATCAGTGTATATGCGTTCTATTTCCTGATATACCATACTGAAAATAGCAATTCATAGTTTCACTGCGGCGATCGAGCTGACAAAATTATTCGAAAGCTTGGCATAAATTCTTAACCTAGCAAAAAAATCAAAGCGTAATCTCATGCAGAAACGATTTTGATTCCAACATCTAATAATGACGATTATTTTCCTTCACTGCCGTGTATTTTTGTTTCCTGACCTTGGCTGGATCTGATTTCCATCCAATCCGGACTATGCAGAATTGATGGCCGCAAGGCTTAGTCTTTGAAGTTGGCCAATGGTTCGGGCGCGCGCGGAAAGCGCGATCGCAGCGGATTTTTTCCCGGGATCTTCCAATATCGCGAGAGGTTTTCGTCCGGAGATCAGAGCTGACAGATAGCACCGAGTGGGCACTGCGATAATGAGCCGCCGTTGCATTTCATAATGCAGCGGCCGGCAATAATTCACCTTGCGTGAGTGACGCTGGAGCATATTCCGATCAGATCGGTTCGATCTGATCGGCAAGGATATGCTCAAGTTTTTGAATCTGGAGCGATTTCTGATCGATCGAATGACTCCGTTCGATCGGAAAGCGCTCTGGCGCGCGAATGCCGCGCATCAGCGCAGGATCAAAGCAGCTGGCGCGACGTCCCGCTGAGAAAATCAACAAACATCCGTATCTTTGGATCATTCGTGGCGCGGCGCGAGAAGATCAGCGAGGCTTGCAGATCGTCGGAGCTATGCCATTCGGGCAGGACGACTTTCAGCGTCCCATCATTGAGATGCGGCCTCACATAGAGTTCGGCCAGGATGGCGAAGCCTTCGCCGCGTAAAGCATGATTGAGCGCGACCGACGGTTCGTTGGAGGCTATGCGCGGAACGAGCGTGACCTGCTTGTCCTCGCGCCCATTGTTGAACGTATAGGAGCTTCCCGATCCGTTCGGGTCGATATTGGCGGCGAGAAACACATGCTTCTCGAGGTCCTCGACCTTTTTGATGGGTTCGCTCGCCTTGAGATAGTCCGGCGAGGCGACGATCCGCCGTTCCCCATTCAGGAGATGGCGGACCACATAAGCCGAGTTCTTCAGCGCGCCGATGCGAAGCGCGACGTCAAACCCATGTTCGATCAAATCCAGATGTTCGTTGTTCAGGGTTAACTGGATCTGAACGTCGGGACAGAGCTTTTGAAAGTCGGACAGCATCCGGTCGATGATGAGGCCGCCGAGTGCGTAAGGCGCGAGAACGCGCAAAACGCCGGACGGTTTGTTGGTGAGATTTTTCGCCGCGAGTTCGGCCTCGTCGATCAGCGTCAGGCCTTGCGAGGCGCGATCATACACCTCGCGCCCGGCGTCGGTGACGACAAGCCGGCGCGTCGTGCGGCGAAGAAGCGTCGCGCCGAGGCGATGTTCGAGGTCCTGCACCTTCCGGCTTGCCGTGGCCGGAGGGATGCCGAGCTGCCGGGCGGCGGCGATGAAACTGCCGCGTTCGACGACGCGGACAAATGTAATAAGGTCATCAAGCTTTTGCATTTTTATTGTAGCGTCTTTCAGTTTCCGCCTTCGGTTCGCTTTGCGATCGAGGGGCGGCTCGCGATCAGCCTATCTTACTTCGTCGTAAAAACACTCGATGGGGCGAGAGCTTGGCGGCCAGGGTTTGCGGAGCCTTCAGGCGGCATCCGATCTTGCGCTCCAGCCTCTATGGCGCGCCCTCATCATCAAACGTCATTCTTGTTCCAAAAATGGCGCGGATTCAATCGACTGAGTAATTGCAGCGCGCTCGCCCACCGCGATGGCGGGGCGGCCGACTGAACGGCGACCGTCGCGGTGCGGCCGGGGAGCAGCCGGACGCTGTCCGGGACGGCGTTGAGCGTGATGCGCACAGGCACGCGCTGAGCAAGCCTGACCCAGCTGAATGTCGGATTGACGTTGGCGACAAGGGTCGCCCCCGCGCTGCGCTCACGGTCCTCGATGGCGCCGGCGATGCTTTCGACATGCCCGGTCAAGGTCGTCCGCTCGCCCATGAGCTGGACGACGACCTCATCGCCGACGTGGATGCGCGGCAGCTTGGTCTCTTCGAAATAACCTTCAACATGCAGGCTGTCGCTATCGACCAGAGCAAAAACGCCCTTTCCCGCGGTGACGTAGACGCCGGGCCTCAGGTCGAAATTGGTGATCGAGCCGTTCACCGAGGCGCGGACCTCGCTGCGTTCGAGATTGAGTTTGGCTACGTCGCGCTCCGCCCGCGCCTGCTTATAGGAAGCGTCGGCCAGCTGCTGCGTCGCCAGCACCTGTTCGTATTTCTGCTTCGACACGACATTGTCGCTCAGCTGGCTATAGCGCGCGAGATCGCTGTTCGCCTGGTCAAGCGTCGCGCGGCGGCCCTCGACCACCGCCTCCGCCTGCTGCAAAGCCAAAACAAATCGATCCCGGTCAATCTTGAACAGGACATCGCCTTTCTTGACGCTCTGATTGTCGCGCACGAGGACGTCGGTGACGAGGCCCGAGACGTCGGGAGCGACGGCGACGACGTCGGCGCGCACGCGTCCGTCGCGGGTCCAGGGGTCGTCGACATAATATCCCCAGAGCTCCCAGCCTGCGAGGCCGGCGACAATGAGCATGATGGCGGTGACAGCGAAGCGGAGGAACAGGGAAAAAACACTCGTCATGGCGCTATGCCGGGTAAAATAAATACGACGCAGCCGAGGCTCGCGACAAAAAGGCTGAGGTCGAACAGCGGGGGGTGCCAGATTAATTTGTAAAAGCCGAGGGCCGCGAAAAGGCGGCGCAAAGAGGCGCTGAGCGCAAAGGCGCAGGCCATCCAAACGAGCAGGGCCGGGATGAAGACCCCGTAAACATCGATTTCCTGTGTCATGGAAAGATCGCCTTCAAAGCTCCAGCCGCCGCCGCGCCTTCGGGAAGATCACCTGTGCGGGCACAAAAGTCGGGCCGTGGCTCTTCGCAAATGCATTCGGGGATATGTCACGTCCCCGCCTTGAACGGTAGATGGACCGCCCTCGCCGCGCTGACTAGCAGCTTAAAAGCAAACTCATTATTGCGTTTGTGACAATAATATAAAACGCCGCCTGGCGGGGCGGCAATAGCGAGCGGAGGGAAGATGCGCCCGAGGGATGCGCTCAGGCGGCTCTCAGCTGGGCCACGCGGAGCGGCGCCGGCGGATGCGAATAATAGAAAAGAGCGTAAAGCCGGTCCGGCGTCAGCGTCGCCAGATTATCGCGCGAGAGCCGCGTCAGCGCGCTGATCATGGCGTCTTTGCCGACCATCGTCCGCGCGAAATCATCGGCCTGAAATTCCGCGCGTCGCGACAACCAGTTGGTCAGCGGGGCTGCGAGGTGCAGAATCGGTCCCATCGCCGTCAGCACAATAATGAGGACGACGCCCGGATCATTCGGCAGGCCAAACTGGCTTGCAAGGCCCCCGGCGGAGAACGCCCAGTGCAGCACGAGGAAGATCACAAACGTGAAGGCCGCGGATTGCGCCAGACGCTGACCGATATGCCCGAGTTTGAAGTGGCCGAGCTCATGCGCGAGAATTGAAAGGATCTCATCGTCTGTGTGCTTTTCAAGAAGCGTGTCGAAGAAGACGATGCGTTTGGCTTTGCCGAAGCCGGAAAAATAGGCGTTGCCGTGACTGGAGCGCTTGGAAGCGTCCATCACGAAGAGCCCTTTCGATTCGAAGCCGCATCTGGCGAGCAGGGCCTCGATCCGGGTCTTTATCGGTCCGTCCGGCAATGGCTTGAATTGATTGAAGAGCGGCGCGATCCAAGTGGGATAGGCCACGCTCAGGCCGATGGTGATCAGCACCGAAGCGGCCCAGCCGGCAAGCCACCAGAAACGCGGCATAGCGGCGAGCAGCCAGAAAAGACCGTAGAGAAGCGGAACGGCGAAGATCAATTGCAGCGCGAGGCCCTTGATCCGGTCGAGCGCGAAGACGCCTGGCGTCGCTCGGTTGAAGCCGAATTTCGCCTCGAGCCAAAAAGTCCTGGCGATCGAGAAAGGAAGGCCGAGAACGGCGCCGACCGCGCCGATCGCGACAAGCAGGGCGACGCTGCGCGAAAGGCCGGGCGGCAAAATCCCGGCGATCAGCGCGGCCAGGGGCGCGAGCAGCGCCGTCAGCCAGAGCACGGCCATAATGGCGTCGAAGGCAGTCTGTATGGCTCCGAGGCGGATATTGGCCAATGTATAGTCCGCCGCCTTCTGATGCTCCTCGATCGTGACGACCGCCTTGAAGTCGCTTGGGACGGCCGCGCGGTTTGCGGCGATGCAGGCCGCCTGCCGCCATTTCAGATAGAGGTCGAGCGCGCCTGAAAGGACGATGGCGGCGATGATGGCGCAGGCGAGGAGGCTCAACGAGGCGGCTCCGAAAAGGGGCGGATGGCGGGCGGCCTCCGCGCGTTCGGCATAGGTGGGACATCTGGCGTTGTGCCGCAAGCCCCGCCTGGCGGCGCTTCCGCCGGCTCCGCCGCGCGCGGCTTTAATCCGCGTCGAGGGGATCGATCTTGCGGCGGGCCGGCTGGTTCAAGCCCTTTGGCCGCAGTCTGACGACGATGTCGATCTTGGCGATCTCATACCCTTCGGGCGGCTCGACGCCGTCCGCAAGCTTCACGCAATCCGGCCCGATATCGCAAACCGCGCCGGTATCCTCGAAATAGAAATGGGAATGGTCGCTCGTATTCGTATCAAAAACGGTCTTGCCGCCCTCAATCGCGAGGCTGCGGACGAGGCCGACCTGCGCGAAAAGATTAAGCACATTGTAGACAGTCGCGAGTGAGGCGGGCATACGCGCGGCCTGCGCCTCGGAGGCGAGCGCGTCGGCCGTCAAATGCCGGTCGCCCTTGCCGAACAGAAGCCTGGCGAGTCCGAGCCGTTGCCGGGTCGCGCGCAACCCATACCGTTCCAAGAGGGTGCGCCCCTGAAAGCCCGATGGGCCTCGAGTCCGGGAATAATCACTCCCCTGCGAACCAAACATCACGCGCCACACTTTCCACAGCCCTTCTGTGACGTCAGTTAAATGAATTTTTGCGCGATAGACAATCAAAAAGCTCAACCTTAGAGCATTTCTAATTGAGTAATTCTAATTTTGATGTCTTGGCGCCGGCGCGCGCGCAGAATCGGCCGCGCGTCCAATACTCCGGCAGCGTTGGATCGGCTAATTTCGCTTTACGCCAAGCTCGTCTTTCCGGGCCGCCGGCGATCGCTCAATTCATGACGGGACCGGGGCCGCTGATCTTCAGCGAGTCGCCGCGCTTACGCTCGTTCGATCCGCTTTTGCTTGCGGATGTGTCCATCGAGTTCAATGTGAAGCTCAAACTCCTCACCCTTGGCGTCGCGGGCGCGCAGCTCGAAATGTTTCGGCTTGCGATGCGGTTCGCCGACGGCCGTAAAACCCGCGTCATCCGCGGCGCGCAGCGCGATATAAGGATCGGCGTGCTCATGATGGGGAGGATGTCCATCGGGATGATGGAGGACGATCGCCGCCTCGCCGTCGCGGGCGATCGAAAACACCTTGACCTCGGACGGTTTTTGTTCCCCGGCGATCTGCACCTTTTCGCCTTTTTGCAGTCGAAACTGCTCTGCGCCCCTGGGGCCGAGGTCGGCGAGAATATGTCCCTCCGGCGTCGCCAGCACGAACCGGTGCGCGAAGACGTCCGTGACGGAGCCGGAATAATTGACGGTGTGGCGAGGCGGCATTTTGGAGTCCTTGAGGCTGGTCCCCTTGCGGGACACGGAGGGTCCGGCAACGGTTCAGAACGGCGATTGTTCCAGGGGGCTTTCAGGAGTGGTTGGGCGTGTCCCCGACGAGCTTTGGCTTGGCGCGGTAGAAATTCGGAAAAAGCAGCTTCAGATTTTCGACCTTCGGCCTGTCGTTGATCATGATGTAGAGGCTGCCCGGATGCATCACGAAATAATCCTGGTGGTAGGATTCAGCGGGATAGAAGCCGCTCAGCGGCTCGACACGCGTCGTTATCGGCTGATTGAACGTTCCCGCGCGCTCGAGCTGTTCGATGTAGTTTTTCGCCAGCGCCATCTGCTTGTCGCCGGTGGTAAAAATTGCAGAACGATATTGCGTGCCCGAGTCCGGCCCCTGGCGGTCGCGTTGCGTCGGATCATGAACGACCGAGAAGAAGATGCGCAGCAAATCGCCCGCCCTCACCACATGCGGGTCAAAAGTGATCTTCACCGATTCCGCGTGGCCGGTGCGCCCGGAGCTGACGGCTTCATAATGAGCCGTGTCCGGCGCGCCGCCGGCATATCCCGAAACGGCTGATTCAACCCCCTTCACATGCTGGTAGACCGCCTGCACGCCCCAGAAGCAGCCGCCTGAGACGACGATCGTCTGAGGCCCCGACACGTCGGCGCCGGACGTCGGATCCCCGGCGGGCGGCGGAACGAGCCTGCCCGCCCCGGCGGCGGCGGAGCCGAGCGGAAGCAATGCGGCGCACAAGACCAGAATGCCGCCGCCCGCGATCTGACGACGGTTGCAATGCGCGCCGCCGGGAGGCCCACGAAAAGGAAGATCGGACGCAGCCATTTCAGAACTCCTTTCGACGATTGGATTACGCTCCAGCGCTCGCGACAAAGCGCAATGCGGCGGAGTTCATGCAGTATCGCAAACCCGTCGGCTTTGGGCCGTCGTCGAACACATGGCCAAGATGTGCGTCGCAGCGGCGGCAGGAAACGGCGGTGCGGGTAAAGCCGAAGCTATGGTCGGCGCTTTCAACGACATTGGTTTTGGCGATCGGTTGCCAAAAGCTCGGCCAACCCGTTCCGGACTCGAATTTCGTTGCTGAATCAAAAAGCGCCGCATCGCAACAAATGCAGCGGTAAAGGCCGCGGCCATGCTGGTTCCAATAGGCGCCTGTAAAGGCCCGTTCGGTCCCCGCCCGCCGTGTGACTTCATAGGATTCCGGCGCCAATTGCATTCGCCACTCGGCTGCGCTCTTGACGATTTTCGGCACGAGCTTCGTCCCAACACTTTCCCCGGCGGGATTGAATTCTTCGATCAGCACTTTGTCTTCAGACGCCGCGGCGGTCCTTGTCGCAGCGAAGAGAAACAACGCCGGCGCGCTCCCCAGGATGAAAAGACGCCGCAGAGCGTCGACACGGGTCTCAGTTGCTGCTTTAAGCGGATCGAGCTTCCTCATCAGCGCCTCCTTTCGCACGTTTGGGCGGCGCAAAGCGCCGCTGCTCCAGCTTGTTGTGCTATGTTGGTTGGCTGGCGCTAACCGACGCCCGCCGCGCCCCGGCGTCCGCCTCAAAGATAGCGCAAGACATTGTTCGCGAGTCTGCACGTTTTCGGGATTGGCGCTCGATCGGCGCCCGCGCCTCATCGACGCCGCGGGGAGCATCCAGCCGAGCCCTTCTGCTCAACAGTGTTACGTCGCAGGGCCGGCGGGCGTTACATGGTCACGGATTGTTGAAGCTCCGTGGCGCGCGGGCCGCGCGGGCGGCCAATAAAGGCGCCGCCATGCCTCGCTGGACAGCCGGCCGCGCGCTCAACTTTTCAAGCCAGTCACGGACGCGCGGCGCGGCGTTCAAATGCTCGCGCACAAGCACGCCCGCGCCCGCCGCCCAAGGATAGGCGGCGATATCGGCGATCGAATAATGCTCGCCGGCGAGGTAAGGCGCCTCCGCGAGGCGGCGATCCAAAACGCGAAGAAGACGGTCCGCCTCCGCGCTCAAGCGGTCGATCGCGACTGGAGTTTTCCGTTTTGCAAAGATTGCGAAATGACCGAATTCCGCGAGCGTCGGAGCCAGTCCGGCGGTCGCCCAAAACAGCCATTCGAATGCTTTGGCCCGGTCGGCGCCCGAGCGCGGCAGCAGGCGGCCGCTCTTTTCCGTGAGATAGAGCAGTATGGCGCCGCTCTCGAAGATCGCGAGCGGGCCGTCCGCCGCGCCGTCATCGATGATGGCGGGAATTTTGGCGTTTGGCGATACGGCGAGAAATGTGGGGTGGAATTGCTCGCGTTTGCTGATGTTCACGGTTCGCACGTCATAGGGCGTCCCGATTTCTTCGAGCATGATCGAGACGATATGGCCGCTCGGCGTCGCCCAGCTGTAAAGCGTGATCAAGGAACTGCTGTCGCCTGGGCGCGCAAAGGCGCCGGTTCCGGCCCAACTCAAAGGCGTCGCCGCGGTTTGAGCGACGGCTAATCGGCTCCCACACGATCGGCGCGGGCGACGCCAGGCAAAAATGAAGCGCGGCAAAACCGCGCCCCAAAAGCTTTATGGGTCCCAATCGGCTGTTTCGTCCGAATGCGCATCGCCCGTTTTTTCCGTCGGGGAGCGCATTTGCATTTCTTTCACCACATCCGCCGGATCGTAGAGAATGCCAGAATCCGCAAGCTTTCCGCGAACCGTCGATCGCTCATGCGGATTACTTTTTGGCGACCGCGTTAAACGCGGTCTGAGCCGATTCGCTCAGCTCTTTTGCTTGCGTCTGGATCGCCTGAAGCTGGTTCTTCGCATATTCGGTCTGAAGGGCGAAAACCTCTTGAACGTCCTTGGCGTGGAGCAGCTTCTGCGCCAGATCGAAGGCGGCGTTGACGTTTGTCTCCGCGAAGGACATGGCCTTGGTCACCGCTTCCTTGGCGCTGGACGGAAGCGCTTCGGCCGAGCCGGTGGCTTTCTGGGCCGCGCCAATGAAACCCAAGAAAGCCTCTCGCGCCTGCTCGAAATTCTTCTCGGCAAGCTCGCGGATTTGCGCGGGGATCTGTTGCGGAATTTCGATCATCGGTGTTCTCCTGCAGTTGAGCGTTTCGTTGAGCCCGTTCAAGGCCGACGAAAGGCCTTTGGGATGTAAAGCGTAAGGGATATTGTCGCTCTTTTCAGGCCAAGCGGGTCGGTTGACGTTGCGATGCGCATACAGGCCTTATCTCAACCGGCTTAGATCAGAGCTCCGAGGCGGAGCGCATGCATATTCACAGAATTCGGCGATCGGCGCCACCGTTTTTCATCACTTTACTGATCTGTTACAATAATTTGCTGTTTTAGCCGCTATGACCCGTCGAGAGCCAAAGACGGCCGGCGCCCATCACGCTTCGCGCCCATCGCATCGAATGGTCGGCCGACGATGGGCCGGCCAGCTTTATGGCGGCGCGCGAGGCCGCCACGTTCCAGACCTTGCGGTCTGACTGTGGCCGCTCATGGCGCCTCGCTTTCAGGCGCATGGCGCGCTATGCCATCAACCCATCCGCTGATTCGGAAGGAAACCCGCCATGTTGTTCGTCGTATCGGTGCTGAAGGGATTTGCCGTCGCGGCCAGCGACGGCAAGATCGGAACGGTCAATGACTTCCTCTTCGACGATCAAAGCTGGAAGATCAGGTGGCTGGTCGTGGATACGGGCGCATGGCTTCCAGGCCGCAAGGTCCTGGTCCACGCATCCGCTCTCGGAGAGCCGGACCCGGCGCGCCGGGAGCTGCCGGTGAAGCTGACCAAAGCGCAAGTCGGGGGCGGCCCTGACCTCGGCGAACATGAGCCTCTCTCGCGTCAATTGGAATCTCACCTCTATGATTACTATGGATGGGATCCGACCTGGGGCGTCAGCTATTTCGGAGTCGGGGCGATGGCGCAGCCGCTGTCGCTGCCGCCATTGGCGGGCGAGCCCGACGTGGAGGAAGCCGCCGAAGCCGAGGCGCTTGCGAACCAGCAAGATCCACATCTTCGCAGCGTGGAAGAGGTGACCGGCTATCATATACAGGCGAGCGATGGCGAAATCGGCCACCTTGAGAGTTTTGTCGTTGATCACGCCAATTGGGATGTCCGCTACCTCGGCGTCGACACGAGCAATTGGTGGGGCGGCCAGCATGTCCTCATCGCGCCATTCGCCGTGCGGGAGATCGATTGGGCCGACCGGCACATTCTGATCAACATCACGCGCGATCAGGTCAAGACCAGCCCGCCGTGCGATTCGATCGAAATGGTCGATGAAGCCTATGAACGGATGCTGCACGGCCATTACGGCTGGCCGGGCTATTGGTACTATCCAAAATAAGGCTGACGCGCCCACCGCCGAGCCTGCGCGCGGCGGCCGCGAATATGAAAAGGAGCGCCGCGTCTGGCGCTCCTTTTTTGTATGGCCGCCCGGGCGATCGGAGCTCGCCGCGGATCGTCGTCATGCGTCGTCCCGGGTCTGCCCAGCCTCTGTAGCAGAGGGATAGAATAGCCTCCCCTCACTGCGCTGCGGCCCGACGGTTTCCCGCCCTCAATCTGTAAATACTCATTCCTTTTGTGCACCGCCGAAGGAATAGTTGCGCAAATGTCGCACCTCTGAATGCTTTGACTTGAAAGGGCCGGAGCGCGTTGACAGCTCAAGGTTCCAAATGTACCCATGATCATGCACTTATACGTATAGAGCCAATTGTTATACGCATATCAAATTGGTTCGTGCGCAACTAAGAGTTGCCTGCCTGTAAACAGTAAGTAGAGCGCGTCTTTGAGCCCGCTTCTGTTGCTTGCGAATCGGTGAATAAGAAGAAGAGGCGATTCTTCAGAGTGACTAATAACCAACGGATGGGGAGAGTAATGGCTAACCGCATTGGAAGATCCAGGAGTCGCCGACGCGGCGCCTATATGGCTATGGCAGGAGTCATGGCTACGGTTCTCATGGGCGTCAGCGCAGCGCGCGCCGACGTGACGGACGAGCTGCTCGATCAGCTCAAGTCCAAGGGCGTCCTGACGAAAGCCGAATACGCCAAGCTGAAACAGCGCCACGCGGCCGAAGTCGCGGCAAAACACGCGCCTGGCCCGACCGGTCCCACCGGCGGCAACGGCCGCTACGTGACCAGCCTTGACAAAGGCATCGGCTTCCATATTCCCGGCACGTCGGTTGTCACGAAGGATAATGGCGTCGTCACTGTCGGCGATGTTGACGTCAAGCTGACCGGCGCTCTCGTCTTCTTCGGCGCGGAGGCCTTCAAAACGTCCTATACGGGCACCGCGGGGATCGCGACCGGGCCGTTCGTTCCAGGCGGCTTCCCCCCTGCGCCGATCGGCGTCGGCGGCGGTGTGGTCGGCGGCAGCCCATACAACAATTCGAACGCGATTCGCGCCGGCCTGCTGCCGAGCAATGTTGTCTTGAGCCTCGCCACCAATCAGATGGGCTGGGATCTTGGCTTCACCGCTGGCGCCTACTTCGGCGGCAACAACGTTTTCCCCGGAGCGGCCAACGCCAACGGCGCCGGTTCGCCGATTGGTCTCGGAACGCCCGGCATCGACCTTCGTCAGGTTTTCGGCACGATCGGCACGCCTGAGTATGGCACGCTCAAAATCGGCCGCGATCTTGGCCTCTTCGGCGGCGACGCGATCTTGAACGACTTCACCCTGTTCGGCGTCGGCACGCCGGCTGGAAACGCCGCCCCCGGCAACACCAGCCTTGGCCGCATCGGCCTTGGCTACGTCTATGCCGACTGGATCCCGCAGATCACCTATACGACGCCGGTCTGGAATGGCTTTACCGCGTCGGTTGGTATGTTCACGCCGCTGGATGCGATCAACACGACCGATACGGCCGCTGTTGGGTTTGCGCTCCCTGGGTATGGCCCGTCTGTCGGGTTCAGCTCCGGAACGATGACGGCGCATGACCAGCCGCAATTCCAGGGCAAGATCAAATATGTCGGCCAGTTCACGCCTGACGTGAAACTGACCGCCTGGGCGGACGGCATCACCCAGCTCCAGCGCGTCGAAGCTGGCGATGCTGTGGTCGGCGGCTTCGTTCCCGGATTTGGCTATACCTCGGCGAGCCCGGGGCAGAGCGTCAGATCGGTCGGCGTCGACGGCGGCGTGCGAGTCGATTGGGGCGGGTTTAGCGCGGTCGGCTACGGCTACTGGGGCTCAGCGCTCGGCACGACCGGGTTGTTCTATGCCGCTGTCAGCCCCAATGGGCAGGCGCGCAAGTCCTCGGGCTTCTATGGCGAAGCCGAATATACCTTCTGGGATCGGTGGACCCTCGGCGGCAGCTTTGGCGCCAGCTATCTGGAAGCCAACAGCTTCGATTACACGCAGTCCTATGTTCCCTGGATGGTGCGTTCGAACCAGTCGTGGATCGGATTTACCCGCTACAAGCTGACGGACTGGGTGGCTTTCCAGGCCGAGTTCATACAGTCGCGTTCGATCAGCCAGTCGGCTGGATCTGCAAAGTCCAACGCGATCGTCGGCGGAACAACCTTCTTCTTCTGAGCGTCTCGCCCAGAACAACTCTTGATATGATGACTGATGACGCCGCCCCGTCTTTGACGCGGGCGGCGTTTTCGTTTGCGGCGCGATCAGGGCAATCTATAGCGCTTTCCGATCGAATGGAGTCATTCGATCGATCAAAAATCGCTCCATATTCAAAAGCTTGAGCATATTCTTCTCGATCAGACCGAACCGATCTGATCGGAATATGCTCTATGTCGCCGCGGCGCGCGGCCGCCCGTTGCGCCTTGTTCCATGCGCCTGATCCGGGGACACTCGATCCGTCTCTGAGGCTCGCGCAACCGTCTATCGAGGTCTTCCGGCGCGTGCTAATCAATCTATCAGGGCACAAAAACAGCAACCCGGAGGAAACATGGCGTCTCTCTACTCAGCGGAGCACCGCGCGCTTCAGGAGGAGTTCGGCACAACCAAAATGGCCGAGCTTCTGGATACGAAATGGGTGCAAGACGGGATCGGCGAAAATGAAAAGGCCTTCATTCAATCGCGCGACATGTTTTTTCTATCGACGGTCGATCCAGACGGAAATCCGACAGTCTCGTACAAGGGCGGCCCGACCGGCTTCGTCAAGGTTATCGACGGCAATACGCTGGTTTTTCCCGGCTTCGATGGCAACGGCATGTTCTATTCGATGGGAAATGTCGTTGGCCAGGGCCGGGTCGGATTGCTGTTCATCGACTTCGAGACGCCCCACCGCGTCCGTGTGCAGGGGACGGCCAGGCTCGATCGGGACAGTCCTCTGATGGGGGACTATGCGGAGGCGCAATATCTTGTGCGGGTCGAGGTCGCCAAGGCGTGGGTGAATTGCCCGCGCTATATCCATAAATACAAAAAGCTGGATCAGTCGAAATACGTCCCCGTGGCCGCGAAGCCGACGCCGCTTGCGGCCTGGAAACGAACCGCTTTGGTGCAGGATGCGCTGTCCGCCGGCGACAGCCAAAGGGCGCGCGAGGAAGGGCTGCTCGAGATCTCGGATTATGAGGCCATGGTCGCGCGGGGCGAGGGCTAGAAACCAGCAAGACAAAAAAAGAGCATTTTCGATTCCAAAAAGGTCGAAAATGCTCTGAATATTCGGGTGGCGTTCAGGAGGCTGCGCCGAGAGCTTCTTCTCGACGCAGTTTCCTAAGCGATATGCGCGTCTCAATTCTTCTCGATCAGAAGAAACCGAGAGGCTTGTTGCTGTAGCTGACCAGCATATTCTTGGTCTGCTGGTAGTGATCAAGCATCATCTTGTGATTCTCGCGGCCGATGCCGGATTTCTTGTAGCCGCCAAACGCCGCGTGCGCCGGATAGAGGTGGTAGCAATTGGTCCAGACGCGTCCGGCTTTGATGGCGCGGCCGAAGCGATAGGCGCGCGTGCCGTTGCGGGTCCAGACGCCGGAGCCGAGCCCGTAAAGCGTGTCGTTGGCGATCTCCAGCGCCTCGGCGTCGGTCTTGAAGGTGGTCACCGACAGCACCGGGCCGAAGATTTCCTCCTGGAACACGCGCATCTTGTTGTGGCCTTCGAGGACCGTCGGCTGCACATAGAAGCCGTTGGCGAGCTCCGGCCCGACGTCGGCGCGTGCGCCGCCGGTCAGCACCTTGGCGCCTTCCTGACGGCCGATGTCGAGATAGGACAGGATCTTCTCGAGCTGGTCGTTCGAGGCCTGCGCGCCGATCATGGTCGAGGGATCCAGCGGATTGCCCTGCTTGATCGCCTTCACCCGCTTGATGGCGCGCTCCATGAAGCGCTCATAGATGCTCTCCTGCACCAGCGCGCGGGACGGACAGGTGCAGACCTCGCCCTGGTTCAGCGCGAACATGGCGAAGCCTTCGAGCGCCTTGTCGAAGAAATCATCGTCCTCGTCGGCGACGTCGGCGAAGAAGATGTTCGGCGATTTGCCGCCGAGCTCCAGCGTCACCGGAATGATGTTCTCCGAGGCGTATTGCATGATGAGGCGGCCCGTCGTCGTCTCGCCGGTGAAGGCGACCTTGGCGATGCGCGGGCTCTGCGCCAGCGGCTTGCCGCATTCGACGCCGAAGCCGTTGACGACGTTGAGGACGCCGGGCGGCAGCAGGTCGCCGATGACGTCCATCATGACCATGATGCTCATCGGGGTCTGCTCGGCGGGCTTCAGGACGATGCAATTGCCCGCTGCCAGCGCCGGAGCGATCTTCCACACCGCCATCAGCAGCGGGAAATTCCACGGGATGATCTGCGCGACGACGCCGAGCGGCTCATGGAAATGATAGGCGATGGTGTCGTGGTCGATTTCGCTGATGCCGCCCTCCTGGGCGCGCAGGACGCCGGCGAAATAGCGGAAATGGTCGACGGCGAGCGGCAGGTCGGCGGCCTTGGTCTCGCGGATCGGCTTGCCATTGTCGATCGTCTCGACCATCGCCAGCACGTCAAGCTTTTGCTCGATCCGGTCGGCGATGCGCAAAAGGACCAGCGAGCGCTCGGCCGGCGAGGCGGCGCCCCAGGCGTCTTTCGCCGCATGGGCGGCGTCGAGCGCCAGTTCGACGTCCTCAGCCGTCGAGCGGGCTATGGTGCAAACCACATTGCCGTCGATCGGCGAGATGTTCTGGAACGTCTGACCTTTAACCGGGGGCACCCATTTGCCGCCGATGTAATTATCGTAGTGCGGACGAATGGCGATCTCGTCCTTAAGATCCGCCAAAAGCTTCTCAACCATAGCATTCCTCCACTTCTCAGTGACTCTTATCTACGCTCAGTTTTGCTGCACGCTGTGCAGATAGGCGAGAATCTTGCTGAAGTCGTCTTCACTAAAAGCGCCGGTCCAGTTTGGCATTCCCTTGTCGGGACGTCCATGGGTAACCGTGTAATGAAAGACTTCATCCATTTTGTCGTTGTAACGCTGGCTGAGCAGACGCAGATTGATGCGGCGCTGGCCTACGATGGCGTCCGGCCCGTGGCAATGCGAGCAGGTGCCGTTGAAGATTTCACGGCCCGCGGCAATGGCCGCCGGATCGGCCGCGCTCGCGGGTGTTGCCGCGGCCGCCGGCGTTTCGGTCAAGGCGGTTGAACCTGGCGCAGGCGCCGCCGCCTCGGGAGCCGTGGCCGGCGCGGTTTCGCTCGCCGGCTTTTCCTGTGAAGCGAGCATGATGCTTGGCTTCGATCCACCGGCGCTGCTGGCGGCGGTCAAGGAGATCGGCTCGGCCTGCGGGAAGCCATATTTCGCGGCGAGCGCGGCGACCGCTTCGGCCTTCTCGTCGATAACCCGGTCGATCTTGTCCCTGAGATCGCCGCTCGCTCGCGCGAAGCCGACCGAAACCGGCCATTGCATCCCCTCGCCGCTTACCGGGCGAACGCTATAGGCGTCCTGGTAAAGCGTCTTATTGAGATAGCCGGCGCTCGGACCCCAGATGATCGCGGCGTCCGCCCTGCCGGCCGCCAGCGCTTTCATCGCCGCCTCCGGATCGAGCACGGTCACCGGCTGGATGTCGCCGTGATCGGCGAGCAACAGCTCCGGCGAGGTGCCAAATTGCACCGCGACGCGCTTGCCCGCCAGGTCGGCGAGGGACGAGGCCCCCTGCGCCTTGGGCGAAACGAGAGCATAGCCAATGCGCAGGAACGGTTTGGAAAAGATGAGTTTTGGCCCCATGAAATTTTTGGAGTCCGGCAAACCGATATAGGCGTCGCATTTTCCTGACAGCAAGGTTTCGCGAATGGCGCGCTTGCCGAAATAGGTCTGCGACCAGACCGTTTTGAGCGGGCGCCCGAGAGCGTTTGCGATCTCGGCTCCGAGCTCGATATAGATGCCCTTCGCATCGCCGGCTTGAGCGCTGAAGGGCAGATCGTCGGGGTCCGCGCAGATGGTTAGCGCGTCCCCTCCGGCGGCGCCGTCGGAGGGAAGCGCGGAGGCGGCGGGGCCTGCCGCGATGAACAGCGCCGCCGCCAGAGCCGGGAGGACGCTGGCCTTGCGCGGTTCGATGGCGAGCGGGGCCAGCCGCCGCTTGTTCGATGTCACTTCCTCTTACTCCGAGAACACAAAAAGAGTGCCGCCTTCCGGCGTCGCATTGGTGATTTTTGTGCCGATGTCGCCGAAGAAGGCGGCGGTCGAAACGGTGCGGCCCGCGACGACGGCAATGTACTGCTTGCCGTCGACCGAGAAGCTGATCGGCCCGGCGCCGACGCCGGACCCGACGCCGATCTTCCACAGCTCCGCTCCGGTTTTCGCATCAACCGCTTTGAAGTCTCCGGTGATCGTTCCGTAGAAGACGAGGCCGCCGCCGGTGGCGAGCGTGCCGCCGTTGAAGGGAAGCTCTTCCTTGATCTCCCAAGCCGCCTTCTGTTTCACGGGATCCCAGGCGAGGATCTTGCCAAGAAAGCCGCCGGGACCGGGAACAGCGGAAAATTCCTTGCCGAGGTAGAACACGCCCTTGCGGTAATTGACTTCGCCTTCGCTCATATCCTGGCAGACGTTGTTCGACGGAATATAGACGAGGCCCGTGTCGGGGCTATAGGACATTGGCTGCCAGTTCTTCGCGCCGATGAGATGCGGGCAGATGTCCTTCGCGGGATGACCCGGCCCCGGACGCTTGTCGGGATCTTCGACGGGGCGCGCCGTGGCGAGATCGATCTTGCTCGCCCAGTTCACCGGGACAAATTTTTCGGCCGACACAAGCTTGCCCGTCTCGCGGTTGACGACATAGAAGAAGCCGTTGCGGTCGGCCTTCATATAGGCCGGCAGGGCGCCGCTTGCGGTCTTGAGATCAGCGAGCACCAATTCGTTGACGCCGTCGTAATCCCAGGCGTCGGCCGGCGTGCCCTGCACATGCCATTTGATCTTGCCGGTCGCCGGGTCGATCGCCAGCGTGCTCGCGGTGTAGAGATTGGTCAGCGGGCCGTAGTCGCCGTTGCCTGTCGAGCGGACCTTGGTCGCCCATGGGCTCGGATTGCTGGTGCCCCAAAACACCGTGTCGGTCTTGGGGTCATAGGAGCCGACGAGCCAGCCGACGCCGCCGCCGTGCTGCCAGCTGTCGCCCTTCCAGCTTGTGGTTCCATCGGCGTCGGTCGCGGACACCGTGTAGGTTTTCCACACTTCCTTGCCGGTGTTGACGTCATAGGCCTGCAAGCTGCCCCGCGCGCCATATTCGCCGCCGCCGAAGCCGGTGATGACAAGATTGCGCACGACGAGCGGCGGCGAGGTAATGACCGAACCCTGCTTGTAATCGACGACGTCGGCGATCCAGTCTTCGGCGCCCGTGCTGGCGTCGAGCGCGATCAGCTTGCCATTGAGCGTGCCGACGAAGATCTTGCCGTCGGCATAGGTGACGCCGCGGCTGTTCACATCGCAACATGCGTATTGCAGCACGTCGTCCGGGATGTCCGGTTCATACTTCCATTTGATCTTGCCGCTTTTCGCGTCGAGGGCGTAAACATATTTCGGGCCCCAGGAGCTCGACACGTAGAGGGTGTCGCCGACGACGATCGGGGTCGCCTCGTTGGAGCGCAGCGAGCCGAGCGAAAATGCGTAGGCGAGCTTCAGCTTGCCAACATTTTGTGTGTTGATTTCTTTGAGGGGGCTGAATCTGGTGTTCTGCTGATCGTGACCGTATTGCGTCCAGCTGTTCGCATCTGCTAGGGATGCCGCTTTGGCGTCTTTGGACGTCGCGTTCTCCGCCTGCGCTTCACTGATCCCGACGGCGCCCGTCAAGCTCGCCGCCAATGCGACGCGGGCCCATACGTTTCCGAGCAGCCAATCGCGCAAATTCTTCAAAGTCGCCTCCCCGTTATACAGTTTTGTAGAGTTGCCTGGGCAGAATTGATTATCGGACCCGTCTTCGCGGGCGTTAATGTCCTCGTTAAAGGATCATCGGAGGGCACCTTAATGAAGCGCGGCCCGGCAATGCTATACTCAATAGGTCGCAAACCCCGGCGCGGCGCGGCCGGGGAAACCGCGAGGGATTCGCGTTCGCGCGGAGCCGGCGCGTGCGGGACGCGGCAATAAGCCAAGATCAGGAGAGGGCGCGAAATCCGATGTCGAAGATATTGATTGCTGACGATCATCCGGTTTTGCGCCGCGCCCTTTGCGAGGTGATGAGTTCCCTGCTGCCGCCAGACGACCTCATCTGCCTTGAGGCGGCCGACCGGGCGCAATTATTCGGCGTGCTGGAAAATGAAGAGGTCGATTTGATCCTGCTCGATCTCTGCATGCCAGGCATGACCGGCTTGCCGGAGCTTGTCGGGATTCGAAATCTTGCGCCCGCCACCCCTGTCGTCGTCATCTCCGCGCTTTTCGATGACGGCATCGTGGCGCAGGCCCTGAACTGCGGCGCCGCCGGCTTTATTCCGAAATCCTCATCCCTCGAGGCCCTCGCCGCGGCGCTGAAGACGGTTCTTGATGGCGGCGTTTATGTGCCGGGGGGAAGCCTCAGTGATGAAAAATGCGCGCAAAAGCGCGGCGCATCGGCTGATATCGATCCGTTGACGCCGCGCCAGCTCGCCGTGCTGGGCCTCCTCGCGGAGGGCAAATCGAACAAGGAGATCGCGCGGGAGCTATCGATCAGCGATCTCACCGTGAAGGTTCACATCACGACGATTTTCCGCAAGCTTGGCGTTGCGACGCGCACTCAGGCGATCGTCGCATTCCAGCGCGAGCGCTCCCTGCTTCCGCATCACCTCAGCTGATCCCGCCGCGCCGCCAGAGCGGAGAGCATGGCGCGAAGCTTCATCGGAGCCGTCGGCTTGGCGAGAAAGCTGAGCCCTTTTTCTTTCAGACCGCGCTTCAGCTCCTCGCGCACGTCGCTCGAAATGATGAGCGCCCCGGCGTCCTCGCCAAATTCGGCGCGAAGGGCAGCGACCGCGTCGGTTCCGAGAGCGTCGCCGTCGAGATGATAGTCGGCGATAATGATGTGCGGGATTTTTCGCGCCGCGCGCAGAGCTTCGCTCGCGTCGGCGGCCGAGCGGGCCGTGATCGTCACGCATTGCCATGACCGCAGCAGCGATCCCAGCGCGTTGCGCACTTGCATGTCATTGTCGATCAGGACGACGCAGCGGCCGGCCAGCGCCGCCGGATCGATCTGGCGCTTTTCATCCTCCGCGACAGCGGGGCCGGCTCCGGCCTTGGCGGAAATCGTGAAAGCCGAGCCGCGTCCGGGCGTAGACGCAACCGCTATCTTCGCGTCGATCAGGCGCGCGATGCGCTGACTGATGGCAAGACCGAGGCCAAGGCCGCGCTCATTCTCGCGCGCGGAGGCGCCGAGTTGCTTGAACTCCTCGAAAATCAGTTCGAGGTGGGTGCTCGCTATGCCGATTCCGGTATCAAGCACTTCGATCGCGACATCTTCGCCGCGCCGCCGGCAACCAATCAGGATCGAACCCTGCGCCGTATAGCGGAGCGCGTTGCTGACGAAGTTGCGCAGCACGCGCTCCAACAGCAGGCGGTCGCTGCGAATGACGGCGCTGCTCGGCGCGACCCGCAGGCAGAGGCCGACAGCTTCGGCCTGGGGCTGATAGTCCTGCCGCAGCCGGTCGAGCAATGGCTGGATCCGGAAAGTCGTGATCTCGACGGGCCAGACGCCGGCGTCAAGGCGCGAGATATCAAGCAGCGCGCGCAACAATTCATCGACGGTGTCTAGCGCCGCCTCAACGCCGCCGACGAGTTCGCGCCCATGCGGCGTCTCGATATGCTCCGCCAGCATGCCGAGAAACAGGCGGGCGACGTTCAGGGGCTGGTGCAGGTCGTGACTCGCCGCGGCGAGAAAACGTGTCTTGCTCAAATTGGCTTTTTCGGCTTCGCCCTTGGCGAGCAGCAGCGCTTTCTCCGCGGCGCAGCGCTCGGAAATCTGCTGAAACAGCTGATGCGTCAGATGCGTCAGCTCGGCGGTCCGCTCGACGACCCTGTTTTCGAGCGTAATCGCCGCCTGGAACAGCGTGAAAGCATTGGCGCCCTTTGCGCTCATGTCGTTTTCGACGCGGTCCATCAGCACATTGTTGATCTTGCGCAGCTTGGCGACCTCGGCGCGAAGCCGGTCGGCTTCGCTCTCCGGCGAGAGGCGCGCATCCCGGTTATCGCGGCCAATGTCAATCTGCGTCATAGGGCGTCCCGATGGCGATGGCGGTGAAAGTCTGGTTGAGGTGCATGCCTGAAAATTGTTCGCCGTAAGTGCTAAAGCCGATCACATTGTTGGCGGCGAGAAGCTCGCTGGCGAGATGCTTCGTTTGCGTCTTTTCGAGCGCCAGGCTTCGGTGGATGCAATCGAAGCCGATGATGAGCTCCGGCGGCCCGAGCGTCTCCTTCACGGACTGAAAGAAGGCCTCGAGGTTTTGTAGGACGGCCTCGCTTTGCGCCAGACGCAGGACGACGCCTTCATCGATCGCGCAGAAAAATGTCAGGCTTTCGTCGAAATGCGCCGCCTGGATGGAGCGCACGTGGAAATCCCCGCCAACCTTCACCATCAGAGGAAATTCGGAAAAGATCGCCGGCGTCAGCGTGAGTTCGGAAAGGCCGAGAATCCGCGCATATTCGCGCGCGGCCGGCTCGCCGTTCAGCTCAAAGACCTTGCGCTTCAGCGGATCGGCCCTGGTCACCACCATGCGCATGTCGGAACCGATGAAATGCTGGCATTTGACGATGCGAAAGGGCGCGTTGATCTTGATCGCTGTCAGAAGCGCGGCGTCGCGGTGGAAGGCGCCGTCGAAATAGATGAAAGCTCCGGTGAGGCGCAAATTGTCTCCCGCCGAGCCGCCGAGCAGCGGCGCCATTTCCATCAGAAGATGAATCGAGGCGAGGACGACTTCTTCATTGCCGGACATGCCGTCGATCAGCAGCATCGCGAAGGTGTCTTTGGGATCGAGGGTCAAGCCTTTTTCGTTCATCGCCGCGACAAGCTGTTGCGTCGCCGCGTGGCCGTCGGACATCTGGAATTGTGAGAGGTTTTCGATTCCGACGCTGGCGGCGCGGCAGTGCGAGGCGGCGATGCTGAAGCCTGTGATCGACCCGTCGACATAGCCGATGGGCGCGATTTCCCCCGACGTCGTACAGCCAATGACATGAATCCCCTCGAACGCCCGCCGCAGCTCCGGCTCCAGTATAGCGAGGTCGAAGCTGATGGAGCAGAAGAAGACGATAAGGCCGATATCGGGCTGGGCGATCGCCTCGCTGAATTCGCGCACCGCCGTCAGCGGATCGGGCGCGGTCGAAAACCCGCGCTTTATGACGCAGCGCGCAGCCACTGGTCGTCCCCTTCCGTTCGGCGGTTTCGTAGAAGGCCGGGGGCCGCAGCCTCAATCGGCGGCCCGTCGTTGCTTTTACCGCATGAAGGCTTTGGACGAAATTGATCTTTTCCGGCGCGGTCGGCGCCGGCTATGGCTTCACGTCAACGGTGATCGTGGAGCTGAGAGCCGGCCCGTAGGACAAATGGCCGCCATTGCCGAACTGCAGAGTGAGCGTGTGCTTGCCAGGCGGCAGCGTCAGTTGCGTTTCGGTCTGGGCCTTGCCGAAATGGATCGATTTTTCGTTCGCCGGGATGATCTCGTCTTTGGGCACGGGGCCGCCGTCGATGATCAGATGGTGGTGTCCGCTATCCGGGGTCGCATCGCCCGCGGGCTTCAGGGCGAACCCTTCGAGGCCGAATTTCACCTTGAAGGGGCTGATGACGACGGCGCCATCCTGCGGCTCGATGAAAAAAACGCGCGGGCTTGCGGCGTACAAAAACGAGGCGCCGACGCCAAGGCTCAGACAGGCGGCGAGCCCGATCGATGCGATATGTTTCATTGAGGCTCTCTGGACGGTGAGTTGCAGTACGCAAGCTTGGCGCAATATCTGGCCTCCAGCAAATGAAACCGGCGCGATCAAACCGCCTCGCATGGAGAAAATCAATTCATTCGATGCAAGCTGGCGATGGCCGAAACGCTGGAAACGCACTAGAAACGGCGCAGAACCAAAGTAGCAAGCGTATCCTTGACGGGGAACTGGACATGAAAACGCTCAGCGTAATGCTTCTGGCGGTCGCGGCCCTTGCCGCGCCCTTCCCGTCTCTCGCGCAGACCAACGCTCCGCCGCCGCCCCAGCCAAATGATGCGCCGCGCGATGATTGCCAGCCGGGTTATTCCGCGCAGTCCCAGGATCGGGCGGCCTATGATTGCTCGGGAACGCGCGGACGCATGGGCCTTGGCGCCGATCCCGCCCATCCTGAGGGGCCGGGCAATTTCTCAAGATAACAGCCGCACTTAGAATGAGGGCCGGCCCCTGCGGGCCGGCCCTTCGCATGAAACGACAGGCGCGATCAGAGCTTTTTATTGACCGCGTCGGCGACTTTATTGGCGCCTTCCTTGACCGCGTTCTTGGCATCGCCCACCGCCTGCTGAACGTGACCTTTGGTCTCCTGCACGATGCCTTCAGCCTCCAGCTTTTCGGAGCCGATGGCCTTGCCGACGCCCTGCTTGACATTTCCGGCGGCCTCATTGGCGAGGCCGGCGATCTTGTCTTTGGTGCCGCTCATTGCTGATCTCCTTGAAGAAAAACGGCCATCAGATCGGCCGTGCGAGAAACGCGCTTTGCTATCGAGAGTTCCACTTTACTGCTGGTAAGAAATTCACAAAATGACCCTGATCAATACGTTTTGAAACTAGCGGCAGGCAGAGCGTTTCACATCCAACGATGCGGACGAATGCTTGGAAGTGCTATGAAGATGGGCGGCTATTTCTCGCCACAGATGGGCAATGCCGCGCCATTTATATGGAGAGCTTCCGCTTGCGCGGCTTCCGTGCGTCGCGGCAGGCGCCAGACCGTCGCGGGGTGAAATTGCGAGCCGGACCATTCCATCGCCGTGACCTTGATCGTCTCGGCGTCGGCCTCAATCACAGAAAATCCGGCGGCCCGCCCCCTCGTTCGGCGCGACAAAGTGCCGGCCCCGATCGCATAGCTGCGCCCTTGCGCGAAAGGCAGCGCAAAGACAAAGGGATTATGCACGTGGCCGCTGAGAATGAGGTCGACGCCAGCTTCCGCGAGCACGCGCGCGGCCGCGCCGCCGCGATGAACCGCGCCGGTCACCACGGCGGTGTTCGTCCCGGCAAAAGGATCGAGAAGAGGATGATGACAGACAAGAACCTTCAGCGTCTTCGTCGAGGTTCTCATTTGCGCCGCGGCCTCGACCGCGGCGAGATTGATCGCGCCCTTGGACCAGTCGAGCCTTGGCTGCGCGCCGCGCGCGGTGTTGAGGCTTCTGACAGTGAGGCCCGGCAGATCGGCCGCCGTCTTCAGCGGCTCGCCGATGAAGCGCCGGTAGCGTGAGAAGGGGGCGAAAAAGCGCAGCGCGAGGTTCCAATAAGGCACGTCATGATTGCCCGGCGTCACGATCTGCGGCTGCGGCAGGCGTTTCAGCCAGAGGCTCGCGGCCTTGAACTGAAGGGATCGGCCATTCAATGTAAGGTCGCCGGATATAATCGTCAGATCCGGCGCACAGGCGTTTGCACTCGCGATGGCGGCCTCTACCGCAGCCGCGTTCTCACAGCCAAAATGCGGATCGCTGAGGTGAATGATGCGCAGGGTCACGGACGCGTCCCGCCTTTGCAAGTTCGGGCGCGCCTCAATGAGGGCGCGCGTCCGGCGCCGGAACGAGCGCGCGAAAAGCGCGGGGCAAGAATTTGAATTCGACCTCTCGATCCAGTCGATGTAATTCGCCGTCGAGCAGACAGGGGATCGGACGTCGCGAGAAGGCGCGGCCGCCACGGCAAAACTGCGCGCTCACCGCGGGATCGCTTCGAAAATCGCCAAGCAGCGCACTGACGCCGATGCGGCAGGCCTCGAGCGCATGACGTGGATCGAGCGCGATCGCCTCGAGCGCGGAATGGTCGGGGCAGAGCTCTGAAATGAGCGGCGAAATGAGCATGAGCGCTTCGGCTTTGACGCGCGGTCCTTGATCCAGTTCAAAGCTCAGCCTGCCGGTAAAGGCGCGCGCAAGCGCGCGCCGGGCATAGAGAAATGCGCGCTTCAGATTTCCATATCGCACAGCCTCGCGCGCCGGCGCCCAGAGCGCGGGAGCGCCGAGGATGGCGGCTACGTAAAAAGGACGGCCGCTGACGGTTCCGCCCGGAAACGGCTGGGCGAGTCCCGTGCTCAAGGCGCTGGCCAGCGCCTGACGCCAGTCCCGTTCGCCGTAAAGCGCATGGGGCAGCATGTTCATGGTGCCGCCGGGAAGGGGGGCGAGCAGCGGGCCGTCCGGGCCGCAAAGCTCGGCCGCCAGGCGCGCGGTGCCGTCTCCCGCCAGCGTGACGAGGAGATCCGGCAGAGTCTTGACGGCGGCGCGAACGGCGGCGTCTATGTCTTTTGGCTCGACGCTCGCGAGATGAAGCTCCGCCCCCGAGTGCGCGAGGATCGCTTCCATTTCAGCAGCGGCGTCTGGTCCGACGCCGCCCCCGGCGGTGTTCACGACCACGGCGATGCGCCTGAAGCGTGGCGAGGCGAACGGCTCGGCGTCCCGGTTTGGCAGCGTCTCAGCGTTCATGGCGTGAGAATGCATTGCCGCAGCTTGCGTTCCCTCGATCGCGCGGCGGAGGTCAGCCGCCAGCGTCCTTCTGAAGCGCCGCCTCGGCGTCCTTCGTTTCCGGCGCCGCCTTTCGCGTGATGATCCAGAAGCAGAGCGCCCAGGCGGCGCCGGCGCTCCAACCGGCGGCGACATCGGAAGGCCAATGGACGCCGAGATAGATCCGGCTGACGCCGATCAGCATCGTCACGAGCACGGCAAGGGAGACAAGATAGATGCGCACCGCCTTCGAGGTCTGCGTCTGCGCCAGAATCGCGGCGATGGTCATATAGGCCGCCGCCGATATCATCGCATGTCCGCTCGGAAAGCTGGCGCTCCAGCTCTGCGCCAGATGCGCGGCGATTTCGGGCCTTTCGCGATGAAAGCTGAGTTTCAGCGCGGTGTTGAGCAAGGAGGCGCCGCCGATCGCGGCGAGCAGAATGAAAAGCGCGCGCCAGCGCCTGGCAAGGATCAAAAAGCCGCTGGCGGCGATGGTCAGAAACCAGATGACGGTGAAGCCGCCGAGAGCGGAGATGTCGATCGCCGATTGCAGCAGCCAGGGCGGGCCAATCGGGATCGAAGGGTCTTTCGCCGTCCGGAAGGCGAGCAGAATCGCGCGGTCCGAGGCCGCCGTTCCGCCCTCCGCGACCTCCTCGACGAGATGGGCGAAGACCAGCGCGCTCGAGAGGCAGAAGAGAGCGATGAGCGGCTGAAAGCCGGTCCGTTCGATCGCCGTCCCGATTCTTTTCAATGCCGGCATGAGATTTTTCGTGAGGCGTGGCGGTTAAATCCGCTGTCCACGCTACTCCGCCGCCTCGGCGGTGGCGAGCGCGTCCGCCGTGCGCGATTGCTGCGACTCGCGCCAATTTTCAATCGCCGCGTCGTCGATGCCGAGTTCGCGCAGCACCGCCGCGCCGACGTCGAGACCGGGGGGAACGCTATCGTCGACGACGGGAATGACGCCGGCCATCTCGTAAGCCTCGCGCTCGGCCGGCTTGGCGATGGCGGCGAAGCGCCTGATATGAGGAAACGCCCGCGCCGCAAGGGGCGTCAGTTCGCGCGACACCTCGATCGCGGGCGCCGTGATGACGACGATCTTGCGATCGTGCATGCCGAGGGGCTCCCAGATACGCGGATCGGCGGCGTCGCCAAACACGACCGAATAACCGTCGGCGTTGGCGTCGGCGAAGGTCTTTTGATCCTTTTCGATGGAAGAGTAATTGATCTCGAATTCGGTCAGGGCGTCGGCGACTGTGCGCCCGACCGGCCCCATGCCGACGATCAGCACGGGAGCCGCGAGTTCGCGCTCCAGCGTCTCGCGCTCGTCCTTGGTCTTGCGGCGAGCCCGCATTTTACCGGCGATCTTGCGTCCGGATTTTGCGAGCGCCGGCGTCAGCGCGAGGCTGACGGCGACGGCGGCGATGACGATCGAGGCGACCTGATCGCCGACGAGCAGGCGCATCGCCGGAAGGCTGAGGATCACGAAAGCAAATTCAGACCCTTGAGCAAGAAGAAAGCCGAGTTGCATGGATCCCGGAGCCGACCAGCGAAAAATCAGGCTCGAGGCGGCGTTGGTCGCGATCTTGACCGCGATGAAAAGGATGGTGACGGCGATGACGGCGCCCCAATGCTGGCCCAGCGAGGCAAGATCCAGCGAAAGACCGACCGAAATAAAGAAAAAGCTCAGCAGCAGATTGCGGAACGGCTTGGTCTCGGACTGGATGATCGGCCGGTAGGGCGTCTCGGCGATGATCATGCCGCCAAGAAAGCCGCCAAGCGTCAGGGAGAGCCCGATCGAACCCGTCGCCCAGCTTGCGGCGAGCACGACGAGCAGCGCGCTCGCGGTGAACACTTCTTCATTCTCGGTGCGGGCGATGAGGTCGAACAGGGGCCGCACCACAAGCCGCGCCAGCACATAGGCGACGCCGAAGGCGATCAATGCTTTAACGACCGCCATGGCGAGTTGAGGCGCCAATGGACCGCCGTCGCCGTTCAAGGCGTTGACGATGATCAACAGAAAGATCGCGGCGACGTCCTGAAAGATCAGAATGGCGGTGGCGGTCATGCCGACCGGGCAATTCTGCTGGCGCCGCTCGGCGATCATGGCGGCGACGACGGCGGTCGAGGACAGCGCCAGCGTCGCGCCGAGCAGAAACGCTGGCAGCGGCGCGACGCCGATCAGCATGGCGAGAAGGCCAAGGCCAAGAGTGCCGAGAAGCACCTGCACCGGCCCAAAGCCGAAAATGTCGCGCGCCTGCTCGCGGATATGCTTCAGGGAAAAATGCAGGCCGATGTCGAACAGAAGAAAGACGACGCCGAGTTCCGACAAAAGCGCCACGGTCGAGCTTGTGTGCAAGGGCTCGACCCCGCTCGCCCTCAGCGCCACCCCGAGCGCGAGATAGCCGACGATCGGGCTTAGCTTCGCCGCACGGCACGCGATGGCGGCGACGACGCCGAACAATAGCAGCAGGACCACCGGGGCCAGGGACTGAAGAATGGTGTGCATATGATCCATGGTCGATCAGCCCCGCTTGGCTTCGAGGTAGCGATGAACATCGGAGACGACGACCGATCCTTCGCCGACGGCGGAGGCGACCCGCTTGGTCGAACCGGCCCGAACGTCGCCGACCGCGAAGATTCCCGGCTGCGACGTCGCGTAAGGCGAGCCCGTCAAGCCGGCGGCGGCTCCGGTCGCAACGAAACCCTTGCCGTCCAGCGTCAAGCAACCATTGAGCCATCCCGTGTTCGGCGCCGCGCCGATCATCACAAACATATTCGCGATCGCCAGGGTCTTGCTTTCGCCACTCTCCTGATGCGTCCAGGTGATGGCGCTTAATCTGTCCCCGCCCTGCAGGCGGCTGATCTCCGTCTGCGTGCGCAGCGTGATGCGGGGCGAGGCGAGGATTCGCTCGATGAGATAATAGGACATCGTCGACGCAAGGTCGCGCGCGCGGACGATCATGTGCACATGCGCGGTCTGGCGCGCGAGGAAAACCGCGGCCTGACCGGCAGAGTTGCCGCCTCCGACAACGACGACTTCCTCGCCTTCGCAGAGCTTGGCCTCCATCGCCGTCGCGGCATAATGAACGCCATGCCCCTCGAAGCGGTCGTAATCCTCAACGTCAAGTTTGCGATAGCGCGCGCCGGAGGCGATGATCAGGGTTTCGGTGCGGACCTCGCCGCCGCCGGCGAGCCGGAGGACGAACGGGTTTCTCGCACAGTCGATTCCAGCGACTTCGCGCGAAATCGCCAGCTTCGCGCCGAATTTCTGCGCCTGAACCTGAGCGCGGCCGGCCAGTGCCTGACCCGAGATGCCGGTTGGAAAGCCGAGATAATTCTCGATTCTTGAGCTCGTTCCGGCCTGTCCGCCGGGGGCCTCACCCTCGATCACCAGCGTGTCCAGCCCCTCGGATGCGGCATAGACGGCGGCGGCGAGGCCGCCGGGGCCGGCGCCGACCACGATGACGTCATGCACGCGTTGCGGATCGATCGTCTCGGTGAGGCCGAGCGCATCCGCCAGCGCCGCGTTTGAGGGGTTGTGCAGCACCTGATGGCGCACATCGATCACGACGGGCATGTGAGCCTTGCCGATCTCGAAGCAATCGAGGAACTCGCCGGCCTCGGCATCCGCGTCGACGTCGAGGACCCGGTGCGGATAGCCGTTGCGCGTCAAAAATCGCTGCAGGCGGATTTTATCGCCGTCATGCGTTTGGCCAATGAGCACGACCGCCGCGCGCCCATGCCGGATCATGCCGACGCGCCGAAGGATGAAGGCGCGCATCATGATCTCGGCGATGTCCGTCTCGGCTGAAGCGAGGCGACGGAAATCTGCGCGTTTGACGCGGATCAGCCGGCTTTCCACGGCCGTCCTGGCGCTGACCAGAGCCTCACGCTCGTTGAAGAGGTTAAGCTCGCCGGTGAACTGACGTTCGCTCAGGGCGATGAAGACGGTCGGCGCGCAGTCTTCGCTATGGTCGAGGATTTCTATTTTGCCTTCAAGGACGATAAAAAAATCGACGCCGCGCTCGCCGCGTTCGTATAAAGCCGCGCCGGCGGGCAGAGTTTCCTCTGCGCCGAACGTCGCCGCGCGCGCGATTTGTTCAGGCGTCAGCCGCGGAAAGGTCTGGGCTTCGCGCTCATAAGGATCGGTCGGATCGACCGTGAGCCCGGTTTCGGACGCGGCGTTCGCAGGTTCGAGATTCAAACGCGCTCTCCTGGTGCAAGGCGAAGACGGTTGGCGGCGGATCTTTGCGGCGGATGACTTTGGACGCAATCACAACGCGTTTCCGTCCAAAGGCTCAAATCCGTCTATCATCAACAAGTTAGAGATGAAGGCGTCCGAAAACCGATTCCCGCTTTTCGACGTCATGCCCTGGAGCGCTTTTCGATCGAATGGATCCATTCGATCGATCAGAAATCGCTCCATATTCAAAAGCTTGAGCATATTCCGGTCAGATCGAACCGATCTGACCGGAATATGCTCTGGCGCAAGCGGTTGATCGGATGTCGCCTTTTCTTGAATGACCACGCCAAATCCTTCCGCTTACGCCGGTTCCTCCTTTTGCGCCCGTGAACTTAAAGCATCAGCCGCCGCGGACAAGAGCCCGCGGCTTTGACGCCGGCCGTCGATCATCGCTTCAAGAGGCCCAGCGCTCGAAAGCCGATGAGCCTTTCGCGGCTTCGGGCGCGACATCGCCCTCGGCTCCCGCCGCCGCGTCAGGCAGGGTGATGAGGAAACGAGCGCCCGGATATTCTTCGGCGGCGTTTGCGCCCACCGCGCTCGTCGACGCCAGCGTCAGCGAGCCGCCATGCGCGCGAACGAGATCGGATGCGATGACGAGGCCAAGCCCGGTTCCGCCGGCGCGTCCCGAGCTGAACGCGGAAAAGAGCTTTGCGCGCGCGGCGAGGGGAACGCCGGGGCCGGTATCGGCGACCTCGATCACTATTTGCGTGCGATCCTGACTGACGCTTGCGAACCTGTCCTTTTGCGTTTCGCTCAGCCGCGCGTCGCCGTCGGCGTCGGGAGCGCAGGCTTCTTCACGCGCCAAAATGCGCACGCGCGCCGGCCACCCGGGGGAAGGACCTGCGCCCTGCAGCGCTTCCGCTCCGTTGCGGATGAGATTGACGAGCACCCGGAACATCTGCTCGGCGTCGGCGTCTATCTCGACGCCCTCGGGCACCGCATTAACGATTTCGATATGGCAGCCGGCTTGCGGCGTGACGCTTTCGACAGCCTCGTCGACGAGCGGACGCAGGGAGAAGCGGCGCAACTTCGGCGGCTCATCGACGGCGCGGCCATAGGTCATCGTCGCCTGACAGAAGCGGATGGCGCGGTCGAGCGTCGCGACCAGTTTTGGCGCAATTCTTTGAGCCAGGGGATCGGTGACATTGGCCAGACGGTCCGACAGCAATTGGGCGGACGACAGCATATTGCGCATGTCATGATTGATCTTGGCGACGGCAAGGCCAAGGGCGGCGAGATGCTTCTTATGATTGAGCTCGCGCACGAGCGATTCCTGCATCACGGCGAGAGCCGCCTCGGCCTGTCCGATTTCATGCTGCCGCCCGGACGGCACGATGATGCGGGCCGCATTCTCGGGATCCGCCCCGAATTGCGTGAGATTGGTGGTGAGGCGCCGCATCGGGCGCAGCACCATGACGTTGACCGCAATAGTGGCGAGGCTGGCGACGATCGCGGACATGACGAGGGTCATCGCCAGAAGCCGCCGCGAATAGGCCGCTATGCCGCGTTTCAGGGGCTGTTCGTCCATAGTGATGGCGACAGCCTCGCCGCCCATCGGAGCCTCGCCAAGAATGGTGATGACGCGTCCCTTCGGGGCCAGCATCGTCTCGATCGCGTGCATGAAGGAATCGCCGAACGACGGATTGCGCAGATCATAAACGGCGTCGACGGCGGGCGGCAGGTCCGACGCGGCGAGGATCCGCTTCGTTCCATGCATGTCGAGCACGATCACCCGCGCGCCGACGCTGTCCAGCAGCTGGAGTGACAGCGCCGGCGGCGCCATCGCGCTCGGCGCCGCTTCCAGCACGAGAGCGGCGGTATAGGCGGCGCTGAGGCGATTACGCAGCCAGTTCTCACGATAGATGGTAAGCCCCGGCAGATAGACCATCGTCGCGGCGATCATGACAAAAGCTGTGTTCAGCACCAGTACGCGCGTCGACAGCCCGAAGCTGAAATGACGGCGCGCCTTTTTGGCGACGCCGGGGCGCGCCGCATCCGCTCTCTCGCCCTGCGGGGCTCCGAGCGAGTCCGGTTTGGCGTTGGGAGGCATTGCGAAGTCGCTCATCAAAATCGCCTATGTCGATCGGCGCAAGAGGCGCAGGAGGCGCAAAAACCGCCACGCCGCTGGAGGCCGGCGGGCTTCGAAAGCGAGCGCGGCCGCCCGCGCCGCTTCGGAGAAGGACGGATAGGGCAGCGGGATCGAGGCTAGATCGGAGGCATACATCCCCTTGCATATGGAGAGCGTATAAAGGTTGATCAACTCCCCGGCCCCCGGTCCGACGATCGCCGCGCCAAGAATGCGGCCGGCGGCCGATGTGACGAGTTTCACATGGCCTCCTGTCGCTCCCTCGATCTGGGCTCTGTCGGTTGCCGCATAGGGCCACCGCAGCACGCGGATGCGACGCGCCCGCCGACGCGCCTCGGCCTCCGACAGCCCTGTGGAAGCGACCTGCGGGTCGGTCCATGCGGCGCGCACGCGCGGCGTTCGCCGCCGCCCGGCAGGAAACCAGGACGCAAAGGCGAGGATATGGCGAAGGATCTGACGGGCTTCGCATTCGGCGTCGCCGGTCGTCGCGCCGATCGCGTAGACGCGGCGGTTGCTGCTGCGCAGATTGGCGTCGACCTCGACGCCGCCCGCGTCAAATCGCACGCCCGCCGCCGCGAGGCCGAGACCCTCGAGCGCGGGGGAGGCGCCGAGGGCGAGAAGCAGATGCGACCCCTCGAGGGTTTCGATCTCGCCCTCCGTCTCGTCCGTGGCCAGCGCCGTGACGAAAACGCGGAGCCGTGCGCCATCGGGCTCGATGCGCAGAATTTTCGATGCTTCGCGCAGAACCACTCCTTCGCGCATCAATTGCGTGCGCAAGGGGGCGACGATCTCCGCGTCCTCGCCGGGTAAAATCCGGGTTTGCGCAACCACTGCGACCTCGGCGCCGAGGCGGCGCGCTCCCTGGGCGACGGCGAGCCCTTGGGAATCGCCTCCAAGAACGATCAGCCGCTCGGGCGGCGCTTCGAGCTGCGCAAGATCCGTGGCCGTTAGCGGCCGGATCAGATCGAGCCCTGGGATGGCGGGCGCCCGCATCTGCGCCGGGGCGGCGATGACGAAGCGACGCGCTGTGACGATCCGGCCTCCCGCCTCGACGGCGTCTGGCCGAACGAATCGTCCCGGAGCTTTGAGCACGCTCACATTCATGGCTTCGAGCCGGACCTGTGCATACTGGGGCCCTAGCGCTTTTTCGACCTGAGCGATGTGCGCTGCCACACGCGAAAATTGAAACGCCGGACGGCCTGGGACCGTGCCATACGCGGCGCGACCGATCGTCGCGGCGAGGTCCCCGCAAGCCCGCAAAGCCTGGCCTGGGGCGATGTCGGCGAGATGGTCCGCCGCCATCGGCTTGCCAACAATCACGACGGAAAGGCCTTGAGCGGCGGCGGCGGCGGCGAGGGCGAGGCCGGCGGCGCTCGCGCCCAGAATACAAAGGTCAGGGCGCAAGGCCTCGTTACCATTCATTATGATGCGCCCCTGTTCGCGCCCGCATTTTCGTCCTAGACGAGATGTCTTCGCTCATTCGCATGGTGATCTGCTTGATGATGACGCGCATGGTTTGGCTATTTCGCAGGCACGGCGTGGCGACTTTGAGATCAAAGTGGCCGCCGTCGAAGAAATCGGGTCACAATCGAAAGATAAAATGACAATTTGGCTACGGTCGCAATCAAACCTATGGTTGCTTCAAGACGTCTTCTAGTCGTGCTATCGCTTTTGAACAGCGGTTCATCGACGATCCATTTTTGGAGCGGGATATGCATATTGCAATGGTCGGATCAGGCTATGTGGGACTCGTTTCTGGGGCATGCCTCGCCGACTTCGGACACAACGTCATTTGCATCGATTCCGATGTTCGCAAGGTCGATTCTCTGAAAGCCGGCAAGATGCCGATTTACGAGCCGGGGCTGGCGGAGCTTGTCGGAAACAATGTTCGCCATAAGCGGCTTTCCTTCTCAACCGATCTCGTTCAGGCGGTCGGCGAAGCCGAAGCCGTTTTCATCGCCGTTGGCACGCCGTCGCGTCGCGGCGACGGCCATGCCGATCTGAGCTATGTTTATCAGGCCGCGCGCGACATCGCCGCGGGTCTCAAAGGCTTCACGGTTGTCGTCACCAAGTCGACAGTGCCGGTCGGCACCGGCGACGAGGTCGAACGCATCATTCGCGAGGCCCGCCCCGACGCCGAATTCGCCGTCGTCTCGAACCCTGAGTTCCTGCGCGAGGGCGCGGCGATCGACGATTTCAAACGACCCGACCGCATCGTGATAGGCGTCGAGGACGAACGCGCCCAGCAGGTCATGCAGGAGGTCTATCGCCCCCTCTATCTCAACCGCGCTCCCTTCGTCTTCACCAGCCGCCGCACCTCGGAACTCACCAAATACGCCGCCAATGCGTTTCTTGCGACGAAAATTACCTTTATTAATGAAATCGCCGATCTCTGCGAGCGCGTCGGCGCCAATGTGCAGGACGTCGCGCGCGGCATCGGCCTCGACAACCGCATCGGCGCGAAATTCCTTCATGCCGGCCCGGGCTACGGCGGCTCCTGCTTTCCGAAGGACACCCAGGCGCTGATCAAGACGGCGCAGGACTTCGGCTCGCCCGTGCGAATTGTCGAAATCGTAGCGGCGGTCAACGATCAGCGCAAACGCGCCATGGCGAGGAAAGTGTTCGCCGCCCTCGGCGGATCCGTCCGCGGCAAAACCATCGCCGTGCTTGGCCTGACATTCAAGCCGAACACCGATGATATGCGCGATTCGCCCGCGATTTCAATCATTACGGCGCTGCAGGATGGCGGCGCGCGCGTCAATGTCTTCGATCCTGAGGGGATGGATCAGGCTCGCCTCATCCTTGAGGATCTGACATTTTTCTATGATCCCTACAGCTGCTGCGAAAAGGCCGACGCTCTCGTGATCATCACGGAGTGGGACGAGTTCCGGGCCCTCGATCTCGAACGCGTCAAATCGCTGCTGAGCGCGCCCATCATGATCGATCTGCGCAATATCTATGACCCAGGCGAAATGGCGCGCAAGGAGTTCACCTATTCGGGCGTCGGCCGGGGGGGCTAAGCCTATTTCGATCCGATTGGTTCGATCTGACCGACAAAAATATGCTCAAGCTTTTGAAGCTGGAGCGATTTCTGATCGATCCGATGGCGCCTCAGAATTCCGGAAGCCGCGAAAAACTCAACTGCCGCGCGGCTTCGCCCTGGTCGTCGCCGTGGCGCTGGCGGGATCGTCCGGCCAGAGATGGCGCGGATAGCGTCCTTTCATCTCGGCTTTCACCGCCGCCCAGGAGCCGCGCCAGAACGTCGGCAGATCTTTGGTGATCTGGATCGGCCGCGCGGCGGGCGACAGCAATTCGAGGGTCAGCGCGACCTTGCCCCTCGCGAGGGCCGGATGGCTCGCGAGGCCATAAAGCTCCTGCACGCGGACGGCGAGGGTCGGGCCGCCCTCCGTCGCATAATCGAGGGCGATTCGCGATCCAGCAGGCGTTTCAAAATGGGCCGGGGCTTCCTCCTCCAGGCGGCGCTGCATGTTCCAGGGCAACAGCGCCTTCAACGCTTTTTCGAGATCATCGGCCGTGATCGAGGCGAGGCTGACGCGCCCCTCGATGAAGGGCGCGAGCCATTCCCCGACGCTCTCCGCCAACGCCGAATTGGAGAGGTCCGGCCAATCATCATCCGGCTCGGCGCGGCGCAGGAAGGCGACGCGATCACGCCATTGCGCAAGCGCTTTTGTGAAGGGAAGCTGCTCGACGCCGGCGCCGTCCGGCGCGAGATTGGCGATGCCTTCCGCGAGAATGCGCGCGGAGGCCTCGCCGGGCGGGACCGGTAGATTTTGCTCGGCGAGAACGAGGGCGCCGAGCCTGCGCCGCCGGCGGGCGCGCAAAGTCTTGCGCTCACGGTCGAAACTGACCTCTTCCTGCGTTTTGATCCTGTCTCGCGCAATGGCCTCAAGATCAGCCTCGCTCAGGGCCGCCGCGACATTGATGCGGGCGGCGCCCGCGCGCCCCGCGATTTCGCCGATCGCAAGGAACGTTTCGCGCGCCAGGGCCTCATGCGGCTCCAACATCGCGGCGCGGCCATTCGCCATCAAAAATTCGCCGGGAGCGCCGCGGGCCTTTGCGATCCGGTCGGGAAAGGCGAAGGCGAGCCATTTTCCGCAGTCGACCGGCTCCGCGTTCGAGGACTTCCTGCCGCCGGCCTCGCGCGCAAAATTCTGCGCAAGCCGCCGCGCATCCTCCGCGCGTCTCGAATGTTCGCGCCGGAAGCGGTCGAGCCTGACCGCGAGATCGGGCGAATCTCCGCCTAGCCCGCGTTCGACGAGAAGCGTCGCGATCTCGGCGCCGGCGAGAGCGTTTTTCTGCCGCGCGGCCTCGACGACCATTGCGGCCAGTCGCGGCGGCAGGGCGAGACCCGCGATCGCCTTGCCCGCCCCGGTCAGCGCGCCATCGGCGTCGATGGCGTCGATGTCGCGCAGCAGCGCCCGTGCTTCTTTCAACGCGGGAAGCGGCGGCGGATCGAGCCAGCGCAGACTCAAGGGATCGCGCACGCCCCATGAGGCGAGATCGAGGACAAGGCCGGAGAGGTCGGCCGCCATGATCTCGGGCGGCGCGAAAGGCTCGAGCGCGCCGGTCGCCGCCTCCTCCCACAAACGATAGCAGACACCGGGCTCCGTGCGGCCGGCGCGGCCCCGGCGCTGGTCGGCCGCGGCGCGCGAGACGCGCACGGTTTCGAGAGAGGTCAAGCCGCGGTCGGGTTCGAAACGAGGGGCGCGCGTCAGGCCGCAGTCAATGACGATCCTGACGCCTTCGATGGTTAGTGAGGTTTCGGCGATCGAGGTCGCGAGCACGATCTTTCGCGCCGGCTGCCTGACCGGAGCGATGGCGCGCTCCTGCGCGGCGCGGTCAATCGCCGAATAAAGCGGCGCAATCTCGATCGAGGGATCAGACAGCCGCTCGGCGATTATCGCGGCGGCGCGATTGATCTCTCCCTGGCCCGGAAGAAACGCCAGAATCGAGCCGCTTTCCTCGGAAAGCGCCCGCAGCGCCGCGGCGGCGACCGCCGCCTCGATACGCTCACCGGGCCTTCGGCCGATATATCTGGTGACGATCGGAAAGGCGCGCCCTTCGCTGAGGATGACCGGAGCGTCGTCGAGAAGCGCGGCCACGCGCGCGCCATCGAGCGTCGCCGACATGACGAGAATGCGCAAATCCTCGCGCAGCGCGGATGCGGCGTCGAGGCAAAGCGCAAGCGAAAGGTCGGCGTCGAGGGAGCGCTCGTGGAATTCGTCGAAAATGACGAGCCCGACGTCGGCAAGCGCCGGATCGCCGAGAATCATCCGCGCAAAAACGCCTTCGGTGACGATTTCAATGCGTGTTCTGCTCGAAACTTGCGTTTGCGAGCGCACCCTGAGCCCGATGGTCTCGCCGACGCGCTCGCCAAGCGTCGAAGCCATGCGTTCGGCGGCGGCCCGCGCGGCGATGCGGCGCGGCTCCAGCATGATGATCTTTTGGGCGCGGAGCCAGGGCTCGTTGAGAAGAACGAGCGGAACCCGCGTCGTCTTGCCAGCGCCGGGCGGCGCGACGAGGACCGCCTTCGGCCGGGCGGCGAGATGGGCGCGAAGCTCGTCAAGAACGATGTCGATGGGAAGCGCGTCGGGGCTCGGCATGGCTGTTCTGATCGCAGTTTGGCGCGCGGCGGACAAGAGCGTCGCCATCGCGGCGCAGCATTGGAGCATGCGCGGCGCAAGCTCCGCGAGCTAGGCTGTGTGGCTGGGTTGACACGGCGGCGGGAAATTGCGCCGTTCCCCGCTATCAACGGGTTTTGATTAAAGCTATTTTAAGCATGATCAGGAGCGGCCGATCCCCTATGGGAGGCCGCTGCCGCCTCGCGAAGGACAACAGAATGGCGCAGCAAATTGCGCACGGAACAAGTTCGCCGGTGACCGGGGAGCCCATAGCCGCCTGCGATCCTGCGCCGCACAAAAGCGCCGTCGGCGCTTTGGCGCTCGGATCTCTCGGCGTCGTTTTCGGCGACATCGGAACCAGCCCGCTTTACGCCTTGCGCGAGTCGTTGAACCATATGAAGACGACCGGCGTCACCGATGGCGGCGTGCTTGGCACTGTCTCCTTGCTGCTGTGGGCGCTGTTCTTCACGGTCACCGCCAAATATGTGCTTTTTCTCATGCGCGCCGACAACAAGGGCGAAGGCGGCACTTTGTCGCTGATGGCGCTGGCCCAGTCTGCCCTCGGCCATCGCGCCGCCGCGGTGTTCTTTCTGGGCGTCGCGGGCGCGGCGCTTTTTTCCGGCGACGCAATCATAACGCCGGCCATTTCGGTTCTCTCGGCGCTCGAAGGGCTCGAGCTCGTGACGCCGATTTTCACGCCCTATATCCTGCCGGCGACCATCGTCATCCTCATCTCCATTTTCTGGGTGCAAAGTCACGGCACCGCCCGCGTCGCGACTTTCTTCGGTCCCATCATGGCGGTGTTTTTTCTGACCATGGGCGTTCTCGGGGCGATGCATATTCATGATTCGCCGCGCATCCTCCTCGCCTTTGATCCGATCTATGGCCTGCGTTTTCTGTTCGGGCATGGCCTCATCGGTTTCGTCGTGCTCGGCTCCGTCTTCCTTGCGGTGACGGGAGCTGAGGCGCTTTATGCGGATATGGGTCATTTCGGCCGGCGCCCGATCCAGGGCGCGTGGCTGTTTTTCGTGCTGCCCGCGCTGACCTTGAATTATCTGGGGCAGGGCGCGCTCGTTCTGGCGACGCCCGCCGCCGTCGAAAATCCATTCTTCCTGATGGCGCCGCCCTGGGCGCTGCTGCCCCTCGTCATCCTTTCGACCGTCGCGACGATCATCGCGAGCCAGGCGGTGATCACGGGCGCCTTCTCCCTCGCCCGGCAGGCGATCCAGCTCGGGCTGTTGCCGCGCATGCTGATTTTGCACACATCGGAAACGCAGGAAGGCCAGATCTATATTCCAAGGATCAATCGCCTTCTTCTTGTCGGCGTGCTGCTGCTCGTGCTGATGTTCAAGAGTTCGAGTTCGCTCGCCTCGGCCTATGGCATCGCGGTGACCGGCACGATGGTGGTGACGACGTCGCTCGCCTTCGTCGTCGTCTGGAAGCTCTGGCATTGGCCGCTTTGGCTCGCGGCTTTGTTCATATCGGGTTTCCTCGCCATCGATCTCGCCTTCCTCGCAGCCAATCTGCTGAAAATCGTCGATGGCGGCTGGGTGCCCCTGCTGCTTGGCGGCTTCGCCATGGTCGTCATGTGGACATGGGTGCGCGGCGCTGATCTGCTCGCCCGCAAGACGCGGCGCGATTCGATCTCGATGCAAGATCTCATTCGCATGCTCGAGAAATCAAAGCCGATCCGGGTCGCAGGCACGGCGGTTTTTCTCACCACCTCGCCCGAGGTCGCGCCTTCAGCCTTCATGCACAATCTGAAACATAACAAGGTGATGCATGAACGCGTGCTGCTCATGTCGGTGAAGACGGGGGACACGCCCCGCGTGCCGCAGGCGAGGCGCTTTGAAATCACCAAATTGTCCGATGATTTCACCAGCATCGTTCTGAATTACGGCTATATGGAGAGCCCGCGCATTCCAGCGGCGCTCGCGAGCCTGCGCAAGGCGGGGCTCAAATTCGACATTATGACGACGTCGTTTTTCGTTGGGCGACGCAAGATCAAGCCGGCGCAGAATTCCGGCATGCCGGTCTGGCAGGACCGGCTTTTCATTGCGCTATTTCGACAATCGGCCAATCCAACGGATTATTTCTCAATCCCCTCCGATCGCGTGGTCGAGCTCGGCGAACAGTTGACCATCTGACCAAGCGCCGCCGGCCTCTTTGGCCGCTGCGATCGCTAAAATGCTCTGGAAAGTGCGTTTGCGGCAGTGCGGATCGCCGCCAGTCTTGCTAGCGTGCGCCGATGCCAAAGCGCGCAGCTCCCCCCTCCATCAAAGACGACAACACGCAGGTCTCCGGGAAGGCCGACGTTGTTTCGCCTCAGCTCGACGCCGCGCCGGCGAAAAACTCGCCGATGATGGCGCAATATTTGGAGATCAAGGCGGGTAACCCCGGCTCTCTTCTCTTCTACCGGATGGGCGATTTCTACGAATTGTTCTTCGACGACGCCGAGGTCGCCGCCAGGGCGCTCGGAATCGTTCTGACGAAGCGCGGCAAGCATCAGGGCGACGATATCCCGATGTGCGGCGTTCCCGTGGAGCGCGCGCAGGAATATCTGCATCGGCTGATCAGTCTTGGCCATCGCGTTGCGGTCTGCGAACAGATCGAAGACCCGGCGGAGGCGCGAAAGCGCGGCGGCAAGTCGGTCGTGCGACGCGAAGTCAAGCGCCTCGTCACGCCCGGCACGATCACCGAGGATACGCTGCTCGATCCCTCGCGCGCCAATCGTCTGCTCGCCATTGCGCGGGCTGCGCGATCCGATGGGCAATGGAGCTATGGCCTCGCGGCGCTCGACATTTCGACGGGAGAATTCCTCGTCAGCGAGGCGCCGGAAGCCGCGCTCGAGGCGGAAATCGCGCGCATCGAGCCGGCCGAGATCATCGTCCCCGACGCGCTGATGGATTCGCCTGGGCTCGTGCGCTTGTGCCGCGAGACGAAAGCGCCACTCACTCCGCTCGGGCGCCAGTCCGGCGAGGGCTCTTCGGCCGAGCGGCGGATCCTCGATTATTTCGGCCTCGCGACGCTCGATGGCCTTGGCGCCCTATCCCGCGCCGAAATCGCAGCCGCCGCGGCGGCGCTCTTTTATGTCGAGCGGACGCAATTTTCCGCGCGTCCCTCGCTGAACCTGCCCGCGCGCCTTTCGCGTGAAACTCATATGGCGATCGACGCTGCGACGCGGGCCAATCTCGAGTTGACGCGAACCTTGACCGGCGCGCGTGAAGGCTCGCTGATCGGCGCGATCGACAAAACGGTCACCGCCGCGGGCGGACGCTTGCTTGCGGAGCGGCTCGCCGCGCCCTTGACGGATATCGGCCAAATCGCGCGCCGCCAGACGGCGGTGGCGTTCTTCATCGACGAGCCGGGCTTGCGGGGCGAGGTGCGAAAGGCGCTGAAAGCCGCCCCGGATCTGATGCGCGCCATATCGCGTCTTGCGCTCGATCGCGGCGGCCCGCGTGATCTTGCCGCCCTGCGTGATGGATTTGCCGCCGCCTTCGGCGTTGCGCAAGCGCTGGACGGCGCGGCGGCTCTCCCCGAAGAGCTGCGCGAGGCCAGCGCAGCCGGCAGCTCCCTCGACGCCTCGGTGATGGCGCGCCTTGGCGAGGCGCTGGCCGACGCCTTGCCGCTCAATCGGCGCGACGGCGGCTTCATTCGGCCAGGCTTCGACGGCGCTCTCGACGAATGCCGCGCGCTGCGCGACGAAACCCGCAAAGTGATCGCCGCCCTGCAGGCGCGCTACTGCGAGCTTGCCGACACGCGCCAGCTCAAATTGAAGCACAATCATTTTCTCGGCCATTTCATCGAAGTGCCGCAAGCGCAAGGCGAAAAGCTGCTGCGGCCGCCCTTTGACGCAACCTTCATCCATCGTCAGACGATGGCCGACGCGATGCGCTTTTCGACCAGGGATCTGGCCGAACTCGAGGTCAAGATTTCTTCCGCCGCGGATGAGGCGATGAGCCGGGAATTGGCGATTTTCGCTGATCTTGCCGCTTTGCTCCTCGCGGCGAAGGCGAGCGTCAAGCGCGCGGCGGAAGGACTTGCTGCGATCGACGTCGCGGCGTCGCTTGCCGAGCTTGCCGCCGATTGCGACTGGACGCGGCCCGAGGTCGACGCGTCGCTTGCTTTCGCGATTGAAGGCGGGCGCCATCCCGTCGTCGAAGCGGCGCTGCGCACGAGCGGGCAGGCCTTCGTCGCCAATGACTGCGCGCTTTCGGGCGTTGCGGGAAAGGGGGGGCGGATCGCGATCGTGACCGGGCCGAACATGGCCGGCAAGTCGACCTATCTGCGGCAGAACGCGCTGATCGCCGTGCTGGCGCAGATGGGCGCCTTCGTTCCGGCGCGGCGCGCCCATATCGGTGTCGTCGATCGATTATTTTCGCGTGTCGGCGCCGCCGATGATCTGGCGCGCGGGCGCTCGACCTTCATGGTTGAGATGGTCGAGACCGCGGCCATTCTCAACTCCGCGCGCGAGCGCTCTCTTGTCATCCTCGACGAGATCGGGCGCGGCACGGCGACGTTCGACGGACTTTCCATCGCCTGGGCGGTGATGGAGCATCTGCACGAGAGCAATCGCAGCCGGGCGCTGTTCGCCACGCATTTTCATGAGCTGACGCAGCTCGCCAAGCGCCTCGAACGCATCGACAATCTCACCGTGCGGGTGACGGATTGGAATGGCGACGTCGTGTTCCTCCACGAAATTATTCCCGGCGCGGCCGATCAGTCGTATGGCGTCCAGGTCGCCAAGCTCGCAGGCCTGCCGACGCAGGTCGTCGCGCGCGCCAGGCATCTGCTTGCTGAATTCGAGGCGAGCGACCGTTCGCGGCAAAGCGATCGCCTCGTCGCCGATCTGCCGCTGTTCTCGGCCGCCAGCGCGCCCAAAACCGCCTATGATAACGAAGCGCAGCACGAGACGAAAGCGCGCGATCGAACGTCCGACGCGCTGGGCGTCGCGATCGACGCGATTGATCCGGATGAATTATCTCCGAAGAGCGCCCTTGAGCAGCTCTACCGCCTGAAGCGGCTCCGCGCTACACAGCATTGATTTTACGAGCTATTGCCTCATTCGAGAACAAGCAATTAAATTGTAAAAAATAGAATTGCGCAATGAATGCCCATTGTTCGTATTTTCTCTAGTTTCGTTTTGACGCAGGATGGCGTTCACGATGGCGCGTCGATAGCGAATCCGGCCGGGAGTGCATTCAATGTCTGAAGACGACGCCATGCCGCGGGTCGACCAGCAGCTGTGCTTTGCGCTCTATTCGACGCTTCACGCGATAAATAAAGTCTATGCGCCTCTTCTCGCCGCGATCGGCCTCACTTATCCGCAATATCTCGTGATGCTGGCGCTCTGGGAAACGGATGACGTGACGGTCAAGGCGATCGGCGAGCGCCTTCATCTTGATTCGGGCACGCTGACCCCGCTCCTGAAGCGGCTCGAGGCCGCGGGACTGCTCAGCCGCGCCCGAGATCCGAAGGATGAGCGTCAGGTGCGCGTCAAGCTGACCGAAAAGGGAAGCGACATGCGCAGACAGGCAAGGAATATCCCCGGACAGATGGCGCGGGCGATGGGCCGCCCCGCGGACGATCTCAAGGCCGTCCGCAAGGAATTGCGCCGCATCCGCAATGCTCTCCTCGGCAAGCGCGACAAATCAGAGAAAGGCGAGCAGCAGCGGATCGGCTCCTTTTGAAACGGGTCAAACCATGATGCCGAAAAGTTGCAGACTTGTCGGACCAACATTATGCGTCAAAACAAAGACTTAAAGACCAGAATGTAATGTGATTGCGTTTGAGCGCCTTCTGCTCAGGCTGCGGGCGATAAAGCTCTCTACCGATTCTGCAACATGCGAGAGACGACCTTCGAGGTGTAATCGACCATCGGCACGATGCGGGCGTAATTCAGACGTGTCGGGCCGATGACGCCGAGGACGCCGACGAGGCGCTGCTGCTCATCGTGAAAGGGCGCCGCGATCATTGATGATCCGGACAGCGAAAAGAGCTTGTTCTCGGATCCGATGAAGATGCGCACGCCCTCGCCGCCTTCCGCCCGGTTCAGAAGGTCGATCACGTCTTTCTTCGTCTCGAGGTCGGCGAACAGCAGGCGGATGCGTTCGAGGTCCTCGATTGCCGTCAAATCCTGCAAGAGATTGGCCTGGCCCCTGACGATAAGCTGCGGGTCGCCGGAACTCTCAGCCCAGCTTGCAAGGCCGGCGTCGATCAGGCGCGTCGTGAGTTCGCCGAGCTCCTTTTCGGCGGCCCGGTGGGAGGCCTCGATCTCGATCCGGACATCAAGCAAAGTGCGGCCGCGGATGCGCGCATTGAGAAAATTGCCGGCTTCGATGAGGGCGGAGGGCGGCAGCCAGGCGGGAATATGGAGGATGCGGTTTTCGACCGAGCCATCCTCGGAGACGAGCACCGCGAGCGCGCGCTCCGGCTCGATCCGGACAAATTCGATGTGTTTGAGACGCGCGTTGTCCTTTGTCGTCACGACGACGCCGGCGCCGCGCGTCAGTCCCGACAGCATGCTCATCGCGTCGCCGAGCACGGCCTCGAGCGATTGTTCCTGCGCCGCGGCCTTGACCTGCGCCTCGATATGTTCGCGTTCACCGGGGCTGACGTCGCCGATTTCGAGCATGGCGTCGACGAAAAAGCGCAGGCCAAGCTCGGTCGGAAGCCGCCCGGCGCTGGTGTGAGGGGCATAGATCAGGCCGAGTTCCTCAAGATCCTGCATCACATTGCGGACAGAGGCGGGCGACAGCGGCATCGGCAGCAGCCGCGCGACATGGCGTGACCCGACCGCCTCGCCGCTGGTGAGATAGGAATCGACGATCTGCCGAAAAATTTCCCGGGAGCGCTCGTTGAGGCTCGTCAAACCGCTGCCGTTAGGGCGCGTAGGGTCCAAAGGCATCGCCATAGGCACAGAATGGCGGTCACCGGCCCAGGATGCAAGAGGAGCTTTCTGTTCGCGGTCTGGCGCGGGGCCGGCTTCGCGCTCCGCCGGCGCGCTTTTGCTCCCGGCGCGCTAGCCGAGAGCGCTTTCGATAGCGGTTTCGAGATCGCCTAATTGAAATGGCTTTTGCAGAATTTTGGCTCCGAAATAAGCCTCATCCAGACCCCGCGAGCCGTAACCGGACAAGAAAACAAAAGGAATCTCTCGCGATTTCAGGATATCGGCTATCGGAAAGCTGCGGGCGCCGTTCAGATTAATGTCCAGCATCGCGAAATTCGGCTCGGCCCTGGTGAGAACTTCCATGGCCACCTCGACGGAAGAAGCGACGTCGACACATTTGCATCCGATATCGGCGAGCATGTCTTCGATCAACATGCTGATCAAAGCTTCGTCCTCGACCACGAGGACGCGAAAGTCGTTTTCGATTCTCAAGGCATTCCGCCATTCAACGAGGACGCGTGCATCTAAAATTCCACAACGGTTAGGTTGGTTCCTCGCGACGGTGAATTTTTCGGGGGAAGAAATCAGCCCTCGGGCGGCGGCGCCAAGGCCGTGATCGCGGCGCTGCCCATCTTGCTTCGCGCTAACCGTCAGGCCCGCGAAAGCTTTTTTCGTTTCAATCCCATTCGTGCTCCGGCGAGTCCGATTTCCGGCTCGCGTCAGCCAAGCTTCAGGTCCGGCGGAGATGTCCCGCTGCGTCAGTTGCGATCGTTTTGAAATTTGTCTCGGCCGGCGCCCCCGGCCGGCGCTGTTCGCGAGCATTTGAATGAGCGTACAAAAAGCAGGAGAGAGCGTTTCCGCCCAAGGCCGTGGCGAAATTCGCAACAAGGCGCTTCTCCAGGTCGCGATCACGGAGGCTTTTGCCTTTCTCAATTCGGGCGAGCCGCGCGAGGCGATCGCCCATCTCGCGCAATATGCGGATCTCGCCGCGCCGAGTGATCTCGCCAGCTATGTGTTCGGCCTGATTTACTTCAATGCCGAGGATTTCCGCAACGCTCTGATCTGGTTCAACCGCGCGTTGGCGCTAAGATCCGCCTACCCTGAAGCGCTTGGCGCGCGCGCTATTGTGCTGCAGCGGCTCGGTCAGCCTCAGGATGCGCTCGAGGCCTTTCGGGACGTGTTGAAGCTGCGCCCCGACGACGCCGATACGCTGTTCAGCATTGGCGTCATCCTGCAGAGCCTCGGGCGAATGAAAGAGGCGCTCGCCGCTTATGAGAGCGCGCTTCGCGTGCGGCCGAATCATTGCGAGGCGCTGACCAATCGCGGCGCCTTGCTGGAGCGGTTTGGCCGGTTTGAGGACGCGCTCGCCTGCTTTGAGGCGATCGTCGCGCTGCGGCCGGCCGACGGCGGCGCCCTCTTTAACAAGGGCTCGATCCTGCAAAAGCTCGGGCGTCATGAAGACGCGCTGAAAGCTTATGAGGAGGCGGCGCTCGTTGGTCCGCTCGACGCGGAGACCGAACTCAATCGTGGCAATGTGTTGCAAAAACTCGGCCGTCTGGAGGACGCGCTGGCCTGTTATGACCGCTCGTCACGATGCCGGGACGGCTATCCGCAAGCGCTCTATAATAAAGGCATCGCGCTGCAGGGGCTCCAGCGGCCGATCGAAGCGCTTGCAGCCTATGACGCCGCTCTGGCGCTTGATCCCCGTTATTGTGAGGCGATCTGCAACCGCGGCAACATATTGCATGAGCTCGGCCGCCTGGACGAGGCTTTCTCAGCTTATGCCGAAGCTTTGAAGATTCGGCCGGGATTTCCGCCGGCGCTGACCAATCGCGCCAATATTTGCCTGCAATGGGGCAGGGCCGATCAAGCTCTGCGATATTGCGACGAAGCGCTGCGGCATGACGCGCGGCACCCGCAGGCGCTCGGCATGCGCGGCGCGGCGCTGCAGAAGCTCGGGCGGCTCGAGGAAGCCTTGAGTTCGCTCGATCGCGCCGTCGAATTGAACCCGCAGGCCCCCGAGGTTTGGCTCAATCGCGGCAATGTTCTGCAGGAAGTTGATCGCCTTTCGGACGCGATCGCCTCCTATCATGAGGCCTTGCGCGTTCGCCCCAACTATCCCGAGGCGTTATCGAGCCTTGGGGTGGCGCTGAAAGAAACAGGGCAGATTGATCAGGCGCTGGCCTGTTTCAATGAAGCTCTCCGGCACAAGCCGGATTATCCGGACGCCCGCAACAACCGGGCCGGCGCCCTGCTTTTGAAAGGCATGCTGAAGGAAGGATTTGAGGATTTCGAAAGCCGTTGGGAGCGCTCGAACGCGCCGCCGAAAACGATCGCGGCGCCGCCGCAGTGGACCGGGGAGGATCTGACCGGCCGCAGCATTCTCGTCTGGGATGAGCAGGGCCTTGGCGACCTCATTCAGTTCGCCCGTTATCTGCCGCGTCTCGTCGAAGCGGGCGCCGACGTCACATTGCTTTGCCGCAAGAATATGCAGCGGCTCTTGAGCAATGTCTCGAACGAGGTGCGTTTCATCGACGCGCTCGACCCCGCAGCCGCCTATGATTTCCAGTGCGCTTTGCTCAGTCTCCCGCGCGGATTTGCAACGACTCTCGAAACCGTGCCTGCTGCGACGCCCTATCTCTACCCGGAACAGGACGCCGTCGCCAAATGGGCGGCCCGGATCGGCGCGCATGGGTTTCGCATCGGCGTTTGCTGGCACGGCAATGCCTCAATCAATCTCAAAAGGAGCGTTCCGCTGAGCTGTTTTGGCGCTCTCGGGGCGATCGCAGGCGTGCGACTGATCAGCCTCGTCAAGGACCAAAGGTCGATCGAGATCGAGACGCCGAAAGGACCGCTTCGCATTGAAAGCCTCGGCGAGGATTTCGACGCCGGTCCCGATTCGTTCATCGATTGCGCGGGCGCGATGACCGCTGTCGACCTTGTAATCACCTCTGATACGGCGATCGCCCATCTCGCCGGCGCCTTGGGCCGGCCTGTCTTCGTTGCCCTCAAGCAGGCCCCGGATTGGCGATGGCTGCTGGAGCGATCCGACTCGCCCTGGTATCCAACCATGCAGCTGTTTCGCCAGGAGCAACGCGACCAATGGGAGCCCGTCTTTAGCGAGATCGCGGCATGTGTCGCGCTGCGCGTCGGCGCGCGTTCAGGGCCCCCGGACCCGCTGGCGCAAACCGGCGCGGAAACGCCGGCCGCCGCAATCAGCGCGGCCGCGCTCATCGCGATCCCGGGCGCGGTCGGGGAACTCATCGACAAAATCACCATTTTGGAAATCAAGGAGAGCCGGGTCGAAGATCCATTGAAGCTCGCCAATATTCGCTTCGAATTGGACCTGCTGCGCAAACTGAAGGCCGAAGCCGACTTTGGCGGCGTCAAGCTCGATCGCCTCGAAACGGAGCTGAAAAGCGCCAATGAATTCTTGTGGAATGTCGAGGATGCGTTGCGGGCATGCGAAATGCGGCGGCAATTCGACGACGAGTTCATTTCCCTGGCGCGACTCGTCTACAAGTCGAATGATCGGCGGGCAGGGATCAAAAAACGCATCAATCTCTTGTTCAATTCAGCCATCATAGAAGAAAAATCATATGCGCACTCGCCGTAGAGCGCCTTCCGATCGAATGGGGTCATTCGATCGATCAGAAATCGCTCCAGATTCAAACGCTTGAGCATATTCTTGTCGACCAGATCGAACCGATCTGACCGGAATATGCCTAGCGCGAGTCAATGATCGCGGCGAGACCAAGCGGCAGGCGGGTCGTCTTCCGCAAGGATCGGTCCGCGGCAATCGGACGGGCGAACGGCTGAGACGGCGCGCGACGGCGTGGAAAGGCGCCGGCCGTCTTCCATCGCGGATTTCGCCGACGCGCAACTTCAGCGAACCCGCAAAACGTGCGCGGTTGCTCTCGCCATTTCCGCGCCATTCCCGCGCCATGTTAATCGTGCATCTGAGGAAAGCGCGGGTATTCCCAAAAACTCCAATGTCTTTCCAAGGGCAAGTTTTGGTTGCGGCGCCGAACAAAGTGGCGCCCCCAGTGGAACTTCCGCGCAAATACGTCATTGCAAGGATATCATGCCGTTGAAAGGAAGAGCTTATGCGTATAGCGCTCGTTGCTCCGTTGGCCGAAGCAGTGCCCCCGAAGCTTTATGGAGGCACCGAGCGAGTTGTCTCATGGCTGGCGGAAGAACTGGTCCGGCAGGGTCATCAGGTGACCTTGTTTGCGAGCGCGGAATCGCAGACTTCCGCTGATCTTGTCGTATCTGCGCCGCAGAGTCTGAGATTGGCCGGCATCCGGGACCATATCGGCAGCACGCTCGCCATGTTGCGCGAGGTCAGGCGCAGGGAGGACGAATTCGACGTCATTCATTTTCATATCGATTTGCTGCCGAATGCCCTTTTTCACGACCTTGTTCACAAATGCTTGATCACGCTGCACGGACGCCTCGATCTTCCGGACGCTCATCCGCTTTATCAGGCCTTTCCGGAAATGCCCCTTGTGTCGATCTCGGACTCGCAGCGCCTGCCGATGCCGAAATGCGCGAACTGGCTGGCCACCATTCAACATGGCCTTGCTTCTCACATCTGCCCCTTTGATTCTGAAGGCGGCGATTATCTGGCTTTCCTTGGCCGTATTTCTCCCGAAAAACGGCCGGATCGCGCGATCGAAATCGCCAAGAAGTCGGGGACCAAATTGAAGATCGCCGCGAAGGTGGACGCGGCCGATCTTGAATATTTCAAAAATCTGATCGAACCGATGCTCGATCATCCGCTCATTGAATTCATCGGCGAGATCGACGAGGATCAAAAATGCGAGTTTCTCGGCAGGGCCCGCGCGTTGCTCTTTCCCATCGATTGGCCTGAGCCGTTTGGTCTCGTCATGACCGAATCAATGTCGGCTGGAACGCCGATCATCGCGTGGCGCAATGGCTCCGTGCCGGAGGTCATTACGCCTGGCGTCAGCGGCGTGATCGTCGATTCGGTCGATGAGGCGGTCGCGGCGGTCGAGACGGCAACTCGAATGAGCAGAGCAGGGGTGCGCGCCGATTTCGAAAGGCGCTTCACCGCGGAGAAGATGGCGCGATCATATATCGCCGCCTACCGCTCCTTGTTGGCGATGGCGCCGGCGAAACAACGCTCCGCGCCGCCAGTCGTTCCGCATCCCGCTAAGGCGCCGCTCGCAGCGCAGGCCTTCCACCGCGAGCTTGGCCGTATCAACGGACCAAGCATGCTCGAAACGCCGCTTGGCTAGGCGGCGGCGCACATCGCGCGAAGAGCCGCCGAGGCTATAATAGTTTTTATTTGAGCGTTCAGGGGCGCCCTCATCAAGGGGGCGGTCCAGCGCATCTGACGATTGAGAGCGGACGCGCAATGGCAGAGGCTCCACGCGGCATCGATCACCTCATGGACGGGGCGATCGGGCTGCCGCAACATTACATCGAGACCGAAACGTCGTTGGTTCAGAGCGCGCTGCGCAGTCTGAAGCATGGCGACGCCTTCGCGGTATTCGACGAATATGGCGACATCGGCGTCGCCGGGCCGGGACCCGAAGGGCTCTATTTCAACGATACGCGTTTTCTCTCCCGCCTGAAGCTCCTTGTGGACGGAAAACGGCCGCTGTTGCTGAGTTCCGTCGTTCAGGATGACAACGTCGCTCTTTCCGTCGATCTGACCAATCCGGACATTCACATCGACGGCGCGATTTCGATGCCGCGCGACACGATCTGTATTGAACGCACCAAATTCCTGTGGCGAGGCGTTCTTTATGAACGGATCGGGTTTCGCAATTTCGCCGATATCCCGCGGCAGTTTCGCATCGACATAGGCTTTGGCGCCGATTTCCGCGACCTCTTTGAAGTGCGCGGGTCAATGCGCGAGAAACGCGGCCAGATCGCGTTCATGCGCGACCAGACCGGCGTCGAATTTCAATATGATGGCCTTGACCGGGTAAGGCGCGTCACAAAGCTAGTATTTTGGCCAGAGCCCGAACATGCCGATCAAACTCGCGCGCGTTTTCGATTTGATCTTGGGCCGCATGGGCGCGGATCCATGTTCCTTTCCGTCGTCTGCGCGGATCAGAACCCGCCGCATCTGACGCATTTCTCGATCGCTTTTCGCGACAGGCGCCGCGCCATTCGCGCCAAGACGGCGGCGATTGCGACGGTCAACAGTTCGAATGATCTCTTCAACGAAGTGTGCTGCCGGGCGACGTCCGATCTTTATATGCTGGTCTCCCGCACGCCCCAGGGGCTTTACCCTTACGCCGGCATTCCCTGGTTTTCGACAGCTTTCGGGCGCGACGGCATCATTACGGCGATGATGCTGCTTTGGCTCGATCCCGTCATCGCCAAAGGGGTGCTCAAGTTTTTGGCCGCGACGCAGGCGAAAACGATCGATCCTGCCGCCGATGCGCAGCCGGGCAAGATTCTGCACGAGACCCGCAATGGCGAGATGGCCCGGCTTGGGGAGGTTCCGTTCCGGCTCTATTATGGCTCAGTCGACGCGACGCCGCTCTTTGTCATGCTCGCCGGCATGTATTTCGATCGAACGGGCGATGTCGAGACGATCACGGCGATTTGGCCCAATATCAAGGCGGCGCTTCAGTGGATCGACGAATTCGGCGACAAGGATGGAGACGGATTCGTCGAATATGCGCGCGAGACAGGGGATGGCCTCGTCAATCAGGGCTGGAAAGATTCGTATGATTCGATTTTTCACGCCGACGGCGCCCTGGCGGAAGGCCCGATCGCGCTATGCGAGGTTCAGGGCTATGTGTACGCCGCCAAGTCCCACGCGGCGAAGCTCGCCGGATATTTTGGCGAACGCGATCTCGAATCAAAACTCCTCGCCGAGGCGCAAAGCTTGCAAAAGGCATTCGACGCGACCTTCTGGTGCGAGGATCTCGGCGCCTTCGCCCTGGCCCTCGACGGGCGAAAGAAGCCTTGCCGGGTCCGCGCCTCGAATTCAGGACATGCGCTTTTTGCCGGGATCGCCAGTCCGGAGCGGGCGCCCCGCGTGGTGCGGACGCTGCTGAGGCGGAGTTCGTTCAGCGGTTGGGGCATTCGCACGGTGGCCGATGGCGAGGCGCGCTACAATCCAATTTCCTACCACAATGGTTCGGTCTGGCCGCACGACAATGCGATGATCGCGCTGGGCTTCGCCCGCTATGGCTTTGCGCGCGAGGCCGCGCAGGTTTTCTCTGCGATGTTCGATGCGGCCGCGCACCAGGATTTGCGCCGCCTGCCCGAACTTTTTTGCGGTTTCATTCGCCGCCCGCATCGGGGGCCGACTTCCTATCCGGTCGCCTGCGCTCCGCAGGCCTGGGCGGCGGCTGCCCCCTTCGCCTTTCTGCAAGCCTGCCTCGGCATGGAGCTGTCTCAGCGGAACAACGCGATCCGGTTCATCGATCCGATGATGCCTGATTTCCTGGATTCCGTGACACTTACGCGCCTTACGCTCGGGGCGTCACAGGTCAAGCTGAAGCTCGAGAGGCATGGCGAGGACGTCACCCTCAACCTGCTGGAGCGGCGCGGCGACGCAAAACTCATGCTGGTCAAATGAGCGCGGCCTTTAAGCCCGCGTTTTAGCGCATGAGGCCAACAAGCCCGAACGTTTTCGGCGTCATGCGCTAGGCCGTCGCGAGCAAAAAAGCTTGCGACATTCGCCGCAAGCTTTCGAGCCAAGGGATGATCACACGAGACGCGTCGCCGCGCGGGGCCCATCAATATTTTGCGACGATCGCCGAGGCGGGACCGCCGAAACGATAGGTGATGCCGGCGCCGATCAGCCAGGGGCTGATGGCGGCGTTGCCTGAAACCGAGGCTATTCCCGGCGCCACAGTCGCGTTGACGCGCGTGTTCATCAGAAGTTTCTTGACGTCGAAGTTGAGGCCCCAATGATCGTCGATCATATAGTCGAAGCCGATCTGGCCGGCGACGCCCCAGGAATCGCCAAGGCTCAGCGAATTCAGAATTTGGCCATCCGGATGCACGGAGAAAAAGTGCGTATAATTCACGCCGACGCCGGCATAGGGCTGGAAAGCGCCGAGCGTCGTCACATGATATTGCAGCAGCACGGTCGGCGGAAACAGCAAGGTGTGGCCGATGTAGCTGCCGTTGAGCGTCCCACCCTTCAGGAAAAGATTGTGGTAGGAGACGCAGCAGACAGCTTCGATCGCGATATTCTTTGTAAAGAAATAGCTGACGTCTAGCTCGGGAATGACCGCGTCTGACGCCTTGACGCCGCCGCTGACAAAACCGCCCGTGGCGTTGTTCTGGAGAATGCCGCCACCTTCCGGCAAGACGCCGACGGCGCGCAGGCGCACCTGAAAGGGCTGGAACGCCTCGGGCAGAGCCGGGGCCGGCGCCAGAGCCGGCGCTGGCGCTACTGGAAGGTCGGCCGCGAACGCCGCGACGGCCGACGCGCCAAGCATGAGAGCTGCCATAGCGCAGCGAACGATCCTAATCATCAAAACCCCCGAACACTCCTAAACGGGCTTTTAGCCCCTGGCGGCGATCCGCCAACTGTGCCGTCGCAACGTGCTCCGATAGGCAAAGCTTCGGTTTGATTTAGATCAATTGCAAGGGTTGCTGGACTGTTAAGGACTAAACTGTTGCAAAGCTGCCACTTATTATGCGGAAACAGGCACATGCGCTAAAAATTGCTCAAAATTCTGCTGAGCCCGCGCGCAAGGCAAACTGCCGCTTAAATCCGATCCGGGCGCATGCTAGAGTTTAACGATGACCAGCGGCTCTGAAATCGTGAAGGACAGTCAAGACGGCGTGCGGGATCGCAGGATCGCCTCGCTGACGCAGACGCTTGGAGATCGCTCCATCGTTCTCGTCGGCTTCATGGGATCAGGCAAGACCTCGACCGGCCGGCGTCTGGCGCAACGCCTCGGACTGCCTTTTGTCGACGCCGATGTGGAGATCGAGGCGGCGGCGGGCATGACGATCGCCGAGATTTTCGCCAAGCACGGCGAGCCTTCGTTTCGTGATGGAGAGCGCCGCGTCATGGCGCGCATTCTCGAGGACGGCCCTCGCGTGATCGCAACCGGCGGCGGCGCCTTTCTGAACGAGGAGACGCGGGCGCGAATCGCCAAGCGGGGCGTCTCGGTCTGGCTGAAGGCCGACCCCGAGGTGCTCTGGCGACGCGTGCGCAAACGCTCGCATCGTCCCCTGCTGCAAAGTCCAGACCCCGAAAAAACTTTGCGTACGCTGCTCGAGCAACGCTATCCTCATTACGCGCGCGCTGATGTCACAGTGATATCCCGCGACGGGCCGCATGAGCTGGCGGTGGAGGAAATCATCTGCGCCATTGAGTTTTTCATGCGCTTTTCGCCTGACCCCCCGCCCCTCACGCCCTCGAGACCAATGAACCTCTCTAAAACCTCCGCGCCGGCCCCGATTTCCCTCGCGACGGGAGAAGTGCTGTTCGACGCGTCCGGTTCGCCGCCTGGCGCGGCGCAAGGGCCAGATGGCCGGCCCCCGGCCGCAAAGGTTCGGGTCGATCTCGGCGCGCGCTCCTATGATATTCTGATCGCCTCCGGCCTTATCGCCGAAGCCGGCGGCCACATCCAGCGTCTCGCGCCCGGGGCCGCCTGCGCAATCGTCACCGACGCCAATGTCGCAGAAATCCATCTTGCCGGGCTGGAAGAATCTCTCGACAAGGAGGGCGTTCGCCATTCCGTCGTCATCGTGCCGCCTGGCGAGACGTCGAAGTCCTTCGCGACTTTCGCCGAGGTCTGCGACGCCGTCATCGCGGCGAAGCTGGAGCGTGGCGATCTGGTGATCGCGCTTGGCGGCGGCGTCATCGGCGATCTCGCCGGATTCGCGGCGGCCTCGATCCGGCGTGGCATGCGCTTCGTTCAGATCCCGACCAGCCTTCTCGCCCAGGTCGATTCCTCTGTCGGCGGCAAGACCGGCATCAATTCAGACCACGGCAAAAATCTCGTCGGCGCATTCCACCAGCCCTCTCTGGTGCTCGCCGACGCACATGCCTTGGAGACGCTGCCGGCGCGGGAATTTCGCGCCGGTTACGCGGAAGTCGTCAAATACGGCCTCATCGGCGACGCCGGCTTCTTCGGCTGGCTTCAGACGCATTGGCGCGGCGTCTTTTCAGGCGGCGCCGACCGTGTCCACGCCATCGCGACGAGTTGCCGCGCCAAGGCCGCCATTGTCGCCCGCGACGAGCATGAGCGAGGCGATCGCGCGCTGCTCAACCTCGGCCACACCTTCGGCCATGCGCTGGAGCGCATCAACCATTATGATGGCGCGCGGCTGGTGCATGGGGAAGGCGTCTCGATCGGCATGGCTCTGGCCTTCCGCTTTTCCGCAAAATTGGGCCTCTGCCCGTGGGGGGACGCAGACCGGGTCGAGGCGCATTTGCGCGAGGTCGGCCTGCCGACGCGGCTCGCCGACATCAAAGGCCTCGCCCTCGACGCCGGCCAGATCATTGAGGCCATGTATCAGGACAAGAAGGTCGAGCGCGGCGCCCTGACCTTCATCCTGGCGCGCGAAGTCGGCGATTGTTTTGTCGCGAAGTCGGTGGACGCCGAAGAGGTTCGGGCCTTTCTTCAAGACGAATTGAACACAGGAATTTAACATCATGCACGGCGCAGGCGCCGACGTTCTGCCGGTCTCATTGTGGATCGCAATCGCCACCATCCTTCTGTGCATCGCCCTATCGGCCTTTTTCTCCGGCTCCGAGACAGCGTTGACCGCGGCGTCCCGCGCGCGCATGCACGCATTGGAGAAGGGCGGGGATCGGCGGGCCGCTCTGGTCAATCGCCTTTTGTCCAGCCGCAACCGGCTGATCGGCGCGTGCCTGCTCGGCAATACGCTGGTCAATATCGGCTCTTCGGCCTTTACAACGAGCATTCTCGTCGCCCTGGTCGGCGATCGCGGCGCGATTTACGCAACCGGCATCATGACGGTGCTGCTCCTCGTCTTCGCCGAAGTCCTGCCCAAAACCGTGGCGATCAATTATCCCGACCGCATGTCGCTCCTCGTGGCGCGGACGCTGTCCTTCTTTGTCGCCATTTTCGGTCCGGTGCTGGTCGCCGTCGAAATCCTTGTGCGCAGCGTCCTGAAGCTTGCCGGCGTCGACGCCAGTCAGCAGCGCTCGATCCTCTCCGGCCATGAGGAACTGAAAAGCACTGTCGATCTCTTGCATGAGGAAGGCGGCGTCGCGCGATCCGATCGCGACATGTTTGGCGGCCTGCTCGATCTGCGCGATCTGGAGGTTTCCGACGTCATGGTGCATCGGACCAATATGCTGACGCTCAACGCCGATTCGCCGCCAGAGGAATTGATCCGCGAGATCGTCGAGGCGCCCTATTCGCGCTTGCCGATCTGGCGCGATGATCCCGAAAACATCATCGGCGTTCTGCACGCCAAGGATATTTTACGCGCGCTCGACGAAGCGGGCGGCAAACTCGAGCATTTCGATGTCGAAAGCATCGCGCTCAAACCCTGGTTCGTGCCGGACACGACGCCCGTGCAGGACCAGTTGCAGGCGTTTTTGAAGCGCAAGATGCATTTCGCGATCGTCGTCGATGAATATGGCGTCGTGATGGGACTTGTCACGCTGGAGGATATTCTCGAAGAGATCGTTGGCGATATTTCCGATGAGCACGATCTTGTCGTTCAGGGCGTCCGTCCGCAGGCGGACGGCTCAGTCACCGTCGAAGGGTCGGTGCCGATCCGCGACCTGAACCGGGTGATGGGCTGGAACCTGCCCGACGAAGAAGCGACAACGATCGCCGGCCTCGTCATTCACGAGGCGCGCGCGATCCCCGAATCGGGGCAGGTCTTTACTTTCCACGGCTTTCGCTTCGAGGTCGTGCGGAAAACCAAAAACCGGATCACTTTGCTGAGGATACTGCCGGCCTCCGCCGCGGAAAAGGCTGGTCTGGCTGCGCCGCGTTGACGGCAATATGCGTCGCCGCCTGAAGGCGTCGCGGGCTAGCGCTCAAGCTCCTTATCGACGCGCGGCCGGTCGCGCAGATCCAGTCACTGAGCTGTCCCTCTACCCGCGCCTCCCGTCATATGTCCACAGCTCCATTTCCTGCCTAATGAGAGAGTCCTTTTTTGCGCCAGCATATTTGAGCCAGCCGGACGACCGAAATACGGAGGAATGAAAAGGATTAAGGTAGAAAATGCGGATTGGCCGTGGATTGGATTCGATCGTTTTTTTGATGTTGTCCAACACTAACTGCAATGTTTGGGAGCCGAAGGGATTGTTGAGGAAAAATACCGTTCCATCGCTGTAATCCATCTGCGCCGCGTCGCCGCAACGCACCTCAATGGGTGATAAGCGACCGCTCAATTGTTCCGCGTTTGCCGTCGCTTTGGCGGCGAAGACCGGAGATAACTCGATCCCCACGGCTTTGGACACGCGCTTTCGCGCGACATAGCAAAGCACCCGTCCATTTCCGCATCCGATGTCGAAAAAGACATCGTCTGGCTTAAAGACAATGCGGCCGACGAACCAAAAGACAAGTAAATAACTGCAGGGTTGGTTCTGCGTGGCGTCGTCGAATTTTCCGGCTTTCTCGGAGGAAGAACCAACGTTCGCGGCAGGGTCAACTTCCGGAAGAGTGTTGATTCTCCAGCGCCAATCAATCAGACGATCCGCGGCGAGCCGCAGATTGCTGCGCAAACCGCTTAGAACCGGTGAATTCAAAATCGACATATCCGGGCTCTCTTGCTGGGGACGATAACCGCGATTCCATAGCTGCATTCAAACAATGGATTCAGCCGCACATAATCTACTTGATTGCCTGCCAAACCACGGGTTCGGGCAGCAAAACCTGTCGCGCGGGAGGGGCGGGCGAGCCAATGTCAATTGAGAAGCAAGCCGACCTGCGCGAAACGCCAATTTATACGGGTGAGATCGAGGGCGCCTGGCGTCAAGCGACACGCGCTTTGACCTTCGCGAAACCCGAGATGATAATTTTTCGAACTTTGGCCGCGAGGCGAGACATGTGCCCGGCCAGCAATGAAAATTCCGCGAGACGACCGCGTGGGCTGAGAAATATGATGCGCGTCTTGTGACGCGTCTCGCTATTCGCCCAACGCGCCTTATAACTACCCTCTAGTGGCCGGAAATCGAAATCGAGATCGTTGGCGTGTGACCATTTCACCAGGAATTCCACCAGCAAGGTTCCGACCGAATAGAGGCGAAATGCGTCATCATATGTCGTGAAAAAACCCTCGACGCATGACTTTCCAACCAAATTCACGGACGCTGCGACCGGAACGCCGTTCACCTTCACAAAGGCGACAAGCGGAATGGACGATAAATCCGTGTGACCGGCGAGCGCGACGAAGAAATCCTTCAATCGATCGTCTTCCAGGTACGGCGTATTCAGCCCGCGCGACTGAGACCACTGCCGCTTGTTCGCAAACAGCCAGGTCAGAACCGCCTCGGCGTCGTCGACCGTTGTACACCAGCCGATCTCAGTGCGACCGCTTGCGTTCAGTCGCTTAAGGTCGCGGCGCAAGTTTTCGCGAAGCGACCGCGGAAGAGTGGCGAGAAAGTCCTCCCATCGAGGTATCCCCCGCAGCCGTATCGCGTATCCAGGAAGCGAGCCGAGGCGGTGCGGCAAGAGGGGCAGCATCCAGGATTGCGGAGCCGCGTCCAGCGCCTCTTGCAGGACGCTGCCCTCCTCAACGAGAACAATCTCCAGAATGTCCGCATGAGCTTTCATGGCGGCGCTAACCGCCGCCGTGACGGCCTCCTTGTCCGCTCTGCCTCTGACGAGCGGTCCGCCATATTCTTCGCCGCTTCCGCATGTCAGACCCTTGGCGATCCGCAACAGACCCTTGCGATGGATGGCGAGCGGCCAGATCGCCAGCAAACCGCCATCGTCGTAGACCATCGCTATGTTGATCGGCGTGCTCTTGGCCAGCGCGCGCGCCGCGGCGACTTCGCAAAACCCATAAGTCGCGCATTGAGAATAGTCCTGCGCGGCGGCGGCGAGTTCCTCCCAGGCGCGGCGCAGGGCTTTGAAAGCGTCCAAATCTTCGATGGTTATGATTTCGCCCCGGAGGCGGTTTCCGCGGCCGGACGTCATGTCGTCGGGCATCTCGCCCTGTGGATCGAAGGCCGCTGGTTTGTGATCCATGCTTTGCATGATCGTCCCTCTGATTCTTTTGGCGTCGATCGAACGCGGGCGGGTTTGATCGACGCCATTCTGATTTTCCACGGGCCGGGGTTGTTGACGCGCGTCAACAGGGATCGGTTTCGGGATAAAAATATACTATACACTGCTGGCTGATATGGCAGGAATATTACAAATTGCGGACTACCGTCGGCGCGATTGACCGAGGAATATTATTCTAATTTTATGCCGCCATTCGGCATTATAATTTTTCGTCTTTTTGAGGGGCGCACATTGATCGAGATCTGATGCGCGCCCCAGCTCCGTCCGGCGCCGACTTGAGGCTTTGAAACAGTTCGTCGCAATTGCTTGCGCGCAGCCTCTCATGCGCGCTCCGGCCGAAGCGGGGTTCATTCAATGGTGCAAGAGTAGCAGAGGACTGGCCTTGGACAAATCGGCTTTCGATATCGTCGGCCGTTTTCTTCGGGCGCCCTTCTGCGCCGGGGCGCGCGCCGGTCGCGAACTTTGGCGGGCGTCGGAAAGATCTCGATGCTTTTTGCGGCGGGGCGCTCCAAATACAGAATATAAGCGGCCGGGGCGGACATTGAGGGCGCGCCGCGGCCTGTTTCGCAGACGATGGCTCGTGGCGGCGGGGCTGGCGCTGAGGCGGGACGAGATCTCGCCGCCTCCCTATATGTCAGGGAAGCGAGCGGGAAGGGGATCGAAGGTGCCGACGGATTTGAGGGATCAGGCGGATTTAGTGGCCGCGGAGAGGGGCAAGGCTTCCTCGCGCGCCTTTCGCGTCGGCCCGGAGCGCGGCGGCGAGCGGCTTGACCGGTTTCTCGCGGCCGAGGTTTCCGCCTGCGGACTTTCCCTGTCGCGCACGCGGCTGAAAGCGCTGATCGAGGCCGGCTGTGTCGCGGTCGATGACGCCTTGGTGACCGACGCCAGTTTTTGTGTGCGCGCGGGGCAGACCATCGGCCTCGAGGTTCCGGCGGCGACCGACGCCGCGCCTGTGGGACAGGACATCCCGCTCAATGTGGCGTTCGAGGATGATCATTTGCTCGTCATCGACAAGCCGGCGGGGCTGGTTGTCCATCCGGCGGCGGGGCATCTCGATGGGACGCTGGTCAATGCGCTGATCGCTCACTGCGGCGCGAGCCTGTCCGGCATCGGGGGAGTGAGGCGGCCGGGCATCGTGCACAGGCTCGACAAGGATACCTCGGGCTTGATGGTCGTCGCCAAGACCGATGAGGCGCATCATGGCCTGGCGAAGACCTTCGCCGACCACGGCAAGACTCTATCCCTGACACGCGAATATCTATGTTTGGCGTGGGGAACGCCGACGCGTGCGTCGGGCGTGATCGACGCGCCGCTTGGGCGTCACGCCGTTGACCGAGAAAAAATCGCTATTGTCCCAGAGGCGCGAGGGCGCCACGCCGTCACTCATTGGCGCGCGCTTGAACGCTTCGGCGCCGACGCCAGCCTGATCGCCTGCCGGCTCGAGACCGGCCGCACGCATCAGATCCGCGTGCATATGGCGAGCATGGGACATCCCCTTCTTGGCGATCCGGTCTACGGACAGGGCTTCAAAAGCAAAGCGGCGCGCCTTTCGCCGCAAGCGCAAGCGGCGCTGAAAGCTTTGGCGCGGCAGGCCCTGCACGCCGCCGTACTGGGCTTTGCGCACCCGGTGACGGGCGCCCCGCTCCACTTCGAAAGCGCGCCGCCGCGAGACATGCTGGATCTGCAGGCGGCTTTGGCGGCGGGGGCGAAATGATCGCAAAGGCAATCTTCCCGCACAGCCTCGCGCAAGCGGGACGAGCGATAATGACAAGCGTTGAGCGCGGCGCGCGGTTTCTCCTGGCGGCGGTCAGGCCTGTCTTCATTTTTCCGTTAATGTGAAACCTTAAAGGGGCGCCGCGCGTAGTGGTTATTGACTCTCTTAAACGGCCAACAGCCGTGCTTAAGAACCGCGCCCCAACGGCCGCCAATGTTGCGAAAATGTAATGCGCTGCAACATGGCGCGCCCCTTTCAGCACTGGTTCAGGCGCCATATATTCTGATGTTGTGTGGCTGACTCCTTGAGTGGCCGCGCCTGGGCCTGCCGAGACGGGGGTCCCCCTGGAGGTGGAAATTATGAGTGCTGCGCTGCCGATGATCTCAAGTGAGAGTGGGCTCGCTCGTTACTTGAATGAAATCAGACGGTTCCCCATGCTGGAGCCGCAGGAAGAATATATGCTGGCGAAAAGTTGGCGCGAACACGCCGACAAGGACGCCGCCCATAAGCTCGTGACGTCGCATCTGAGACTCGTCGCCAAAATCGCGATGGGTTACCGCGGCTATGGTTTGCCGATCAGCGAAGTCGTATCCGAAGGGAACGTCGGCTTGATGCAAGCCGTCAAACGCTTCGAGCCGGATAAGGGCTTTCGTCTCGCCACATACGCAATGTGGTGGATCCGCGCGTCAATTCAAGAGTATATCCTGCGCTCGTGGTCGCTCGTGAAGATGGGCACGACCGCAAGCCAGAAGAAACTCTTCTTCAACCTGCGTAAGGTGAAGAGTCAGATTTCGGCGCTGGAAGAAGGCGACCTCAAGCCTGACCATGTGGCGAAGATCGCGCACCGGCTCGGAGTTTCCGAGCAGGACGTCGTCGATATGAACCGGCGCATGTCGGGCGACGCTTCGCTCAACGCGCCCCTGCGCGAAGAGGGCGAGGGCGAGTGGCAGGATTGGCTCGTCGACGATAGCGCCAGCCAGGAGAACACGCTTCTCGATCGTGAGGAGAAAGACAATCGCCTCGGCGCCTTGCATAACGCGCTGGGCGTGTTGAACGATCGTGAGCGCCGCATTTTCGAGGCGCGCCGGCTGGCCGACGATCCGATGACGCTGGAGGCGCTCTCCGACGAATTCGATATCTCGCGCGAGCGTGTGCGGCAGATCGAAGTGCGCGCCTTTGAAAAGGTGCAGTCCGCCGTAAAGGCCGGCGTCGCGCGTATCGAGATGCAAACGCGGACGCCGCAGATCGCCGGGCCGGCCGCGTAGGCCTCGCGCCGTCGATCCGCTCTGGCTTTGTTGGAGACAAATCGCGACCGCCTCCCGCGAGGCGGTCGCGATTTTTTGATGGATGGCTTCACGAAAGCCGCGCTGATACGCTCATATGTGACGGGGCCTTAAGCGCTCTTTGAACCCTTCTGCATGGTTGTGCCATGCTTTCCGCGGCGCGAGAGAAATGATCGATCTGTTTTATTGGACGACGCCGAACGGGCACAAGATCACGCTTTTTCTTGAAGAGGCCGGACTGCCCTATGCGATCCATCCGGTCAATATCGGCAAGGGGGAGCAATTCACGCCCGAATTCCTGGCGATCGCGCCGAACAACCGCATTCCCGCGATCATCGATCGTGATCCGAATGATGGGCGCGCGCCCGTGCCGGTCTTCGAATCCGGCGCGATTTTACTCTACCTTGCCGAAAAAACAGGCAAATTCCTGAGCCGGGACCTTCGCGCAAGGGTAGCGACGCTCGAATGGCTGTTCTGGCAAATGGGCGGCCTCGGGCCGATGGCCGGGCAGAATCACCATTTCAACATTTATGCGCCGGAAAAAATTCCCTACGCGATCGAGCGGTATGTCAAGGAAACCAACCGGCTTTACAGCGTGCTGAACAAGCGCCTCGCGGGCCGGCCCTTTGTCGCCGGCGATTACTCGATCGCTGACATGGCGATCTATCCCTGGATCGTGCCGCACAAGAATCAGGGTCAGGATCTCGAGGATTTTCCTCACCTCAAAATCTGGTTCGAGACAATCGCGGCGCGGCCGGCGACCCTGCGGGCCTATGCGCTCGCCTCCACGATCAATCAGTTGCCGACCATCGCCGACGAAGAATCCCGCAAGATCCTGTTTGGGCAGACGGGTCGGGCTTGAACAGAGGCGCCCGCGCCCATGCGCGCGGGTCTTTATTTCCGGCCATTCCCGGCTTATATGCTGGCGCTCCGCGCTCAGGGAGAGAGGATGTTCCGAATCGGACCGTCTTCGTATCTCCTTGTCTGATCGCATTTTCTTGACGCAAAGCGCCAGCCGCTTCGCCTGAAAATGCTGTTGAGAGCGCTTGTGACGGAGAGGGGACGGGATTTTCGGGCATGGCCGGACATAGCCAATTCAAAAATATCATGCACAAGAAGGGCAAGCAGGATGCGATCCGCTCCAAGCTCTTCTCCAAACTCGCCCGCGAAATCACCGTCGCAGCCAAGCTCGGCCTGCCGGACCCCGCCATGAACGCCCGCCTGCGCGCCGCCGTCATCGCCGCGCGCGTCGAAAACATGCCGAAGGACAACATTGAGCGCGCCATCAAGAAAGCGTCCGGCGCCGACGCCGAAAACTACGATGAAGTGCGCTATGAAGGCTATGCCACGGGCGGCGTCGCCGTCATCGTCGAGGCCCTGACCGACAACCGCAATCGCACCGCGGGCGAGGTCCGCTCTTATTTCACCAAGGTCGGCGGATCCCTCGCCGAGACCGGCGCCGTGTCCTTCATGTTCGATCATGTCGGCCTCATCGAATTTCCGGCGAAGGCCGCCTCCGAAGAGGCGATGCTTGAAGCCGCTATCGAGGCCGGCGCGGACGACGTTCAATCAAACGAGGAAACGCATCAGATCATCACCTCGCTCGAGAGTTTGCGCGACGTCGCGCAGGCTCTGGAGAGCAAGTTCGGCGAACCGACGAAAGCCAGCCTGATCTGGAAGCCGCAGACGACGATCAGCGTGGATGATGAAGCGGGCGAAAAGATTCTGCGTCTCATCGGCCTCCTCGAGGACAATGACGACGTCCAGAATGTCTTTGCCAATTATGAAATTTCCGACGCGCTGGTGGCGAAGCTCGGCGGCTGATCGCGGCCGCTACTTCGATTTCGCCGCGAGATGCGCTTTGGCGAGCGCGCGCGCCGCGGCTTTGTCGGAGCTTTCGTCGAAGCGCTCGGGCGGCGCGGAGTCGAGCGCGAGCCCGGCCATGCGAATGATGGCGGCGCCGATTTCATTGATGTTTTGACGCAAAATGGTGTTTTCCTCGCGCTCGCTGGAAGCGGGCGCCGTTTCGCGCCCCGAGCTGAGGCGGCGCAGCGCCGCGAGCTCTTGAGCAAGACCGTCGGAACGCTCCCTCGCCGCGTCGAGATCCTGACGCGCGGCCGCGTCGGCGGCGTTCAGCCGCGCGATTTTCTCAACCAGCCGCCGCTCGACGGCGCGCGACGTCTCGATCTGCCGCCTGCGCCGCCGCAGCAGCTCCGCCTCTCTGTTTTGTGCGATCGTCAGAGCCTCTTCGCGGTCGGCGAGCTGCGCCGCCGTCGCCTTGAGCGTCGCCGCGCCGGCGTCGCGTTCGAGGCGCAGGGTCGCGAATTCGTCGGCCAGCCGGGCGATGTCGTTGCGGGCGGCCACGAGATGTGCCTGTTGCATCGTCACAAGCGCCTCAAAATCGGCCAAAGCTGCGCTTTGCTTTGCAGCCTGAGCCTTAGCCGTCGCGATTTCGCCGCGCAGCTGCGTCAGATCGCGCTCCTTCAGCTCGTTGAGGCCGTCCGCGCCATACAGCGCCGAGTTGGCGGCGGCGAGTTCAGCCTGCGCTTCGGCCAAGGCGATACGCGCCGCCGCGAGCTCAGCCGCCTGCTCGCGATAGCGACTTTCGAGCGCGGCGTGGTGATGGCTCTTTTCAACAAGCTGAATCGCCCTGCGGCCGAGCTCGGCCATGTCCTGCATGCGAATCGCATTGAGCGCCGCGGCTTTCTGTTCCATTTTTCGGCGTTCGACGGCGAATTCGGCGCGCAGGAGGTCGCGCTCGGCGATGATTTCCCGCGTCGACAACGGAACCAGCATTTCGAGCCGCCGCGTCGACAGGCGTATGGCGCGCCGCCAAAACGCCGGAGCGATCACGAGAGCGAGCAGCCCTGCGATCAGAAATCCAAGCGCGAATAGCATCGCCTGTTCGATCAAACCAGCACGCTCAACCCGGGGTCATGGGAGGACGAAGAGGACATTTGTATAAAATGATATCCAAATAAACCGTATGCGAAAAAGCCTTTGGCCGCAAAACCCAGCATTAATATGACTTTCGCCCAGCGCCCTGAAGCCGGCGCCCCGAAGTCTGCTCGCGGGCGCGCGGCTCGCCGATGACGCCGGCTCAATGCTCAGCTTTTCGGCAGAAGGACCGTGTCAATGACGTGGATGACGCCGTTTTTCTGGTTCACGTCCGAAATCGTCACAATCGCCCGGTCGCCCCTTGCGTCGATGATCTGAAGCCTGCGGCCATCCTGCACAATCGTGAGATCCTCGCCCTCAAGCGTCCTGAACGTCGCCTTTCCCTCCCCCTTCCGGATGGCGGCGACGAAATCCGCCACTGAAAACTTTCCCGCCAGCACGTGATAGGCCACGACGGCTTTTAGAGCCGCGGCATTCTCAGGCTTCAGCAGGGCGTCGGCTGTCGCTTTCGTTAGGTTCAGGAAAGCTCTGTTGACGGGCGCAAAAACGGTGAAAGGGCCGGTTTCCGCCAGAGTCCCGGCGAGCCCCGAGGTTTCGGCGTCCGCGACGAAACGGGTGTGATCCTTTGAAGTCGCGGCATTCTCGAGAATGGTCTTCGAGGCGTACATTGGCGCGCCGCCGACCTCGACCGACATATCAAATTCCGCATTCGCATTTTTTGTGCTGGAGGTCGCGCCGTCAGCCGGGGCGGCGGCTTCCGGCGCGGCGTCCTCGGCCCAAATAGGCGGCTGGCCCCCGAGCAGGACCAGAGCCGCGGCGAGCGGAAGAAAAAGCGGCTTCATCATCCTGTTCAGTCGCGGTTCCTGGCCCAGTCGATCCGTCATCGGCCGGATTGGGCCTCGGGTTTATATCAGCGCATCGCCGCGGAATGAAGCGTCGCCGCGGCGTCCGGCGCGATGTCGCGGCGGTGCTTCTGCATAGCGGCGACGCCGATCCACAGAACGGCGAGAATGACGAGAGCGGCGAGCCGCAGAACCTGCGCCAGCGTGTTGCCTTCAGCGCCCCTGCGCGGCGAGGAGCGGCGTTCGCGAGAGCCGGGGGTGGTGGAGGCAAGAGACATGGCGGCGCTCCTTCAGCTGGAGAAAAGGGCGACGCCATGCTGGGACGCCACGCGGGGCGGAGACGAAGAGGCGCGGGCCGCCCGCGTGTTGCGATATCCGCAAGCTAGGCGCGAGTTCTTTCCAGACCGTTAACCATAAGCATCTCATTTCAAGTCAATCTACGTCGTTTTGCGTTGGCTCATGGCGCTCGCCAATTCCTTCGTCAAAAGAGAGGAAATCAGTTAGTTTGACCGGATTGACCTCGGCCGACTCCCGCTCTCTGGTATGCAAAATGCTTATCCAAGGATAAGCGGCAAATAGCCGAACGATTCTCAGCAAGGAGCTCAAGCTATTGGGAGACGGGCGCTATTTCGACGAAATGACATTGGCGGGGGGCAAAGTCCGCCCCGTCTACAGCAAGATCGCGCGATGGCTCGGCGCAACCTCGACTGAGCACCTCGCCTCGCGCCGCGCCCAGGCCGAACTCTTGTTTCGACGCATGGGAATCACCTTCGCCGTTTATGGCGAAAAGGACGCCGGCGAGCGTCTCATTCCCTTCGACATCATCCCGCGCATCATGCTGCGTTCGGAATGGGCCAGGCTCGAGGCCGGCCTTCTCCAGCGCGTCAAGGCGCTGAACTGCTTTCTCAAAGACGTGTATGGCGCGCAGGAAATCATCAAGGCCGGCAAGATCCCCGCCGATCTCATCCTCAAAAACTCCGAGTTTCGCCCGGAAATGGTCGGTCGGCCGGTGCCCCATGATATTTATGTCCAGATCGCGGGGATTGATGTCGTGCGGACCGGCGAAGACGATTTCTATGTGCTCGAAGACAATGTCCGCACGCCGTCCGGCGTCTCCTATATGCTGGAAAACCGCGAGGTGATGATGCGGCTGATGCCGGATCTTTTCGCCGAGCATCGGGTCGCCCCCGTCGAGAATTATCCCGACGTGCTGCTGGCGGCGCTGCGCTCCGTCGCTCCGCTCGGGAGCAGCGGGCAATCGACCATCGCTCTCCTGACGCCCGGCCGCTTCAACTCGGCCTATTACGAACATTCGTTTCTGGCCGACAAGCTCGGCGTCGAGCTCGTCGAGGGACGCGATCTTTTTGTCGAAGACGACAAGCTTTACATGCGCACGACGCAGGGCGCGAAAAAGATCGACGTGCTCTACCGGCGCATCGACGATAATTTCATCGATCCTGAGGTGTTCAATCCCGATTCGGTGCTTGGCGTTCCGGGGTTGATGCGCGCCTATCACGCCGGCAACGTCACGCTCGCCAACGCGGTCGGCACGGGCGTCGCCGACGACAAGGCGATCTACACCTATGTGCCCGAGATCATTGAATTTTATCTCGGCGAGAAGGCGATTTTGAAGAACGTCCCGACCTGGCGCTGCCGCGAGCCGGAAGCCTTGCGCCATGTGCTCGCAAATCTTCCTGATCTCGTCGTCAAGGAGGTCAATGGATCGGGCGGATATGGCATGCTCGTCGGCCCGCGCGCGACCAAGGCGCAGATCGAGACTTTCGCCGCCAAACTGACGAAGGACCCGAACAATTTCATCGCTCAGCCGACGCTCGCGCTATCGACTACGCCGACCTTCTTCGACACAGGAATCGCGCCGCGTCACGTCGATCTGCGGCCCTTCGTTCTCACCGGCACTAACGGCGTTCGCGTGGTGCCGGGCGGCCTTACGCGCGTCGCCCTGATCGAAAACTCGCTTGTCGTCAATTCCAGTCAGGGCGGGGGCACCAAGGACACCTGGATCGTCGATGATTCGATTTTCGATGCGCCGGCGGCGTTTCAAAGCCAGAGTCAAAGCCAGAGCCAGCTCGCTTAAATTCGCAACCGGCCTCGCGGCGGCCGCCGATCGCGCCGCTCAGGATCTTGCCCACCTCTTGCTGCGTCTTTCCGATTTCCCGCCTATTTCCCAAAGCTCGTCGCCCATTGGACTTAAGAGAGGCTTAGAAGCAGGCAATGCTCTCCCGCACAGCTGATCACCTCTATTGGCTCGCCCGCTATGTCGAGCGCGCCGATTTCCTCGCCCGCATCGTCGAAGCGACGCAGCGTCTGGCGACCCTGCCGACGAATTATTCCGGGACCGGAACCGAATGGGAAAGCGCGCTCGAATCCTCTGGCGCGGCGGCCGGCTTTCGCGAGACGCGCGGCGCCGCCGCCGAGGAGCAGAGCGTCGTCGAATATCTCACCTTCGCGCCGGACAATCCGTCTTCGATCCGCAATTGCATCGAATTGGCGCGCACCAATGCGCGGGCGGTTCGCACCGCTCTCACCGTCGAAATGTGGGATGCGATCAACGGCGCCTGGATCGAGCTCAAGCGGTTTGAGGCCAATAATGCGTCGCGCGGCCAATATGACCGGCGCGAACTGTCGCGCTTCCTCGATTTTGTGAAAAAGACGTCCCTCGATTACGACGGCTCGGCCTATCGCACCATGCTGCGCAATGACGCCTTCTGGTTTTCGCGCCTTGGCCTTTACATCGAGCGCGCGGACAACACCGCCCGTATCCTCGACGTGAAGTATCATGTGCTGCTGCCGGAAAACGAAGCTGTCGGCGGCTCGCTCGATTATTTCCAATGGACTGCGATTTTGCGCGCCGTCTCGGCGCTGACCGCCTACCATTGGGTCTACCGCGAGAACGTGAAGCCCTGGCTCATCGCCGATCTTTTGATCCTGAAGCTCGAAATGCCGCGCTCGCTCATCGCCTGCTACGACAATATCGTTCATTTCCTCGATTCGATCGCCAAAGCCTATGGGCGCACCGGACCGGCGCAGAAACAGGCTCATGCCGTCATGCAGCGGCTCGAAAACGCGACGACGAGCGAAATTTTCAAGATCGGCCTGCATGAATTCATCACGGGCTTCGTTCAGGACAATGATCGTCTTGGAAATACGATCAGCGAGCAATATCTGCAGTATTAGCGCGCTTGATTATCGCGCTTGCAGCTTAGGCGCGGCGCCCGCCCGCCCCGACGGGCCCCGATTGGCGTCTCCGACCGAATCAATTCCGCTGGAGGCTTGCGCCGCCCCGCTGAAAGGGCTATATTCTTTTTATTCAATCTTCTCATAGCGTTTATCTTAGTCGGATGAATGCCGTATCGAGAGTGGGCCCGTCCGGACCCGCTCTTTTTTGTTGCCGACAAGACCCGCCGCGCATCGGCCGCGATATGCCCGTCAGATGTTTCGTTGGGGAATCGATAGAGTTTGGATCAAAGCACGAATTTGCAGGAAGAGCCGCGGACTTTGCTGGATGAGGCTCGCTTCGTCCTGGAAACCGGCGCCGCCGCGCGGATCGCCCATGTGGCGCAGCCGGTGCTCGCTGACCTTGGCTATCGTCTCGTCCGGGTCAAGCTCTCGGCGCAGGACGGCATGACTGTGCAGATCATGGCGGAGCGGCCCGACGGATCGATGACCGTCAATGATTGCGAGACGGTCAGCGCGGCTCTATCGCCGGTTCTCGATGTCGAGGATGTTGTCAGTCAGGCCTATCGGCTTGAAATTTCATCTCCTGGGATCGATCGGCCCTTGGTGCGGGCCTCCGATGTGCGGCGTGCAGTGGGGCAGGAGGCGCGCATCGAACTGCGCGTTGGCGTCGAGGGCCGCAAGCGTTTCCGCGGCGTGATCGCCGAGGTCGATGGCGATGGGGTTGAAGCGTCGGTCAAGCTTATGCGCAATGATGCGAAGCCCGGCGAAGATGTTGAGGCGATATTGCCGCTGCGCGACGTCGCCGAAGCCAAGCTCGTGCTGACGGAGGCTCTGATCCGAGAATCCTTGCGCGCGGCGAAGGCGGCGCTGGCGGAAGACGGCCCATCCGAAACGGAGGATGAGGACGCGGAAGAGAGCGCCGGAGCGCCGCTGCCGCAGCGCGGGCCAGGCCGCTTCGCCGCGCGTAACAGCGCCGCGAAAGCCAAGCCGCTTCTGCCGGCGGGCGTCAGATCCAAATTCAAACAAGCCAAATCGGGCAAACCGCAGGCGGGCGCGCGCCCTTCGCCTCCGCGCCCAATGCCGAAATAGGAGATGCAAGATGGCCGTTAGCGCCAACAGGCTCGAACTTTTGCAGATCGCCGACGCCGTCGCGCGCGAAAAGTCGATCGACCGGCAGATCGTTCTGACCTCGATGGAGGATGCGATCCAGAAGGCGGCGCGTTCGCGTTATGGGCAGGAGACCGAGGTTCGCGCCGAAATCAATCCGAAGACCGGCGAAATTCGCTTTTCCCGGCTTCTGCTCGTCGTCGACCAGATCGAAAATGACGCGATCCACATTACCCTCGCGGAAGCGCGCAAGAAGAATCCGGCCGCGCAGGTCGGCGACTGGATCGCCGAGACGCTGCCGCCCTTCGATTTCGGCCGCATTGCCGCCCAGTCGGCGAAACAGGTCATCGTTCAGAAGGTGCGCGAGGCCGAGCGCGACCGGCAGTATCAGGAATATAAGGATCGCATCGGCGATATCGTCAACGGCGTCGTCAAGCGCGTCGAATATGGCAATGTGATCATTGATCTTGGCCGCGGCGAAGCCACCATCCGCCGCGACGAGATGATCCCGCGCGAGATGTTCCGCCCTGGCGATCGCGCGAGAGCCTATGTCTATGACGTGCGCCGCGAGCAGCGGGGACCGCAGATTTTCCTGTCGCGCACGCATCCGCAGTTCATGGCCAAGCTGTTTCAGCAGGAAGTGCCGGAAATCTACGACAATATTATTCAGGTGAAATCGGTTGCGCGCGATCCGGGTTCGCGCGCCAAGATCGCGGTGATTTCGCGCGACGCCTCGATCGATCCGGTCGGCGCCTGCGTCGGCATGCGCGGCTCGCGCGTGCAGGCCGTCGTCAATGAACTTCAGGGCGAAAAGATCGACATCATCCCGTGGTCGCCTGACGCCGCCACCTTCATCGTCAATGCGCTGCAGCCGGCCGAAGTCGTCAAGGTGGTGCTCGACGAGGATTCCGCGCGTATTGAAGTTGTCGTGCCCGATGACCAATTATCATTAGCGATCGGACGGCGCGGCCAGAATGTCAGGCTTGCCTCGCAGTTGACCGGATGGGATATCGATATTCTCACCGAAGCCGAGGAATCGGAGCGCCGGCAGAAAGAATTCATCGAGCGCACCAATATCTTCATGAAGGCGCTCGACGTCGATGAGGTCGTTGGGCAATTGCTCGCCTCCGAGGGGTTCCGCTCCGTCGAGGAACTGGCCTTTGTCGAACCCGCCGAGCTTGCGACAATCGAGGGATTTGACGAAGACACCGCCTCCGAAATTCAGGCGCGGGCGCATGATTACCTCGCAAGGATCGAAGCCGAGCAGGATGCGCGCCGTATCGAACTTGGGGTCTCCGACGAACTGAGGGAGGTCGCCGGCGTCACCACGGCGATGCTGGTGAAGTTCGGCGAAAACGACGTCAAGACCGTCGAAGACCTCGCCGGCTGCGCCACGGACGACCTCATTGGCTGGACCGAGCGCAAGGACGGCGAGAGCGTGAAGCACGCCGGCTATCTCGATGGTTTCGAACTCAGCCGGGAGGAGGCCGAGACGATGATCATGACGGCGCGCGTGCACGCCGGTTGGATCGAGGCGGCGCCCGAGCCCGAGCCCGAGCCGGCGGCGGAGCAAGCGCCGGAAGAACAAGAAGACGGCGAGATCACGCACTGACCCCTGGCAGCCTTGGGTTTTGTGCGCGGGCGGCGATTTGGAGCATGGATGCTGGCGGAAGTCGAACCGAGCGATAGCGAGACCGGACCGGAGCGAACCTGCATCGTCACGCGGACGAAGGGTTCGCCGGGGGATATGATTCGATTTGTCGTCGGCCCGGGCGATGTCGTCGTTCCGGACATCAGGCAGAAATTGCCCGGGCGCGGCGTATGGGTTACAGCCAGCGAGCTTCGGGTCGCGGAAGCAGTGAAAAGGCAAGCTTTCGCGCGCGGCTTCAAAAAGAAGGTGCTCGCGTCTGAAGATTTGCCGGCGGAGATTGAGGCTTTGCTGACGCAAGATTGCTTGCAGGCGCTGTCGATCGCCAATAAAGCGGGGCAGATCGTAGCGGGATTTGGCAAGGTCGAGGAGGCGATCACGGGCGGCTCCATCGCGGGATTGGTCCACGCAGCGGATGGCGGAGCCGACGGGGCGCGCAAGCTCGGGCAGAGTCTGCGGCGGCGTTTCGGAGAGGGAGCTGTAAGGCCGCGCATCGCACTCTTTCGTTCAGATCAATTGGATTTGGCGTTAGGGCGGGCTAATGTGATACATGCAGCTTTACTGTCGGGATCCGCGAGCGAGGCCTTTCTCGCACGTTGCCGCCGGTTGGAGATGTACCGGCCGGCGGCGCTGGAGCCGCGGCCGGCGGATTTGGGTTTGGAAGACGATTGCGATTGAGGCGGAAGGTTTTCGTGCCGCGGGCGGCATGGAAAGGTTTTGCGAATTGAACTGGGGCTGTTGCGTCGTCGGGCGAGCGCCGTTTGTCTGCCGATGGGAGCATGATCCGGCAAGGGGCCGGTTCCTCTGGTTCACGGTCTGAAGCGAGTGTGGCGCGATCCATCCGAAAGATGGCTGATCTTTCGAATGGATCGAGAATTGAAGCGGGAAAATAGCGGCCGTGAACTCCGCCAGTGCGGAGCCTTCATGGTCTCGACGGCCGGCGCTGCCGGCTTATTGAATTTCGAATGGGCGCGAGCCCGGGAACGCAAGACTGATGAGTGAAACGAAGAACCCTGGTGACCATACGCTGAGCGTTTCCCCGACCAAGACGCTGTCGCTGAAGCGTCCGGTCGAGGCTGGCATTGTGCGCCAGAGCTTTTCGCATGGTCGCAGCAAGGCGGTCGTCGTCGAGAAGGTAAAGCGCCGCGCGCTGGGAAGCGAGCCGCACCCGCTGCGCGAGAGCGCCGCGCCGGAGCCGGCTCAGCCCGCCGTCGCGCCGCAGCCGCCGCGTCCGCAACAGCAACAGAAGCCGCAGCGTCCGCAGGGCGGGCCGCCGCGCTCGTCGTCCGGCGTCATCCTGCGGTCGCTGACGGAGGAGGAGCGCGAGGCGCGCTCCCGCGCTCTGTCGGGGGCGCATGAACGCGAGATCGAAGAGCGCAAGCGCGCTGAAATCGAAGCCAAGGCCCGTGAGGAGCGCGAGGCGCGTGAACGCGAGGAGCGCGCCGCCGCCGAAGCGCGCAAGCGCGAGGAGGAAGCGCGCCGCGTTCTCGAGGCGGAATCGAAGCGCCGGTCGGAACAGGAAGCCAAGCGGCGTCTCGCCGGTGGCGAACCCGCGCCGGCTCCAACGGGCGGGGCGCCGCGCAAAGCGCCGGCCCCCGTCTCGGCGCCAGCCTCAACCACGCCGGCGGGCGCGCCGGCCGCGCAGGGTCAGCCAGGACCGGCCGGCCTCGCCGCTGTCGCCCGCCCCGCGTCGGCCGAGGAAGACGAGGCCAAACGCATCATCCGCCGTCCGGGCATGCCGACGAAGGTCATCGTCGCGCGCCCGGTCAAGGGCGCCGAGCAAAAGAGCCGCGGCCGTCTCACGGTCGCCAGCGCGACGGGGGACGAAGAAGAGCGCACGCGCTCGATCGCGGCCTTCCGCCGCCGCACCCAGCGGCTGAAGGGCCATGTCAGCGAGACCAAGGAAAAGCTGGCGCGCGAAGTCGTCCTGCCTGAGACGATCACCATCCAGGAACTCGCCAACCGCATGTCGGAGCGCGCGGTCGACGTCATCAAGCTGATGATGAAGCAGGGCCAGATGGCGAAGATCACCGATGTGATCGACGCCGATACGGCGCAGCTGATCGCCGAGGAGCTCGGCCACACGGTCAAACGTGTCGCCGAATCCGACGTGGAAGAAGGCCTGTTCGATACGCCGGACGCCGACGGACATCAGGTTCCGCGCCCGCCGGTCGTCACGATCATGGGCCATGTCGATCACGGCAAGACCTCGCTGCTCGATGCGATGCGCCACGCCAATGTCGTTTCCGGCGAGGCGGGCGGCATTACGCAGCACATCGGCGCCTATCAGATCGTCGCCTCCAACGGAGTGCCGGTGACCTTCATCGACACGCCCGGCCACGCCGCCTTCACGGCGATGCGCGCGCGCGGCGCCAAGGTCACCGATATCGTCGTGCTGGTCGTCGCCGCCGATGATGGCGTGATGCCGCAGACGGCTGAAGCCATTGCCCACGCCCGCGCCGCGAATGTGCCGATCATCGTGGCGATCAACAAGATCGACAAGCCGGACGCCAAGCCCGAGCGCGTGCGCAGCGAATTGCTGCAGTATGAAGTGCAGGTCGAATCGCTCGGCGGCGACACGCTCGAGGTCGAGGTTTCGGCGACGAAGAAGATCAATCTCGACAAGCTCGTCGACCTCATCGCCCTGCAGGCCGAACTCCTCGACCTCAAGGCGAACCCCGATCGTCCCGCCGAAGGAACGGTCATCGAGGCGCGGCTCGACAAGGGCCGCGGCCCCGTCGCGACCGTGCTGGTGCAGCGCGGCACGCTGCGGGTCGGAGACCTCATCGTCGGCGGTTCGCAATGGGGCAAGGTGCGCGCCCTGCTCGACGACAAGGGCGAGGCGCGGCACGAGGCCGGTCCGTCGATGCCGGTCGAGGTTCTGGGCTTCTCGGGTTCGCCCGAGGCCGGTGATCGCGTCGCCGTGGTGGAGAATGAAGCGAGAGCCCGCGAAATTGCCGAATATCGCGACCGCCAGAAGCGCGAGCAGGCCGCGGCGCGGGGCAATCTGGCGCGCGGTTCGCTCGCCGACATGATGAGCCAGCTGAAGACGGCTGGGCGCAAGGAGTTCCCGCTCGTCATCAAAGGCGACGTCCAGGGGTCGGTCGAGGCGATTATCGCGACGCTCGAGAAGCTCAACACGGATGAAGTCGCGGCGCGCGTCATTCACGCGGGCGTCGGCGGCATCACCGAATCCGACGTCACTTTGGCCGAGGCTTCGGGAGCGGCGCTGATCGGCTTCAACGTCCGCGCCCATAAGGAAGGGCGCCAGCTGGCCGAACAGTCAGGTCTGGAAATCCGCTACTACAACATCATCTATAATCTCGTAGATGATGTAAAAGCCGCGATGTCCGGCCTTCTCGCACCCACTTTGCGCGAGGAAATGCTTGGCAACGCGGAAATACTCGAGGTTTTCAATATTTCGAAAGTCGGCAAGGTGGCCGGCTGCCGGGTCACGGATGGAACCGTGCAGCGCGGCGCCAATGTCCGGCTCATCCGCGACAATGTGGTCGTGCACGAAGGCAAGCTATCGACGCTCAAGCGCTTCAAGGACGAGGTCAAGGAAGTCGTCGCCGGTCAGGAGTGCGGCATGGCTTTCGAGAGCTACCAGGACATGCGCGCGGGCGACGTCATCGAATGCTATCGCATCGAGGAGATTCAGCGCTCGCTGTAAGGCGGCCGCCAGCGATGCGAAGGCCGCAAAGAGTAACGCCTCTGGCGGCGCTGGATGATCGGCCGAGCCGGTTTTTCCATCGTCGCCAGATTACGTTGAAGGTTCAATGGCGATCCTTGAAACGAACAGCGGATCGCGGTTTGTCGAAGAGCTGATGAGCTTTTCCGGGCAGAGCAACGCCCGTAGATGAACGCCGGAAGGCGTCGGAGTTCCAGAAATTGTCCAGACTTCATCACCAGCAGGGCGCCCAACCCTCGCAAAGAATGCTGCGCGTCGGCGAACTTGTGCGCCACGCCATGTCGGAACTGCTCACGCGTTCGGACATCAATGATCCTGCGCTCGAAGGCAAGGTGATAACCATTCCCGACGTGCGCATGAGCCCGGACCTTAAGCTCGCCACCGTCTATGTGATGCCGCTCGGCGGGGAGAGCGCAGCCGACGTGCTGATGGCGCTCGAACGCCACAAGAAATTTCTGCGCGGAGAGATCGCCCGGCGCGTCAGCCTGAGGTTCGCCCCGGACGTCCGCTTCAAAGCCGATCCCAGCTTCGACCACAGCGGCAGGATCGACGCTTTGCTCAATACGCCGAAGGTCAAGCAGGATCTGGTCGATCAGGCCCTCGACGCCGAGCCCGAGGACCATCCGGCGGATAAGGGCGAATGAGCGCTCCCCGATCCACGCGTAAGGACATTGATGGCTGGGTCATCCTCGACAAGCCCGTCGGCATGACCTCGACCCATGCCGTCTCCCGGCTGAAACGCATTTTCAACGCCAAAAAGGCCGGCCATGCGGGCACGCTCGATCCGCTGGCGTCGGGGATTTTGCCGGTCGCTTTCGGCGAGGCGACGAAGACCGTCCCTTTCGTGCAGGACGGTGAGAAGGCTTATCGTTTCACCGTGCGGTTCGGCGCCGAAACGGATACGGACGATTCCGACGGCAAAATCGTCGCGCAATCGGAGCTGCGGCCGGAGCGGGCGGAGATTCTTGCGAGACTGCCGCAATTCATCGGCACGATCGAGCAGACGCCGCCGGCCTTTTCCGCGATCAAGATCAACGGCGAACGCGCCTATGACCTCGCCCGCGATGGCGAAACGCCGCAGCTCGTCGCCCGGCTAGTCACGATCCATGCGTTGGATCTCGTCAGCGCCGATCAGGACGAGGCCGTTTTCGAGGCGCGCTGCGGCAAGGGCACTTATGTGCGCGCCATCGCCCGCGATCTCGGCCGGCTGCTGGGCTGTTTCGGTCACGTCACCGCATTGCGCCGGACCCGAGTCGGCCCCTTCACCGAGGCGGACGCGATCGCCTTGAGCGATCTCGAGGAGAGCGGCGTCGAGGCGCAGGCGATGCGCCGCGTCGAGGCGGGGCTAATGGAATTGCCGCGCGTCATCGTCGATCGCGACGCGGCCGCCAAGCTTCGGCGCGGGCAATCGATTTTGCTCCGCGGCGCCGATGCGCCGATGGACGGCTCCGCCTATGCGGCCTGCGGCGGCGTCGTCATTGCCGTCGGCGCTGTCGAAAAGGGCGAGCTGGTGCCAGGACGAGTTTTCAACCTGCCCTTTTAGGACCATCGTCGAGCCGGTCGCGCCCGCCCTGCGTTTTTCCAAGCGCACGCTTGGGGCAAGCCCTGCGCCCTAGTCTTGCGCTCATTAGCGAACAGAGCGGCGCGGGGCGATGGCAGCAACAGAGGGCGAACGCAAATCAGCGGCGGGGCGGGGCGAAGACGAACTTTGGCCGGTCCCAGCCGATCAATCCCTGACGCTGGCGTTGGAATATTTTCGCGCCGGACGTCACCGGGCGGCCGAGGAAATCTACGCCAAGATCCTCGCGGTCGAGCCGGACCAGTGCGTCTGCCTCCATCATCTCGGGCTGATCGCGCATCATCGGGGTAATCACGAGGCCGCCGCGGACCTTGTTTCGCGCGCGATCGCGTCGAAGCCTGATTATGTCGAAGCATTATCCAATCTTGGCGCAATTTATCGCGCCCTTGGGCGCACCGATGCGGCGATCGCGGCGATCGACCGGGCGATCGCCTTGCAGCCTGATTTCACGCAGGCCCATTCCAATCTCGGCAATGTCCTCGAGGATCAGGGGCGCCTCGTTGACGCGCTGACCGCCTACCGCCGGGCGGGATCGCTCAATCCCGGCTTCGTCCAGGCCTACGCCAACGCCGCCAACATCCTGCGTAAGCTCGGGCGGCAGGAAGAAGCGATTGCCGTCTGCGAAGAGATCATCGCGCATCGTCCGGATGCTCCTGAACCTTATTTCAGCCTTGGCAATATTCTGAAGGAGCTGCGCCAGCCGGGGAGGGCGATCGCGGCCTATCAACGCGCCGTCGCGCTGCGGCCTAATTTCGCCGAGGTCTACGTCAATCTCGGCAACGCGCTGCAGAGCCAGAGCGCGTTTGACGATGCGATCGAAGCCTATTCGCAAGCCATTCTTTTACGTCCGACGATGGCGGACGCTCACGCCAACAAGGGCGCGGCTTTGGAGGCGCTCGGCCGGCTGCCGGAAGCGATCGCCAGTTTTCGCGCCGCCGTGGAGATCGATCCTCAACTCGTCGATATCCGCATCTGGCTGCATCATAAGCGCCGCGCCATCTGCGACTGGGACGGGATTGAAGCGGAAGAGGCTGAGCTGCTTAAATTCATGGAGTCGGGAAACTCGGCGCCGCATCCTTTCTCGATCCTCAGCATGGCGACGAGTCCCGCGCTGCAGTTGCGCGTCGCACGCGCCGCGGCCGCAGGATTTGCAATCCAGCCGCCCGATTTCGCCCCGAGGCGGGCGGAGGCCTCCGCCCGCAAGCTGCGGATCGGCTATCTGTCCAATGATTTTTGCCGTCACGCCACGGCCATTCTCGTCGCCGAACTCTTCGAACTGCACGACCGCGCGCGATTCGAGATCACGGCCTATTCACATGGTCCGGACGATCACAGCGAGATCGGCGCGCGCCTCAGAAAGGCGTTCGATCATTTCGTCGACCTGCGCGCTCTCTCAGACGACGAGGCGGCGCGCCGCATCCATGCCGACGGGATCGACATTCTGATCGACATGAAGGGCTATACCTCCGGCGCGCGAACGGGAATTCCGGCGCGGCGGCCAGCGCCCGTGCAGGCGAGCTTCATCGGCTTTCCGGGCACGATGGGGGCCGACTTCATCGATTACATTATCGCCGATCCGTTCGTCCTTCCGATGGATCAGCAAAGCGCCTTCGTCGAAAAAATCGTCCAGCTGCCGCATTGCTATCAGCCGAATGACACGCGGCGCCTCATCGCCGACGTGACGCCGACGCGCGCGCAATGCGGACTTCCCGAGCGCGGCTTCGTCTTCTGCTCATTCAACAACAGCTACAAGCTGACGCCGGCTTTCTTCGATATATGGATGCGTCTTCTTCGCGCGGCCCCTGGCAGCGTTCTTTGGCTGCTCGAAGCAAATGCGCTGGTCAAAGAGAATCTGCGCCGGCAAGCGAGCCAGCGCGGCGTTGACCCCGACCGGCTGGTCTTCGCGCCGCGCATTCCTTCGCCCGAGCATCTTGCGAGGCACCGTCTCGCCGATCTTTTTCTCGATACGCTTCCATATAACGCGCATACGACGGCGAGCGACGCGCTCTGGGCTGGGCTGCCGGTTTTGACATGCGCGGGCGACACATTCGCCGGTCGCGTCGCTGGCAGTCTTTTACATGCCGTCGGCCTGCCCGAACTCATCACGGCGTCTCTTGACGACTATGAAGCGCTGGCGGGAAAGCTGTCCTGCGGCGATCCCCGCCTCCTGCAGGGTCTTCGCCACAAGCTGCTCGGCGCGAGACTGGCTTCGCCTCTGTTCGACAGCGCGCGCTATGCGCGGCATTTCGAGGCCGCCCTGACGCAGATGTGGGAGAATCATCGCGACGGGGGCGCGCCGCGCGCTTTCGCGGTAACGGATGTCGGCGAAACGGCGCCGCCCGCGCCCTCGATCCAAAGGGTTCGCTACCGCGCGTGCCCGCTTTGCGGCGGCGGCGACATACCAGCCATTCTCGGCGCCGACTGCACCAAACACGCCCTCTACCAGCCGGCGTTGCCGCCGGTGATCAACTGGCATGAGTGCAAAGGCTGCGGGCATGTCTTCACGGAAGGGTACTTCGACGCCGCAGCGGCGGAGGTGATCTTCTCCAAAACGCATCAAAATCAGATTGTCGGCCATGACATGGAGCGCCAGCGCCCAGTTTCCGCCCGCATGGTCGAGCGCGTCGCAAGGCGCGCCGCGACAGGCCGTTGGCTCGATGTCGGCTTTGGCAACGGCTCGCTCCTGTTCACGGCGGAGGAATGGGGCTTTACGCCGGTTGGACTTGATCTGCGCAAAGAGAATGTCGCGGCGCTGAGGACGCTTGGCTATGAGGCGCACTGCGCGTCGATCGAGGAACTCGATCACGAGCAGCGCTACAGCGTCGTCAGCATGGCCGACGTGCTGGAGCATATGGCTTTTCCAAAGGCCGGGCTCCTCGCCGCGCGCGCGCTGCTGCGCCCAGGCGGCGCGCTTTTTCTCTCCATGCCGAACGCGGACAATATGGTCTGGCGCCTGCTCCATGCCAACAAGGTGAACCCCTACTGGGGCGAGATCGAGCACTACCACAACTTCACCCGCAAGCGCCTCTACGCGCTTTTGGAGGAGCATGGATTTCAGCCTGTGGAATATGGCGTCAGCGAGCGTTATCGGGTGTGCATGGAGGTCGTCGCGGTCAAGAGCGGCTGAGCCGCGCGAGCGGAGTTCGCAAATCGGCGGAAGGCGAAAGAGCCTCATAGCCTTCCGGCGTTTTCGCGCGCTGCCGGCGCCTTTTTCGCTCCGCATGGCGAGAAGAGGCAAAGCGCCTCCTCGAATCCGCCTGGGGCCGCAACGCCCGGAGCCGGATGGCGCTGATGGAATCGCGCCGCGATTCCATCCAGCTCCTGAATGCGTCGTTCAACCAATAAGTTGGAGCATGACGTCGCCCGAAAACCGGTCCCGCTTTTCGGCATCGTTCTCTAACGAAGCACGATCACTTTCGTGCCGACTTTGACTCGATCGGCGAGATCGACGACATCCCTGTTGGTCATGCGGATGCAGCCTGACGACACGGCGGCGCCGATTGTGTCCGGCTCGTTCGACCCATGAATGCGATAGAAGCTCGAGCCGAGATAGATCGCCCGCGCTCCGAGCGGATTGTCGATCCCGCCCGGCATGTGGCGCGGCAGATCGGGCCGGCGCTTGAGCATTTGTGGAGGGGGAGTCCAGCCCGGCCAGTCGCGTATCATTGTGACTTTCTTCGTGCCGGACCACGCAAAGCCCTCGCGGCCAACGCCGACGCCATATTGAATCGCTTGCCCGTTCGGAAGGACATAGTAGAGGCGGCGCTCGCTTGTCGAGACGACGACCGTTCCCGGAGGCTGGCCGCCGTCCCAGGAGACGACCCGGCGCGGGATGGCCGGTTGCTGAAAAACATTGAGAAAATCCGCGATCGGTCCCTGCGTGAGTAAACCGCCGAGCGGGTTATCGAGGGCCCAAGCCGGAGATCCGCACAAGATGACGGCAAACAGCAAGGCGCGGGTAAAACGGAGAGCCATTATTGTCCTTTGATCGTCTGCGCGTCGGAGCGAACGCAGCGGAGCGCTACTCCTGCCGCGGTTTGAGGCTAAAGTTGGGCGCGGCGCGGCTGGCGGCGCGGAGCCGGCCCAAGTTTGTTCAGCGCCGGTCAGGTTTGCGCGGCGATGTTGTGCGCGCGCAACTACCTCGACACGGCCGCGTGAATGGCCTCGCAATGACGCAGGAGGTTTGCCTGCGCCGAGACGAAAGCCTTGAGCGGCGTGTCGATGTCGAAGAAAATCATGTTGGCGATGAAGCCGTAGACGCTGGCGTCGATGCTGCTTGGCTGCGCGCCGAACAGAAAACCATCGTCGGGGACGAGATGCGCCAGCGCCTCGAGGTCGGCGAGGCCACGGGCGTAGGCCGCGTCGCGATCATAACGGCCGATCCCCTGATAGTAATAGCGCTGGAAATTATAGTCTCGCGCCTCTTCGAGGCTCTGCGCCGTCACCCCCTCGTGCGTCTTCAGGATTTGATGTCTGAACAGGGGCCAATACCGCTCGTCGCGCCAGCGCGAGTAGGACATCACCCAATAGAGGTCGTCGAGCGTTCGTCTGAGCATGAGGTCGATATCGCGCTGCGTCGCGGACATGGCGCTGTCGATCATGAGATGATGTCGATTAATGAGATGCGCGATGATCGCGTCGCTGTCGCCGATGATCTCGCCATCGTCGTCGATATAGGGCAACTGCCCGCGCGGGGCGGATCTCGCGTCGAAAATATGCTCGTGCCGGAAAGGCAGTTTGGAGAGCTTCAGGAATGCGAAGACCTTGAGCCCGTAGGGATTATTATCGGCGACGCCGAACAGTTCCGGGTATGAAAACAGCGTCAACATGCTTTTCGCCTTTTGCAGCCTTCGATCGCCTGCCGCTTAAGCGCCCCCGCGGCGCTCGGACGGGATCGCGCGGCTCAAGGCGCAGCCTCCGTGGCACAGCCTTGCGCGCCGCCTTCGCTTGGTCTATGCCGCTCCCTTCGCCGAAATTCAAAGACTTTAGGCCGCTTTTGTCCGCTCCCCAAAAACCCGTCGCCATTATCATGGGCAGCCAGTCCGATTGGGAGACGATGCGCCACGCCGCCGCCATGCTGGACGAGCTCGAGGTCGGTTTCGAGACCAGGATCGTGTCGGCCCACCGGACGCCCGACCGCCTCTACGAGTTCGCCAAGGGCGCGAAGGCGGCTGGTTTCAAGGTCATCGTCGCGGGGGCCGGCGGCGCGGCTCATCTGCCCGGCATGACGGCGTCTTTGACGGCGCTTCCGGTGCTCGGCGTTCCCATCGAGACCAAGGCGCTGCACGGACAAGATTCGCTCCTGTCGATCGTCCAGATGCCCGCTGGCGTTCCCGTCGGCGCCCTCGCGATCGGCCGCGCCGGCGCGATCAATGCGGCGCTTCTCGCGGCGGCGATTCTCGCTTTGACCGACGCGGCCCTCGACGCGCGTCTCTTCGCCTGGCGGGAGGCGCAAACACAAGCGGTGGCCGTCGAGCCCGTGCGCGAAGGCTGAGCGGCATGGCCTTTCAACTCTCCCCTGGCTCATTTGCCCCGGGCGCGCGCGTCGGCATCCTCGGCGGCGGCCAATTGGGACGCATGCTCGCAATGGCGGCGGCGGGCCTCGGCCTTAAGGCGCATATTTTTGCGCCGGAGCCGGACAGTCCCGCCTTTGACGTTTGCGTCGAGAAGACAGTCGCGGCTTACGAAGACGAAGCCGCTCTCGCTTTTTTCGCCGCCAATGTTGACGTGATCACCTATGAATTCGAAAACGTTCCGGCGCGGACGGCGGCGCTGTTGTCGGATCTTTGTCTCGTGCGGCCAAGCGCGGCGGCGCTCGCGGCCTGCCAGGATCGCCTCGTCGAAAAGGAATTTCTCGCCGATATAGGCATTCCGACCGCCGCCTATATGCGTGTCGACGACGCCGGATCAATGGCCCGCGCAGTGGCCCAGCTGGGACGCCCGTCAATTCTCAAGACGCGGCGTTTTGGCTATGACGGCAAAGGTCAGGTTCTCGTCCGCGAAGGCGCGGATCTTGCCGTCACCTTCCGCTCTCTCGGCGGCGGCCCGGCGATTCTCGAGGCGATCGTTCCTTTCGCAAAAGAGGTGTCCGTCGTCGCGGCGCGCGGCGCGGACGGCGCTTTTGCCGCCTATGACGTCTGCGAAAACAGGCACGAGAATCATATTCTGAAAGTGACGCGCGCGCCTGCCCGCATCTCTCCCGGCACGGCGGCGGAGGCCGTCGAACTGACTCGCGCCATCGCTGAGGCGCTCGATTATGTCGGGGTCATCGCAGTCGAAATGTTCGTTGTCGAGCAGGCTGGCGGCGGCGAGCAGCTCCGCGTCAACGAAATTGCGCCGCGCGTGCATAATTCCGGGCACTGGACGCTCGACGGGTCGGCGACGTCGCAATTCGAGCAGCATATCCGCGCCATTGTCGGCTGGCCGCTTGGCGCCACATGGCGGCATGGCGAAACGGTCGAGATGGAAAATCTGATCGGCGAAGAGGTCTTCGGCTTCGAGCGCGTCCTCCGGGAGCCGGGGGCGAGCCTTCATCTTTACGGCAAGGCGGAAGCCCGGGCCGGCCGCAAGATGGGGCATGTGACGCGCGTTGCGCCGGGCCACAAGGCGTGAAGCCCAAGGTTTTCGCCGCGAGCGGCGGGCGAACTCTGGACAGCGGGCCCCGATGCTGCTATTCGCCTGTCTTTCAAGTTTCAGGCGCTTTTCAGCGCCGGATTTTCTGTTCCATCATTCCTGTCGGCTCCGTCGCGCTAAGCGGCGTCTGACGTCACATCAAGGACTCATGCGTGCAAGTTCTCGTTCGCGACAATAATGTCGATCAGGCCCTCAAGGCGCTCAAGAAAAAAATGCAGCGCGAGGGCATTTTCCGCGAGATGAAGCTTCGTGGCCATTATGAGAAGCCGTCCGAAAAGCGCGCTCGCGAGAAGGCCGAAGCCATTCGCCGCGCGCGCAAGCTGGCCCGCAAGAAGATGCAGCGTGAAGGCCTCCTGCCGATGAAGCCGAAGCCTGTTCTCGGCGTTCGCTGATTTTTCACGGCTTCGATCCAAGTTCGATCATTGACGCACTTAAAGCAGGTTGGGGCCGCAAGGCTGTTCGACTGGCGGATGAGGATGACCGGATGGCGGCTTTCGCGACCAGGGCCAAGGCGACGAGGGCCAAGCGAGCGACGCCGTTGCGGCGCCTGACGGGTCCTTGCTCGGCGCTGGCGATTGCCGCTTTGGCGCTCGCAGGCTGCGAATCGACGAATAATGTGATCGGGAAGGCGGGAACCGGAGTCGCCGAGGTGGCGAGCCAGTCGCCGCAGGAAGCGCAGGCCAATCTCGCATCGCTGACCGAGGTCGTGCAGCGCAATCCCAACAGCGGGGAAGCCTATAATACGCGAGGCGTCGCTTACGCGAAGATCGGCAAATTTCCCGAAGCGATCGCCGATTTCAGTCAGGCGATCAAGATCTCGCCGAACGCCGCGACGCTGACCAATCGGGCGCTCGCCTATCGACAGGTCAACCGCAACGACGCCGCCATGACGGACTTCAACGACGCCATCGCCGCCGATCCAAATCACGCCCCCGCCTATCTCGGCCGCGCCAATCTCGAACGGGTGCAGGGCAATCTCGACGCCGCCCACGCCGATCTCGATCAGGCGATCAGGCTCAATCCCGAGAACGCGCAGGCCTTTCATGCGCGCGGCCTCATCTATCAGCGCGAAGGCAATCATCCGCAGGCGATCACCGATTTCGATAATGCGATCGATCGCGATCCCTTCGCCGGAGCGCCTTATCAGGCGCGCGGACAAAGCCTCATCGCCGTCGGTAAATACGACAAGGCGATCGAGGATTTCAACGCCGCGCTCAATGTCAACAACAAGAACCCCGACGCCTGGGCCGGCCTTGGCCTCGCCTATGAGAAATCAGGCGACCGCGCCAAAGCCGTTGAGTCCTATCAGCGCGCGCTGGTGTTTGATCCAGCCAATCAGCTCGCCAAGGACGGCCTGTCGCGAAGCGGGCATTCCTAAGACAGGACGCGGGAAAGCCGCGGACTTTACGGCCGGCGCCGTGCGGTAAAACAAAGGCGTAAAGAGCGGAATGCAATTCCGCTCAGGCGCATTCCGCTCTAAGCATCAGTTGCGAAAAAAGGGCGCCGGTTCGTCCGCGCCTGGTCCTCCAGAACGTTTCCGCGAAAGGCAAAACTTGAAAATGCGCGCCTGCCGCAACCGCGGCGCGAGCGGCGCTGCGCCTTGACTTAGATCACTGTTTCTATAGAAACAGTATACAAGTAGCGGAGCAGCTCCATGTTCAAGGCCCGGCCCTTCACCTTTGCGATTTTCGGCGCGGCTTTGGCCCTCACGACGCCGTCGCCCCTTTTCCCAGGGTCGCAGGCGCAAGCCGCGAGCGAATTGCTCAACGCCTCATATGATCCGACGCGCGAGCTTTACCGCGCGATCAGCGAAGCTTTCAGCGCCGAGTGGAAAGCCAAGACGGGAGAGACGGTGGCCGTGCGCAGCTCCCATGCCGGGTCGGGCGGGCAGGCGCGCGCGGTGATCGACGGCTTGCCGGCCGACGTCGTCACTCTGGCGCTCGCCGCCGATATCGACGCCATCGCCGGCAAGACGGGGAAGATTCCAGCCGACTGGCAGAAACGGCTGCCGAACAATTCGACCCCCTATACATCGACGATCGTGTTCCTTGTCCGCAAAGGCAATCCCAAGGGGATCAAGGACTGGGACGATCTGATCAGGCCGGGCGTCTCCGTCATTACGCCAAATCCAAAGACGTCGGGCGGCGCGCGCTGGAATTTTCTGGCCGCCTGGGGCTACGCCGCCAGAAAATTCAACGGGGACGAGGCCAGGATCAAAGACTTCGTTGCGGCGATCTACAAGAACACGCCGGTTCTTGACACAGGCGCACGCGGTTCGACCATCAGCTTCGCGCAACGTGGGCAGGGCGATGTGCTGATTTCCTGGGAAAACGACGCCTTTCTCGCCTCCGAGGAGTTCGGCAAAGACAAATTCGAAGTCGTCGCGCCTTCGGTCTCGGTTCTGACCGAGCCGCCCGTCGCCCTCGTCGATGGCAATGTCGACGCCAATAATAGCCGTAAGGTGGCCGAGGCTTTTCTGGATTTCCTTTATTCGCCGAAGGCGCAGGCGATCATCGCCAAGAACTATTATCACCCTGTCAAACCGGAATTCGCCGACCCCAGGGACCTTGCGCGTCTCGCCCATATTCCGCTGGTCACGGTCGATGGCGACTTTGGCGGGTGGCAAAAAGCGCAGGCGAAATTCTTCGCCAATGGCGGCGTATTCGATCAAATCTACGCGGGTCACTGAGGTCATTCGCGACACGGGCCAGCGTCTTCGCTAGAAGGGCCAAGCATGTTTCCGGGCTCGCTTGAGACGGCGGAGTCCTGCACGCTGATGCGCTCTTCTGACAGCAGGGCCGGACGGAGTTCCCCGATATGACAACCGCCAATTCACGCGCCGCCGATTATCCGATCGAAGCGTTGTTCCTTGAACGCTGGTCGCCGCGCGCCTTTACCGGAGAAGCGATCCCCGACGCTGATCTCCGGACGATTTTCGAGGCGGCGCGCTGGGCGCCCTCCTCGTATAATTCGCAGCCCTGGCGCTTTCTTTACGCCAAGCGCGACACGCCCGCATTCACGAAATTCCTGGGGCTCCTCAGCGAATTCAATCAGTCATGGGCCAAAAACGCCTCGATGCTGATCATCGTTCTGTCAAAGAAAGCCTTCACGCCGCCGGGCAAAACGGAGGCCGTCGCATCGCATAGTCATTCATTCGACGCCGGCGCGGCCTGGGGCTATCTGGCTCTCCAGGCCTGGCGTTCGGGTTATGCCGCGCATGCCATGACCGGCTTTGACATTCCCCGCGCGGCGATCGAACTCAACGCCCCCGACGATTGCCGGGTGGAGGCCGCAATCGCCATCGGACGCGTCGGCGACAAATCCATTCTGCCGGAAGCCGCGCGCGAAAGAGAAAAACCGAACAGCCGCAATCCGCAGTCGGACTTTGTTTTTGAAGGCGGCTTTCCGGCGTCCTGAACTTAGGAGGGCGCCCGATAGCATGATGCAGAAAAGTTGCAGACTTTTCGGATCAACATCATGCGTTAAAGCAAAGGCTATATCGTGAAATCGGTCCCCGGCGGCGCATCGTCGGTGAGTTTCAGCTCTTCGGCGCGGTGGCAGATATCGTCGATGGTGATGATGTCGAGCTCTTTCAGGAAGGCGGCGCCCGCCAACTCCACCATCGGCGCGATGACATCGCCGATCAGCTTGCAGGCAACGCCCTCGCTGCTTTCGATCGTCGTTTCGTTCAACACGGCGCGAAGGATGTCCGCCGCCGTGATCTTGCGCCTCTCGCGCGCCAGCTCATAGCCCCCGCGCGGGCCGCGCAGACCCTTCAAAATGTTCGCCCGCACGAGCGCCTGAAGCAAAGTTTCGAGGTGGCGCGGCGGCAGATCGAGACGGGCGGCGAGGGATTTCGCGGCGACGGGAAGCGGGCGGGAATGGATGGCGATGTCGGCCACCGCCGCAATGGCGAGAAGAGCGCGGCGCGAAAGCACAATCATCGCGGCGTTTCCTTGTCGGTCATCTGGCCTGTCGATCCGAAGCCGTTCGCGCCGCGCGCGGTGTCCGCCAGCTCTAGCGTCGTAAAAAGGCCGGCCCGGATCACCGGGGCGAAGACAAGTTGCGCGATGCGGTCGCCCCGGGCGATCTCGAAGGGCGCGGCGCCATGATTGATCAGGATGACGCCGATTTCGCCACGGTAATCAGCATCGATCGTGCCCGGCGCGTTGAGGACTGTGACCCCGGCCTTCGCCGCGAGGCCCGATCTTGGCCTGATCTGACCTTCATAATCGGAGGGGATCGCAAGCGCGATGCCGGTCGGGATGACAAGACGTCCGCCAGGCGGCAGCGTGACCGTCGTCGCGGTCGGCAGGGCGGCGAGGAGATCCATTCCGGCCGCTCCCGCGCTTTGGTAGGAGGGTAAGGGAAGGCCCATGCCGTTCGGCAGGATCTTCACGCCAACGGCGAGCGGCTGGCTCATTGGCGCGCCTCGCTTAGCTTTTTGGCGAATGCCGCGACGAGCCGCGCCGCCACTTCCGTCTTGGTGAGGTTCGGCCAGCTTTCCCTGCCTGCCGCGCTGATCAGCGTCACCTCATTGCGATCGCCGCCGAAAACATTGGCGCCCGCTCCGACGTGATTGGCGACGATGATGTCGCAGCCTTTGCTGAGACGCTTGGCTTCGGCGTGTTCGATCAGCCTATCCGTCTCGGCGGCGAAGCCGGCGACGAGCGCGGGCCGGTCGCGTTTGCGCCGCCCTATGGCCGCGAGAATATCCGGGTTTTCGACGAGCGCGAGGCTCGGCGGGTTTTTAGCCCCCTTCTTGATCTTCTCGGGAGCGGCTTCCACGACGCGCCAGTCCGCGACCGCCGCGGCGCCGACGAAAATATCGGCCGGAAGCGCCTGCTCGACCGCCTGCTGCATCTCGCGCGCGGTCTCGACATGGATCGTCGTCACGCCCCAGGGATCGGCGAGCGCCACCGGTCCGCTAACGAGCGTCACTTCAGCTCCGGCTTCGCGCGCGGCGGCGGCGATCGCATGACCCTGCTTGCCGGACGAGCGATTGCCGATATAGCGCACCGGATCGATCGGCTCATGAGTCGGGCCCGAGGTCACGATCACGCGGCGCCCCTTGAGCGCGGCGGTTGACGGACGCGCAAAACCTTCCGGCAGCGGCAGAACCGTGTCCGTAGCGAGAGCGGCCTCGATGGCGGCGACGATTTCAAGCGGCTCGCTCATCCGGCCGGGGCCATATTCGCCGCAGGCCATGTCGCCGTTCTGAGGCCCCTCGAAGATCACCCCGTCCCCTTGCAAGGCGGCGATGTTGCGCTGGGTCGGCTTCGCAAGCCACATGCGCAGATTCATCGCCGGCGCGACGAGAATTTTCTTGTCGGTGGCGAGGAGCAGGGTCGAGGCGAGGTCATCGGCGAGGCCATGCGCCATCTTGGCCAGAAGGTCAGCCGTGGCGGGAGCGACGACGACGAGATCGGCGTCGCGGGACAATTCGATATGGCCCATAGTCGCCTCGCTGGTCAGAGCGAAAAGATCGGCGAAGACCTGCTCGCCCGAAAGGCTTGCGACGGAAAGCGGCGTCACGAAATGATGCGCCGCGGCGGTCATGACGGCGCGCACAAAGGCACCCCTTTCGAGCAGGCGCCGGATAAGATCGAGCGTCTTATACGCCGCGACGCCGCCGCCTATGACGAGAAGGATTCGTTTTCCTGGCAATTGGCTCATGCGGCCAAACATCCCCCCCGGGCGAACAAGCGCGGATTACGACAGCGCGCGCTCATTGTTTCTTTTTTACGCATGATCGAGGTTTGATTTGAACCTCGATACCTTTTTTATCTGTTTCTAACGCAAGGCGCGAAATCCGCAACTCACGCGATGGCGTTGGTTCGGGCCTTGGACCGAGAATTCGGCTGAAGCCGGGGGCTTTAGGCGGACACGATGGTTGAAATACGGCCTGGCGGCGGCTTTCGCCTATCGCAGCAGCAGCACGAGCGCGGCGCCGGCAATAATCCACAGGGCGATATGGCCAAGACGGGCGCCGCGCGCGGCCGCCTCTCCCATGCGGCTGAGAGCGTTATCGGAGAGTTCAAGTCCCCCTTCCGCCATATCCTCTATCTGCGTCAAGACATTTTCCGCGCGCAGAAGCGCCGAAGGCAGTTGAGAAGCGAAGCGCCCCAGCGTCTGCGCGGCCCGGCCGGCGTCCTGCAACTTGCCGATAGGCCCGAGATTCTGCTCGATCCAGGCGCGGACGACAGGTTCGGCCGTCGCCCACATGTTGAGTTTTGGATCGAGCGTGCGGCCGACGCCTTCGACGACCACCATGGTTTTTTGCAGCAGCACGAGTTCGGTCCGCGTCTTCATGTCGAACAGCCCGGTAATCTCGAAAAGAAGCGTCAGAAGCTTCGCCATCGAGATTTGATCGGCTGTGCGGGCATGGATCGGCTCGCCGATGGCGCGAATGGCCTGCGCGAAATCCTCGACCTTATGGATGCGCGGCACATAGCCCGCCTCGAAATGCACCTCGGCGACGCGCCGGTAATCGCGCTTGATGAAACCGTAGAGAATCTCCGCCAGAAACCGCCGCTCATTGAAGCCAAGGCGTCCCATGATGCCGAAATCGACGGCGGTCAGACGGCCCTCGGAATCGACGAAGAGATTGCCCTGATGCATGTCGGCATGAAAAAATCCGTCGCGCATCGCGTGGCGCAGGAACGACTGGATGACGATGCGCCCGAGGTCCGGCAGGTCATAACCCTTGGCGGCAAGCGCGGAAATATCGGACAAAGGGACGCCATCGACCCATTCGAGGGTCAGCACCTCCTTCGCCGTCCGGTCCCAGTCGATTTTCGGGATCCGGAAATCCTGATCGGCGGCCGCGTTCTCGGCAAATTCCGACGCGGCCGCGGCCTCCAGGCGAAAGTCCATCTCCATTTTGACCGAGCGGGCCATGGTGTCGATCACTTCGACGGGCTTCAGGCGGCGGATGTCGTCAATCCAGCGCTCGGCCAGCCGCGCGGCGAAATACATATCGCCGAGATCGCGCCGGAACCGCCGCTCGACGCCGGGGCGCAGCACTTTGACGGCGACGTCGCGCTCGCCGGTTTCATCTTTCACGCGGCCCTTGTGGACCTGCGCGATCGAGGCGGCGGCGACCGGCTCGCCGAGGCTGACGAAGACCTCCGCGAGCGGCCGGCCGAAGGCCGCTTCGATCGTTGCGATGGCGATTTCGCGCGAAAACGGCGCCATCCGGTCCTGCAGCAGCTCGAGATGGCGCACGACGTCCGCGCCGACGACGTCCGGCCGCGTCGCGAGGAACTGGCCGAGCTTGACGTAGGACGGCCCGAGCGCGCTGATCGCGGCGGGAAGATTGCTGAGGCCAGGCCGTCCCGTGCGCCGCGCGACGAGCTTCGCCACCGCCAGCGGCAGCCGCGCGGCCGGCGGCAGAATGGCGGGATCGACATCGCTGAAGACGCCGGCGCGCGCCAGCACGAAACCGGCGCGGGTCAATCGGTAAAGGGAGCCGAAGAGAAAAACCACGCCGCCCCGCCTACAGCGTTTTCAAGCGAAACGGCGCTGGGCCTTGCGAATCGACCATGATCTAGAGCTTCCAGCCGGAATGGATAGCGACGACGCCGCCGGAAAGGCGCGTGAATGTGGCGCGCTCCAGTCCGGCGGCGGCGATCTTGTCGCGAAAACTTTCGGCGTCGGGAAAGCGCGCGATCGATTCGACGAGATAGCGATAGGCGTCGGCGTCTCCCGTCACCCATTGGCCAAGGCGCGGAATGGCGCTGAACGAATAGGCTTCATAGAGGCGGTCGAGGAACGGCACGTCGACGTTGGAGAATTCGAGGCAGAGAAACCGGCCGCCGCGTTTCAGGACGCGCCGCGCCTCCGCCAGCGCAACGTCGATGCGCGGCACGTTGCGGATGCCGAAAGCGATCGTATAGGCGTCGAAGGAATTGTCCGGGAACGGCAGATCCTCGGCGTTGGCCTGCACGAATTCGAGCTTTGCGTCGAAAGGGCGCTTGGCGGCGCGCGCCCGCCCGACGTCAAGCATGTCGGCGTTGATGTCGAGCACCACGATTTCGGTCAGTCTTGAGCCCGCCTTGGCGATGCGGAAAGCGATGTCGCCGGTGCCGCCCGCGACGTCGAGATGGCGGAACGGCGCCTTTCGCGAAGGATGGACTTTTGCGGCGAAAATATCCTTCCAGACGCGGTGCAGGCCGGCGGACATCAGATCGTTCATCAGGTCGTAGCGCGACGCGACCTTGTGGAAAACCTCGTCCACCCGGGCCTGCTTGTCTTGCAGGGGGACGCGGGAAAAACCGAAATGCGTCTCTTCGGACATGGATTCTTGCGCTCGAGCCGGCGGGCTGGTTGATTTAAGGATGCGCGACCATAGCGGCTGATTTAGGCAATGGCTATGCGGAGGTGATGGGAGGAGTGCGGCAATTTGAATGTCGGCGAAGGGTGGTTTTCCGGCTGTCAGCTTGCGAACCGCGATGCGCGGAGCAGGACATTCGGTTCACGGCTGGGTCGGGCCGAGGGCGGGATGGCGGGTTTTAGGTGCGTGGCGCGGTAAAGCATACCTTGGCGCGAGCGGGCGTTTCGCGGCTTCCGGCCCGAAGCAGAAATGGCGATCGGCTGACGGGGGCTGGCGTGAGAAGTTGCTTGTAGCGACGCCCCTCGCGTCCGATCACGGGCGCCCCGTGAGGCTGAGGCTTTATTTTAGGATGAATAGCTGACGGAGCGCCGTCACGGCGGTTTGGATTTTCGCCACGTCGAGGGATGAATACCCAAAAACAAGGATGTCATCGTTTGGTGCGTCATCGAAATCGAATGCCGCACCACTCGATAGCGCGTAGACGCCCACGCCAATTTCACGCGCCTTGAGCTGTATCTCCCGTGCTCTGGGGAAATCTTGCGGAAGCTGCCAAACGAGATGCAGTCCGCTTTCGGTTCCCGAAATCTTCGGTTCTTTAAAGTTGGCGTTAAGGGATGCGACGAGGCAGTCCCGCCGCGACATATAGATTTGCCGCAACTTCCGCAAATGTCGGTCAAAATGCCCGTCGTTGATGAAAAATGAGAGCGCACTCTGCTCAAGCCAAGATTGGCCGTTGCTCATTCGCGCCTTAAGCAATCTCGCCTCATCCCATCTTATACGCGGCAATGCGGCAAAACCGATCCGGAGACCGGCCCCCACGGATTTCGAGAAAGTACCGACATAAAAGACGCGCCGCCCGCGATCGAGGCCGGCCAAGGCAGTCAGCGGTGGTCCGTCGTATCGGAAGTCGCTGTCATAATCGTCCTCAATGATGAAACTGTCGGTTTCATCGGCCCATCGGAGAAGTGCGAGACGCCGGCTTAGGGTCATCACCACGCCCGTGGGAAATTGGTGGGAGGGCGTCACGTAGAGCAGATTCCCGCGCGCGGTCGGAAGACATTCTGTTTGAATGCCTTCTTCATCGACTGGCACTGGATGCAAGGGAAGCGTCGCGCTGTTGAAGAGCATTGACGCGCCCAGGTAGCACGGATTTTCAATACAGAGCTGGCGGGTATGCGACCGCAGGAGGCTCAGAACCAGATTTAATGCATCCTGTCCGCCCCCGGTAACGATGATTTGGTTGTGTGTGATAGCCATGCCGCGAGTTCTGCCGAGGTGGTGGGCGATGGCCTCCCTCAACTCCGGAAGCCCAGCAGGATCGCAATAATCGGTGAGGTGAGAGGTCTCCCTTGAAAGCAATCGATTCACGATGCGCCGCCAGGTCATGAGCGGGAACGCCGTTGGATCAGAGCGGCCCACCCAGAAATCATAGGCTGGCCGTTGGGCGCCGCCGCCAGATGAACCCGCAAAGCAAAGAAGAGGCTCGCTCGATGCTGGCAGTATTGGCCCGTTGTCCTGTGCCAGGCCGCCGTTCTGGATGAGAAGCAAGTCGTCGGGCGGGATGGCTGACACATAGACGCCTGCTGTCCCACGGGCCTCGACATAGCCTTCACCGGCCAATCGATCATAGGCGTTCGTCACCGTATTGCGGGAGACGTTAAGTCGCTCGGCCAGGATCCGGCTCGGCGTTAAAGTCATTCCGGCCTTTAGCTGTCCATTCAGAATCATCTGCCGGACCTGTTCGAAGATCTGCGTCTGGAGCGATTTTTCAGTCCTTTGGGCCAAAGAGAGTGTTAGTTCCATTCGCGTTTCCTCTTCCGTTCTCGGCTCCAGCGCGATCCACGGTCGCGGCGCAGGTTCAGCGCGCGGCAATGGTAACCTCGCTCGCGCCACCAAACGTCGTCGCCGAGCGAGGGGCGCCTTGGCGCCATAAAACATGTCACAATTGGCTCTTACGCTAAGCCAATTTTCAAGCTGTTTATCAGCCAAAGAGTGCGCAAAGACAGGTCTCCACGACACCTGTCCCGAAAGCACGGCAACGCAGGGGAGGCGCATATGAACGAGCTTACGGAGCCAAAAACCTTCTTTGGCGGCTGTCCGCATGACTGTCCCGACACTTGTTCGATGATTTTCGAGGTCAGCGGCGGCGTCCTGCAGGGCGTGAGGGGAAACCCCGACCATCCGATGACGCGCGGCGGCCTCTGCGTGAAACTCAAGGATTACGAGCTTCGGCACTATCACCCCGACCGGGTTCTTTACCCGCTTCGTCGTGTTGGGCCTAAAGGATCTAAACAATTCGAGCGCATAACCTGGGACGAGGCGCTCGATGAGATCGTAACGCGCTGGAAGGCGATTATCGCCGATCACGGCCCGCAGGCGATCATCCCCTACAGCTATCTCGGGCATCAAGGGCTCGTGCACGGTCTGAATGGAGGCGACGCCTTCTTTAACCGCCTGGGGGCGACCGTCTGCGAGCGGACATTCTGCGGTGAGGGCTCCTGCACGGCTTGGCTGCTGACCGTTGGCCCAACAGCTGGCCTCGACCCCGAGAGCTACATTCACTCGAAGTACATCGTAATCTGGGCGTGCAATAGCGTCAGCACCAACCTGCATCACTGGGCCATCGTTCGCGATGCCCAGAAGGCGGGCGCCAAGGTCGTCGTTATCGACGCCTACTCCTCGCGCACCGCCAAGGCTGCGGATTGGCACATTTGTCCCAAGCCTGGGACCGATGCGGCGCTGGCGATGGCGCTGATCAATTCGATCATCGAAGAGGGTCTGGTCGACCAGGACTATGTCGATAATTACACAAAAGGCTTTGAGGACCTGAAAGAGCGTGCTCGCACCCGGACGCCGGAATGGGCCGAGGCAATTACCGGCGTGCCCGCGGCTGACATCCGCAAGCTCGCTTACGAACTCGCGACCGCACAACCAGCCGCCATTCGGATGGGCGTCGCGCTCGAACGTCATTTTGGCGGCGGCCAAACCATCCGCGCCGTCACCTGTATCCCGGCGCTGACGGGCGCGTGGCGCCATGTCGGCGGCGGCGCAACCCAGTTCCCCGTCTGGGAGCATCCCTACAAGTTCGACGTGATCTGCCGGCCCGACCTCATTCCCGAGGGCACGCGTGTCGTCAACAACCTGCAGATCGGCCGTGCGCTAACTGGTGAACTGCCTCTCGACCCGCCGATCATGTCGATGATGTGCTGGAATTCGAATCCGGTCACACAGGCGCCGGAGACCGATAAGATCGTTCAAGGCCTGATGCGGGACGATCTGTTTTTGGTCTCTGCCGAACACTTTATCTCGGATACGGCATCGTACGCCGATATTGTTCTGCCGGCGTCCATGGGCGCGGAAATGGAGGATATGATCCTATCGTGGGGCCACCTCTACCTCACCTATAATACGAAATGCGCGGACTCGCCCGGCGAGGCGATCCCGAATAATGAGATCTTCCGCCGCCTCGCCGCCCGGATGGGTTTCGAAGAAGAAAACTTCAAATGGACGGATTCGGAGTGCCTTGAGCACTATGTGGATTGGTCTTCACCCGCCTGCGAGGGCATCGACCTTGCCTACTTGCGTCAGCACGGTTTTGCGCGGCTTAAGGTTGGAACCCCTGACGACCGCGCGCCACATCGAGAAGGGAATTTCCCGACGGCCTCCGGCAAATGCGAGTTACGGATCGATGGCGCCAAAAATTTCGTCGCCGGTCCATTCCGGCAGATGTACGAAGGCTTCCAACCTGGCGAGGATTTGGACCCATTGCCGGACTACGTGGGATCGCGAGAGTCGCACACGAACGATCCCGAACTAGCCAAGAGGTATCCGCTCAACATCGTCTCGCCGAAGAGCCATGGATTTTTGAATTCGTGCTACGCCAACATGGACCACAAGATTAAAGGCCAAGGCGAACAGTTCGTTTTGATCAACCGGGTCGACGCGGACCGGCGCGCCATCGTCGATGGGGACCGCGTTCAGGTCGCCAACGATCGCGGCGCCTTTAAGGGCGTCGCCCGCATCACCGGCGACGTCAATCCGGGGGTCGTCGTCGCGACGCTCGGCTATTGGCGCCAGCTCAACGACGGCACGGTCAATAGCGTTAGCTCCTCAGCTTTCGCAGACATGGGCCATGCTCCGTCTTTCTCGGACAACCTCGTCGAGGTCACGCGAGCCAACTGAGTTGCCTGGGGACGGTGGGGGATCGCTGCGCATAGCGAACGGTCACCTACCGGCCGAATCGTTCCCTTTTGCGCGGCGGACGCCATCCGGCCGTCGGGCCTCAATGGCCGCTTTCCTCCCCGTCCCGGTCAACAAGGCACTCGGGCGCCGCGTCCGCTTTCGGGAAGCCGGTTAGGATACCTCGGCGGCGGAGATGGGCGCGAAGCCGTCGGCGCCGAGCGGCGCTGAACGTCCGCTCCAGAGATCGCGTAACGGGCCGGCCTATGACAAGCAAGGGTCGGCATCCGACTTTCAAACCGACCCGCCGAAACCCTCAATCGAACCAGACCGCCGGCAGCACCGGCATGCCGCCCGCGATGGTGGATTGCGCGGGCGCGGGGCGTCCGAGGCTGTAGCAAAACGGCGCCGGGGCGAGGGTTATCGGTTCGGTTTGCGGCATCGGCGCCACGCGAGCCGCCGCGAGGATGATCCGCGGCTGGTCCGCGGCCGGCGCGTCCATCCTCGGTTGATCCGCCGCGGCCTTCGTGGCTTCCGGTCCCCTGCCGATCGCGTCGGGACAGCCGCCCTTGCGGGCGCAAACGCCTCTGGCCGGAGAGAGAACCTCATCCACCCCGGCGAAGGCGAGCGCCTCCGGCCGGCTGACGTCGCCAAGATGGGCGCCTTTGCGCAGCAGCGCGGCGAAATAGGGGTTCTGCCCGCCGTCCGAATAGGTCGTGCGCACGGCGGCGCTTCCCTCCTTGATGAAGGCGGCGACGCGCGCCTGCTCGCGCGCATGGCGGGCGGCGGCGAGAAGCTCATTGGCCGGGTCCTTTGAGGGCGCAAAGGCGTAGCGGCCGTTGACGACGCTGACGTCGAGCTCCTCGCCCGTCGCCTCGAACCGGTCGGACCCCTCCTTCAATTCGCGCCAGAAGGCGATGTTGGGGTCGGAGCGGTAGCGCGCCATGTTTTGCGCGCTCATGCGGAAAGGATAGGACTGGAACTGGAAGGCGCTCTGGCCGCCCCGCAGCGCCTCGCGCGCGAGGGCGAAGATCTCCGCGACCTGCCTGTCGGTCATGGCGAAGCATCCGGCCGAGGAGCAGGTGCCATGCACCATAACGTCCGACCCCGAACCGCCGTGCGCGCGGTCATAGGCGTTCGGATAGCCGGTGTCAAAGGAAAGGTAATAGTGCGAATAGGGGTTCATCTGGTGCGGCCCGACGGCGTAGAAGCCCTCCGGCGTCTGGCGGTCGCCCTGCCTTGTCTTCGGTCCCAGCGCGCCCGACCAGCGGCAGATCGGGAAGCTTTTCAGGAAGACATAACGTCCGCTCTTGTTCAGCTTCCAGACCTCGATCTCCGATTCTTTCTTGTAGGCGCGCATCAGGATCGGGGCGTCGGGCGTCGTGTCGCGCGCCGCCATCAGCGCGAGCGTCGCCGCCGGTATGGGCAGCTCGCCCTTTGACGCGCCGGCGGCGGCGGCCCCCGCCATGAACAGCGCGGCCAGCAGAGCGGCGATCAATGCGGCGGCGCGGCGCGGTTCCTTCAAAGTCTCGATCCGTGTCTTATCAATAAGTTGGAGCATGATTTCCATCATGCTTGGGGACGCGGCCTCCCGGCTTTGGCTCCGCCAGAACCGGATTTATCTTGTATCTCTCGAATTTGCGGCGGCAATAGGGGATTGACGCTTGCCTCTGCGTAAGCGCGTAAGGTTAAAATTTCAGCCGCCGGGCTGGAGAGCGGAAGCTGATGTGTCTTCATGGGGAGCGAGGAATTCAATGAATGCCAAGCCTGCGCCGGAAAGCCTGCGCCGGAAGGCCTGCGCGCGGCTGGCGAAGGTCACGCAAGGCGGGGCCGCCGCGTCCGCGGACGGCGGCCTTATCGCGTCATAAACCATTTTCAGGCGATAGAATGCGTCCTGCTCGCCTAGAAGGAATGCGCCCACGCAAGAGGCGCCTCTTGTCAATTGGGGCAGGTTAGGCTCAGTGATCGCGATGTTTGATTCGATTATCGCTTCCAATTTTTCGATGATCGCGGGCGTGGCGATGACCATCCTGATCATCCCGCGCATGCTGCGCCAGCGCCGTTCGGCCGCCAGCACGACAGCGTGGATGCTGGCGATCCTGCTGATCCCCTGGCTCGGCATTCCCGCTTATTTCGTGCTGGGCGGACGCAAGCTCAAGGGCGCCCAGCTGCTGAAGCCGCCGCTCGGCTCGGCCGAGCCGGTTGTCGGGCTGCCGCCCGGCGAGGCCAGCGCCGACCGGCTGGTGCAGAGCTATGGCCTGCCGCCGGCGCGTTTTGGCAACCGGTTTATCCTTTGCGCCGATGGGGTCGACATCTACCGCCGCTTCATGGAGACGATCGACAGCGCCGAAAAACACATCCATATGGCGAGCTTCATCCTGCATCCAGACCCTGTTGGCCTCGCCATCGTCGAGGCGCTGGCGAGGCGCGCACGCTCCGGCCTCGACGTGCGCCTTATGCTCGACGGCGTCGGATCGTTTTCGACGTCGAAGCGCTCGCTCGATCCGTTGGTGCGGGCCGGCGGCGAGGTCGCCTTCTTTCTTCCCGTGCGCCTCGCGCATTTCACCCGCACCAATATGCGCAATCATCGCAAGATGCTGATCGCCGACGATGTGAGGGTCGTCGCGGGCGGCGCCAATGTCGCGGTCGAATATATGGGCCCAGAGCCGGATCCGAAGCGGTGGCGCGATTTGTCTTTTCTGCTCGAAGGTCCGGCCGTTCGCGATTACGCGGCGCTGTTTGCAGCCGACTGGCAATTCGTTACCGGCGAGCGCATCAAAACTTCGCCCCCGCCGCCAGCGGCGCCGGGTTTCGGAGAAGCTGTGGTGCAGATCGCGCCTTCAGGCCCGGATGTTCCGGGCGATCCCGTCTATGCCGCCATCGTATCGGCCGCTTTCGCGGCGCGGCGGCGCCTTTGGATCGTGACGCCTTATTTCATTCCGCCGGAAGGACTCGCGGAAGCGCTGGCTCTCGCGGCTCATCGCGGCGTCGACGTGCGCGTTTACGTGCCGGACCCTTCCAATCATTTCATCGCGGACCTTGCCCGCGGCCAGCCGCTGCGCGACGCCGCGGCGGCGGGCGTCAGCGTCATCCGTTTCATCGGCGGCATGGTGCATGCGAAAATCCTCGTCGTCGACGATGGTCTCGCTATGGTCGGCTCGGTCAATATCGACCCGCGCAGCCTGTTCCTGAATTTTGAGGCGAACGCCATTGTCTATGGCGCCGAACAGGTCGGCGCCGTCGCGGCATGGATCGAGAACCTGCACGACACGACGCAAAAGGGCGTGACGCCCGTCTCGGATTTACGCGATACGATTGAAGGAGTCGCGCGGATGCTCGACCCGCTGCTTTGAGGCGGGATGACTGCGTCAGCCGGACTGGATCATTTCAGACAGTCATTTTAACTGATCGCGAATGCGCCGCTTCGGCTAAGCCTTCTTCGTTTGCAGCTCCTGCTTGCTGAAATTTGAAAGGTCTCCTTCTCGCGCCGCGGCCTTGCGCCATGATTTTGCGACGGCTGGATATTTTATGTCGACGCAGATCCTGGCGATCTGCTGTTGCAGTTTCTCGCTGGCGCAGGACGGACACGCCGGGACATCGGAAGTCCGAACCAGGAGCTCGAAGTCGGCATCGCAGTCTTGGCATTTGTAAGCGTAGAGCGGCATAAAATCCTCGCGTTGCTCGTCGACGTGACTGGCACGGCCCTTTTTTCGGCGGCCGGAGCACGGGATCGAAGCAACTTTTGCGCCGGGCGTTTTGTCCTGAAAACGACAATGGCGCGGCTGTCTCCGATTTTGCGACGCGCTCGAAGGAGCCATTGATGAAAATCATTCTTGAGGGCGCCCCCAGCCGCGCTGAGTTGCAGGATGTCGCGGCCCGCCACGGCGTTGAACTTGTCAGCGTCGATAGTCTTGCCGATTTTGTCAGAGAGCTGCCCGAGGCCGACGCGCTCTGGACCGACCCGACCGTTTATGACGCCGAACGCGCGGCCGCCCTCAAACGCGACGCCGGCCGTCTCAAATGGATTCAACTGAAGAGCATGGGGTTCGACATCGTAAAGCGTTACAGCGCGCCCGGCGGCGTTGTCGTCACCAATGCGGGGGACGCCTATGCGCCTTTTGTCGCCGAACATGCGCTCGCCCTGCTGCTGGCGCTCTTTCGGCGGCTCCCCGACGCCCTCGGCCAGATGGCCAAGCACGAATGGGACCCCGCGATCGGTGCGGGGATGAAAACGCTCGATGAGGCCGTCGTGACAATTTTCGGCTTCGGCAACATCGGGCGGGAGATCGCCGCAAGGCTGCGCCCTTTTGGAGCGCGCATCATCGCGGTGAACCGAGCCGGAACGCCCCAGCCGCTCGCTGATGAAACGTTCTCCCGCGATCAGCTCGGCGAGGCGCTGAAGGTCAGCGACGCCCTCATCGTCGCGGCCCCGCTGACGGAGAGCACGCGCCATGCCATCGGCGCCGATGAGCTCGCCGCGCTGCCCCGGCGCGCGGTTGTCGTCAATATCGCCCGCGGCGAGATCATCGACGCGGGCGCTCTTTCCGCGGCGCTCGAAAAGGGCGTCATCGCCGGGGCGGGTCTCGACGTCACCGATCCCGAGCCGCCGCCATCCGACGATCCGCTGTGGACCTGCAGGAATGTCGTCATCACGCCGCATGTCGCGGTGATGGGCGGGGAACTCCCCTCACGCCGCCTCGCGGCCATCGTCGAACGCAACCTCGTGCGCTTCATGAAGGGCGAGGAGCTGGAACATTGCGTCTCCCTGAAAGACTGACGGCGCCGTTCCTCGCGCCTCGTCTCAGCCTGGCGTCGCAATCGCCGCTGCTTCCTTGCCTTCAAAGGCCGCGGCCACGGCGTCGTCGACGCGCTCCAGCCAGACGAATTCCAGGCGCTCGCGCGCATCAGGCGGAATGTCGTCATAATCGCGCCGGTTTCGGGCCGGGAGAAGGACGCGGGTCAATCCCGCGCGCGCCGCCGCGACGACCTTTTCCTTGATGCCGCCGACGGGCAGCACGAGGCCGCGCAGACTGATCTCGCCGGTCATGGCGGTGTCGTTGCGAACGAGGCGCCCGGTCAGGACCGAAACCAGCGCGACAAACATCGCAACGCCGGCGCTCGGGCCGTCCTTTGGCGTCGCGCCGGCCGGCACATGGACGTGAATGTCCGTCTTGTCGAAGGTCTCCGGATCGATCCCGAGATCCGCCGCACGGCTCTTGACGAGGCTGAGGGCGGCCTGAACGCTTTCGCGCATGACCTCGCCGAGCTGGCCGGTGAGAATGAGCTTGCCGTGGCCGGGCGTTTTCGTCGCTTCGATGAAGAGGATGTCGCCGCCGACGGGCGTCCAGGCGAGGCCGGTTGCGACGCCGGGCAGGCTGACGCGCATTGCGACTTCATCCTCGAAGCGCGGCGGCCCGAGAAGTTCGGCGAGGTCGGCGCGGGTGATATGCGCATGGCTGGCGCTGCCCTCCGCGATGCGGACCGCGACATGGCGCAGCGCGCGGCCGATTTCCCGCTCGAGATTGCGCACGCCGGCCTCGCGCGTATAGCCGCGGATGACGTCGGCGAGCGCGTCATCGTCGATCTCGACCTGATCCTGCGTCAAGCCGTTCGCCTCGAGCTGGCGGCGGACAAGATAGCGGCGCGCGATCTGCAGCTTTTCGGAATCCGTATAGCCGGCGAGGCTGATGATCTCCATACGGTCGCGCAGCGGACCCGGGATGGTGTCGAGCAGATTGGCGGTGGCGATAAAGACCACGCGGGACAAATCGAAAGGAACGGCCAGATAATTGTCGCGAAACGTGCCGTTCTGTTCGGGGTCCAGCACTTCGAGCATGGCGGAGGCCGGATCGCCATGAATGCCGGAGCCCATCTTGTCGATCTCGTCGAGCATCATGACGCAGTTGCGCGCGCCGGCCTTGCGGATGGCCTGAATGATATTGCCGGGCAGGGCGCCGACATAGGTGCGGCGGTGGCCCCTGATTTCGGCCTCGTCGTGAACGCCGCCGAGGCTGACGCGGACGAATTTGCGGCTCATGGCGCGGGCGATGGATTGGCCGAGCGAGGTCTTGCCGACGCCGGGCGGCCCGACAAAGCAAAGGATCGGCGCCTTGCCCCGCGGCGCGAGCTTGCGCACCGCGAGGTATTCGACGATGCGCTGCTTGATCTTTTCGAGGCCGAAATGGTCCGCGTCGAGAATGCGGCGCGCTTCCGCGATGTCGATTGGCGCTTCATCTGGAAGCGCCCAGGGCAATTCGATCAGCCAGTCGAGATAGGTGCGGATCATGCCATATTCGCCCGCGGCGTCGGGCATGCGCTCCAGCCTGCGCAATTCCTTGCGCGCGGCCTCTTCGACTTCCGGAGGCATGCCGGCCTTGGCGATCGCCTCAGTCAGCTCGGCGATCTCCTGCGCCTTGCCGTCGCCTTCGCCGAGCTGGCGCTGGATCGAGGCCATCTGTTCGCGCAGCAGGATCTCGCGCTGGCGTTCATCGAGGGAGGCCTTGGTCTGGCGGCTGATCTCCTGCGAGAGGCGGAGCACCTCGATGCGCTGGGCGAGCAGCCGGGCGATCTTGTCCATGCGCGCGGGCAGGTCGATGGTTTCGAGAATGTCCTGCTTTTGCTCCGGCGTTGCATCCATATAGGCGGCGACGAGGTCGCTGAGGGCCGCCGGCGAGGGCGCATTATTGACGGCGGCGATCAGTTCGGGCGGCGTCTGCGGCAGCAGCTGCAGCGCCTCCGACGCCTGGCCCTGGAGATGCACGAAACGCGCTTCAATGTCGGGCGAGCGGACGTCCTGCTCCTCGATGCGCCGTACGCGCGCGGCGAGGAAGGGCTTCTCCTTCACGAATTCTTCGACGTAGAAACGCTGCTCGCCCTGGCAGATCAGATGATGGCCGCCATCCTGCGCGGTGACGTAGCGCAAGATCGTCGCGACGACGCCCATGCGATGCATGCTCAGCGGCGTTGGATCGTCCTCCGCGGGGTCGCGCTGCATGAGGAGGCCGATCGGGCGTCCCTGGCGCACAGCCTCCTGCGCCGCCGCGATCGACGCCGGCCGGCCGATCGTCACCGGCATGACGACGCCGGGAAACAGCACGAAGCCGCGAACCGGCACGATGATCAGCGCGTCCTTGTGCGGATCGGCGTCGTTCGTGTCCGCGGCGGGGGCGGCGGCGCCGGTCGCGGCGTCTGCGGCGTGGACGGCCTGTGCAAAGAGCGGGGAGGCGAAGCGCGACATGGCGGGATTTCCGGTTGGACGATGATCTTGCAGGAAATAGCCGACGCCTGGCTGAGATCATTCGTCAAAATAGGGAAGTGATGAGCAGGACGGATTTAGCTCATCGCGCTCTAAATCACTTTACGCAGGACGATGGCGAGACAGCCATTGGCCGCCGAAGGCCGCAAAACTTCATAGCGGCCGGGCGGCAGCGGCAGCGTCCGTTCGAAGCGTCCCTGCGGCAGCTCCAGGCGATGGATCGCGGCGGTTCTGAACTCCGGCGGCAGCAGCCGTTCGCCCGCGATCACCAGTTGACCGTTCTCGATCGCCACCTTGATGTTTTGCGGATCGACGCCGGGCAGCGCCGCCAGCACGATCACTTCGCGGTCGGTCTCGACGACGTCGACGGGCGGCTCCCAGCTGGATTTGCGGCTTTGGCTCGAGGCGAGCTGGAAGAGCTGGCGATGAAGACGGTCCGCGCGCGCCAGCATATCCACCGCGTCGGACCACATCCAGGCCCGCGCATCCGGGTTCTTCATGCCAATTCCTCCGTCAGTAGGGCTCGGGCGGACCTTTGCGGGCGGCGGCCTCGTGCGACCGCCGCCGATATGCTTTTAACCGCCCGAACACCATCACGCAAACGCCGGAGGCAACGTGATCCCGCCGCCCGGCTCGCGAGCTTGTGTTGGTTCAGGCCGCTGGAATCTTCCTCAAGGCGTTACGCAGGGTTTATGATCCTGTCCGCCCATTTTGGCCGGACGCCGCGCATTAGGATGCCTTCGAAGCGCCCCTGGCGAAGAACGGGTTGGGAGCAAATATGAGCTTGCGCGCTTTGACCCTCGCTTTAGCGATTGCCCTTGGCCTCGCGGGGGCCTCCGCGGCCGCCCCTGACGCGTCCGAGCCGAACCCGTGGAGGGGCAAGATCAATGGGTATGACGCTTACCTTCCTGACCTCGCAAAACCCGCGCGGGCGGCTTTCATCAATATCAGCCCGGTGTGGCTGCCCGACGGCGAGCCAAACTGGCGCGCCGCCGCCGCCGAGTTCAACAGCATCCAGCTCGATTTGCCGCTGACCTATTCCGACCCTGAGGGCAACGCAAAGAAGATTCTCGACACGCTGCGGGCGGCGGCCCGCCGACTCCCGAACCACCCCGAGATCGAGAATCTCAACGTCGTATTGTTCGGCTTTTCGGTCGGCGCGGCGGCGGCGGGCGGAACCGCGTCCAGCCCGCTTCTCTCAAACGCCGATTCGCGACTGCCGCCGCAAAGGGTTCTCGCCGTCATCGGCCTCGATGAACTTGATCAGCCGCCCTATCAGGCGCCGGCGTGGGTTCCGCAATTATTCCTTTCCGATCCGGACGACGGCTTTGGCGGACTTTTAACCGACGTCGAGGATGCAAACCCCAAGATTACGCACGACGCCTTCGCCCGCAACCTCGCCGCAAAAGCCGGCGCGCCCCTCACCTTGATCAGCCAGCCGGGGCATTGGCATGGCGGCTCGGTGCATGGATATCAGCATAGAATCGACTTTCGGTTTCTGCGGGTCTGGCTTGAGGAAGTGCTGAAGCTGCGCCTGCCCGCGACGCCTCCGCTCGCCGGCCCCGCTCTTGCGCCGGACTGGCGGAACCACGCGGGATGGCTTGGGACTTACGACGTCGCGGTCAGGACGTCGACACAGCCCTGGGGCGACGGCGAGCGCATGGTCAATGTTGCGATCAGCCCGCGCGACGGCTACCACGATCCGCGACCGTTCATCTGGCTGCCGAGCGAACGCGCCGCGAAGGTCTGGCGCGCTTACGCCGCCACGGGCAATATGCCGCCGCTGACGCCAGACGAGCCAATGACGCCTCTTGGCGCTTTCATCCGCCCCGGCTCCGATCCCACAGCCAAGGTCAACGATGCGATGGCGGCGGTTTCATCGGATCCAGGCGCCGCCGCCGCGCTGCCTTCCGTGAATTGCGGCTTCGGCGGCGTCGGCGCCGATGCGTCGGTGCTGGTCGCCTTCGACCGGGCGATCAAGGCGGGGGAGGCTGCAAGCGAAGGCGTCGCGGCTGTCGACGCTCCGCCTGAGTTCTGGTCGAACGTCATGATCATCAGGCTGAAGAGCCTTGCGAGCGCGGGCCGGCTGAAGCTTACCTTGAGCAAGCTCACGCCCGCCGACGGCGGCCAGCCCGTTGACGCGGTGGTCACGGCGTCCTGCCGGTGACGACGACGCCTTAGCGGAGCGTCCCGGCGCCAGCGCGCCGATCGTCGTCTTTGGAAGCGTCCCCGGAGGGCCGCGCGGTCGGGCTTGAGCCGGCGGCGGCGAACGTCTCCCTTTCATTCAAATGCCGAACATCTTTTTAGATCAGCGGCAAAGTTTCAAGGTCATCTTACCTTGCCAGCGCTGACCAGGCAGCGGCGCAACTTAAAATTGAGTGAATAAGGCAGGCGGGATCTTGGCGATTTACCGTAGAGAATAAATGATTATTAAAAACTGCGATCCCATCGAAATGATGTAATATATTTTCGATGGTTTTCAGACTGATTATTAGGACGGCGCAGTTTTTTACAAAGCTCTAGCTTTGATCGTCAAAGGCCCCCGAAACGCTTTTGATCGGCGGTTCATATTTGGAGGGATGCGGTTATGCCCTATTTTTTTGATCGGCTGGAGGTGGAGTTGCCTCCTCTGACGCTGGCCGAGATCGGAGGCGCCGATCAGGGTCCGACGCCTTCGCTTTGGAGCAGGCTGGCGGCCCGTCCTTCGCCGAAGCCGGCTTTGAGCCCGTGGGGCGAGGTCGCCGATGCGAGGGAAATCGCCCCGGGCATCATGTGGTTTGCGACGCAAACGAGAAGCGGCTACCAGCTTTCTCCCTCGCGTCAGAAAGCCTTGCCGCGCTATCTGCGGACAGAGGACCGCTGGTACGAAGATACAACGGAATGGGCTGCCGTCGCCGTCGTGTTCGATCGAATCTTTGACAGAATGCCGTCGGGCGCGGCGACGGGCCATCAGTCGCTTTATCAGATCGGCAAGGAAACCCTGCGGCAGTGGAAACCGGAAGAATATGAATCCTGGTTTCAGACGACCTTGGACCCGGACGAGATCTGGAGCCTCGCAGTTATGCAATTCCATCGGCTTCGCGCCGACCACTGGATCGTCATCGATGTTTTCGACGATCGTCACGCGTTCGTTCCGGCGGGGCATCTTCATGCTCGGGCGAAGCGAGGGGGCGATCCGCCATACAGCGCCGAAGCCGGTGGAGCCAAGGCTCTGAGCCGCTGGTTCCGCGTGCACGCCCACGAGTTTACGCATAGGCGCGGCAGGCCGTTTCATATCGATCCGGTGAAACATCCTGAAATTGACGAGCCGAACTGCGCCGCGCGGTTTTTAGACGCGAATCACACCGAATTTGGCGAAGCCTTCGCGATGTGAGGGTTTTCTCGCAGGGCGCGTTAGGGGGCGGCGAGCTATCTGCGCTTGCCAGCCCGTATTGTCGCTCGGCTGATGGACCGACCGCTTAATGTGCAGCTTCGCGCAAGGTTCCTGAAGCACTGTCTCCGCGATCGCACGCATTGAAGCAATATCGGCGACGCGCAGCACAGGCTCAAAACTCAACTCCCCATGCGGCCGCAAACGGCATGACATCCGCACTGGCCTCGGCTCGCCCGGCATTGCGCCGCTTTATTATTTCCGCGCCAAGGACAATCGAGTGATGGTCAGCCTAGTCCAAAGCACGATCGGCAGACGCGCCGCGAAGCCGTTCTCGACGCCTGTCTTTATTGGCGTCGTGCGCGTCCTCGATTTCGCGCTTTTTCTTTTCGCCGCCTGTCTTGCGGCGAATGGACTCGCCGCCTGCTTCGAGGCGCCTTTGCCTGGTCCTTCCATGCTCGCCGCAATCATCGGCGCGTCGACCGGTTGCGCCATCCTCGCCTCGACGGGCTGCTATGCGATTGATCGCCTGCGCGTCGCGCAAACGCAGATGTGGGGGATCCTGAAAGCGGTTGTTCTCGCGGATGGCGCCGTGATCGCCTGCCTGTTCCTCGCCAATGCGCAGGCGCCGCCGCTTCGCGCCTTTCCCTTCGCCTTCGCGGCTTCGGGGCTTTTGACGCTGGCCGGCTTCCGCTTTGCCCTCGCGGCGTTGATGCGGCGCTGGATACAGGCCGGACGCTTTCGCCGCCGCATCGCCGTCGTCGCCGTGAGCGACTTCAGCCGTGAATTCATCGAGCGGCTGCGAACTGAACCGGAGGCCTTCGAGATCGTTGGGATCTACGACGACCGCTTACGCTCCGGCCGAGTCCCTGCGACGCACGCCAATGTCGCCGTTCGGGGTTCGGTCGCCGATCTCGTGCGCGATAGCCGCGAAGAGAAAATCGAGTTGATCGCCGTTGCGCTGCCGCTCAGCGCGGCGCAGCGCATCTTGGATGTATTGGAGCAATTGAGCAGCACGGTCGCGGATGTCTGCCTCACCACGGACCTTGCCGGCCTCGCCTATCGCGGACATCAGTTCCGCGTCGTCGGCTCGAACCCGGTCATCTCGATCGGCGAAAATCCTCTGAAGGACTGGCGGGCCGCGAAGAAGCTCTGTTTCGACTATGTCGTCGGCGGGCTGGCCCTCATTTTTCTTTCGCCTCTGTTTGCCATGCTCGCTTTGATCATCCGGCTCGACAGCCCCGGACCGATCCTGTTCCGCCAACCTCGCCTCGGTTTCAACAACAGGATGTTCGTCTGCTATAAATTTCGCACCATGTATGCGGATATGACGGATGTCATGGCGGATCGCCAAACGACGCGCGACGATCCACGCATCACGCGGGTTGGAAAATGGCTGCGCAAATCCAGTCTTGACGAGCTGACGCAACTTTTCAATGTGATGAATGGCACGATGTCGTTGGTCGGACCACGACCACATGCGCCAAACACCAAGGCGGCCGATCGGCTGTTCGCGGATGTGGTGCAACAATATGCGCTACGTCATCGCGTCAAGCCCGGCATTACCGGCTGGGCGCAGGTCAATGGCTGGCGCGGCGAGACGACAACCATCGAACAGGTAGAGAACCGCGTGCGCTGCGATCTGTTTTATATCGACAATTGGTCTGTGCTTTTCGATATCAAGATTGGCGTCATGACCATCCTGCGCGAGATTCATAGTGAAAACGCATTCTGAACCAGATTGCTTTATTCCGCAGCGCGAGGCCGGAAGTTGCAGGCTCTTCGGACCAATAACGCGCGTTAATACAAAAGCTTAAAGAGAGGAATGCGATTCCGCGACGAACGAATGAGTCGGGATAGCCAGGGACGGGAGGCGCTCGGCATAGAACAGGCCGCTTCAGTCCTCACGCTATCGCCCATCGCGTTCAAGGCTGCAATGACACCTTTCCGCCTGAAGCAAATTTGTGCCGGAGCGCATCGCTGGACAATTCCTCCAGGATGGCGTCGAGGTGAAGGCGAAAGTTCGTGTTGAGATATTTCCGCTCGACCTTCTGACGGCCGCGTTCGCCCATCGCCTTCGCCAGCCCGGGCTGCGTCAGCAGGTCGTGGAGCCGATCCGCCAACGCTGAAACATTGGTCGGATCGATGACGTATCCGTCAACGCCATCCGATACGATTTCACTCGGCGCGCCAACCGAACTGCAGATGACCGGCAAGCCGTGTTGCCACGCCTCGAGATAGACAATGCCAAATCCCTCCTTGTTGGACGGCATGGCGAAGACCGAGGCCCGCGCGTAGGCCTTTTGCAAATCCCGATCGTCGAGGCGCCCGTGAAATGTGACGTTGTCGTCAAGACCCAGTCCCCTCGCCATCGCTTCAAGCTCGGGCCGTAGGGCGCCGTCGCCCACGATCTCATATCTGACGCCTGGCAGTCTCTCTTTCAGGGCGGCCACGGCGGTGATCATCAAGCCGACGTTTTTCTCGCGATCGGCGGAGCCGAGACGGGCGACCGTCAAAATTGTGAGAGGCTGCCCGGCGGAAGCGGCGGCCGCGCCTTCCAACGGATCGACCGCGTTCGGCAGCACCCTGAATTTTTCTGGCGCGACGTGAAATTCCCGCGCCATGACATCCGCCGTGAATTGGCTAACCGAGGCGATCCGAGTCAGCACGCCGATCAACGGCGTTTCGTAGAAACGCTTCTTGCGGTGGATTTGCTGATTCCACACGTCGTCCCCGTGCACGAACATCAAAATCGGCAGTTTGGGGCGAAATAGTCGGACCGCGATGGCGATGGGAAGCAGATTGATAAGGCCCAGAACCAGAATATCGGCTTCCATTACTCCGGCCCAAACGGACGCGATGAAAAATCGCCACCGTCCTTTAGGCGTCGCAATATCGAGCCCGTCGAAGGTTGGAATCTCGACCCCGTCGTCGCCAGCCAATATTGCAAGCGCGGACTGCTTTTGCCGGCCATCGCGTGAGCGCGACGCTACATTGACCAGCACCCGCCGGTTGAAATTCTGCAGGCCGCCAACGCATGAATAGGTCTCGAGCATGCAGATGACCGGGCGCGTCTTTTTGCGCCGCCAAATTGACAGCATAGCAGCCTCACGAATACGAATGACTGATGAATATGAATAAAGTTCAATAAGCGTTAGATATCGAATCGAATATTTTGCGATTAGCCAAGGATCAGCGGCGCAACATTCAGTATATACCGCCGTTTTTTCAAAGTCTTGACGCGAATGGGTAACCAGCGGGTTGAAAAACGCCGAGGACGCAGGTTGAGGCGCCATGCCGGCAGAGCGCGCGCGCCGTCAGCTCCGGCCAGCCCATGCTCATCGCGGCGCCCGGCGCGGCGCTTTCGTCGGGACGCATCCAGCTAAAGCGTCTTTTCAAGGAGTTGCTCGATCCATTCGGCTTGCGTCTCGCCAATGGAGCGGCCTGTCTCCTGCGTCCCCTTGAAGCAGATCAAGGTGCTTTGCAGATGCGCGCCAAAGCGGCGCACCAGCTCCTTTTGCGTGTCGAAATCTACGTTGAAAATCTCGAGTTCCTTGAAGCGCGGATCCGTGCGCAGCTTTTCGATGATTGGCTTTTGCGCCGCGCACACTGGACACCACGGCGCGGTGATTTCGACGAGGATCGGCTTGCCCGCCTTTTGCGCCGCTTCAAAAGCGCTTTGATCGAAGGGCGTTGGCGGCCCTCCGGCGAGAGCCGCGTGGAAGCTGAGAGCGGCGATCGAGGCGGCAAGCAAAGCGCGGCGACTGAGCATGGCTTAACCCCTTTGGGCTGATCCTCGGCCCGGCGCCCGCGGGCGCCATCCGCCCGAGGGCCCCTGATTGCAGCCGCGCCGTCGGTTATCGCGGCTGATCTGCCGGGTCGGCCTCCGCCCAGACCGGATCGGCCTTGACGGTGGCGGGGTCGCGCTCGGCCTGCCAGCCCTCCAGTCCTTCCGGGTACCAGTAAACCTCTTTGTAGCCGAGCCCGACCAGACGTTTGGCGGCGTTCCAGCTGCCCCAGCATTCGGGATGGCAGAAGGTGACGATAGGGCGCGACAGATCTCCGCCCGTCAGATCCGCGATGCGGCGGGCGAATGCGTCTGCAAAGGGCGCGTCGGACGATCCGCCGCCAGCGCCCGGCATCCACACAGCGCCCGGGATCGACCTGTGCGCCGGCATCCAGGGAGCCGACGCCGCCATGGACGGCGGCTTCTTGTCGGCGAGCGCGACATCGATCAGCACGGGCTTTTTTTCAGCGAGGAGCCTGGTCAGAGCCGCGGTGTCGAGGACGCTCGCGCCTTCGACCGTGTTCGGCGTATAGCCGTGCATCGGCCCCTGCCAGAGGCCGGCCGGCTCCGGCACATGGCCGGGACTGTCGGCCGGCGCCGCGGCGATCAAGGCGAGGCCGAAAGCAATCGCAGTGAAATGGCGCATGTTCGCCGATCTCAATTGCTCAGCTGCGGCCCGGGAAAACTCTTTTCCCAATGGGCTTTGTCGCTGTCGTCGACGGCGATCTTGACCTCGCCCTGCGGCACGAGGCCGAAGCTGATCACCGGGTTGCTGGCGAGCGAAATATCGGTTGAAAGATCGAACACTTTTTTATCGCCAGTCGTGACGCTGATCGACTGGATATAGCGCGCCGGCGTATACATGCGGCTGATCTGATCCATCTGCATCCCGTTGAAGTTTGGATGGCGCACCATGAGCGTCGCTTGCGTCGCCTTGCCCGGCGCGGCGTCCGGCGGGAATTTCAGTCTGATGTCGCCGATGTCCTTCATCGCTTCTTCATTGGACATGCCCATCGGCGCGGAGCATCCGCCCGCCGCCTTGATGAACCTGACGGCCTCGTAAAGTCCGCCGTCCGCCGTTTCCGCTATGGCATGGACATTCGTGTAGGTGTTGACGCGCACGCGAAGCTTGATTTCGCGGGGATCGGCGGCGGGTCCGAAGATAAAATGCGCGGCGACGGGCGAGGGATTGTCGTCGATGATGAGATACATGCCTTTGATCGGCTCTTTGCCGGAGAGCGTGACGGTCATCGGCACGAGAGAAGCGTCCTCCGCGCGAAGCGACGTTCCGAGCTCTATGACGCCCGCGCCATCCTTCGGCGCGCGATCGCCGAACACTGTCTTGGCGATGTCCTGCCAGCGGGCTTCCCGCTCCGCCGGATCATCGCCCGCCGCCGCCCGCGCAGGAGGCGAGGCCATGAAGGCGGCCGTCAACGCCGCCAGCGCAAAGCCGAAGGAAGCAACGGCCCTTGGCGCGAAAAATGCCCGCATTTTCATCTCCTCCAAGCGGTCTCATCGGTCTTGTGGACGCCGGATGCGCGCCGCCGATATTTTTTGATTTTGAACGTATAAACGTATAAACGGGGACAGGCAACTTCGCCATATCTGTTCCCGCCTCCAAACAAATGTGGGTTCTCGCCTTAAAAAGCAAGACAGCGCCCCGTCAGCCCGGACTTTTTGCGAGCCAGGCTCTGACCCCATCAAGACCGCGGAAATCTTCGAGACCGCGCGCCGGGATTTTGGGATAGGCCTCGCTCGTCATATTCGCCAGCGCCCGCCCGGGGCCAAGCTCGATAAATCTATCGACGCCTGCCTCGACGCAGGCCTCAAGGCAGGCCACCCAGTCGATCGTTTGCGAAATCTGAGCGGCGAGCTTGTCGAGGCCCGTTTCGACATTCAGCACGGCCGCGGCGTCAATGCCGCTGAGGAGGCGCATGCGCGACGGCGGGCGTTGCAGCGGCCGCTCTGCCGCTAAAGCTTGGCGATAGCGCGCGCTGGCGGCTTTGAGGCGGGGGGTGTGAGAGGCGGCGTTGACTTTGAGCGCGCCCGCCTTGGAGGCTCCCTGGCGCAGCGCCTCATCGCACAACGCGCCGAGTTCAATGCGATCGCCGCCGAGAATAAAGGTTTCGCCGGGGTTGATGATGGCGATGGCGCAAGCGTGACGCGCGCAGAGCGCGTCGATGCGCTGGCGGTCGAGGCCGCGGACGAAGGCGAGGCCATCGCCGGGAGCGCCCGCTTCATCCATCATCGCCGCCCGTTGCCGAGCAAGATCAATCGTCGCCGCCGGCGTAAAAAGCCCCGCGCAGCCCCAGGCCGCCAGCTCCCCGATGCTGTAGCCCGCGATCGTGGTGCGTCCGGAAAGGGATTCGACGACCGACGTGAGAGCCGCGAAGCCCGCGAGCGCCTGCGTCACGCAAAGAATTTGCCCGGCCGCGTTGGCGTGCATCGTCGCATCGCTGCTTTCATGAACGAAGGCGCGCGGATCGCAGCCGAGCGCCTCAGTCGCCGCGGCGAAGACGCCGGCGGCTTCCGGCGCGTCCGCCGTCAGGGCGAACATGTCGCGATGCTGGGCTCCCTGGCCCGAGCAGAGGATGGCGAGCGTCATTGCGCCCCGCGCGCATGATCGAATTCGCTCCGCATGGATCGGGCAGGTCGCTCGACCGCGCGGACAAAAAGGCTCATGCTCAGGAGATCAGCCGAACCGCCGGGGCTGAGACGGCGCGCGACGAATTCGTCATGGACGCGGGCCGCCCTTTCGCGCCAGCCTGGTGCGCCGACGCCGCCCCGGTCCAGAAACTCCGCCGCGCGCCTTTGCGCGAAGGCGAGGCCCTCGGCGCCGCCGCGATGCAGAATATTGGTGTCCGCGACGCCAGCGATGAGCGCGAAGATCGCCTGCACCCGCGCGGCTTCCGGATCATGCGGCGCAAGCCTTAGACCTTCGTCGAGAGCGGGCGCGCCCAAACCATAGACGCTTGGAAATCCCGTCGCCGCTTCGCCCCTCGCGCCGCTCGCGCCATATCTGCGGGCCGCCCGCGATCCATGGCTATGCGGCGCGGCGGGGCCTTCGTGGATCGCCCGCCCCCAACGGCGGCTGACGGTCGCGCCAAGCGTTGGTTCGCGGGCGTTGCGCAAGGCGGCGGCGGCGCAAAGGAGGCCAAGGCCGAAGATCGCGCCTCTATGGGTGTTGACGCCGCCGGTCGCCGCCAGCATCTCGGCTTCCGCCGCCATGCCGACGCCGCGCAGGCGATCCATATCGGCGCCGGCGCCGGCGGCCTTTGCGATCGCCGCGAAAAACGGTTCGAGACCCCCCGCGCTGCGATGAAGCAAAGCGGCGTCCATATCGGCGTGGCTGCCATTATCGACATGGCTGACGAGGCCGGGCTTTGGCCAGGTCTCGACCTCGAGGCGAAGACAGGCCGTGGCGAGCGCGCCGATCGCTTCCGGCGTCAAGGCGGCCTTTTCGCCGCTCGCCGGGTTTTGGGGCGCTCGCGGGCAGACGCGTAGAGCAAGCGCGGCGCTCACGAGGCGGCGCGCCAGTCTCGCGCTCCCCGAGTCGCGACGCCCGGAGTAAGGAATGCGCGCCGCGGCCATAGAGCGACGTCTTTGATGGTCTTGACGAGGATTTCTTCGGCTCCAGCGGCGAGTTCGCGCCAGTTTCCTGCAAAGCCCACATCGAGCCGCAGGATCTCGCCGTCGAGCCGCATGGGAGCGCCGGCGTCGATCCGCGCCAGCCCTTCAAGCAGCGCCGCGACGTCAGCGTCGGGCGCGACGGCGAAAAGAAGATCGAGGTCGGAGGAGGGGCTCAAATAATCGAGGCCGGTCAGGGCGGACCAGGCAAGGGCGCCGAAAACGCGCGGCTCAACGCCAACGCCATTGCAAAAGTGTAAGATCGCCTCGATCGCCGGGCGCCACCCTGCTGGCGCGAAGGCTGCGCAATCGGCGAGAAGCGGCGGCGGCTCAAGGCTCAAAATCGCGCCCGGCGCGAGTTGCAAAGCGATGCGCTTCTTGCCATGCGCAGGCGGCAACGGAACGCCGGCCGGAACGAGGTCTCTTGCGTCGCAAGGCGCGCGGCGCCGGGCGATCAGCGGGCGGTCCGCCAGAACCCAATCCTTGAGGAGCGGGTCCGTGAGGTCCGGCCGTTCGGCGAGCATCAAGGCGTAAGCTTGCGCCTCGACGCGAAGCAGCGCGTGGCGCGCGGGCGAAGCTGGCGTTCCCCACGCCGCGAACAAACGGTCAGACATCGCTGGCCGCGAGGGACTGGACGCGCAACGCTATGTCCGCGGCTTTGGGTCTCCCGCCGCGCGCCTTGCCGAGGGCGTCGCGGTGATCGCCGGCGGTCGGTTGGCGTTGAAGCAGCTCCGATAGCTGCGCGGCAAGCGATCTATTCGGGTCCCAGCTTTCGAGCACGGCGCCGGTCTGCGCGAGATTATCGAGCCCCGGCGCAAAGACGGGGGTCGATTTCGCCTTCTCTTTCAACACGTCGATGGAAAGCTTCGTCACGCGCGACATGGATGGCAGGTCCATCACTTCGGGGTCGGCGCCCGGCAGGGCGACCAGAACGCGCGTCGAAAGCGCGGTGGCGATGAAGGCGCCCGCAGCGGTGTGGCCATAGAGCAGGCCGATCGTCGCTATGCCGCGCAAATCAGCGAGGATCAGGCATTTTGACAGATGCGCGAGATATTCGCTGAGGCCCAGCATCTCGTCGCGCTTGCTCATGCGCTGGCTGTCGCTGTCGACGAGAACGAGCAGGGGCCCCGTGTGGCCCGCCTCGATGACCGCCAGCACCTTTCGCGCCAATTTCACCGCGCCGTCGACGCCGAGCGCGGCCCTGTGCGCAATGCCGATCACTTCAGTGCGGGCGCCGTTTTCTAAAGGCCCCGAACCGGAGACAAGCCCTTCATCGTCGACCACGACATCATGGCCTTGGGGGAAGAGCGAGGCCAGGATTTCATCGGGCGTCATGGCTTTTCTCCTGAACCGCGTCGGCGATCTCGATGAAGGCGTCGGTTTCCATGTCGGGAATTTTTTCGGGCGCGGCGACGCCGAGCTTGGCCCAGATTTCCGTCGCGTCCGCGCAGGCGCCGAAGCGCTCCAGCCTTTGTTCGAGCCGCGCCTGCTCGGCCAGCATGGAGGCGAGATCGAAGCGCGGAGCGGTTTGGATCAGTTCCAGCGCCGCCTCGCGAAAACTCTCGATCGAATCATCGGCAAAACCATCGGCGACGCCAAGCAGGCGGCGGCTCTTGCCGCCCATCGTCCGCCAGACGAGCGCGCGGTCTTGTGAATCGAATTCCTCGACGCCTTTGTTGGTCTCGATCACTTCGGGGCCCGAGACGCTGATGCGGCCTTGCTCGGAGATCACAAGAGCGCTGCAACAGCCGGAGATCAATCCGCCGCCGCCATAACAGCCGGCGCGGCCGCCGATCAGTCCGATGACGCGCCCGCCAGCGGCGCGCAAGTCAAGGACGGCGCGCATGATCTCCGCGATCGCCAGTTCTCCGGCGTTCGCTTCCTGCAGCCGGACCCCGCCCGTATCGAACAGGATGAGCACGTCGCTGACATTTGCGCGGGCGGCGCGCAAAAGCCCGACAAGCTTCGCGCCATGCACTTCGCCGAAGGCGCCGCCCATGAAGCGGCCTTCCTGCGCGGCGATGAAAAGTTTTTTGCCCTTGAGCGTCCCGCGCCCGACGACCATGCCGTCGTCGAACTGCCTGGGCAGGTCGAAGATATCGAGATGCGGGCTTTCTTCGCGCTCCGCCGGGCCGATGAATTCCTGGAAACTGCCGGGATCGACGAGGCCCGCGATGCGCGCGCGGGCGCTCGCCTCGTACCAGCTCACAAGGGCGGGATGGGCGTTCAGCAAGGCGCTCAAGCGCTTTCCTCCTCGATCAGCCGCAGCCCCTGGGCGAGCCGCAAGGCGACGGTATCCGGCCGCGCGCCGCCATCATTGATCGACATGCGCAATCCTCCGGGCGAATAGCGCTCGACGAAATCGGCGACGACCGCCGACCAGACTTCCCCGAAGCCATGCGCGGCGGTGGCGACGTCGATCAGGCAATCCTCATCCGGCAGCATGCGCTCGACCAGCACTTCGAGATTGCCGGAGGCGACGACGCCGACGATCGCCTCGCGCTTCGTTCCCGACGCGGGCTTTCTGGTTTTATGACGAAATGTGAGATTTTCCATTGGTCCGCTCCTCACCAGTTGCGGAATTTCGACGGCGGCCGGTAGAGACCGCCCGACCAGCGCACAAGGTCCTTGATTGATCGCGCCGCGAGCAGGCTGCGGTCGGCGTCGAGCACGTCGACGCCAAGATCTTCCGGGCGCTGAATGACGCCGCGTTCGCGCAGGCGCCGCACCATTTTGGCGTCGCGCCCGCGGCCGACTTCTGTATAACCCGCGACGCCCCGCACGGCCTGTTCCCGCTCATCCCTGTCGCGGCAGAGGAGGAGATTGGCGATTCCCTCCTCGGTCACAATATGCGTCACATCGTCAGCGTAGATCATCACCGGCGCCAGATCGAGATGCAGTCTTTCAGCGAGCGCGATAGCGTCGAGCTTTTCAACGAATGTCGGCGCATTGCCCTCGCCAAAGGTCTCGCCGATCTGGACGACGAGTTTCCGCCCCCGACGCAGAGCGGGGCTGCCGTCGGGGTCCGCCTCCTTGCCAGCCTGTAGCCAGGGCTGGCTTGGATGGCGCCGTCCGCGTGCGTCGGAACCCATGTTCGGCGCGCCGCCAAAGCCGGCGATGCGCGAAGTCGTGACCGTTGAGCTGTTGCCGTTGACGTCGATCTGCAGCGTCGAGCCGATGAACATGTCGCAGGCGTAAAGCCCGGCGGTCTGGCAGAAGGCGCGGTTGGAGCGCAGCGATCCATCGGGCCCGGTGAAATAAATGTCGGAGCGCGCCTCGATATAATCATCCATGCCGACCTCGGAGCCGAAGCAATGGATCTGCTCGACGAAGCCGGATTCGATCGCCGGAATCAATGTCGGATGCGGGTTCAGCGCCCAGCGCGTCGCAATTTTGCCCTTGAGGCCAAGACGCTCGGCGAAGGTCGGCAGCAACAGTTCGATCGCCGCCGTGTTGAAACCGATGCCATGGTTCAGCCGCTTCACGCCATAGGGGGCGTAAATGCCTTTTATCGCCAGCATCGCGGTGAGGATCTGCGTTTCGGTGATGGCGCCTGGATCGCGCGTAAACAGCGGCTCGACATAAAACGGTTTGGGCGCCTCGATGACGAAATGAACGCGGTCGCCCGGGATATCGACGCGCGGCACCTTGTCGACGATGGCGTTCACTTGCGCGATCACGACGCCGCTCTTGAAGGCCGCCGCCTCGACGACCGTCGGCGTGTCCTCGGTGTTGGGTCCGGTGTAGAGATTGCCGTCGCGGTCCGCGCTGACCGCCGCGATCAGCGCGACATTGGGGGTCAGATCTATGAAGTAGCGCGCGAACAGCTCGAGGTAGGTATGGACGGCGCCAAGCTCGATCTGGCCGCCGAACAGCATTTTCGCGATGCGCGCCGCCTGCGGGCCGGAATAAGCGTAATCGAGCCGCTTCGCGACGCCGATTTCAAAGACATCGAGGTGCTCGGGCAGCACGACGCCCGACTGCACCATATGGAGATCGTGGATCTTGGCCGGGTCGACGTCCGCGAGCGCCCTTGCGAGCAGATCCGCCTGTTTCTGATTGTCGCCTTCGAGGCAGACGCGATCGAAGGGTTTTATCACCGCTTCGAGAAGGGCGACGGCCATGTCGGCGCCGACGATCTTGCCCGCCGCCAGCGATGCCCCCGCTGTGATCCGCTGCGCCCGCTCCGCCCGCTCCGCGCCCCATTGGCTCATGCTTCGCCCCTCGACATTCATTGGTTGGCACGGGCTTCGGGCGGCGGCCAATGTGCCGACGCCCCCGGCCGCCGCGTCAGGCGCCGCGCCTGGTCGTGTTGTATACAAAAATATGAGAAAATCAATACGCCGTATACACAAAGTCCGTAAAAGCCGACAGCCTCCCTTACGCATTCCCAGCTGCTCCAAGCGCGAGCTTAATCTTGGCCAGCTTGGTCAAACTTATCGATGAGTGGCATAAAGCGCCATGTAATCAATAAATTGGAGACACAGAATAGCTCGCCAGGCTGTCGCATGGACCAAATCAAAAGGACTTGCCGGCTTGCGAAGTTACAGTTCGCCCGCGCGCGCCTGGATCTTTTTCGCGCTGGTTGCGTATACAAGATTGCGTTTTTAGTATCATCACGTATACTTCTGTCGCCGCCAGCAAGAGCGGCGCTTTTGCAGGAGGAAACGCGGAATGAGCCTTAGCCGTCTCATCATTGGCGCGTCGCGCCGCGACTTTGCCAGGAGCGCGGGATCATGACGATTTTCGGCGTCGCCCTTCTTTCGATCTGCACCCTCATCGGCGTCTTTCTCGGCGATGTTCTCGGTCTCCTTCTCGGCGTCAAGGCGAATGTCGGCGGCGTCGGCCTTGCGATGATGCTGCTGATCGCGGCGCGCGTCTGGCTGCAGAAGTCAGGCGCCCTCTCCCACGGCGTCAAGCTGGGCGTCGAGTTCTGGGGCACGATGTATATCCCCATCGTCGTCGCAATGGCGTCTCAGCAAAATGTCGTCGCGGCGCTTCGCGGCGGCCCGCTGGTGCTTGTGACGGCGATCGGGACCGTCATCGCCTGTTTCGGCGCGACGGCGCTCATCGGGCGGATCGGCAGAGAGCGGCCCTCGGACGTCCATGATGAAGCCGAGGTCGAACGTGGCGGCGAGATTATTTCCGGCGATCTCGTTCCCGATGCTCCGGGCAAAAAGGCTTGATGCTCATGATGCATATGATCCAGCACATCTTCATCGAGCAAAGCCTCGTCGCCGCCTTCGCCTTCGTCGGCGTCGTCATGTGGGTTTCGCTCATCATTTCAAAACGGCTGACCATGGGGCGCATCCACGGCTCGGCCATCGCGATCGTCATGGGTCTTGGCCTTGCCTATGTCGGCGGCCTTGTCACCGGCGGCCAGAAAGGGATCGCCGACATGCCCGTCTTTGCCGGAATCGGCCTTCTCGGCGGCGCCATGCTGCGCGATTTCGCGATCGTCGCGACGGCCTTCGAGGTCGATGTCGTTGAGGCGCGCAAAGCGGGAATGCTCGGCGTTTTCGCTCTCGTGATCGGCACCGTGCTTCCCTTCATCATCGGCGCCGCGGCCGCGGTGGCCTTCGGCTATTCGGACGCCGTGAGCATCACGACGATCGGCGCCGGCGCGATCACCTATATCGTTGGCCCCGTCACCGGAGCGGCGCTCGGCGCGAGTTCGACCGTCATCGCGCTTGCGATCGCAACAGGCGTGCTGAAAGCCGTGCTCATCATGGTGACGACGCCGATGCTCGCCCGCTTTGTCGGCCTCGACAATCCGCGCTCCGCCATGGCTTTCGGCGGCTTGATGGGAACGGTGAGCGGCGTCGCCGGCGGGCTCGCCGCGACAGATCCGAAACTGGTGCCCTATGGCGCTTTGACGGCGACATTTCATACAGGCATCGGTTGCCTTGTCGGACCGTCCATTCTCTATCTGGCGGTCCGCGCGATAACAGGATGACTATGGCCAGGATCACGCAAAGCAGCAACGGCAAAATTGAGTCGTCGCCACTCTCCACAAAACGCAACCGCGAAGATCCGGGCCTGCTGTCGGATCAGATCCGTAACGCTCTTACCGATGAAATCGCGTCGGGCAAGCTCCCCGCCGGCGCGGCGCTCGATGAGCAGGATCTCGCCAATCGCTTCGGGGCCTCGCGCACGCCGGTGCGAGAGGCGCTTCGCCAATTATCGGTCAGCGGCCTCGTCGAGATGAGGCCGAGGCGGGGGGTCGTCGTCACGCGCCTGACGCCGGAGCAGATCATGGATATGTTCGAGACGACGGCGGAAGTTGAGGCGATGTGCGTGAGGCTCGCCACCTATCGCATGACGCCGCTCGAACGCAGCCATTTGCTCGATCTGCACGAGGCTTCGCGCAGTCTCGTCGAAAAGGGCGACATCGACGGCTATGACGCCTTCAACAGCCGTTTCCACGAGGCGATCTATCTCGCAACCCACAACAGTTTCATGGCCGAGCAGGCGCTCGCGATCCGCGCGCGGCTCAAATCATTCCGCCGCACGCAATTGCGCCAAGCCGACCGCATCCATCGCTCGCGGGACGAACATGAGGGCATCATGGTCGCCATCGCGCAAGGTGACGGCGAGGAGGCCTCGCGGCGAATGCGGGCGCATATGCTGAACGCTGCGAGCGCTATTGGCGGCTATATCGCGGCGCATTCGATCGCGGACTGAGACTTCGCCGACGCGTGATAATGCCGAATTCCACACTTTGGAAGTGAAGTTGTCATATCGGAGTTATATGCAACCGCCTCATGTTGAACTGACGCGCTCAGGCTGTGCTGGGCGGGCGTCTTTTTTAACGGGGGGGCTAAATGATCAGGTTGCTTCGGTTGGCGTTTGCGTCGCTGGCTTTCGCCGCGGCCTTGGCGATGCCCGGGACCGCGTCGTCACGGGATTGGGATTGGCATGGTCCTGGCGGCTCTCACCGAATCGAACATGTGTTCGTCATAACTTTGGAGAACGAGGGCTATGACGTCACCTTCGGCGCCGCCTCGAAGGCGCCCTATCTGTCGCAGACCCTGAAGGCGAAAGGCGCGTTGCTGACGCAATATTTCGGCACGGGGCATTTTAGCCTTGATAACTATATCGCCATGATCAGCGGTCAGGCGGCGACCAACGAGACGCGCGCTGATTGCCAGACCTACGCCGATTTCCAGCTAAGCGGCATGACGGCGGACGGCCAGGCGATCGGCATCGGCTGCGTTTACCCAAGAACGATCAAAACCCTGCCGGATCAGATGAGAGCGGCCGGCAAGACGTGGCGCGCCTATATGGAGGATATGGGCGCCGATCCCAGCCGGGAAGCGTCAACCTGCGGTCATCCCGTTCTCAACGCGGCCGACAACACGCAGAACGCCGAAGCGCCGAACGCCAAAGCGCCTCGAGGCGATCAATACGCGAGCCGGCATAATCCTTTCGTTTATTTCCATTCCATCATCGACTCCGCCGATTGCGAGGCCAATGTCGTCAATCTCGATCGCCTGTCTCACGACATCGCATTTGAGGCGACGACGCCCAATTTTGTTTTCATCACGCCCAATCTTTGCAATGACGGGCATGACGCGCCTTGCGTCAACGGTCAGCCCGGCGGCCTCGTTTCGGCGGATCAATTTCTGCAGAAATGGGTTCCGATCATCATGGCGTCGCCTGCCTATCAGCGCGGCGGCCTTTTGGTCATCAATTTTGACGAAGGCGGAATTGGGAGCATCACCAAAAATGCGTCCGGCGGCTATGTCATCAGCACACCGGGAGAGAGCTGCTGTAGCGAACAGCCGGGACCAAATCTCGGATCGTTTCCGCAAACCATCAAGATCGGCTCGTATACGCTCACCAATCAGGCGTTTGGCGGCGATAGGTCGGGCGCCCTGTTGCTTTCGCCTTTCATCAAGCCGGGCTCCGTCTCCAACACGCCCTTTAACCATTATTCTCTGCTGAAGACCGTGGAGGATATATTCGGCCTCGATTACCTCGGTTACGCGGCCCAGCCTGGCCTTGTCGGCTTCTTTGGTTGCGTCTCTTCGGACATCGCCGTGAACACTGAAGATCAATTCTCTACTTGCAAGCAGCGCCGATAATTCGGCTTTTGCGGGCGGGTTCTGGCGGGCGGGATGTGGCGGGCGAGCGTCAGGCTCGCCCGTTTTTCCTGTCTGAACGAATCGTTCGGGACGCTGCAATCCAACAGGGGCATCCAACAGGGATATGGCGCCGCTGTGAGGTTAGCGGCGTCCCGTTCTCACAACACGGGACCCCGGGGCGGGGCGCCGCCGCGGCCTGCCTCAGGCCGGCACGGCGTCCGCGTCAGACGAGAGCCGCGTCGAGCGTGATTTCCGCTTTCAGAAGTTTGGAAACCGGGCAGCCTTGTTTGGCCTTGTTGGCGAGTTCGAGGAAAGTCGCCTGATCGGCCCCCGGCACTTGCGCGCGCAAAGTGAGATGCACCTTGGTGATGGTGAAACCGTCGCCCTCTTTCTCGAGCGTCACTTCCGCCGTCGTGTCCATCTGTTCGGCGGTGAGCTTGGCCTCACCGAGAATGAGCGAGAGCGCCATGGTGAAGCAGCCGGCGTGCGCGGCGCCGATGAGTTCCTCCGGATTGGTGCCGGGCTGACCCTCAAAACGGCTGGCGAAGCCGTAAGGATAGGCCTTCAAGGCGCCGCTTTCGGTCGAGATGGAGCCTTTGCCGTCCTTGATGCCGCCCTGCCAGGCGGCCGATCCGGTTTTTTTCATGGATGTTCTCCTTGCGCTCGTTCGGCGCGCATCCTGCCCGCCGCACTGAGCGATGACCTAAAACCGGCGGCGTGACAAGAAGGTTCCAAGCTGCAAGCAACAGCGCAGCTCAGCGCCGATCAGCCAAAACGGTAGCCCGAAATGGGGGCGCCGAAAACATGGTCGCTATAGTCCCTGACGCCCTGATCGGCCCCGGCGGCGCCCGCCGCGACCATCAGCGGGATCAGATGATCCTCATAAGGCTGGCTGATGCGTGCGCCGGGCGCCTGATCCCACGCGGCCAAAGCGGCGTCGCGGGCGGCGGGGTCAGCGTTCGTCACGGCTTTGGTCAGCCATGCGTCGAATGTTTCGGCGACGGCGAGCACGCGGCGGTCGGCGCCATAGAAATTTTGCAGATTGTGGAAGCTGAGGCCGCTCCCGATAATCAGCACGCCCTCGTCGCGCAAGGGCGCCAGAGCGCGGCCGATGGCGATATGGCGCGCGGGATCGAGCGGATGGACCATGGAGAGCTGAACCACCGGAATATCGGCGTCTGGATATAACAGCAGCAGCGGGATGAAGACGCCATGATCGAAGCCGCGCGACAAATCCTCGCCGCTGTCGATCCCGGCGGCTTTCAGGCGAGCGATGACCTCGGCGGCAAGTTCTGGATCACCGGGCGAGGGATAGCGCAAATCGTAGGTGTGCGGCGGAAAGCCGAAATAATCATAGATCAGCGGCGGATTGGCGGCCGCGGTAACGGTCGGACGGTTTTCCTGCCAATGGCCGGAAATAATCAGGATCGCGCGCGGGCGCTGCTGGCCGACGGCGGCCGGGATGCCGCGCAGGTAAGCCTCCATGGCTTTCCATGCGTTCGGGGCTTTGGCTGGCGGGTCCATGAAGAAACACGGGCCGCCGCCATGCGGGATGAACCAGACGGGCAGGCGGTTTGTTGCAGTCATGGAGCCAGCTTTCTCTTTTTCACTTTTTTGGCGGCCAAACGACTCGGCCATGATAGCGGCCTGAGCCCGATCTGCTCAAGTCCATTGTCCTGTTTGCGACACGCTCTTGCGCGCACGCCTCTGATCCACCGCGGCAGGAACCTTGCTTATCGGCGGCGCGGGCGCGCCGGCGCGCGGATCCGCGAGAGATATTGACGGGGATGTTACATGCCAGCAGATTCGGGTTTCTTCGTGGATTGGGACGGAAACACGCGAAGCACCTCGGATCCAGGGGGCGGCTATCTCTGCGAGATCGACGTTCCAGCCCGCTATGTCGCCGTCACAACCAGGAGCGGCGCGCTGGTCCATGAGGGCACGCTCTACAAGACCCTGGCCGATGTCGAGAAGGCCGGACTGAAGACGCGGTTCGTGCCTGGATCGCATCCCTGGGGCCGTCCTGAAGACGGTTTTTGATCCGAACTTGCAGCGTCGCGCCGCCGGCAAAGCAGGCTCGCGGCGGCGCGGGCGGTCGAGAGGATTGCGGACCGCTTACTCCTGCCGCTCGAACCCCGCGCTGATAATGAGATCGACCTCGTCGCCGATGAGCGGCAGATAAGTCTTCACGCCGAAATCGCTGCGCTTGATCGAGCCCGTCGCATTGAAGCCGGCGGTATATTTCTTGTTCAGCGGGTTGACCCCGGCGTCGTTGAATGTGACGGCGAGCGTGACGGGCTTGGTGACGCCGTGAAAGGTCAGATCGCCGGTGAGCTTGCCGGTTCCCTTGCCGGTCTCGACGACTTTGACCGACTTGAACGTAATGTCGGGAAATTTCGCGGCGTCGAACCATTGGTCGCCCTTCAGCTCGCCGTCGAGCTTGGCGTTGCTGGTCGAGACCGTGTTGGTTGGAATGTGGATCTCGACGGCGCTTTTTGCCGGCGCCTTCGGGTCGAGGTCCAGCGTGCCCGTGACATTGGTGAATTCGCCGTACCAGGTCGTAAAGCCCATATGCGAAACGCTGAACAGAACGCGGGTATGAATAGGATCGACCGCATAGGCGCCGGGCTGGACGGCGGCGGGATTGGTCTTGCGCGCGGACGTGGCGGGCGGCTCGGCCTTGACGCTCGACCCGGCGAGGGGCGACGTCAGAAGGGCCGCGCCGAGGAGGACTGGAAAGAGTTTTTGCAACATGGCTTTGGCTCGCTCTCCGTGGGGCTGAATGCGCCCCAGATCGGCGTGACATAGCCGCATCTTTGTGCCAAAAAAACTGATAAAGAATTGATAAACTCTATCCGAAAGTTCGATAATGTCCGTCTCGGCCCCGTCGTTCGACCAGTTGCGCGTCTTGCTGGCGGTTGTCGAGGAAGGCAGCTTTTCCGGCGCCGCGCGGCGGCTGAACCGGGCGCAATCGGCGATCACCTACGCCGTCCAGCGACTGGAGGAGCAGCTCGGCGTCGCCCTTTTCGACCGCGCGGGCTACCGTCCGATCCTGACCGAAGCCGGGCAAACGCTGCTGCCGCGCGCGCGGCTCATCGCGGACGAGATGCAGGCTCTTTGCAATCATGCAGAGGGGGTCAACGCCGGCATTGAGCCTGAACTGCGGCTTGTTGTCGACGCAATGTTCCCGATGTGCGCCCTTGTCGAGGCGCTGCGCGATTTCAGCGGGCGCTTTCCTTCGGCCCCGCCGCGGATTTTCGTCGAGACTTTGGGCTCTGCAACCGAACTGGTGCTGAACGAGACCTGCGCCATTGGGCTGCTCTTGGGCTTCAACAGCGATTTTGAATCGCTGCAACGGCAGAAGCTCATGGAAATCGCCATGATTCCCGTCGCCGCGCCAGATCATCCGCTCGGGCTCATGGGCCGCGCCGTCGGTAAGGAAGAGCTTCGCCAGCATGTGCAACTCGTCCTTTCGGACCGCTCGGGGCTCTCGGGCAGCCGAGATTATGGCGTGTTCTCGCCGAAGACATGGCGGCTCGCCGATCTTGGCGCGAAGCACGCCATGCTGAAGGCCGGGCTTGGCTGGGGGAGCCTGCCGGCTCACCTTGTTGAAGAGGATCTGGCGGCGGGCCATTTGCGCCGGATCGAGATTCTGGCGGAGGACGGCGCAGTCGAGACTGTGACGCTGCCGCTCTGCTCCGCCTATCGCCGCGATCGGCCGCCGGGTCCAGCCGGGCGATGGCTGCTCAATCATCTCGCCGGGTTGACGGAAATCCGGAAGATCGCCGGATGAGCGTCCTCAAAGGACGCTCTTGGCCTCGACGTCCGGTCCGCGCACGCTTTCCCTCGGAGACGCCGCGAAGCGGCCTTCCTCCGCCTTGTAGAAATATTGGCTCGCCACCAGCCAGCCCTTGAGCGGTCGGAGCGGCAAAATGCAGGAGATCAGCAGCACGGGCAGGCTGGTCACGAGATGAACCCAGAGCGGCGGCGCATAGGCATAGTCGAGCCAGACGGCGAAGAAAACCGCGGGGACGCAGAAGAAGCAGATGACGAAGAAGGCCGGGCCGTCGGCCGGATCCGCGAATGAATAATCGAGGCGGCACACCTCGCACTCTCGTCGCAGCTTCAGAAAACCCTGGAAGAGATGCCCCTTGCCGCAGCGCGGACACCGCCCTCTGACGCCCGTGCGAATCGGGCTGAGCGGCGGCCACTCCTCCTTTGTCTTGAATTCATCAATCATCGACCTGTTCCAATCCCGCAAATTGTATGTAATCAATCTGCGCGCCCGTAGCTTTCCGGAAGCCAAATCCGCCCTGCCCGAGTCCGAAAACGTTCCACATGGGCAGAATTGACATCACATTGTATGTAGACAGGCGCCCCGCCTTGTCAAGCGCAGCCGTGCGCCGGCTCTGCGGCGCCAATGTCGCAGTGCGCCGCGCGCCCAGGTGATCGCGTGGAGATGGGCGCTGGATCGCTGGCCGCGGCTAAACCACCGTCGAGGACATCGCGGGCGATTGCGCGAGAAGATCAGCGATGATCTCGAGGCTTTGCGCAAGCTCCTGCCGCGTCGCCGCCGCGCCAAGGCCAAGCCGGACCGCTTCCGGCGGCGCCGACAGCGCGAAGGCGTCGCTGGCGACGACGCTGACGCCGGCCGTGCGCAGCAAGCTGACGAATTCGCCGCGCGTCCAGGGCGCCGGCAGCCTGAGCCAGAGATGAAACGCTTCTTTATTGGCGCCGCGCGCCGCGATTGGGAGCTTCTCTGCGACGATCGTCCGCCGCGCCGCGGTCTCCTTACGGATGGCGGCGAGCGCGGCCTCGGCGACGCCGTCGTCGATCCAGCGTGTCGCGATCGCGGCGGTCAGCGGCGAGGCCATCCCCATTGTGGCGCGGATGGCGCCCGCGAGACGGGCGGCCATCCTGGCGTCCGGGGCGACGAGATAGGCGATGCGCAGCGCCGGAGACAGGCATTTGCCGAGGCCCGCGACATGATAGACGAGATCGGGCGCCAGAGCTGCGAGCGGCGGCGGCCCGTGCTTCGGCAGCAGGCCGTAGGCGTCGTCCTCGATGATCGGAACCTTATGGCGGAGCGCCAGCGCGGCGAGCGCCTCGCGCCGCCCGAGCGACATGGTGGCGGTGGTCGGATTATGCAGCGTCGGCGTGCAATAGAGGGCTTTGGGCCGCTCCTTGCGGCAGATTGCGTCGAAGGCCTCCGGCACGACGCCTTCCGTGTCGATTGCGACCTCAGTAAGCTTGATGCGCAGATGCGCCGCCAGCGCGCGAAAGCCGGGATAGGTCAGCGCCTCGGCGCAGATGGTTTCTCCGGGCGCGGCGATGAGGCTCAAGATGGCGAGCAGGGCGCCTTGCGCGCCGGGAGCGACCAGCACGCGCTCGCTTGAAACCCCAGGCAGACGCTCCGCGAGCCAATGCGCGCCAGCGGCGCGGTCGGCGCTCGCGCCGCCCGGCTCCTGGTAGCGCATCAGGAGACCAAGGCCGTGGCTCGCTTCGAGTTTGGCCATGGCTTCCCACATCCGCGAGGACAAAGCTGGATCGTCAAAGCGCGGCGGCAGATTCATGCTCATGTCAATGAGGCCGCTCGCTGGACCCCCCTGAGGCGCCGCCCGCTTCTGGCGGACGTAGGTGCCTTGCCCGACTCTGCCCTCGATGAGGCCGCGCCGGCGCGCCTCGGCATAGGCGCGGCTGACCGTCGTGAAGTCGATTCCCAGCGAATCGGCGAGCGTCCTCTGCGGAGGCAGGCGGACGCCGCCTGCAAGCGCGCCGGTGAGAATGTCGGCGGCGATGGCGTCGGCGATGGCGAGATAGAGAGGGCCTGCCGCTTTTCTGATCGACGGCGTCCAGACGCCTGCGTCAATATCGTCCATCGCGGCTCCTTGCTGCGGTTACCTGCGGCAAATTCTATCGATGTATGTATATTGTATGCTTATGTTGCTGCGCAAGGGTGTTTGCGACGCCAGTTCCGCGAGGACGTTCAGAACCGCGTCGTCAAGGCGATGAGCCAAGCAGGGCTTGCCGAAAGCGCCGCCGCCTCCAATGCGCGGTCGAACCCCGTGAGAATCGCGAGGCCGGCGGCGATCAGGACGATCGCGAAGGCGGCGCGCCCGAGCCGCGCCGTCCGTCCGGCCATCCAGCGCCCGCGCGCGGCAAGCCGGCCAAAGCCGTAGCCGACGCCAAGCAGCGCGAGCGCCGCCCCCAGCGAAAACAGAAACATCGTCGCGATCGCAGCGGCGACCGAGCCGCCGCTGGCGGCGAGCGCAAAGGCCGCCCCCAGGGTCGGGCCAACGCAAGGGGCCCAAGCGAAAGCCAGCACGACTCCCGCCCCGGCAAAGCCCCAGAGGCCCGCGGATGGCAAATGTTTTGAAAGACCCTCGCCCCATTGCGACAGGGAGGAAAGCGCTCGCTCCGATCCAAGGCCGAGCGCCGGGATCAGGATGATGACGCCGGCGGCCACCATGATCGCCGCCGCGATGGCGCGAACGAAGCCGGCGTCGCCAAGCCCGACGCCAAAAGAGGCGATGGCGCCGCCAACGACGCCAAAGGTCAGGGCGAGCCCCAAAGCCAGCGCGATCGGACCGCGCGGATCGCGCGATCGCGCGCCGGCGATGATGATCGGCGCCAGCGGCAGCACGCAGGGGCTGAAAACGCTGAGCAATCCAGCGATGAAGGCGAGCCCGAGGTTCATAGTGTCAACGGCCGCCTGCGCCCGCGCGATTTTTTCCTCCGCTGTGCTGCACGACGGGCCGGCTCCTTGCATGATGAGCGATCGCAGTCTGACGCGAAAAATCAGCCGCGCCGACGGCGTCTTTTGCGCATCATAGCCGGTTTTGCAAAGGAAGTGGGGCGCAGGCCGTGGATTGAGGTCAGATCCTCGCGGCGGTGAGACTCGCGGATCCCCACGTCGTGCGCCAGCGCGTTTTCACCGACGTCAGGCCGACGAGAGCCAGCACAGCAAGTGCGGCGAAGATCATGAGGCCGAGCTGATAGCTGCCGGTCAGCTGCTTTGAAAAGCCAAGGCTCGAGGCGAGGAAAAAGCCGCCGACGCCGCCGGTCATGCCGATAAGGCCCGTCATCACCCCCATTTCGGCCCTGAATCGCTGAGGCACGAGCTGAAAGACGGCGCCATTGCCCATGCCGAGCGCCAGCATCCCGATGATGAAGATCGCCAGCGCCATGCCCGCCTGGGGCAGATGGAAGCTGACGATGGCGAGCACGGCCGCGGCGACGGAATACATGATGGTCAGCGTCCTGATGCCGCCGATGCGGTCGGCGAGCGCGCCGCCGATCGGGCGCACCATTGAACCGGCGAAAACCGCCGCGGCGGTGAAATAGCCAGCGCTGATCGCGCTGAGGCTATATTCTGTATTGAAGTAGATGGTCAGGGATGACGCGAGCCCGGAAAAGCCGCCGAACGTCACGGCGTAGAAGAACATGAACCACCAGCTGTCCGGTATTTTCAGCACCGCCATATATTCCTTCAAGGTTTTCGGCGGCGGCGTCGTCGGGCTGTCTTTGGCGAAGACCGCATAGACGACGAAGGCGATGATGAGCGGTATCGCGGCAAGGCCAATGACATTGATCCAGCCATAGGCGGCGGCGAGCGCCGGCGCGAAAAGCGCGGCGAAGACCGTGCCGGAATTGCCGGCGCCTGCGATGCCGAGCGCGATTCCCTGATATTGCGGCGGATACCAGCGCGAGGCGAGCGGAAGCGCGACGGCGAAGGACGCGCCGGCGAAGCCGAGCACGAGCCCGAACAGCAGGATCTGGGCGAAACTGTCTATGCCGATCAGCCAGGCGGCGGCGACGCCAAGGATCACGATCGTCTGGCCGACGAGACCGGCGGCCTTCGGCTTCACGCGATCGACGAGAACGCCCATGACGACGCGCAGCAAGGCCCCCGCGAGAATGGGGACCGCCACCATCAAGCCTTTCTGGGCTGGATCAAGATGCAGGCTGCTGGCGATCTGAACGCCGAGCGGGCCGAGGATCACCCACACCATGAAGCTCATGTCGAAATAGAAGAAAGCAGAAAGGAGAGTTGGTAAATGGCCTGCTTTTAAGAACTCTCGCTTGATCATCGCCCCTCGCGTATCGTTATTATGGATGGCCTCCCGCCAAATCTTGGCGCATCGGACCGTTCTTGAAGAAAGCAATCGTTGTGCCGGTTGAAACAAAAGCGCGCGCGTCCGCCGCCGACCCGCGGAGCCTTCGCCATTGACCCGGGACCCGCCGCCTCTTATCGCCGACAGCGGATCTGCCCCGCTCGACGTGCAAGCCGGCCTCAAAAGCGAGCGCGGCCGTCGTGAGCGCAACGAGGATTACGCGGGCGTCTATTTCGGCACGCCGGATCAAAGGGCGCGGCTTGGCGTCGTCGCGGCGATCGCCGACGGAATCGGCGGCGCCAAGGGCGGGCGCGTCGCGGCGGAGCTTGCCGTGCGCAGCTTCATCGACGGTTATCTCAGCCAATCGGAGACGCGCGGCGTGCGGCTCGCCGGCGCAAGATGCCTTGAGGCGATCAATCGCTGGACCCATGCGATGGGACGCGCCGACGCCGGCCTGCAGGACATGGGCTCGACCTTCACCGCTTTGATTTTGCGCGGGCGCCAGGCGCATATTCTGCACGTCGGCGATTCCCGGCTCTATCGTCTGCGAGACGATCGATTGAGCCTTTTGACCAATGACCACACGCTGAGAGGGGCGGGGCGCAACCACATATTGACGCGCGCGATCGGGCCGGCGGCAGGGCTCCAGATTGACTATGTGATGGAGGACGCGCGCCCGCATGACCGCTTCCTTCTATGCAGCGACGGCGTTCACGGCGTTCTGTCCGAACGGGCGCTGGAGGCGGAGCTGGCCCGCCGCGCCGCCCCGGAGGAGACGGCGGCGCAAATCGTCGATGCGGCGATCGACGCCCGCGGCGGCGACAACGCCACGGCCCTGGTGATTGACGTATTGAGTCTTCCGGCCGCCAATCTCGCGGATTTGCAACTGGCGGCCGCCGCCATTCCGATCGCGCCGCCGCCAAACGCCGGCGCACGCGTCGATGATTATTTTTTAGGCGCCATGATCTCCGATGGCCCCTACAGCCGCGTGTTTAGCGGGATCGACGAGGCGACGCACCAGCCGGTTATTGTCAAGTTTCCGAAACCGTTGATCGCCGCCGACGCCGTTCTGCGGCAGGCTTTTCTGCGCGAAAGCTGGATCGCGACGCGCGTGCGCAGCCCCTTTGTGGCTGAGTGCGTCGAGGTACCATCGCAGCGGCGAAGCTGCCTCTATACGGTGATGCCGCTCTACCAAGGCGAGACGCTGGAGCGCCGGCTCCTGCGCGCGCCGACGATCCGCCTCGCCTCGGGGCTCGGCATTGCGATCAAGCTCGCCAAGGCGGTGGCGGCGCTGCACCGCGCCGGCGTCATCCATCGCGATGTGAAGCCGGATAATGTCATCCTTCAGCCGGACGGCGGATTGAAGCTGGTCGATCTCGGCGTCGCCCGGCTGCCGCAACTTGAGGATGTGCCGATGGCCGCGGCGCCTGGCACGCCGAGCTTCATGGCGCCGGAACTGATCGCGGGAGCCGCGGGGGACGAGAAGTCGGATCAGTTTGCGCTGGGCGTCACAATCTTTCGGATGTTTACGGGCGCGCTGCCCTATGGCGAAATCGAGCCGTTTTCGCATCCGCGCTTCGGCCGTCCTGTGGCGCTGACGAAATTGCGCCCGGATCTCCCGGCCTGGCTCGACAGGCTTCTTGCCCGCGCCTTCGCGCTCCGGCCGGAAGACAGGTTCGACGATGTGCTGGAGTTGATCTTCGAGCTCGAACATGGCGCCGACCGCGCGCGGCCCATCGATGACGCGCCTGCGCCGCTCTATGAGCGCAACCCGCTGATCGTCTGGAAGGCAATCTCGGCGATGCTGGCGGCGGCGCTCATTGCGGCGCTCGCCCTGCATCGGCATTGACGTCGCCGGTTCCGATCAGATCAAGCTTCGGCTTGAAACGTTCCGCTCTCACCGATGGACGAGCACCGGCACCTTGCAATGGGTCAGCACCTTCGAAGTCTCGCTGCCGAGGATCAGCGCCGAGATGCCTTTGCGGCCATGTGAGGCCATGATGATCAAATCGGCGCCTTTTGAGGCCGCCGTGTCGATGATCGCCTGATAGGGGCGGTCATCCTCGACCTGAAGCGTCTCGACGGGAACGCCGGCCGCCACCGCCACGGCTGAGGCCTCGCCGAGGGTTTTTTCCGCCTGTTCTGCGAGGCGGGTGGTATAGTCATCGGGCGTGTCTTCAATCATCGCAGCTTCAGCCGAGAAAACGCGGAAGGGCAGGGTGACCGTGAGAATCGTGACCTTCGCGCCGATCGCTTTCGCCAGCTCGACGCCGTGGCTGACCGCCTTCGACGCCAGTTCAGAACCATCGGTCGGGATAAGGATGTTGCTATACACGGGGGCTTCCTCCTTGGTCTTGATGATTTGAAGGCGTCTTGGGCCTTGATGATTTGAAGCTGTCTTGACGATTTAGGGAGCGGCTCGAAACCGCGCCGACACCGGCCTACTCATGATACATGACGTAAGCGTTGACGCTGATCAATCCGTGATCGAAATACGCCCTTATGGCTTTTTAGGAAGGCGGCCGCCTTTACCGGGGCTTGCAAAGGAGCGCTCCAGAATTGTTGCCGGGCGTCACGCGATAAAGACTCGATCAAAGCATTATCGCGCGAAAGCGCCGCCAATTTGTTTAGAGATAGTGCGACAGAATAAAGAACTCTGGAGCGCAATCCTGGAAAAGGTGTAGACTTTTTCGCGTAGTCTCATGCGCCCGAAGAATGAGATGACGAGCATGATCGATTCGGCGTCGAAACATCGTGCGTCTTGCGGCCTTTGTCGCCGCTGTGCGCGCTGGCATGAGCTGGATCTTCCGCTGAAATCGTTGCGGCGCAGGGTTGCGGCCGACGATTGCTTCCCGTGGTTTGACGCATCGCGCCGCCGATCACGCCCTTGATCAAGACCGCCAACGATTAGAATAGGAGAAATATCATGATCGACTCACCTGCGGCGAGACCACTCGGTCCGTCCGGCATTTCAGCCGCGTTCGGCAAATCCATAGGCGGGCATTGGAAGCTCTTTCTCGCCGAAGGGGCCATCCTTGTCGTGCTCGGCATCCTCGCGGTGCTTGCTCCCTTCCTCGCCGGCGTCGCCGCCACGATCTTCATCGGCTGGCTGTTTCTGTTCGCGGGCGTCTCCGGATTGATATTCTCCTACCAGTCGCGGACGGCGCCCGGCTTCTGGTGGGCGTTGCTCTCATCTGCGGTCGCGTTGCTGGCGGGCATCGCCCTGCTGTGGAGCCCCCTTGCCGGTCTTTTTACTCTGACAGTGGTGTTGATCGCCTATTTCATCGTCGACGGCGTGCTCACCATCCTGCTCGGACTCGAGCATCGCCGCGAATTGACGGACCGGTGGCAATGGATCGTCGTCAACGGCGTCATCGACCTGGTGCTCGCCGCCATCCTTATATCCGGCCTTCCGGGCTCTGTCCTTTGGGCGCTGGGCCTGCTCGTCGGCATCGATCTCATTTTCGGCGGCGCCTCCATCATCAGCCTGGCGCTGGCGGCGCGCAAAGCAGCCGCCTGAGCTCCTCCAACTCCTGCGCGCAACGCCATGCATTTCTGTTTCACGCGAGGCTCTCGCTGCTTCGCGTGGCGGGCCTTATTCCGCCCCCTTCAACACGGCGCGGACCTTTCGCGCCAATTGCTCCAGGGTAAACGGCTTTGTCAGGAAATTAACGTCGCGATCCAGCACGCCATTGTGAATCACGGCGTTGCGGCTGAAGCCTGTCGTATAGATAACTTTCAGGCCGGGGCGCTGGCGCAGAGCCTCCTCCGCCAGACTGCGCCCGCTCATCTCGGGCATCACGACATCCGTGAACAAAAGACTGATATCGGGACGTTCAGCGATGATCCGCAGCGCTGTCGCGGGACCATCAGCCTGAAGCGCGGTGTAGCCGAGATCATGGAAAGCCGCGGACGCGAGGCGAAGCATTCGGTCTTCGTCCTCGACAACAAGGACGACAATATCCGGGCTTCCCATCGGAACGACGGCGGCCGCCGCCGCGGGCGAGGACGCCGGCTCGGTATCATCTCCGAAAAAGCGCGGCAGGTAGATCTTGATCGCTGTTCCCTGTTTAGGCTCGGAGTAGATTTTGACGTGGCCGCCCGACTGCTTCACGAAGCCGAACACCTGGCTCAAGCCGAGCCCGGTTCCCTTGCCGATCCCCTTGGTCGTGTAGAAGGGATCGAACGCTTTGGCGGCGACTTCTGGCGCCATGCCGACTCCGGTGTCAGTCACTGTGACGAGAACATACTGGCCCGCCGGAACGCCGACATGCTGCGCGGCGTAAACGTCGTCGAGACTGGCGTTTCCGGTTTCGATCGTGAGCCTGCCGCCGTCCGGCATGGCGTCGCGTCCATTGACGGCGAGATTGAGGACGGCGCTTTCGAGTTCGCTCGGGTCGACGAATGTGCGCCACAGGCCGCCGGCCAGAACGGTCTCGACCTTGACCATCTCGCCGAGCGTGCGGCGGAGCAGATCGGACATGCCCGCGACGAATTTGTTGCAATCGACGGCCTGCGGAGAAAGCGGCTGCTGGCGGGCGAAAGCGAGCAGACGGTGCGTTAGCACCGCCGCGCGTTCCGCGCCGTCGAGCGCGCTATCTGCGAATTTCAGGAAATCTTTTTCGCCGCGCTCCGCCCGTCGTTTCAACAGGTTCAGGCTGCTAATGATCACCGCCAGCATATTGTTGAAATCATGCGCTATGCCGCCGGTCAGATGGCCGATAGCCTCGAGCTTTTGTGATTGCCGCAACTGTTGTTCGAGGCGCTCCTTTTGCTGTGATTCTTCAAGCACTTTCGTGTTGGCTACTCGAAGCGCTTCGTTGGCGTCCGCGATCTTTGCGAAGAGCCGCTGGCTGTCTTTGATCGTCAGCGCGCCGAGCACGATCGCGAGGAGCAACGCCAATATTTCTCCGGTGCGGGTCAGAGCCGCGGCGCGAGCCGAATAGGCCTGCCTTTCCACCAGGATTTGCTGTTCGGCGGCGCTCATTCGCTGCACCGCTTCGCGCGCGCGGCGCATCAAGGCCTGGCCTCTGTCGCTGCGCACCTCCTCAAGCGCGTCCTCCATCCTGCCGTCGCGAACGAGTTCTATCGTTTTGCGCAGTTCGGCAAGTTTTTCCTGGACGTCGACGCGGAGCGCCGCCAGCGCCGCGACCCGATGTTGGTTATCGGAGACCCTGGCGCCGAGAGCGGCGAATTCGGCGTCGAGTTCCCGCACGGCGGCTTCATAGGGGAGAAGATAGCTTTCCTTTTCAGTCAGGAGAAAGCCGCGCTGGCCCGTTTCGGCGTCCTGCACCAATGAGAAAACGTGGGCGAGACGAAGTTCGATGTCGAGGGAGCGCTGAACATTCGCCTGATCGCGCTGCTGGCGCGCGTTGATAAGGACGGTGGCGACGATGACGCCGAGCAACAGCGTGAAAGCGATAAGCAGGGAGACAATGGAGCGCTTCCTCAGGAAGGTCGGCATCAAAAGTCCCTTTTCGCGGCGCCGACGCCCTTCACATGAAGAATATCTTGCACATGAAGAATACTTGTCAAAGCGCCAGTTCGTCCACGCTTGATATGTATAAAACTAGACAAAGCGCGGGCGCGCGATGAAAAAGACAATAACTCTCCTCGCAAAGCGCGACAAGATTGCGGCTCATGTTGATTCGTGTCAGGCGTGCGGGCCGTGTCGCCGCCGGCGACCCGGTCGCGTCAACTCCGGCGGCTTCTCAGACCGATGGGGGCAGCCGGCGCGCGACGACCAGTTTCGCCGTGAGGATCTGCACGACTTCGCCGCGCTGATTGCGCGTTTCGCTGCGCACCGTGACCATTCCGCGTTCGGGCCGTGAGCGCGAAGGCTTTATGTCGATGATTTCGCTTTCGACTCGAAGCCGGTCGCCCGGCCGGGTTGGCCGCGGCCACGCGACCTCGCCGCCAGCGCCGATGACGCCGCCCGCGAGCGGCGCGCCGCCTTCGACGAGAAGCTTCATCGTGATAGACGCCGTATGCCAGCCGCTGGCGGCGAGGCCGCCGAAGAGCGAGTCTTTCGCCGACTCATCGTCGAGATGGAAGGGCTGAGGATCGAATTTGGCGGCGAAGGCCTTGATCTCGGCCTCGTCCATCGTGTGCGAGCCGCTGACGAAGCGCTGGCCGATTTTGAGATCGTCGAGATAAAACAGGCTGCTTTCCTCGCCCTTGCTCTGTTCCATCAGACATCTCCAAGGCTACTTACGATTTCTCTGCTCCGGCCAAACCGCCGGCGCGACGCTGGCATTCGCTCCCGCCGTGTCACGAAAATGCAGTCCAGCACAGAGAGGCCGGGAAAGCATCCCGCCATCGAGCGACATGATGCGTTAAATCAATGATTTGAGGAGCAGGATTCGATTCCGCCCGGACGCATTCTGCTGTAAGAGGCAGATCGCACGGGAAAGACAAGGACGACGATGGCGATTTCGCTCTACGACGGAAGCGTGAACAGTTACCTGCAGACGCTGGACGCGGTCAACGGCTTCCTGGACCGGGGCCTCTCGCATTGCCGAAACAACAACATTAACCCGGAGGAAATCGTCGAGACGCGCCTGTTCCCGGACATGCGGCCCTTCCGCTTCCAGATCCAGTCCGTCGTCCACCATTCCGTAAACGCGATCGAGGCCATTAAAAGCGGCCTGATCGGTCTGCCGGGCGAGAGGCCGCTCCATGACTACGCAGGCCTGCAAGGGCTCATCAACGATGCGCGGAGCGCTTTACGCAAGCTGACGCCGGAAGAGATCAACGCCCGCGAAGGAGCCGACGTCATATTCAAGGTCGGCGACTCCGAACGGCTTTTTACGGCGGAGGGATTTTTGATGTCGTTCTCCCTGCCCAATTTCCATTTCCACGCAACAACAGCCTACGACATCCTTCGGATGAAAGGCGCGCCCCTCGGCAAGCGCGACTATATGGGCGCGCTGCGCCTCAAGGCGTGAGGCGCAACGGCGGCGGTGGCTCAGACGGGCGGAGGATTGCGTTCGGCAAAATCGTGCTGATGCCAATAAGGATAGGCCGGCGTCCGATGGCTCGCCGCGTCCAGTCTGGCGATCTGTTCAGGGGTCAAGGACCAGCCGACGGCGCCGAGGTTTTGCCGCAGTTGCGTCTCGTCGCGCGCGCCGATGATGACGCTCGATACGGTCGGCCTCTGAAGCAGCCAGTTCAACGCGATCTGCGGCACGGATTTGCCGGTCTCCTTCGCGATTTCGTCGAGAGCGTCGACAACGCGATAGAGGTATTCCTCCTCGATCTGCGGGCCCTTGTCGCCGGTCTTATGGAGCCGGCTGGTCTCGGGAAGCGGCTGGCCGCGCCGGATCTTTCCGGTAAGCCGCCCCCAGCCGAGCGGGCTCCACACCATCGCGCCCACTTTCTGGTCGAGCCCCAGCGGCATCAGCTCCCATTCATAGTCGCGCCCAACAAGCGAATAATAGGCCTGATTGGCGATATAGCGCGGCAGATTGTAGCGATCTGCCACGGCCAGCGATTTCATGAGATGCCAGCCGGAGAAATTCGAGCAGCCGACATAGCGGATTTTTCCGGCTCGCACGAGGTCGTCGAGCGCTGATAGCGTCTCCTCCACGGGAGTCATGGCGTCGAAGCCATGCAGCTGAAACAAGTCGATATGATCGGTCTGCAAGCGCCGCAAGGCGGCTTCCACCGCTTCGATCAGATGAAACCGCGATGCGCCGACGTCGTTTGGACCTTCGCCCGACCGGAAGGTCGCTTTCGTGGAGATCAACGCTTCGTTGCGCCGTCCCTTGAGGGCTTCGCCAAGGATCTCTTCGGCCGCGCCCGACGAATAGATGTCGGCGCTGTCAAAGAGCGTCAGCCCGGCCTCAAGGCAAATATCGACGAGGCGGCTCGCCTCTTTGACGTCGGTCGCGCCCCACGCCGAGAAAAACTCTCCCTTGCCGCCAAATGTGCCTGTGCCGAAGCTCAAGACCGGAACGCTGAAGCCGGATCCGCCAAGACGTCTATATTCCATGTGCGGCCTCTTTCTTTGAGATTTTGCGAAACTCAGGCGCTGCCGGCAGCGCCCCTCAGCTTGGCTGTGTAACGCATGATCTCGTCCGAGCATGCGCAACTTTTCGCGAGGCTTGCTATGCGTATTGCGCCTCGCCATTGCCGAAGGACCAGTTCTCCTTAGCCGTCTCGACGAGGTTGATGAAGACGTCCTCGCGACGCAGATCGAGGCGCTGATGCAATCCGTCCGCGACCGCCTTGTAGAAGGCGCGCTTCAGATCCACCGATCTTCCAGCGTTGAGAGTCACCTGAATGACGATCACGTCGTCGGTGCGTTTGATGCCGAGATAATTCTGATCGACGATGAAGTCGATTGGCGAATGCTCGGCGATGATCTGGAAGCGATCGTCGGCGGGCACGTTCAAGGTTGCGATCATGGCTTCATAGACCACGTCGCCGACGGTCTGGCGATAATGTTCCGTCTTGCCGCGGGCAAGATCGATGCGAACGAGCGGCATAAGAGGCGCCTCTTGGATTGACAGGGTCTTTTCCGTAAGCCGGGAGCGGCTCGATTGTCCAGAGCGCGCGAGCGCAAAGCCCAGGCGGTCACGCCGTCAAAGACGCGACCTTTGCTTTGAGAAGGGCGCTCGCCTCCCGCGGGTCGAGCCGCAGCTGCAAGCCGCGCTGGCCGCCGTTGACGAACACAAAGTCCTGTCCCAGGGCGGTTTCCTCGATCGCCGTTTCGACCTTGCGCTTCTGGCCGAACGGGCTGATGCCGCCGACGTGGTAGCCCGTCATCCGCTCAGCGTCGGCGGGGCGCATCATCCTCGCTGATTTGCCGCTGAAAGCCGCCGCCAGCTTCTTCATGCTGACTTCGCGATCCGAGGGAATGATGACGCAGACCGGCCTGCCGTCAACTTCCGCCATCAATGTCTTGAGAACGCGATGCGGCGGCTCGCCGATCGCTTCCGCCGCCTGCATCCCGATGCTGGCGGCGCCGGGATCGTAGACGTAGCTTCGCGTCGTAAAGGCGATTGCGGCGCGCTCAAGGGCGATGACGGCGGGCGTTCTTCTTGACATGCGCCCTTTTTATCAGGCCGCGCCCAACGGCCAAGAGGGATCAACGCTGGGGCGCGAAGCGTTCGCCCTTGCCGAGGATCACGCCCTGCGCGCCGGCGATTCCGAGCTCCAGACTTTCGGCGACGCGGCGCGCCCGCTCGATGAATTGATCGGCGGCCGCGGGCGGACAGGTCTCGCGCGCCGTTGCTTCGAACAAGGCAAGCCAGCGATCGAAATGAGCGCCTTCGATCGGCAGCGGAAGATGCATGCGCATCGGCTGGCCATGATAGCTTCCGCTCATCAGCATGAGCGATGACCAGAAGGAAAACATGCGGTGCAGATGCGGCTCCCAATCTTTGATCTTCTCGGCGAAAACCGGGCCGATCAAGGCGTCCTCCCGCACGCGGCCGTAGAAAGCGCGCACCAGCTTTTCGATCATCATATCGTCAATTCCCGTCTCGGCTTTGAGCCTTTCGACGGCCTGCGCGCGACGCGTGGCGGCAGTCTCCGTGGGCGACGGCATTTCATGATCTTTCTGTGCAAGCGCCGGGCGTGCATATCCCATATAGGCGGCGTCCGCTTCATGTGCGAAACAGGCGGGCGATGCGAATTCGTTAGGTTCATCCGCCATGGCGGCCTCTCTGGTGAGAAACGCGCGGATGGGTCCCGCGCTTTTGGAGGTAGGACGCAAGGACGATCGCCTGATTATGCTCACGATCATGCGCGGCGTAGAGCAGCGTCGCGGGGCCTTTTTGCAAGAGATCGCGCAGACGTTCAACGGCCTCCCCGTTGGCGTCGAGCTCGGCGCGATAGCGCCGCTGAAATTCCGGCCACAGCGCGGGATCGTGAGCAAACCATTCGCGCAGCTCGGTGCTGGGCGCGATGTCTTTCATCCATAGCGTCAGCGCGGCGGCGGCTTTGCTCAATCCTCTCGGCCACAAGCGATCGACCAGAATGCGCATTCCATCATCGGCGCCGGCAGGCTCGTAAGCGCGCTTCAGTTTGATTTCGATGCTCATGCAATCCCCCATAGAGGACGCCGCTGCGATAAGGCGCAATCCTCGGCGCTCGCCGCCGCGGCCATTCAGAACAAAGACCATCCCTGACTTCCGGCGACAGCGCCGAAGATCGTGACGAGGCTCAGCGCGAGCAAAACCCAATGACCGCGCTGCAAAGCGGCCAAGGCGCCGTCCGGATCGCGCCGCCCCCATTCATGGAAGCGCCGATGCAAGATCAACGGCTCCGCGATGAACAGCAAAATGGCGAAGACGAGCCAGACAAAAACCATGGCGTGCATCCACCAGAATTCGGCGAGACGAAACCGCGCCCAAATATCCAGTCGGTAGAGCATATAGAGACCGCTGAGCCCGACCAGCAAGACGGCGATGCGCGCATGGCCGGAAAAACGGCGCTCGATCGCCTCGAAAGCGGCGATGCGGTTTGGGCCGAGATCGCCGCGCCGCGCCGCCGGCAGGACCGAGAGGGTTATCATGGCGACGCCGCCGATCCAGATCACGACGGCGAGAACATGAATCGCCCTTGCGGCGATGATGTCGTTCATGGTCGATCCTCAACTTGGCGTCCGACACTGGCGATGCGGCCAGAAACGCGACTTCTCGGCGCGACGCGCAAAACATTGCGCGAAGGCGGCGCGGCGTCGTTGCTCCAGCACAAACCTTTCCCACTTTTGCCGCTCTCGTCATAGCGCGGAGGGCGTTTGAGCGGAATCGCATTCCGCTCTTTAAGTCTTTGTTTTAACGCATGATGCGGGTCCGGAAAGTTTGCAACTTTTCGGCGTTATGCTCTAGGATAGCGCGAATGAGAGCTTCTCCTCCCTTGACCCCCAGCGTCCTCGCCGCGCTGGACCTGTTCACAGGGTTGACGGCCGCCGCGCTCACCGACGTCGGCGCCCGGGCGCGCCTCCGGCATATTCCGAAAGACACGCGCATTTTTGCGCAGGGCGATGCGATCGGGCGTTGCCATGCGCTGATCGACGGTTCCGTTCGCATTTCGCAAACCGCGGGCGAGGGCGCCGAAGTCGTCATGCGTTTTATCGGCGCCCGCGAAATGTTTGGTTCGGTTGCGCTGTTCACCGACGGCCGCGCTCCGGCCGAGGCGGTCGCCTTGACCGATTGCGTCGAGATCAGCTGGAGCAAGGCCGATCTCATCGATCTCATCGCCCTTTATCCGGGCATCGGCTTGAACCTCGTCAAAATTATCGGCGCCCGCCTCGGGGAGGCGCAGGACAGGGTGCGCGAACTCTCGACCCAGCGCGTCGGGCGGCGCCTCGCCAACGCCCTGCTGCGTCTTGCCGGAGAGGACGGACGCAGCGCCGGCGAAGCCCGGATTGAGTTTCCATTGACTCGCAAAGATGTCGCCGAACTGGCGGGAACGACGCTGCACACGGCGAGCCGGATTCTGAGCGCCTGGGAAAAGGCGGGGCTGGTTTCCAGTGATCGTCAGCGTGTGACGATTTTAAGACCGTCCGGGATCAAGCGCATCGCGGACGACATCGGCGATTAGGGCGCGACCAGGAAGCTCAACCTCGCCTGGCGAGACGCTCGCCGAGAAAATCAGCCAGCACTTCGACGCGGGCGGGGCGCGGTCCGCCCGGCGGCGTCACCAGAAAGAGGCTGCCCTGCTGGGTCAGCCAATCCGTCAGCACCCTTTTGAGCCGGCCGTCCGCGAGGGCTTCCTTGACGATGAACTCCGGCAGGTCGCCAATGCCAAGGCCCGCGATCAGCGCCGGCATCAGAGCGTCGCCATTATTGGCGCGGAGCTGGCCTTTCGGTTTGACGGCGACTTCTTCCCCGGCTGCGTTGGAAAAGCGCCAGATGTCGGGCGTCTGCAAATAGGTGTAGCCAAGACAGACGTGGCGCGCCAGCTCGGCTGGATGCGCCGGACATCCGCGCCGCGCGAGATAGGAGGGCGCGGCGACGGTATAGCGCGGCGAGGCGCAGAGCCTTCGCGCAATGAGCGAGGAATCCGGCAGGAAACCGAGGCGAAGGGCGGCGTCGAAGCCGTCGCCGATCAGATCGACGACCGCGTCGCTGAGATGGAGATCGACCGAGACTTCCGGGTAAAGGTTGAGAAAATCCGGCAGGATCGGCGCGACTTCCCGCAGGCCAAACGACATCGGCGCTGCGAGCCGCACGAGGCCGCGCGGGTTCGCGGACTGCGCGAGGAGGTCGTTTTCCGCCGCCTCCGCATCGGTGACGAGGCGGGTCGCGCGCTCGGCCAGCTGTTGCCCGGCGTCGGTGAGCGCGAGACGGCGCGAGGTCCGGTTGAACAGCCGCGCGCCAAGTCTTTTCTCAAGGCGGCTCAACGCCTTCGAGACGGTCGGCGAGGACAGCCCGAGATCGGCCGCCGTCGCGGCGATGGAGCGCATTTCCACAACTTTGGCGAAGATCGCCAGTCCTTCGAGATCGGGCAGCTTTGACATTCGAATCCGGTTGATCATTAAATAATGGAAAGGGTGTCTTTCCAAGCTTTCTATTTTTTATTTCAGCTCATGCCATAGATTTGGCCCATCGGCTAGGGCATGATCTCAAAGGTCATGCGTCGAGGCCACGACGGAGACCTCAGATGATCGAGCGCAGAAACTTCAACGGACTTGGCGGCGCGGACCACGGCTGGCTGAAGGCCAAACATCATTTCTCATTCGCGAGCTATTACGACCCGAAGCGCATGGGCGTCGGCGCCCTGCGCGTCTGGAACGACGATGAAATCGCTCCGAATACCGGCTTTCCGCCGCACCCGCATTCCGACATGGAGATCATCACCTATGTCCGCGAGGGCGCGATCACGCATAAGGACAACCTTGGCAATCAGGGCCGCACGGAGGCTGGCGACGTCCAGGTGATGAGCGCGGGGACCGGCATCCGCCATTCGGAATATAATCTCGAACCCAAATCGACGAAGATCTTCCAGATCTGGATCGAACCGACGCGTCCTGGCGGCGCGCCGTCCTGGGGCGCGAAACCCTTTCCGAAAACGAGCCGCGATGGACGCCTTGTTACCCTTGCGAGCGGCTTTGCGGGCGACGGGGACGCGCTGCCGATCCGCGCCGACGCGCGGGTGCTGGGGGCGACGCTGAAGGCCGGCGAGACGATCGAATATCCGCTCGGCGCGGAGCGCGTCGGCTATCTCGTGCCGGCGACAGGCTCGGTCGACGTCAATGGCGTGCGTCTCGAGGCTCGGGACGGCGGGGCGATCCAGCACGAGGCGGCGCTGAAGATCACCGCGCTCGAGGATGCGGAGATCGTTCTCGTCGACGCCGCCTAATCGGCGGGGCTGACGTTTTCCGAGCACGGCATGTCCGAATAAAAATGAAGAGCATGGCTCCGAAGCGGTCATGCTCTCGTCATCCTGCCTTTGTTGAAGATCGAGCAGGACGTTTCCCAGGGGATCCAAATGGCAAAAGTTCTCGTTCTTTATTATTCCGCCTATGGCCATATCGAGACGATGGCGGAGGCTGTCGCGGAGGGCGCTCGCGAAGCCGGCGCGACCGTCGACGTCAAACGCGTGCCGGAGCTCGTGCCGCCGGAGGTCGCCAAGGCGTCCCATTACAAGCTCGATCAGGCGGCGCCCGTCGCAACGGTCGCCGAACTCGAACAGTACGACGCGATCATCGTGGGGACAGGCACGCGCTTTGGCCGGGTCAGTTCGCAAATGGCGAATTTCCTCGATCAGGCGGGCGGCCTTTGGGCGCGCGGCGCCTTGAACGGCAAGGTCGGCGGCGCCTTCGCCTCGTCCGCCAGCCAGCACGGCGGGCAGGAGACGACGCTGTTCTCCATCATCACCAATCTTCTCCATTTCGGCCTCGTCGTCGTCGGGCTCGACTATGGCTTTGGCGGCCAGCTTAAGCTTGACGAGGTGACTGGCGGTTCGCCCTATGGCGCGACGACGATCGCCGGCGGCGACGGCTCGCGTAAGCCAAGCCAGAACGAACTCGACGGCGCGCGCTATCAGGGCCGAAGGATCGCCGAGGTCGCCAAAAAGCTTCACGGCTGAGACGCGTTTTCGCGGCTGTCCGCCCGCCCGCGCCGGTTCCGCTGCCTCGAAGGACAGAGTCCATGGTCAATCTCGATCGCTACGCCGCCGCCATCGGCCGATTATTGCTCGTCGCGCTGTTTTTCGTCAGCGCCATTGGCAAGCTGACGGCTCCCGCCGCCACCAAAGCCTATATCGTCGCCATGGGGCTGCCGTTGCCGGATCTCGCCTTCTGGGTTTCGATCCTTGTCGAGCTATGCGGCGGCGCCCTGTTTCTCCTTGGCTACCAGACACGGATCGTCGCCGCCGGGCTGGCGCTCTATTCGATCGCGACGGCCCTCGTTTTTCATCACAATTTCGCTGAACAGAACGAGATGTTTCATTTCCTGAAGGACCTCGCCATCGCGGGCGGCTTTTTGCAGGCCGCAGCCTTTGGCGGCGGCGCCTGCAGCCTTGACGCCCGCAAGGCGGCCTAGAGCATATTCCGATCAGATCGGTTCGATCTGATGGGCAGGAATATGCTCAAGCTTTTGAATCTGGAGCGATTTCTGATCGATCGAATGACCCCATTCGATCGAAAAGCGCTCCAGAGCGCCGGCGAGCGCGCCCGCTTTGTCAACCACAAACCATGAACAAAAAGGAGAGGCAAAGCTGTGCGATCAGGGCCTTGCTTCGCGCGTTCGGGCGCCCGCGCAGCTATCGCGCCGCCACGGCGCAGCTGTGATCGAGGAGGTTTTCCGTATGAACGGCGCCGCGCGGCGCCTGCTCCGCAAGAAGGACAAAGCCCGGCTTTCCGTCCGAAAAGCGGGCGCCGATGACGGCGAGCGAATCCTCGCTCAAAGGCGCTGACCGTTTATCCTCGGCGAGCAGCCTGAAAGGGTCGGGGTCCGGCGCCTCCCCGTCGATTCGGCGGGCTCGATAGCGGGCGCCCAGCAAAGTGAAATCGGCCCAATGCGCGCCGATTTCGGCTGACCTGCCGGCAAGAGCGTCACGCACGTCCGGCCGTACGCAATCGATGTGAATGTGCAGCTGATCCTGCGTGCGCGCGCCGGCGCCGTTGATCGCCATGCCGATCTCATCGCGCGAGAGATCCCTCCGCGCATTTTTGGCGACGAGATTGCGCGCATCCCAGGCGGCGCTCCAATAATTTGGCAATCCGTCCGTGCCGATGAGCGGATCTTCGATGCCGGTGAGGCGGCGCGTTGGAATGAGCAGGAACTGTGTCTTGCCAAGAATATCCTTCAACACCGCCGATCCCTGCGCTTCGCCGCCCTCGAGATCGACCGACGCGCAGGGCGCCGAGGTATGAAGGTGCGTCTTGTCAAACACGCAAAGCCCGTGGACGATGCTCCACAGGGCGTTAGGGTCGGAAGCGGCCGCGACTCCGATCGCGGCGGCGCCGATCAGGCAGATCGCGCCAAGCGCGGCGCCAAAGCGGCGAAGGCTTTTTGCCTCGGACGCCGCCGGCGCGGGGGGAGTTTCAATCAACATGGGGCGCCGGCAATCCTTTCGACGCCTTCACTAAGCAAGGTCGTGTTGGCGCGCCAGGCTCGCCTTGCTCTGGATTCTGTAATTTGGCGCCATTTTGATCCGAAAACCCCCATTCACTTTTCGGGGGTGATGCTTAGCCTCCCGCCGCGGTTTCGTCCAGCTCAGGAAGCCCCGCATGATGCGCCGCCTCCATCTTGCGCCGCCGCGCGCTCCATGCGCTCGCGCTCTTCGAGGCAGGCCATGTCGCGGCCGATCATCACGCTCGCCATCACCTTGCCATCGAGGAGATAGCGCGCCGTGCAATCCTGCTTCTCGACGTCGCCGTCTATATTGATCGTGTCCCACTCCGCCGCATGGCCGAGATAGAGCGGCGAAAAGTCGAACTGCCTGGTCCAAAAAAACGGAACGTCGGTAAAGGGTCTTCGCGCGCCGAGCATATTCTGCGCGGCGACCTGCCCCTGCCGGACGGCGACATTCCAATGTTCGACGCGAAGCCGCTGGCCGGAGTGCGGATCGGGCCAGGCGGCGATGTCGCCCGCGGCGAAGATATCCGGATCGCTCGTGCGCAAAAACGCATCGACGACGACGCCATGATCGACCCTGAGGCCCGCGGCTTCCGCAAGCCGAAGGCGCGGCGTGACGCCGATGCCGGCCAGCACGAGATCGGCGGCCAGGCGCGCGCCGTCGTCGAGCGTGACGAACGCCCCATCGAAGGCTGCGATCTTGCGTCCAAGATGGAGCCTGACGCCATGTTTTTCATGAACGCCGACGATGGCTTTTGCGATTTCGGCTCCGAAAACGCGCGCCATAGGAGCCGTATCCTGGCTGACGACATCGACTTCAAGGCCCCGATTGCGCAAGCTCGCCGCCGCCTCGAGCCCGATGAAGCTCGACCCCAGCACGACCACGCGCCGCGCCGATTTCGCCGCCGCGACGATCGCGCGGCAATCCGCCAGCGAGCGCAGGAGATGAACCCGCGGCAGCGCCGCCCCCTCGAAATCGGGCCGGCGCGGCTCGGCTCCGGTCGCAAGAAGAAGCTTCCGGTATGGCAATTCTCGGCCATCGGCCAGCGCCGCGACATGCCGATGGGGATCGACGCTGACGACTTCCGAGCGGAGCTCGATTGCGACGCCCCGCCGGTCGAGCGGCTCGGCGCCGAGGTTGATGCGCGGGTTGTCCCATGACCCCTCGAGATAATCCTTGGTCAGCAGGGTGCGCTCATAGGGCGGCGATTCATCCTGCGAAACAAGCGTGATCCCGCCCCCGGCGCCTTCACGGCAAAGCATGTCGGCCGCGGCGAAGCCAGCGCCGCCGCCGCCGATAATGAGGAAGGGCCCTGCGCTCGCCGCGCCGGAGGGCTTCCCCGCTTGCGCCGCCTGCGGCGTCTCCAGCCGCGCCTTGCCGTCTTTGATCTCGACGCCGTAGCGTTTCAATGGCGCAAAAGCGGGCGCCGCGATGGCCTCGCCCGAGCGAAGATCGAAACAGGCCTGATGCCAGGGGCAACGCACCCGGTCGCCAACAAGCAGGCCCTCGGCCAGCGGACCTCCAAGGTGGGTGCAGGTTCCACGAAAAGCCCTGATGTCGTCGCCCCGCCGCAGAATGACGAGCGTCTTGCCGTCGAATTTGCCTCTGACGAGCCGCCCCTCCGGGATCGAGTCGACGGGGACCGGCTCATTGAAGTCAAGGGCATCGTTTTCGCTATCGTTCGCCGCCATTGGACGTCACCGGTAAAGAGTGGGATCGAAGCATTAACGCCACGGCCGCGCGAACGTTGCGCCTTCCTCTCGGGCGCAGCGCAGCATTAAGCGCTTGCACATGGGTGAAGGTCGTGGCTATCTTGGCGGTAGTCAAGAAAGCTCCATACAACGTTCCGCTGCATCGCCAGCTCCCTCTGTCGCCAGCTTCACGCTTCTGGCGGCCGGCGATCGGCTGGCGCCATGATCGAGGGATTGCAATGGGCCTTTCCTACGCCGCCATGGGCCGACTGTCAGCGCCGCGCCGGATCCGCGAAGCCTCTTCCGCCTCGCGCCACGGAGTCTATACGTCGATCGCCGATCTCGTCGCCCTCCATTCGACCGCTCGCGAGTTCAGCTTTCCCCCACGCCACCCTGTGCAGAGCCTGCATTCGGGCGGTCATCCGTCGCATCCGTTCGACGGCCATGCCTCCGAGGATGCGCTCCCGCCGCTGGCGCGAGGCGAAGAGACCGGCGTCATCGAGCGGCGCGCCGGCGCGCGCGCGCGGCAGGCCTTCGGGCCGCCAGGCTTCGAGGAGAAGGTCCGGCCGGCCCTGGTCGTCGTCGACCAGCGTCCCAACATGTTCTTCGGTTCGCGCCGCTCCATGAAATCCGTCGCGGCTGCGGAGGCGGCGGCGCTCTGCGTTTGGGGGATTCTCGATCATGGCGCGCCGATAGGCGGCGTCGTCTTCAATGATGCGCTGATCGAGCGCGTCGAGCCGCGTTGCAGCAGCACAGCCGCCATGCGGCTCATCGAGGCGGTGGCGACGCAGAACGCCGAACTGCGGGCGGATTCGACGCGAGCGCGGGGACCGTCAAAGCTCGACGCCGCGCTCGAAGCGGCCGCGCGCCTTGCGCCCCAGGATCATCTCATCGTGGTGATCAGCGATTTCGAGGGCCAGGGTCCGCGCACCCGCGAATCCCTCATCCGCCTCGCCGCGAAAAACGAGGTTCTCGCGGTTCTCGTCTATGATCCATTCCTGCTGGACCTGCCCAAGACCGGGGCCATCATCGTCAGCCGCGGCGAATTGCAGATCGATCTTGAATTCGGCAGCGGGCGCATCCGAAGGAGCCTGTTCGACTTCGCCGACGCCCGCGCGCAGGACATTCTCGCCTTCGAACGCACAATCGGGGTCCCCGTGCTGCCGCTGTCGGCGGCCGAAGAAACCGCGCCGCAGATGAGACGCTGGGTCGACCAGAGTTTTTGGCGGCAGGTCGGCGGTTAGCCCCCGCCTCACGCTTTCGGAGCGGCCGCGGCCTTCTTGCCAAAGCCGCCCTTGACCTTCTCGCGCAGCGCCTGGAACATCACATAGAGCGCCGGAATCGCGAAAATCCCGATGAAGGATGCGGCGAGCATGCCGCCGAACACCGGCGTCGAAACATTGCGCCGGGCAAGCATCGCCGCGCCCGTGCCAAACACCAGCGGCGTGAGGCCGAGAATGAAGGCGAACGACGTCATCATCACCGGCCGGAACCGCAGCCTCGCCCCCTCCGTCGCCGCCTCGAGCAAAGGCATTCCGTGCTCGCGGCGCTCCTTGGCGAATTCGACGATGAGGATGCCGTTCTTGGCGGCAAGGCCAATCAGCACGATCATGCCGATCTGCGCATAGAGATCGAGCGTCAGATGGGCGACGACGATCGCCGCGAAAGCGCCAACAATGCCGATCGTCACAGACAGCAGCACGGGCACCGGGATCGTCCAGCTTTCATAGAGCCCGACGAGGAAGAGAAAAGCGAACAGCACCGCGAAGCCGAGGATGATCGCGGTCTTGCCTTCGGCGCGCTTCTCCTGGAACGAGATGTCGGTCCATTCGCCGCTATAGCCGCGCGGCAGCGCCTTGGCGGCGACGCTCTCCATGGCGTTCAGCGCCTGACCTGACGAAACGCCCGGCGCCGGAGATCCCTGCACCGTGACGGCGAGGCGGTTGTTGTAGCGGATCAAGGCTTGCGGCCCGATCACGACTTTCGTCTCGACGAGGCTGCGCAGCGCGATCATCTGGCCGTCCTTGCTGCGGACATTGATGCGGTTGATATCCTCGATCGACTTGCGGTCGGCGGCCTCCGCCTGCGCCTGGACCTGCCAGGTCCGGCCGAACAGATTGACGTCATTGATGTAGATTCCGCCAAGCGACGTCTGCAGCGCCTGAAAAATATCGCTGATGTCGACGCCGAGGATCTGCGCCTTGTCGCGATCGATGTCGAGATAGATCGATGGATTGCTGGCCGAGAAGGTGCTGAACACGCGCGACAGCTGCGGGTCCTGATTGGCGGCGACCAGCAGGCCGCGCAGCACCTGCGACAGCGCCTTCGGGTCGCTGCCGCCCAGGGCGCGGAGCACATAGCTGAAGCCGCCGCCAGTGCCAAGCCCGATGATCGGCGGCGGCGCGAGGGGAATGGCGCGCGCGCCTCTGACGGCGGTGAGCTTCTGGCCCAGGCGCGCGATGATCGCCGGGGCGGAATCGGCCTCGCCCTTGCGTTCATCGAAGGGTTTCAGTGAAACGATGACGAAGGCGGCGTTGGGCTGCGAATAATTGTCAACGAAGTTCAGCCCGACGATCGACGAATAGTCGGCGATCGCCTCCTCCTGCTTTAAGATCTCTTCGACCTGCTTGACCGCGTCCTCGGTGCGGCCGATCGAGGCGGCGTCGGGCAATTGAACAACGACGAAAAAGGCGCCCTGATCCTCCTCCGGCAAGAAGCCCGTGGGGGTGATCTTGCTCAGCGCGACGACGCCAAAAATCGCGACGGCGACCATCACCGCGCCAATGACCGAAATGCGCACGAGGCGCGCCACCACGGCGCCATAGGCGTCGCGCACATGATCGATGCCGCGCATGACGGCGCCGATCGGACCGCGTCGAGGTCCATGATGCGGCCGCAGCAAAATCGCGCAAAGCGCGGGCGATAAGGTCAAGGCGTTGATCGCCGAGAGGAACATCGAGACAGCGACGGTGACGGCGAACTGCCGGAACAATTCGCCGCTGATTCCGGGAATGAACGCGACCGGCACGAAGACCGAGAGAAGCACGAGCGTGATGGCGATGATCGGCGCCGTGATCTCCTGCATCGCGGCCTTCGTCGCGTCGGCGGGCGAGAGTTCGGGATGCTGCTCCATCTTGGCTTCGACCGCCTCGACCACGACGATGGCGTCGTCGACGACGATGCCGATCGCCAGCACCAGCGCGAGAAGCGAGACTGTATTGGCCGAATAGCCGACGGCGTTCAGCACGACGAATGTTCCGATCAGGCTGACCGGCACGGCGATTGTCGGGATCAGCGTCGCCCGCAAATTGCCGAGGAATAGAAAGACGACGAGCACAACGAGAATGAACGCCTCGACCAGCGTGTGCTCCACGACCTCGATCGTCGCCGAGACGAAGGTCGTCGGATCGTAAGTGACTTTCCAGGCAAGATCCTCGGGAAAGTTCTTCTGCGCTTCCTCCAGCTTCTGTTTGACGGCCTTCAGCGTCTGCAGGGCGTTAGCGCCCGGCGACTGGTAGATGCCCATGAGGGTCGCTGGCGCGCCGTTGAGGCGCGTCGCGCGGTCGAGGTTCGAGGCGCCGAGTTCGACGCGCGCGACGTCGGAGAGCCGGAGCACCGAGCCGTCGGGGTTCGTGCGGATGATGATCTTGTTGAAATCCTCGATCGACGACAGGCGGCCGAGAGTCTGGATGTTCAGCTGCAATTGCTGATCGTCGGAGATCGGCCGCGCGCCGATGCGGCCGACCGCGGCCTGCACGTTCTGGCTCTTGATGGCTTTGATAAGATCGGCCGAGGTGAGCCCGAGACCCGTCAGCCTGTCCGTCTGGATCCAGATCCTGATGGCGTAGTCCTGGGGCGCAAACAGTTTTGCGTCGCCGACGCCGGCGGTGCTTCTGACGTCATCGACGAGGTTGATGGTCGCGTAATTGGAGATGAAAAGTTCGTCGTGCGTGAGCTTCGGCGAATAGAGGGCGATAACGCCAAGAAGCGCCGAGGATTGCTTTTTGACCGTCACGCCCTGCCGCTGCACGTCCTCCGGCAGTTTCGACAACGCGACCTGCACCCGGTTGTTGACGTTGACGGCGTTGATGTCGGGATTGGTTCCAAGCTCGAAAGAGGCGAGCAGCGAATAGCTGCCGTCATTGCCGCTAACGCTCTTCATGTAGATCGCCTTGTCGACGCCGACGATCTGACTTTCGAGCGGTTGGGCAATTGTGGATTCCACCACGGCGGCCGAGGCGCCGGGATAGGTGGTCGTGACGGAAACCTGCGGCGGCACGATGTCTGGATATTGCGCAATGGGGATGGCGAGCAGCGACACAAGGCCCGCGATGACCGTCACCAGCGCGATAACGATGGCGAGCCGCGGCCGGTCTACGAAAACGGATGAGATCATCGCCTCAGCTCCGGCCGGGGGTCTTGGCCGCGGGCGAAGCGATCACCGCCGCGCCGGGACGCAAGGCCTCCATCCCTTCGACGATGACTTGCTCGCCCCCTGAAAGTCCGGACTCGACGATGGCGTTCGGCCCGCTCTCACCGCCGATCTTCAGGCGCCGGACGGCGGCCTTGCCATCCTCCACGACAAATACATAGACGCCCTGCTGGTCGGCGATGAGCGCCGATTGCGGAACCAGTATTTTCTCCTCAGGCTTGGCGCCCTGCACCGAGACCTTGACCAGCTGGCCGTCGATCAGCCGGCCCTGCGGGTTCGGCACGCTCGCCCGCACCATCACGCTGTCGGTCGCCCGGTCCACCGACACATCGATGAAATTGATCTTGCCGGGGAATTCATAGGTCGATCCGTTGGAGAAGCGCAGAGTGACGACGAGGTTCGTGCTCCCGGCCCGGCGCTCATCGGCCTTCAGCTGGAGGAATTCGCGCTGGCTGACGGGGACTGTCACATACATCGGATCCTGGCTGACGATCGTCGTCAGAATGCCGCTGTCGGGTCCGACGACATTGCCTTTGGTGACGCTGGTGCGGCCGATCATGCCTGAAATCGGAGCCTTGATTTCCGTGTAGCCGAGGTTGATCTGGGCCGTCTGCAGATTGGCCTGCGCAACCAGCGCATCGCCTCGCGCCGTCTGTTCTTCGGCTGTCCTTTGGTCTCGCACGGCGGCCGAGCCAGCCTGCGTCTTGAGAAGGGTCTCGGCGCGCTCGAGCTGGGCGCTAGCGTTCGCCACCTGACCCTGCGCCTTAACCAGCGCGCCTTGGGCCTGCTGCACCGCCGCCTGGAAAGGCTCCGGCTCTATGCGGTAGAGCGGCGCGCCTTCCTTGACTATCGCGCCTTCCTTGAACAGCACCTCCTGCAGATAGCCGGTGATGCGCGCGCGCACGCTGACCCGCTCCACCGCTTCGACGCGGCCGACGAATTCCTGTGCGGGATTGATCGGCTCCTTCGCGGCGAGGACCGTGCCGACGCGCGTCGCAGCCGGGGCTTGCGCCAGCGCCGCACTCGCCGAAAGAGCGGCGGCGGGAACGACAAGGAAAAGCCGGGCAGCAAAGCTCGCGGCGAGGATCGAAAGGCGCATCGCTGTCCTCCAGGATCTGGGCCGTTGCGGCGCGACGGTCGGGGGCCGGCGACGTGATCGACGCTGCGCCGGCCTTGCGCGGTTCTGTGGCGCTGTCGGTTGAATGGGTGCGGACGGAGAAAGCAAAACAGGAATGGAGCTGATCTTTTGATTGGACCGCAGCCTGCTAGCGGCGCCTGCGAATGTCAATCTCGCGTGATCGCGCGCGGCGTCTTTTTGATCACGCGGGATTTTCGCGAACGACAGCCTCAGGCGCGCGGCCAGTGGCCGCTGCGCCCCGCGTCCCGTCGGCAACAACGGATGGCGTTAGCCTGGGCGCATAAGAACCGCTACGCGGAAAATGCCTCGAGCTTGTCGAAATGTTCCGCCAGCAGATAGTAGAAGGTCAGGCGGGATTTATTGTGCTCGTCCTTCATCGCCTCGCAAACGGCTTTGATGGCGCCGTCGAGGTCGCCACCGGTCAGTCCCAGTTTCTTTTTGAGGAAGTTTTCCCGCACCGTGTCGCGCTCGGCCGGATCGGAACAGGCGACAAAACGCGAGTCGGCCTGGCTCAACACCAGCCGATAGGTCTTTTCAAGGCCAGCGAGAGCCGCTTCATTCACCGCCTTTTTGGCGTATTTCGTGACGTCGGCAAGATGATCAGCCATCGCAATGCTTCCCCTGTCTGTTTCTATCTGCTTTCAGCGCTCCAGCTGCTCCACATCGCGCACGGCGCCGCGCGCGGCGCTGGTCGTAAAAGCGGCATAGGCTTTGAGCGCCGTCGAGACCTTTCGCGTGCGGTGCGCCGGTTTCCAGGCGGCTTTGCCCTTTTCCTGCATCGCCGCCCGGCGATGGGCGAGCTCTTCGTCCGATACGGCAAGATGAATGCGCCGGTTCGGGATGTCGATCTCGATCCGGTCGCCATCCTCGACGAGCCCAATGGCGCCGCCCTCCGCCGCTTCCGGCGAGACATGGCCGATCGAAAGTCCCGAAGTGCCGCCGGAAAAACGTCCGTCCGTGATGAGCGCGCAAGCCTTGCCGAGGCCCTTCGACTTCAGATAGCTCGTCGGATAGAGCATCTCCTGCATGCCGGGGCCGCCGCGCGGTCCTTCATAGCGGATGATGACGACGTCGCCGGCCTTGACGCCATTGCCGAGAATCCCCTCGACAGCCGAGTCCTGACTTTCGAAAACCCGCGCCGGTCCGGCGAAGACAAGGTTCAAAGCGTCGACGCCCGCTGTCTTCACGATGGCGCCATCCTCGGCGAGATTGCCGTAGAGAACGGCGAGGCCGCCATCCCTGGAATAGGCGTGTTCGGCGTCGCGGATGACGCCGGCCTTGCGATCGAGATCGGTCTCAGCCCAGCGCGCGCTCTGGCTGAAGGCGGTCTGCGTCGGCACGCCGCCGGGCGCCGCGCGATAAAATTCCGCCACCGTTTCGCTGGAGGTGCGCCGCACGTCCCAGCGCTCCAGCGCGTCCTTAAGGCTCAAAGCGTGAACGACCGGGACATCGGCATGAACGAGGCCGGCCCGCTCCAATTCGCCGAGAATGGCCATGACGCCGCCGGCCCGATGCACGTCTTCGAGATGAACGTCGGGGACGGAAGGGGCGACCTTGCACAGAACCGGCACGCGCCGCGACAGCCGGTCGATGTCCTGCATCGTGAAGTCGATCTGGCCCTCATGCGCGGCGGCGAGCAGATGCAGCACTGTATTGGTGGAGCCGCCCATCGCAATGTCGAGCGTCATGGCGTTCTCGAAGGCTTCAAAGCTCGCGATCGACCGCGGCAGGACGGTCACGTCATCCTGTTCATAATAGCGCCGCGCCAGATCGACGATAAGATGGCCAGCCTCGACGAAAAGCCGCCGGCGGTCCGCGTGCGTCGCCAGCACCGAGCCATTGCCCGGCAGCGAGAGGCCGAGCGCCTCGGTCAGGCAATTCATCGAATTGGCGGTGAACATGCCGGAGCACGAGCCGCAGGTCGGGCAGGCGGAGCGCTCTATGGCGGCGACATCCTCGGCGGAGACTTTGTCGTCCGCGGCGGCGACCATGGCGTCGATGAGGTCGAGCGCTTTCGTTTTGCCGCCGAGCAGGACCTTTCCCGCCTCCATGGGGCCGCCCGAGACGAAAACCACGGGAATGTTGAGGCGCAGCGAGGCCATCAGCATGCCGGGGGTGATCTTGTCGCAGTTGGAAATGCACACCATCGCGTCGGCGCAATGGGCGTTGACCATATATTCGACCGAATCCGCGATGATTTCCCGCGACGGCAGACTATAGAGCATCCCGTCATGGCCCATCGCGATGCCATCATCGACTGCGATCGTGTTGAATTCCTTGGCGACGCCGCCCGCCGCCTCGATCTCGCGCGCGACCAGCTGGCCGAGGTCCTTCAGATGGACATGACCCGGCACGAATTGCGTGAAGGAATTGACGACGGCGATGATCGGCTTGCCGAAATCGCTGTCCTTCATTCCCGTCGCGCGCCAGAGTCCCCGAGCGCCGGCCATGTTGCGTCCATGCGTTGTCGTGCGAGAGCGATATGGGGGCATTGGTTTGGTCCAGGCGTTTGAAATTCTGCGAACCCGCAGCTTATAGGGAAATCGATCCGGCGCGTCACCTTTTTAGGACGATTATCCCGTACTTGACTTTCTAAAACGGCTACGATATGGCTGGTTGCGACAGGCCGGCGCTCTAATAGCTTTCTGTGTATGCCTCTGGGCCTTCGGGAACGATCATGAATCCAGAGCCGGATTCATTGAGGGAAACGAAACGATAACAAAACTTCGCCCCGTGCTTTTTGTTAATGAAGTCCCTGTAAAGGATTATTCCGTAAACCCAGAAAAACGTGTTTGGCCTGATCGATTCATCCGTGAATACAGACAAACTATTGTTGTCTCTTGCGACCAAATCCCTGACGCCATCTTTGGGGATAATCGTTCCTGGGCCAACATCAATAATTGCGTTGTATTGTGGGGTGCTTGGCAACGGCTCATGCGAAATGTCGGCGGATTGATGAGTAACGAGCGCGGGAGTTCTCCCGTAGTTGGTTACAGAGATGACAACAGACCAGAGACTGTCATTCACCCTGTTAACTTTGACGCTAGAGAAGAGCCTCGGCAGTTCGATACCTATGGCCGCTTGCGCGGACAAGTCGGCGGCCTCCGCGGTTATCCGGGCAGTTTTATCTCCCCGGATCAAAAAACGAATCTGGATTGCGGAGACAATAACCAGCGCAAGGGTGAAACACGACAAGACAAATGTGAAGAACGCAACCGGATCGTCAAACGTCCGATCCCAAATTATAGCCAACCTCTCCCCGTCGGATTTGGGTGGGCCGTGCTGTGTTTTAGTATAATTGGGGCCGTTATCTTGGCGGGAATTATTTTCGGATTGCTGTGGGTTGGTGAACGACTTTGGTGGTTCGTCGAGTGCAAAACACGCGGACGAGATTATAAGTGACAAAAATAGAAGCGCTTTTTTAAATAGTGCTAGCATTCCCCGATCGCCTCTCCGAAGATGTCAGGGTTGTGGCGGTTGTTATAGCGGAACTGAAACTCGGCAACATAGAGATGCATGTATTTACGGCTGACCTTGTAGAAGCTGCCGACAATGCCGCGCTTGAAAATCGACCAGAAGCCTTCGATTTTTTGGGTATGTATAGAGCCTATAACGTATTGGCCCCTAGAGTGATCGACAATACCATGCGGGTACTCTTTGCCAAGCTTCCTGTAACCGGCCCATTGGTCGGTGCAGAGCAGGCTGACTTTGTTGGAAACGGCTTCGTTCACGAAGGCTTCGAGCGTAGCGGCGGTAACATTGGAGACAACGCGGGCGATGACATTGCCCTTGCGCTTGACCGCGCCGACGATTGGCGTCTTGCCAGAGCCGATTCCACCCGTCCCGCCGCCCTTGCCGCGCTTGTCGATATGCTTGTTTTTCGCGAGACCGCCAACGAAGGTTTCATCAACCTCGACAATTCCACCCAGTTTTATAACGTCTTCGATCAGCGCAGTCCTGACCTTGTGGCACATTTCCCACGCGGTTTTGTAGGAACCGAAGCCCATGTAGCGCATGATCTGAAGCGCGCTCATCCCTTTCTTGCTGGTCAGCATCAGGTGAATGACGCGAAACCACTCGCGGAGAGGCTTGTTGGTGTTCTCGAAGATTGTTCCCGCGAGGTGAGAAAACCGATAGCTGGTCTCTGGCGCGCATTGGTAGCACTGCCAGCTCCAAGGGCGGCTAGGGTTCTTATGGGGGTTCTCAGCGCCGCAGCGCGGGCAACGAACGCCGTCAGGCCAGCGGCGCGCAACGAGATAGGCGCAGCAAGCGTCTTCGTTCGGAAACATTTTCTCGAACTCGGCAACGCTCATTTGGTGGACTGGCTTGGGCATAGGGCAGTTCCTTCCGTCTATAAAAAAGCATGCATTGTCCTAGAACAAAGTCAAGTCAGGGATAATCGCCCTTTTTAGCGCGTGTTCCCTGCGGATCCCTTGACGGTTTCCGCAGGCGGCGCGGATTGCCCGATGATGGCGAGCAGAGCCTTCGCCGCGCGGCTCTGGCGCCGCTCGCGATGGCTCAATGCGTAAAATGCGCGGTCGGGCAGATCAAGCGGCGCCTGACGCAGCAAGCCGGCTTCGAGACTGGGCGCGGCGACCGACGCTGAGAGCGCGGTCGCGCCAAGGCCCGCCTCGACCACCGCCCGGACGGCCTCGTTGGAGGGCATTTCCATGACGACGCGAAGCGCGCGCGCATCAACGCCAAGCTGCATCAGCGCCGCCTCGAAGACGGATCGCGTGCCGGAACCCTTTTCGCGCAACACCCAGTCGCCGCGGATCAGTTCGGATGCGTCGAGCCCGGACCGTTCGGCCCACGGATGCTCCGGGCCGACGACCAGGGCCAGTTGATCGCGCGCGACGGGCGCCGCGGCGAGATGCTCGTTCTCGATGGCGCCCTCGATAAATCCGATTTCAACCGCGCCCTGCTCGACGGCGGCGGCGACCTGCGCCGTATTGCCGATCGTAAGCTTGATCTCCATCAGCGGATAGGCGCCGTGAAAAGCGACGAGGTGGCGGGGCAGCCAATAGCTGGCGATGGTCTGGCTCGCCTGTACGGTGAGCGCGCCACGCCGCAAGCCGTTGATTTCACGTAAGGTGCGTTCCGCGGACTCGGCTTGCGCCAGCACCGAACGCGCCTCGTCAAGGAAAATCCGGCCGGCCTCAGTCAGCTCGATCCGGCGCCCGACGCGATTGAAGAGTTTGGCGTCGTGGCGCGCCTCGAGCGCGGCGATGGCGCTGGAAGCCGCCGACTGCGCCAGATTGAGATCGCGCGCCGCTTGCGTCATGTGCTGGCGCTCCGCGACGGCGACGAAAATGCGAAGTTGTTCCAGTGTCATGGCGATCCTCGATTGCAAGAACAATCACAAATATAGATTATAACGATATAATCAATATGTTATCATGATTGATCGCTCCGCGCTAACTATCGCGCCACACACTGACGTGGAGCCGGATCATGACGCAAATCGATATTTTGAAGTTCCCGAACGCGGTCGCGGCGCGATCGCTCCCCTCGGGACGAAGCCGAAAATTGCAACGCTTCCGCCTGCGGGAAATCGTGCGGCAGTTCACGCCCAACTGGTTCGCCGCCACCATGGGCTCCGGCGTGCTGGCGCTGGCGCTTAATCAGTTTCCGTTCGCCATTCCGGGGCTTCATGAGACCGCGAGGGCGCTGTGGATGTTCAACATCGCCCTTTTCGTTTTGTTCAGCCTTCTCTACACGGCGCGGTGGGTTTTCTTCTTCGATGGCGCGCGGCGCATCTTCGGGCATCCGGTCGCCTCGATGTTCTTTGGCGCAATTCCGATGGGACTTGCGACGATCGTCAATGGCTTTCTCGTGTTCGGCGTTCCGCTCTGGGGCGAGAGGGCGGTCGCCATCGCCGGGGCGCTGTGGCGGGCGGATGTCGCCCTGTCGCTCGCCTGCGGCGTCCTCATTCCGTTCCTGATGTTCACGCGGCAGGATCACAGCATCGCGAAGATGACGGCGGTCTGGCTCTTGCCCGTGGTCGCGGCCGAGGTCGCCGCCGCGAGCGGCGCTTTGCTGGCGCCCCATCTCGCGCCGTCCGAGGCCTTCGGCGTCGTTATTGCGAGCTATGCGCTCTGGGCTTTTTCCGTGCCGCTGGCGATGAGCCTTCTCGTGATTTTGCTGCTGCGGCTTGCCTTGCACAAATTGCCGGAGCGGGAGATGGCGGCGTCCGGCTGGCTGGCGCTGGGGCCGATCGGCACCGGCGCTCTCGGCCTCCTGCTGCTCGGCGCTGACGCGCCGCATATTTTCGCAGCCGCCGGCCTTTCCGGCGTCGGAGAGGTCGCCTTCGGGGTCGGCGTTCTCGGCGGCGTTATGCTGTGGGGCTATGGCGCCTGGTGGCTCATGCTCGCGCTTTTGAAGACGGCTTCGTATCTCCTCCGCGGCATGCCGTTCAACATGGGTTGGTGGGGCTTTACGTTTCCGCTCGGCGTCTATGCGCTGGCGACGCTCGCCCTGGCGAATGTCACGCATCTGGCCATCTTCTCCGCGATCGGCGGCGGCTTGACCTTTGGCCTCGCCGCGCTCTGGGTGATCGTCGCGGCGCGGACGGCGCATGGGGCCTGGCGCGGCTTTCTCTTCGTCTGCCCGTGTCTTACGGTGGCCGAAACGGCTGGCGAGATCGAAGCGGAGGAAGCGGCGAAGGCGCTTCTATAAGACGGATGCTTCTCGTTTCATCCGTCTTTCGCCTTGCGCAGGAGATAGGCGTCCATCACCCAGCCGTTCTCGCGTTTCAATCGCACGCGCAGGGCCTTGATCTCGTCCTTCACGTCGGCGAGTTTGCCGGACGCCAGCAGCTCTTCAGGCGCGCCTATATTGGCGCCCCAATAGATCTCCATGTCCTCGTCATTGATGGACGCGAACGTCTGGTCGCCGTCGAGCAGCACGACGACGCTATCCGCGTCGGACGGAAATTTCTCCGCCAGTTTGCGGCCTGTGGTGACGAGGACGGATTCGCCGATGCGGTTCAAGGAGATCTTGTGCTTTGCCGCCAGCGCCTGGATGCTGCTGATGCCGGGGATGATCTCGTAATCGAAAGCGATTGCCCCGCTCGCCAGAAGGTTCTCGACGATGCGCAAGGTGCTGTCATAGAGCGCCGGATCGCCCCAGACGAGGAAGGCGCCGCATTGGTCTTCGCCGAGCTCCTCAGCGAACATGCGTTTATAGCTTTGTTCGATCGCCGCATGCCAGTCCGCGACATTGGCTTTATAGTCGGTAAAATCCTTCGCGCGCTCCGGCGTTCGAAACGTCACGAAGCGAGGCGCCTTCGCCTTGATATAACGCTCGCAGATGGCGAGGCGCTGGTTTCTGAGGCCGGCTTTTTCATCGCCCTTGTCGGGAATGAAGAAGACGTCGGCGCGGTTCAGCGCATTGATCGCCTGAACAGTCATGTAGTCCGGGTCGCCCGCGCCAATTCCGATGATCAGAATTTTCCGCAACCGCTCTCTCCTTGTCGCGCCTTCCCGTGATGCGCCTTTCGCCGAAGAATACCAGCGCCGGCTGCGGCGCAAGTTTTGTTTCGCCGGGTGACGGCGCGACCGGCTCAAGCTTGATGTCATGCGCGCCGGGATAGTATTATGGCGATAGGCGCGCCAGACAATGCGCTGGGCGGGCGATGAGCCGCTGCCAGATGGGAGGAGAAGCCGATGTCCCTTTTTATCCTCGCAGCGGCCGCGATCGTCGCCGCGAGGCTCGCGTGAGCTCCCGTTTCGACGCGATCATCATTGGCGCTGGCCAGGCCGGGCCGCCGCTCGCCGGGCGTCTCACAAAGGCGGGACTGAAAGTCGCGCTTGTCGAGCGTAAGTTTTTCGGCGGCACCTGCGTCAATACCGGCTGCATCCCCACAAAAACCCTCGTCGCCAGCGCCTATGCTGCGCATATGGCGCGGCGGGCGGCCGATTTCGGCGTCATGATCGGCGGCGGCGTCGGCGTCGACATGAAGGCGGTGAAGGCGCGCGCCGACGCCATTTCCGGCAAGGCCCGCGCTGGCGTCGAATCCTGGCTGAGAGGCATGGCGAATTGCGTAGTCTACCAGGGCCACGCTCGCTTTGAGTCGACGCGGGAGGTCCGGGTCGGCGACGACCTTTTGGAAGCCGACCGCATCTTCATCAATGTCGGCGCCCGCGCGATCATTCCGCACATGCCGGGGATCGACCGGATCAATTATTTGACCAATTCCTCCGTCTTGCAGCTCGACGCTTTGCCGAGGCGTCTCTGCATCATCGGCGGAAGCTATATCGGGCTCGAATTCGCGCAAATGTACCGCCGCTTCGGCGCTGACGTGACTGTTGTCGAGATGCGGCCGCGTCTCATCGGGCGCGAGGATGAGGATGTATCGGCGGCCGTCAAGGACATGCTCGAAAAGGAGGGCGTCGAGATCCGGCTCGACGCGGAATGCGTCAGTTTCAGATCCGAAGGCGATGTCATCGGCGTCGGCGTCAACTGCCGATCGGGCGAGCCGGAAATCTCCTGCTCGCATGTTTTGCTGGCGGTGGGCCGGCGCCCCAACACTGACGACCTCGGGCTTGACAGAGCGGGCGTTGAAATCGATGAGCGCGGCCACATTGTCGTCGATGATCAGCTGCGCACCACTGTTCCGGGCGTTTGGGCGCTCGGAGAGTGCAATGGCAAGGGGGCCTTTACCCACACCGCCTATCATGATTTCGAGATCGCCGCGGCGAATATTCTCGATGGAGATCCGCGCCGGATCAGCGACCGCATCGAGGCCTATGCGCTCTATGTCGATCCCCCTTTGGCGCGGATCGGCCTCACGGAACTCGCGGCGCGCGCCTCAGGCAGGCGCGTGCTCGTCGGAGAGCGCCCCATGACGCGGGTTGGACGCGCTGTCGAGAAGGCCGAGACGACGGGCTTCATGAGAATACTCGTCGACGCCGACAGCAGGGAAATTCTCGGTGCGACGATACTCGGGACCAGCGGAGACGAGGCGATCCACTGTATTCTTGATGTGATGTACGCCAAGGCGCCCTATACGGTTCTGCAGCGCGCCGTGCATATTCATCCAACGGTCTCGGAACTTCTTCCAACGCTGCTTGGAGAGCTTAAGCCCCTGGTTTGAGGCCCGGCGGTTCAGGCCGCCGGAAACAGATCCACCACATTGGAGATCACAACGGAGGCGGGCCGGGCGTGGCGGGAGGAGGCCGCCGCGCAGCCGCCCTCATGGGCCTGCGCGTGAGAATGCTCGGCAAGCGTATCGTTGATGATTTTTCGCACCGTCGCAAAGCATCGTCCGCAATTGGGGCTGCAGCCCAAACATTTGTAAACGGCGCCCGGCGTCCGGGGGCAAACATGGCCGTTCGACGGATCCAGGGCGGACCTGATATTGGAATCGCTCAAAACATTGCACGAGCATACGATCATTGGGAATGCCAAAATCCGAGCAACAGCGCGTCAAAGTGCAGCGTAGATCACAACTAACGCATTGCGCATGAATTTGCAATGCGCAATCAAAGATTAGAGTGAGACTAGATAAACATATCGGCTACAGCGTAGTTTAAAATCATTCAAAAATACTGATGAGTACGATCGCCGAGCGCAGCTTCCGAAAAGTCGCCTTGCCGCGAATTTGATCGCCTTGTCCTTCAGCCTCCCGTTCGCCTCTCAAGCTTCACTTATCGACTTTGAAAGATTGCGCCGCCGCGGCGATCGTTTGGCCGTTTCGCTCGGCTTCGTTCAGAATCTGCGGAAACAATTTCCCCGCCGCGCCCGCCTGGCCCGGACGCAGACCGGGCAGGACCTTCGGCGCGGCCACGGCAAGGACGAACTGCAGCTTGCCGTTGCCAAGCTCGGCGCTGGCGCGGAAGCTGAAAGTCAGAGCGTCGTCGCGCGAGCGCGTCGTCGGAATGACGCGCACCGAGCCGTCGTCGGCGACGGTGACGACGCTGACCTCGCGCCCGTCGGCGCCTGAAATCGTTCCCGTCAGCGGCTGGCCGACGCGAAGGGATGAGGCGGCGAGCTCGATTTTCAAAGGCGCAGCCGGCGTGTTGCGCAATTGACCGAGGAAGGTGACCGCAGGGCATTGCGCCGCCGCCACCTGCCGCACGCCGATATCGGCCTCATAGCCATTGGCTTGCTCGAAGGCTTGATCGAGGCTGCGAAACGGCGCCGTCGAAAGCCCGAATCCTTCGATCGCGGGACTTTGGTCGGCAAGCACGATTGGTCTCGCGAAGACGCAGTCTCCGCCATCAAATTGATTGATCATCTTGGTGATGGCTTGCAGGCGGGCGCGCTGCTCCGCCTCGGTTAGCGCCGCAGTTTTCAGCATCGCCGGCTGTTCGGGATCGAGTCTTGCGAGATTCATCGGCGCGAGTCCCGGCCGGGCGGGCGCCGTATCCGGGATCGCCGCGAGCGCTGGCGCGGAGCGCTGGGGAGGCGCCGGCTCGCGGAGGTTCGACGCGCTTTCGCTTTGCAGCAACGGGGCCGGCGGGATGATGGATGGCGGCGGATGCAGAGCCGAATAAAGGAGCGGCGCGGTCACGAGGAGGCCGACGGCGGCGGCGCCCGCCAGCATCAAAGTCAGCCGGCTGAAGCTGACGCTGGCGCGCGCCGGCTTTGCCGCCTGCGCCTGAGAGGCGCGCCGCCGCGCTGGCCGCTTGGCCCCGCTGGCGTCCGCGCGCCATGCCGCCACCTCCGCCATGGAGGCTGGCCGGTCGTCGGGGTTTGGCTGCAGCATGTGCTCGATCAGGGGACGCAGGCGCTCGTCGATGCCGCTGAGGTCCGGCACGACGCGGCGTTTTTCGATGACGTCGACATGGTTGCCGCCCATGTCGATCGGGCCGTTGCGCAAAGCTTCGGCGAGCACGAGGCCAAGACTGTAGATATCGGATTTCGGCGTGATGTGGCCGCCGAACAAGCCGAGCTGCTCGGGCGAAACATAATTATACTTGCCGGCGAAGCCGCTGCCGATCACCGTTCCTTCGTCCTCGAGACGGGTCGAACGGGCGATCCCGAAATCGATGATTTTCGCGCGCGCCATGTCGCCCGCCGGGATGATGATATTGTCCGGCGAGACATCGCGGTGCACGATGCCGCGTTCATGCGCGGCGTCGAGTCCGGCGGCGATGCGCTGCATCAGCCTTTGCACCGCGTCGAAGGCGAGCGGCCCCCCGCGCAACATCGCCGACAGCGATTGCCCGTCGACATATTCCATCGCGAGATAGGGCCGCTCCAGCACGGGATCGACCGTGAAGACATAATAGCGGACGATCGCCTCATGATAGAGGTTGTGGAGCGCGGAGGCTTCCTTCCGAAACAGCGCGAAGGCCGCCTCGGCTTCGGCGAGGTCGGAGCGGATCAGTTTGATCGCAACGATGTCGCCGGTCTGGATCGCGTGGCCCTTGTAGATTTCGCCCATGCCGCCGGCGGCGATCGGCTCGTCGATCTCATAAATGCCATTCAGCTGCGTCCCGGCCGGAATGATCGGCCGCGTCGATCCGAATGTGGCGGCCTGATTCATCGCGGCATCCAACGCGCCTGCGGCGCATTATCCTGCGCGAAGACGACTGTCGAACCACGCGGCGCGTAGTGTGTGATGACGACCGTCACATTATCAATGGCGCCGCGCTCCATGGTCAGCGCGACCAGCCTGTCGCAAGCGCCCTGGGGAGCGATGAGGCAGGCGCTTTCCAGGATTTCGGCGTCGCTGACATGCGTCGTCAATCCGTCGCTGCAGATGACGAAGACGTCGTCCTTTTCAAGCACGCCCTGGGCGACGTCGAGTTCGAGTTCATGATAGACGCCGACGGCTCGCGTGATGACGTTGCGGCGCGGCCAGGTCTGCGCCTCCTCCGCGGTCAGGACGCCCTCGGCGACGAGCTCCGCGACCTCGGTGTGATCGCGCGAAATCTGCTGGATCGCGCCCTGGCGCACCAGATAGATGCGGCTGTCGCCCGACCAGACGCAGGCGTAATAGCCCTCCCAGGCGAGAACGGCCGCGACCGTCGCGCCGATGACGATGCCGCCGCGTTCGTCGGCGATCTCGAGCAGCTGGTCATTGGCGAGGGCGAGGCGCTCGCGGCAGCGGGTCAAGAGTTCGGCGACGGAGGATGGCTCGGCGATCTTGCGCAAGGCGTCGATGACGACCGTGCTCGCCAGTTTTCCGGCTTCGTGGCCGCCCATGCCGTCAGCGACCGCGAAGATGCCGCTTTCGGGGAGCACGAGGTGCGCGTCCTCGTTTTCGAGCCGCACCTTGCCGACGTCCGTGGCGGCCCCGCTTTCGAACTTGCGCGACATGTCTTTCATGGGCCTCATCCCGATTGTACGATCGCTTGCGGACGGTTCTCTTTTTCGGCGTCCTGGAGATGACTTTGGCGCCGGCTCATCATGTCGGCAAACGTCGCGGGCGTCGGCATCGCCTCGCGCATCAGCGCCAGAGGCGGGCAGTCGGCGCCTCCGACCGTCCACCAGAATGTCGCGGTCTCGGCGGGGAGCGCCGGCTGCTCGCGCCGCATGGCGGCGAACAGCCTGGCCAGCGCGTTTTCATGCGGCGGCGCGCGCGCGGCGCCAAGCGCGGCGAGCCTTTCGACAAGGGTCTCGAAGGCGGCGTCCGGATCGAGCGCGTCAAGCAGCAGATCCTCGACCTCCGCGAACCACTGGTCGCGAGGGGCGACGTCGGGAGGCTCCAGCGCATCGGCCCCCGAGGCGGCGCCGGTCAGCGTCAGGGGAAACATCCGGCCGAGCGCATCGACGGATGGCATGAGGGCGCCCGTGAAAGCCTCGCCGCACAGCGCCGGTCCGAGCCAGAAACGCCAGATCGGCGCCGAATTGAAAATCGCTGTCCAATCGCCGGCTGCGCCCTGCTCGCGTCCTTCCTTTAGGCCAGCCTCGAGCCAGGGCTCCCAGACGCGCAGGAAAGCGCGCGGCGTCGATATCGCAATGAAATCGCGCTTGCAGGGCAGTTTTCCATAGAGGCCGCAGCGCATGGCGATCAGGCTCCGCCCGGACAATGGAAATTGCGCAATTGCGTGATGTTCAAGGGCTTCAGGGCCGCGCCCGGCGTCGCTGGCGTGGCGTTGAAGCGATAGGTCAGCTCGCGGCCCGCAAGCGAGAAAGTGGCGACCGTCGCATCGCTGTTGAGTCGCGCGGCGTCGAGCATGCGGTAGATCGACCAGACGCCGGACTGCACCAGGATAGGCGCGCGGCCGCCGGCGGGGCGGAGCGCCAGCAGGGTGCGATGATTTTCGGTCGAGCCGGGCCATTGCACCGTCGTCGGGCCAGCGCCCCCATTGATGACGGTCGCGTCAATCTCCATGCGCGCGTCTTTCACCGGCGGCGGCGTGACGGTGAAGGAAAAGCGCGGACTTGCCGGATCGGAGCCAAAAAATGCGGCTTTGAAGTCGGCGGCGAGCTCAAAGTCGGCCAATGCCGTCGGCGTCAGCTGACTGGCGAGGGCGCTGCCGTCGCGCCACTTCCATTGTGGCCCCGAGGTGTCGGCGGAGGCGAGAATATAGGAGCTGACGAACTGATCGATGAGGCCCTTTGGCCCGAACATGCGGGCGAAATCGTCAAGATCAACGTCGCGATCCGCGTTCTTGGCGAAGGGATAGCGCGTTCCGATTTTTTCCTGGCAGGTGAAGGTGACTTGCTCGCGCAGTTTCGAGACGGTCCGCGCGACGTTCGAATCTGCAATCTCGCGGAGGATGCCGGCGCCCGTGTCGTCCATCATGGCGGCGAAGGGCGCCGGCAGCTTGGCCGCGTCCGCTCTCAGTTTTTCAACGCCGCTCGTGATCCTGTCAGCCAGTTCGTCGGCCGGCGCCCCATTGGTCGCGAGACGGCTCAAATTGGCGCGGATCTCATTCAGCTGAGACAGAATTTGGTCGATCGGGCGCTGTCCCGGATCGCCCTCGACGAGACGGTGATAGGGCGCGAGCGCCCCGTCGATGATCTGCGCCGGTGGTTGGCCGGAGGCGCCGACGATGGGGCCGTCCTCCGGATTGACGCTGGCGGGCTCGACGGCGGCCGCGGCGGGCTGGCTTTCGGAAAGGGTGGTTTCGTCGCTGATCGATTCGAGGAGGCGGCTGAACGGCGAGGTGACGGAGGACGCCGCCGTCAACAGCGGATAGGACGGCCGCTCGACGGTGAGCGGGCGGATCTTCAGTCGCTCGATCGCCGTTCGCCAGGCGTCGATGAAAGCCTTGGCGTAGGCGTCGGCGAGATTTTCGCGCAGATGGTCATATTGGGCCGAGATCTCCGGCTGCTCGCCGGCCGCGCCAAGCACCCAGCGATCGCGCGCCATCTCCTCGATGACGCCGGGCAGGGCCTTGAGGAATCCCTCAAAGCCCGACTTCGTCAGAAAGTAGGGAACCGTGACGCCGTCGATCGAAGGGTCGAAGATCACAAGCGCCCCGGCGCCGCCGGCTTTGCTCGCGGTCCAATCCGGCCGCAAGCTCGCCTTCGCGCGCGCCGCGAGGATCTTCAACGCGCGGTCGGCGACGTTTTCGCGCGCGAGGGCCGCCTGCGCCTTCTCGACGAGCGGCCCGTTCAGCTGCACGAAAGAGCCATGTCCGGTCTCGAGATCGAGCATGGCGACGAGATGCTGTTCGAGCTCCTTGCGGCCCTCGCTGTTTCTTGGGCCCGGATAGAGATTTTCCGACCAGTCGCGCTCCATCCAGTTGATCAGCAATTGCCGGTCCACCGTCTCAAGGCCGCCGAGCATCAGATAGACCTTCAGCGCGTCGAACAGGGCGGCCGGATCGTTGGCGCTGGCGTCGAGCTGCTCCTCCAGCCGGTAGACGAGGCGGGGCCGCAGCATGCGTTCGAGGCCGACGCCGTAAGCGGTCTCCGCCGCCGAGCGCAGGCGCGCCGACTGATTGAGGCCGAGGCCGCCGGTCGCGGCTTCGGTCTGCCCGTCGCCATAGCCGCCTGGAAGAAAACGCAAGGCGTGCAGCGCCGGCAGGACCTTGCTGAGGTCGCGGTCGCTTACGACGTCGGACTGGCCGAGCCCGCGCGACATCGCGGCATATTTCTGCGCCGCCTCCTCGCTCTGGCTGATGCGGTCGAGGTTCTTGGCGTAGCTGACCCACCAGGCGCCGACGGCGAGGGGCGTTGCGATGAGCAGCGTCGCGAAAGCCGCCATCTTGAGCAGGCGATTGCCGCGCCGCGTCGAAACCCAGCCCGCTTCGCCGATGACGACCTTTTTGATGAGGTCCGTCAAAAAGAAGCTCTTGCCCTGGCCGGAATAGGCTGGCCGTCCAACCGCTTCGGCGCCAAATCCCCTGGCGAGCGCGCCGAGCAATTGGTCGATCGGCGTTCCTTCCTGCGTGCCCGAGGTGAAGTAAAAGCCGCGCAGGGCCGCTTTGATCTTGTAATGGGCGGGATCGAAGATGGCGTTGAGGAAGCCGGTCACGGGCGCCTGCAACGCCGCCATCTGGGCCGGGAAGCCGAATGCCAGAACGCGGCTCGCGGCGTCGTTTTCCGCCTCGAGCCGGTCGCGCGCCAGCTGCGGCAAAGGCTCGACGAGCGCCTGGAATTCGTCCGGCGCTTCCCCGACCGTCGATTTGCTCTTGTCCATGGTCTGGAAAGTCGCGCCCCACACCTGCCGCCGGGCCGCCTCGTCGAGATTGCCGAAGAATTCCATGAAGCCGATGACGAGATCGGCTTTGGTGAAAAGCGCGTAGACCGGAAAATCGACCTTCAGGCGCTGGTGCAATTCGACGAGCCGCGCCTTGATCGCCGCCGCATGCGCCGCGATCTCCTTTGGCGAAAGCGTCAGCAGGTCCTCGAGGCTGATCGCGACGAGAACGCCATTGATCGGCTGGCGCGGCCGGTTTCTCTTGAGCAGATCGAGGAAGGCGAGCCAGCTCTTCTGATCTGCTTTGGCGTCGGAATCCTGCGTCGTGTAGCGGCCCGCCGTGTCGATCAGCACGGCGTCCTCCGTGAACCACCAGTCGCAATAGCGCGTGCCGCCGACGCCCTTGACGGCGCCCGGCGTGACGCCGCCGGCGAGGGGAAACTGCAGCCCCGAATTGACGAGCGCGGTGGTTTTGCCAGAGCCGGGCGGTCCGATCAGCACATACCAGGGAAGATCGTAAAGATAGCTCGCGCGGCCCCCGCGCCCGCGCAGAACGGCGAGCGCCTCTTTCATGCGTTCGGCGAGAACCGGCGCGTCGCTGTCGTCGACGCTCATGCCGCGGGCGATCCGCTCGGCTCCCTTGCGCCGGCGGTAGAGGCGATAGACGCCGGCGCCCGCGATCAGCGCCAGCAGAATCGCGATCGCCGCGATGCGCGGCGCCGGCTCCTCCAGCGGATGGGCGTCGCGCACGACGATGAACGGGGCGGCGAACCAGATCAGCGACGCGACAGCGGCCGCGCCGACGAGGCTGATGAGGAGCCGGAGCCAGAATTTTCGATTCATCAAACTCGCCCGCCGAACCAGTTAAAAGACTGCATTACGCTCAAATAAATTTATATATCAATCAGTTAGATAATCCATGGCGGCGCTCCCTCAGTCCCTGCGCGGCACGACGATTTCAACCCGCCGGTTCTTGGCGCGTCCTTCGGGCGTGTCATTGGAGGCGATCGGCGCATCGGCTCCCTTGCCTTCGGTTTCGACCCGCTCCGGATGCGACAGGGATTGCTTCAGGAGAGCGCCGACGACCTTGGCGCGCTCGAGCGACAATTCGAAATTCGAAGCAAAGCGCGCGTTCGAGATCGGCGTATTGTCGGAATGGCCGACGACCTTGACCGCGCCTTTATCATCATCGAGCGCCATGGCGATATACATCATCAACGGCTTCACGTCGTCGAGGATCGCCGACTTGCCGGGCTGAAACAGATCCCTGTCGACGATGCGGATGACGATCTGATTGGCGCTCGAATCGACGCTCAGCGCGCCGGAGGCGATGTTCGGCGCAAGCACATTGCGGATATGTTCGAGCTGCGAGGCCTGCGCCGGCGTCGGCGGGGGCGCCGGCGGCGGCGCGACGGCGACTTTACGGCCGATCGTGACCGGCGTCAGCGGGTTCAGCGCGCCCATGCTCTGCGCCGCGGCTTCGGCCCGCTGACTAAGCGAGATGCGAAACGTGAGGAAAGCCCCGAAAAGCACGAGGCCGACAACGCCCGCGGCGGCCCAGAGCGGCACGCGCAAGCGGACCGCGTGGCTGGCGAGGGGCTGGCCTTGCCAATGGGGCGACAGACTTTGGGGCGGCGCCGGCCCGGTCTTGTGCAGCGTCTCAAAGAGGTCGGCGCGAATGGCGTCGACGGCGCCGCCCGGCGCGCTCTGACGCCCGCCCTGAAAGGCGAGGGCCAGACAGGCGTAGAATAATTCGAGCAGGAAATAATGCGCGCGGGGGTCTTTCTCGACGCGGTCGAGTTCGTCGAAGAAACGGCGCCCGCCATTGTTTTCGCCAAAGAAGCGCGTCATCAGGCCAGATCGCGCGGAGGCGCCGCGTTCATCGGCCGGAAGATGGGCCAGCACCTCGTCGGCGGTGGCGCAGAGAACGTATTTGGCGGTATTGGCCTCTTCCGGCGCGATCCCGGCGGCGGCCATCTCGCGATCGCATTTTTCGATCGCCCCTGCGATCTGCGCGGTCAGGTTCGGCCCCGGGGCGCGCAGCAGGGCGGCGCGCAGGCGGCCGAGCAGAAGCAGAAGCGGACCGGCCGCCCGCATGATCGGGTTGGGGTTGGGCGCCGCGAGATCCGCGCCCTCAATCGCGGCCTTGCGCGCGGCGGGGGGCGCCGTCCTTGACGCTGGATGCGCGGCGTGCGGATGAGGCGCCTGAGCGTCGCCGGGCGCCTGCGGGCGGCGGCCTGCCGGGTTGGGCCGGAAGATGGTGCGCTCCTCGGGCGCCGGCGCCTGGGCCGGATCGCGCGCCGGCGCCGCCGGGCGCTGGGGCGGCATCGGGCGAAAAATCGTCCTGTCGTCACGCTCTTCCGGGCCCGGGAACCGATCTTTGTCGCTCATCGCGCTATCTGGCCTCGTTGCGGGAGGTTTTTTCTGATCTTCACACAATCAGAAAAGGCCTCCTCGATTTTTTCATTTTATCGCATTGTCAGGGCAAAGATCGGTTTTTTGCTTCTCGAAACACGCCCTGGCGCTCGGGGGGCCGCGATCGTGACCGCCACCGTGCCCAAGCCGGTTCTTCGCTCACTTTGGCTCCCTGGCTTCGTCGTAGCATTGGGCGAAATAGAGCATGAAAGCATCGACGAGGCCGTCTTCGTGGCGCAAGGTCTTTGCCTGCCATCGCGCAAGATAGAGGTCCCAGAGGCGGGCCTTATGCGCCCCGAACAAAGCGGCAAGGCCCTTATCCTCTCCGGCGGCGTCTTCGATGACCTTGGGATCGAGGTCCTCAACAAGCATGCGCACGGCCTGCTGCATCGCGGCGAAAGTATTGATCTGATGCGTCTTGAGATCGGTGAAGGCGCCCTCGAAGGCGCGTTTGGCGTCAAGATATCCGCTCGTGCGCGGTCCGAACATGATTTTCAGGGCGTCGTCCGCGGTTGGAGCGAATTTCAACGGATTATTGTCGAGCGCCTGGATCATTGTCTGGCTCGAGGTGCGCGCAAAGCGCTTCGCCTTGAAGCGCGCGCTGAGCAGCTGGGTGAGATCGGAGACCGCCATGCGCATCAGGGCGCCAAGATCCTCGGCGACCTTGAGACCGTCCTGACGCGCGAAAATATGCTCCGGGATGCCGGCGCCCTTGGCGAAGCTGCGTAGAAAATCATCGAGGCCTGGCGCCGGCGCCGATGAGGCTTTTGCCGCGCCGGCATTGACGTCAGCCGCCGGACTCTCGGCGCACGCGCCTGCCGGTTCGTCCGAAATCTTTGTTTGCGCGATCCGCTCCGGCGTTTTCCAAGCCCGCGCCTCCGCTTCCTGGGCGTCAATGAGCGGCGCATCGGCCGTTTCGGCCTCAGGCGATTGGGCGCGGCTGGTCGTGGCGGCGTCTGGCGGAGGCGATGCGACGAGCGAGGCGCCCTCGGCCTCTGGCGATGGCGCGCTGAAGGATCGGGCCTCCGGCGGACGTTCGGCGGTCTCGCGAAACGGCGCCGGGGGCGAAGGAAAGCCGCGCGCCCTGATCATCGTGAAAGGCGGCGGCGCGGGAGCGCCTCCGCGATTGACGGGAGGAAGCTCAAAGACGCTTGCGGAGCCGCTCGTCCGGCTCGTCGCGTCGACCTGTGGTTCCGGCTGCGTTTGCAACGGCGGGGCGGCGTCGGACGCGGTTTCGATCGCGATCGCCTGCGCGATCTCGGCGTCGAGCGCGGCTGCGTCCTTCGGCTGGATCGGCGCCAGCGCGGCGACGCTTTCGGCCGCCGCCGCATCGGCGTCCGCGCCGTCGACAATGTCGCTTTCCGGCTCGCCGTCGGTTTCGATGGCCACCGCGATGACATAGGCGCCGATGGCGAGCCTGTCGCCGTGGCGCAGCTTGTGGGGCGCCTGGATGCGCCTTGCGCTATCGTTCAAGAAGGTGCCGTTGGTGGAGAGGTCGTTCAGCCAGTAGCCGTCGTCGCGATAGCGCACTTCGCAGTGCCTGCCTGAAATGAAACGCGTCGGATCCGGCAGGGACCAATCGATGCTGGCGGAGCGGCCGATGTCGATGCCGCGCCGGTCGGTCAGCCTGACGCTCACTGGAGCCCCATTCGGCAGGCTCTGTTCATTCTCGATCGTCAGGATCAGCGTCATTTCAGCCCCTCCATAACTTTACAAAGAGACGCCTGTTTTTTCGCTCGCGCCCGAGCGGCCTTGATCCGGCCTGTCTGGCATAGCCCAAACGAGCGATGCACGCCACAGCATCGCCATTATCCGGCCGTCCTCAGTGTGCGGGCGCACGCTTCGCGCCGCGCTCCGGCGTGCTGTCATTGTTTAAATTCTAAACCGAACCTATGTTATCGTCGATATTTTACGCACGCGCGATGTGCGCGGAAGCTCGAAGCAGGCGTGCGTCTATTGGTCGAAAGCCGCAGTTGGAATATGCAAAGTCCGCTCCGCGCCGCCGCCCTGCTGCTTGTCGCTATTCTCGCAATGGCGGCGATGGCGGCCGCGATGACGGGCGATTGCGCCGCCGCGGAGCGTCGCGTCGCGCTTGTGATCGGCAATTCGGCCTACAAGAATCCGGCGCTCGCCATTCCCAACGCCCGCAATGACGCCGAAGACGTCGCCGCCGCGCTGACAGCGCTCGGCTTCGACGTTCTTTTGCAAACCGACGTCGACCTCGCGGCTGCGAGCAAGGCGATCCAGCAGTTCGCGCGCATGTCAGTCGGCGCGGATTCGACGCTCTTCTATTTCGCGGGCCACGCCGTCCAATATCAGGGGCACAACTATCTTTTGCCGATCGACGCGGAGGTCAAGGACGAGATCAGCCTCCCGTTCGAGACGATCGCCGTCGACAATATCCGCGCTGTCCTCGACCGCTCGAACGGCGTCAAGATCATGGTGCTCGACGCCTGCCGCACCAACCCCATCTCCGAGCGGCTGGCCAAGCTCGCCAGCTCCTCCGCCCCGGTCGAGCCGGGCGAGCGCACGCGGGGACTGGAGCGGATCGACAGGTCGGAGGGCATCATTGTCGCTTATGCGACCTCGCCCGGGGACGTCGCGCTCGACGGTCAGGAGCGCAACAGTCCGTTCACGAAAGCCTTTCTGCGGCGCCTGAACGAGCCTGGCCTCGAGATCGAAATGATGTTTCGCCGCATCGCGAATGACGTCCGCGCCGCGACGAGCGGGCGCCAAAGACCTGAAACCTATGTCTCTCTCGTCAATGAATATTATATCAATCAGAACGACAGAATCGCCTGGGACAAGATCAAGGGAACGGACGATCCGGCCCTCCTCAATGATTTTCTGGAGCGCTTTCCCTCCTCGTTCTACGCGATCGAGGCGCACTACCGCCTGCAGACCCTGGAGCGGGCGATCGCCGAGGCCAAGGAGCGGGCGCTGCGCGAGGCCGAGATCGCCCGGCGGGAAAAAGAGCTCGCCGCCGAACAGGCGGCCCAGCGCCTGAAGGCGGAACAGGCCTGCGCCAGCGATCGCGCCGCCCTTTCCGCCGTCGCGCCGCGCGACGCTGACGGTCTGCGCGGGCTCGCCGCCCATGCGTGCGATGAAGTAAAGACAGCGGCGCAAAAGCGTCTCAGCGATCTCGAAGCTACGTTTGCGGCGGAGGCGGCGGCCTGCCGTCGCGATGGCGACGCGCTCGCCTCTCTGGGGGCGCGTGATCTCGATGGGCTGCGCGCTCTGGCCCAATCAACCCCTTGCGCCAGCGTCAAGACGGCCGCAGAGGCGAAGGCCGCCGCCGCCGAGGCGGTTCTCGCCAAGGAGACGGAAACCTGCCAGCGCGAAGCTGGCGAACTCAAGGGACTGATCGAACGCGGCGACGCCGCCAATCTCGAGGCGCTGCGCGGCAGCGCGCAGTGTCCGGCGACGCTGGCGGCGATTCCCGAGGGCCTGCGCGCGATCGCCGCCGCCGCCAAAGCGGTTTGCGACCGCGACGGCGCGGCGCTCGCCGCCATTCCGGCGCGGGACGCCGCCGCGCTGCGTGACCTTGCGGCGAAAACTGAGTGCGCGCCGGTCAAAGCAACGGCTTCGACCCGTCTCACGGATCTGGAGGCGCTTCTCGCGCGCGAGGCCGCTCAATGCGCGAGGGAGGACGCCGAACTGAAAGGATTGGCCGATCGCAACGACGCGGCCAGGATCGAGGCGCTGCGCGGACGCGCGCAATGCCCGGCGAGCGTCGCCGCGGCTGAGCGCAGCCTGCGAGATATCGCCGCTGCGGCGGACGCCGCCTGCGCCCGGGACAACGCCGCGCTGAACGCCATTGCTCCGCGCGACGCCGATGCGTTGCGCAATTTGACGAACAGTACGCCCTGCGCGCCCGTCAAGACGGCCGCCGCCCAGCGGCTTAAAGACGTCGAGGCGGCGCTCGCTCACGAGGCGGAGCTTTGCCAGCGTGACGAGGCGCAATGGAAAGAACTCTCGCCGTCAGGGAGCCGCGCCGACGTCGAGGCGTTTCGCGCCCATGCCGAATGCGCGCCGATCGCGGCCGCCGCCGACCGCAGACTGGCGGAGCTTAAAACAATATGCCGCGACGACGCGGCGGCTCTCGCCGCCATAGCGCCGCGCGACGCAGAGGGATTGCGCGGATTCATCGGCAAATCGGGCTGCGATGAGGTCAAGACCGCCGCGCAGGACCGGCTGGCCGCGCTGGAGGCGTCCCTCGCGCATGAAACCGAACTCTGCCAGCGCGATGAGGCGCAGTGGAAAGACATTTCGGCCGGGGCCGACGGCGCGGCGCTGACGGTTTTGCGCCAGCGCGTCGAATGTCCGGGCGTCATCGCTGCGATTGATCACGCCCTGGCCGATTTGAAAACCGCCTGCGCGCGCGAACAGGGCGCGCTTGCCGCGATCGGCCCGAACGATCGTGAGGCGACGAAGGCGTTTCTCGCCAGCGCCGTCTGCGCTGACGTCAAGACGGCCGCCGAGGCGAAGGTCGCCAAGCTTGAGGCGGAGGAAGCGCGCCAGGAGGAAGCATGCCGCCGCGAGGATGTCGAATTGACCGCGCTCAAGACGCAAGGCGCGGAGGCGCGGGACAAGCTCGTCGAGATGAGGCGGCGCATGAGCTGCGCGCGGCTGCGCCCCGACCTCGAGGCGGCTCTGGAGCAGCTTCCGCCGCCGCCGGTTTTCAATAGCAGAAGTCAGATCCGCTCGGCGCAGGCGCAGTTGCAGCGTTTGGGATGTCTCGCGGCGACCGACAGCGGCAAGCTCGACGCCAGGACACAAGAAGGCATCGCGCGCTATTTTGAAGCCAAGGGCGACGCCGCGCCCGCCGCCGCCGAGGTCAAGGTGACGGACGAATTCATCAGCAGGCTCGAGGCGGAAAGCCCGAGTCTTTGCGCGCCGGCGGCCGTCGCCGCGCCAGAACCCTCGGTTGACAGGTTGCTGCGGCGCCCGAAGGGAAATGTCGCGCGTCTGCCGCCGAAAGAGGAGCCGCATCAAAAGGACATCGAGCCAAGGCCGGCGAAGGAAAAGGCGGCAAGGCCCGCGCCTGATGAAAAGCCCGCCCGGATCGCCAGGCCACGCCAGCCGGAACGGCCGCAGGCCCCCGCGCCGGCTCAGGCGACGGCCAACAGGGCGCCCGCGCATCCGGCCTCCTCGGCCCCGCTCGGCGTCGGGTTTTAGCGAGGCGCCCGGCTTGGGCGTCGCCATTTGATGGCGGGTGACGAGTTGGTCGATTTCAGGCCAAAAATAGCAAGTTTTTGCGACTTGCGCCTGCTTCTGCAAGCCGATATACCCTGTCGCCGAAGCTGTTCCCTTGATCGAGGGAGTGGGGCGCGTAGCTCAGCGGGAGAGCACTACGTTGACATCGTAGGGGTCACAGGTTCGATCCCTGTCGCGCCCACCATCAGCTGCGGGAACGAGAACAGCGCGACGTAAACGGAGCGTTTGCAATTGTCCGAGGTTCGGCGGCTCCTGGCAGGCTGCGTCTATCCGCGGCGCCCGGGTTTCTCCCGCAAAACCGATTCCGCCGCAATGCCGCCTTGCTCGCGGCATGGAACGGTCTTAAAGCTCGACCGTTGTCAGTGGCGAGGGCGAGGGTCCTTAATCTGACTCGATTTTCCGATGGCCTGACGTCATCAGGCGCCGCCGCGACCGTGAAGGATTCAGCTACAGTTGCGACGCTCGAAAGCAGCAAAGTGTGACGAATGAAAGCCATGCCTTTTCCTGAACTGCAATCCGAGCGCGGCCGTCAGCCTTTCGACATTCGCAGACTGATCGCCGAGCGCGAGCCGGAGCGTTATGCCCTGCATGCGCAGCACATGAACGAGATGATGGTGCGCGTGTTTCAGACGATCGGCACCGATGTCGGCTTTCAAAAGGGGCACGGGCAATATCTTTATGACGGGCGCGGGGGTCGTTATCTCGACCTGCTGAGCGGCTGGGGCGTTTTTGGCGTCGGCCGCAACCATCCGCTGGTGCGCGAAACGCTGGAAAGCGTGCTTGCCGCCGATCTGCCCAATCTCGTGCAAATGGACGTCTCGGTTCTCGCCGGCCTGCTCGCCGAGCGTCTGCTCGCCTTCACGCCTTATCTCGATAAGGTGTTCTTCACAAATTCGGGCACGGAAGCCGTCGAGGCCGCAATCAAATTCGCCCGCCGCACGACAGGCCGGTCCGGCGTCATCCATTGCAGCCATGCCTTTCACGGCCTCTCTTATGGGTCCTTGTCCCTCAACGGCGACGCGATTTTCAGGGAGGGTTTTGGGCCCTTGCTGCCGGGCTGCGTCGAGGTTCCCTTCAACGATCTCGCCGCTCTTGAGAAGGCGCTGTCGGCCGGGGACGTCGCCGCGTTCATCGTCGAACCGATCCAGGGCAAGGGCGTCAATATGCCCGATGACTGGTATTTGCGCGACGCGGCGGCGCTCTGCCGCAAATATGGCGCGCTCTTCATCGCCGATGAAATCCAGACCGGGATCGGCCGCACGGGGCGTTTTCTTGCCGTCGAACATTGGGGCGTTGAACCCGATATGGTGCTGATCGCCAAAGCCTTGTCGGGGGGCCACGTGCCCGTCGGGGCGGTTTTGACCCGTAAACATGTGTTCGACAAGGTGTTCAACCGCATGGATCGCGCCGTCGTGCACGGATCGACCTTCGCCAAGAATGACCTCGCCATGGCGGCGGGGCTGGCGACGCTCGAGGTGATTGAATCCGAGGGCCTCATCGCCAACGCGGCGCGCACCGGCGAGCGGCTGCTCAAAAGCTTCGGGAAAATGGAAGAGCGCTATGAGCTCGTCAAATCGGCGCGCGGCAAAGGTTTGATGATCGGCGTTGAATTCGGAAATCCCCAGTCGCTGAAATTGAAGGCGGCCTGGAACGTCGTCGAGGCGGTCAATCCCGGCCTTTTTTGTCAGCTCATCACCTTGCCTCTTTTCAAGGATCACAAAATTCTCGTTCAGGTCGCCGGCCACGGCAATCATACGATCAAGCTGCTGCCGGCGCTGGTCATCAATGACGCCGATTGCGACTGGATCGAAAGTTCGTTCGACAGCGTCATCGCCGACAGCCACCGCGTGCCGGGGGCCGTCTGGTCGCTTGGCAAGACTCTCGCCGACCACGCCCTCAAAGCCCGGGCCGCCAAATAGAGTTCAAAACGGCATGAGCGATCGGCGTGTGCTCGTCGGCCGGTTTGGCGCTCCGCATGGCGTCAGGGGAGAGGTGCGGCTGCAAAGCTTCACGGAGGACCCGGCCGCGATAGGCAACTATCGGCCGTTGAGCGACGCCACCGGACGGCGGCAGTTTGCGATCAAGTCTCTGCGCCATGTCAAAGACAATGTTTTCGTCGCGAGAATCGCCGGCGTCGATAACCGCACGAGCGCCGAAAGCCTGACCAATATCGAGCTGTTTCTGCCGCGCGCGCATCTGCCCGCGGCCGCCGAAGACGAATTCTATTTCGCCGATCTGATAGGATTGACGGCTTTGAGCATGACCCGCGCCCCGATCGGGCGCGTCAAGGACATTCTCGACTTTGGCGCCGGCCCCATTCTCGAGATTACGCCGGCCGAGGGCGGCGAGACGCTGCTTCTGCCCTTCGCAAAAGCCGTTGTTCCCGAAATCGATGTGGCGGGGGGCTGGATCCTGGTCGTCCCGCCGGTCGAGATCGAAGCGCGGGACGAAACCGAGTCCGCGCCGCGCGAAGAGAATCCGAGCTAAAACGTGAAACGGGCTTGATCCATGTGGCGGGCGACGATTTTTACCCTTTTTCCGAGCATGTTCCCCGGCCCGCTCGGCGTCTCGCTCGCAGGCGATGCGCTCGCGCGCAATATTTTTGAGATCAATACATATGACATTCGCGCGCAGGGGCTCGGCCGCCATCGCGCGGTCGACGATACGCCCGCGGGCGGTGGCCCCGGCATGGTGATCCGCGCCGATGTCCTCGCCGCCGCCCTCGACGCGGGGCTCGCCGCCGCCGATCGCCGGCCACGCCTCATGCTCAGTCCGCGCGGACCCGCCTTGACGCAGGCGCGGGCGCGGGCGCTCGCAGCGGGCGAGGGCGTCGTCCTGATCTGCGGACGTTTTGAAGGGGTCGATGAGCGGGTGATCGAGGCGCGCAACCTCGAAGAAATCTCCATCGGTGATTATGTGCTGTCGGGCGGCGAAATCGCGGCGATGGTCGTGCTCGACGCCTGCGTGCGTCTGCTGCCCGGGGTGATGGGCAAGGAGGCCTCCGGTTTCGAGGAAAGTTTTGAAAGCGGGCTGCTGGAATATCCGCAATTTACGCGTCCTCGCGAGTGGGAAGGGCGCGAAATTCCGCCTGTGCTCCTGTCTGGTGATCACGCCAGGATCAAAGCCTGGCGCGAGGCGGAGGCGCTGCGCGTCACGCGCGAGCGCCGGCCGGATTTGATCGCGGACGTCGGCAAGCCGCGCTGACGTTTTCGCATGCTTTCAAGTGAAGCGGATTCTCGGGACGCCTTCAGGCCTGCTCCCGAAAAAGGCTCAAGGTCGAGACGCGTTTCCAGACGGTCTCGAAACCGGCCTTCAACTCTGTCTTCAGTCTGGCCACGATCCGCGACCTGGCCGGCGCTCCGATCGACCGGGATCCCGTCTTCCCCTTCACTTTGGCGGCGCTCCCGGCGAGCGCCAGGGCGCTCCGGCGGGAACTGCGCGCGAGGCCATGCTCGGTCTTGTGCCAATGAAACGGACGCAATATGAGGTCGTAAAGCGCCGCCCAGGCCGCGACCGACATCAGGAGATGATAGGGCAGCAGCAGCGGCACAAACAGCCATGATCCGAGCAGTTTTCGCCGCTTCATGCCGATCAGCGTGAGCCAGATCACCGCCCCCGCGCCAAACGCCACGACAGAGAGCCAAAGCGTCGTCTCAACCACGGAGAGCACCGAATCCGGCCGGGGAAAACCGGCGGTCGCCAGCTGAACCAGCATGGCGCTGGTCAAAAGCGGCCAGAGCAGGGGCGCAAAGACCATATTGATCATGATGAGAGAGAAAATGGCGGCGCCGGCCCAGCCGATCTCCCTGACGAGGCGAGCCGGGTCGCGGCTCAGCGTGACAAAGGTCTGCGTCCAGCCTTTCGACCAGCGGCGCCTTTGCGTGAGCCAGGCCTTGAGGCGGGCTGGCGCTTCTTCCTGTGTCGTCGAAGCGAATGTCGCCGAACGATAGCCGAGCCGCGCAAGCCGGAGACCGAGATCGGCGTCTTCTGTTACATTCCAGGGGTCCCAAGCGTAAACTTCGCGCAAAACATCGGTGCGAAAGTGATTGGACGAGCCGCCTAGAGCAAGCGGAAGGCCAAGATCCGCCATGCCATGATGCAAGACGTCGAAGAGGACGGCGTATTCGATGGAAAAAAGCCGGGTGAGCCAGGAATCTTCGACATTGTCGATTGAAAGCTGCGCCTGAAGACAGGCAAGGCTGCGCGGCTCGCGCAAAAAACGCGCGGCGGCGTCGCGCAACTGCTGCGGCGCTGGAATGTCCTCGGCGTCGAAGACCGCGACCAAGTCTCCGCGCACGAGAGAAAGCGCGATATTGAGGGCGCGCGGCTTGGTTCGCGGCCAGCCGTCTGGCGCGACGATGATTTCATAGGCCGGCGGCAGGCCGAGGGCTTGCAGCGCCTGACGCGTCGCCACATCGTCGTCCTCGATGACGAGCTTGATGTCGAGTTTGCCACGCGGATAGTCGATCGCCTCGAGGGACGCGGCGAGCTCGCGGACGACGCTCGCCTCGCGATGCAGCGCCACGATGATCGAATAGGTCGGCAGCAGCCGGTCGTCGATGCGGCGGCCGCGTCCGGCGTAAGCATCCTGATTGCTCGCAGCGCCGGCGAACAACCGCAAACAGATCGCCGCGAGAAAGAGAGAACTGCTCGCGATCGTCAGCGCCGCCAGTCCGAAGGCCGGTTCGAGCGCGCAGATCAGTCCCGCCATAGTGGTCGCGGCGATCACGGCGCAGCACTGCGCCTCGGTCGCCCCCGCTTTGGCGGATAGATGCGGGTCGCGGCCGGCGAGGGCGAAACTCGCCTCATGGACAATGGCGGTCGCCGCGGCGGCGCGCACGAGACGAGACATATGCGCCGGGGTTGTGATGGCGAGGCTCTCTCGCATCTCCTCCCCACGTTCCTTGCGCCGCAGCAAGCTCGTCACCGTTGCTCCCCGTGGGGCGGCAAGCCAGCGTGGCCCCTCGCCGGAAAGCGGAGCGACGCCGACGTGGATCGAATGTGGATAGCGCGCGCCCTCGGCAAGGACGACATCGCGCTCGATGAACGTTACTCCAAGATGCCGGGCAAGCGACTGATAATAGAAGCCTTCTGTGATCGCGCCGGTGGCCAGGATCGCGGCTTCGGGCGTAATCGCCTGCGCACGCGCCAGTGCGGCGGCTTTGAGGAGAAGCGCCGGGGACGCGCCATAGGCGGAAAGAAAGGAGAGCTCGCACGGGAGCTCTTCAAGCTGCCGCCCCCCACGCTGGCTCCCTTCAAGGCGCCGGTCCCGCTCAGCGCGGGCCGCCCGTGAAGGATCGGCGGCGATTGAAGAAATCGGTAGCGTCCGGTGCGCGCCGGACGTGTGGTTGGCTTCAACATTCATTCGGGGAGCGCGCCGGGGGAGAGTTGTGCTGAAGCTTACGCTAACAAAATATTTTAAATCATCAATCGACTTTCGATAGATGGAACCTAAATAACGTGCGATAGTTGTTCTTCTGGTTCGAGCCCCGCGTTTTTGGGGCCGAAGGACGGGAATTTGATAGAAGGCCGCGGTGAAACACCGATGCCGCGCCAATCGCCTTTTAAAATATAAAATTAAAAAAATGAAGAAATAATAGGGAAGGAGTCAAGGACATGTATATGAGCGCTGCGGCGTGTTTAATATGTGCCATAATACTTTCTCGACATTTTAAGTTTTATGTTCTTATACCGGCATCATTCCTTATCGTTGTGACAGTCTGTCTGAAGGATGGATATTTTGGTCAAAGTTTATCGAGGGTAGCGCTCGAGGCCATTATCCTGCTGACGTCTCTTCAGGTTGGCTATGTGTGCGGGCTGCTCTTTCCGCTCATTCCCGCTATTGTGGGGACGGCGCTTAAAGCCTCTTTCGGAGGCGTCCCCGCGCAATCGCTTTCCTTTCACGCTCCCTGGCTGCGGCGTCGGCGAACGGGAACTCCTCCGCGCTCGGCCAGATTCGGCGATCTTCCGCCGGATGCGGCGCGGGCGCATGAGACAGGGCGGCCGGCCGCCTAGAGCGGAATGCGATTCAGCCTAGAGCATATTCCGATCAGATCGGTTCGATCTAATCGACAAGAATATGCTCAAGCTTTTGAATCTGAGCCGCTTTCTGGTCGATCGGATGACTCCATTCCATTCGGGGCTTGCGCCACGGGCGCCTGATTGCGTCTGAAAGTGAAATAGGCCGGCTTCCGCCCTTCGCGTAGCGCTTTTGCCTCATATCGCGTTCCGGGCCACCCGCGCCACGGATCTTGCCAGTCGCTGGCGGTTTCGGGCGCCCAGATGAAATGCGGGGAGCGCAGGAGGCGCGCAAGCGTCCAGCCGGCGTTGTCATCGATGTCCGTGGCGAAGCGAAGTTCGGCTCCGGGCCGCATGACGCGGGCGAGACGGCTCAGCAGGGCATCGGACAAGAAGCGCCGCTTGCGCTGGCGCCTTTTCGGCCAGGGGTCGGGATAGAGCAGATAGACGCCTTGCAGAGCCGCCTCGGGCAGCGCTTCGATGATCGCGCGCGCGTCGCCCTCGTAAAGGCGGACGTTGCGTAATTTCTCCGCCTCGATCGACGCGAGGGCTTTGGCGACGCCGTTTCGAAAGGGCTCGCAGCCGATGTAGCCGACATGCGGATGCGCTTTCGCCAGCGCGGCAAGATGCTCTCCCCCGCCAAAGCCGATTTCGAGCCAAAGCTCGCAGACGCCCTGCGGAAACAGCGCCGCAGGCGCAATTGGCCGCGACGCGTCGAGCGCAACCTCGGGCAGCGCAGTTTGCATCAGTCCGTCGTGGCGCGCAGTCAGCCGCTTGCCTCTGCGGCGGCCAAACAGCGTCGCTTGCGGCCGGACCAGCGCCTCACTTTCGCTGCGAGCATCCGCCCGTGAGGCGCGCTGCCGGGCGGCCAGTGACGCATCGCCGGATCGCTGCTCCGCCGGAACGCGCGCTATTTCCGCGGCAGAGGGGGCGTTATCAGGCAAGATAGGCTTTGATCTTGTCCCCAAGGTCGGTTTTCTCCCAGGAGAAGCCGCCTTCCTCGTCGGGCGCCCGGCCGAAATGGCCGTAAGCCGAAGTTCGCGCATAGATCGGCCGATTGAGCTGCAGGTGCTCGCGAATGCCGCGCGGCGACAGGCGCATGCTCTGGCCGAGGATCGCCTCCAGCTTCTCTTCGGCGACTTGGCCGGTGCCGTGCGTGTCGACATAGATCGAAAGCGGTTCGGCGACGCCGATGGCGTAGGAGAGCTGGATGGTGCAGCGGTCGGCCAGACCGGCCGCCACAACGTTTTTGGCAAGGTAGCGGGCGGCGTAGGCGGCGGAGCGATCGACCTTCGTCGGGTCTTTGCCCGAAAAAGCGCCGCCGCCGTGCGGAGCCGCTCCGCCATAGGTGTCGACGATAATTTTGCGCCCGGTTAAGCCGCAGTCGCCGTCGGGGCCGCCGATGACGAATTTTCCAGTCGGATTGACGTGCCAGACAGTGTCCTGGCCGATCCAGCCCTCCGGCAAAGTGGCGCGAATATAAGGTTCGACGATGGCGCGCACATCCTGAGAACTCAGATTTTCATCAAGATGTTGAGTGGAGAGAACGATCTGGGTGACGCCGACGGGCTTGCCCTTGACATAGCGCACAGTCACCTGGCTTTTGGCGTCCGGGCCGAGCTTGGCGGCGTCGCCTTTGCCGGACTTGCGCTCGCGCGCCAGAACTTCAAGAATTTTGTGGGAATAATAGATCGGCGCCGGCATCAGCTCCGGCGTTTCGCGGCAGGCATAGCCGAACATGATCCCCTGATCGCCGGCGCCTTCGTCCTTGTTGCCGCCGGCGTCTACGCCCTGGGCGATGTCGGCCGATTGGGCGTGCAGCAGTATCTCGACATTGGCGGTGCGCCAATGAAAGCCAGCCTGTTCGTAACCGATGCTCTTGATTGCGCCGCGGGCAGCCGCCTCGATCGCCGCCGGCTCAACCGCCGGGCCGCGCACCTCCCCGGCGATGATGACGCGGTTGGTTGTCGCCAAGGTCTCGCAGGCGACGCGGATCTGATAAGGATCGACGCCGGCGCGCGCGCCCTCCCGGAAAAAAAGATCGACAATCTCGTCTGAGATGCGGTCACAAACCTTGTCGGGGTGTCCCTCCGCGACAGATTCGCTCGTAAAAAGAAAATTCTCGCGAGCCACAGCGGCCTCCGTTAAACATTTTGGGAGGCCCGCAGCCGATAGCGAAGGGCCCATGAAATGAGCCCCAAAAATTTCAATATCCCGTTCGTTTTGTCAAGCGAATTGGGCTGTCCTGTTCGTTAGACCGAACGCGCGCTAGTCGCGCAGGCCTCCGTCCCTCGGGGTTGGGGGCGCCAGATCGGCGCTCGCCTCGTCGCCGGCGAGGGCGGAGACAAGATCGATGATTCGCTTGCGCACCTTGGGGTCGTGAATGCGAGAGAAGGCCATGTTGAGATGCAATCCTTCCGCAGTCGAGAGGAAGTCTGCGACATAACTTGGATTTGCGTCCTCGGCGACGCCAAGCCTTTGTTCAGGAGCGGGGGGGCTCTCGAAAGAAGGCGCGCCTTCGAAGAAGAACGCCGGCGGCACGTCGAGCGTGCGCGAAATCTGCTGCAACCGGCTCGCGCCGATCCGATTCGCGCCCTTCTCGTATTTCTGAACTTGCTGAAAAGTCAGACCCAGAGCTTCGCCCAATTTTTCCTGGCTCATGCCAAGAATGACACGCCTCATGCGCACGCGGCTGCCAACATGACGGTCGATCGGGTTGGGAACTTTCTTGACCTTATCCATGGAGATATTTTGATCGCTCATAGCCCTACCGTGCTTTTATAGTAGAACGTTTCTTGTAAGGTTCGATACTGGGGTTTCATGCGTTCATATCGATACAGCTTCCTCGGGCGACAGCTGTCGGGCTGGTGACCTTTTGATAAAGGATGAAAATAATTACATGACACTTAATCCGCTATTGTCAAACACGCTTTCGCGAAAACACCGCGACGGCAATGGCGAGAACGGCAATCCAGCATAAAAGCGGCGTTAAAAATGGGTGACGGGCGAAAACCGGCGCGGGAATCGCCGCCGGCAAGGAGCCTTTGAGAAGGCCTTCGACGCCCAGAGGCAATTGCTCCTTGACGCGCCCATAGGGATCGACAATGGCCGAGACGCCCGTGTTGGCGGCCCGGATGAGCGGCAATCCCTCTTCGACGGCGCGCAGCCGAGCCTGGGCGAAATGCTGGTAAGGGCCGGCCGTCAATCCGAACCAGCCGTCATTCGTCACATTCAGCAAAAGCCCGGGCCGCGGCGCTCCTGGTTCTTGCGGCAAAACTTCTCCGGGGAAAATCGCCTCATAGCAGATCAGCGGCGCGACCGGCGGCAATCCCGGCACGTTCAGCGTCTTGCGTCCGGGGCCGGGCTCGAAGCCGCCCGGAATGTGGACGAAATGATGCAGACCGATATGGGTCAGCAGCGATTCGAAGGGCAGATATTCGCCAAAAGGCACTAGATGGGCCTTATCGTAGGAGTCGATAAGGACGCCGCCGCTTCCGATGACCTGAATGGCGTTGAAAAAGACCGGGTTGGCCAGTTTCGAGATCGGAAGGCCAAGGCCCGCGGCGATGGTTCTTGGATCTTCCTCCGCCCTCGCGGCGCCAGTGACGAGAATGGAGCCAAGCGGCAGCGCCGCCCCGATTTCGGCCATCGCCTCCGGGTCGCGCGACAGAATGAACGGAAAGGCCGACTCCGGCCAGATCACCACCGTCACGTTGAGCGAATCGGCGTCGGCTGCGAGCGCTGACAGTTTGAGGTAATGATTTAAGATCTCGTCGCGGTATTGGGGCCGAAATTTATCATCCTCCGCGAGATTCGGCTGCATGATCCTCAGCGCGACGCCGGCGACGGAGTTCTGCGGCGCTTGCGCCAGACGCCACGCGCCGAAACCGAATACAGCGGCGAGGGCGACCAGCGCCGCCCCCGTCGGCGCGAGAGGCCGCCGGGAAAAAGGCTGCGCCGCGAGAGTCGCCGGCGCGGAAAAAAGGACGATCGTAACGATGGTCAGCCCATAAAGCCCGATCACCGAGGCGAGCTGTGCGCCAGCGAGGTTGCCGCCGAGCGCCATGCCGAAGGCGTTCCAGGGAAAGCCCGTAAAAAGGCGCCCGCGCAGCCATTCGGTAAAGGTCAACGCCGCGGCGAATGCGAAAATCCGGCTCGGCCCTTGCGTCCATATCAGGCGCGCGAGCATGAAGCCCAAGGCCGGATAAATCGCCATGGCGGCGGGAAGTCCGATGACGCCAAGCGGCATCGCGAAGACGTATTGATCGTTGTCGGCGAGAAACGCCGCCCCGAGCCACCAAAGGCCAGCGAGGAAATAGCCAAATCCCCACCACCAGCCCGCCCAGAAGGCTCGTCGCGCCGCGAGTGGCAGCTTGCGCCAAACCCGCCATTCGCGCCCGGATGAGGTGGAAAGGGGGGTGACGGGTTTCTTTTCGGGCAAAGCGGTCGAGCCGTCGATCAGCCAGACCGCGACCGTCATCGGGACCGCCATCGCCGCAAAAAAGTTGAAGGGCGCCATGGCGAGTGCGCCGACCGCGCCGCAGGAGAGCGCGATCAGACGGCGGCGCCATCCAGCAGCCTTTGTGATCGATGCGGCGAGAGCGAACATGTTAAAGATCCCGAAAGGGAGCTTTAAGCGAAGGCGCCGCCGATTCGCATGACGAAGGCGTGACGAAACAAAGGGCGGGGTGGATGTTCTTGTGCCGCGAAATCAAGGAAGCTCTCCGGCCTGATGATGAGCGCCGGGACGGCCGGCCGCTAAGGCCCCGCTGCCGGCGGTCTATCCCGTTTGACCAAAGGAGGATGTAAATCCGATTCTTGTCTTTAACGCGGAGACGGCCCCCTTTCGCGTTGCGGCCGCCATCGCCAGGTAAGCCGCCATCGCCCTGTAAAATGCCGGAGATTTGCTCCGACGGCGCGTCACCTTCTGGGAGCTCAAACGCCTCCTTTTTTAGCTGCCCGGTCAAGGCGCCGCCGGGGAAGAATCGCCTGCTGTTGAACCGCCCTGCGGCTCCAGGCTTTTGGCGGCGGCTCTTTTCAGGCCAAGGTGAATCCTGACCCGTTTCACGCGGCGCGGATCAGCGTCCAGAATTTCGAATTCGAGGCCGCCTTCGACGATGATTTCGCCGCGCACCGGCACATGGCCGGCCAGCGTCGTGATAAGGCCGCCGATCGTGTCGACCTCCTCGGCGTCGCTGATCGCAGTGAGATCTGCGTCGATCGCCAAAGAGACGTCTTCAAGGCTCGCGCGCGCATCGACGATGAAGCTGCCGTCGGGGGCGGCGTCGATCTTCGGGCTTTCGTCAAGGTCGTGCTCGTCCTCGATGTCGCCGACGATCATTTCGACGATGTCTTCGATCGTGGCGAGCCCGTCCGTGCCGCCATATTCATCGATCACCAGCGCCATATGCGTGCGCGTCGCCTGCATTTTGACGAGCAGATCGAGCGCCGGCATGGAAGGCGGCACAAACAGCACCGGACGCAGAACGTTGGCCTCCGCCAATGGAATGTCGAAATCCGCGAATGTCTTGAGTTTGAAGCTGTCGGCGGCATCTGTCTCTGACACGCTTGGCGGCGTCGGACGATCGCCCTCATCCTCGACCGGCTCCGGAATGCCGGCGGCGAAATAGGCGACGAGATCGCGGATATGTATCATGCCGCGGGGATCGTCGAGCGTCTCGCCATGCACGGGCAAGCGCGAGTGGCCGGCCGTGCGGAAGACTGCGAGCACCTCGATAAGGCTGCTGTCGAGCGAGACCGCGACAATGTCGGCGCGCGGAACCATGACGTCCTCGACCTGGACTTCATGCAGGGCGAGGACATTCCTCAGCATTGTGCGCTCTTGCGGCGACACATCGACCTCGATCGATGAATCGGCAAGCGCATCCTGGATATCGTCGCGGATCGAGGCGCCGCCGAGGCCGAATATGGCGCGCAGTCGATCAAACAGGTTCGGCTTGGCGGGCGCCCTCTCCGTTCCGGCTTCGCCCGCTGCCGGACTTTCGCGTTCGCTCATCGTCGTCATCGTTACGGTTTGGCCCGAACCAGAGGCTCCTGATAAGGATCCTCGATCCCGAGCCGGGCGAGCACAGAGCGCTCGAGAGCCTCCATCGCCTCGGCGTCGGCGTCGGCGATGTGATCATAGCCGATCAAATGCAAAAAGCCGTGCGCGAGAAGATGCGCGACGTGGTCGCGCAACGGCTTTGCGGCTTCTTCGGCTTCTCTGGCGGCGGTTTCGAAGGCGATCACGATATCGCCCAGAACGGGGCTCGAAGCGATCGCGCCGCCGCTCGGAAAGGAGAGCACATTGGTCGGCTTGTCGATGGATCGCCATTTGCGATTGAGATCGGCAATGAAAGCGTCGTCACAAAGGACGATGCTGATTTCCGCGCCCTCGGCCAGCCTGACGCCGCTCTGGCTGATCGTCTGGCCGATCACCGTCTCGGCAAGGCCCGCGGGATCTTCGAATCCATCCCAGGCCTCGGCCTCGATCGCAATGTCGATGAGGGGTTTCATCGTCGGGCTTTCTCGTCCAGGGCCACCGCCTGATGGGCGTATTCATATGCGCCGACGATGCGGCGCACCAGATCGTGACGAACGACGTCGCCTTCCTTGAAGATGACATGGCCGACGCCTTCAAGACCGGACAGCAGCTTGATGGCTTCGCTAAGGCCCGACCTCTGGCCGACCGGAAGGTCCGTCTGCGTCGGATCGCCGGTGACGATCATGCGCGAGCCCTCGCCTAACCGGGTCAGGAACATTTTCATCTGCACCGACGTGGCATTCTGCGCCTCGTCGAGCAGAATGCAGGCGTTGCTGAGGGTTCGTCCGCGCATGAAGGCGAGCGGCGCGACCTCGATCATGCCGGTTTGCATGCCGCGCTCGAGCATGCGCGGGTCCATGAAGTCGGCGAGAGCATCGAAGATCGGGCGCAGATAAGGATCCACCTTGTCCCGCATGTCGCCGGGCAGGAAGCCAAGGCGCTCGCCCGCCTCGACGGCGGGGCGCGACAGAATCAGACGCTCAACCGCGCCCTGCTCAAGCAGAAGCACGGCGTAGCCGACGGCGAGCCAGGTTTTGCCGGTGCCGGCCGGTCCTTCGGCGAACACCAGTTCATGACGTTTCAGCATGCGCAGATAAATGTCCTGGGCGGCGTTGCGGGCGCGCACAGGGCCGCGGCGGCGCGTTCCGATCTGCTCGAAAGCAATGCGCCCCGCATCCGTCTCTTTGGGAAAAAGCGAGCCCTGCAGCGCGCCTTCCTGGATCGCGCCGTCGACGTCCCCGAGGGTCACGGGCTGGCCGGTCTTGACGCGTCCGTAAAGGTTTTCCAGCACGAGGCGGGCGTGCTCGCAGGCGTCCGGCGTTCCCTTGATGGTGACGAGATTGCCATTGGCGTTGGCGATGACGCCGAGCCTTCGCTCCAGCTTGGCGAGATTTTGGTCGTAATGGCCAAAAACCAGCGAGGCGTAGCGATTGTCGTCAAAGGCGAGGTTGATCTCGACGGCTTCGAGGTCGCTCGGCGGACGCTTGATCTCCGGCCGAGGCAGCGCGGGGGAACGATCGGATGGTTTCAAACGGACCCTCGCACACTGTCTTGGATCGCGGCGGGCGGCCGCGATCCCGGCTCGGACGCCAGCCGCCCGAACAAGGAATTGGAGCCTGTCGCGACGATTTCGACCGTGACGATGGCGCCGATGAGATTTTCAGCCCCGTCCAGCTGGACCGGCTGCAGATAGCTTGTCTTGCCGGCGATCTGGCCGGGATGGCGGCCGCGCTTCTCGATCAAGACGTCGAGCTTGCGCCCGACCATGCTCCGATTAAAGGCTTGCCGCTGGCTTTCGAGGAGCGCCTGCAGCCGCGCAAGGCGCTCGACTTTGACGCCTTCCTCGATCTGATCGGAGCGGTCGGCGCCGGGGGTGCCAGGTCGCGGCGAATATTTGAATGAGAACGCGCTGGCGAAGCCGACGGTCTCGATGAGGCGCAGCGTCGCCGCGAAATCCGCATCCGTTTCGCCGGGAAATCCAACGATGAAATCGGATGAGAGCGCGATATCGGGCCGCGCCTCTCTGATCCTCTCGCAGAGCGAAATGTAATCGGCGCTCGTATGTTTGCGGTTCATCGCGGCGAGCACCGCGTCGGAGCCAGATTGCACCGGCAGATGCAGGAAGGGCATCAGCTTCGCCTCGCTGCGATGCGCTTCGATCAGTCCGGCGTCCATGTCGTTCGGGTGGCTCGTCGTGTAGCGAATGCGCGCGATGCCCGGCAGGCTGGCGATGTCCCGGCAGAGCTGCGCGAGCGAGGCCGCGCCTTGGCGCGCCTCGCCGTGGTAGGCGTTGACGTTCTGGCCGAGCAGCGTCACCTCGCGCACGCCGGCGGCGGCGAGCGCCGCCACCTCGTTCACGACGGCCTCGAGCGGGCGCGAATTTTCGGCGCCGCGCGTATAGGGCACGACGCAGAAGGTGCAGAACTTGTCGCAGCCTTCCTGCACCGTCACAAAAGCGCTGACGCCGCGCTTGCGGGTTTGCTGCGGCTCGGGCGCTGCGAGGAAATCAAACTTGTCCTCGGCCGGAAAATCGGTGTCGACGACCCGCTTTTCGGTCTCGGCGCGGCGCAGCAGTTCCGGCAGGCGATGATAGCTTTGCGGCCCGACGACGACATCGACGGCGCTCTGGCGGCGATAGATTTCGGCGCCCTCGGCCTGCGCGACGCATCCAGCGACGACGATCCTGGTGGCGAGCCCCGCGCCGGCGCGCTCCAATTTCAGCGCGCGCAGCCGGCCTAGTTCGGAAAAGATCTTTTCAGCGGCGCGTTCGCGAATATGGCAGGTATTGAGAATCACGAGATCGGCGTCTTCGACCTCCGCCGTCTCGGCATAGCCCTGGCGGCTCAGCAGATCGGTCATGCGCTGGGCGTCATAGACGTTCATCTGGCAGCCGAAAGACTGCACGAAGAGCTTTCGCCCGTGCGCGGGGGGCGCCGTCTCATCGGGATGTTCGCCGCTTGCGCGCGCCTGCCCCGACTCCAACTTCAAATCATCCAACTGAGACATCATCCCCGCGATCTTCGAGGCCGCAGCCTCGCATGCGTATTCTAAAGGCTAATGACGCTCGAAGAAATAGGCATCCTTACCTCCTTCAAACGCCGGGTCGAACCCTACGCTTCGACCGTTCTGCTAAAACCCGGTCTTGTCAGACTTGCCCACCCAAGTCCAGCCGCATCACGAGGGCGCTCGCCGGGCTCTCGCCCTGTTTGCGGTAGTAGGCCTTGCGCTCGCCGATCTGGCGAAAGCCCGCCGCATCATAAAGCGCGCGCGCGGCGGCGTTCTGGGTGTCTACTTCGAGAAAGAGCCGCCTGATGCCAAGTTTGGTGAGGCTGGCGATATGCGTTGCAAGTAGCGTGCGGCCAACGCCGTAACGCCGCCACGCCGGGGCGACGGCTATGGTCAAGATCTCGGCTTCATCCAAGGCTGCGCGCGACAGGATGAATGCGGCGAGGGCGCGATCATCCGCCTCGATGGCGCCATTCGCGACGATCTCCTGCCCCAGCAGCAATTGTTCAAAGTCGGCTTCGGCCCAAGGATAGGCGAAACTGCCGGCGTGGATCAATGCGCACTCCGCGCTGCGCTCGGCGCCGATTGGACGATAGGCCGGCGCCGATCCTTTGACGAACAGGCTGAACATGGGTCAAAGGCCCAATTTATCGAGGCTCATGGGGCGTCAGTCGGCAAAAACACGCTCCCCGCCTGGGGCTTCGCGTCGGCGGCTTTGAGATAGAGCGGCCGCGCGGGCGCCAGCGCCGGATCGGCGAAAAGCCCAAGTCTCGCAACAAAAGCAATATCGGGAACGAGATTTTCAGCGATAAGTTCGACATTCAGGCCAAGTTTTTCCGCCTCGGCCGCGAGAAGCGGCGCGCCGGAGCCGGCAAGCCGGACATCGCCGGGGCCAAGCGAATGGGCCGCCTCCAGAGCCGACGCGATACGGGGCGCCAGCAAAGCTCGCCCGTCCGGACCGAAAGCAGCGAAGAAAATATTGCCGTGACGGGCGTCGATCGCGACCGCGACGACGCCAGGCTTCTGCGCCACGATCAAGGGCGCCGCGAGAGCCGCCAGCGTCGAAACGCCGACGACGGGGATTTCGCAGGCGATGCCGATGGCGCGGGCGGCGGCGATCCCGATGCGCAATCCCGTAAACGAGCCGGGACCGACGGTGACCGCGACGCGGCCGAGGGCCTCGAAGCCGCCATCGACTCTCGCCATCACCCGGTCGATCAGCGGCAGCAGCGCTTCGGCATGCCCGCGCTCCATCGCGATGCTTTCGATCGCTTCGACTCCGCCCTCATCGTCCAGCACGCAGGCCGAAACCGCCGGAAGCGCGGTGTCGATCGCAAGGATTTTCAAGGGCGAACTCCGCCGGTCGCTTGCTTCGGCGCATCGTCGTCAGACGAAGCGGGATCTGCTTGGCGCAAGGCGGCTTGAAACGGCGATTTCGCTTCAGATCTGTTCGACGGCGCGTACATCCGGCACATAATGTTTGAGCAAGTTCTGAATTCCATGCTTGAGGGTCGCAGTAGAGGAGGGGCAGCCCGAACACGAACCCTTCATGGCGAGATAGACGGTTCCGTCGCGAAAACCGCGAAATTTGATGTCGCCGCCGTCATTGGCGACGGCGGGCCGCACATGGGATTCGATGAGTTGTTTGATCGTCGCGACGGTCTCGGAGTCGTCCGCGGCAAAAAATTCGTCCTCGCCTTGCAGTCCGTCGCCATGCTGCGCCGCCGCCTCCGCGTTGAGCAGCGGGGCGCCCGAGACGAAGTGCTCCATGATGGCGCCGAGAACGGTCGGCTTCAGTTCCTGCCAGTCGGCGCCTGAATTGGTGACCGAGATGAAATCGGACCCGAAAAAGACGCCGGAGACGCCGTCGAGCGCGAACAGCGCTTCCGCGAGCGGCGATTGCTGCGCGCCGGCGGCTTCGCGGATATCGAGCGTGCCGGCGCCCATGACGGTGCGGCCTGGCAGGAATTTCAATGTCGAAGGATTCGGCGTCGTTTCAGTCTGGATGAACATGGCTCTCTCCCAAACGTCCGGTTCAAGGCCGGAGCTGGATGCGGCGAATGAAGGCGACGGCGCGCTGCTGCGGCCGCCGTCCCACAAATAAATAAGCGTTCCGGATCAATATGGCGAGCGTGATATTTCGTCGAGCCCAAGCTTGCTGCGCGGCTTGCCTGCGGCGTCCTTTTGATGAGGATCGGCCGAGGGCCCAAGCGGCGTGGGCCGCGCCCGGCCGTTCCGTGTGACTTTCAGGGCATTTCGGCTCAGCAAGGGGCGGCTCGTCGAAAATTCTTTGATCGCGGCTGAAGGGCTCAGCGCGCGATCGTTCCCACGGCATCGCCGTCGCGCAGACGAAGATGGCCGGTCATCGCCCGCGCGCCATCGCTCGCATTGTCGTCCGCGTTGACGCGCATTGCGCCTCTATTGGCGGAGCCCGCGTCCGGCGACACGCCGCTTCGGCCGAAGCCGACGCGCAAATGGCCGCCGACCCATACGCAGCTTTCGCCGTTTTCGCTCGCGGTGAATCCCGGGCCATAGGCGGCGTCGCATTTGACCTGCGGGGAGGGTAAATCATCCGCCCGCGCGCCCGCGCCAAGGGCCAGGAGACCGGCGCCGACGCTTGAAAGAAACCAGACGGCCTTGGCGCGTAAGATCATGAAGAATCCCGAATCTTCGCTTCCCGACGAATCGCCATTGGAGTGACTTTATAATGGGGCGATTTAATGGTCGATTAACGAAAGCTGCGCCAATCTCCAAGACTGGCCTGGATCAGCGCCAGCGCCGCGACAGCCGCCGTATCGGCGCGCAGGATTCGGGGGCCGAGCGACAGGCGTAGCGCCTGCGGCATGGCAAGGAGTAATTGCCGCTCGTCCTCATCGAAGCCGCCTTCCGGGCCGATCAGAACGGCGAGCGGCCGAGGCCCGGCGCCGGGGACGGCGCGCAGCGCGTCTATGGGGTCCTGCACTGGCGCGTCTTCATCGCAGAAGATCAGCAGGCGCTCCGGGCTCCAGCCTTCGAGCAAAGCGCCGAGCCGGGCCGGAGGAAAAATCTCGGCGATCGACAGGATGCCGCATTGTTCCGCGGCCTCGATCGCGTTCGCGCGCATGCGCTCGAGATTGATTCGCTCGGCCTGCGTGCGCCGGGTGAGGACGGGGCGAAGCTGTCCCGCCCCCATTTCGACCGCTTTTTGCACCATATAGTCGAGCCGGGCATGTTTCAGCGGGGCGAACAGATAGTGCAGATCGAAGGGCGGATGCTGGGCGCGCGTCTGTTCATGCGCGATAAGCGCCGGCGATTTGCGGTTCGCCGCGTCGAGGCGCGCGCGCCATTCGCCGTCGCTTCCGTTGAAGACAAGAATTTCGGCGCCATCGTTCAGCCGCAGGACATTGCGCAGATAGTTCGCCCGTGGGGGGTCGAGAGCGACGCGCGCCTTCGGCGTCAGCGGCGCGTCGACGTAAAGGCGATGGGAGGTGAAATCAATGCGGGGCATTTCGTGCTCGACAAACGCAGGACGGGCGGCGCGCTTGCTTGATCGGGCGCGTTTTTGCTATGGAAACCGCTTAACGAACGGCAAACGCCGTTGAAAGGCTCGGACCATGATGGCGAATAGTCTTATCCTTGGCGTGCGTAAAGCCGCGGCGTTTGGCGCGCTGGCGATTTGCTTTGGTTTCGGCGGCGTCGCGCATGCCCTTGACTGCAACGAAGACATCGCATCGCTGACAAAGAAGCGCCAGGTCGTTATCGATGACTTGAATCGTCTCGCCAAGGGTTCAAAGAACCAGCTCGATCCCGTCGCCTCATGTCCTAAACTCAAGGCGCTGGTCGGCGCCGAGCGTGAGCTTCTCGCCTATCTCACCAAAAATAAGGAATGGTGTTCGGTTCCGGACAATGCGCTGGAAAACATCACCCTCAGCGCACAAAAGTCCGGCTCGGTAGCGGCGCAGGCCTGCAAGATCGCCGCGCAAGTGACGCAGATGAAAAAAGCGCAGGAGCAGGGCGGCGGCCTGCCGCAAGGCCAGAAGCTCCCGGCCGGCCCCCTGTGACGAAGACGGCGTCCGCGGTCCCTCGCTCAGGCGGCACGGCGCGTGAGGCGCCAGCGGACCCGTTGCGTCTGCCCGACGCTGACCAAAGGTCTTTGCTCTTCCGCCTGGCGCCGAAATCATGGGCGCCTTTTCTCCAGCTCGCCCGGATCGACCGCCCGATCGGCTGGTGGCTGCTCGTCTTGCCGTGCTGGCAATCGAGCGCGCTTGCGAGCGTTCATCAGGGCGTCCTGCCGCACGGCCGCGATCTCCTCCTGTTTCTGATAGGGTCCATCGCCATGCGCGGCGCGGGCTCGACCTATAACGACATTGTCGACCGCGGCATCGACGCGAAAGTCGAGCGCACGAGAGGCCGGCCGCTTCCCTCCGGCCGCGTCGGCGCGCCCGCCGCCGTCGTCTTTCTCGCCGTCCAGTGTCTCATCGGCCTCGCCGTTCTCTTGAGCTTCAATCGCTTCGCCATCCTGCTTGGCCTTTCGTCGCTCGGGTTCGTCGGCATTTACCCCTTCATGAAGCGGATCACGTCCTGGCCGCAGGCCGTTCTCGGGGCCGCCTTCGCCTGGGGCGGACTGATGGGCTGGGCGGCGGCGCTCGGATCGCTGGAACCCGCGCCCGTGCTTCTGTATGCGGGCGCGATATTCTGGACCATCGGCTATGACACGATCTATGCGATGATGGACGTCAAGGATGACGCTATCGTCGGCATAGGCTCGACCGCGCGGTTTTTCGGGCGCCGCGTGCGCGCCGGCGTGGCGTGCCTCTATGCCGTCTCGATCGCCTGCGTCGCAGCCGCCATATTCGCCGCAGGGGCGGGCGGCCTGGCGCTGGCGGGACTCGCTGGCTTTGCCGCCCATCTTGCCTGGCAGGTCGCTCATCTTCCCGCGCCCGCCGAAAGCCTGGATGAAGATGCGACCCCCGCCCTGCGTCTGTTCCGTTCGAACCGTGACGCGGGGCTTATTCTCTGCGCGGGTCTTTGCGGCGAGGCGGTTCGGCTGGCTTTGGGCTAGAGCGCTTTCCGATCGAATGGAGTCATTCGATCGAGAAATCGCTCCAGATTCAAAAGCTTGAGCATATTCTTGTCAATCAGATCGAACCCGATCTGATCGGAATATGCTCTAGGGCGTCATGCCCTAAAAAAAGCTCTCGAGGGAAATTGGCGCGTAGCCGGCGCGCTCCATTTCGATCACGAATGCGACGCTGCGGGCGATCAGGCGATCGCGCCTGCTGATGCCGGCGACCTCCGCGCCGGGGGATGGGACGATCTCCGCGACGTCAGCGCCTTTTGCGACCGCCACGCCATCGCGCGCCAGCCCGCGCAAGCGGCCAGAGACCGGCGCGAGGATGGCGGTTTCGCCGATGGAGCCGACGATGTCGCTTTTGGCGATCCGCTCGCCGAGCCGTTTTGCGCCGTGAAAGAGCCCATGATGGGGAGCGGCGATCATTCTGCCGTCGGCAAAGCGCTCTTCGTCGCGAGAATCCTGGCGCGTGATTGATCCGTTCCGCAGCACCGCGCCAGGATCGCGCGCTCCAATGTCGATCACAACGTCGCAATGCTCGCCAGCGACGAAGCCGCGGCCGAGTCCGATAGTGAACTCACTGAGATGACGCAATTTCTCAGGCGCGGCGCCGGTCCCGGCGCGCGCATCGACGATGACGTCCCAGGGCCAGCGCGTCGCCACATCCTCAAACGGATGCCAGAGCACTGGAATCGACGCGCCGCTTTTGAGCGAGTCGAGAAAATCCCGGGTCTTGTCAGCGCGGCGGGCTTCGACTCCTTCGAAACTGAAGGCGCCATCGGTCCAGGCGTCGACGAAAGCCATGCGCCGCCGGATGGTTCGAGGCGGCGTCGGCTGATGGATGGCGACGGCATAGCCGGAAAGATGAAGCTTGCGGGCGATCGCGGACGCCAGTTCGTCCATGCCGAGCACAAGAATGGAGGTTTCATCGCTCATCGCGCCGATCTCATCAAAGAAAAGCGCGGCGACTGTGTCAGCTTGGCGTCAAAAAGACAAGATGTCTCGAATATGCCTGAAGACCTTCGAATTGGGTCAACCCACTGCCCGAAGGTCGTTCGCCGCCATCCAGGCGTCAAGATCGCGAGACCCGCGGGCGCTGATCGCCGCCTTTTTCAGCGCGCCCTTCTCGGCGCCGCGCACGCGCCTGCCTTCCGGCGCGGCGAGCTTTTCCGTCAGGGGCGGAAACAGCCCGAAGTTGACGTTCATCGGCTGAAAAGAGGGGGGGCCTGCGTCGATCGTCTCGATATGTCCCGCCGTAATATGATTAATAAGTGAGCCGATCGCGGTCGTCGCGGGCAAAGGCGGGAACGCCTCGCCCTTTTCATCGGCCGCGGCCATGCGTCCTGCGATCAGCCCGATCGCCGCGCTTTCGACATAACCCTCGCATCCCGTGATCTGGCCGGCAAAGCGAAGTCTCGGGTCCGCCTTGAGGCGGAAGGCGCGGTCCAGCACTTTCGGGGAATTCAGGAACGTGTTGCGATGCAAGCCGCCGAGCCGCGCGAAATTCGCCTGCTCCAGCCCCGGAATGGCGCGAAACACCCCGACCTGCGCGCCATGCTTCAGCTTGGTCTGGAAGCCGACCATATTATAAAGCGTGCCGAGGGCGTTGTCCTGCCGCAGTTGCACGACGGCATAGGCCTTGACGCCGGGATTATGCGGATTGGTGAGGCCGAAGGGCTTCATCGGACCGTGGCGCAGGGTTTCGGCGCCGCGCTCGGCCATAATCTCGATCGGCAGGCAGCCGTTGAAATAGGGCGTATCCTCGAATTCCTTGAATTCGATTTTTTCCGCCCGGTTGAGCGCGTCGATGAAGGCGTAATACTGGTCTTTGTCGAGCGGACAATTGATGTAATCCGCGCCCGTGCCGCCCGGGCCCGCCTTGTCATAGCGCGACTGCATCCAGGCCTTGCTCATATCGATCGAGTCTCGATGCACCACAGGCGCGATCGCGTCGTAGAAAGCCAGATCGCGCTCGCCGGTGAGCGCGCCGATCGCCGCCGCGAGAGCCGGCGAGGTCAGAGGGCCGGTGGCGATGATGACGTTTTGCCAGTCGGCAGGCGGCAATCCCTCGATTTCCTCGCGGAAAATTTCGATCAGGGGATGGTTCGAAATCTGCGCCGTGATGTGAGCCGAAAATCCATTCCGGTCGACGGCGAGCGCGCCGCCCGCCGGCAGCTTGTGAGCGTCGGCAGCGCTCATGATGAGCGAACCCAGCGCGCGCATTTCCCGGTGCAGCATGCCGATGGCGCTGGTTTCGGGGTCGTCCGCCCGGAAGGAATTGGAGCAGACGAGTTCGGCGAGATCGCCGGAGCGATGCGCCGGCGTCTGTCGCACGGGTCGCATTTCATGCAGCGCGACGGGAATGTTCCGGCTGGCGATCTGCCAGGCGGCTTCCGCTCCGGCGAGGCCGCCGCCGATGACGTGGATGAGGGAGGAATTCTGGTTGGGCATGAGAGGACGTTAGAGCGTCAAGCGCTTCACGTCACCAGAAACCAGGCCGAAAGACCTGTGGCCTGCCGCTCGGCGATGGCGGATTCGATGGCCCATTTGCCCGGATTGTCGGCGATGAAGGCGAGATGCTTGGTTTTTCCGGCCGGGACCAGCACGCTGTCGCGCCAATAAGGCTCCCAGCCGTCGTCGAGATCATGGAGGAGCCGCATGGAATGGCCGTGGACGTGGATGTCCTGGATGAAGGCGGATCTGTTGACGATCGCAAGGGTCACGGGAGAGCCGCGCTTTACGGAGAACAGCGGCTTCGCGGAAAACGCAGCCGCCGCGACGCCGTTGATCGTCCAATAGAGAGGCTGGGTCCCTTCCGCGGACGCCTGTTTTGCGGGTTCGATCACGAGCTCCGCGCGCTTTGCATTCTGAAGCCTGATCTCGGCCGGGAGCGAAGGATTGACTGGAAGCGAGCCGATAGCGGGCAGGCTTTTGCGCGCTTCCCCTTCCGTCCTGAAGGACAAAAGCACGCGATCTGGCTCATTGTCGCCGCGCAGGATCAAACGCGCCTGCGCCGCCGCCTCTTCCGGAAGGTCGAACATCATGTCGAAACGCGCGCCGGGTCCGACGGGAATGGTCTGCCGGACGGGCTCGAAGGCGGAATCGGCCGGCTGTCCGTCGACCGCCAGGATGAGGGGCTTCAGGCCTTCAAAGGCAATCGACATGATCCGCGCGTTGACGGCGCTCAGAAGGCGCAGCCTGACGCGCGACCCCGGCGGCATTGTCTCCGCCACGGGAACAGCCGTCGAATTCAGTGTGACCAGTGAGCCGACGCGGCCGCGCCCCGCCGCGTCCTCTTTGGCATCGAAATCGGCGATGATCGCGCCCTTGTCGTCGAGACGCCAGTCGGCGATGACGGCGAGCATGTCGCGGTCGGCCTTCGGCGGATCGGGCTCATCGACGATGAGCGCGCCATAGAGGCCGCGGCCAAACTGTTCGCCGGCAAAGGGCAAAACCGCCGGTCTGTACCCGAACAGGCCGCTGTCAGGCGGCGTAAAGCGATAGTCGAAGCTTTCGCCGGGGGCGACCGGCTTCTGGGTCAGGCCGCCGACGCCGTCCATGCCATTTACGATGCGAACGCCCGGCCACGACAGACTCGTTGGCTGCTCAAGCCCGTTGACCAGCCGGATTTTGAGTTCTTCGCCTTTCTTGCAACGCAAAAGTGGGCCGGGGACCGCGCCGTTGAAGGCAAGGACCGGCGTCGGCGCGGCGGGCTCGGGCAGGAGGCGCAGGGAGCCTGGCGCCGCCTCGAGAATCAAAGACCCGTCCTGGCCCGCGGCCGGCTCGCCGCGCGCGGAACAATCAAAAAGACTGATCGCGAGGCCCGATCCGAGGAGGCGCCGGCGGCTGATCATTTTTGCGGGCATCGGCTGGCAAGGTTCGAGAGGGGACGGGCGTCGGCGAGAGCATTGAACGACGGGGCGGCGATCCGTGGTTCAGCCGGTTTAGGCGGCAAAGGCCGAATTTGGCAAGTGGACGGACGAGCTGAGCGCCTTGGCTCCAGGGTTTCGCGCCCTTCCGGAGATCGCGGGAAACGGGTAGTGTCTCAGTTTGAAATCTTAGCAGCCCGGCGGAATGCATCAGCGTCAAGAAGGACCGGATGGAAGGGTCGGCCGACCCTGCGCACATCTCCACGTCCTATGTGGAGCGCGGCAGTCTCACCATGCGGATGCATTTGCGCCGCTTCACTCGGCTGACCAACGCCTTCTCAAAGGAGGTCGAAAACCACGCTTATGCGGTCGCGCTCCACATGATGTATTACAATTTCGCCCGGCCTCATTTCAAGCTGCGAGTCACGCCTGCGATGGCCGCTGGCGTATCGGACCGGCTTTGGGAGATTAGCGATATTGTCGCGCTGGTCGAGGCTCAGGAAAACGTAGGGCGATCGGAAACAGGAAGGCAGTGGCATGAAGGCGCTCGCACCGTTGCTGGGATTGATTTCGGCAGGGCTTTGGTTTTGGTCTGCTGCGACGGCGATCCCGGCTAAGAGCTGGGACGACTTAAAAAAATTAGAGGGCAAACTAAAACGGTCCGCCCGCATCAACGGGGCGGCCGCTCTTGCTTCTGGGCTAGCGGTTTTAGCGACTGTCTTTTCAAACTGACCCACTACCCGAAAAACGCCCGGATTTGCCATTTTGCGCGGTCAAGCCTAATTGTGCTTTTTTTTGCTGCATCGGGCGCGGGCGATTGCTATAGAGCCCCACCCGAGGCGGTGAGGCGGACGTTCCCCTATTGCTGAAGGTTGCGCGAAAGTTGGTCGCGCGGGCGTGGCGGAACTGGTAGACGCGCCGGATTTAGGTTCCGGTGGTGAAAATCGTGGGGGTTCGAGTCCCTCCGCCCGCACCAGATCTCACCATCATCAGCTCGCGGCCGCGCCTGGCCAGCCGATGCGGATCGACATTTGAAATTTAGAGCAGGCGACGAAGTCGAAAAGGTTGGTCAGACGATGCAAGTCACGGAAACCCTCTCGCAGGGCCTCAAGCGCGAATTCAAGGTGGTGCTTCCCGCGACCGATCTCGCGACCCGCCTCGATAGCCAGCTCTCCGAGATCCAGGCAAAGGCCCGCATAAACGGCTTTCGTCCGGGCAAAGTGCCGGTTGCGCATCTGAAGCGGCTCTATGGCCGCTCGATCATGGCCGAGGTGGTGCAGGAGGCCGTCAACGAAGCCCATCGCAAGATTGTCGAGGACAATGCGCTGCGGCCCGCCTCGCAGCCGAAGATCGATTTTCCCGGCGAAAAGGACGAGCTCGAGAAAGCCTTCGAGGCGAAGGCGGATTTCGCCTTCACGGTGGCGCTCGAGGTCCTGCCGAAAATCGAGGTCGGCAGCTTCGAGGGCATTGAGATCGAACGCCTCGTCGCCGAGGTCAATGACGCCGAGGTGGATGAGGTCTTGAAGCGCCTCGCCGACCAGAGCCGGACCTATTCCCCGAAAGAAGGCGAAGGCGTCGCCGCGCAAAAGGGCGATAAGGCGACCATCGATTTCATCGGCAAGATCGACGGCGAGGCTTTTGAGGGCGGCGCCGGCGAGGGGATCGATCTCGTGCTCGGCAGCGGCAGTTTCATTCCCGGCTTCGAGGAGCAGCTCGAAGGGCTCGGCGTTGGCGAAAGCCGCACGGTTTCCGTGACTTTCCCCGAGGATTATTCGGCCGAGGCGCTGGCCGGCAAGGCCGCGACCTTCGAGGTGACGCTGAAGGGGCTTGCCGCGCCCGGCGAAGTCAATATCGACGATGAATTGGCCAAGGGCTTCGGGCTCGAGGATCTTGAGAAGCTGAAAGAGTCGATCAAGGCTAATATCGCGCGCGATTACGCCGCCGCCTCACGCCGCAAATGGAAGCGTGAGCTTCTTGACGCTCTCGACAAGAAATATTCCTTCGAACTTCCCGAAGGGCTGGTGACGCAGGAGTTCGACGCGGTGTGGCGCCGGGTTGAAGCCGAGCAGAGCCAGAGCGGACGCAGTTTCGAGGATGAAGGCACGACTGAGGAGGCGGCCCGCGCCGATTACCGCACGATCGCCGAGCGGCGCGTGCGCCTCGGGCTGCTGCTGGCCGACATTGGCGACGCCGCCGGCGTCAAGGTTGCCGACGAGGAAGTGAGCCAGGCCCTGTTCGAGCGCGCGCGCTCATTCCCGGGGCAGGAAAAGCTCATCTGGGAGTATTACCAGAAAAATCCCGCCGCGCTCGCCGAGATCAGGGCGCCGCTTTACGAGGAAAAAGTCATCGACCATATCCTCAGCCTGATCAAGGTGAACGACAAGACAGTCTCGAAGGAAGATCTCCTGGCGATCGAGGATGATGAGAACGAGATCGAGCGCAAGGACAGCGAAAAGGCGGAGGACGCGGCGCTCGCCTGAGCGAGGCTTTGCGGCCGGCTATTTTCAATGAGGTCGTTGCGAACTGACGCGAAGCGCTTATCTGCTTAACATGACGATTGTTTCGTTTTATCGGCCTGATTCTTGCCCCGTGACCAGCGACGAGACCCGATTCAATCGTCGATAAAGAGGAAAAGACCCCAATGCGCGACCGCGATCCGATCGAAATTTACGCCAATTATCTTATTCCGCAGGTCATTGAGAACACCAGCCGCGGCGAGCGGGGCTTCGACATCTATTCCCGCCTCCTCCGCGAGCGGATCATCTTCCTCACCGGTCCAGTGGAAGACAATATGGCGTCGGTGATCATCGCCCAGCTGCTCTTTCTGGAAGCGGAAAATCCGAAAAAAGAAATCTCGATGTACATCAATTCGCCGGGCGGCGTCGTCACGGCGGGCCTTGCGATTTACGACACCATGCAGTTCATCCGGCCGAAAGTATCGACCCTCTGCGTCGGACAGGCGGCTTCCATGGGGTCTCTTCTCCTCGCAGCGGGAGAGGCCGGGGCGCGCTTTGCCCTGCCGAACGCGCGCATCATGGTGCACCAGCCTTCCGGCGGCTTCCAGGGGCAAGCCTCCGACATTTTGCGTCACGCGGAAGACATCATGAAGGTGAAGAAGCGCCTGAATGATATTTATGTGAAGCATACGGGTCGCGATTACGAAACGATCGAGCGGACGCTCGACCGCGACCATTTCATGTCGTCGGACGACGCCAAGGAATTCGGCATCGTCGACAACGTCATCGCGCAAAGGCCCGATGACACGCCAGGGCACGAGAAGAAGTAGGCTTTTAGTTACTTTGTCAGATGCTTGACTGATTCGCTGCGTCGCCCTGATGCAGCGAACCCTGCGAGGCGCTGGCGGCGGCGGACCGCCCTGCCGGATTGCGGGGCGACTTGACAAACGCCGCACATGGCGCGGTTATTGCTTGGAAACTCCGGCTTGTTTTTCTGGCGCCGGAGAAAAAGACCGGCGCCGGCGATCATGCTGTCATTTCAGATCACGCGGCCTTTTGACGCGGCCTTGGCGGCGGCCGTCCAGACGACGCAAACCCTTGCTTCTCCGGCGCGAACATGATTGCATTTCAGTTCGGGTCGCAGTTTGAGGGAGAACGAGGCCAGGAAGAGAAGGAAACGGCTGGTTCGTGTGCGAATCCGCCGGCCAAAGTGGCGCTAGGATCGTCCGGTTGGCGGCGTCCTACTCAAGCATGACCGAGCGTCGCACATGATCTCGGTCGTTACGGAGACTATCCATGACCAAAGTTGGCGGCGGCGACGCGAAAAACACGCTCTACTGCTCGTTCTGCGGCAAGAGCCAGCATGAGGTCCGCAAACTGATTGCTGGTCCGACCGTGTTCATCTGCGATGAATGCGTCGAGCTTTGCATGGATATTATCCGCGAAGAGAACAAGTCGTCTCTCGTCAAGAGCCGCGACGGCATCCCGACCCCGAAGGAAATCTGCAAGGTCCTTGATGATTACGTGATCGGGCAGCCGCAAGCCAAGCGGGTGCTGTCGGTCGCCGTGCACAATCATTACAAGCGGCTCAATCATGCGACGAAGCACAATGACGTCGAACTGGCGAAGTCGAACATTCTGCTGATCGGACCGACCGGGTCCGGCAAGACGCTTCTCGCCCAGACGCTCGCGCGGATCCTCGACGTGCCTTTCACGATGGCCGACGCGACGACCTTGACCGAGGCCGGCTATGTCGGCGAGGACGTCGAGAACATCATCCTGAAGCTGCTTCAGGCCTCGGATTATAATGTCGAGCGGGCGCAGCGCGGCATCGTCTACATCGACGAAATCGACAAAATTTCGCGCAAATCCGACAATCCGTCGATCACCCGCGACGTCTCGGGCGAAGGCGTGCAGCAGGCGCTCCTCAAGATCATGGAAGGCACGGTCGCTTCCGTGCCGCCGCAAGGCGGACGCAAGCATCCGCAGCAAGAATTTCTGCAGGTCGATACGACCAATATTTTGTTCATTTGCGGCGGCGCCTTTGCCGGGCTCGAGAAAATCATCTCGATGCGTGGACGGGGCACGTCGATCGGGTTCAGCGCGGCCGTGCAGGCTCCCGACGATCGCCGGACCGGAGAAATCTTCCGTAAAGTGGAGCCGGAGGACTTGCTGAAGTTCGGCCTCATTCCGGAGTTCGTCGGACGCCTGCCTGTCATTGCGACGCTCGAGGATCTCGACGAAGAGGCGCTGAAGAAAATCCTGACCGAGCCGAAGAACGCGCTCGTCAAGCAATATCAGCGTCTGTTCGAAATGGAGAACACCGAGCTGACCTTCCAGGACGAGGCGTTGAACGTGGTCGCCAAAAAGGCCATCGAGCGGCGCACGGGCGCGCGCGGCTTGCGCTCCATCATGGAGGGCATTTTGCTCGACACCATGTTCGATCTGCCTGGCCTCGACAGCGTCGAGCAGGTCGTCATCGGCCCTGACGTCGTCGAGGGCAAATCGCGACCGCTCTATATCTATGCCGAGCGTAACGAAAAAAGCGGAACCAGCGCTTAAGGGGGGCCTTGCCGGTTGGGGGGCTTGGCTCGGCTATCATGAAATCCGATGAGCGCTTGAATCCGCGAGCGCTCATTGCCATCTGTTTTTTATAAATTCTTCACGCCAACAGGCCGAAACCGCGATGGCTCATCTGCGCGAGTGGCGCATCCCCGCCGGGGACGCAAATGAATCGGGGCGCGTTTCGAGATAGGAAAAAAAATGACACAGAAGCGTGAGCCCGCTCGCCCCGGAGCGGTGGAGAGCTACCCCGTCCTTCCCTTGCGCGACATCGTGGTTTTTCCCCATATGATCGTGCCGCTGTTCGTTGGCCGCGAAAAATCGATCCGCGCGCTCGAGGAAGTGATGAAGGCCGATAGCCTCATCCTTCTCGCCACTCAGATGAACGCCTCGGACGACGATCCGGCGACGGAAGCGATCTTCACCACCGGCACGCTCGCCTCGGTTCTGCAATTGCTGAAGCTGCCCGACGGCACGGTCAAAGTGCTCGTCGAGGGACAGGTCCGCGCCAAAGTGCAGGGCTATACCCGCACCGATGATTTCTATGAGGCCGACGCCGAAGTGATCGCCGACGACGCGGTCGACAAGGTCGAGGTTGAGGCGCTCGCCCGGTCCGTCGTCTCCGAGTTCGAGGGCTACGTCAAGCTCAACAAGAAAATCTCGCCCGAAGTCGCGGCGGCGGTCACGCAGATCGAGGACTACGCAAAGCTTGCGGATACGATCGCGTCGCATCTAGCCGTGAAGATCGCCGACAAGCAGGCGGTGCTGGAAACCACCTCGATCACCAAGAGGCTGGAGAAGTGCCTTGCCTTGATGGAGAGCGAAATCTCGGTGCTGCAGGTCGAGAAGCGCATTCGCACCCGCGTCAAGCGCCAGATGGAGAAGACTCAGCGCGAATATTATCTGAATGAGCAGATGAAGGCCATTCAGAAGGAGCTTGGCGACGAGGATGGCAAGGACGATCTCGCCGAACTCGACGAGCGCATCAAGTCGACCAAATTGTCGAAAGAGGCGCGGGACAAGGCGACGGTCGAGCTGAAAAAGCTGCGACAGATGTCGCCGATGTCGGCCGAAGCGACCGTCGTGCGCAATTATCTCGACTGGCTGCTGTCGATTCCGTGGAACAAGCGTTCGAAGGTCAAGAAGGATCTCGGCATAGCCGAAGACGTTCTCGACGCGGAACATTTCGGCCTTGAGAAGGTCAAGGAGCGCATCCTCGAATATCTTGCCGTGCAAACGCGCGCCAACAAGCTCAGCGGTCCGATTCTGTGTCTCGTCGGCCCCCCTGGCGTCGGCAAGACCTCGCTCGGCAAGTCGATCGCCAAGGCCACGGGCCGTGAATTCGTGCGCATGTCGCTTGGCGGCGTGCGCGACGAGGCCGAAATCCGTGGCCACCGGCGGACCTATATCGGCTCGATGCCGGGCAAGATCATCCAGTCGATGCGCAAGGCCAAGAGCTCCAATCCCCTTTTCCTGCTCGATGAGATCGACAAGATGGGGATGGATTTCCGCGGCGATCCGTCATCGGCTCTGCTCGAGGTCCTCGATCCCGAACAGAACCAGTCCTTCAACGATCATTACCTCGAGGTCGATTACGACCTGTCGAACGTGATGTTCGTGACGACGGCGAACACGCTGAACATTCCGGCGCCGCTGATGGACCGCATGGAGATCATTCGGATCGCGGGTTACACCGAGGACGAGAAGGTCGAGATCGCGCGCCGCCATCTCATTCCCGCGGCTCTGAAGAAACACGGTCTCGGTGAATCGGAATGGTCGATCGATGACGCCGGACTGATTCTGCTCATCCGCCGCTACACGCGTGAGGCGGGCGTGCGCAACCTCGAGCGCGAGGTGTCGAAGCTCGCGCGGAAGGCGGTCAAGCAGATTCTGACAAGCGACATTAAATCCGTGCAGGTCACGGCCGAAAACGTTCCCGACTTCCTGGGCGTGCCGCGCTTCCGTTATGGCGAGGCCGAGACCGAGGATCAGGTCGGGGTCGTCACGGGGCTTGCCTGGACCGAGGTTGGCGGCGAGCTGCTGACGATCGAAGGCGTCATGATGCCCGGCAAGGGGCGCATGACCGTCACCGGCAACCTGCGCGACGTGATGAAGGAGTCGATTTCTGCGGCGGCGTCCTATGTTCGCTCTCGCGCGGTCGATTTCGGCATCGAGCCGCCGCTGTTCGATCGTCGCGACATCCACGTGCATGTTCCCGAGGGAGCGACTCCCAAGGACGGACCGTCCGCCGGCGTCGCCATGGCGACGGCGATCGTGTCGATCATCACGGGCATTCCGATCCGGCGCGACATCGCCATGACAGGCGAGATCACGCTGCGGGGCAGGATTTTGCCGATCGGGGGGCTGAAGGAGAAGCTGCTCGCGGCCTTGCGCGGCGGTCTCAAGAAGGTTCTGATCCCGGAAGAGAACGCCAAGGATTTGGTGGATATTCCGAATTCGGTGAAGAACGCGCTGGAAATCGTGCCGGTCGCGCGCATGGACGAGGTTCTGGCCCACGCGCTGATTCGCCAGCCGAAACCGATCGTCTGGGAAGAAGATCTGAAGCCGGCGCGCGCGCTTGCCTCCGAGGATGACGCTTCGAGCGCCATCGCCCATTAGGCAGGCTGAATTTCGACGGAAGGGCCGCGGCGTGAGTCGCGGCCCTTTGCGTATGCGAGCTCGGCGCGGGCGAGACATTTCCGCGCAGATCCGGGTCAGGCTCCGCCGCGCTCGCCGTTGACCGGCGCGAGAACCTGTGCAATCCCCTCGACTGCGATCCGCCAGCGCGCGGACGGGCGGTTAGCTCAGTTGGTAGAGCATCTCGTTTACACCGAGAGGGTCGGCGGTTCGAGCCCGTCACCGCCCACCAGGTTTTCCCAAATACCGTCTGCCCCTCCTCACGCCGCGAGCGGCGCTATGCGTGTCGTGGAGGCGGCTCCGTCAACCGCGCGACGCGGCCGCGGCTTGGTTTTCACAACATCTTGCCGCCTATCTTTGCGGCGCCGGAGCGTTCCCGCTTGACTTGCGCGCCCGCGTATCCTATCCGGCATCCTCTCCGGTGCGGTTGTCACGACGCCGTATCTGCGGGGGAGTAGCTCAGTTGGTTAGAGCGCCGGCCTGTCACGCCGGAGGTCGCGGGTTCAAGTCCCGTCTCTCTCGCCATTTCGGACGCCGGCCGTCGATGCCGGGGCGGTCCCTGCGCTGGCCGCGGCGCACTCTACGGTGCGACAAAATGGCAAAGCGGCCCAGCATTGTGACGGCTCCGAGACGGCTCAGCTTAGACTGGTTTAAAACATCATCTTGCGCTGCGGTTGGCGCTGGGCTACGGATCGCTGGACAGCCGTAGCAAGAGGGGCGCGCCCCTTTCAGCCGGCAAATGTTCCCGACCGTGTCGGTCCAGACCGAGCTTGCCAATGCCGAGCCTTCTCGACCAGTATCTGCCGCTTGTCGTTTTCATGGCGGTCGCCGGCGTCATCTCCGCCGCTTTGCTGATCGCGCCCTTCCTGGTGGCGTTCAAGGCGCCCGACTCCGAAAAATTGTCCGCCTATGAATGCGGCTTCAACGCCTTCGACGATGCGCGCATGCAATTCGACGTGCGCTTTTATCTCGTGTCCTTGCTGTTCATCATCTTCGATCTCGAAGTCGCCTTTCTGTTTCCCTGGGCCGTGGCCTTTCATCAGGTCGGCGTCTTCGGCTTCTGGTCGATGATGATCTTTCTAGCGATTTTGACGATCGGTTTCGTTTACGAATGGAAGAAGGGCGCGCTCGAATGGGATTGAACCCTTTGCCCCAGGACCGCATCGCGATCAGCCCGGCGGCGGACCGGCCGCTCGCTGCAAACGATCCTTATTTCCTTTCGATCAATGACCAGCTCGCCGATAAGGGATTTTTGGTCACTTCCACGGACGAACTGATCAACTGGGCCCGCACCGGCTCGCTGATGTGGATGACCTTCGGCCTCGCCTGCTGCGCCGTCGAGATGATGCAGGCGTCAATGCCGCGCTATGACGTCGAGCGCTTCGGCTTCGCGCCGCGCGGTTCGCCGCGCCAGTCCGACGTCATGATCGTCGCCGGCACGCTGACCAATAAAATGGCGCCGGCGCTGCGCAAGGTCTACGATCAGATGCCCGAGCCGCGGTATGTGATCTCGATGGGCTCCTGCGCCAATGGCGGCGGCTACTACCATTATTCCTATTCCGTCGTGCGAGGCTGTGACCGCATCGTCCCAGTCGACATCTATGTTCCAGGTTGCCCGCCTTCAGCCGAAGCGCTTCTTTACGGGGTGCTTCTCTTGCAGAAAAAAATCCGCCGAACGGGCACGATCGAGCGCTAGAGCGGGGCGGCGGAAGAGTCTAGCCAGCACGGAACGAAGCTTGCGCGCCGCGCCTTGGGTTTCGGATCGAACGGGCTCGCGAAGTTGAAGGGTTGAGATGGACGAGGATCTGAAACACCTTGGAGACGCCATTGCCGCGTCCCTGCGCGGCTGGGTTGAATCCGCTTCCGTGGCGTTCGGCGAACTCACCTTGACCGTAAGAGCGGATTGTCTGATCGAGACGGTCGCCTATCTTCGCGACGATCCGAGCTGCCTTTTCGTCTCGTTCATTGATCTCACCGCCGTCGATTATCCGACCCGCGAAAAGCGCTTCGACGTCGTCACTCATCTGCTCTCGCCGAAACATAATCGCCGCATCCGCGTCAAGATCGCAACCGACGAGGATACGCCGGTTCCTTCGCTCTCGGGGCTTTATCCCGCGGCGAACTGGTTTGAGCGCGAGGCTTACGATCTTTTTGGCGTCTATTTCTCCGGTCATCCGGACTTGCGCCGCCTGCTCACCGATTATGGCTTCGATGGCCACCCCCTTCGCAAAGATTTCCCGATGACGGGCTATGTCGAGGTTCGTTACGACGACGAGCAGAAGCGCGTCCTCTATGAGCCGGTTCAACTGACGCAGGAATTCCGCAACTTCGACTTCCTGTCGCCGTGGGAGGGGGCAATCGACTATGTGCTGCCCGGCGATGAGAAGGCCAAGAGCAATCCGAACTGAGCCGTTCGAACGAAACCGCGCGTGAAAAAATCATGAACGATCAGGTCCGTAATTTCACGATCAATTTTGGCCCGCAGCATCCCGCGGCGCATGGCGTTTTGCGGCTCGTCCTTGAACTCGACGGCGAAGTGGTCGAGCGCGTCGATCCGCATATCGGCCTGCTCCATCGCGGTACGGAAAAGCTGATGGAGGCGCGGACCTATCTGCAGAACGTGCCCTATTTCGACAGGCTCGATTATGTCGCGCCGATGAACCAGGAGCACGCTTTCTGCCTTGCGATCGAGAGACTGCTCGGCCTCGAGGTTCCGCGGCGCGGGCAACTGCTGCGCGTCCTTTTTTGCGAAATCGGTCGGATTTTATCGCATCTTCTGAACGTCACGACTCAGGCGATGGACGTCGGCGCTCTGACGCCGCCGCTGTGGGGTTTCGAAGAGCGCGAAAAGCTCATGGTTTTCTATGAGCGGGCGTCTGGCGCGCGGCTGCACGCCAATTACTTCCGTCCCGGCGGCGTCCATATGGATGTTCCGCCACAGCTGATCGACGATATTGAGGCCTGGTGCGACCCTTTCCTTAAAACCTGCGACGACCTGCAGGCGCTGTTCATCGACAACCGCATCTTCAAGCAACGCAATGTCGATATTGGCGTCGTCAGTCTCGAGGATTGCTGGCGCTGGGGATTTTCCGGGGTCATGGTGCGCGGCTCCGGCGCGGCCTGGGATTTGCGTAAGGCTCAGCCTTACGAATGCTATGAAGAGATGGACTTCGACATTCCCGTCGGACGGCACGGCGACAATTATGATCGTCAGGTCATCCGCATGGAGGAGATGCGGCAGTCGGTCAAAATCATGAAGCAATGCATCGCAAAGCTTCGCGAGCCGAACGGCAAGGGGCCGGTGCTGGCCAAAGGCAAGGTCGCGCCGCCATCCCGCGCCGAGATGAAGCGTTCGATGGAAGCGCTGATCCATCATTTCAAGCTGTTCACCGAAGGTTTCCACGTGCCGGCCGGCGAGGTCTACGCCGCGGTCGAGGCGCCCAAGGGAGAGTTCGGCGTCTATCTCGTTTCTGACGGGACGGACCGGCCCTATCGCTGCAAGATCCGCGCGCCCGGTTTCGCCCATCTCGCGGCGATGGATTTTCTCTGCCGCAAATCCATGCTGGCGGACGTCAGCGCGATCCTCGGCTCGATCGACATCGTCTTCGGCGAGGTCGACCGGTGAGGAAAGCATTCGAGCCCTTGCTCCGGCGTCCAGCCGGGCGCTTCTCCAGCTCCTCGGCCGCTACGGCCCTGATGTGTGAGTATTGTTGATATGTCCGTTCGCAGGCTCGCCGAAGTCCAGCCCGAATCCTTCGCCTTCACTCCCGAAAACGAGGCTTGGGCCGAGGGCATAATCAAGAAATACCCGGAAGGGCGGCAAGCCTCGGCTGTGATCTCGCTGCTGTGGCGCGCGCAGAAGCAGAATGATTATTGGCTGCCGCGCAAGGCGATCGAGGCCGTCGCTGAAAAGCTCGGCATGCCGTTTATCCGCGTGCTCGAAATCGCGACCTTCTACACGATGTTCAACCTCTCCCCTGTTGGCGAGCACTATGTCCAGCTCTGCGGCACGACGCCCTGCCTGCTCGCCGGATCGGACGGGATCAAAGCGGTGCTCAAGGAGCGGGTCGGCGAGCCGGGCGTCGTGACGCCGGACGGCAAATTCTCCTGGACCGAAGTCGAATGTCTCGGCGCCTGCTGCAATGCGCCGATGGTGCAGATCAACGATGATTACTTCGAGGATCTGACGCCTGAGAATTTCGCTAAATTGCTCGATGATCTGGCGGCGGGAAAACCGGTCCGCGTCGGCTCGCAGACGGGGCGCGTCACCTCCGAGCCTGTCGGCGGCCTCACGACGCTGACGTCGTTCTACGGACAAGATGGCCATAGCGGCCCCTTTTGCTCCAAAGCTGCGCGGCCCGACGCCAAATCGGCCGGTTCTGATCCGAAGCAATCGTAAGGTTAAAGCAGATGCTTGAAGACAAGGATCGCATCTTCACCAATCTTTACGGCTTCGGCGACTGGGGCCTCAAAGGCGCCCGCGCGCGCGGCGCCTGGGACAATACGAAAGGGCTTATCGAGAAAGGCAAGGACTGGATCCTTTCCGAGATGAAGGCTTCCGGCCTGCGCGGACGGGGCGGCGCGGGTTTCCCGACCGGCCTCAAATGGTCCTTCATGCCGAAAGCGGATGAAGCGCGGCCCTCCTATCTCGTCGTCAACGCGGATGAATCGGAGCCCGGCACCTGCAAGGATCGCGAGATCATGCGCAATGATCCGCATCTTTTGATCGAGGGATGCCTCATTGCTTGCGTGGCGATGGAGGCGCACGCCTGCTACATCTATGTGCGCGGCGAATACATCCTCGAAGCGGATCGGCTCGACGCCGCGATCGCGCAGGCCTATGAGGCGAACCTCGTCGGCAAGGACAATGTTCACGGCTGGCCCTTCGACATCTATGTCCATCGCGGCGCCGGCGCCTATATCTGCGGGGAAGAAACGGCGCTTCTCGAATCGCTCGAAGGCAAGAAGGGAATGCCTCGGCTGAAGCCGCCGTTCCCCGCCAATATGGGGCTCTACGGCTGCCCGACGACGGTCAACAATGTCGAATCGATCGCGGTCGCCCCGACCATCCTGCGGCGCGGGGCGGCGTGGTTTTCAAGCTTCGGCGCCAAGAATAATTCCGGCACCAAGCTGTTCTGCATCTCCGGCCATGTCAACAAGCCGTGCAATGTCGAAGAGGCGATGTCGATTCCGTTCCGGGAGCTCATCGACAAGCATTGCGGCGGCGTGCGCGGCGGCTCCGACAACCTGCTCGCGGTGATTCCCGGCGGCTCGTCGGTTCCCTGCGTGCCGGCGCATCAGATCATCGACGCCGCGATGGATTTCGACACGCTGCGCGATCTGAAGTCGGGTCTCGGCACGGCCGCTGTCATCGTCATGGATAAATCGACGGACATTATCCGCGCCATCGCGCGGCTCAGCTATTTCTACAAGCATGAGAGCTGCGGCCAATGTACGCCCTGCCGCGAGGGCACGGGCTGGCTTTGGCGCGTCGTCTCGCGCATGGCCGAAGGGCGCGCGCAAAAGCGCGAGATTGACATGCTGCTTGAAGTGACGACGCAAATCGAGGGCCACACCATCTGCGCGCTTGGCGACGCGGCGGCCTGGCCGGTGCAGGGCCTTATTCGACATTTTCGTCCGGAGATCGAAAAGCGCATTGACCAATATGCCGCGAACCCGCATTCCGAGCCGGCGAGCGGCTATCATGTCGCGGCGGAGTAGGGCGGCGATGAGCGCTTGGGAAAAGGCCGCGATCGCGTCAGGTCGCCGCATTTCGGACCGCCGCATTGAGGACAGGGCATGAGCAAGCTGATCGTTGACGGAGTCGAAATCGACGTTCCGCCCGAATACACTCTGCTGCAGGCTTGCGAGCAGGCGGGCGCCGAGATTCCGCGCTTTTGCTTCCATGAGCGGCTGTCGATCGCAGGCAATTGCCGCATGTGCCTCGTCGAGGTGAAGGGCGGTCCGCCGAAGCCTTCGGCGTCCTGCGCCGTCGCGGTGCGCGATCTGCGCCCTGGCCCCAATGGCGAGCCGCCGGTGGTGCTCACCAATTCGCCGATGGTGAAAAAGGCGCGCGAAGGCGTGATGGAATTCCTGCTCATCAACCATCCGCTCGATTGCCCGATCTGCGATCAGGGCGGCGAATGCGATCTGCAGGATCAGGCGATGGCTTTTGGCTTCGCCTCCTCCCGCTACGCCGAGAACAAGCGCGCCGTCGAAGATAAATATATCGGCCCGCTGGTGCGGACCTCGATGAATCGCTGCATTCATTGCACGCGCTGCGTCCGCTTCACCGCTGAGGTCGCCGGCACGGGCGACATGGGCGCGATCGGACGCGGCGAAGATATGGAGATTACGACCTATCTCGAGACGGCGATGAGCTCCGAGCTGCAGGGCAATGTCGCCGATCTCTGCCCTGTCGGCGCCCTGCTGCCGAAGCCCTATTCCTTCAAGGCGCGGTCCTGGGAGCTGGTCAAGACCGAATCGATCGACGTCATGGATGCGCTGGGTTCAGCCATTCGCATAGATACGCGCGGACGCGAAGTGATGCGCATCCTGCCGCGCACCAATGACCGCGTGAATGAAGAGTGGATCTCCGACAAGGCCCGGCAGATCGTCGATGGCCTGAAGACGAAGCGGCTTGATCGCCCCTATGTGCGCGAAGGCGGCAAGTTGCGCCCAGCGTCCTGGGGCGAGGCCTTCGCGCTGATCGCCGCCAAGATCAAGGCGACGACTCCCGCGCGCATCGGGGCTATCGCCGGCGATCTCGCCGCCGTCGAGGAGATGTTCGCGCTGCAATCGCTGGTCGAGAGCCTCGGCTCCGCCTCGCTCGATTGCCGGCAGGATGGCGTCAAGCTCGATCCGAAATTCGGCCGCGCCAGCTATATCTTCAATCCGAGCATCGCCGCCATTGAGGAGGCCGACGGCCTCATGATCATCGGCTCCAATCCGCGCCGGGAGGCTCCTGTCCTCAACGCGCGCATCCGCAAGCGCTGGCTGAAGGGCGGCTTCAAGATCGGCGTCATCGGCGAGAAAGCCGACCTGACCTACGACTACGCCTATCTCGGCGCGGGGCCCGACACGCTCGCGAGCTTCTCCGAGCACCAGAAGGCCAAGATGGAAAAGCCGATGTTCATCATCGGGCAGGGCGCGCTGGCGCGCGAGGACGGCCTCGCCGTGCTGGCGCTCGCGGCCAAAGCGGCAGGCTCGCTCGGCGTCATAAAGGATGGCTGGAACGGCTTTGCGGTTCTCCATACCGCGGCGGCCCGCGTCGGAGGACTCGACCTCGGTTTTGTGCCGCGACAGGGTGGGCTTGACGCCCTCGCCATGTCGAAGGCTGGCGCGCTTGACGTTCTCTTCAATCTCGGCGCCGACGAGATCGACATCGCGCCCGGCGCTTTCGTCGTCTATCAGGGCTCGCATGGCGATCGCGGCGCCGCCCGCGCCGACGTCATCCTGCCGGGCGCGGCCTACACGGAAAAATCCGGGATCTACGTGAACACCGAAGGGCGCGCGCAGCTGTCGGATCGCGCCAATTTCCCGCCGGGCGACGCGCGCGAGGATTGGGCCATCATTCGCGCGCTTTCGGACGTGCTTGGCCACCGCCTGCCGTTTGACTCGCTGAAAGCTTTGCGCGCGCGCCTCATCGCCGCCTATCCGCACTTCGGCGCCGTCGACGAAATCGCGGCCGGCGCTTCGTTCGACGCAGGGCAGCTCATCGCCGCCGGCGGCGCCTGCGGCAATGCGCCCTTCGTCTCGCCCGTCGCCGATTTTTATCTGACAAATCCAATTGCCCGCGCGTCGGCGGTGATGGCGGAATGTTCCGCCATGCGCCTCGATCTCGCGCGGCAGGCTGCGGAGTAAGGCCATGGAAGAGACTGGCTGGTTCCTGCCCTTGCTTCTGACGCTCGTGAAGAGCGTCGTGCTGCTCGTCGTTTTGCTGATCTTTATTGCGTATATTCTCTACGCCGATCGCAAGATCTGGGCGGCGGTGCAGCTGCGGCGCGGTCCGAACGTCGTCGGTCCCTGGGGGCTGTTCCAGAGCTTCGCGGACATGTTGAAGTTCGTCTTCAAGGAGCCGATCATCCCCGACGGATCGAACAAGGGGATCTTTCTCCTTGCGCCTTTCGTCATGGGCCTTTTGTCGCTCGCGGCCTGGGCGGTGATTCCGGTCGCCAAGGGCTGGGCGATCGCCGACATCAACGTCGGCATTCTCTATATTCTCGCGATCTCCTCTCTCAGCGTCTATGGCATCATCATGGGCGGCTGGGCGTCGAACTCGAAATATCCGTTCCTTTCGGCGCTCCGCTCCGCAGCGCAGATGATTTCCTATGAAGTCTCGATCGGCTTCGTCATCATCACCGTGCTGCTCTGCGTCGGCTCGCTCAACTTGACCGACATCGTGATGGCGCAGGATACGCGCTTTGGCATGCTCGGCTGGTATTGGCTGCCGCTGTTCCCGATGTTTGTCATTTTCTTCATCTCGGCGCTTGCCGAGACGAACCGCCCGCCCTTCGATCTCGTCGAGGCGGAATCAGAACTCGTCGCCGGCTTCATGGTCGAATATTCGTCAACCCCCTACATGCTGTTCATGCTCGCCGAATATGTGGCGATCATCACCATGTGCGCGCTGATGACCATTCTGTTCCTTGGCGGCTGGCTGTCGCCGATCCCCTTCGCGCCGTTCACGCTGGTTCCCGGCGTGATCTGGTTCGTTTTGAAGGTCTGCGCGGTTTTCTTCATGATCGCCATGGTGAAAGCCTTCGTGCCGCGCTATCGCTACGATCAGCTGATGCGCCTCGGCTGGAAGGTGTTTCTGCCGATCTCCCTTTTCATGGTCGTCCTTGTCGCCGTCGTGCTGCAGTTGACGGGCTGGGGCGCGGGGATGGCGCAATGAAGTTCCCGCAGCAAATCCTGCCGCAGATCTTGGTTCGAAAGGGCAAAGCATGAAACTCGACCAGGGCGCCAAGGCGCTGTTCCTGACAGAGTTTGTCGGCGCCTTCGTGCTGTCGATGCGTTATTTCTTCAAGCCGAAGCCGACGCTGAACTACCCGCACGAAAAAAATCCGCAGTCGCCGCGCTATCGCGGCGAACATGCGCTGCGCCGCTATCCGAACGGCGAAGAACGCTGCATCGCCTGCAAGCTCTGCGAGGCGATCTGTCCGGCGCAGGCCATCACCATCGAAGCAGGTCCGCGCCGCAACGACGGCACGCGCCGCACCACGCGCTACGACATCGACATGGTGAAATGCATCTATTGCGGCTTCTGTCAGGAAGCCTGCCCGGTCGACGCCATCGTCGAAGGGCCGAACGCCGAATTCGCGGTGGAGACGCGGGAAGAACTCTATTACGACAAGAACCGTCTGCTTGAGAACGGCGATCGCTGGGAGCGCGAGATCGCTCGCAATCTTGCGCTCGACGCGCCCTACCGGTGAGGTCTGAGTTGACGATATCGTTGAGCTGCCCCTGCGCCATGGCGACTGCGGGCAAGACCGAGACGGTCGGAAGATCACGTAACGCCATAAAGCAGCTTTCAGAAGCGGCGCAGATCATCGATGGGGTTTGGCAATGATTGTCCCGGCGCTGTTCTTCTACCTCTTCTCGGCGGTCTTGATCGGCTCGGCCTTCTCAGTGATCTCGTCGCGGAATCCGGTGCATTCGGTGCTCTTCCTGATCCTCGCCTTTTTCAACGCAGCGGGTCTTTTTCTTCTGCTCGGGGCTGAGTTTCTGGCGATGCTGCTCGTTGTCGTTTACGTTGGAGCGGTGGCGGTGCTGTTTCTTTTCGTCGTCATGATGCTCGACGTCGATTTCGCTGAATTCAAGCAGGGATTCCTGAAATATCTGCCGATTGGCGGAACGATCGGCGCCATCGTCCTGCTCGAGCTGATCCTCGTCGTCGGCGGCTGGAAGATCGACGCCGCCACGCTCGCCAATGTGGCGACGCCGGCGCCGCCCGGCATGAGCAACACGCTGGCGCTCGGCCGCGTGCTCTACACGCAATACGCCTATCTCTTTATCGGCGCGGGCTTTGTGCTCCTCACCGCCATGATCGGCGCGATCATTCTCACCCTGCATCATAAGGTCGGCGTCAAACGCCAGGACGTCGCCGCGCAAAACGCCCGAACGCCCGCTGAGGCGGTCGAGCTTCGCAAGAAGCCGTTCCGCCAGGGCGTATGAGGCGAAGGCTCGAATGAAACATTTGCACCTCTCCGCGGCCGGGAAAAATCCATGACGCTTTCGCTCACCCATTTTCTGGTTGTCGCGGCGATCCTTTTCACCATCGGGCTCGCCGGCATCATCCTCAATCGCAAGAACATCATCGTGGTTTTGATGTCGGTCGAACTCATCCTGCTCTCGGTCAACATCAACCTCGTCGCATTCTCCAACTTTCTCGGCGACCTGACCGGCCAGGTGTTCTCGCTTTTCATTCTGACCGTGGCCGCCGCCGAAGCCGCCATCGGCCTTGCGATCCTCGTCGCCTACTATCGCAACCGCGGCTCGATCGCGGTCGAAGACATCAACATGATGAAGGGTTGAGCCGACATGTATGCGGCAATCGTCTTCCTACCGCTCCTCGGATTTTTGATCGCGGGACTGTTCGGGCGGCTGATCGGCGCGCGCGCGTCTGAACTCGTCACGACGAGCCTCCTGTTCGTGGCCGCGGCGCTGTCCTGGGTTACGTTCGTCAATGTGGCGATGGGCGATGCGCCGGCGACCGTCTCGCTTCTCGGCGAGTGGTTCTCATCGGGCGCGCTCAAGGCGGAATGGTCACTGCGGATCGACAGTCTGACGGCCGTCATGCTGATCGTCGTGACGACGGTCTCGGCGCTCGTCCATCTCTACTCGATCGGCTATATGGAAGACGACCCCTCGCAGTCGCGCTTCTTTTCCTATCTGTCCCTGTTCACCTTCGCCATGCTGGCGCTGGTGACGGCGGACAATCTCTTGCAGATGTTCTTCGGTTGGGAAGGCGTCGGCCTCGCCTCTTATCTCCTGATCGGCTTCTGGTACCAAAAGCCGTCCGCCAACGCCGCCGCGATCAAGGCCTTCGTCGTCAACCGTGTCGGCGACTTCGGCTTCCTGCTCGGCATCTTCATGGTGTTCCTGCTCACGCGGTCGATCGGCTTCGACCAGATCTTCGCCGCGGCGCCTGGTCTCGCCAACACAAGGATCCATGTGTTTGGCGCCGATTTCGACGCGATGACGATCACCTGCCTGCTGCTCTTCATGGGCGCGATGGGCAAGTCAGCGCAGTTCCTGCTCCACACCTGGCTGCCTGACGCCATGGAGGGCCCGACCCCGGTTTCCGCTCTCATCCATGCGGCGACGATGGTCACCGCCGGCGTCTTCATGGTGGCTCGCCTGTCGCCGCTGTTCGAACAGGCGCCGGTTGCTCTCTCATTTGTCATTTTCATCGGCGCGACCACGGCCTTTTTCGCCGCGACCGTCGGTCTCGTCCAGAACGACATCAAGCGCGTCATCGCCTATTCGACCTGCTCGCAGCTCGGCTATATGTTCGTCGCGCTCGGCGTCGGCGGCTATTCCATCGGCATCTTCCATCTTTTCACGCACGCCTTTTTCAAGGCGCTTCTGTTCCTGGGGGCGGGCGCCGTCATCGTCGCCATGCATCACGAGCAGGACATGCGCCGCATGGGCGGTCTGTGGCGCAAGATTCCATTCACATTCGCCATGATGACGGTCGGCACCCTGGCGCTGACGGGCTTTCCGCTGACGTCCGGCTATTTCTCCAAGGACGCCATCATCGACGCCGCCTTCGCCTCGCATCGGCCGATGGCCTTTTACGGATACCTGATGACCGTCATAGCCGCCGCATTGACCTCCTTTTATTCCTGGCGGCTGGTGTTTCTGACTTTCTTCGGCAAGGCTCAATGGGCCGCGGACGCGCATGGCGCGGCGGGCCACGGCCACGGCGTCGACGCCCACGCGGCCGGTCACGCGGATGATGATCATGACGCTCATGGTCATGGCGATCATCAGCTTGATCCGCATGAGGCGCCGGTCGTCATGCTGATCCCTCTTGCCGCGCTCGCTGTCGGCGCTCTGTTCGCGGGCGCTTATTTCCGCGCCGATTTCATCGGGGAGGGCGTCGCCGAGTTCTGGAAGAACGCGCTCTACTTCGGCGCAAACAATCATATACTGGCGCAGATGGAGGAAGTTCCCTTCATCGCCTCGATCGCCCCGACCGTCATGATGGTCCTCGGATTTCTCGTCGCGCTCTACATCTACATTCTGGCGCCGGGAACGGCGGCGCGCCTCGCCGAGGCGATGCCTGCGCTCTACCGATTCCTCCTCAACAAATGGTACTTCGACGAACTCTATGACAAGATTTTCGTTCGGCCGGCGTTCTGGCTCGGCCGGTTGTTCTGGAAGGGCGGCGATGGCGCCATTATCGACCGGCTGGGGCCGGACGGCGTCGCAGCGTGGGTCGTTGACGTAACGGGAAGAGTCGTGAAACTGCAGAGCGGCTACATTTATCATTATGCTTTCGCCATGCTGATCGGCCTCGCCGCCATCACAACCTGGTATCTCGTCGGGGGACTGCGCTGATGTTTGGCTTCGGCATCCTGTCAGGCATCGTGTTTTTGCCGCTCGTCGGCGTGGCGTTTATTCTTGCGCTGCGCGGCGATGATGAAGCCACGTTGAACAATGCGCGCTGGGCGGCGCTGGCGACGACGCTGATCGTCTTCGCGCTGTCGGTTTACGCCTACATCCAATTTGACGCCTCGTCGGCGGCTTTCCAGCTCGTCGAACAGAAAAGCTGGTTCGGCTCGGGGCTTGTCTACAAGCTCGGCGTCGACGGCATGTCGATGCCTTTCCTGCTTCTCACCGCTTTCCTCATGCCGTTCTGCATCGCCGCCTCGTGGAAATCGATCACCTATCGCGTCAAGGATTATATGATCGCCTTCCTGGTGCTCGAGACCTTGATGCTTGGCGTCTTCTCGGCGCTCGACCTCGTGCTTTTCTATCTGTTCTTCGAGGGCGGCCTCATTCCGATGTTTCTCATCATCGGCATCTGGGGCGGCAAGCGGCGCGTCTATGCGAGCTTCAAATTCTTCCTTTACACGCTCGTCGGGTCGCTCTTGATGCTGCTCGCCATCATGGCGATGTATGGGGTCGCTGGGACAACGGACATCACCGTCCTTCTCAAGACCGACTTCCCCGCCTCGATGCAGAAGTGGCTGTTCCTCGCCTTCTTCGCCTCGCTCGCGGTCAAGATGCCGATGTGGCCGGTGCATACATGGCTGCCGGACGCGCACGTTGAAGCGCCGACCGCGGGGTCGGTCATTCTTGCCGGCATTTTGCTGAAGATGGGCGGGTACGGCTTCATCCGTTTCTCCTTGCCGATGTTCCCCGACGCCTCGGCCTATTTCGCTCCTCTGGTCTTCGCGCTTTCCATTATCGCGATCATCTACACATCGTTGGTCGCGCTGGTGCAGGAGGACATGAAGAAGCTGATCGCCTATTCATCCGTGGCGCATATGGGCTTCGTCACGATGGGTCTTTTCAGCATGACCGAGCAGGGCGTGCAGGGCGCAATGTTCCAGATGATCTCGCATGGACTTGTGTCCGGCGCGCTCTTCCTCTGCGTCGGCGTCGTCTATGACCGCATGCATACGCGCGATATCGCGGCCTATGGCGGCCTCGTCGCCCGCATGCCGCTCTATGCCGTGGCGTTCATGATTTTCACCATGGCGAATGTGGGCCTGCCGGGGACGTCCGGCTTCATCGGCGAATTCCTCAGCCTGCTCGGCGGATTCCGCGTGAACAGCTGGGTTGGATTCTTTGCGACGACGGGCGTCATTCTGTCCGCCGCCTATGCGCTCTATCTCTACCGCCGCGTGATATTCGGCGTTCTCGACAAGCCGAGCCTCCAGAACATACTCGATCTCTCCCGCCGGGAGGTCGCAATCCTTGCTCCTCTCGTCGTGCTGACGATCTACTTCGGCTTTCATCCCGGCCCCGTCCTCGACAGCTCCTCGGCCTCTATCGCGGCGCTGATCAAGGATTATGATTCGGCGCTGGCGGCGACCAAAACCGCCGCGCTCGCTTTCCACTAGGGCGCGATCGGATCGCGATCGCGCTCTCAAGATCGTTCCTATGCATGATCCGCTTGGATCCGCGCTTTAAAGGCTGATTTACATGGCGCCGTTGTCCTTCGCCCTCGCGCATACCCTGCCGGAATTGATTCTGGCCGTCGGCGTTCTGGTCCTCGTGCTCATCGGCGCCATCCGCGGCAAGGATTCGGATGGGCCGGTCACCGAGATCGCCGTCGGCCTGCTCGGCGCGGCAATTCTCGTGATTCTTCTCGGGGCCAAGACGCAGGCGGTGGTCTTTGACGGCGCCGTCATTGATGATGGCTTTGGCCGCTTCATGAAGGTTCTGGCGTTGCTGGGGTCGCTCGCGACGCTGGTGATGGGTCAGGATTTTCTCGCACGTGAACGCATCGACAAGTTCGAGTTTCCGATTCTCGTCATTCTCGCCACGATCGGGATGCTGGTCCTGATTTCGGCGCAAAACCTCATCGCGCTTTATCTCGGGCTCGAATTGATGTCGCTGGCGCTCTACGTCATCGCCGCCTTCAATCGCGACAATGTGCGGGCCTCCGAGGCCGGCCTCAAATATTTCGTGCTGGGCGCGCTTTCGTCCGGGATGCTGCTTTACGGCGCCTCGCTGATCTACGGCTTTGCCGGAACCGTATCCTTCGCGGGCATCGCTGGAGCCGTGCACGGCAAAGCTTCGATCGGGATTGTGTTCGGCCTCGTCTTCCTGATGACGGGCCTTGCATTCAAGATGTCGGCGGCGCCGTTCCATATGTGGACGCCGGACGTCTATGAAGGCGCGCCGACGCCCGTCACCGCCTTCTTCGCCTCCGCCGTGAAGATGGCGGCCGTGGCGATCACGGTACGCGTGGTGATGACGGCATTTCCCGGCGTCGCGCCGCAATGGCGGCAGATCATTGTCTTTATTTCCATTCTCTCGATGGCGCTCGGCGCTTTCGCCGCGATCGGCCAGTCAAACATCAAACGGCTGATGGCCTATTCCGCCATCGGCCATGTCGGTTTCGCCCTCGTAGGGCTCGCCGCTGGCACGGAAGCAGGCGTTTTTGGCGTCCTCGCCTATATGTCGATCTATCTCGTCATGACCCTCGGCGCTTTCGCCGTAATCCTGTCAATGAGAGTCGCAGGCCACGCCGTCGAGCAGATTTCAGATCTCGCGGGGCTTGGCAAGACCGATCCTTTCATGGCTTTCTGTTTCGCGATGCTGATGTTTTCGCTGGCGGGCATTCCGCCGCTGGCGGGTTTCTTCGCCAAATGGTATGTCTTTAACGCCGCCATTCAGGCCCATCTCTATCCGCTGGCGGTCATTGGCGTGCTTTCCAGCGCGGTGGCGGCCTATTACTATTTGCGCATTGTCAAAGTCATGTATTTTGACGAGGCGGCGCCCGCTTTCGATAAACCCGCCCCGGCTTTGCGCCTTGTGCTTGCGGTGACAAGCCTTCTTGTGCTGTTCTTGTTCGCCTATCCGGGCTTTTTCATCGACGCCACGACGGCGGCGGCGAAGTCCCTGTTCTAAGAAACTCCGAATGGTGGTTGTCCCCTGGCGCAACTTGCAGGATCGCTTCAAGCTCAAGGATTCCGGTTGGCCGAGCATGGCGAACTGGTTTCGACCAATGATACGGCTTTAGACAGCGCGCGCGCCGGCGATCCTGGCCGGCTCTGGATTACTGCCGCGAGCCAGACCGGCGGGCGGGGCCGCAACGGACGCAGTTGGACGTCTCACCCCGGCAATCTCTTCGCGAGCCTTTTGCTGATCGATCCCGCGCCGCCACGCCGTGCGCCGGAGCTCGGTTTTGTCGCCAGCATTGCGCTTGCTCAGGCCTTGCGCGAGGTTCTCGGCGATGGTCCGGCCGTCAAAATAAAATGGCCGAACGATATTCTCGGTAACGGCGCCAAGGTCGCGGGCATTCTTCTCGAGAGCGCGCCTGTGGCGCAGGGCCTTGCCTGCGTCGCCGGAATTGGCGTCAATTGCGCCTCCCACCCCGATGGACCGCTGCTTTACAAAACGAATGATCTCAGCGCGATCGCCGGGCGCGAAGTGACGCCCGGCATGGTTCTTGAGCCGCTGGCGGCGTTCATGGCGCACTGGCTCGGCGTCTGGTCGCAACCGGCGGGATTTGAGACGATCCGCGCGGAATGGCTCACGCTCGCCGCCGGTCAGGGCGAGAAAATCAGAGTGACGCGGCCAAAGGACGCTGTTGAGGGCGTTTTCAAGACCATCGACGCCACCGGCCGTCTGCTCCTCCAGCAGGACCTGAACGAAATTGCAATAGACGCGGGGGATGTGTTTTTGCTCCCCCCCGGCGCAGCGCCCCAATTGATGAGAACGAACTAAACGGAAGAGAAACAGAAAGGTCCATATATATGAACGCGGCAAATGACGAGCTCGTCTTCGTGCCGCTCGGAGGCTTGGGCGAGATCGGGATGAACCTCGCCCTTTACGGTTTCGGCCCGAAAGGGCGCATGAAATGGCTGATGGTCGATTGCGGCATCGCTTTCGCCGGGCCGGAGCTCGTCGGGATTGACGTGATCATCCCCGACATCAGCTTCATCGAGAAAATGCGTCAGGATCTGGTCGGACTCGTCATCACGCATGCGCATGAGGACCATATCGGCGCGGTCGCCGATGTCTGGCCAAAACTTGGGTGCCAGCTCTACGCCACGCGTTTCGCCGCTGAGCTGTTGCTGACCAAGCGGCTTTCCGAGCCTGGAGCGCCCGAGGTGCCGATCAAGGTCGTCCCCCAGGGCGGCAAGATCGAGGCCGGTCCGTTCTCGGTTGAATTCATAGCCATGGCGCATTCCATCCCGGAAAGCTGCGCCCTCGCCATAAGGACGCCACTCGGCGTCATCGTTCATTCCGGCGACTGGAAAATCGACGCGGAGCCGGGCCTTGGCGCGCCGACAGACGAAAGGCGGCTGGCCGCGATCGGAGACGAAGGCGTTCTGGCGCTGATTTGCGATTCGACCAACATTCTGCGCGAGGGAATAAGTCCGTCGGAGGGCGAGGTCGCAAGAAATCTGCGCGACATCATCGCCAAAGCGTCGGGGCGGGTCATCGTCACGACATTCGCCTCGAACGTCGCCCGCATCCGCGCCGTCGCCGAAGCCGCCAGCGCGGCGGGGCGCAGCGTCGTGCTGGCCGGGCGCGCTATGGAGCGGGTCGTCGCCGTCGCGCGCGAATGCGGTTATCTCGACGGCATTGCAGACTTTCTGGGAGTCGACGCTTTCGCCCATTTGCCGCGCGACAGGGTTGTTCTCGTGGCGACAGGCAGTCAGGGCGAAAGCCGCGCGGCGATCGCACGGATCTCGGAAGGCGAACATCCGGCCGTGACGCTCAGCGCCGGCGACAAGGTCATTTTTTCTTCCCGCACGATCCCGGGCAATGAACGGGAAGTCGGCCGCATCATCAACAATCTCATCCGTTCGGGCGTCGACGTGGTCACCGATCGCACGGCGCTCGTCCATGCCTCCGGCCACCCGCGCCGGGGGGAGGTTTCTCAACTTTATGCCTGGACGCGGCCGCAGATTGCAATCCCGGCGCATGGCGAAGACCTGCATCTCGCCGAACATGCGGCCTTTGCCAAAGCGCAGGGCGTGCCGCATGTGCTCAGCGCCCGAAACGGGGATATCGCCGTCCTCGCCCCCGGCCAGCCGGGAATCGTCGGGGAGGCGCCCCATGGGCGTTTGCTGAAGGACGGAAATATCTTCGTGTCCCAAGCGGACGAAGCGCCGCGGATGCGCCAGAAGCTGGCGGTCTCAGGCATCATCACTATCGCGCTCGCGGTGACTTCAAAGGGGGATCTGGCTGGCGTTCCCGACGTGATGACGGCGGGCATTCCGGCGCGCGTCCGGGACGGCGCGGCGATGGATGCGATCGTCGATGATGCGATGTTCCAAACCTTCGACCATTTGCCGCGGCAGAAGCGGCGCGACGCCGATGTCGTATCGACCGCGATCGAAAAGGCGGTGCGCAACGCGGTCGCCGCGGCTTGGGGAAAGCGCCCCGCCGTCCATGTGCTCGTGGTTGAAGTGTGAGCCATCAAAAAGAGATTTGATCCAAACCGGGGCGAGTCGCGTCGCCATTCGCGGTAACGCCGCCTCCTTGACTGAAGATAGGCCCGCGGCTCGCAGGTGAGCGCCCGCGCCGTGGGCGGAACGCGGCTTCAGCGATCACCCTTTCCCACTGCGAGGATCGAAGCCGCCGGGCCGCTTGGCGCGGCGCCCATTACTGCTTCGCTTTCAAGGAAAGGGGCAACCCTCCGCCGGCTGCCCGGGCGGGCGTTCGAATGTTCTTGCATGATCGAACATAGTGTGAACAAATGCGGATCAATGACGGTTCCGCGGGGAAAACTTGTTGATGCGACTCCTTGCAGGTTGCGCGCGATTCGAAAACAATCCACATTGGTTGCGCTCGTATAGGTAGAGTGATTCGCAAAGATGCACGGAATAATGAATCGCCTTTTCGCATCCATCCGCGAACGCGCTGAAAGGCGCGCCATCGCTGCAGCGGAGGCCGAGCGGCTCATTGCGACATATCGCGATCGCGCCTATTACGAGGCGCGAGATCGGGTGAGGGGCCGCTGCGTCGATGGCGCCGGCTCGGCGCGCTATTGGACGAGGGTGAAGCTCGAAATCGCGAAGCGTCAGGGAATTTCCATCGGTCTCAGCGGCGCCGACATGCGCGCATGAAAGCGCCGTACGTTCGCGTCCTCCGGTGAGGGCTCTGCGGCCTGCTGCAGCGCGGGCGGAAAAGCGAGCGCAATCATCCTGGTCGATCGCCCGGCGCGTTAGCTTCAATGCCAAGAATTCCAAGAATTCAATGCCAAGAATTCAATGTTCGACGGCTTCGCTTTCGACGGTGAGCGCAACCTCTCGGGAAACGGCTGGATAGCCGGCCGTCATTCCAAACGCCAGCCGATCTATGGTCGCCTTCGCAGTGAAGGCGATGCGCGCGCGCGGCTTTGCGGGCTGCGGGCGGACGGCAACCTCAACGGCCAGCGGCTTTGTCACGCCATGCATCGTCAATTCGCCCGCGACGCGAACCCGATGCTCGTCGATCTTTTCAATCGTCTTCGACACGAAGTCGATCATGGCGAAGCGCGGGGCGTCGAAGAAGGCGTCGCCACGCAGGACGTCGCTGAGCAAGGGGGATCCAGCGTCGACCGACTGAGCCTGCACATGGAAACTGACGCTGCTCAGCGCAGGATGCTCGAAGTCGATCGCGATGCGTCCGTCAAAAGCGCGGAACTCGCCTTCAGTGCGGGGAAAGCCGACCGCATCGACGGAAAAGGAGATGTGAGTCTGAGCCGGATCAATCAACCATTTGTCGACCCCCGCGGCGCCGGGGGCGGCGATCATGGGAACCAGCGGCAGCGCGGCAATCACCCATCGCAAATGTCCTGCCGCGAGGGCCGCTCGTTTGTTGGCGTGCATCACAAAACGAAAAAGCATGCGCGCCGATCTTGAATGTTACGCGGGGAGACGCTGACACCCAAGCTTCGCACAGCTGCGCGGCGCGCGCATGTCACTTGTCTGTCAGCGCCCTTCCCGGGAACGCGCGCTCGTCTCTGGGGCGATGCCGATCTACGCCAGAGGTGAGCGGCACCGCTGCAAAGAAGGCTCGCAACAGATGTCGAGCGCCGGCGTGGCCGCTTGTCAATTAAACGAAAAGCGCTACCTGTGCGCTGCGGGAATGGCCTTGCCCGATCTGCCGAAGAGAAGCTTTTGAATGTAGCGTTTCTTATACAGCACGATGCTGAATACGATGGCCGAAATTGCTGCCTCAATCACGCGAAAAGAGGCGACGCCGACCGCTCCCAGAGAGGAAGCCCAAATATATGTCAAAATCAAACTAGCGCATTCGCCTAAGATGACGCCCGCGAGGAAACTGACGTCGAGCCTCAAAGGCAGCATGATATAGAGTCCGAGCGCCTGGTTGATCGCCACCAGCGGGAAAGTAAATGCAAGAATCTGCAAGATCTGGATCGAGGGCGTATATTGCGGGCCGGCAAATACGGCTATAAGAATATGCGCCGTAAAGTATATAGATGTCGTAATGATGATGCTGGCGATAAGAAGTATTATTGACATATAACGGGACGCTGTAAATATAGAATCTGAACCGTCAGTAGCCGCTCGATTGAACAAATAGGGCATCACCGCTTGTGCGGCGGGATAGAACGAGGCGACGATTGCTCCGGCGAATCTGTCCGCGGCGTTGAAATATCCAACCTGAACCGGACCAGCCATCGCTCCGAGAATCAACACGATCGCCGCGGAATGGGCGGCCATCGCTATCTTCTTGACGAACAATGGGCCGCCGGATTTTACCTGCTCAATCACTTTGACCCAGTCGACCGAGAAACGCTTAAGGCTCGTGAAGATGATTCCGTGCGCGATAAGGACGAGAACGGCTTGAGAACCGAGTTGGCAAATCAGGACCAGATTGACGTCTGAGGGGGAGCGCACCAGAAAAAACGCGGGGATGAACCACATTAACGCCCCGAGTCCGTCTATGACGGCAGACACCGACGCGCGGCCAACGCCGAGAAAATACCAGCCGAGATTGAAGGCCTGCACTCCGCCCAGCAAGACGACCAAGCCGAGATCAGCGGGAAAATGGGAGATCGGAGGGAAAAAGAGCTTTAGCGCGCCGAGAGTGAGCCCCGCCACGCCCCATAACACAAGCTTTGCCGTCGTGACGCCGATGACAATTCCGCCGCGATCGTCAGGTTTGGCCGCGGAAATCTCCCGCAACGCCGATACGCTGAACCCATATTCAACCCAGATCGAGACCACCATCACCATGGATGTCGCAATGGCGAGGTGTCCGAGCCCCACCGGACCCAGCTCTCGCGCCAGAAAGGGCAGCGAGAAAAACGAGGTCAGATAACGCGCCGCATAGGCGCAATAGAGGGCGAAAAATGCTTTTTTCAATGGCGCGGACCATGTCGGCGGGCGGCGAGAAGTCTGGTCTCGAGCGATGGGCACCCCGCGGCTGATGCGGCGGGCAGTACGTGAAGTCCCTTGTGAGGAGAAGCCGTGGCGTCGACGTCGTTGCATGTGTTAGCCGGGCGATCGAGGTCATGCAGTCCGTAGCCAGTCACGTGCGAGAATTTCGCCAGACAACGAGCCGCCCCATAGCTGCATCCTCCAACAGACGACTGATAGAGCGGCAGGAGGTGAGCGAAAGGCTCATTGACGAACGCTATCTTCATCATTCTCTGACTCATCATTGTTGTCTCGCGCCTGTTGCGCCGAATATCCGGCCACGCAAGCGTCGCCGCGACAACCAAGTTCAAGCCACGAGCGCGATTTGCGAAGGTGGACCGGGAGATGCCGTCTCTCGCTTACGGGTTGGCTCGACGGTTGGTCATAAGATCAATCAATAATTTCAAAGCTTCAGCATGCAGAACGGCATTCGGTACAGGCGGGGGCGACCTTATTCGGTCCGCGAAAAACGGACGGCCTTTTGAAATGCAGCCCTATCAAAGTTGAATCTGGAGGCTGCTCAGACACTTCCATCCGGCGTCTCTCAACCGTCTCCGAACCGGAGGTGACGCAAGGCCAACGAGGTCCAGCCCGAATCTCATCAACTGCAGCGGTCTTGCTTCTGAAAGAAAAAGATAGCTCAAGGTTTGAGCCGGAGAGACTGCCCGCCTGTGTCTAAGCGCAATTTCGATCAGATGATTGAGATGGCGGATGTGCTCTAAGGAATATTTATTGCTGGCGCTCGTATCCTGCCAAGCTACGCGGGCGAGAGTGTCGCTCATATTGATGGAGCGGTCCTTATGCTCCCGATTGTATAAAGTGGCTTCCGGCACATGGACATATGATCCGAGAAGCGCAATTTCCGCGAGCAGGGCGTGGTCAGATCCGTAGTAACCGCGTTGCAAAGTGCTGCGTTTGAGGACGTCTCTCCGAAAGAGGCCGAAGATTTCATAACATGTTCCGAGCTCGGTGAGCACTTTGTAGAATCGGAGGGCGGGTCCTGCCCCGGTCATGTCAGGCGCCATGGAGCCGACCAAATCGATCTGGGCGCCATCCTCGTCGACGCTCCTCGTTGTGGCGTAAGCGACGGCGGCGTCTTGGCGCTGGTCGAGCGCCGCCACGCAGCTTTCCAGAAAATTTGGACTGAGGTAGTCGTCGCAGGCGCACCACTTGAAATACTCGCCGGTGCTCAATTCGAAGCCAAGGTTGTAGTTTGGGCCTGCGCCGAGATTGCGCGGATTGCGGACGTAATTCACGCGGCTGTCAAGCTCGGCGAATTTGCGGCATATCCCCTCCGTTCCATCCGTTGATGCATTGTCGGTGATGGTAAGTCGAAAGTCCTCATATCCTTGATCGAGGATTGACTCCACTGCTTTGGCGACATACCGCGCGCCATTATACACCGGGAGAGCCAGCGAAACGCGAGGCGTCGTGGATCTTGAATTCATACGGTTCTCCTTGGCTATGAAGCCCCGCTCCAGAATATCTCGCCGTCAGCTGAAGGCTCAGCACCGCGAGTTTATCCGTCGCATCAATTACTGGGTCGGACCCGGAACAATCTACGGCGGCATCCCTTGGATGGTTGAGTCACAGCAATATCGCAAGACTCGGCAAATACGGACAATAAACGAAGCGCGCGCCCGGAACTTGTCGAGCCGAGAAGCTTCCATCTTCGATCGCCGCGAATAGGCTAATGAGTTGGCGGAATCGACCCAGCCTAGCGCATGGATCGAAGGCCAGCCAAATCGCCGCTACAGTGTAGATCCGCACAGAAAAAAAAGCGCCGAACTCGACCTTTGAGCGAGCAGAGAGCCGGGAGCGCCGCCCATTCGACTGGTCTTTCGGACTCATTCGACTATGTCAACGAAACCACCACCGTCGGGCTTCGTATTTTCCGTGCCTTGCCTCGCTTCCAGCTCTAGGGCAAAACCGATTGTGGTTCGGTCAAGGCAACGATCATGGAGCGCATGAAGGCATTGTGGCGGCGGTTCAAAGTGCAGCCATACCATCTTAGGATCAACAAGCCTGGAAAGATCCACAATGGTCATTCTGATGGCTGCCGCAGCCCTTCTGGGAGTGTTCCTCGGACGCTTTTTCAAAGCTTCATCGTTGTTTCCAACCTGTTTTCTCATCGTTGTCTTCACGCTAGCTGGAACACCGCTCCCCATGCTCGATTCGGCGCTCAGGGCCATTGCGCTGATCGTTATCCTGCAATTTGCCTACGCCATCGGCTTAGCGTCCACCGATATTCCTACAATTTGTAGAGTTTGGCGGGAGGTTCCGGGTAGCAATTCACGCAGGCGAATGTGTCTGCTTTCTCGTCTGCGAACGCGGCCGCCGGCAATCGTCTCCAAAGACACGTCAAGCGGCCGAGACGACGCCAACGAAACGTCCGCGGGGACTTCGCCAGCCCCTATATTGCATGCCGATAAGAGGAGATTGAATTGATGCAGCGGAGCCGTAACGGGGCAATTGATTTTGTTGCATCAGATAGCCAGCCGGAAGGGCGACGGCTTTCAATCGGCGGAAACCGTGTGTTTTTTGATCACAGTCGAGGTCTGGTGCGCTCATGAACTCTCCCACTTTCCCAACTGATTTCGAAGGGCGAAAACCCGATGAAGCGGACGCCGCCAAAGCTTTGCCATGCCCATGTTGTGGCGGCGGATCTACGGCAGCTCTCTACCATGTGCCGTCAATACCGGTGCATAGCTGCGTCCTTCTGAATTCCGCCGAAGAAGCCCGCGCATTTCCTCGCCGCGATCTGCAGCTGGCTTTTTGCGATTCATGTGGATTTCTATTCAATCAGATTTTTGACGAAGCGGTGATGAGCTATTCTGGCGACTTCGAGGAGTCGCAGCATTTTTCTGATACGTTTTCCGCGTTCGCCAAGGAATTAGCTCGCGAGATCGCGCAGGCGTGCTCGGCTCATGGAAAGCATGTCCTCGAGATCGGCTGTGGCAAAGGCGAGTTTCTTCGTGAGCTTTGCCGGATCAGCGGCGCCACGGGACTTGGCATCGATCCTGGCTATCGAACAGACGCCGGACGCGACGAAGAAGACGACAGGGTTCAATTCATAACTGACTTCTACAAGCCAAGCGGCCAATTTGATGCGGATATCATTCTCTGCCGTCATACGCTGGAGCATATCGCGTCGGTTCAGAAATTCGTCCGATCGATCCGTGAGGGCATTGGGTCTCGCACCGATCCCTGGGTTGTTTTTGAAACCCCGGATGCAAAGCGAGTGCTTGCAGAAGGGGCCTTTTGGGACATCTATTATGAGCACTGTTCCTACTTCAGTCCAGGCGCGCACGCGCGCCTGTTCCGGGCGGAAGGATTCGACGTCACAGACCTCCGTCTGCGATACGGTGATCAATATATCGTTCAATACGCGAGGCCTATAGCAACGGGACCCTCGCGGCCGCGCCTGGATCTTGAAGACGACCTCGCGGAAATGCAGGGTCTCGCGAAAAGCTTCCCGTCCAGAGTCAGGATCGTCCAAGACGAATGGCGTGAGCGCGTTCGTTCGGCCTCGGCCGAAGGCAAGCGCATCGTGGTCTGGGGGGGTGGATCGAAGGGCGTCTCCTTCCTTACGACGCTGGGTCTCGACACGGAGATATCAGCGGTCGTCGATGTCAACCCGTATAAGCAGGGGAAGTTTATGCCCGGCGCAGGGCACCGGGTGATAGCGCCGAGCGCTCTTGTCGCCGAGCCGCCGGACCTCGTGATCGTCATGAATCCGATTTACCGTGCGGAGATTGCGAAGACGCTCAATGCGCTGGGACTGAAGCCGGAGATCTCCGCGGTAGGATGAGGCTGCGCCGCGGATCATGGGGAAAGCCGGCTGGCGCTTTCCGCCATTGCGCGCGAAACAGCAGCGCGACGCAAAAAGGTGGCTTTCGGCGGCTATCAAGGGCGAGACGATGCTCGTCTCGCATCACGCTTCGGCGAGGCCGGTTGATGCAGGCGGCTACAGGCTGCCCCACCGCAATAATCTGCCCTCAAAGAGCGGGCGGCGATCAGGCGATAACGACGGGATCGCCAAAGCGGGTTTGAATCGCGGCGATCGCGCCATTTCGTTGGCATTCCATAAATCCGATACTCTCACACGCGCCGTTGAGACGGATCCGAGGCAGGCTTGTGTTGTGCTCAAGGTGCGCTGGAAATAACCCGCCAAGTCGCGTCGTAGTTGCGCTGCGAAAGCCCAATTCTTTGCAAAGAGCGAACTCGCGTGCGCCACAGCTTTTGACGTCGCCATACGGATAAGCAAAATGGCGCACCGCACTGTTGGTAATATCCGCAAGACAGGAAGCGTTCGCCAAGATTTCGGCGCGGGCGGCGTCAAGGCTTAGTTGCGCGAGGTGTGGGTGGCTATCCGTATGGCCGCCGATTTCAACCAGGGGCTCCGCACTTAGCTCCTGCAACTCGGCGCTGTTTAACGCGTCTGCGTCCAACACCTGCTGAGCGCTAATATTCTTATGACGCGCAAGCTGATGGATTTCTCCGACATCGATTTCGCCTTTTTCGATACATCGAAGGATGTGCCGAAATGCGACTGTTTTGTGCTTGGATGTCGAGGTGCGGAAAACCTTTCCGCCCAGACCAAGACGGTCCTGGTCATGGCCGCGAATAATCTCTCTCAAGGCCCCCAACCAGTGATCTATTCGTCGTTCCAGAAATGCGGTGGTGACGTAAATCGTCAACGGCTTATTGTATTTTCTGAATAATGGGAGCGCTACCGTTAAATTATTGCGATAACCGTCGTCAAAAGTGAAGGAAACGAATTGTTTTGTATTTCCCGTGCTGAGGCGCTCAATCGCTGCATCCAGTGAAATTATATCAATGTCATTTTCGATGTAATATTTAATAATGCGTTCGAGAAAGCCCCTACTTATTTGAATGCCCGGATCGACCAGATCCGCTCGGTCTTGGACCACGCTGTGGCCCATGATGATTGCTCCGACTCCCTTGTATTGGCGGCCGATTAACGCATCAGCGCCTATTTTATGAAGAGCCTCCGAGGCGCCTCTTAAGACCGAATAATTCACGCGATTGCTCCTCATAAGGATTTTGCGCGCCAAATTTCGGGGCGCATGCGCGCGCCCTTCGCGTAAACGGCTTTGGATCTCTAGTTGTTTTGTGCGATCATTATACGTGTCAGGGCATCCCCCGAACGTCAAGCTAAAGCAAAGAAAATTTATCAGCGCAACTCGTCAAAGTCGAATATTAACGTGAACGTTGCATTATTTCGAGTGGCTAATTATCAGAAATTATAATCAGCAAAAGGTTACTCTCGTTGTGTAAGCTGATAGAAGCTTAGGCGAGACAGACATAGATGTATGACAAACGTCGCCGCGCCTTGTGTGCAGCGCAGACGGAATATAATCGATGAGCGCCGGGTGCGTAATCTCCGGTACTTGATTAACATTCCGCGTGGCGCCTTTCTAATCCGAATTATAATCGGATTGCCAAGCATATTATAAAAAAATATTTATTGGAGGATCGGGGGATGCGAATCGTTTTTATGTGCGATTTTATCGCCCCAAAAGGCGGCGCCGCTAAGGTTGGCGTTGATCTTGTTCAGTTGCTGGCGGCGCAAAGCATTCCCGTTAAAGTTCTTGCAGGGGAACCGTACGAAGGCGGTTTAGCGGATGACATTTCTGTCGTTTCCCTGAATCAACAAAAGCTTCTTCTCACCGATCCGAGAATCGGCGTTTTCCGGGGGTTGTTTAACACGGCGGCGCATGCCGCGGTCACCAAACTGATCGACCAAACTGACACGCCAGACACCGTTTATATTATTAACTCATGGTCTCAAATCCTTTCACCTTCAATTTTCGCGGCGCTTCGACGAGTATCGAGACGCGTCCTCGTCTATGCTCACGACTATTTTCTCGCCTGCCCAAATGGAGGCTATTTCGATTTTGGCCATGGAGAACCCTGCGAGCGCGCGCCGCTGTCGCTGTCTTGCTTTGCAACGCAATGCGACAAAAGAAATTATATGCAAAAAATCTGGCGAACCGGCATGGGCGCGATGCGGCGGTTGAATTGGAACGTTGACCTCAACGGCTCCCGCATCATCGTCGTCCATGAAGGAATGGTCGAATATCTGGCCAAGGGGGGCATAGCTGAGCAATTCATCAGCGTTGTGCGCAACCCTTCCAAGCCGTTCACAGCGGTCCCGGTCAAAGCCGAACATAATCGCGAGATTCTCTATGTAGGAACCTTGACGACCGAGAAGGGCGTCGATGTCCTTGTCGACGCCCTTCGCGAGCGCCCATGGACTTTGAATATGTTCGGCGAGGGGGAGATCCGTTTCCCGCCGGCGCCGAACATCATCGCGCACGGGTTCCAGTCCCATGAAACAATCGGCCGGGCGGCGGAGAGATCTCGCCTGCTGATCATGCCGTCAAGGGTCCGCGAAACCTTCGGTCTGTCGGCCTTGGAGGCGCTAGGCGCTGGCGTCCCTGTCGTTATAAGCAGTCAAGCTCAGGTGGCCGCCGACATCAGAACCCATCAATGCGGAGTGGTCCTGCCGGCCGTCGACAAGGCCTCTATCCTCAAGGCAGTCGACGATCTATACGCTGACGACGGCCGGACCGCGGAACTGAGCCGGCGGGCGTCGCGGGCCCATGCAATGATTTCTCCATCTTTCGACGAATGGACGGCGCAGATTCTGCGCATCTGTCAATCGATGCTGAAATCGCATTGAATTTTCAATACCTCGCGTCGCCCGCGCTCCTTCGATCTCCGAGACGCATGAGCCTCTCGGCGGTCTCAACGCCGACGATCTGCGTAGAAAATCGCGAAAGCTGCTCCGTCCCGATCTCATCAGCGCCTGTGCTTGTGGGCGGCCCGAGGAGCGATTGCGGATGAATCAGTTCGTGTCAGGGCTCTGAGGCGCGGCAAGGGCGAAACGTATCAAATCGGCGAATGTCTTCGCCCCCAGCTTTTTCATGACGGCCGCGCGGTGACTTTCAACCGTACGCTGGCCAATCCCGAGACGATTGGCGATAACCTTGTTGGCGTGTCCGGATACGACGAGATCCATCACCGCGCGTTGCCTCTTGGACAGACGGGCGACATTCCTGGCCGCGGTGGCGCATTGCGACATATGATCTTGAGAGTTGGTAGCCGCCCGGAGAGCGCGTTCGACGCTGGCGCGCAACGCATCGGCGTCCACGGGCTTTTCGATGAAGTCGAATGCGCCGGCTTTCATAGCTTTTACTGCTGTTTGGACGTCGCCATGACCCGTGATCATTATCGCCGGTGGATGAATGCTCCTCTTCGTGATGTTGGCAAGGACAGAAAAACCGTCCATGCCTGGCATGCGCGCGTCGAGAATGAGACAGCTGCCCGAATTTGCGCCTTTGGATTCGATAAAGAGTTGACCGCTTGCATAGGTCGCGACCCTGTGACCGTAGCTTTCTAAAAGCTGCTGAATAGAGTCGCGCACGCAGGCATCGTCATCAACGACGACAATGGTTTCAGCGGATGCGCTATCTGCCGGCGTGTCGAGCTCCGAGCCCGGCGGCGATATCGGCCGGGCAGGCGGCGTCCTTGTCTGCAATCGATGGATTGTGTCCAAGAGTTCGTCGGCTCGCACAGGTTTGGCGAGATGGATGGCGGAGCGCGTCGCGATCTTGGCGAAGGTCGCGGAAGAAATATCACCTGTCAACACCACGGCGGGGATTTGCTGACCGAGGATGGCGCGAACTTCGTCAATGACGTCGAGGCCCGACATACCGCCCGGGATGCTATAATCAACAACGATGATCTCCGGTCGAAACGTGCCGTAACTGACCAATCTCACTGCCTCCCCGCCGCTCGTGGCGGAAGCAATAAAATGTCCCTCATCGGCAAAGAGCAGCTCCAGGCTTTCGCGGACGCAGGGTTCGTCTTCAACGACGAGGATACGGACGCCGCGCTGCCTGGCGACAGCCCTATGGCCGCCGTCCAGCACAACAGGGTCTCCATTTGATTGAGCGCCAATCGGCACGAGAACGGAGAAGCATGAACCCTTGCCCACATGCGAGACGACCTTGATTTCATGTCCGAGGATCTCGGACAGGTTTCTCACAATGGCGAGGCCAAGACCCAACCCTTCATCAGTCCCCGGCGGAGTCGCTTCGCCCTTATGGAAAAAATCAAACATTTTCTCAATATCGGCGTCCGGAATGCCGGGCCCTGAATCCCACACTTCCAAGCTGACTTTGTCGCCGCGCCGGCGGCAGCCAACGACGAGTTTGCCGGAAGCGGTGAACTTGATTGCATTGTTGACCAAATTGCGCAGAATCTGCATGAGCAATCGTGGATCGCTTCGCAGGTTGCGATTGCAACTCGCGACCCACCACCTCAGCCCTTTTGCCTGCACCAGAACGTTGAATTCAGAGTGAAGTTTATTGAGCAGCATATTCGCGGGAAAGCTCTGCATTATCGGTCGAATGGCGCCCGCTTCCAGCTGATTGATGTCGAGGATCGCATTGACGACGCCGATCATCGAGTCGATCGTCTCGCCGCATTTTGCATTTAGCTTGAGAGCTTCTTCGTCATCCAGCTTGCGCTGGAGGATCGCGGATAGCAGGCGCAGACTCTGAAGCGGTTGGCGCAGATCGTGACTCGCGGCGGCCAGAAATTGGGATTTGATCAGATTGGCTTGCTCCGATCCCTCTTTGGCGGCCATCAACCCATGTTCGACCCGTTCCTTTTCCGTGACATCTTCTAAAACGAGGAGGATCATTCCCGCAGCCGACGTGTTGCCGCCGATTCCGCGCGTCGTCATCCTGAGCGTCAGGCGACCTCTCGGCGGAATGTCGATCTCGATGCGGTAATTTTCGACATGCCCATAGCCATCACGTTCGGCGTCAAGGATATTTTGCATGAGCGGCGCGAGCTGGCGCGCCGGCGTATCAGCCAAAGCGAGGCCGATGAATTGCCGAGCGTCCGCGCCAAATAGGTCGCGAAGAGCCTTGTTGACAACGCTCACGGCGAGCATTTTGTCGAGTACGATCAGTGGTTCGCGGACGGTCTCGACCACGCTTTCGGCGAAGGCGTGGGCGGCGCGGATATCGCGCTCGACGAGCTTAACTTCCGTGATGTCGGCGAAGGTGATCACGACGCCCTCCGCTCGACCTTCGTCGGTGCGGTAAGGTGTAATCTTTCGTAGATACCAGTGACCGTCCTCGGTGAGAATCTCGCGTTTGCTTGGCAGCAAATTGGCGAGCACGGATCGCGCGTTGTCAAGAAGGCGGTCGTCGGTGAAGCGGCGCGCAAGATCCGCGAGCGGCCGTCCGAGGTCGGAAGCGATCAGGCCGAAGAGCGCCCTCGCGGGAGGGGTGAAGAAGCGAATATTGAATTTGCCATCGAGGAAAAGCGTCGCGACGTCGGAGCTATTCAATATGTTGCGCAGATCGATCGCGCTGCTTCTCTGCTGCTCCGCTGTGTCCTGGAGCTGCTGATTGAGGATCATCAGCTCCTCGTTGAGCGATTGCATTTCTTCTTTGGACGCCTCGAGCTCCTCGTTCATCGACTGGAGCTCCTCGTTGACGGACATCGCCTCCTGGTTTGCAATGAGCAGCTCTTCGTTCGTGAGCTCCAGGTCGCGGATCGTTATCTCAAGCCTTTTGCGTGTCGAAACGAGCTCTTCTTCAAGCTGGATGTTCAGAAGTGACTGTTGCTCTTCTGCGGGCGCGAGTTGATCACCGCATTGCTCGTCTGATTTGTCGCTGAAAGTGACGAGGAGCAATTCCTTGCCGTCTATTGGGACCGGTTGCGCCGATATAACGACCGAGACCGATCGCCCGTCCCGCTCCACTTTTGCGCCGAGAAGAGTCGAGGCGCCTCCCTGGTGGATCGCGCGCCGCAGGGCGGCCTGGACATTCGGGAGGACGCCGTCCTGCAGAACGGAGGCCAGTTCGCAGCCCGCCTCGGGATGGCGGATTTTCAAGTACCGCTCGATCGGTCCGGTATAGTCAAGGATCTCGTATCGGTGGTTGACCATAATCGAAGCCGGGGCGTAGGTCTGAAGCAATAGCTGTTGCGTCGTTTCACGAAGAACAGTTGTGGAAATCTCGCGTTCGAGTCTCGCCGGCATTATTTGAGGGCCCTCCATGGTGCGTCTAAGCGGCAACAGCAGGGGGCGCCTTTGCTGACCGCCAGTGCGCTCAAAGATCCGATGGGCGTAGGAGACGGGCTTGAAACCGCTGCCGTAGGCGCCGATCGTATCGGCGACTCCCACGAAAAAAATCCCGCGCTCCCTCAGCCCGAAATGGAACAGCGATAAAATCGTTTCCTGTATTTCCCTCCGCATGTAGATCAGCACATTGCGGCAAATGATCATGTCGAGCCGCGAGAAGGGCGCGTCGGTCATCAGATCGTGGACAGTGAAGAGGATCGATTCGCGAAGCCGCGGGATCACGCGATAGCCGTCGGCTTCCTTGCTGAAGAAGCGCCTGAGGCGCGGACCCGATACCTGATGTCGGATGGAGTGAGAGTAAAGACCGGCGCGGCCGCGCGCGATAGCCTCCTCACTGGCGTCAGAAGCGAAGATCTGCAATTTCAAATCCCGCTTCGTTCGCAATATCTCCTCGAAAAAAAGAATGGCGATGGAGTAGGCTTCCTCGCCGGTGCTGCAGCCTGCGACCCAGATCCGAATAGGATCGGTTCGCGGATGCTGGCGGACAAGCTTTGGAATGACCGTCTTCGCCAGGAAGTCGTACGATATGGGATCGCGGAAGAAACTGGTGACGTGGATCAGCATGTCCTTCGCCAACAGATGCAGTTCGTCTGACGGCCCTTTAAGGGACCCGAGATAGCGGGTCAGATCCGTGATGCCGAGCGTTGTCATGCGCCGAAACACACGGCGCAACAAAATGGCGTCCTTGTAGGACTGAATATTACGCCGGGTGGTCCCGCTCAAATGGCGGAAGATCTGCGCAAGGGGATGCGTCCCCACGGCCGAAGGGCCGAGGCCGCGACGTTTGTTCGCCACGCTCAGCCAGAGAAGAAGGTCGGGAATTCGCTCGACTGGCAACACCAGATCTGCTGCGCACCCGGCGTCTGCGCGATGAGACGGTCCATTGTTCCCAAGGCGACAATGGTCCTGTGAGACGACGAGGCAGCCTCTCTCACTGACCGCGCTTGATCCGGCGCCTGTGTCATCGCTCATGCCGCTCAGAATGACGGCAATCGAGCGCACGCCATATTCACTGGCGAGGGCGCAAAGGAAATAGTCAAACGGCGAACCGAGCTTATGCGACGGATCGCGGGGCTCGACATGAAACGCCGCGTGGCGGAGCCCCACATAGACGTCAGCCGGGGCAACATAAATGTGATTGCTCCGAAGCAGCATGTCATCTGCGATTTCAACCACCGGGGTCGAGACGCGCCGCTCGAGAAGGGCGATGATGTCGTCGCTCCTCTCGTAACGATGGATCAGCACGAAGCACATTCCGTCTATGTTCGGCGCGACGGAGAGAAGATGCAGGAGTGCGTCGAGATCGCCGACGCCCGCGCCAACGCCGACTACAATCAGGCCCTCATCTGCCTCCGCCGGCGCCACAGAAATAAGCGGCAACGTTACATTCGTCCGTAAGGGCTCCATCTTAATCGACGCCCTCCATCTGTAATTGAAGACTTGCCATGAAAGTTATCAGTACTGATAACTTTCAATAATTATTATTTTTGCTGCTATGCAATATTCAATTTGTACACAAAATTCGTATTCACCGCTAGCCAATTATTCAGGGGGGCGCGTTCTGCCGTCTGCCGGAAAATACGGATCATATCGGTAAGTACTAATTGGGGCGAGAGCGCCAGTATTGTCTGTATCAATACGTATTTTCCGCGACGGCTCGCCGTCCTACAGAACTCAGCATATTCCGACACTTGATTAAAGCGGCGTTATCCGACGACATAAGCCATGCCAAAACATCTTGAACGTAGCATTGGCGGGTAAGCTTTTTGCCCGCGCTTTGAGCGACAACCGAGAGGTGAACGCGTGAAGGTCGCAATTCTCGCGGGCGGGGCCGGAACCCGATTAGCTGAAGAAACGGATGTTCGACCGAAACCCATGGTCGAAATCGGCGGGATGCCGATTTTGTGGCACATCATGATGCACTACTATCACTACGGCCATCGCGAGTTCGCCATCGCTCTTGGCTACAAGGGTGAGTACATCAAGCGGTGGTTCGCAGACTATTGTTCGCTGAACGGCAGCATGACCCTGCATGTTCAGACGGGCGGCGTAAAGCGGCATGACACCTCTGCGCCTCCCTGGTCAGTCGATCTCGTGGAAACGGGGCAGACTACGCTTACCGGCGGCCGCATCAAGCGGCTGATTGCCTGGATGGGCGGCGGGCCTTTCATGCTCACGTGGGGAGACGGCCTTTCGGACGTCAACCTCCACAAGCTTCTCGCCTTCCATAAGTCTCACGGCAAGCTTGCGACAATGACCGCGGTGCGCCCCCCCGCGCGTTACGGGCATATCGAGTTCGATGGCGACCGCGTGGTGGAATTCACCGAAAAACCACAGACGGCGGAGGGCTGGATCAACGGCGCCTTCTTCGTTCTCGAACCGGGCGTCGACGATTACATTGATGGCGACGATGTCATGTTCGAGCATGCGCCGCTCCAGCGGCTCGCGGCGGATGGACAACTGATGGCGTTCCGTCACGAGTCGTTCTGGCAGTGCATGGACACGCTGAGGGAAAAACACATTTTGCAAAAGATTTGGGACAGCGGGCAGGCGCCCTGGAAAATGTGGAGTGAGCGATGAAGGTCCTGCTCTCTGGCCATCGAGGCTACATCGGAGCCGTGTTGACTCCATACCTGCTCGAGCGGGGTCACGACGTGACCGGGCTGGACAGCGATATCTATCGCGCCTGCACCTTCGCCGGCGATCTCGCGGAAATCCCCACGATCGAGAAGGATATTCGCGACGTCGGTAAAGACGATATGATCGGTTTTGACGCGATCATTCATCTCGCCGGTCTTTCCAACGATCCCCTCGGCGACTACCGTCCCGAACTGACCAATGAGATCAATTTCAAGGCGTCCGTCGATTTGGCCGCGCTCGCCAAGCAGGCTGGCGTGCCGCGTTTTCTTTACGCTTCGTCTTGCAGCACATATGGGGCCTCCGGCTCCGAGTTTTTGGACGAAAGCGCGCCGTTCAATCCGGTGACGCCCTATGGCGCGTCAAAGGTAAACGTCGAGCGCGCCGTGTCCCTCATGGCCGACGAGACGTTCAGCCCGACCTTCTTGCGGGCGTCGACCGCTTACGGCCTGTCGCCGCGCCTGCGCTTCGATCTTGTCCTTAACAACCTGACGGCGTGGGCCTTCACCACGGGCCAAGTCTATCTGAAGAGCGACGGCACGCCGTGGCGTCCGATAGTTCATGTTGAGGATATCGCGGCGGCCTACACTGCCGCGCTGGAGGCTGACCGCTCACTGATCCACAACAAGGCGTTCAATGTCGGCTCGACAACAGAAAACTACCAGATGGTCGAAATAGCGGATATAGTGAGCTCTGTGGTTCCCAATTGCCAGGTTGAATTTGCGCCGGACGCGGGGCCGGACACGCGATGCTATCGCGTCGATTGCAACCACATTGCCAGGCATTTGCATTCGTTCAAGCCGCAATGGACGGCGCGGCGCGGCGTCGAACAGCTCTACGACGCCTATTGCTCGTCGGGCCTCAGCCTGGATGATTTCGAAGGAGAGCGCTTTAAACGAATCGCACATGTCAAAAAACTGATCCGCGTCGGCGAACTGGGCGAAGACCTCCGCCGCTTGCCCGCTATGTCGCGCGCGATTGCCTGAACTCATACCGAAATGGAGCGGTAATGACTGACGTGAGCCAGCGCTCGCTGACCGAGCATGCCTGCCGATCTTGCGGCGGAAATAAGCTTGAGACATTTCTCGACCTCGGCGAAACGCCGCTCGCGGATCGTCTCCTTACGAAGGCGGATCAAGATCAGCCCGAGCTTTATTTCCCGCTGTCCGTGGCATTTTGCGAGGACTGCAGCCTCGTGCAAATTACCGAAACCGTCGACCCCGCAATTCTTTTCGCCGATTCCTATCCTTACTATTCTTCATTCTCGCCGGCGCTGCTGGAGCATTCTCGCCAGAACGCCGTCGATCTGATCCAAAGCCGTTCCCTCGGACCGGACAACTTCGTTCTCGAATTGGCGAGCAATGATGGCTATTTGTTGAGGAACTATGTCGAGGCGGGCATTCCGGTTCTTGGAATCGATCCCGCTGACGGGCCGGCCGCCGCCGCGGAGAAGATCGGCGTGCCGACGCGTTGCGCATTCTTCACCCGGGATCTGGCGGACGCTCTGCGGCAAGAGGGCGTGCAAGCGGATGTGATCCACGCTAATAACGTGCTTGCCCATGTCGCCGACACCAATGGCTTCGTCGCGGCGATGGCTCGGCTGCTCAAGGAAGATGGCGTCGCCGTTATCGAAGTGCCTTATGTCTGGTCGCTGACCGAGCATTGTGAGTTCGACACTATCTACCATGAGCATCTGTGTTACTTCTCCGTCACGGCGCTGGACCGGCTGTTCCGCCGCCACGGGCTTTATCTTAACGAAATAAAGCAGCTTGCAATTCATGGCGGCTCATTGCGTCTTTACGTGGAAAAGGAGGAGCGTGTAGGGCAATCGGTGCGCGGGCAACTGACGTACGAAAAAACACGTGGCGTCGATTCGGTCGACTATTTTCGCGGATTTTCGAACAAGGTTGACGTGTTGAAACGCGATCTTCTGGCGCTTCTGAATGATGTAAAGTCGAAGGGCGCCACGATCGCGGCGTATGGGGCCGCGGCCAAGGGCGCGACCCTGATAAACACCGTCGGCATCGGACGAAATCTCGTCGACTTCGTGGTAGACCGGAACATCCATAAACATGGAAAATATATGCCGGGGCAATGGCTGCCGATCAAGCCGGTGGAAGCCCTTACGGAACTTCGTCCCGACTACGTGTTGTTGCTCGCCTGGAACTTTGCCGACGAGATCCTCTCTCAACAGAAGGCTTATCGCTCGCTCGGGGGCAAATTCATTATCCCAATCCCCACACCGCGAATCGTATAAGCCGTCGGCTTGAACGGTCCATTGCGACGGGCGTATTCCAGACGGTAGGAAGAACGAGCTGGTGAATCGATGTCGAGCGGAACGAGTTCACGCGGATTGATCGAACTTTCCCTCACCGTCGAACAGCGCCCGGTCGGCGGAGCGGGAAAGCGTGGCCTGGATATTTTCCTCGCGACGATCGGACTTATTCTGCTATCTCCGATATTGCTGCTGTGTGCAATCACTATACTGGCCGTGTCGCGCGACAAGATTCTCTTCCGCCATCGTCGACTGGGTCTTCATGGTGAATCATTCGATTGTCTCAAATTTCAGACGATGGTGCGTGACGGAGATCGCGTGCTTCGTGACTATCTGGAAACGCATCCCGAGGCGCGCGCTGAATGGGAGTCGACGCGGAAGTTGCGTAACGACCCGCGGGTCACCGCCTTTGGAAAAGTGCTGCGAAAGACCAGTGTCGATGAATTGCCTCAACTCATCAATGTCCTGAAGGGGGAGATGAGCATTATCGGACCACGGCCGATTGTCGAACAGGAGCTCACGAAATATGGCGTCCGGCGCCAAGCCTATCTGATTTGCCGCCCGGGAATCACCGGGCTTTGGCAGATCAGCGGGAGAAGCAACACAACCTATCGGAGACGCGTGGCTTGCGACGCTTGTTATGCGAAGCATTGGTCGCTTGCGTTGGACGCACAGATACTGATACGCACCCTGCCCGTTGTTTTTGGTTCCAGCGGCGCATACTAATATCAATTGCATACCTATGATCAGCCTGCCGGCCGGCAGCCGCGGGCCGCTCCATATTTCGCAGCATGCCGGCCATCGCGTGGCGAATACGCCTTTGAGCTTCTCAGCGCGGCGAGCGAATTGATCCGCTTGTGCTATGGCGCTTTCGAAGCGCCAATATCAAAGGCCGGAGAATGAAGAGCCCTGTTCCCAACGTTTCGCGCTGTGCGCAAGGGCGTCGACCGCAGCGATGAGAGTGCGGGCGCTAGCCGACCAGCTGTAGCGGGCGCAGCGCATCATTATGTCTCGCTTTATCGACGAGAGAGGGGGAGCGCTGTCCGAGGCGCGGGAAAAGGCTTGGGCGATAGACGCGACGTCGAGGGGATTGAAATAGATTGCCGAGTCTTCGCAAACCTCGCGAACGGCGGGAATATCGGCGGCTAGAACGGGGCATCCGTGCAACATCGCTTCGAGCGGAGGAATGCCGAAGCCCTCGTAAAGGCTGGGAAAGATAAGCGCGATGGCTTCACGATAAAGCGTTGAAAGTTCCGCGTCTGAAAGATAGCCGGCCAGTATGACCCTTGCGGGAATATCGCCTAAGCCTTCCGCAAAAACAGTTGCTTTTGACGCGCCGACTATCACCAGCAGACGACGATCGTCAGGAAGTGATGCGAAGGCCTGAATAGTACGTGTGAGATTTTTATTTGGTGATGGCGATCCCACAAAAAGAAAATACTGTCCGGGCTTGACGCCGAGGCGGAGGAGGGCGTCGGGATCGGCCTCGATCCGACCGAGGTGTTCGCATCCGTTGGGGATGAGAAAAATGCGGCCCTGATCGAGGCCAAGCACGTCGGCGAGTTCACGCCGCGAAAATTCCGAGACCGTCCCAATCTGGGAGCGTTTGGCGAGCATACGGTCGAGCGCCCGGTGGAATAGACGATAGGCCGGGGAAAAATTATTTGGCGTCCGGAACACCATTGCGTCATGAAGAATGGTGAGCGATCTCCTATGAAGCACAGCGCCATTATTCGCCAGACTGACCGCGAGCCCTGAACGAGCGAAGAACGGGAAAACAAGCTGATCCCAGAGATGACCATCTCCCGCCCCAACCCGGCGAAGCTCGATTGTGTGCAGTGGTAAATCATCCGTGGCCATCTTCGGAGCCAGGAGCACCCACTGACGACAGGCGTGCGTTTTGCTCAATTCGGCGTCGAGAGCCATCACCAGTTCGCGTGCGAATCTCTGCACTCCGGACGTACGCTGGGTCAGGAACCGACCGTTGATGTAGACGATCTCGGATGTCTGCGTCACCTCATGCCCCGCGGTGCGCCGTCCCTGGGTATCCGACCAATATCTCGAATATGATATATGGATCTACGCCCTTCGAACGATGTCGATGATCGGCGGGGGAGTTACGCACGAGCGTGCGTTCGCCCTGGCAAAATCATCAGGAGCGGCGGACATCGTAAAAGCATTATGCGCGACTCCACGGTGATAAGGATCAAGATCTAAACCGATCAAGAAGTCCAATCGAACGATCCGAATGTCGCGAAACGCGTCGGGGGGTGCAAGTGGCGGAAAACACGCATGCTGCGCCATTCTCGAGTGCGATGAGGTCAGGTGAGGACATATAGCTGCCCTTTCCATGCAATCGTGAGCTCATGGCGCGCCTTTGGCGCGTCTGCGGCGAGCTGGCGGTAGTCCCTCAAGGCGCGGATTACCGCCGGCGTGAGTGTAAAACATGACTCTGGTTTCTAAGCGGCTACCCCAGGTCATCCAGGCAGGCCATCTGTTTCGTGTTGTCGAATTGAAGCGTTCAGCGGGAATCTCTATGCCAAAGCTGCGCAGACGGCGCGGCTGCCTGCGAAGAAGGATGTGTCCGTACTTTCCGGCGCTTGTCCGAGTCCACGCAGGATGGCGAAATAATCGAGCCGCATGCTGGGCCTGCGCCGCGGCCAAGCCGCCGGTCCTCAATGGGCCGAAGGCGCGAAGCAATAGAACAGACAGGAGGGTGACCGGTCATGGAGTTCTCATAGTGCGGCTCGGATTGTCTTGCTGGTCTCCTTATCGCGCCAGCGCGGTCTCCGGAATATGCAAGCGCCGGACATGCGAGGCCGTGCCGGAGGAAAACGCATTATCGTGACGTCGGGCGCGCTCACGCACTGCTATTTTTGCGTAAACAAATTGTAGTTCGTAGTTGGCCATGGACATCTTTATGACGTGTTCTTTGAGGCTTGCGGTGGGAATTGCGACGGCGGGGCGCACCGCCATTTTGAATGATATGCTGCGCGGGCTCGCTCGCCAGGCGCGCCAGCCTGACAAGGTGTTCGTTTGTCCTGCCTCCGAGCAGGATTTCGATATGACGCAGGCGGCCACGCTGCCTTACCCGATTGAACGCGTGCGCGGGCTGCGGGGATCGTGCGCCCAGCGAAACGCGATTATCGACGTATCGAAAGGGTTTGATGTTCTGGTTTTCTTTGACGATGACTTTTTCGCTTCTCGCGACTTCCTCGCGGAGGTTGAGCGTTGTTTCCTGACACAGCCGACCACGGTTGCGGCAAGCGGGCGGGTGATAGCCGATGGCATTAAGGGACCAGGCCTTGACGTCGCCGCGGCGCACGCCGCGCTCGCGTCCCACGAGAGTCTACGCTCCGGCGCGGGATCCGTGGAGCAGTACAACGCTTATGGTTGCAATATGGCCGTGCGGCTTGCGGCGGTCCACGCCCTAAACTTGCGGTTTGATGAGAATTTGCCGCTGTATGGTTGGCTAGAAGACGTTGATTTCTGCCGGCGGCTGGCGTGCCGTGGCCGCATCATCAAGAATGAACATATGATCGGCGTTCATCTTGGCCATAAAGGCGGTCGCTCGACGGGGCTGCGGCTCGGATATTCTCAGATCGCGAATCCAATTTACCTTTGGCGCAAGGGGACATTCAGGCTCGATCTTGCCTTGCGCCAGATGGGAATGAATCTCGCCGCGAATTTCGGCAAGGTCCTTCGGCCGGAACCTTGGATCGACCGGCGCGGGCGAGTGCGCGGTAATGTGCTTGCCCTGATCGACCTCATGCGGGGGCGCCTCGATCCGCGTCGCGTTCTCTATCTCAGCTGAATCCAAATCGAACAGAAGGGTGGCGGCTTTGACGAACGTCGGTGGATCCTGGGGTGAGATCGCCTCGTTGTTGGATCAGACAGCCGCAATTCGGCCGCAGGCCATGGCAAATGCCTTCCCGAAATATAGGATGAATGCGACCGGCCACGCAAAAGCCGCGGGCATTGTCGATCCTCACTCATCGGTTGGAGCGGGCGAAATCCCCTCGCATCCTGGCGCGATGACGTTGATTGCGGCTTTCGCACGTCATGTGCCGAGGCTGGCAGGCTGGCGTCTTCGCATGGCCGCCTTAAGGTCAGCGCGCGGTCAAACTCGGCTCGTCGCGGATGAGCTTAGACCATGGAAAAGCGAAACGCCCCTTTCGCTCCAGCGAGACCGAGGCCATGGGCTATCCTAGCATAGTCATGCTCATCATTCTGCTGATTGGCTTCATCTCCAGGGGCCGACTCCTGTTTTATCTCTTTTTCGCATTGAGTGCGTTCTCATCATTGTCCTTGCTGCCACCAGATCACTTCGGCGGCTTCAACGTTCAATCCCAGACTCTCGCCGCCCTTGGCCTATTTGCAAAGGCCATTCAGAGACCCGGCGCAGTCAGACACGCGATCCGGCTTATCGATGACATGAACAGGCTCGGACTTTTATTCTTCTTCCTTGTTGTCAGTATCCTGGTGTCAGTCATCTCGCCAAATCTGTTTGCCAGCACAATAACAATCGTTCCGGTACGCCTTGAAGGGGAGTTTCAAACCGCCTTACTGTCGCCGACGGGGACGAACCTGTCACAATGTGTTTATCTCGCAGTATCTATCTTGACCGCGCTGACCTTCGCGCTGCTCGCAACGCGCCCGAATTTTATCAATAACTTTGTCGCGTCGCTTCTTTTCGGCGGGATCGTCGTGGTCGTATCCGGGATAGCCGACATGATTTTTGCAGACTCGGGAGCTCTTGCTCCGTTTCGCAACGTCTCCTTCCCAGCGCTCGAGTCAGCCATTGAATTTGGTGGAACGAGAAGAGTGATCGGATTGACGCCCGAGGCCTCGGCATATGGCTGGATTTGCGTATATATGGCCGCCATGCTGCTCTTTTTGCGCCCGGCGGTGACGCGCTCGTCCGTTCGCCTCGCGACAGTCGTCGTGATCTCGGCACTCATTGTCATGGCTCTGCTCTCGACCTCGTCCACCGCCTATTTATGGCTGGGGTCTCTTGCCGCGTGTTATATGATCGATCTGGCAATTCGTGGATTGAGGCCAACCCCCAACAGAACTCAGAGCGCGGCGTTTGGCGGCGAACTTTTTGCCCTGGCGATTTTGATTATCATTGGCGCCACAGTGCTCGCGTTTGGAGATGGAGTATATGATCGCGCGTATGAAATGCTCGATGCGATCATATTCAAGAAGAATGCGACCGGGTCGTTTTATGAACGAAGCTTTTGGAATAGCACATCGTTCGCAGCCTTTATCTCATCGTGGGGCCTTGGCGTAGGCGTCGGAGGAACCCGGACCTCCAGCACCTATATCGGTCTGCTCAGCAGCGCAGGCGTCGTCGGCGCGATCCTGTTCGGGCTTTTTATGATTCAGATCTTCATGACCAAGGCGCGTGACGCGACGACCAGTTCAATTATCACCGGCTTGAAGTTAACCCTCCTATCCCTCTTCCTGCCCTGGGCGACGACAGGGGGGGTCGACTTCGGACCCAATGTCGGCGCGATTTTCGGGGTGATCATCGGTTTGACGGCTACGAATGGGGCGCGCGCGAGACAAGGATCTGGCCAAGCGAAATCTGTGCGGATGACGAGGCTCATCTATGCGTCAGCGCAAAGATCGAGTGGTGATTGCCGGGCTGTGGTTCTGGCGCCTGAGCGGACGAGCGACCTGCAAAGAAAAGCGTGGGAAAAGGAATTCACTCCGCCGGAGGGCGCGGGCTAGCTGAATGACGACCGCCGCAAAGGCCGGAATCGGCTTTGCCGACACATACCGCCTGGCGCCATTGAGGCAGGGAAAGACGAAGGGCGCCTCCGACCTCGGAAGACGCTCATTGAAGCCAAATAACGCGTGAGGACAGGGGACGCGTTAATCGTTCGCTGCGAAAGCGCTTGGCGCGTTACCATCTCAATTTTTGCATCCGACCGTATTTTCCGAGTCTTGTCGCGACGCCCCCTTCGAGCGACAAAGAGGGGCCCTGTGTACAGCGCCGCCGTTGTGCTGGGGACTTTCATTTGGGCGGTAGCCGGCGCGAGACGCGTGTTTATGGCGGGCTGTCCGTTGAGGCAATGATGTCGGCGCGCCGCGCCGCGGTCCGCTCCTGACAGAGTTTCAAGGTATTGGTGGCTCTCCATCCATACTAATAATTGGACCTATCCAGACGGGATGCTGCGCGAAAAATGCGATTACGCTCCTACGAGCGCTAACAGCATCGAATGATGGATATGCGGCCCAGGCGTCGATCCGAGGAGGGCCTGATCATGACTACGGTCTACTTCGATTCCGCGGTGAACGAGACCACGCGCCGCGCGCTGCTTTATGCCGGGGATATCTTCGTCTATTCACCGCGGCCTTCTACATTGGCCCTTATCGATTTTGCGCGCGAACTCATTGATGAAGGATTTGCTCCGCACGACGCGGAAATGGCGCAATACGAGATGCCGGTGGATAAGTTCGTCGAAATCTTCGCGCCACTGAAGCCGCGGTTCATTCATCATCCAAAAACAAAGGCCCTTCTGCGCAATGTGGTTGCCGCCCTTGGCTGCGATCTTGATGTGACGCATCTCGATGTTCCAAGGCTGCGCGGCGTAACGAGCGATAAATATCTGACGGCCGGCGTCGGTTACGCGTTCCCCGCGCATCGCGATACCTGGTGGTCGGCGCCGATGGCCCAGGTAAACTGGTGGCTTCCGATCACGACGCTCGCCTCGGAGTCGACGATGGCCTTTCATCCGGGATACTGGACGACGCCCGTCAGCAATGGGTCGGAGGAATTCAACTACTATGAATATAATTCCAGCGGTCGTAAGGATGCGGCGAAATACATAACCGCCGACCTTCGCAAACAGCCAGGTCCTCGTCAGCCGATGGAGCTCGACCCGCAAATACGCATCGTTTGTCCCATCGGCGGGGTCATTCTGTTTTCGGGCGCTCAAATGCATTCGACTGTACCAAATACATCCGGGCGCACACGATTCAGCATCGACTTTCGTACGGTAGCCCGCACCGATCTGGAAATTGGGAGCGGCGCCCCAAACGTGGACACGTTCTCGCAAGGAACGAGTCTGCGCGATTTTGTGCGTGGGTCAGATGGAGCGCCCATGCCGGACGATATCGTCGCCAGATACGACAGCGGTGATAAGCCCGAAGGGGCTATGCTCGTATTCAAGCCGCCGGTCCCCGCCTAGTGCCCGCCGGGCTTGACGGTGTCCGCACAGCTAGATGGATGATGAGGCCGGAGTGGACGCCGCGCCGACATAGTGAGACCAGGGCGCAATCACATTGCCGTGCCCCGGGGAGTTAAAAAGTCTGCACGGAGCTGTTCATAATAAGAAGCAAGCTTCAATCGGGGGCATCGGCCAAGGGGTCAACCAAGGCGTGAGCAGAAGCGCGGACAGGAGTTTATATCATGGATCCATCGAGCGCGAGTGCTACCCCCGATTATGCGCTGCGCGAGGCCCGCAGCGACTGCCCTCTTTGCGGTAGCCGTGACCTGTTCGAAATGTTGTCATTCGAGACGCCTGTGATGTGCAATGTGCTGTTCTCTGAGCGGCAAACTGCGCGAGACGCAGATCGAGGACGCCTCACGCTCGCTTACTGCCAAAGGTGCTCTCACGTGTTCAACAGCACCTTTGAAGAAGATAAGGTCTGCTATACGCCCAATTACAATTCATCGCTTGAGCACTCGGCACACTTTAGGGCTTTCGCTGCGGCGTTAGCGGAACGCCTCAATAGATCCTACAAGCTGCTGGGGAAGACTGTTGTAGAGATCGGCTGTGGCAAAGGGGAATTTCTTGATCGGCTGTGCGGTGTGGCTGACGCTCAAGGTGTGGGTTTCGACACGAGTGCGGACGACCGGCGCATGCCAAACACGACCAACGTACGCTTCATTCGTGACTATTTTAACGAGACTTACACAGACGTGCGTCCTGATCTCCTCATTGGCAGACATGTTTTGGAACATATTGCCGAGCCGGTTCAGTTCCTGGAATCATTGCGCAGGCATCCGAGCATCAAACCGGACACGACCTTCTATTTTGAAATGCCGAACGGTCTGTACACATTTCGCGATCATGGAATCTGGGATCTGATCTACGAACACGTGTCGTATTTCACGGAAGCGTCTCTAAGCATGGCGTTCGAGCGCGCAGGATTCGAGTTGCTGGATGTCGGCACCTCATTCAGCGAGCAATACATTTACGTTGAGGCCAGACCGAGCCCCAGCAGGACCTCAGATATCGTCCGAAATCACGAAGGTATAAAGCGGCTCATCGAGTCGTTCGGCGAAATCTATCAGCAAAAAATAAAGCGCTGGGCTCAATTTGTATCTCGCCATGATGCCCGGGAGACGGTTGTCTGGGGCGCTGGGTCGAAAGGGATAACTTTCGTCAACGCGGTGCCTGGCGCCGAGCAGCTTCGCGCCTTGGTGGACCTCAATCCACGCAAGCAGGGCCGCTTCGCGCCTTTACATGGAACGCCCGTTGTTTGTCCTGATGACCTGAGCACGGAACAGCCGAAGTCCATCATTATCATGAACCCTGTCTATTGTGATGAAATTTCGCGCGTTGTGGCTGCATGCGCACCCACCGCGGAACTTGTTTTGGCGTAAGGCGCAAGCAAAGGGTCGAGGACGCGCGGCGCGAGGATTGGTGACTGGACGCGCGTCCTCGACGAATAGGCGGCGCGTCGCCCCGCATCCGACCACCGCGGGCGGCGGTCTGTTCGTAAGAGAGAGCAGCAACAGGCGACGAATGACGCGGAATTTGCACATCGTGCACGTGACTGAGTCGGTGCGAGGAGGCACCTCGACCTATGTCGAGGAACTTATCAAGGATAATCTCGAAAAGGGATATCGAGTATCGCTTCTCGGCGACGAAAGGCTGCTGACAGCGGGGCTGAAGGACATCGGCATCGCCAAGTACCACTATAACGCAACAAGACGGCTACTCGGAATATTTAACGCATCGCGTAGCGTGACAAAGCTGCTATCGGCGCTCGCGCCCGATATCGTTCACCTGCACGGCACATTTCCCGGCCTTTACGTTCGGGCGCTCCGATCGTCATCCTATAAGGTCGTACATTGCGCTCATGGATGGGCATTCTGCCAGGATGTGCCGTGGATCAAGAAGGCATTATACGCCGGTGTAGAAAGACTGTTGAGCAGCAAGACCGATGTTACCGTAAATATCTCTCATTTTGAGGGGCGCGCGGCCATGAAATGGGGACTTGCCGGTGACCAAGTCGTCATTCGCAATGGCGTCGCGCCCTCACGCGCGACCAGCAAACATGTGATCGAGCCAAGGACCGATAGGCTCAATCTTGGTTTCATTGGCCGGTTTGACCGGCAGAAGGGCTTGGAAATTCTGTTGGATGCGACAGCGAAATGCCAGGACCCGGCCGTTCATCTCTGGGTAGCCGGGGCCTGTGATCGCGATCGGGGCGTTCAGCCGCGGATGGCGGACAATGTGAGTTTCGTCGGCTGGCTCGGCGCGGATAGAATAGACGATTTTATTTCGGATTTGGACGCAGTCGTGATCCCCTCCCGATGGGAAGGTTTCGGCTTGGTCGGAATTGAAGCAATGCGGAACGGCAAACCTTTGATTGTCTCGGACAGAGGGGCGTTGCCTGAAATGATGATCCATGGATTCAATGGGCTCGTGTTTAATTTGGATGACCCCTGCGGCTTGAGGCGCGCTCTACAATGCTGCGACCGTAACGAACTGCGCAAAATGGGGGCGAACGCCCTGGCTGTTTATCATGAAGCGTTTCGGCTAGAGATGATGTTAGGCGAGATCAACGCCTTATATGAGCGTCTCGCCTCTGCGCCAGCCTCGACGCGCCGGGGCCCGAGGGGAGTAGAGAGCTTAGTGGAGGGGATCGATAGTTGATGGTTCCGCGAACGGCTGTGGCCAACAGACGGAATAATCAAGCGGCCTGCCGTTGAAGTCTCGAGCTTCATGGCCTTTGTTGGGCCTCTCGACTGTGGCCGGAGCCGGAAACCGGTCATAGACCGCGCGCCCCTTGTGGTTGCCTGTAGCGTCCCCGCTCCTCTGGCCTCCGCGGAGCCGCAGTAAAATGCACGGCCTTCTCATCGTGCGCACGCAGATCGTCGCGCATCACACTTCCGATTGCACCATTCAATTTGTCGACCCGAGCTGCGCGCCATGCAAGCGCGCCGATATTCCCACCTCCAGTTGCGCGCTTAAAAAGCTGCAAATCAACTATCGAGCCGCCTGAAGGTTCTGAACCACGATCGCTCGGAGGCGGCGCAGATCAGGCGCTCCGAGATTCCTATTGTGTAGAACAAACATTGTGCTAAGAGTAAATGATAAGTGATGAATAATGAATGTACACTAACAACAGTGTACTATTTCAAAGCCTAGAGAATTGATTCGGCATTGTTACGCTGTGGCTTAGCGCAGATTGTGGCGTTGATCGAGAAACAAGTGGAGCTGGTGAAATCGAGGATTAGACGTGAACGATCTGTAGAAAAACGAGCCGAAAGAATAGTGTGTCTCGTGAGCATGAAGGTGCAGGTGTGCCGCTTCATGAAGGCGAGACGCGTGTCGGTGTTCCCATAACGTGCAGATTGCATCGATCCAGCTCGATCAAGCGTTTCTCTTCATCGTACCAAGCCGCTGTGGGGCGCGCTGATGCCTCAAACTGTGGATCGTTATTGGACGCACTCTCGCCATAAAGCGCGTGTTACTGCACAGTTCAAGCTTGCTGTCAGTCGCGTCGAACCTCGATTGCGGGAGGGCTGAAGCTTGGCCAAATGTAATCTAGCGGAGAAACTGTGTGAAATATTCGATCCTCGCTTGGGGCGTAGCTCTGAGCGCAACAATTGCAGCGCCCACAGTTGGGCACGCCGCGGCGTCCGTAACATATGTAGGCGTTGCCTATGGGTCCTCGAACAACTGGTCGGGTCCCGTTCAAGTCAAGACGCCGGCGGGGACGCAGAATGGCGACCTGATGCTTGCATACATCGCAACGCAGACAACGAACGGCGCATGGTTGACGGCGCCGTCGGGCTGGACCCAGGTGACCAAGACCTTCAACGCAATCCAAGGCGCTCAACTTTTCTGGCGCATTGCGCATAATGAGCCGGCCTCCTACTCGTGGAGCGGCGCCTCCTACGGCGCGGCGATTATCAAGGCTTATCGCAATGTCGACGCCACGGCGCCAATCGGCCGCACTGCGGGGTGTGGATCTGATTATGCGACATCATGTCAAATCCCGGCCTTCGCTGAAACGGCGGTAGCTGGCGAGCGATATGTGGGTTTCTGGGATTTTAACCTTGTATCCGCTCCGATATCCGGGCCTGGCGATCTTGGCAATGTTTCAAGAGATCTTACGCAACGCTCAATGTTTACGGGCGATAAGCTATTGTCGGCATCCGGGAATACCAACGTGGCGGCGCAAACTGCCAAGGTGTCGGGCGCGCCGAACTATTGGGACGCAATTGGGGTGACAATCAAGCCGGCGGCGACAAGCGTTGCGTCTTCGCCGCCCGTAACCCAATCTCCGCCTCCCAGCTCCCCGCCCGCCTCCATGCCCTCCTCGGGCTCCGGTGTGGTCGCCGTGAGCGCCAATGATTTCTTGAATTCACTTGGCATATGCATAGCCTCTCCCGCGAACGGTTCACCTAACGCCACCTATGCGCCTTTGATAAAATACATAGGGGTTCGCAACGTCAGCGGCGGGAGCCTCGAGGGCGGCGGCAGCGCGGCTAACTCGATCGAACTCGCCCAGCTGACAAACACTAAAATTCTCTGGGCGCTGGACAGCGGGTTCTCAGGGTCCAGCGTCGCCAGCAATATCAGCGCAGCCAAGGCGCTCGCGACGGCTGGCGCATTGTTGGCTGTCGCAGGCGCGAATGAACCAGACAATTGGACGCTGAATTACCAAGGCCAGGTTGGCGGCGGTTCTTATTCATGGCTTCCGGTGGCGAAACTGCAAGCGGACCTGTACGCGGCGGTCAAGGCCGACTCCGTTTTGAAAAACTACCCTGTGTTTCACATTTCGCACAACGGCGCCGAGACGGACAATGTCGGATTGCAGTATCTGACCATTCCGAATGGCTCAGGCCTTTCCATGCCAGATGGCACGAAATACGCGGATTATGCGAATATGCATAACTACGTTATCTGGGAAGGAGCACCAACTCCCGTCGACAATATTGCGTGGAACGTTGCGGCCCCAACAGGAAAGGTTGCCCCTGCTCAAAACCCACTCGTGGATGATTACGGAACAACATGGAAGCACAATTATGCTGGAAGCAATGACGCACAGCTCCAGACGCTTCCGCGTGTGACAACTGAGACTGGATGGGTCAGCAGCAACGGAGGGGAGGATAATCAAGCAAAAGTTCTCCTCAATGTGTATCTATCTCAATATAAGAGAGGCTATAAGTACACATTCCTCTACCAGCTGAGAGATAATGAGGGCGGATTCAACAATACGTTCGGCATTGTCCGCCCGGATTATTCCTATAAGCCTGCCGCGGTCTACATCCACAATCTTACGACCATCTTGAATGATAACAAGGCTGTAGGAATAGCGCCGGGGTCTCTTAATTACTCGATCGCATCCGAACCCGCCACTGTGCACGATTTGTTAATGCAAAAGAGCACTGGCGCGTTCGAATTGGTTGTTTGGGATGAGCGGCCGGTAGGAGAGGCAACGGACAAAGTCAACGTAAATCTGGGCGGAACGCACGGCACAGTGAATCTGTATGATCCGACTGTGGGCGTGACGCCGGCTCAGACCCTCTCCAATGTGAGTTCGGTCCCTTTGACGTTGAGCGATCATCCGATCATTATCGAAGTGGTAAATTAGCCACTGTCTCTAGCTCGGTAGTCGCCATCGCGGCGGAATGCGATCGGGCCCATCCTCCCGGCCTCTGGTTGGTTGCTGGAGACGCTGGATCGCCTCCATCCTCGTTGACCGCGTTCGAGGGCAGGGATCGTAGAGCGGAGGCCGTGCTATAGCGCGGCCTCCTGCATGCCATTCGCATGATGCCCGTCGCCGGTGAGAGGCGCTCAGTGGATCGGCTCGCCGGACCATATCCATAATTGTTCGGCTGCCGCCGCGTTCTGAGCGCCCACGGTTGTGATTCATCGGAGGGGGATTTCAGCTGGGAAGCGCTGGCGACAGCTTCACCTTGATTCGGGCTGCGCCGTCCGTTCTGTGAAATTCTCGCCATTTCCTGCGACGAGCGCGATCATTCGTTCGTAAGGCGCCCAACGCGTCAGGAGCGATGTCGCGCCTCATCCGTGTTTTCCGAGGCTTGCCCAGGCAACCGCGTTTGGGGACAGTCGCGGTGATACGCCGTTTGCGTATCGCTGGCTTGACGGCGATCGAAAGTTGATCTCGCCCGGACCAGCGTTTCCATGTGTGTGATGGGAAGCCCTGAAATGCACGCGCCCGCAGCGCCGCTCGGTTCTTGCAACGGCCGCAACGCGCCAATGATCGCCGGTGTCAAGGCTGGTCTCGATGCGGAAGCGATGTCTCACGATCATGCAGGCGAAATCAGAGTATTTGTTCATTTGGCGCATGGTTTCGGGGCGCGGAACTGGAACGAGAAATATCGCAACGGCCAAATCATAGGAATAAACGAGCCATTTGCGTATGGGTATTATAGGGCGGCGGAAGATGGTTGCCAGGTCACCTATTCCGAAGATAAGCTAGAACGTAAAATTGAAAGGCTGTTCCGCCTGGCCGTTCGGTATTTTTTGCACTTCGACTTCGTTCATGCCTGGCGCAACCGCAAAGGGATATGTACGGCGGATGTCGTATGGACGCACACGGAATCGCAGCACCTGGCGATTTTGCTGTTGTTTTGGGCGATGCGTCCAACGCGTAGACCGAAGTTGATTGCGCAGAGTGTCTGGCTCATTGACAGATGGCCAAAGTTTTCGCGCCTCCACCATTGGCTGTTTAAGAAATTAGTGTCTCGCGCGGACGTGTTGACTCTCCACTCCCCTGAAAATCTAAAAGTCGCGCGGAGCCTGTTTCCGGGCGTCCGTTGCGAATTGGTTCTTTATGGGATCAACGCCGACGGAATGGCGCCGCCGCAGTTTAAAAGGTTTTGCGACCCGATACGGCTGATGTCGGTCGGTAATGATGAGGATAGGGACTGGACGACATTGATCCAGGCGGTCAGGAGACTACCCTGTTGCGAACTTCGCATCGCGTCTCAGAAGGTGCCTCCTAAGCTGCTCGCGGGCGCGAAAAACATTGCCGTTGTCCAGCCCAAATCAAACAATGAGCTGTTGCAGCTTTATGAATGGGCGGACGTGCTTGTTCTCGCGCTCAAGCCAAATTTGCATGCTTCGGGTATTACGGTGCTCGAGGAGGCTGCGCTTCGGGGAGTTCCGGTGATTTGCAGCGACGTCGGCGGCCTTCGGGCCTACTTTCCCGGCGATGCGGTCAAATATGTGCGGCCTCAGAATGCCGAGGCGATCAGAAGCGCGATTCTCGAAATGGCCAAGGACGATGAATCGCGATGGGGCATCGTGAAGCGCGCGCAGGCCCGGATGGCGCCAGGGGGCATTAACTCGCAATCTTACGTCAAGAGACATGTTGAGCTTTCGAGGGATCTTCTTTTTGGATATTGAGACGCTCGCGCCGTCTCAGCCGGAGTTGCGGATTAAGATTGTCGACAGGGGCTAGGACGCTGAAGCCGTCGGCGCCAAAATTCAAAGCGCGTTTCCACCAGGTGCTCCGGAGTGCGGCGGGATAAATCCAACAGGCAATCCTCAAAGCGCCTTTGTTTGCCATAAATAAATTGAGTCATGCGAATCGAACCGCTGACAGGGCCGCTAACAGGATCAATCATCGGCATTTCTGTGGCGCGCCGATCCTGCGCCGCCGCCCCAACTCCACAATAAGCTAAAGCGCCATCATCGGGCCCGCGCCTTCGTCGCGCGTGAAAACTCGGACGGTCGGCGCGAGCGCGTCTTTGGTTTGATCAAAGCACTTCTGGAATTGGCGGATGCGCGAGCATAACCGGCTCGCTCCCATCTCGATCGTCTGTCCCCAGCGGCATCGAAGCGTCGAGGCTCTCTCGAACCTATGGGCATGCGGTTAAGCTGACCAATCTTCCTTTTGAACTCGACCGCGCCTATATAGCAATGGGTCGGGCGCCTCCGGGGTGCGTCGTCCATCCAGCGGAAAACACACCTAGGTAAGCAAGCCGGCTTCGCGATGATATTTTTGATGGTAAGTCTGCTATTTATTGGTGCATTCGTCGGCGCCCTGTTCGGTATTAGAGTATTGATTTGGATCATAATATTTTGGCTATTGCTCATATTGCTCTTGTGGTGGTTTGTATCAACAAGCGCCTTTATAAACTGGATTGTCGCTGCGGTGATTTTCGAATGCGGCTATTTTCTAGGAATGATCGTTCGAGCAATTCTCGATGCGGCCGGGTTCAAAGCTTTTGGATTGATTCGCGACCGGCGGTCTGACTAGCGATTGACGCCCCAAAAGACTGGCTCGTGAGCGTATTTGCCCTCAGCCTTGAGAGGCGGGCAGGCTTCAGGTCAACCCGGTTGGCCAGCAGACCTGTTTGCGTATCGCGGCATGAATGGGTTTTTCTGACTGTGCTCTCCGGCGCTTCGCCAGATGAAGGAGTTCGAAGCCATGACAGACAGGCCGATCAAGCGTCCAGGACCCGACCATCCCATCACGATTGAGCCGAATCCAGCGCGCATTCTCGTCACCGTCGCGGGCCGCGTCGTCGCCGACACGCGCGCGGCCCTGACGCTCCGGGAGGCGTCATATCCGCCCGTGCAGTATATTCCGCGCAAGGACGTGGACATGTCGCTGTTGGAGCGGACGGATCATAGCACCTATTGTCCCTATAAGGGCGATTGCGCGTACTATAGCCTTCCCCTTGGCGGAGACCGTTGCGTGAATGCCGTGTGGACCTATGAGGCGCCCTTTGCGCCTGTCGCCGCGATTGAGAACCATCTCGCATTCTATCCTGATCGTGTCGAGGTGGTGGAGGAGAAAGCGGTAAGGTGAAGCCGGAGGCCGTTCAGCGCCGGGACGGCAGGCGCCTCAGTAGCCGCCGCGCTTGCGCAAGATGCGCCGGGTTCAGCGTCTCGCCCTGAAAGACGAGAACCCGTGCGTCCGGTTCAGCGGCGAAGGCTTCGATGATTGCGCGCGCCCTCTCCAGAACTTGCTCCGGCGGCGTGAAGACGGCATTGATGGCCGCGACCTGTTCCCGATCGCGCGCTATTTTGCCGTCGAACCCATCGCGCTGCGCCGCTTCGCATTCCAGCCGAAAGCAGGCTGCGTCGCGACAATTCAAGGTTGGCCCGTCGATCAGCGGCACGTCGGCCGCCCGCGCGGCAAATAAGGTCAGGTCACGGGCTAAAGCATGGGGTGATGCATAGGAGCCATCCGGCGCTCGACGGGCGCTGGCGCCGAGTGACGTCGAAAGGTCCTCGGCGCTCCAGACCAAGCCGGCAAGGCGCGGGCTGGCGTCGGCGAAAGTTCCCATGTTGAAGATCGAGGCCGCCGTGCCGGCGACACCCGCGATGATGAGGGTCGATCCGTCGGCCAAGCCAAGTTCCGCCTCCATCACTGCGAGTTTGGCGCCAAGATGCTGGACCGCTTGTCCATTCTGGGCGTCCGGCAGGACGACTCCGTCCGGTCGCGCCCGGAGAATTGCGTCGAGGTCGGCTTCGATCATCTCGGTATCGAGTTCGTTGAGCCGGACGAAAATCAGCGGATGATGCGCTTTTGCCTTTGCGGCGGCGATAAAGGCGCAGGCTTGTTTCCGCGCCTCGGATTTGGACCTGGAGGCAACGGAGCCCGCGAGATCGAGCAAAACTCCGTCGGCCCCGCTCTCCAAAACTTCGGTGAGCTTTGCCCGGTTGTCAGCCGGCGCAAACAGCAGTGAGCGCATGGGATCAGCTCCGCGCCGCCGTCATAGAACCTGGCTCATTTTGGAGTGCGTTTTCATGTCGCGCATGAAGAGGTAGCAGATCAGAGAGATGAAGATGCAGCCCGCGGCATACCAGTAGAAGCCGGTCTCAAGGCCAGCATTCTTGAACGCCAGCGCGACGGAATCGATCGATCCGCCGAAAACGGCCACGGTGAGCGCGTAAGGAATGCCGACGCCCATCGCGCGAATGGCGGTCGGGAACAGCTCCGCCTTCACGATCGCCGCGATCGACGTATAGCCGCTGACGATCGCCCAGGCGGCGCAAATTAGCAAAAAGGCGCCGAACGGGCTTTGCGTATGCCGCAGAGTCGTCAGCAGCGGAATCGTTCCGAGCGTTCCAAGGACGCCGAAGGCGACGAGCATCGGCTTGCGGCCGATCTTGTCGGAGAGCGCGCCATAGAGCGGCTGAAGGATCAGCGCGAAAATGAGCGATCCGGCGGTGATCAGGGTCGTCTGCGCGTCGTTCAATCCGACCGAGAGTTTCAGGAATTTCTGCATATAGGTCGTATAGGTATAGAAAGCCGAGGTGCCGCCGATCGTAATGCCGACGACGAGCGCCATGGTCTTCCAGTCACGGGCGAGAATGCGCCACCGGTTTTCGCGCCGGATGACCGATTCGGCGGCGATGAAAAGCTCCGTCTCGGGCATGTCGCGCCGGATGACATAAGCGAAGATGGACAAAAGCGCGCCGATCACGAAAGGGATGCGCCAGCCCCATGCCTTGAGCTGTTCCGGCGTGAGGAAGGCCCGCTGCAGCGCCAGCAGCACCAATATGGCGCAGAGCTGGCCGCCGATCAGGGTCATGTACCAGACGCCGGAATAAAAGCCCCGCCGGTTCGGATGGGCGACTTCGCTGAGATAGGTCGCGCCCGAGCCATATTCGCCGCCCTGACTGAGGCTTTGCAGAACCCGCGCAAGCGCGAGAATGAGCGGCGCCGCGACGCCGATGCTGGCGTAGCCAGGCGTCGCCGCGATCATCAGCGAGCCGAAGCACATCATGAGCACGGCGGCGGTCAGTGCGTTGCGGCGTCCGTGCCGGTCGGCGTAATAGCCAAACAGCGCGCTGCCGAGCGGACGCACCAGAAAAGCCGCGGCGAACAGGGAGGCCGCCGCCAGTTGCTGCGCGACAGGATCGGTCTGCGGAAAGAAGGCGCCGGCGAAATAAAGCGAAAACGCCGAATAGGCGCAGATATCATACCATTCGATGAGATTGCCCGCCGAGCCGATCAGAACGGCCTTGGTGCGGCGGGCGACGTCGGCCGCGTCGAAACCATCGGAGACGGCCGCTGGGCCTTTCAATAACGCCGCATGGGCTTCGACATGCGGGGTCTCGCTCATCCTATGGCCTTGGTCAAGATCCGCCGTTATGTTGCATGAGGCCTTTGAGCTTGGCGTATTGCAACAGCAAAATCGACTTTGTATCGATGATTTCGCCGCGCTCGATCATCAGCAGGGCTTCATCGAGCGTCGGCTCCAGAACTTCAATGTCCTCGCCTTCATGCTCAAGCCCGCCGCCGGGGCCGACGCGATCGGATTGGGCATATTCGGCGACGAAGAAGGTCAGTTTTTCCCCGAAACTGCCGGGGCTGGAATAGCCCTCGCATATCTTCCGCGCATGGCGCACCTTATAGCCAGTCTCCTCCTCGGCCTCGTGCACGATCCGCGTTTGCGCGTCGATCCCTTCGAGCCGGCCGGCGCAGACCTCGATCAGATTGTCGCGTCCGTCTTTGAGGTAGGCCGGCAGGCGAAACTGCCGCACCAGCACGACCGTCGAGCGCGTTGGATCGTAAAGCAGGATGGCGGCGCCGTCGCCCGTGTCATAGATTTCGCGAACCTGCTTCTGCGGGCGGCCGTCGAAGCGCTTCAGCTCGATGGTCAGCCGCTCGAGCAGCCCGTGCCCGCGCGACATCACGTCGCGGGCGAGAATGCGAACGCGCTCTTTCATGCGTCAATATCCGAATTGTTCGCGCAGGATGCGCTCGTTGAGAGAATGCCCCGGATCATGGAGCAGAACGAGATCGGTCGCGTGATCCATGGCGACGGTGACCTCGCGGACATTACGCAGCTCGAAATGGTCGGCGACGGCGGCCACAGGTCTTTTTTCGACCTCCAGAATATCGATCGTGACTTTGGCCTGATCCGGCAGCAGCGCGCCGCGCCATCCGCGCGGGCGGAAAGCGGAAATCGGCGTCAGCGCCATCATGGTGGCGTCGAGCGGCAGGATGGGGCCATGTGCGGAAAGATTATAGGCGGTCGAGCCGACAGGCGTCGCAACCAGCACGCCATCGCCCGCAAGCTCGTCGAGCCGCTCCTTGCCGTCGATCGAAATGCGCATCTTGGCGGCCTGATAGGATTGCCGCAGCAGTGAGACTTCATTGATGGCGCGCGCCGTGGAGATCGCGCCTTCGCAGTCAGTTGCCTCCATCAGGAGGGGATGCACGACCGAGGCTTCGGCGACGCTCAGCCGGCCTTCGAGATTGAAGACCGAAAAATCATTCATGAGAAAGCCGACGGAGCCGCGATTCATGCCATAGATCGGCTTCCTTGTTCCCATGAAGCGATGCAGCGTCTGCAGCATGAAGCCGTCGCCGCCGAGCGCGACGACGATTTCGGCTTCTTCCGGATCGACATCGCCATAGCGCGAGACGAGCGCTTCGCGCGCCGCTCTGCCTTCCACCGTCGGGGTGCACAGGAAAGCGATTTTCTCAAAGCGAAGGGCTGTCTTCGCGCCAGCGGCCATGGCTTATCGTTCCAGCGGCAAAGCGTTGACATAGCCGGAACAGGGCCCGCCCGTAAAGCCGGACGCCTCCTTCAACGCCAGAACAGCGCAAGGCCTCAAACGATCGGCTCGGCGCTGTCGCCGTCGAGGAGAAGCTGCGGAATTTGCGAAAACGCCCAATGCTCGCCCGCGCGGTCGAAGATCCAGACGAGATCATAACGCTCATAGGGCCAATGTTGAGGCGCCGTCGTTTTATCGCCAAGGATCGCATTTGCGATGGCGTGCATGCCGTCATGTTTCCAGGCGATGAGCGCCGGCCCGTCCGAAGCCAGCACTTTCTGGACGAGGGCCTGTTCCTCGCCATTAAAATGGTCCCGGTTGAATTCGATCTTGAGAAGCTCCGCCAGCGGGACAAGCGTATGCTGCGGACGAAGGCTTGGATCTTGCGCCGCCGCCTTGCAGGCGAACAAAATCCTCGGCCGCGCCAGAGCGGGGCGGACAAAGCGATCGTCGACGGGCGCGAAAAACCGTACGAGCGCCCCGGCGCGCTGCCAGCCCCGCACGCTAAGCGATTCCTTGTCTTTACGGCCGTCCAGCGAGACGCCGCGAGTGCCTTTATCCGGGTCGGGGCGTTCCGAATGGCGGATCAGCATGATTTTGTCGCAGGGCATGGGAGCCTCAGTTTTCCGGGCGGGCGCGCCAGCCTCGCTTCTTCCCCGCTTCGGCGCAAGCCCGCCCGGGGACGCGGGCGCGGCCTTGCGTTAAGCAAAACATTCAATGCACGGCGACGCAAAAGGCGCCGTGCACTGCTGAATTGAGGGCTCGAGCGGGCGCCGCAGCCGGTTTTCGATCCTTGACTTCAAAACCGGCATAGGCTCGGTTTGACCAGACAAATCATAAAGAGAGACGGCCGGTTCGGTCGCGACAGCTTGCGGAGAGAAACGTGAACTCAGACCATCACCACCATCACGCGAGCGTTGAGAAGGCGCAGGCGCGTCGTCCCGACTGGAGGCGCATTCATCATTCGCCGCTTTTCTGGGTCGGCGCCGTGCTTTTTCTGGCGGCGATCTCGATCTATGTCTGGTCGGAGGATCTTTCGTGGCGCCCGCGCCAGCAGCAGCAGCAGCAGCCGTGACGTCCGTCAGAGCTTACGGCTTGGGCGAGGCCTCTCCCTTCATCTCGAACGGAAAAATCACCTTCCAATCGGTCTTCATGTCGACGACGGTCCAGCTGTCCAGCTTTGCCGCCTCAAGGGCGAGATCGAGATGGCCGACGAGGGAATCCTTGTCATAGGCGTATTCGCGCACGGCGTCGGTGTGGTGCACGATGACGCCGAGGCGCCGGCCGCCTGATTCCGTCGTCCATTGCAGCATCTGCAGGTCGCCATCCGAATTGCCGAAAGCGGCGATCGGGCGCCGGCCGACGTGCTGCTCGATGCCGACCGGTTTGCCGGGGCCGTCATCGACGAAATTCACATCAGGAAAGCGGAACAGCCGCGGCAGGCCGTCGCGGCGTTCGAACTTCGTCACGATGCTCGACCCGATGACCTGATCGGTCGGCACGCCATAGGTCTGATCCGCGAAGGCGCGCACAAATTCGATGCCGCCGCCGGATACAATGAAGGTCTTGAATCCGTTGGCGCGAAAATAAGCGAGCACTTCCAGCATCGGCTGATAGACCAGCTCAGTATAGGGCCGATGGAAGCGCGGGTGCTTGGCGGTGGCGAGCCAGTTCTTGACGATCTGCTCGAACTCCTCCGGCGTCATTCCCGCGTGGGTGACGCCGACGATCGTCTGGAGATTGCGCGAGCCCTGGCCATCCTTCAGCAGCGTCTTGAAGTCGCCGTCGAGCGCCGCCTTGAACGGCTGCTGATCGCGCCATTCAGGATGCATCGGCAGGAGTTCGCGCAGGCGGTCGATGGCGAAGACCATCTGGACATACATCGGCTGCTCGATCCACAGCGTGCCGTCATTGTCGAATGTCGCGATGCGCTGCTCTTTGGGAACGAAATCGGGCGAACCCTCGCGCGTCACATCCTCGACAAATTTGATGATTGATTGCTTTGCCTTGCCATCGTTCCATGAGGGCAGGGGATCGACGGCTTGCGCCATCGCGGAAAAGGGAGCGAGGCAAAGGAAGGCAAAGAGGCCCAGCAGGCAGGAAACGGTCAGCTTGTGACGATCTGGACGCGGCATGGATTCGCTCGCTTTCGAATGGACCGCCGCAACGCCGATTCGCGGCGGCGCGATCATGCGACAGCCGCGCTTCCCGGACAAGGCAAGCTGAGCATTCGATCTGTTCCGGCTCCGCGTTGACACGCCTTGGGCGGAACCCTACGATCAAAAAATCCCGGATGCGAAGAAGGCGGTGCAAATCCGCCGCGGTCGCGCCACTGTCAGCTTTGCGCCTCTCCTTCGCGGCGAGACGCTTGCGAGCCAGACCTTCCCTCCGAGGATCGCAACGAACGCGGGACGCGTGATCCCAGGGAGTTTTGACATGAGCGATATCGCCTTAACGCCAGCCGCCCGGCCGATCCCCATTCCTGTGAGCCAGATCCTGCCATGGCTCGCCTTCGCCGGCGTCCTCGGCTTTCTGCTCATCTATTTCGTCGGCGCCGAGCAGGGCGCGACATCGCTGATCTCCGGCCATTACGTGCATGAATTCGTTCATGACGGCCGCCATCTGCTTGGCTTTCCCTGTCACTAGAGATTTTGGCTTCCTCGGATTCGCTTTGAGCGATCGAGAACGGGCTTCGCCTCGGAATGCTTTGTCTCTTTAATCTTTGACGCGTGATCTGCTGCGATCGCCGTCGGGAGTCTTAGATGGTCGGACAGCTTTTATGGCGCGGGATGCTTGCCGGCGTCATCGCGGGATTATTTGCGACGAGCTTCGCGTTTCTTGCCGGCGAGCCTTCCGTCGATCGCGCGATCGCTTTTGAAAGCGCGGCCGCCCGGGCCGCGGGAGAGCCCGAGGAGCCTCAGATCGTCAGTCGCGCCGTCCAGCGCAGCGCCGGTCTCGTGACAGCGGCGGTGGTTTATGGCGCGGGACTTGGCGGGCTGTTCGCTCTGGCTTTCGCCTTCGCAAATGGCCGCGTCGGCGCGCTCGAACCCCGCGCCGTCGCCGCCTTGCTGGCGGCGGCGGGCTTTATCGCGGTGGTGCTCATTCCGGCTCTGAAATATCCTCCGAACCCGCCTGCTATCGGACGTCCGGAGACGATCGGCATGCGCACGGCGCTTTTCTTCAGCATGCTGTTTTTCTCCGTGCTGGCGATGATCCTCGCCTCGCTCCTTCGCGGTCGGCTCGCGCGCCGCTTCGGCGGGTGGAACGCGGGGCTCGTCAGCGCCGGCGCGTTCCTGACGGCGGTTGTCGTCGCGGCGCTCGTGCTGCCCTCGATCAACGAGGTTCCGGACAATTTCCCGGCTGACGTCTTGTGGCGGTTTCGCCTCGCGGCGCTCGGCGCCCAGGCGGTGTTATGGAGCGTCATCGGCCTCGGTTTCGGCGTTCTCGCCCAATCGCTCGAAGGGGTCGACTTCGGGCGGCCGTCGAGAGCTCTGCTAGCGACGAATGCTTCGGAGCGCTAGCGCTCCGTAGGCGGCGCGCGGCCGGCGTTTTCCTTCCGCCTTGATTACGGGCTAAACTGCCGCCCGGCTGATTCGAGGCGAAAACAGGAAATGAGCGCACAATCCATCGACGCGGTAGGCGATCATTTTCTCGTCGGCCTGCGGCCATCGCCGGTCCTTGGAGAGCGCGACCGCGCGTTGCTTCAGGATCTGAAGCCGGCCGGCGTCGTTCTCTTCAAGAGTAATTTTCGTCATGATCTTGCCTATGACGGCTGGCTCGAAAGCCATCGGCGGCTGCTAGAGGACGTGCGCGCGGCCGCCGGGCGCCCCGATCTTCTCATCGCTGTCGATCATGAGGGAGGCCGCGTCACCCGCACGCCTGCGCCGATCACGCGCTTTTCCTACGCCGCGCGCTGGGCTAAGGACGCCGCCGCGGTCGGCGACGCGATGGGGCGCGAACTCGCCAGCCTTGGCTTCAACCTCAACTTCGCTCCCGTGCTCGACATTCACACCAATCCGGCCAATCCGGTCATCGGCGAGCGGGCCTTCGGAGCGACGCCGGACGACGTGATCGAGGCCGCGCTTCCCTTCATGCGCGCGATGCAGGCCGCGGGGGTGATCGCTTGCGGCAAGCATTTTCCGGGTCACGGCGACACCAGCGTCGATTCTCATCTTGGCTTGCCCTCCGAGGATTCAGACATCGAGGCGTTGCGCGCCCGTGAGCTCAAGCCCTTCGGCGCGGCGATAGCGGCCGGCGTTCCGATGATCATGACCTCGCATATTCTCTTTCCGCGCATTGATCCCGATGCGCCGGTTACTCTGTCGCGCCGCTTCGTGACAGAGATCTTGCGCGGCGAACTCGGCTTCGAGGGCGTGACGATTTCCGACGATATCGGCATGGGCGCCATGAAGGGCTTCTTTGACGCGCCGGACGCAGCGGCGAGGTTTCTCGCCGCCGGTTGCGACATGCTGATGGTCTGCGCTCACTTTACCGAGGCCGATCGCGCGAGAGGCTTTGCGGCCGGAATCATCGACGCGCTCGAGGAGGGGCGACTTGATGAAGCTCTGCTCGCGCGGTCAAAAGCCCGGATCAAGGCTCTGCTCGCACGGGCGCGCAACCACCGCGTCGAGGCTCTGCCGGAGACGGCTTTGGCGGCGCACCGGGCCGCCGGCGCGCAGTTTTCGGCGGCGACCGTCGAAGTCGTCTGACCGTCGCGGGCATTGCGGCTCCGGCTCCGGCGCCGCCTGCCAAGGCGCGTCCGGAAATTTCCCGGCACAACTCCAGCGGGCAAAGGATCCTGCGGGGCGCCGCCTGATTATTCTCATTTTGGTTGTAGACCACGTGATTTTCGGGCAAATAATATGCAAGAGGAAAAAACAATGCCTCGTGTATTGCCGGGAGAGATCGACACTTTGCTCGCTTTGCGGGCAAACGGGAAATTGTTGGTCGGCCGCGAGCGCGTCACGCTGCTCGAAGCGGTGATCCAGCACGGCAGCATCACAAAGGCGGCCGACGTCGCCGGCTTCAGCTACAAGACGGCTTGGGACGCGGTTAACGCGATCAACAATCTTCTGCCGCGCCCCGCATTCATTACGCACACGGGCGGCCCTCGCGGCGGCGGCGCGGAGGTGACTGAAGAGGGACGCCGCCTGCTCGTCACATTCCGCCGCCTCGAAGAAAAGCTCAGCCGGATCTCCTCCAGCATCGCCGTGCAAGGCATTGAGTGTGAGGAAGACCTCATTTTCTGGGGCATCGGCATGAAGCTCAGCGCCCGCAACACTTTTCATTGCACAGTGCTCGAAATCTTCGCCGCGCCTGTCAATGTCGAGGTTCGGCTGCAGGTCTCGCCGGAGGTGGTTATTTCCGCGCTCGTCACCAACGCCAGCGTCAGCGAACTTGGGCTCGTCAATCACCGCCCCGTGCTGGCTCTGGTCAACGCCAGCTCCGTCATGCTGGCGCCTTGTGATCAGATGCCGCGGATTTCCGCCCGCAATAAGATCATGGGCCGCGTGCTTGAACGCTTCGACGGCGGCTCCGACGTTGAGGTCACCGTCGGCATCGGCGCGGGCAAGACGATGACCTCGATCATGACGCAAGACAGCGCCGACGCGACCGGAATTAAGCCGGGCGCCGATGTCTGCGCGATATTCCAGGACTGCAACGTGATCCTGGCCAGCGATTGAATCGCCAGCTTTCGTTGGGGGAGACTGGTTGATCCTGCCTCGGCCGCGTGTGGGCCGGCAGACTTTTGGCTAGAGCATATTCCGATCAGATCGGTTCGATCTGATCGACAAGAATATGCTCAGGCTTCTGAATCTGGGGCGATTTCTGATCGATCGAATGACTCCATTCGATCGGAAAGCGCTCCAGGCTCCCGGCTTCGGGAGTTTTTTTAAATCGACCAGTCGTCGCGATCGATGAATCCGCGCTGGACCAGGGCCGCGACGATCAAAGCGGCGGCCTCCCGCGCGCTCTGGCCGTCGCGGCCGACGATCAATTCGGGATTCTTTGGCGTCTCATAGGGTTGATCGATACCCGTGAAATTCTTGATCTCGCCCGCAAGCGCTTTCTTGTAGAGCCCTTTGGGATCGCGCGCGATGCAGTCTTGGATCGGCGTGTCGACAAAGATCTCGATGAACTCATCCTCATCAAGGAGTTCGCGCACGAGTTCGCGCTCGGCCGCGAAGGGAGAGATGAACGAGCACAGGACGATCAGTCCGGCCTGCGTCATCAGCCTGGCCACTTCGCCGACGCGGCGGATATTTTCAATGCGGTCGATTTCGGTGAAGCCGAGGTCCTTGTTCAGCCCGTGGCGGATGTTGTCGCCGTCGAGCAGGATCGTGCGCACGCCGTGAGCGTAAAGGCGCGACTCCACAAGATTGGCGATGGTCGATTTGCCGGAGCCGGAAAGCCCGGTGAACCAGAGGACGCCCGGCTTATGACTATTGAGACGCGCGCGGTCGGCTTTCCGGACGTTGAGGTCCTGAGCGTGAATATTGGTCGCCCGGCGCAACCCGAAAGCGATCAAGCCCGCCGCCGCCGTGGCGTTGGTGGTGCGGTCGATCAGGATGAAGGACCCAGTCGAATGATTGCTCTCATAGGGATCGAAAGCGATCGGCGCCGTGGCGCTCAGTTTGCAGAACCCAACCTCATTGAGGCTCAAGGTCCGCGCCGCCATCTCGCCGAGCGTGTTAACGTCGAGCCTATGCTTGAGTTCTCTGATGGTGACGGGCGCTGTTTTGGCTCCGCTCTTCAGGAGATAGGAGCGGCCGGGCAGCAGCTTCTCCTCGCTCATCCAGATGAGGTGAGCGGCGAACTGATCCGAGACCTCCGGACGATTCTTCGGATCGGACAAGACATCGCCGCGCGCGATGTCGAGCTCGTCGGTCAAGGTGATGGTCACCGCCTCGCCCGCGCCGGCGCTCGCGCGGTCTCCGTCGGCGGTGACGATGCGCGCGACGCGTGACGATTTGCCGGAGCCGGCGACGACGACTTCATCGCCCTCGCTGACGGTCCCGCTGGCGATCGTACCGGCGAAGCCGCGAAAATCGAGATGCGGACGATTGACCCATTGCACCGGAAAGCGGAACGGCTTGCCGGACTGGTCTTCCTCGACGTCCACGGCTTCGAGAAAGGCGAGAAGCGGCTGCCCCTGATACCAGGGCGTATTGGCGCTGTTTTCCGAGACATTGTCGCCATGCCGCGCGGAGATCGGAATAGGAGTGATCGACTTGAAGCCGAGCGGTTCGGCGAAGGATTTGAACTTGGCGACGATCGCGTTGAATCCGGCTTCATCGAAGCCGGTGAGATCAATCTTGTTGACCGCGAGCACGACATGCTTGATGCCGATCAGCGATACGATGGTGGCATGGCGGCAGGTTTGGGTCAAAAGTCCCTTGCGCGCGTCGACCAGAAGGATCGCGAGGTTGGCGCTCGACGCCGCTGTCGCCATATTCCGCGTATATTGCTCATGGCCGGGCGTGTCTGCAATAATGAAAGAGCGGCGCGGGGTCGAAACATAGCGATAGGCGACGTCGATGGTGATGCCCTGCTCGCGCTCGGCCTCGAGACCGTCGACCAGCAGGGCAAAGTCGATCTCATCCCCCGTGGTGCCGTGGCGCTTGGAATCGCGCTCGAGAGCTGCGAGCTGATCGTCGAAGATGAGGCTCTGCTCAAACAGGAGGCGGCCGATCAGCGTCGATTTGCCGTCGTCGACGGAGCCGCATGTGATCAGCCTCAGGGTCGGCGGCATGCTGGCGTCAAGCTGAGCCGGCTCGGACCGGGGGCTTGCCTGAAGATTGGCGGAAACGGCCTCAAGCATCAGAAATACCCCTCGCGCTTCTTTTTTTCCATCGAGCCCGATTCATCATGGTCGATCAGGCGGCCTTCGCGCTCCGACATCGTCGAAGCGCGCATTTCCGCGATGATTTCGGGCAATGTCTCCGCCTCGGAGCGCATCGCCCCGGTCAGCGGATAGCAGCCGAGCGTGCGGAACCTCACTTTTTCCATGCGCGGCGTTTCGCCGGGCAATAAAGGCAGGCGGTCGTCATCGAGCATGATCAGGGCGCCGTTGCGCTCGACGACGGGCCGCTCCTTGGCGAGATAAAGCGGCACGATCGGAACATCTTCGGCGGCGATGTAATCCCAGACGTCGATCTCCGTCCAATTCGACAAGGGAAAAACCCGCATCGATTCGCCCGGTTTGATCCTGGTGTTGAAGAGGCTCCACAGTTCCGGGCGCTGATTGCGCGGGTCCCAGGCGTGCGCGGCGGAACGATGCGAGAAGATCCGCTCCTTGGCGCGGCTCTTCTCCTCATCGCGTCTAGCGCCGCCGAACGCCGCGTCGAACTTCCATTTGTCGAGCGCCTGGCGGAGCCCTTCCGTCTTCATCACCTGCGTATGCACGGAGGAGCCGGACGCGACCGGCGAAATGCCGCGGCGCACCCCGTCCTCATTGACGTGGACGAGCAGATCCATCCCGACCCTCGCCGCCATTTGATCGCGAAATGCGATCATTTCGCGAAACTTCCACGTCGTATCGACATGGAGCAAAGGAAATGGAGGCTTTGACGGAAAGAACGCCTTCTGGGCGATGTGAAGCATCACGCCGGAGTCCTTGCCGATGGAGTAGAGCATCACCGGCCGCTCGAATTCCGCGACGACCTCGCGCATGATGAAGATCGCCTCCGCTTCAAGGCGACGCAGGTGAGCGGAAGCTGACTGTTTCACGTGTTATTCCTGTAATATAAAATATTTCACGTATCCTGCAGCGTCATTTATATCTTCGTCTCGCCCTTGGCAACCACAGGAGAGGGAGCTTGGCGGATGCGCTTGGCCGAATTTTGGCGGCGGCCTCGGTCGCGCCGCGCTCAGTTGGCGTTAAAGCCGAAACTTCGGCTCTTCAGCGGGTTTCAGCTGAAGCGCAAGCCCCGCGGTGACGAGGACCACGGAGTCACAGGCCTTGGCGAGCGCCTGATTGAGCCGGCCTTGCGCGTCCCTGAACGTGCGAGCGAGCGCATTTTCCGGCACAATGCCGGACCCAACTTCGTTGGAGACGAAAATCACGGGACCGGCGAGGCTTTGGACGCTATGCGCCAGCTCTTCGGATTCCTTCGCGAGATCGGCCTCTTGCAGGAGAAGATTGCTCAGCCAGAGAGTGGCGCAATCGACGACGACGATGCGATCCACGCCCGCCTCGCGCCGTAACGCGGAGGCGAGTTCGAGGGGTTCTTCAACAAGCATCCAGTTCGGGGCCCGTTCCGCTGCGTGGCGGGCGATGCGCGCCGTCATTTCGGCGTCATGCGCCTGCGCCGTCGCGATCAGAACGGGGCGCACGGCCGAGCTTTCCGCAAGGCTTTGAGCATAGCGGCTTTTGCCCGAGCGCGCGCCTCCGAGGACAAGGAGGCTTCTGATTTGGAGCGCAGACATCGCGGCGGCTTTTATCGAGAAGCTGAACTTTTGGGCGCGAGCGCGCTCAGGGGCCGAAAGACCGAATGCAAGCCTCAGGTCCGCCAGGGGTGCTCTGGCAATTCGCTGACGCCGAGGACTGCGACGCCTGCCTGCGCCACTGCGTTGTCGTTCTCGACGGCGCTGCCGCTGACGCCGATTGCGCCGACGAGAACGCCTTCTTCATCGACGATCGGCAAGCCGCCGGGAAAAGTGATCAGCCCGTCGTTGGAGTGCTCGATGCCAAACAGAGACCCGCCCGGCTGAGAAAGCTGGCCGATCGCCCCTGTCGGCATGCCGAAGAAGAGGGCAGTCTTCGCCTTCTTGATCGAGATGTCGATGCTGCCGACCCAGGCGTCGTCCATGCGGTAGAAGGCCTTGAGGTTCGCGCCCGAATCGACGACTGCGATGCACATTTGCGTTTTCAGTTCGACGGCCTTCTTGCGCGCTGCCTCGATGGCCGCTTCGGCATGTGCGATGGTGACGTGCATGGTTTCCTCATGATCTCTGGTGCGTTTCCGTTTGCGCCGACGCGCCGGCTCGTTGCTTTTGCGCCGCCTGTCGCGCAGGCGCGGCGCGATCGGCGATTCGGCGCGCGACCCTATCACATGCCGGGGCGGCGATCATGACGAACCAAAGCCAGAGTCCGGTCTCGAATTGTTGAGCTGCGAGAATTGACCTATTCTTCGGCGCGCCGCTTCGACGGCAAGCACGCTGAGAGTTCCGGGCGACCATGAGATTTGCTGATACGAGGCGCGCGCGCGGGATGCTTCTGGCGGTTTGCCTCTGCGTTGCGGCGCTTGCGACGCATGCGCTGGCCGAACCAAGGATCGTCAATATCCTTGCATGGGGCGATTATTTTGATCCGAGGAGTCTTGATGAGTTCACCGCCGAGACGGGCGTCAGGATCGTCTATGACGTTTATCCTTCCAGAGAGGCGTTGGAGGCGCGGCTGCGCGGCAAAACTGATTATGATGTGGTCGTCGCGCCGGGGCCGGCGCTGCAATCGCTGATCGCGGCTGGAGCTTTGCGCAAACTCGACAAGGCGAAGCTCTCGAACGCGACCGGCCTCTGGCCCGAGGTCATGGCGGTGCTCGGAGTCTTCGATCCCGGCAATCAATATGCCATTCCTTATCTCTGGTTTACCGCAGGCCTTGCCTTTGACGTCGACAAGGCAAATGAGATCGGCGCCGCGGCGCCTTTTGAACCCGCGTCGTGGGATCTGATCTTCAGGCCGGATCGTCTTGCCGCCTTCGCAGATTGCGGCGTCTTCGTCCCGGATAATCCCGAAGAGATGTTCGCCATCGCTCTGCGCTATCTGCGGCTCAATCCCGCCTCGAAGAGCCTGAACGATTTGCGCAGAGCGGCGGAGCTGCTTGGCGGCATGCGGCGTTATGTGAAGAAGTTTCCTTCATCCGATGATGTCGGCGCCCTCGCCAATGGCGACGTCTGCCTTGCGGTGGCCTGGAGCAGCGACGGACTGCAGGCGCGCGCGCGGGCGAAAGAGGAAGGCAACGGCGTCGACGTCGGCTACGCCATTCCGAGGGAGGGGACGGTGTTGTCGCTTGATGCGCTCGTCGTGCCGAAGGACGCGCCGCATGGCGACGCAGCCTTGTCCTTCATCAACTTTCTTCTGCGCCCGGAGATTGCCGCGCGCAACACGAACGCCACCAAACTCGCCAATGGCGTCATCGCCTCAAAACCGTGGATCGCCAAAGACATTCTCGACAACAAGGCGATCTACCCCGACCCCGAGACGATGGGTCGCCTCTTCGCCGTTCAAAACGCCGATTTGGCGACGCAGAAATTCATCGCGCGCGAAT
>NZ_CABFMQ020000001.1:435000-532117 GCF_901905185.1 Methylocella tundrae
CGACGGGATATGGTCCGAATACTGGATTCGGATCGGAATCTTTGTGAGCTTCTGGAAGTCTGAGGGCGACAGGGGTTTGGGCGTTATCTGCGCGGCGCCGGTTCCTATCGGAGCGGGCAGAGCGTTGCTCGGGAATGCGTAATCGGTCGGCTCATAGGCGTAGATCGCCCTCACGTTAGGGGTTAGCGTCGCCGTTACCCAGCCGAGAATGCCGCTCGCCGAATGTGTAAGGAGAACGGCGGGACCAATCTCCGCGAACAGCGCCGCAACGCCGGCCGTTATAACGGTCCGATCCGAGGGACCTGTATTGACGGTCATCTGGCGAAAAAATTGGTTCAACGCCGGGGGCACATCGGTAGGCGACAGGCTTGGATTACCTGCGCCCTGCGGGAATTTGGTGTCTGGATAGAAATTGGGCCAGACGCCGAGCCGCCAAGCGACGAAAAGATCTTGATCGCCGGGAGTTGGAGTTAGGGTGATGCCCTGCGTGCTGGTGCCAGCGCGTCCCGTTCGGGGCTGGTCGATGATGTGCACAGTGAAGCCTCGACGCAGGAATATTGATTGGTATCCTTCCCGGCCGTCGGTGGTTGAACGCCGTGCCATAAGACGAGTGGAAGCCTCCTCGAGCGAAAGGGGACCTCAAACTGGGTGTATACATGATCGCCATATAGCGATTGCCCCGGGCCGCCATTGATGGTGGGGTCAAAAACGCCTGGAGAAGTGAGCACCGTTCCACCGGCAAAGAAGGTCCCCCGTCTCGCAATCGTCAGCGGGCTCCGGCCATCGGCGCTGTCATCACCACCTCCATAACGGTTGTCGTCGGCCATACCCGGCCGAATCCCGAGCATCGGAAGAGAAGCTAGGACCGCTCCAGCCCTGGCAAAGAAGCTTCGGCGACCGGCACTTGTGGTATCGGTCGTCTGCTTCGGCGACTCGTCAGTATCCATCTCGCCCTCCCGTTGTTGTGTTGCTTGACCGTCCGATCGCCTGCACGGTGTATTTTCTGTTTAAGCGATCGCGACACGCGGGAGCTTAGCGCCCTCTTCTTGCGCTATCTTCCATAGAATTCCGATGCATATAATGAATTAGAGATTTATAGCCGCTGCTTTCACGTGCTGCATCGCGGCAACTCGCCAGTCTTCACTTAAGCCCAAGCCTTTTGTTCACCATTCGCAATCGTATCCGTCCCGCACTAAAATCATAGGCGTGCGCCACGCTGGCCGGTCCGGGTCAGTTTTCCAGAAGATTTGTCCCTCCGATATCGACCGGCCGGAGCTGAAAAGCTGCCGAAGCCGCGTTGCCATCGACGACCTTAATGAAATCGATCTCGTCATGGTCGGCCTTCAAACTCCGAATCCAGCGCCGCACTTATCTGCACTAGCTAGTACCAAGTCTCGTTGATCATGACCGATATGCCCATTCTCTTGTTCCGATGGACATGATTTTGATGGGCATGTCTATGAGCTTGTTCGAGGCGAAGCAGCAGTGATCGAGGATGTCGTCGTAGGATTTGAAGATCCGGTTTGAGAGGCTGTTGTCGCGCATGAACTGCCAGATATTTTTCGACCGGGTTCAACTCGGGTGACTTTGACGGCAACAGGAGAGCCCGAAGAGCTTCTTGTGGTTGACCACATAGTTTTCTCGCCTCAGCAGCACATGAACGCGTCGATAGCCGAACCGCCGGCGCTCATGCGCGATGGCTGTCATGCGTTCGCGCAAGGCGGCGTCATCCGCCCGCGTCGTTTTGTATCTCATCGTCTGTGCAAGAGCCGATGGCTTTACATCCCTTCGCGGATCATTCCATCGCGCTTCGCGCGCGGACCCTTTGATCCGCTTCGCCCGCCGTTCGCTCATCCCGTGAACGCTCATGAGATGCGCGACAGCATTCCGCTCGGCAGCGGGCGTCATCACTTCTTTCCCAGCAAATCCTTCAGCGCCACATTGTCGAGCATAGCGTTGGCCAGCATGCGCTTGAGCTTGGCGTTCTCGTCCTCCAGCGCCGCAGACGCTTGGCCTCGGACACGTCCATCCCGCCGAATTTCGCTTTCCATCTGTAAGTGCGGGCGTCGCTGACTCCGTGCTTGCGGCGCAAATCCGCGACCGAGACCCCAGCCTCGTGCTCCTTCAATATCCCGATGATCTGTTCTTCCGAAAAGCGACTGCGCTTCATGCTCTGGTCCTCAGATTGGGCCAGAGCGAACTTCAAGCTGGATTAAGCCCAAGGGGCAAGGTCAGCCTTAGATTGTAGACGGTGACGCTCGCTGGAATCGGACTTCTACCAAAAGCATATCGTGACGGAAAATATCCAGATCCTGATATGGATCGGAACTTCATGGAAGATTGAGCGCTGCCCCGGCGCTATGCGTTTTCAAATGTCGTCAAATGAGTAGGCGGCAGTTAAGCAAAGTCATCGGGGGAAGCAATGTTGAAACGATCAAAACTGCGCTGTGCGCGCTCGCCCGCGCACACAGTAAAGCGGCGCGTCAGGGAAAGCGTCGGCATGGCGCTCGGCGTGTGCGCCTTTGCAGGAGTGCTGACGGCGCCGATGCAGGCCCGTGCGGCGAACCCGCTGCGCGTCGAGACCAAGGAAGGCCCGGTCCGGGGATTCCTGAAAAACGGCGTCGCGGAATTCCTCGGCGTTCCCTACGCCGAACCGCCGCTTGGCAATTTGCGCTGGAAGCCGCCGCATAAACATGCGCCCTGGACCAATGTTTTACAGGCGACAGCCTATGGGCCGACCTGCGCCCAGATTACGACTCTCGGCGTGTTCGCTGGCCCCGCCAACAACAACGAGGACTGTCTTTATCTCAACGTCTTCACGCCGAACGTCGATCCCGCGGCAAAGGAGAAGCTTCCGGTCATCTTCTGGATCCACGGCGGCGGCAATGTCGACGGCGAGAGTAATGATTACGACGGAGCCAAGCTGGCGGCGCAAGGCCACACGGTCGTCGTCACCATCAATTACCGGCTCAATCTCTTCGGCTTCATGGCGCATCCCGCGATCGACGCTGAAGGACATCTCTTCGGCAATTACGGCATCCTTGACCAGCAGGCCGCCCTCAGATGGGTAAAGCACAACATCGCACAATTCGGCGGCGACAAGAACAACGTCACCGTAGGCGGGCAGTCTGCGGGCGCCTCCGACACCGCGTCCAACATGGTTTCGCCCCTCGCGGCCGGGCTGTTCCATCGCGCGATTCTGGAAAGCGGCGTCAGCTATTTTAGCGGACTGACGCCTCTGCCCCTCGCCGAGTCAAAAGGCACCGCCTTCGCCGTCGCCGCCGGCTGCGGCTCCGGCTCGGATGCCGCCACCGCCAAATGTCTGAGAAGCCTGACCGCTCAGCAGATCACGACGCTGTCGGGAACCGAAAGCGGCAACGGGCCCTACATAACCTATTTGGTCCAAGACGGCCAAATCTTGCCGACTTCATTTACGTCCGCGTTCCAGACGGGGCAGTTCAACCATATGCCCGTCATGAACGGTACGGTCCAAGATGAAGGCAACTTCGGCCTCGGGATTACGGAATACTTCAAGAACCCGCGCGTGCCATTCACGGCGACGGACTTCACAAACCTCGTCACAAACACGTACAGCGGAAATGCCGGGCCGGCGGGCTCGCCGCCGGCGTATTCGGCCGGAACCGTTCAAGCGGTTCTGGCTCACTATCCCCTTTACGCCTATCCCACGCCGCAGTTGGCCATGGACGCAGTGACGACGGACGTATCAGCTTGCCGGAGCCTTCGCGCGAGCGATCTGCTCGCCAATCAGGTTCCGGTTTACGGCTACGAATTCCAGGAGCGAACGGCGCCGTACTACTTCCCGAAAATGCCGGGATTCCAACCGCTCGCCTATCATACGGCCGATATCCAGTTTCTGTTCCCTCTCTACCATGGCGGTCCCGACGGCATCACTCATCAATTGAACAACAAGCAGCAGGATCTCTCCGATCAGCTGGTGATCGCTTGGACGAACTTCGCCTGGACCGGCAATCCCAATGGGCTGGGAAATAGCCCCTGGCCGCGCTACAAGGGCAAGACGGGCTATTATCTGTCGCAAGATATCCCAACTCTGTCGACGTTCACTAAGGCGCAGTTCGTGGCGGCGCATAAGTGTGACTTCTGGCAGACTATCTTGATCTACAATTGAGATAGCGGACCAGTTCGCCAGTGTCTAAACGAAGCGGGGGCCGTGGTTGGTCCTCACTCTGTTGAGCTGGATGTCTTCGAACTGCGTTCCGCCGCATTGTGCGGATCGCATTCAATCAAAGGCTATCGGCGCAGATTTAGGGGATGGGAAGGGCGATATCGCGGGCGGAGCGCCTCGAAACGCCGACAAATATGCAACTATCAGAAGAAATGAGCTTTTTTTGACGGCTTCAACGGGGTTCGTGATTTGACGTTCCGCTCACGCCGTTCCTAAAATTGCCACATTTCAGAACGCAGCAATTTTGGGTTTCGTTAGGAGCCTACCGGCGCGACTGCAGCGTGCCGCGTCGGCTTCCGCGATTCGTTGAGTTCAAATCGGCCTGGGCAGCCTCGGCGGCGCCTCTTCCGGTTTTGCTTCAGCAGCTGCGAAGGTTCGAAGGCGTCGACCATTTCGCTAACTCCCTCCCGCGTATCGTTGAGCGGCGCCTTGCATCCAATCCAGCGAGCGAAGGCGGGAAAGGCCTTTTGGGGACCCCATCGCGTCCATGCCGGTCGAGGATCCCGACAGCCAGAACGACGAGTAGCCATTTAGGCCCTTTTTACTGCTTTCAAATGCGTTATCGTGCTCGCAGAGCCGTGGTCGCTTAAACAAGAGGTCATGACAACAACATTAACTGTTCGCACGATGCATGAAAATCATTGGCGCGGGAGTCCAACATGGCCGTCGCGAAAGCCTTAAATCCAGTAAACTGGCTGAAATTCTTCCAGGAGACTGTTGTTTTTGGGCCCTCGATGTGGCTCCGCGGAATTCTCCCACGGAACGCGGACGGCGTAGTTTCGATCAATAGCCGGGTTGGCCGGATCAGCCTGCGGCCGTCCGACAGCGACATCAATGTATTGCGCCAAGTATTCGTATACAAGGACTACGACTTCGATAAATTTACCCAGTGCAGCCGCATTTATGAAGCTTATCAGGCAATGATAGACGCGGGCAGAACCCCGGTTATCATCGACGCCGGCGCTAATATTGGAGCGGTGTCGCTCTGGTTCGCGAGGCGTTTCCCGAAAGCCAAAATCGTCGCCATTGAGCCTGATCCAGCAACGGTTGCAGTCTGCCGATTGAATTGCGCGCAATACGAAAACATACGAGTTGTTGAGGGGGCTATAGGCGGGGGTAATGGAATGGTTACGCTTGAACGGCCGAGTCATGAGTCATGGGCCGTTCAGACAAAACGGGAAAGCAGAGGCAATATTCAGTTGTTTACCGTTGATGCATTATTGGAGATGGCCGGAATAGCCGCCGATCTTCTCATCGTCAAAATCGACATAGAGGGGTTCGAATCTGATCTGTTTGCGTCAAACACATCGTGGATGCCTAGAGCCGCCGTTATTGTCATCGAGTTGCACGATTGGTTGCTGCCAGGCCGCTACACGAGCGTGACATTTCAGAAAGCAATTGGATTGCTGCATTCTGAAGTTCTCATTTCAGGGGAAAATTTGGTTTTTATTAAATGAATGCGGGCTACTGACCGAGCCGAAAGAGCCGAGGTCGGCGGTGGCGTTCGTCGGCATTGGACGAAGCTCGACATGTCGAAGCGCGATCTGTATGCCCGCGCCGGACGGCGGCCAGCAGAAAGGAGCCAGGTCTTTACCGCTTCTTGCTCGTTCGCGGGCGGGCCGGGAGGCTAGCCGTTGACGGCGCGATGGAATGGGTCATCACAAGCTGCATGACTGGGGCAGCGCTTTAGCGATGTCGATAATCGTCTACGCGTCGGATCATTTCATAGTGCAGAGGAGCCGTAAACGGCCTTCTCCGCCAAGGCGAAGAGGGTTTCCTAGGCAAAAAGACCAGCCGCGCGAGGCGCCGGCCTGATATGCGAATAGGCGGCGATTTTAAGAGCATGAATGCGCCGCCGCGCGCGCATGGCGTCAAGCCAGCCATCGGTCCAGGCGTCGTATGCTGCTGGACACGTCGTGGCGTTATAAGGATTGCCGCTGAGAGGGCTGCCCTCGATATAGGCCTTCATTCCATGCTGGTAGATCTGAGCTTGTGTCATAGCGTGCCCCCGGAAGCAAGAGTCTACCGAATCGCTAACATGCTCGACTATAGATGATGTTTTTGGCGCGAATATGTGATGGCGCACTTTTTCATGACGCGGCCCAAAGCTAAATCCGGCTCCAGAGCTGAAGCTGAACTTTGGATCGGTGTTTAAGGAAGCGTGGCTTTACCCGGAATACTTGTGCGCGGTCCTCTGCGCATCCGAACGCGGGGGAGTATCGAAAGATCTCGAGCGCCGGCGGCCCGCTGAATGGCAAAGTTATCGGGCGCAAGTCCGCTCGAGCGCTGCTTGCCTTGCGGGCGAGGACAAAGCAGACGTGAGCTGCGCTTTTCCGTGAACCTCGAAGGGTCGCGAAAGAAATGTTAAAAACTGTGTCTAAATATTAATAAGTATGATAATAGATAATTTGTCATTTGGCGAAGATGATTCGCCAGGGCTTCTCTCGCTTAGGTTCGCCGGTGTTCCTCCCGGTCGTAGACTGAAGGCCAGGCAATGCGCCTGGTCTTTTTTTGTCGCGCGATAAGGCTTGACCGGAGCCGAGGGGAAGGCATGATCGGAAACGACAAGCTCTCCCGGCGCAACAGGGGCGGTTGACTACGCCGCGCCAAGTTATGGTTGGCTTTGAGGCGGGCGCTCCGGCGTCTTGATGGCGTTCATGGGTGACGGCGTTGTCCAACGGTCCGCAGCGACGCGCCAAATAATCAGATCTCCCCCTGGAGAATAGACTTGGTCCACCCCACGATATTCGAACGAGTCAAGACATCGCTGGCGGCGAGCGCAGGCGACATCGTGTTCGGCATGGAAGACGGCACAGTCTCGATCTTCGGCCTCGTGCTCGGGGTGGCGGCGACCACCAATGATAATATGACGGTGTTGGTCGCCGGCGCGTCGGGCGCGTGCGCGGCGGCCGTGTCCATGATGGCCGGAACCTACCTCGAGATCGAAACCGAGGTCGACGAGGCGCGAACGTTCAGCGCGCGGCTCGCCTCGGAGATCGCGCAGCGTCCAGATGCGGTCGTCGCCCGGATCGGCGACCGCCTGCGCGCGGCCGGCCTGGCGGAGACGCAAACCGCGCTCGTCACGGACCTCATTCGCTCGAAGCCGGGCGTGTTGCAGGGCGTCGCATACGCGATGACGGCGCCCGCGACCCCGGAGACGATGCAAAGCCCTCTCGCACATGCGCTATGGATGCTGATCGCCGATTTCGTCTCGGCGGCGATTCCGATCGTGCCCTTTGCTCTGATGCCGGTGTCGGAGGCTCGCTGGGTATCGACCGCCATCACCATGCTGCTGCTGATCTGTCTCGGCGTCGGCCGCGCCCGCGTCGGACGCCGGCCCCTTGCGCGGACGGTGATGGAGACTGTTTCGATCGGCGTCGCGGCCGCGCTCGCCGGCGTCGGCATCGGCCTCGTCATTGCGCACGCGCTTGGCGGCTGAGCGCCCCGGATCCGCTGGCCCGTGTGAGGCGCGGCGGCGTCGCCCTGCCGCACCGGATTACAAAAAGCGATTTTTGAGCTTGCCGTCTTCATAGAAGCATTGGCCGCGCGCCGCCAGGCCGAAGGGCGTGTTGCTCGACATCCGGAAGGCCCATCAACTCCTCGAACGCGCCCCGCGCAACAGGACCGGCGATGGATCGCCGACCACGACGTCGATCTGCTCGACGATAGGTTCGAAGGCCTTGATCGAGGCCGCGGGAAGTTCGAACGAGCCGTCCGATCTGGGGTCAGGTCTCAGAGCCCTGGGTCTTGACCCGAGCGCGGCACTAGCTTTCGCGACGGTTCACGGCCTTGCCTCAGCCTTCGCATTTCTCGCGCCCTTGGCTTTCTTGGTCTGGCCGCGCTCTTTGCCGCCCGCCTCCAGCGCCGCCTGCAGCGCGAACCCGCGGCCCTGCGTCAGCCGCAAGGCGCAGAAGCCATGAACGTCTTCGCGGGCGTAGTTGCGGCAGGCGACTTCGCGTTCTGAGGAGAACCCCGCCTGCTCGCTGGCGATTTTTTTGACGGCGTCCTTGTCTTTGCCGAGGCTCGCCACAAGGGCGTGAAACTGGGCGCGCATCGACGCCTCCGCGCGGCCCCGTGCTGATTCGAACTGCTTGACCTGCTTGTCGTCGAAGGAGGAACCGGCCGGTCCCCAAAATCCGCTTGGGTCGACGCGGCAATCGGCGGCGACGAAATCGCAGGCTTTCCCTTCATGCGCAATCAGAACAGCGCCCTCGTAAACATCGAAGGAAAACGGACAGGCTTCGATGTCGACGCCATAACGCAGAAGCCCTTTCGGCTTGCCGAGCGGCCTCGCTTCGATCGGGTCGCCAGCGATGACGTCGATGCGGCAGGCTTCGCCCGGATGGGTGATTTGCTCGCCAGCCATCGACAGGGCCTTGATTTCCAGTCCTTTGCCAGCGGCGCGCTGGAAGGCGATCAGCCCCTGTGACCCGTCGCGCAGCAAATCACGGTCGATGATCGTTTCTTCGCCCGGCGGCTTCGCCACGACCGGCTTCGGCCTCGCCTGACCCGCGCCGCCGGGGTTCGGCGTCGCCGGTCCCTCAGGGGCGGCTTGCAGCGCGCCCGGCAGCATCATCTGGGCCGAGGCGCTTGACGCGGTTAATAAAGTGGCGAGCAACGCCGGCAAAAAAGAGAGTTTCAAGTGAAGCCTCGCCGGAATGATCGAAACGCCACCCTAACCGTTCGGCCGCGCGAAGGAAATCACTGAGAATAAAATGATTCTCCCCTCCGCGTGGCGCATTCGGCGGCCGGCGCGGATTCTGCTGGAACGTCGGCGGCTCGTCTTGCGTCGGTCGATCGTCCTCTTATATACCGGCCATCTTGCGCTCCTGCGTTGCAATGCCAATCTGAACACTATCGGGGACCGGGCGGAAATCCGTCCGCCCATTTGCTGGATCGCTTCGGGGTCCGGTGGTCTTGCGTATCGAAAGGAAGAAAATCATGGGTAAAGTAATAGGAATCGATCTTGGCACCACCAATTCTTGCGTGGCCGTCATGGAGGGGACGACTCCTAAGGTGATTGAGAACGCCGAGGGGGCCCGCACCACTCCCTCCATCGTCGCCTTCACGGATGACGGCGAGCGTCTCGTCGGCCAGCCGGCCAAGAGGCAGGGCGTCACCAATCCGGAACGCACGTTTTTCGCCATCAAGCGGCTGATCGGCCGCACCTTCGACGATCCGATGACCAAGAAGGACATCGGGCTCGTTCCTTACAAGATTATTCGCGCCTCGAACGGCGACGCCTGGGTCGAGGCTGACGGCAAACAATATTCTCCCTCGCAGATTTCCGCCTTCATCCTGCAAAAGATGAAGGAGACGGCCGAAGCCTATCTCGGCCAGCCGGTGTCGCAGGCCGTGATCACCGTCCCCGCCTATTTCAACGACGCGCAGCGTCAGGCGACGAAGGACGCCGGCAAGATCGCCGGCCTTGAGGTTTTGCGCATCATCAATGAGCCGACCGCGGCGGCGCTGGCTTATGGCCTCGACAAGAAGGGCTCGGGCGTCATCGCCGTTTACGATCTCGGCGGCGGCACCTTCGACGTTTCGATCCTCGAGATCGGCGATGGCGTCTTCGAGGTGAAATCGACCAATGGCGACACCTTCCTCGGCGGTGAGGATTTTGACGTGCGCCTCGTCGAATATCTCGCTGACGAGTTCAAGAAAGAGAACGGCATCGACCTCAAGAAGGACAAGCTCGCGCTGCAGCGGCTGAAGGAAGCCGCCGAGAAGGCGAAGATCGAACTATCCTCCGCGACTCAGACCGAAATCAATCTGCCCTATATCACCGCCGACGCGACCGGGCCGAAGCATCTCACCTTGAAGCTGACCCGCGCGAAATTTGAGGCGCTGGTCGATGATCTGATCCAGAAGACGGTCGAACCTTGCCGCAAGGCGCTGAAGGACGCGGGCTTGACGGCGGGCGAAATCAACGAAGTCGTTCTCGTCGGCGGCATGACCCGCATGCCGAAGGTGCAGGAAGTCGTGAAGAGCTTCTTCGGCAAAGAGCCTCACAAGGGCGTCAACCCCGATGAAGTCGTCGCCATCGGCGCCGCGGTTCAGGCCGGCGTGCTGCAGGGCGACGTCAAGGACGTGCTGCTGCTTGACGTGACGCCTCTGTCGCTTGGCATCGAGACTCTCGGCGGCGTGTTCACCCGATTGATCGACCGCAATACGACGATCCCGACGAAGAAGAGCCAGGTCTTCTCGACAGCCGAGGATAATCAGACGGCCGTGACCATTCGCGTGTTCCAGGGCGAGCGCGAGATGGCGGCCGACAACAAGATCCTCGGGCAGTTCGACCTCGTCGGCATCCCCGGCGCGCCGCGCGGCGTGCCGCAGATCGAAGTGACTTTCGATATCGACGCCAATGGCATCGTCAATGTGACGGCGAAGGACAAGGCGACGAACAAGGAGCAGCAGATCCGCATCCAGGCGTCGGGCGGCCTCAGCGAGGGCGACATCGACAAAATGGTGAAGGACGCCGAACTCCACGCCGCCGAGGACAAGAAGCGGCGTGAACTCGTCGACGTGCGCAACCAGGCAGAGGCGATGGTCCATTCGGCCGAGAAGTCGCTGACGGAGTACGCCGGCAAGGTGTCCGACGCCGACAAGAGCGCGGTTGAGGGCGCTGTCGCGGCGCTGAAGGGCGTGCTCGAAGGCGAAGACGTCGAGGCGATCAAGGCGCGCACCAACGATCTCGCGCAGGCTTCGATGAAGCTTGGCGAAGCTTTGTACAAGGCAGGCGCCGAGTCGGGGGCTCCCGAAGGCCATAGCGAGCCGAAGGACGATGTGATCGACGCGGACTTCAAGGAAGTCGGCCCCGACGAGAAGAAGTCAGCCTGACGCGATTGAAGCGCGGCGGAGATTTTGAATAAAATCTCCGCCGCTCCCTATGGCCGCGACCTTGGCTGCGTCATTGGCTATTGACATAAGCTGTGGCGTCCGTCCGGCAGGAACGCGCGGACCGGATGTTTCTTCCGGAAAAGCGCAATCGGGCGCTGTAAGATCGGACGCCAGCATGTATCTTGCTTAAGCCTGTCATCGATTTTGCGCGGATTTATGCCTGCGCCGATGAGTTGTTGGATGGCTTGGGGCGCTCTCATTGCCGGGGGGGCGGGCGCCTTTGAGCGAGACGCATGACGCGAGGCTCCCGCGCTATGGATTGGAATGCAAGGAACTATGGCGAAGCGCGACTTTTATGAAATTTTGGGCGTTTCCAGAACCTGCTCGGAAATCGAGCTGAAAAGCGCTTTCCGCAAGGCCGCGATGGAGCACCATCCCGATCGCAACCCGGGAAACACGGACGCCGAAGTCAAGTTCAAGGAATTGAACGAGGCCTATCAGACCCTTTCCGACGCGCAAAAGCGCGCAAGCTACGACCGCTACGGGCATGCCGCGTTCGAGCACGGCGGCTTTGGCGGCGGCGATGGTTTTGCGTCGTCAATGTCCGATATTTTCGACGATCTTTTTGGCGACGTCATGAATCGCCGTGGCGGCGGCCGCAACGGCCCGGTGCGCGGATCTGATCTTCGCTACAATATGGAAATTACGCTCGAGGAGGCGTTTCACGGAAAGGTCGCCTCGCTCACACTGCCGATGTCCGTCAACTGTGACGTCTGTTCCGGCACGGGCGCCAAGGCGGGCGCGAAGCCCCGCGTCTGCCCGACATGCGGCGGACAGGGACGCGTCAGGGCGCAGCAGGGATTTTTCGCGATTGAGCGCACATGCCCGCACTGCCACGGCCGCGGCGACATTATCGATGATCCGTGCGGGCCGTGCGGCGGCAGCGGGCGCGTCACGCGCGAACGCAGCCTTTCGGTCAATATTCCTTCTGGCGTCGAGGACGGCACCCGCATCCGCTTGAGCGGCGAGGGCGAGGCAGGTTCGAGAGGCGGCTCGGCAGGCGATCTTTATATTTTCGTTTCAACCAAACCCCATCCCTTTTTCCAGCGCGATGGAGCCGATCTCTTTTGCCGCGTTCCGATCTCCATGGTGCAGGCGACGATTGGCGGCGAAGTCGACGTGCGCACGCTGGATGGCGGCTCGGCCAAGGTCAAAATTCCAGAGGGAACGCAGACGGGCAAGCAGTTCAAGCTGAAGCACAAGGGCATGCCCGTTCTGCGCTCGCGTGACGTTGGCGACCTTTATATTCAGGTCAATGTCGAGACGCCGCAGAACTTAACCAAGCGTCAGCGCGAACTTCTGGCCGAGTTCGAAGCCGAATCATCGACAAAGACCCATCCGGAAGCCTCTGGATTCTTCGCCAAGATGAAGGATTTTTTCGAAAATCTAAGCAGCCAGTAGGCTGAAGCGCGCAGTTTGAGCCTTGCGCGAGAAAATGAGCGGCAACGCCTCTGTTTCCTTGACGGCGCCCTCTTTGTCGGTATCTTCGCGCGAGCTGGCGTGCGGCTTTCGGTGGCCGCGCTCTTATCAGAAGCGAGGAGAATCCATTGCTGAGCGACCCCTCGCGCGCGGACCGCCGCGGTCCAGCCAAACGTCCCATGCCGATCGAAAAGCGCCTCGCCGATGAAGCGCGCTTCATCCGGTCGTGGTTCGAAAATCCGCTGCGGGCTGGCGCGGTCTCTCCGTCGGGGCGCTCCCTGGCGCGCATGATGGCGCGCTATGTCGATCCGCACGGGACTGGCCCCATCATAGAACTCGGACCGGGAACGGGGGCGATCACGGAGGCGCTTTTGGCGCGCGGCGTCGCCCCGAGCCGCCTTTACCTCATCGAATTCGACCCGAACTTTTGCAAGCATCTACAGCGGCGCTTCCCCGGCGTCCACGTCGTCGAGGGCGACGCTTATCGGTTCAAGGAGCTTCTCGCGGGTCTCTTGAGCCAGCCGGCAAGCTCCGTCGTTTCGAGCCTGCCGCTCCTTGTGAAGCCGGAGCGGCAAAGGCTCAGTCTTTTGGCCGACGCCTTCGATTGCATGGCGCCGGGCGCCGCTTTCATCCAGTTCACTTATGGTCTCCTGTCGCCGATCCCGCGCGAGAAGTCGTTTGGGCCGACGTTCCACGCGGACCGTTCGCCGCCGGTATGGCTCAATCTCCCCCCCGCTCGCGTGTGGATCTATCGGGCAAGGGCGAGCCATGAGCAGGGCTTCAGGCTGACGCGCCCCAATCCGGCGCAAGAGTTCTTCGATCGGCTGAGGCAAGGCACGGAAAAGATCCAGATCGATCTGAAACGCGAGATAGACGGCGCGAGAGCGCGACTCGCGCCCAAGCAAAGAGCGGCGCAGAAAAACAAGCGCGCGGACTCGTCGGCGCGCAGGGCGGACCGCAGCAAATCACCGCGGCCATGACATCGGCGGAGCCAGCCGGCGCCGCCTTGAGCGAAAAGCTCATCGTCGCGCTGGATTTTCCGACGCCGGCGGAAGCGAGGGCGATGGTTGCCGCCCTCGGCCCGAGCGTCTGCTTTTATAAGGTCGGCATGGAGCTCGCCTACGGCGGCGGCCTCTCATTCGCAAAAGAGCTGATCGACAATGGGGCGCAGGTTTTTCTCGACCTCAAGCTGCATGATATTCCAACCACGGTGGCGAAGGCCTGTGCGAATGTAGCGCGTCTTGGCGCGCGATTCCTGACGATCCACGCCTATCCACAGACGATGGCGGCGGCAAAGCAGGGCGCCGCCGGATCGGCGCTGCGCCTTCTCGGCGTCACCGTGATGACCTCCTATAGCGACGCCGATCTGCATGAGGCTGGCTACGCCTTCGGTGTTGAGGATCTCGTCATGCGCCGCGCCCGCCAGGCGCGAGAGATCGGCATTGACGGATTGATTCTCTCGGCCGAGGAACTTCCGGCGGTTCGCCGCGAGGTTGGACCCGCCATGATTCTTGTGACGCCTGGCATCCGGCCCGCCGGCTCATCGGCGGGCGACCAGAAAAGGATCATGACTCCCTCCGCTGCGATCAAGGCCGGAGCCGATTACCTTGTGGTTGGCCGTCCGATCACGAGCGCGAAGGATCCGCGCGCGGCCGCGGAAGCAATTCTTGCCGAGATCGCCGCCGCCTGACCGCCGCGCTGCTTTTCCTGCGGGCGGAAGCTCCGTGCGGCGCCTTCACGCCACCGCGATCCGCCCAAGCGGAAAACGATAAAAGAGTGAGCCGGGAAGGTTTTTCCGATTTTCGCGGGACCGGAAAAATGCTCTAGAACCGAAATTATCAGGATCTTCGAGGGAGAGTTTTTATGGGCGACATGCGGCTCGTCGTTGCGGGCGCGGCTGGACGCATGGGCCGCGTCCTGATCCAGATCATCCATGAAACGCCGGGGGCAACGCTGGTCGGCGCTCTCGCCAGGCCGGACTCGATCGCAATCGGTCAGGACGCCGGACTTCTGGCGGGGTGTGGACAGATGGGCGTTGAAATCACCGCAGACGCTTTGCGCGCAATCGCCGGCGCGGACGGCATCCTCGATTTCACCTCGCCCGAATCGACGGTCGCGCTCGCGACATTGGCGGCGCAGGCGCGCATCGTCCATGTTGTCGGCACGACAGGACTTCGACCGGATCATCTTGCGCGGCTGGAGGCGGCGGCGCGCCATGCCGTTATTGTGCAATCCGGGAATATGAGCCTTGGAGTCAATCTCATGGCGGCGCTCGTGGAGAGGGCGGCGCAGACGCTGGGGCCGGAGTTCGACATTGAAATCCTCGAGATGCATCATCGCCTGAAAGTCGATGCGCCATCTGGCACGGCCCTGCTGCTGGGCGAAGCCGCAGCCAAGGGCAGGGACGTCGATCTCGCGAACAACTCGGTGCGTTCGCGCGATGGTTACACCGGAACTCGTCCCGAAGGCGCGATTGGCTTCGCTTCTCTGCGCGGTGGCGGGGTCGTCGGCGAGCATCGGGTCATTTTCGCGGGGCCGGGGGAAAGGCTGGAACTCTTCCACATTGCGGAAGATCGCAGCATCTTCGCGCGAGGCGCCGTCAAGGCGGCGCTCTGGGCGCAAGGCCGCAAGTCTGGCCTTTATTCGATGAGAGACGTGCTCAGCCTGCGCAATTAGCAATCCGCGCGAAGATATATCTGTCTAAATAAATATTCAGGACAAGGAGCGGACCCGCGAAGCGCCGATGTTTGACAGGGCGATATAAAATAGGCCGCGCTCTGAACTAAAGAGCGCGGCCCTGAGCGAGCTTCCCGGGGGGCATTGGGAAGTTCAAGTCGTCATCTGATGAGAACAGCCTTGTAAGTCCAGTAACGTTTCGGCGAGGCGCAATCCGCCGTCCCGAAGGGCCACGGGGCGGCCCTGCGGATCGGGCGCCTCGAGGCGAGCGACGAGGCCAAGCGCGATCGCCGCGCCCGCCATGACCAGAATGAGGATAATGGACACCCGCAGTTGCCGGCGCGCCGCCTGCAGATCATAACGGCGCACGAAGCCGGCGTCGGGCCGGGGGTCGAAATGATCAGCGATGGACATGCCACAAACTCCAGTGCCGCGCGCACGCTTTGACCGAGGATCTGAGTGTGCTGTTCAACCAGCTATCGTCCCCGTCCGGGCTTTCGCCTGTGCGCTGCGGCACGCCTCGAAAGAAGTGGGCTTTTTTAAGCGCGGACGGGTAAACAAAGCATTCGACGCCCAAACGCCAGGGGCGAAGAAAAAGTTTCAAGGTTAATGGCTTGCTGCCTCATGCTGCGGGCTTGTCTCAACCGGCTGCGCGTTGCCTCGATGCCGCTTTGATCCAAGGCGTCGCCCGGCTGGTCAAACTGATTTCGCTCAATTTCGGAGTCTTTCATAATGCCCTTCATCTCGGATGCGCTGCTGCGCGTAAAACCCTCCGCCACCATCGCGGTGACGCAGAAGGCCCGCGATCTGAAAAGCGCCGGGCGGGACATTATTTCACTGTCCGTCGGAGAGCCTGATTTCGATACGCCCGACAATATCAAGGCGGCCGCGATCGCGGCGATCCAGCGCGGCGACACCAAATACACGCCGGTTGCGGGCATTATTCCTTTGCGTGAGGCGATCGCGGCGAAATTCAAACGCGAGAACGGGCTCGATTACAAACCCTCCCAGACGATCGTCGGCACTGGCGGTAAACACATTCTGTTCAACGCCTTTCTTTCGACCGTCAATCCCGGCGACGAGGTGATCATTCCGGCGCCTTACTGGGTCAGCTACCCCGATATGGTGCTGATCGCCGGCGGCCGGCCGGTCGCCGTCGAGACGAAGATCGAGCATGGCTTCAAGCTTCAGCCTGAGGCGCTCGAAAAAGCGATCACGCCAAAGACGAAGTGGCTTTTGCTGAACTCTCCGTCCAATCCGTCCGGCGCCGCCTATACGCATGACGAACTGAAGGCCTTGACTGATATTCTGTTGCGTCATCCGCAGGTCTGGGTTCTGACCGACGACATTTACGAACATCTCGTCTACGGCGAGTTTGATTTCGTGACGCCGGCGCAAGTGGAGCCGCGGCTGATCGACCGCACGCTGACCATGAACGGCGTGTCTAAGTCCTACGCGATGACCGGCTGGCGCATCGGCTACGCCGCGGGGCCGCTTGAACTGATCAAGGCGATGGAGATGCTGCAGGGGCAGCAAACGTCGGGCGCCTGCTCGATCGCGCAATGGGCTTCAGTCGAGGCGCTGAACGGCCCTCAGGACTTCATCAAGGAGCGCCGCAAGATTTTCGAGGGCCGACGCGACCTCGTCGTCTCGATGCTGAACCAGGCGAAATATCTGCGCTGTCCTCAGCCTGAGGGGGCCTTTTATGTCTATCCCTCCTGCGCCGAGGCGATCGGCAAGCGCACGGCGGAGGGCAAGACGATCCTCTCGGACGAGGATTTCGTTTCGGCTTTGCTCGACAGCGAGGGGGTTGCTGTCGTGCAGGGCTCGGCCTTTGGCCTTGGTCCCAACTTCCGTATTTCCTACGCGACATCGGCCCCGGTGCTGGAAGACGCCTGCGCAAAAATCCAGCGATTTTGCTCGAGCCTTGTCTGACGCGTGACTGTGGCCGGCGATGGCCATTGTGTGGCGCGGCCAACTCTGCTTTCATAAAGTCCGGCCTGTTCCCCAACGCCTGGAGATCGCATGTTGAGGGACGATACGGGCGACGGCGGACGCCGCCCTTCGCGCAATGTTCTGGGGCAGCCCCTTGCGAGCTGCTCGCATGACCCGTTGACGGGATTTTATCGCAACGGCTGCTGCGATACGGCGGCCTCGGATGTCGGCAGCCATACCGTCTGCATTGTCGTCAGCGATGAATTCCTTAAATTCTCCAAGTCGCGCGGCAATGATTTATCGACGCCGCTGCCGGGCTACGGCTTTCCCGGCCTCAAGGCCGGCGATCGCTGGTGTCTTTGCGCGCCGCGCTGGCAGGAAGCCCTGGAGGCGGGCGCGACGCCCCGCGTCGTGCTGCAAGCCACTCATGAGGGCGCGCTCGCCCATTGCGCGCTCGAGGATCTGAAGCGCTATGCGATGGACCTATCGTGAAGAGGGGGCCAAAGGCCCGAAGGCTAGAATCTCTCTGGTGTAAGTCTCGTTGACCTCCGAAAACGGCAGCCCGTCCTCTCCATAGACCAAAGCCCGATGCTGAAAAAGCCGTTCAGGAATGCCAGGCCGCGCCCCCGGCCGGTCGGACGCCGTGGCGGGCTTTCCACAGTCGGGCCGCCAAAAGATCTCGACCGCGAAGGTTTTGCGAATGGGGTTCAGACCCGTGACGGCGCGTCCGAAAGGCGTGTCGCTGTCCTCCAGCACTCTGTTGATGTCCGCATTCAGCCGGCTCGGCACATACCAGTTCTCCGCTTCCGAGAGCACGCGCTCGCCGCAGGCGAGTTCTACGCGGCGATAGACGACGATCTCGTCGGCCCCAAGCTGGAGCCTCTGGCGCTGTTCGCGTGAGGCCGGCTTGTCCGCGCCGCAGATGCGTTTGGCGCGGATCGCGGAAAAATTGTCCGATGTCTCTGCGCACCATTGCTCCAGCGTCGCGGTCGCGCTGTGTGAGGCGAGAAGCCTCGCGTTCAGGGCTTCCAGCAAGGCGAAGGCCCTTTGGCGCGCAGCGAGATCATGTTCAAGAAAAGAGAGATTCAAACGGGTCACGCCTTCATGCTCGGCCGCGCCGAGCCGCGTCGCGCCAGCGCTTCAGCGCCATGAAGACGCGCAGACGGCGAGGGCTTGGAGAAGAGGCGAAATCATAGAGCTTCATCGCAGCCTTCGAAGTTGGCGAAATGGCGGAGGGCCCATTTTAGTCTGCAAAGGGCTTTAGCGGCGCCCGGCCACCATAAAGCGCGATCGGCCATCTGCCCATACGGCGCCTGCGGCGACGGCGCTTCTGGACATCTCGCGGCAAAAAGGGCTAAACCGTCGGCTCGGCGGGACGCTGCCGCTTTTCTCCGCCAGCCGATTTCGCGATTTTTCCGCGCGCGGCGCTTCCGCTAGCGAGCCATGTTCCAAAAACTCTATCGCTGGACGCTGACCCTTGCGGAGAGCCGTCACGCGCCTTTGGCGCTTGGCATTATCGCCTTTGCCGAGAGCTCCTTCTTTCCCGTGCCGCCTGACGTCATTTTGGTCCCGATGTCGATTGCGCGGCCGGCGAAGGCCTGGACCTACGCGCTGATCTGCACGTTAGGCTCGGTGCTGGGGGCGCTCCTCGGCTACGCGATTGGCGCGCTTTTGTTTGAGACGGTCGGCAAATGGCTGATCCATGTTTACGGTTATGGCGCGCGCGTCGACGAGATGCGTGAGCTTTACGCCAAATGGGGCTGGGCGGTCATTCTCATCAAAGGCTTCACGCCGATCCCGTTCAAGCTCGTGACCATCACGAGCGGGCTTTTGGCTTATAGCCTGCCGCTGTTCGTCCTCTTGTCGCTTATGACGCGCGGCGCGCGTTTCTTCGCCCTCGCCTTGCTGCTCAAATATTATGGCGAGCCGATCAAGGATCTGCTTGACAAGTATTTCGCATGGTTCCTGTTGATTCTTGTCATCGTCGTGATTCTGGGCTTCTGGATTGCGACGCATTTAGTTTGATCGCTTGTCGTTTGATCATCTGACGGATCGCTTATGAGGTTTCCTAGTCCTTTGCGCCTCGCCCTCGCCATCCTGCTTATTGCGGCGGGATCGATCGCCGGGGCGTGGATATTCCAGTTGCTTGGCTATCCGCCCTGTGAGCTCTGTCTCAAGGAGCGCATTCCCTATTATGCCGGCATTGCGCTCGCGGCTCTGGCGATTTTCCTCAGCGTCAGCGGCCGGGAGAGTTTGCTGCCCGCGGCTTTTTGGGGGCTGGCCTTGATTTTCGCGGCGGGAGCCGCTTTGGGCGCCTATCATTCCGGAGTCGAATGGGGCTTTTGGCCAGGACCCACGGACTGCACGGGGCGGCTCGACCACGCAGGTTCGGTCAACGCCTTTCTGAAACAGTTGGAAACTGTCAAGGTCGTGCGCTGCGACGCCGTTTCGCTTCGCGTCTTCGGACTGTCGCTCGCCGTCTGGAACGCCGTGATTTCGACCGGACTGACGGTGGTGGCGCTGATTGGCGCTTGGCGCTCTTCCGCCCCACGGAAATGAGGCCGCAGGCGCGACGGTTCGAGAGTAAAGCCAGGTCTCCGGCGCGGCGCTTTGCTCAAGGGTCGATGGACAGCAGCGCCCGCGCCCGCAATTTTTCCGTCTCGCTCTTCAGTTGCCCGCAGGCGGCGAGGATATCCCGGCCGCGCGGCGTGCGTACAGGGCTGGCATAACCGGCATTGAACACGATGTCTGAAAAAGCCTCGATCGTCGCTTCATCCGAACATTCGTAGGCCGTTCCTGGCCATGGATTGAACGGAATGAGGTTGATCTTGGCGGGAATGCCTTTCAGCAGCCTGACAAGCTCGCGCGCCTCAGCGGGGGAATCATTGATCCCCTTCAGCATCACATATTCGAAGGTAATGCGGCGCGCGTTCGACGCTCCGGGATAAGTCCGACAGGCCTGCAAAAGCTCGGCGATCGGATATTTCTTGTTGAGCGGCACAAGCGTGTCGCGCAGGTCGTCGCGAACGGCGTGGAGCGAGATCGCCAGCATGGCTCCGGTCTTGGCGCCAAGATCCGGCAGTCGCGGAACGACGCCGGCGGTCGAAACCGTGATGCGCCGCTTCGACAAGGACAGTCCGTCGCCGTCCGAAAAGACCGCCACGGCGTCGCTGACATTGTCGAAATTATAGAGCGGCTCGCCCATCCCCATGAAGACGATGTTCGAGACAAAGCGCGAGCCGCCGCTCGGCACGATCCCATCTTGCGGCGGCGCTCGGCCCGGGAAATCGCCCAGTCTCTCGCGCGCGATGATAAGTTGAGCGATAATTTCTTGCGCCGTTAAATTGCGCACGAATTGCTGCGTGCCGGTGTGACAGAAAGAGCACGTCAATGTGCAGCCGACCTGGCTCGAGACGCAGAGCGTTCCGCGGTCTGTATCAGGAATATAGACGCATTCGACTTCCGCCGCGCGATCCCTGGCGCTCGAAGGCGCCAGCCGGATCAGCCATTTGCGCGTGCCGTCGCTGGACAGTTGCTCAGAGACGATCTGCGGCCGCGTCAAAGTAAAACGCTCGGCGAGCTTTGCGCGAAAAACCTTGCTGATATTCAGCATGTCGTCGAAGGAAGACACGCCCTGGTGATAGATCCAATGCCAGAGCTGAGCTGAGCGCATGCGGATTTCGCGCTCGGGCGCGCCGATTTCAAGAAGCGCGGCGGCGAGTTCCTTTCGCGTCGCGCCGGCGAGCGAACGCGACGGCGCAGGCGCGACTGCTTCAGCCGTGGAGTCGATGAGGGTGGACGCTGTCATTGCGGCCTCATAGCATGGCGCGCGAAAATTCTCCACAATCGTCGCGTGGGCGCAAGCGCCGTCGCAAAAGCGACATCGCGACCGCGCATGAGAACCTTATTGCACGTCGAGGAAAACCGATGCTTTGCCGCTTTCGCCTGCCTCTCTCCCGCGTCCTGGCGCGCTTTCGCTTGCTCGCCGCGCTCGCGGCCGTTGTGACGGCGTCGGCGACGCCGGGTGCGGCGCAGGATTTTCCGAGATTGAAGGACACGCTCCCCTCGATCACAATGACCGGCGAAGCGAGCGTTGAGGTCGTGCCCAACATCGCGATCATTTCGCTGGGCGTCGAGACCGAGCGGCCGAACGCGGCGGACGCTGCGAGCGAAAACGCGAAGGCGACGCAGGCGGTCGTCAGCGACGTCAAGGCGCAAGGCGTCGAACCGCGCGACATCCGCACTCTCGGCGTCACGCTGCTTCCGGTCTATGACGAGACGACGGATTCCAACGGCCGTGTCGTGAAACGCACGCTGCGCGGCTATCAGGCGCGCAATGATCTCAGCATCACGATCAGGCAGATCGAAAAGGCTGGCGCGCTGGCCCAACAATGGATTCAGAAGGGCGCCAATAAATTCGGCGGCGTCGACTTCGACTATGATCAAAAGGACGCAAAATATGACGCCCTCCGGGGCGACGCCGTCCGCGACGCCTTGCGCAAGGCGACATCCTTTACGAATGGGCTGGGGATCAGGCTTGGGCGGGTGCTCGAAATCGCCACGCCCGGCGGACCGCCCCGGCCTTTCGCCGCTACGGCGATGCTGGCGCGGGCCGCCAAAAGCGAGGCTGTCGCCATCCCGCTCGAGCCGGGCGTGCAGACCCTTCGGGTCGAAGCAGAGGTCAGCTGGGAGCTGGCGCAGTAGATCACGGTTTGAAACAAAGCGATAACGGGCATAAATCCAACCCATTCAGAACCATAGTGCTCCGGAGCACTCCGGTGATCAACGCGGCGGCGGCTTTCCCCTGAGCGCATCTTCGAGCCGCATTTTCGCCGAGCCAGGGCGCAGCGGCTTCTGCTGGCTCTCATGCGGAGCCCAGCCGGAAACGAAAATCAGTTCAAAGGTCGCGCGTATCCGCCCGTCCGGGTCGCTGAACCGCTCAGCGTAGATTTTCGCCGCCCGCAGGAAAAGCTCGCGACGGGAAGGCGCTTTGATGCGGGCGACCAGCGCGTTGGAGGCGCCCATGGCGCGCAGATCAGCCATCAGAGCGAACATGTCGCGGTATCGGACGACCAAAGGCTCGCTATCAGCAACGGGTAAGGCCAATCCAGCGCGCTGAAGCAGGCCCCCCATGTCGCGAACGTCCGCGAAAGGGGAGACGCGCGGGCTGATCCCACCGCAAAGCTCGGTTTCGGCGAGCGCCAGGGCGCTGCGCAATTCGCGCAAGCTCTGACCGCCGAGAAGGCAACCAAGGAACAGTCCGTCCGGCTTCAGGACGCGGCGGATCTGGACGAGGGCGCCCGGCAGGTCATTGACCGTTTGGAGACTGAGCGCGGACACGGCAAGGTCGAAACGCTCGGCCGCGAAAGGCAGCGCCTCTTCGTCGCCGACGACGGAAAGCGACGCGCTCCTTTCCGTCTGCGCGAGCGGCGCCATGCGCAGGACGAACCGGCCTTCGCGGGCAAGACGCCCGGCAAGCTCCGGCGAAGCTGTGCCGACATCGAGAACCGTTGAAAAATTGCGGCGGATCAGGTTGAGCCGCTCAAAAAGATCCTCGATCGCCGCGCGCAGCAGGAAATCCTCGGCGCCGGCGTCTTTGGCGCGCAAAAGCCTGCGGCGGAGCAGGGGGCGATCGAAAATGAGGCTCGGCGACGTCACGTGAATCTTTCCAGGAGCGGATGGTCTGCGATCCTATCCGAAAACGCCCGCCACTCACCTAGCGTCGCGGAAGTTTCAATATTCTGCGATGCAAAAACGCGCTGGATCATTTTTCCGCCTCGGCTATATTAAGGCGGTAACTGCGTCGAAATGACGCCGCGGCGCAATGGAAGGTCGCAGACAAGGCGTGTGAATGAATAAGGTTTTCAAGGATGCTCATTCGGCTTTGGCGGATATCGTCAAGGATGGCATGACGCTGATGTGCGGCGGGTTTGGCCTTTGCGGCATCCCGCAGGATTTGATTCATGCGCTGCGTGATCTCGGCGTCAAGAACCTGACCGTGGTTTCGAACAACGCGGGCGTCGACGGCGCGGGTCTCGGGCTTTTGCTCGAGACGCGGCAGATCAAGAAAATGATCTCGTCCTACGTCGGCGAGAACAAGCTCTTCGAGCAGCAGTTTCTATCTGGCGAACTCGAACTCGAATTCAATCCCCAGGGCACGCTGGCCGAGCGCATTCGCGCAGGCGGCGCAGGCATTCCCGCCTTCTTCACCAAGACCGGCGTCGGCACCGTCATCGCCGACGGCAAGGAAACCCGCGAATTCGACGGATCGACCTATGTCATGGAGCGCGGCATCGTCGCCGACGTCTCGCTCGTACACGCCTGGAAAGGCGACACCGAGGGCAATCTCGTTTTTCGTAAAACCGCGCGCAATTTTAATCCGATGATGGCGACGGCCGGGCGCATGACGGTGGCAGAGGTCGAACACCTTGTGCCGGCTGGCGAAATCGATCCCGACATGATCCATACGCCGGGAATTTTCGTGCAGCGGGTCATTCATGCCCAAAATGTCGTCAAGCTGATCGAGAAGCGCACGACGCGCCCGCGCGCCGCCTGAGCGGCCGCCGCTTGAAGCTTCAAAGAGCAAACAAGGGCGTCGTTCAAAGCCGTCTCGAGCAATCGTGCTTCAAGGAGTAAAGAACCTATGGCCTGGACAAGGGACCAGATGGCGGCGGAAGCGGCCAAGGAATTGCGCGATGGATTTTACGTCAATCTCGGCATTGGCATTCCGACGCTCGTCGCGAATTTCATTCCGGCCGGGATGAATGTTCAACTACAGAGCGAGAACGGCATGTTGGGCATGGGGCCTTTCCCGCTTGAGGGCGAGGAAGACGCCGATCTCATCAATGCTGGAAAGCAGACGATCACCGAGCTGCCGACGACGAGTTTCTTCTCCTCCTCCGACAGTTTCGGGATGATCCGCGGCGGCCATATCGACCTCGCCATTCTCGGCGCGATGGAGGTCTCCGAAAAAGGCGACCTCGCCAACTGGATGATTCCCGGCAAGATGGTCAAAGGCATGGGCGGCGCGATGGACCTTGTCGCCGGCGTCAAGCGCGTCGTGGTGGTGATGGAGCACACCGCGAAAGGACAGTCGAAGCTTTTGCATCATTGCACTTTGCCGCTGACCGGCTCCGCGGTCGTCGATCGGGTCATTACAGACTTCGCGGTCTTTGACATCGACAAGACCGGCGGCACGGGCCTGACGCTGGTGCGGCTCGCCGATGGCGTGACGCTCGAGGAAATCAAGGCGAAGACCGAGGCGAAGTTCACTATCCCGTCCGATTTTGAGACCAAGGCCGCTTAGAAAGAAACGTCTCTTCTCCTCTACACCACCCTTGCGAAGACGAGCACGTCAACGCGCCGCGCCTTGGCGCGCAGCAGCGCGCGCGAGGCCGCATTGACCGTCGAGCCCGACGTCATCACGTCGTCGACGAGAACGATGGCGCGGCCCTCGATGCGGGCGGCCATCTCCTCCGGCACGCGAAACGCCCCTTGCACATTGAGCGCCCGTTGCGAACGCGTGAGGCGCACCTGCGATTGCGTCTCCTTGACGCGAACGAGACAGAGCGGATCTTCAGGCACGCCGCTCGAACTCGAGATCGATCGCGCCAGCGCCTCGGCCTGATTGAAACGCCGGGCGAACAGACGCCTGCGATGCAAGGGAACGGGCGCGATCAGATCGGCGTCGACCAGCAGCTCAGCGCCGGCCCGAGCCATCCAGGCGCCGAGAGGTTTTGCGAGCTCCATCCGGTCGCCATATTTCAGCCGGTGCACGAGATGGCGCACGGGACCGTCATCGAAATGCGCGACGGCGCGGGCGCGGCCGTAGACAGGCGGATTGGCGACCGCCTCGGGCGAGAGCAACCCTTCATTGCCGAGATCCACGGAAAAGGGAACGCCAAGCCTTTCGCAAAATGGGCGCTCGATGAAGCGGATTTTGGACCAGCACGCGGCGCACAGCGACCCGTGCGCCTGCGTCGCCTGACGGCAGTTGAGGCAGGCGGGCGGGAAAATAAGGTCAAGCGCCGCGCGTGAGGCATGGACCAAGACGGGCGCGGCATGCGCCAGAAAGCGCGCGCTGAACGCTCCGGCGGCGGTCGTGAAGGAATTGTCCCGTCGCTTCGCGCGCGTCAAATTGGCGGGCTCCCGCATTCGGCGGTGATCGCTTGCCACAAACGCTGCGTTAGGGCGTCGACGATCGTGGCGCCTTTGGCGCCGATGGCGACGGCGCCGATGCGCTCCGCCGGCGCGATCAGCCGCAGACTATTGGTCATAAAGACGGCGTCGGCGCCATAGAGCTCATCAAGGTCAAGCGAGCGTTCGCGGCCTTGGAGCTTCAGCGCGCCGCATTCGGCGAGGATGAAGCCACGGATAATTCCCGGCATCACGCCGTCGGCGAGGGGCGGCGTCGCCAGCTCGTCGCCGAAAAGCGCGAAGACATTCCCGACGGAGGCGCAGGCGACGCGCCCCGCGCCGTTCAGGAACAGCGTTTCATTGTATCCTTTGGAGGTCGCCTCACGCATGGCGAGAATGGCGTCAAGGTAGCAGAGCGCTTTGATGCGCGAGGCCGGCGATGTTTCGTTGCGGCGAATGGCGGCGACGTCCATCGAGAGCCTTGGCGAAAAGAAGCTTTGAGGCAGCGGCGAAAGGCTCGCCATGATCGTCGGCTTTTGCATGCCGGCCGGCGCGAGGCCGCGAAGTCCCGGCCCGCGCGTGACGGTGACGCGCAGTGCGTGACGCTCGGCTCGCGGGAGCAGCGCCGCGAAGGCCCCCCGGATCGTATCGGCATCGGCTTCGATCCCCAGCAGGGCGAGGGCGTCCAGCAAGCGTTGGATATGAGCCTCGCCGCGAAACAAGCGGCCGTTCATGACAAGCGCGGTGTCGAACGCTCCATCGCCGAGCAGAAGCCCGCGGTCGCTGAGATCGAAGAGCGCGCGGCTGTCAGGAAAAACAGCGCCGTCAAGCCACAGCATGGGCGCGCGCTCTGTGTGTTCTGACGAAAAGCTCAAGCAGGGCGGCGTAACCGCCGCTGCCCGGCGCCGGCCTTGAAGCCGCCGGAGAACGCGAGGAAGCGCGGCCCTGAAATCCGGTTTTTATGAGCAAATGACGATCCGTTTCGATCCGGCCAGCCGAAATGGTATTCGGCGCCGGATGCAATGGCAATGCGGGCGGCGAGCCGCCGGCGCCAACCGCATCGCACGAGTCGTGGAGCGCCTGATCGATCATGCTCAGCGCAGGGCGCTCAGACGCGCTCGGGAAGAACCATGGCCACATGCGCCTGAACGCCCTTCGGGTCTTTCGCGAAGGCGGCTGCGGTCTGACGCGTGAGTTCCCCCGGGAAAACCTCGTCGACGCCAGCTTCGACACCGTCGAGGGCTTCGGCGGCAACCTCCTGCGGCGTCAGCCGTGGTTCGGGAAGGTCGCGGCCCATGTCGGTTTCGACCTGAACCGGCATGACCGCGACGATGGCGGTGCCTTGGCTTGAGAGTTCAGCGCGAGCGCTTCGCGTGATCGCCAGCGCCGCCGCCTTTGAGGCCGAATATGTGCCGGCCTTCGGCATCGTCACTAGCGAGAGGAAAGAGAGAACATTGACGATAGCGCCGCCGCCGGATGCCGCAAGGCGTGGCGCGAAGGCGCGGATCAGCGCCAGCGGCCCGAAGTAATTCACCTCCATTTCCTGGCGCGCGGTGGAAAGGTCCGGCGCGGAAATGGCGCCATGAAAACCGGCGAAACCCGCATTGTTGATCAGAAGCGTCACGTCGGGGGCGTCGGCGGCGGCAGCCAGCGCCTCGGCCTCTTTCGTTACGTCGAGCGTCAAGGGAACGAGCCTTGAGTCTTTCAGCTTCAAGAATTCAGAGAGAGAGGCCGGGTCGCGGGCGGTGATATAGATTTTCGACGCGCCGCGCTTCAGGAGCTCATCCACGAAAGCGCGGCCGATGCCGCGGTTCGCGCCGGTCACCAGGGCGACGGATCCATTAATGTTCATAGCCGTTCCTCCGTTCCACATTTGCGTTCGGCGCGCCGAACGCTGATCTGCTGGTCCTTTTCGCCCCGGCCAGCGTCATTGCTGCGAAGTCGCTCAACCAACCGGCCGCAACATATTATAATGATCATATAATGTGAAGCAGAAAGATTGGCGCGCACGCGTCTGTCGATTTCAGACGGCGCCCTCGAACATGGGGCGGAGCAGGAGCAGGCAACGGCGCGCGGCATTGTCGCGACGATGCGAGCCTAAATTGGAAGCGATTGTGTTGAAGCGTGTGGGGCCGGCGCTTTTAGAAAGCAGGGCGCGAAAAGCCGACGGCGCGATCTTGGCTCTCGCAAGGAATCCGCTCCAGGCGAGAAAAGAGGCCGCTGCTAATGTTTCTTCGCGGTCCGCTTGGCGGGCTTGGCTTTGGTCTCCTCGCCCTGATCGAGCCCGGCAAGCTGCAAGGCGTTGCTCCGGCCGACAGCCAGAACCTCATCCGAAAGCGTCTTGTCTGTAACGATTCTGGAAAGCTGCAGCGAGCCTACCAGCTGCGCGAATACGCCATAAGCCTTCGCCAATTTGTGTTCTGGTGAAGCCTCTTCGGGCAGACCGGAGGCGATCCGCGCGACGAAACGCTGCGCTTCCTTGTTGAAGGCATTGCGTGTCGCTCTTGGCCTGCGCGTCGTCTCCGCTCCCAACGTCGCCACAGCGCATCCCGTCGCCGGTTTGTCGCGATGCGCGGGACTAAGATAGAAATCTATAAAGGCGCGCAAATTCAAAGGCGCCGTTGCTTCCGCCTCATTGTCGTAAGCAAAGGATGACCCGATGGCGGCGATCAACGCCTCCTTGACGAGGGCCTCTTTCGAAGGGAAGTGCGCGTAGAAGCCGCCGTGCGTCAGCCCGGCGTCGGCCATCAGGGAAGCAACGCCAACGCTGTCGATGCCCTCGGCCCGGAAGCGCTGGGCGGCGATCTCGACCACGCGCCGATGCGTATCCGCCTTATGTCCCTTCTCATATCTTGACATCACAGCCTCAAAATCAGCATCCGCACCCGCCGCGAATCATCCTATAAAATGATATTTATAATACCAATTCGCGGAAACCTCAACATGGCATTCGGCGCGCTTCGGGGGAGCCACCATTTCATCGGCCGGTTGCGCGCTCGAAGCGCCCGGGAGCGTCAGTAGAAGTTTCGCGAGCGAAAGAGGAGGGCGAGCGGCGACGCGCTACTCATCGTTCTCGCTGGTCAACTCCTCGACCGTTATCGAGCCGGAGCCTTCGGCTCCATTCTTCAATCGGACGCCGGGTTGGCCGTGATTGAGAAACTCGACGCCTTCTTTCTCGAGCGCCGCCTGAACCGCCTTCACGCACTGAACAGGGCCGCCGATCGCTTCATCCTTGGACGCTTCGAGGGACTGGATCGTATCCGCGCTGACATTGGCCAGCGTCGCCAGCGTCGCCTGATCCATGCCGATCAGGGCTCGAGCCGCGGCGAGTTGATAACCGGTGGTCAGCATGGGCGCTCCAGAGAATCATATAATGTTACCGCCATCATAACCGAATGGACCGAGCCTGCCAGAACCCGTGTGGGGCGTTTGCGCATTTCGATTGCGGGGGTTGCGCGGAAGGCCCCTTTGGCGGAAAGCAAATGAAAGACATGGAGCGTTGGCGATGGTCTGACGCCCAGAATACGCGCTATGAAGCAGCGCGGATGTTCCAGGCATACGCAGAATAAAGTGTTAGGAAGCGTATCAAATATACAATAATAAAAGATATAAAACAATATATATTGGCTAGCGCCCACAATCATCCCTAGAATTCTAGCGGTGTAGAAAGCAATGTTTGGATTATAAGCATAGTCGGGGCGCGGCGCGGAGGTGGAGATCGTCGCGGGTCAAGGCAACTATTGGCGCGCGCTGTCTAATGAAGGGCCTGTGCGCCACAACTATCCGGAAAGGTCTATTCCATTGCCTGATATATGCCCTGCCGATGCGCTTGTTTAACGGAGACTTTTTTGCCTTTGCACAGGCTTCGTTCGCTTTGCGGGACGAAACGCCTTATCGTCACATTTTCAGCACGGATTGGGCATAAGTTTGAACTGAAGCGCGGCGTTGTGGTTCGCCGCGAAACAGCAAGAGTTTACGCAATGTCCGAGCAGCCTGGCCGGCCTGACGCCTTGGCGACAGCCCAGGATCCTGAAAGCCTTGTCGGCGACACGCTGCGTGGACTTCGCGGACTTGTCGTCGGGATCGCCAATGAACACAGCATCGCTTACGGCTGCGCATCGAAGCTGAGCGGCTTCGGAGCCGAGCTTGCGATCACCTATCTCAATGAAAAAGCGGAACGCTATGTGCGCCCGCTGGCGCAGGAGCTCGGCGCAGAGCTGATCCTTCCGCTCGACGTCGAGCAGCCGGGCCAGATGGAGGCCGTGTTCGACAGAATCGCCGCCGAATGGGGCAGGCTGGACTTCGTCATCCATTCCATCGCCTTCGCTCCGCGCGACGATCTGCATGGGCGGGTCGTCGACTGTTCGCTCGCCGGCTTCCAGCAGGCGATGGCGGTGTCGTGCCATTCTTTCATCGCCATGGCGCGCCTCGCCGAGCCGCTGATGAAATCAGGCGGCTCGCTGCTGACGATGAGCTATTATGGCGCCGACAAGGTGGTGAATAATTACAATATAATGGGACCGGTGAAGGCGGCGCTCGAGGCGAGCGTGCGCTATCTCGCGGCGGAGCTCGCCGACGATAACATCCGGGTCTTCGCTGTCTCCCCCGGCCCGTTGAAAACGCGCGCGGCGAGCGGCATAGCCGCCTTCGATGAACTGGTCGACGCCGCCGTGCGCCGCACGCCAGCGCACCATCTGGTCGATATAGCCGAGGTTGGCCGCGTCGTCGCCTTTCTGGTCGGGACGGCCGCGTCAGGCATGACGGGCGACACGATTTATGTGGATGGCGGCCTCCACAACGTCGCGTGAGAATGAAAGCCTCCAGCTCTCGTCCTATCGTCAGACATGACGGACCGGCGCGCCTGAACGGAAAAGGACCTGACATGATGTTGAATGCGCCGATCGCGCGCCGGGACCGCGACCAATGACGCGCCATGTCGTCACCCTCAACGCCGGTTCCTCGTCGATCAAATTCGCCTTGTTCGAAGCGATGGGAAAAGCAGGCGCGGAAACGCTCTCGGCGCTGGCGATCGGCATTGTGGAGATGCTCGGCGACGAGCGGCGGCTGACAATTCACGACGGCGCCCACACAAAAATTCATGAAGAGACCTGGGCGGAAAGCGCCGCGACGCCGTTTCACGCCGATGCGCTACGGCGCATTCTGACCTGGCGGCGCGCCGGCTTCCCCCGGGCGCAGGTGATCGCCGCCGGACATCGCGTCGTTCATGGCGGCATGCATTACGTCGCGCCGGTGATCGTCACGGATGAAGTGTTGCGCGACCTGCAGGCGCTGGTCCCGCTTGCTCCTTTGCACGAGCCTCACAACATCGCCGGCATTCTTGCGGCGCGCGAGGCGTGGCCGCATGTGCGCCAGGTCGCCTGCTTCGACACGGCGTTTCATCACGCGCATCCCTTCGTCAATGATGTGTTCGCTTTGCCGCGCCATTTTTACGACGAAGGCGTCAGGCGCTATGGCTTCCACGGCCTGTCCTATGAGTATGTTACGGGGCGGCTACGGGAGATTGCGCCCTTCCATGCGGCTGGCCGCGTGGTGGCGGCGCATCTTGGCAATGGCGCCTCGATGTGCGCCATCCGCGATGGACAGTCGGTCGCCAGCTCGATGGGCTTCACCGCTCTCGATGGGCTGCCAATGGGCACGCGCTGCGGACAGCTCGATCCCGGCGTCGTGCTCTATCTGATGCAGGAAAAACAGATGAGCGCGGCGCAGGTCACGGATCTGCTCTACCGCGAATCCGGACTGAAAGGCCTCTCCGGGCTCTCGCAGGACATGCGCGAACTCGAGGCCTCGGACTTGCCGGAAGCGCAGCAGGCGATTGAATATTTCGTATTTCGCATCCGCCGTGAACTTGGCGGGCTCGCCGCGGTGCTGAAGGGCATCGACGCCATCGTATTCTGCGGCGGCATTGGCGAGAACTCCTGGCATGTGCGTGAGCGGGTGCTGGAGGGCATGGAGTGGATCGGCGTTGAGCTCGACCGCGTCGCCAACCGCGCCAATGCGCAGGTTATCTCCTCGGAACGTTCGCGCGCCCGCGTTTTTGTCATTCCGACCGATGAGGAGGCGATGATCGCCCGCCACACTCTGGCCGTTGTCGATCAGAGCGCCGAAGCCTGAGCTCTTGCACGGAAACTCCGTCGTCGCCCTTGGCGTGACCACGGCGCGCGAAGTGCTCGGCCGTCCGGTAACGCTCTCACGCCAGCGCGCCGAACTCATGCGCCTCGCTGGAGGGCGCGCCGCGGTGGCGACCATTCACCCTTCCGGGGTGCTTCGGATGCGTCATGAAGGCGCGCGCGCAAGCGTTCAAAGGGCTCGTCGACGATCTTAGAGAGGCGAGGCGCATCACCGGGAACCTCTCTCCGAAATGAATCGCGTAATTCAATCATCCGAATTTGAAAAGTACGCCGAAGCCGCCGCGCGGATAGCTCCAGGTGATCTCGCCGGTCGGCTCGAGAAGGATGCGGCAGGTGCCGCACTCGAGGCAGCCATCGGCGACGATTTCCACCTGCCCGACATCGTTTTGCGCATAGCAGCCAGCGGGACATACTTTCGTCATCGCCAGCAAATTCTTCGAGGGCGTTGTATGCGGTTCGATCGAAATATGGGGCTTGCCGGCATCGACAATGTAGCGATTTTGATAAAGCTTCTCTTCAACGCGCACGGTTTCATTGGACATGATTCTTCTCCGCTCACTGAATTTCAGAGCATGATGCCCGTAAGTGTATCTGCTCTCCCGTCAGTTCCTTAGCGCCAGGCGCGCGCTAATCTGAAGGCGTCGCCGAAAAGCCCCCTTAATGTCCGCTGTTTGACGAAGGCGCGGATGGATGCGTTCTCCTTTTCGACCTTTGGCGAGCCGTCAACGCGCAGGAAACTGTCCATCGCTTTCGACACAAGCTGCGGATAGGTCAGGAAGAAGTTCTTCGAGTTGGTATGCAGGAGCGCAGGCATATCCTTGTATTTCTTGAGGTCCTTCATGACGAAACTGTTGTCGAGCAGGCTCTTGTAGAGAGAGAGGTTTTGCTTCGTCATCGGATCGCGGCGGGACTTGACCTGGAAGATCGCCTCGCCAGCGAGACGGCCTGACGTCATGGCGAGGTTCGAGCCTTCGCGATGGATCGCGTTGTTCAATTGCGCCGCGTCGCCGACTACGACCCAGCCGTCGCCAAAGAGCTCGGGGATGGCTTTGTAGCCTCCTTCGGGAATAAGATGCGCGGCATATTCCTTCACCTCGGAGCCCTGGATCAGCGGCGCGACCGAAGGATGCCTCTTGAACGCTTCGAGCAGCCCATAAGGAGTCTCGCCTTTCTCCGCGAAATCGGAGACGAGGCAGCCAATTCCGATCGAAAGGCATTCCTTGTTGGTGTAGATGAATCCCATGCCGGTCATGCCATTGGAGATCGAGCCAACCGCCTCGATCACGACGCCTTCGTCGCCCTTGAGGTTGAAGCGCGCCTCGATCGTCTCCTGCGGCAGGAAGTGCATCTCCTTGACGGCAAGCGCGACATGATCTGGCTTCGGCGTTTGCCTGAGACCCGCGCGGGCGCCGAGCAGGCCGCTGACGCCTTCGGCGAGAACCACGACGTCGGCGAAGATGGTGTCGCCGTCACGGTCCGTGCGCACGCCGATGACCTTGCCATAGGCGTCGCTGACGAGTTGGGTGACGGTCGTCTCGCAGATGACGAGCGCGCCTTGCGCCTGCACCTGCTTCGAGAACCAGCGGTCGAACTGCGAGCGGATGATGGTGTAGCGGTTCGGCTTTTCTTCGTTGAAGTCGTCCGAGCGGTGATGCATGCCGGTGTGTGAACGCTCCGACATCATCCAGAAACGCTGCTCTATCAGATGCCTCTCAAGCGGCGCGTCCTCGCGAAACTCTGGCACGATCTTCTCGAGCATCTCGGAATAGAGGATCGCGCCCTGCACGTTCTTCGAGCCGGGATATTCACCCCGTTCGAGCTGCAGCACCTTCAGTCCGCGCGAGGCCATGGTGTGCGCGGCGGCGTTGCCGGCCATGCCGGCCCCGATGACGATTGCGTCGAATTTTTCCTCGATCATCTCAAACTCTCCTCAGGGCTCAGCCTGCTAGCCGGTCTCGGCCATGCGGCGACAGGCGCTTCCGGAAGGCTTCGGTGAGAGCCGGCAACAGCCGGATGGCGTCGGTGACGATGCCAAGATGAGCGAAGCCGAAGATGGGCGCGTCCTTGTCCGTGTTGATCGCGACGATGCAGTCAGCGCCCTCGACGCCGACGCGATGCTGGATCGCGCCTGAGATTCCGGCCGCGATGTAGAGTTTTGGGCGGATCGTCTTGCCGGTTTGCCCGATCTGCCGGTCCGATCCGATCCAGCCTTTCTGCACGAGCGGCCGCGAACCGCCGAATTCGGCGCCGAGGACGCTCGCGAGATTGCGCACGAGCTGAAAATTCTCGGCGCTTTGCAGGCCAAGGCCGCCGGCGACGACAATGTCGGCGTAAGCGAGATTGGACTTGGCGCTATCGCGGTCGGGGATGAATTTCAGGATCTTGGTGAGGATCTTGTCTTCGTCGAGATCAGGCTTGAACTCGATGATCCGTCCCTGGCGGCCTTCGAGGCGCTCCGGCATGGCCATCACGCGGGGCCGCACCGTCGCCATCTGGGGACGATAGTTCAGCGTGTAGATGGTGCACAGAAGTGAGCCGCCAAAGGTTGGGCGCGTCGCGGCCAGCGAGCCGTCGGCGTCAACCGCGAGCTCGGTGCAATCGGCGGTGAGGCCGGTCAGCAGCGTCGTCGCAACAGAGCCTGCGAGATCGCGCCCGAGCGTCGTCGCTCCAAGCAATAGAATCTCAGGCTTATGCGCGTTGACGAGTTGCGTCATTGCTTGCGAATAGGGCTCGTTACGATAGTCGGAGAGGATCTCATCCTCGACCAGGTAGGCGAGGTCGGCGCCATAGGCGAAGGTCTCCTGCGCCGCCTGTCTCGTCGCCCCTCCAGGCGCTCCGACAATGACCGAGGCGAGTTCCACGCCAAGCTTGTCGGCGAGCTTGCGGCCTTCGCCGAGAAGTTCGAAGGAAACCGGATGTACGGCGCCGCGCTCGATCTCGATGAACACCCAGACGTGTTTGTAGCCCCGGAAATGCTCCGGGAGCTCTTTCTTCATGGAGGCCCGGCTCGGGGCCGCCGGGGCTGCGGGCTTGTCGGACATGGCGATCTCCTCAGTATCCAGCGGCCGATTTTGCGAGATCCTGTTCGAGCGCCGGCTGCCTTTCGAACAAGGTCTTGATGAGGCTCTCGGCGTCCTGCGAGGCGGAGTCGCCGGGTTTGACGAGAATGGCGCGCTCCGAGCGCGGCGGCGGCGCGAAGACTTTTTTGACGACGGTCGGCGATCCCTTGAGCCCGCATTTCGTCGGGTCTTCGATTCCTGCGTCCTTGGCGCTCCAGGTTATGATTTCCGCGCGCGCCGCCCGCAGCGCATCCTTCATCGCGCCGCGCCGGACTTCGTTCGAGCCCTCAAGCATGGTGATGAGGCAGGGCAGCCTGGTTTTGAGAAGCTGCACGCCGCCTTCCGAGCGGCGTTCGACGACGACTTCGCGCCGATCCGGATCGCATTCGGAGATCCTGGCGACATAGGTGAGCTGGAGGAGGCTGAGGCGCTTTGCGATGCCGGGCCCGACCTGCGCCGTGTCACCGTCGATCGTCTGCTTGCCTGCGAATACGATGTCCGGGGCGCCGAACATGTCGCTGATCTTGCCGATCGTCTGCGCCAGCGCATAGCTCGTCGCCAGCGTGTCCGATCCGGCGAAGAGGCGGTCGGTCAGGAGCACGGCGCGGTCCGCGCCGATGGCGAGCGCCTTGCGCAGCGATTCCGATGCCATCGGAGGCCCCATGGTGAGCACGGTGACTTCCCCGCCATGCTTCTCCCGGAGCCGCAACGCCTCTTCGAGCGAAAATAGATCATATGGATTAATGATCGTCGGCACGCCCTGGCGCATGATGGTCTGTGTCACCGGATTGATCCGGATCTGAGCGCTGTCCGGCACCTGCTTGATGCAGACGAGGATATGCATGATCTAATTCCTCCAAATCGTTCAAAGAGACCCTGAACGCTCCATGTCCGGTGAGCCGACGACCAGCGTGCTCAAAGGCACGAAAGGCTTTTTCGGCTCTTCCTTGGGTTTGACGGCGTCCTTCAGCACCTTGAAGACGCGCTGCTCGATTGGCGATGACTCCACGAAATCGCGGTAGGCGTTTTCGAGAAAGGCGCGGCAGGCCAGCCAGACCTCGTCGTCGGTGCCGACGCCCGATTCACTGTGATAAAGATACTCTCCCATTCGACGCAGGATATGAAGGCGAGCGACGCGCAAGACCGCGGGATCGTAGCTGACGCCCAATGCGTCGAAGAAATCCTCGGCGGATGAGAGTTTACGTAGTTGGTCGAGAGCGTTCATAGCGCCTGATCCTCCTTAGATTGCATATGAGCCTTATCGGCCAAACCACCGCCGACGCGTTGTTGCAGATGTCCGAGACGCGCCTCCAGAAATCCGATGCGGTCGATCAAAATCGCCATGGCGTCGGCGACCGGATCGGGAATCAGATGATGCTCGAGATCAATGCGGCCGTCCGGCCTCAACCGTCTGTGTGACTTGCGAACCAGTCTGCCGGGGATGCCGACGATGGTCGCCTCGGGCGCGATATCCTCGATGATGACGGAATTGGCGCCGATCCGCGCATTGCGTCCGATCGTGATGTCGCCGAGGATTTTGGCTCCCGCGCCGACGAGCACGCCGTTTTCAACGGTCGGGTGCCGCTTGCCCGCGGACCAGGAGGAGCCGCCGAGCGTTACGCCATGATAGAGGGTGACGTCGTCGCCGACGATCGCCGTCTCGCCGATAACAACTCCCGCGCCATGATCAATGAAGAACCGTTCGCCGATGACGGCGCCTGGATGAATATCGACATTGGTCAGAAAGCGCGCCAAAAAAGAGAGGCTGCGCGCAAGGAATTTGTAGTTTCCGGTCCAAAGGCGATGTGCGAGCCGATGCCAGATGATGGCGTGAACGCCGGGATAAAGCAGAGCGACTTCGAATGTGTTGCGCGCGGCGGGATCGCGTTGATGCACGCAAGTGATATCCTGCCGGATCATGCGCCTCAGGTCTTTTGACGCGCGGCCTTCTGTCGTCGTCAAACTCACGGCGCTCATGCTGACGCTCCCGTCACAGTGATTCTCGTCGACGCCCGTCGCGATCCGCTGCGAACCTCTTCAACGAGCCCTGCAACATCCCCGCGCCCGAGCGGCCGATGCCTGAGGAGCGCATGGCGTTTTGCCAGCATCAACACCTCGGCCGCCTGTTCGCGATCGAGATCGAGGCTGAGCTCAGCGCAAAGCCCGGTGATCGCGGACAGACCCGAATGCTTGCCGATCACGACCTTGTTTTGCCGCCCGAGAGTCGCCGGGTCGATGCCTTGATAGGCGCGGGCGTCCTTCATGAGCGCCGCGACGTGAATGCCCGATTCATGCGTGAAAATGTCGGCGCCGACAATCGCTTTGGCGCGTCCGATCGGTCGGTTGGCGGCATGCGCGACGAGGCGCGCGAGGGCCCGCAAACGGAGCGGATTGATTGCGCTGCATCCAGCGACCGCGCGCCCAAGCGCCATCGCGACCTCTTCGAGCGCTGCATTGCCTGCGCGTTCGCCAAGGCCGAGTACTGTCACGCTGGCGTGGCTCGCTCCGGCGCGCAACGCCGCGAGTGTGTTGGCTGTGGCGAGGCCGAGGTCGTCGTGACCATGAAATTCAACAGCGACATCCGTCTCCTCGCGCACGCGGCGCACAGCGTCGAATGTCGTGAATGGATCGAGGACGCCCATCGTATCGGCAAAGCGCAATCGGCTCGCGCCTTCCGACGCCGCGGCGCGCGCAATGCGGCCGATGTCGCGCGGGTCCGCGCGCGAAGAATCCTCGCCGCCGAGGGCGACGGTGAGGCCGCGGCCGATGGCGTGGCCGACGACAGCGCGCACGCGCGACACGATGTCTTCCACATCCGCGCCAAGCTTGACTTTCATCTGCAGGCGCGACATCGGCGCGGAGATATTCACATGGCTGACGCCCGCCGAAATAGCGGCGTCGACGTCCCCTTTTGTCAGACGGCACCAGGCGACGACCCGGCAAGGCAAGCCATCCGCGGCGACGGCGGCGATGGCGTCGATTTCGTCTGCGCCCATCGCGGGCGTGCCGGCCTCAATCTCGTCGACGCCAGCCGCCGCCAGCTCTCGTGCGATCGCCAGCTTTTCGCGCGCGGAGAAGGCGACGCCAGGCGCCTGTTCGCCGTCGCGCAAGGTTGTGTCATTGATGGAGATGCGGGGATGATCGCCAGACATCGTCATGCCTCACGCATACTGTGGCTTGAATTCGGATGTTTCCTTGCCGCCCTCAGCCCCGAAAGGCGAAAGCGCGCGCAGCTTCTCGATGATCCCAGGCATCACCTCAATCACGCGCTCGACGTCCTCGGCGCTGTTGTCGCGCGACAAAGAGAACCGGATCGCGCCATGCGCGGCGGTGACGGGGATGCTCATCGCCAGCAGGACATGGCTCGGCTCAATCGAGCCTGACGTGCAGGCGGACCCTGAGGAAGCAGCGATCCCGGCGCGGTTCAGATGCAGAAGAATGGCTTCGGCTTCCACATATTCGAACGCGATATTGGATGTATTGGGCAGACGATCGTGCGGGTCGCCGTTGACGAAGCAATGGGGCACGCTCTGCACAATCGCCTTTTCGAGGCGGTCGCGCAGATCCTTCACGCGGCCCTGTTCATCCGCGAGGCGCAGGATCGCGAGTTCGGCCGCCTTGCCGAGGGCGATGACGCCCGGGATATTCTCGGTGCCGGCGCGACGGCCGCGCTCCTGGTGGCCGCCGCGAAGGAGCGGCTTGAAACGGGCGCCACGCTTGACATAGAGCGCCCCAACTCCCTTCGGCGCATGCAGCTTGTGGCCAGAAAGCGACAGCATATCGATGGCGCTATCCTTGAGGGAAACGGGGACCTTGCCGACCGCCTGCACCGCGTCGGTATGGAACAGCGCGCCAACGCCTTTGGCCAGTTCAGCGAGGCCTTCGACGGGAACGATCGTGCCGGTCTCATTGTTGGCCCACATGATCGATACGAGCGCAACCTTGTCTGATAGAGCAGCGCGATAAGCGTCGAGATCAAGACGTCCGAGACGATCGACGCCGATATAATGAACCTTGGCGCGCCCTGTCTTTTCGAGATGCTGACAAAGCTGAAGCACCGATGGATGTTCCACCTGGCTCGTCACGATTTCGTCGCGGCCGGGCAGCGCCTCGATGGCTGAAAGAATCGCGGTCGTGTTGCTTTCGGTTCCGCCGGACGTATAGACGATTTCGTGGTCGTGGGCGGCGCCGAGCAGCTCCTGTAGCTGCTTGCGCGCGGTCTTGAGCGCGCCGCCGACGCTGGCGCCGAACGCATGGGCCGACGACGCATTGCCGAATTGTTCGGTAAAGAACGGCAACATCGTTTCGACCACGGCGGGATCGACGCGGGTGGTTGCATTGTTGTCGAGATAGACCGCTTTCATGGTTCTCTCCTCAATGTCCGGCCTTGCCGAAAGCGCCTTTGCCGACAGGAATGACGCGCAAGGGGACGCCGAGCTTGGCCACCAGCCGCTCCTGGATTCCGGTGATCGTCGCGCTCGAAAGCTTGCAGAGGACGCACGCGCCGGACATCTTCACGAGGATGTTCGAGCCATCGACGTCGACGAGTTCGCAGTCGCCGCCGTCCTTGCGCAGGAAGGGCCGCAGTTCCTCAATCGTCTCTTCGATCAGCTTGATTCTTTGCAGGTTTGTCATTCCGGAGCTGACCAGCGGCAGTGGCGAGGGGGCCAGCGGCGAACTCTGCATGACCGCGGTTATTTCGCTTTTCGCAGGCTGGGACGCCGCCTGCTGAGCCTTTGCCGCGACCTTGGCTCTTGCGTTGATCTCGAAGGCGATGGACGCCCTCGTTCGATAGGCGTCACGCTCAGCGATCAGCCCCTCGGCGACGAGCTCTTCGTTGACATTGGCGAGAATCTCTTCGATCTGATCAAAACATGTGAGGCAATTGCTTCCAGCCTTTGTGTAGGCCGTCACTTGCTCGATGCTCGTCAGCTTGTTCGTCTTGATCGCGCGCTTGATGACGCCTTCCTCGATGCCGAGGCATTTGCAGACGAGGGCCCCATTGTCGAGACTTTCGGCCCAGGGCTCGCCGCGATAATTGGCGATGGCGGCTTGCAGCGCCTCGTATCCCAGCACTGAGCAATGCATTTTTTCAGGCGGCAGGCCGCCGAGAAAGTTGGCGATATCCTGATTGGACAGCGTCGCCGATTCATCGAGAGTCTTGCCGATGACGAGTTCAGTCAGCGCCGACGAAGATGCGATCGCGGAGCCGCAGCCAAACGTCTGGAATCGCGCGTCGATGATCACCTGCGTCACCGGATCGACTTTCAGCATCAGCTTCAGCGCGTCGCCGCAGGACAGTGCGCCGACTTCGCCGACAGCGTTGGCGCCGTCAAGAACGCCGGCGTTCTTCGGATTGAAGAAGTGGTCCTTGACTTTCTCGCTGTAGTCCCACATGGCCATTCCCCGCGCGTCGGCGCTCAGCTAAAGGATTTGCCGCAGGAGCAGCTGGCCGTGGCCTTCGGATTGTCGAACGTAAAGCCGGATCCTTCGAGACCCATCACGAAGTCGACCGTCGTTCCTTCGAGGTGCAGAAGGCTCGCTTCGTCGACGTAGACCTTGACGCCGTCACGCTCGACGACAATGTCGCTCGGGTTCACATCGGCGACCAGCCCCATCATATATTTCATGCCGGCGCACCCGCCTGCCTCAACCATGATGCGAAGCCCCTCTACCGGCTGACCCGCTCCCTCGATCGCCGACCGCACCGCATTCACTGCACCGTCCGTAAGCTGGATCATGGTGGAATTCCCTTGCGTTTGCAGATGTTTCAGGCGGCGTTTCGCAATACGCGTGCCATGCGCTAACGTATTGGAAAGACTACGATTAGCGCATCGGCGGGGAAGTGTCTGAATTCAATCAATTGTCGGGATTGCGACAAAGCGCATGGCCTGGAGAAAGCCGGGCATCGAAGTCCGGAAGCCGAATGGCGGGTCAGACCGCGCGCGATAGATCGCGGCGGATTCGGGCGAGGGAGCTTTCGCCCGATTCATCGCCAAAGCAATTATCGAAATCGCTACATTCCTGACAGCTTGGCGCGGTGCATAGCGTGAAGCCTTCCATCTCGCAAAGCGAGCGATAGAGAAACTTCTTCCATTTCATATTGGAGGCGTTTCTCGCCGCGAGGACGGGATAGCGCTCGCTCATCAGTCGATTGAGATCGCCCCGATCGAAAAGTCCGAGATCCTGCCAGAGATGATTGTCCAGCATCGAACGGCGCGTAACAATCGCCGTGAGCCAGACGCTTTCGGGCGCGGCGTCCGCCTGATGCGAGGTCAGCAGGCCTTGCAGCTGCTCTTCTTCATCATCGAAGGGCGCTGTTTCCGGCTCCGCGCGAAGATCAATGTGAGCAGAGGCGGCGGGGAGCCAGTTGCGCGTCAATGCTTCGATCTGGGCGCGATTCAGTCCGATGGCCGCGCTGACTGAGGTCTCATGCTGGTAGGCGTCGAAAACCCCAATGGAAAGAATGCACGCGAAGACGTGAGCCGTAAACGGCGCCGCGGTGGAGCATGGCGTCGGTGCGCTGAGGAGAGAGCGATAGAGGCTGGCGGGCTCGGGCGCGGGCTGCGCCGCGGATGAGGGCGACAAGCTTTGCTCCGGCGTCGCGGCCATCCCGCTCACGCCGGAAGAGCATCCGCCGGCACGTGAGTCTGGCAGTTCTTGGGGCAGACTCGCGAACAGGCGTTGCAGCCGATGCATGAACCGGCATGTTCCACAGCCATGATCTTTCGATTGAGGTCTCCATCGAAGTCATCGTCATCGTCCTGCGTTACGGCGCCGAGGATCTTGCCGTCTTCGTCGACGCCGTAGAGCGTCATCACGCCCTGCGGACAAACCTTGAAGCACCGGCCGCAGCCGATGCATGTGACGGGATCGATGGCGGTGAGATAGGAAGGCGTCCAGCTCGAGCCGTCGCGGGTCTTATGCTCCGCCATCACGCTTCCTCCAGGGCCTTGAGCTTTGCGCGGGCCGCCTCGAGCGCCGCATAGGCGTCATGGGCCTGCTGAGCGACGGTCATGATGCTGGTCCAGTTGATTGGCAGGTCCTCGGATAGATCGTGCAACGCCATCTTCATTTTCGTCGCTCTGGGCGACAGTTTCTTGATCTCGGCCTTCACTTCTTCGATGGAGCTCACGGCTTCCTCCTTCGATTGCTCACATGTTCTCCAAGGCGGCGAACGCCTTGGAGAACACGCGTCAAACGGGCTCTAGTAATTCACGACTTCGGGATACTTCTGGATCATCTCGATTCCGGCCTGCACATGTTTCGCGCCTTCCTCGGCGAGTTTCTCCAGCGTCGGGAAGCCGAAGCGATGTACGTCGCGCAACTGCTTGTTGACGACGACGAGCCGGCCGGCCATGAGAACCAGACGACCGAAGCCTTCGTGGCTCATTTTCATCATCGGCGACACCATCGCGCCGGTGCCCCGCTCGATCGCGAGGCCGACCGCGTTGTAGAAGAGCTCGAGCCGCCACAGAGTCTCGGGATCCGGGTCGCCGATGATCGGGATCTGGCGGCGCGCTTCCTTGTCGATGATGTAGGGCGCCAGCAGATCAAGATCACTCTTTCTGTCCCAGGCGCCGTGCGTGTCCTGCGCTCGCCATTGCTTGATAAGCTCCTTGACGAACGGCGTGTCGATCGCCGTGTCGCTCGCGAGGGTCATTGCCTCAACCATCTTACACCTCTTCCTCGAATTCGAACTTGCGTTCCTGACCCTTCATCATGACCTTGCGCAGCCATGGCGGAGGCGCGCCCTTGAGCACGACCTGCAGCTTGTCGAGCAGGCCGGGGATTTCCTCGGGCTGATTGACCTTCATCGGGTGGATATTCTGGGCGACGACGCGCGCCGCGCCTGATCCGCCGATCGCAGCGACATAAAGAATCGTGCAATCCTTGATCGCGTCGAGCTTCGGTCCCAGCTTGTCCTCGTTGCCGTCTTCCTGCAAATCGCCCTGGAACTCGAAGGTTTCGACGAATGCGTGGCCATCGGGCGTGACATCGTAGACCATGATGTTCTTGGCCCAGCCGAAATGGGCGTCGACCCGCTTTAGATCCTGGGTTGCGAATGCGACTTTCATAACGCCTCCATTTTGTCTGAGCCCTTGCCTGTGACGATGCTTGCCTAATGCGCCGGAATAGGGAGGCCGGCTTCGGAGGGGGCGGGCTCCGTCCGCCAACTGTCTGCTGTCGGTTCATGGGCCGCCGCGATGAACATGTTTCCGACCTCGAAGATGAGATCGCGCGAGCCGCGATAGCCGACCGAGATTTCGTGCGCCGCGCCGAGGCGGTCGAACATCGGCACGCCTGCGCGAAAGAATGGGATGTTGAGACGTTCGGCGGCTTGGCGCCCGTGCGAATGGGTGACGAGGAGATCACATCCCACGGCCGCCGATTCGAGGTCTTCGAGGTCTCCGATCAGCACGGTTTCGACCGGAAGACGCTCGAGCACGGGCGATTCGGTGGTCGTCACGGCGGCGGCGATCTTGCAGCCGAGATCCGTCATCCAGCCGGCGATGTTCCAAAGGAGATCCGGTTCGGCGCCGATCGCAATCCGCTTGCCGCCGAAAAAGAAATGTCCGTCGAGCATGGCGTCGACAAGCTGGCCCCGCTGGCGGCGGTATTTGAGAGGAACCGGACGGCCGCTGATGCGGGACAACAGGCTCATGAGCTCGTCGTTGGGGCCAAGCCCCGTCAGCCTGTCGAAGAGATGGAATGGCGTGCCGGTCCGGCGCTCGAGCACTTCGGCGGGACCGCGCATCTGCTCGCCGAGCGCGATCGTCAGAGTGGCGCGTCCCATCGTCCTGATATCTTCGACGGATGAGCCGCCAAGCGTCGTCGGGGTAAAGTCGTCCGGGATATGCCCATCAAGCGAGCCGGAGAGATCCGGTACGAAATAGGGCAGCAGGCCGAAATCCTCGACGATATCGCGGAATTCGTCGAGATCCCCCGGCGTCAGGTGACAACCCGGCAGGACATTGACGCGGCGCGGATCACGCACGACGCCGTCCCGATCTTCCGGCACGAGACCTTCGATCAACTTAAGAACCGTCTTCGGCCAGCCGTCCTGAAAAGCGTCCTTGAAATCCGGCGTTGAAACATAGACAAGTTCGACATCGGCAAACTCCGGATGCTTGTTGCGAATGAGACGGATGTAGCCGTCGACGTCATCGCCTTTCGTTTCGGTGACGCCGGTCGAGCAAATGCCGATCATCGCCGGCTTGCCTTTTTTCACGATGTTGACGATCGCCTGTTCGACGTTTTCAAGGCCGCCGAGGATCGTCGCTACCTCGCTCATTGCCGTGGTTTGCAACGGAATGGCCTCACGGAAGTGGCGGACGAGAAGCACGAGGCCGAAGGACGTGCAGCCTTGCGATCCATGCAGCATCGGCATGCAGTCCTTGATCCCCATGAAAGCCATCGCGCCGCCCATCGGCTGGCTCATCTTCAGCGGATTGACCGTGCAGGACTTGGATGATTTTCGGACCGTAGCCATGGCCGTCGCCCTCACTCGGCCGCGACGGCCATGCCGTCGACGTCGCCAAAGGGATCGACGGGAGCACTGGCGTCATCCCAGGGAGCGGGGCGGCGCGCCTGCTCCCACACGGGATTGTAGAGCGCCTTATCGATCTCCTTGACGAGCTCGGCCATGCCGACATAGCCCATATAGGCGTGGTGACGCTCCTGATTGATGTCGAGCCACGGCATCTTCGCTTTCAGTGAAATGAACTGCGAGCGTCCGCCCGATAACATGATGTCGGCGCGCGCGTCTTTCAGCATTTTGTACATTTCGCGCGGGGTCATGTCGTCGATCATATGAGCATCCTGACCCATCAGCTCCTTGATCTTTTCCTTGTCCTCTTTTGTCGATTTTTTGACGCTGGTGCCGACCAGTTCACAACCCGCTTCCTGCAGCGCCGCGACCACCGACCAGGATTTGACTCCACCAGTGATGAGGAGAACGCGTTTGCCCTTGAGCCGGGCCTTATAGGGCTCGATCGACGCCCACGCTCTAGCCTCCTCGCGCGCGATCACCGCCTCGGTTCGGACCATCAATTCCTCGGGAGCCCCCTTCTCGATCAGGAGGCGGGCAATTTCGCGCAGGGAATCGCTGGTGTCCTCGATGCCGTAGAAAGAGCCCTCGAAGAAGGGGATATCGTAGCGCTCCTCCATTTTCCGTGCGACGTTGATCATCGCCTTGGAGCAGACCATCATCGCCGCCTTGGCGCGATGTGACCACGCGACTTCCTTATATTTCGCATCGCCCGAGATGCAGGAAAGGATACGGACGCCAAGCTCGTCGAACAGAGGCTTCACCTGCCACAATTCGCCGGAGAGATTGTATTCGCCGATAATGTTGATGTCATAGGGCGTCGTATATTCGGGCTCAATCGTTCCAATGACGTGATCGAGGATCGCTTCGCCCGCAAGCTTGTTGCCGAGGTTCTTTGGACCAACAAAGCCAGGAGAGATCACCGGAATGACAGGCTTGTTGAATTTCGCGGCGGCGGCCTTGCAGACTGCGCCGATGTCGTCGCCGATCATCGCGGGCACGCAAGTCTGATAGACGAAGACGGCCGGCGGGTCATATCTCTCGATGATCTCCTTGATCGACTTAAAGAGATGCTTCTCGCCGCCAAAGATGACGTCGGTTTCGTTAATGTCTGTCGTAAAGCCGGTGCGATAGAGCTGAGAGCCGGACGATTTGGCGCCGCGATTGTCCCAGGAATTTCCCTCGCAGGCGATCGGACCGTGCACAAGATGCGCGACGTCGGTGATCGGCTGTAGCGCGATTTTCGCGCCGTCGAAGGCGCAGCCCCCGGCGGCGGCGCCTGGCTGCAATTGCTTGGTGCAGCCCTTCTTGCGCTCTTTCTCGGACTTTGCCTGATTCTTCGCGCAGGCAGGCTCGTTGAAGACTTCCTGAACGGTATTCGCCAACGACGTCATAGAGACCTCCTTCGAAACCCGGAGCCGCGCCCGCCCGGAGGAACATTCTTCACGGGTGAGCCGTTCGATCAGACAAGTTGCGCATTCTTTTCTATCGCGCTTCAGGCGTCGCGGCTCCATCGCGACCGGGGACAAGGCCCGGCGCGATGGAGCCGAGAGATCAGCGCTCGGCGCGTGTCGAATGTTGCGGAAATGCGCAACAGGACAATCTCGCCGCGCATCCTTTTGTTAGCGAATGATGTCGAAGCTGTAGTCCGACTTCGCCACCACATTTGTGTTGCGGTCGATCTCGTCGAAGATTTTGTCGAGGATCCAGACCAGCACATTCATGCCGCCCTGATAGCCCCACACCGGATAACGGTGATAGTGATGCCGGTCGAAGATCGGGAAGCCGATACGGATCAGCGGCGTTCCGGTGTCGCGATCGAGATATTTGCCGTAGGTGTTGCCGATGAGGAAATCGACCGGCTCGGTGAACAGGAGCGAGCGCATGTGCCACAGATCCTTGTTCGGATAGACGTGGCAGTCCTTGCCGAAGGGCGAGCTGTCGAGCAGCGCCTGGACTCTTTCCGCCCATGCCTTGCCGCCGTTGGTGGACAGAATATGGGTCGGCTCGGCGCCGAGCTCGAGCAGGAACGCGGCAAGGCCGAGGCAGAGATCGGGATCGCCGTAGATCGCGAATTTCTTGCCGTGAATGTGCGCGCTCGAATCCGCGATTGCGTCGACGAGACGGCCGCGCTCACGGGTGAGCTCCGCGGAGACCGGCTTGCCGGTGATGCGCGACACGGCCATCAGAAAAGCGTCCGTTCCGCGCACGCCGATCGGATGATTGAAGGCGACAGTCTCCTGGCCCTTCGAGGCGATGAAGGGCAGCGTCTTTTCAGTGCAGAATTCCTGCATCGAAATCGTCGCCTTGGCGTGCAGGGCATTGGCGGCTTCCTCGAGGGTCGTGCCGCCGTCATACATGCGGAACTCGCCATCCGTCGGCGTGTCCCACACGTCGCTGTTGTCTCCGAGGATCGTGTACTCGACGTCCATTGATTTGAAGATGCGCTTGATTTCACGCAAATTGCCGACCGTGTAGCCGTCGAAACCGCCGAGGAAGTTAATCTTCTCGTTCGGCACGCGCTGCAGGGCCGGCGCGGTTTTCGCCTTGCCGTCCCAGAAATGTTCGAAAACGCCCTTCATCACATTATCGTAGCCGGTGATGTGGCTGCCGACGAACGCCGGAGTGTGGGCGAAAGGAACGTCATATTCCTGCGGGACCGAACCCTTTTCTTTCGCTGTCTTGATAAAGGCGTTAAGATCGTCGCCGATGACTTCCGCCATGCAGGTCGTCGACACCGCGATCATCTTCGGCTTGTACATGTTGTAGGTGTTGGCGAGGCCGTCGATCATGTTGTTGAGGCCGCCGAAAACGGCGGCGTCTTCCGTCATGGACGAGGAGACGCAGGACGTCGGTTCCTTGAAATGGCGGGAGAAATGGCTGCGGTAGTAGGCGACGCAGCCCTGCGATCCATGAACGAAAGGAATCGTTCCTTCAAAGCCGACAGCGGCGAAGACGGCGCCGAGGGGCTGGCAGGCCTTGGCCGGATTGACGGTCAGCGCTTCGCGGGCGAAATTCTTCTCGCGATATTCGTCGGTCTTGGTCCATTCGCGAACGCGCTCGAGCTCGCTGTCCGGGACGGGGTTCTCGAAGTTCTTTTTCTTGTTCTCGAACATTTCCTTATATTCCGGCTGCCGGAACAGGTTGAAGTGGTCGAGAACGTTGTCAGGATTCTGTGGCATGGTTGATCCTTTTCCAGTTCCGCAGTCGGAGCCGCGCTCTCACTGAAGAGAGCGCGGGATGAGTTCAGTTCAGGCGGCCCAAGGGGTCTTGGCGAGCTTCCAGACGGGCGAGTTGATCGCCATGTCCATGTCGCGCGCGAAGATCGCAAAGCCGTCGTAGCCGTGATAGGGGCCGGAATAGTCCCAGGAGTGCATCTGGCGGAAAGGAACGCCCATCTTCTGGAACACGTATTTTTCCTTGATGCCCGAGCCGACAAGATCGGGCTGGACCTTTTCGACGAATTTTTCGAATTCGTAACCGGTCACGTCGTCATAGATCAGCGTGCCGTCCTTCACGTAGTGGGTCGTGCGCTGATAGTCGTCGTTGTGGCCGAATTCATAGCCCGTTCCGACGATCTCCATTCCGAGATCTTCGTAAGCGCCGATGACATGGCGCGGGCGCAGGCCGCCAACGAACAGCATCACAGTCTTGCCTTCGAGGCGCGGCCGGTATTTCGCAATGACGGCGTCCGTCAGAGCGCGGTACTTGGCGATGACGCGTTCTGCGCCTTCCTTGATCTTGTCATCGAAATGGCTCGCGATCTTGCGCAACGATTCCTCGATCTTGGTCGGTCCGAAGAAGTTGTACTCGACCCACGGAACCCCGTACTTTTCTTCCATGTGGCGCGAGATGTAGTTCATCGAACGGTAGCAATGCAGCACATTCAGCTTTGCTTTAGGGGTCGCCTCGAGCTCGGCGATCGTGCCGTCGCCAGACCATTGCGCGATAACGCGAAGGCCCATCTCTTCGAGCAGGATGCGCGAGGACCAGGCGTCGCCGCCGATGTTGTAGTCGCCGATGATTGCGACGTCGTAGTCCGTCGATTCGAAGCGGGCGGGCTTGCCTTCCTGCTTATCGAACACCCAGTCGCGAACCGCGTCGTTCGCGATGTGGTGGCCGAGAGACTGGGAAACGCCGCGGAAGCCTTCGCAACGGACGGGAACGATCGTCTTGCCGGCGTATTCCTTCGACTTCGCCTTGGACACAGCCTCGATATCGTCGCCGATCAGGCCGATCGGGCATTCAGACTGAACGGTGATGCCCTTATTCAGCGGGAACAGCACCTGGATCTCATCCATGATCGCGGCGAGCTTTTTGTCACCGCCGAACACGATGTCCTTTTCCTGGAAATCGGAGGTGAACTGCATCGTGCCAAAGGTGTCGACGCCGGTCGTGCCGATATAATAATTGCGGCGGGCGGCCCAGGAATATTGTCCGCAGCCGACAGGGCCGTGACTGATGTGGATCATGTCCTTGATCGGGCCCCAGACAACGCCCTTCGAGCCGGCATAAGCGCAGCCGCGAATCGTCATGACGCCGGGGATCGACTTGATGTTTGATTTAACGCCGCAGTCGGGCTTGCCTTCCTCGAACGTGCCAAGGTGCTTGGCGCGCCGTTTCGCGGTCTTCTCCGGGTAAACTTCAAGGACCTCCTTGATGAGGGCCTTGTTCCGGGCCTTGATGTCTTCGATTGATTCAGCTGGCGCCAGGCTCATGGTCGCACCTTTCGAAATCCGTTGATCGGTAGGGAGGCGCCGGTTCCGCGCGCTGCGGTCGGCGCCCCGCTGGTGATTAGGCGGAGGCGAGTTCGGCGGCGCTCTTGCCGACCTGCGATTCGTCGACCGACTTCATGATGCCATGCGCCATCAACAGGTCTTCGAGTTCGTCCATCGTGATCGGGGTCGGGATCACGCCGTTGCCCTTGTTCGCGTGGATCTTCTGCGCGAGGGTGCGATAGTGCTCCGCTTGCGCGGAGTCCGGCGCATACTCGATGACCGTCATGCGGCGCAGCTCGGCGTGCTGGACGATGTTGTCGCGCGGCACGAAGTAGATGAGCTGGGTGCCAAGCTTCTTCGCCAGCGAGTCGGCGAGCTCATATTCCTTGTCGGTCTGACGCTCGTTGCAGACGAGCCCGCCGAGGCGAACGCCGCCCGAATTGGCGTATTTCAAGATGCCCTTGGAGATATTGTTGGCGGCGTACATGGCCATCATTTCGCCGGACATGACGATGTAGATTTCCTGCGCCTTGTTCTCGCGGATGGGCATGGCGAAACCGCCGCACACCACGTCGCCGAGCACGTCATAGGAAACATAATCAACGCCGTCGTAAGCCCCGTTTTCCTCGAGGAAGTTGATCGAGGTGATGACGCCGCGGCCGGCGCAGCCGACGCCTGGCTCCGGACCGCCCGACTCGACGCAGCGAATGTCGCGGAAGCCGACCTTCATCACGTCTTCGAGTTCGAGATCCTCAACGCTGCCGGCTTCGGCGGCAAGGCTCAGGATGGTGTCCTGCGCCTTGGCGTGAAGGATGAGGCGGGTGGAATCTGCTTTCGGGTCGCAGCCGACGATGAGAATCTTCTGGTCCATGGCGGCAAGGGCCGCGAGGGTGTTCTGTGAGGTCGTCGACTTACCGATGCCTCCCTTGCCATAAAATGCGATCTGTCGAAGGTCTGACATTGATTGCTCCTTGATCCCTTTAATTCTATCGGCGCCGGAAAACGTGGCCGACAACGTGTTTGATGATGACGTCGCGCGTTGCAGGGCGCCGAAGTGCGTTTCCCCGAGTTGTGCCTTCGCGGCATTCGCCCGCCTGACGCAGACCCTATTTCGCAAGCGTCGTGCCAAGCCGTTGTGTAGGTGTTAAAGCGTTGTTATGACGGTAGAAATAGCGATGAAGCAAGGTCTTCTGGGGCTTGTCTCAAAGCCGACATTCGTGTCGTTTGTTCGTATGAAAGAAAACATCCCGCAAGGCTCGCGCGCGGGCAAAGGCGCACGGAACGACGCTTCCTCGTCATGCGATCTTCAACGTCGGTCCTGCGGTATGCAACTTGCAACCGTCGGGCGTGTGCGGATTGAGGAGAGAGCGCAAATGCAGATCGGCGTTGAGACATCGCGAGCTATCGAAAACAAGCGGATCTTCGTTGTCGACGACGACGAAATCATCCGCGCCGCCCTGCAATTCATGTTGCATGATGAAAATGAGACGCATGAGGTGCCTGGTTTGCAGCCGGCCTTCGCCAAGGCCGCTGAAAGCAAACCAGACCTGATTTTGCTCGCCGTTTCGATCGTGCAAGGCGAAGGCGTCAGCGTGCTGTCGCAAATTCGCGAGCGCATACCTGGAGCGAAGATTCTGGTAGTCGCGGATTCGGCCAAGGATGAGATTGCGCGGCAGTGCCTCGCCTCCGGCGCGCACGGGGTTCTGGCCAAGCCGCTGACGATCGAGTCCGTTCGGGAGAAGGTCGACGTTCTGCTCGGGCGACGCGTCGGCTTTGCCATACCGCTCACGGTTCTCAAAACACCCTGAGGAAGGCAAGCGGGAGCCTCAGCCGAATGCCCGGGAGTCTTCTCATCGGCGTGGGTGTGTGGCGGATCGCTGGCCGGCACATCCTGCCAGAGTAGTCAAAGCAAGAGCCTGACCAAATCATTGATTGATCAGGCTCTGAGGCCGGTTCATGCGCGCCTTGCGCTGCGCTGCAGGTCAAGTCTTCTTGGGCAGATGGAGCTCTTTCTCCTGATCCTCGATATCTGCTTCGAAAGCCGGAGGCCTTTCGCTCCGTTCTTGTCAGATCGTCGCCAGTTCGGGATTGCTTGCAGCGTTCGCTGTCAATTTCGCGACAAAGCCGTCGAGGGGCATATCTATGCGGGTGATGTTCTGCTCGCGCAAAAACCTTTCTTCGTTGCGGGTCAGGGCGCCTGGCAATACAGCCCAGTGACGATCAGACGAGCGCTTCATAATCTGCCGCGCAAAACTCCGCTCCAATTGGCTCGAAAAACGGCAGCCGAGGAAAAGAAAATTCTTGCCGCGCCGGATCGACTGAACGGCTTCGGGTATCGGCGTCTGAATGTCGATTTCGGTAAGGATTTCGACATAATCCGAGTCCGAAATGATGAAATTGGCCGCTGGCGAGACGGAACCGATCGGCTGATAGAGAAGCGTCGTCCAGCTTAGTGTCTCTTCCGGCGCCTCCGCCGGCGCCTTGGCGCCTGAGGCGTCAAGAACGCGTCGGACGCCAGGGATGCGGCTGCCGTCCGGGCGGAAATAATGCACCCATTCGCCAAAATGTTCGGCCTGGCTGACGCCCTGCGCCATTCCCCAGGCGCTCCGGCCCGCGAGAGCCTTTTGCGGCAGATCATCGTACCACGCGCTGACGAGGAGAGGCAATTTGGGGCGCGCCGCCAGCCATTGATGCAGGATGGTTGGAGACGCGGGTTGCTCGAACGTCTTGGTCATGACGGACGTCACCGTCTTGCGGTGTTTGAAGTTCTCGATGAATTGCGCCGTGGCCGTCAGGTTGTTGCGAATTTTGTGTGGGACGGTCGCGGCCGCAGTCAGCTTCCCGACTAGCGTTTCCGGTGAGTAAGGCAACGGGCCGTCCTCGCCCGCTAGCGCCAGCACGCCGGGACCGAGATAGGGAACCACATCGCCGCGGTCGATGGCCGCGTGAATTTCACCGAGCATTCATCTTCTCCCTGTGCTGGACCGCTGCGCGGCCCCGAACTCATTGCAGCGCGGCCGCTTTCAGCGCGGTGACGACTTCTGTGCCGAGACGGAAAAATCCGCGGCCGCCCGAAAGCGCCTGGAAGGAGCTTCCAGCCTTATCGCTCAGCCGGTTGAACCATTGCTGCGCATCAAGCCCCGAGGGCCTCTCTCCGATTTCTGTCACTGAGCCGTCCGGTGCGAAGCGGACATGAATGATGAGCGTGTCGGCGGCGGTCATGTCGAGATCCTTTCGATGTCGTTACTGGAGCGTGAGGCCTTCAAACTGCAATCACGCCCGGAAATGACGTGGTCAATTTAGCGGGCGTCTAATCTGTTCAGACGAAGCTCAACATCTCGACCGTGACGTTCTCGGTCCCGAAATGGGCCTGGCAGGCGAGGCGCGATTTCGAACCGACGCCGACGATTGTGTCGAGCTTTTCGTTTTCGAGCTTGCCCATCTTGGAAATGCCCTTGCGGCCTTCGAGCACGAAGATATGGCAAGCCCCGCATTTCGCCTCGCCGCCGCATTTCGAGACGATCTTTTCCCCGGCGGCGAGCAACGCGTCGAGAAGCGTGGTTCCTTCGGCGGCCTCGATTGTCTTTCCTGACGGCTTGATGGTTAAAAGCGGCATGTCGTGCTCCTGTTGTTTGATGACAAGCGTTCTGGTCAATAAATGGCGGCGCCCGCGCCGACGTTGATGGACGCGTCCTTCATCGTTCCAACGATGAAGGCGACTTGCGCCTCCGTCAGATGAGCGTGGAAGGGAAGCGCCACGGCGCGGTCCGCAACCTTTTCGGTGACGAAGAAATCGCCGCGCCTATACCCAGCATTGAAGTAGAGGCGTTGCAGATGAAGAGGCTGCGAATAGGCCGCCGCTTCGATCTGTTCGCGATGGAGATCATCGACGATCGAGTCGCGGCTCGAACGGGAGAAGCGCGTCCCGAGATGGACAACATAAAGGAACCAGTGAACCTCTTCTACGTCCGGCGCGATATAGGGGTCCTTGATGCCCTCGAATGAGCGCAAATAATCATAATACCAGGCTTCGACGCATTTGCGGCGTGCGAGGAGAACGTCGATGCGACGCAGCTGCGCAAGCCCAAGGGCGGCGGATAGATCGCTGAGATTGGCCTGGAGCGGCGCGACGGCGCCGATGACCACGGAGGATCGTTCGTCGATCCGCCGTGAGCGAAGGCGCCGGATGGCGATGGCCCGATCGTCGTCGTCGGTCACAATCATGCCGCCTTCGCCGCAGACGAGGGCTCCCGGCTGAGAAAAATCAAAGATGGAACAGTCGCCGAATGTGCCGACCGGGGATCCTTTGTAGATTGAACCGATCGCTTCGGTGGAGTCCTCGATCAAGGCGACTCCGGCGCTTTTCGCCAGTTCGCGCAGGGGTTGCCAGGGCGCAGGGTGGCCGTTGGCGTTGGCGCCGATGATGGCGCGTGTGCGCTCGGTAAGGACGGCCGCCGCTTTGTCCGGCGAGATCGTTCCCGCCCAGTAATCGATGTCGGCGAACACGGGGCGCGCGCCGCTCAACATGATGGCGTGGGCGGTTTCGCGGAAGGAATGAGCCGATGCGACAACTTCGTCGCCTTTGCCGATGCCGAACGCTTGCAGCGTGAGCAGAAGGCCGATTTCACCGCTTGCTACTGCGATTGCATGCTTACGGCCAAGATATTGTGCGAAAGCCGCCTCGAATTCTTCGACAACGGGGCCCGCCGACAGGCTGGATGAGATGAGAACCTGACGCACCGCGTCGAGTTCGAATTCCGACATGTCAGGATCGCAAAGAGGCAGCGATGTCGCTTTCATTTCTGCGCCTCGTTTGCCGCGAGCACGAGCCCGGTCGCTGTTGCGGGATCTGACGTTATTTTCCAGCAGTGGTCGCGGCCATCGAGCAGATAAAGATCGCAGCGCTCGAAGCGGCGGAAGGGCGTTTCATCGGCGACGTCCGAGGCGTCGCAACGACTGAGCGACAAGCCCGGGAATCGCCGCCTGAGTTCAGCGATCGTCGCGCCGTTGGCTTCGGCGGAAGCCAGCAGTTCGTCGATCGCGGCGAGGCTTTGCGCATCGAAACTCATGTCATTCACTCAATCGCCGCGCTTCGACCGTAATCGGAAGCGTAGTTTCCGGCCCCATCTCAGGCAGAGCCAATTGCCAGCCGTTGGCGAGCGTGATCCGGCCGCCCCACATCTGCGGCCTTTCCATATCGACGATCGGCTCCTCAAGGTCCTTCTTGGGCACATAGGCCGAGAGAATTCCTTCTGAGCTTCTGCGGATCATGATTTTCACGGGGCGCCTTATCTGTTTGATTGCGTGGGCGTAGGTGTAGGTGGATAGACGTTCGCGGGCGGAGCATGACCTTAAAAAAACGCGAACCCTTTGCGTCGGATCACGCGGGGCGGTCAGACTGGCGCGATCTCATCCGCGAGGCAGCCAACGACCCGGCGTTCGCCAAACTCAACGAGATAGATCGGCGTTTCCGTTTCGACATGAGAGCCGACCTGGACGATTTCGCCCGGATCCCCCGCCCGCACCAAGAGAGCATCGGTGGGTTGATCGGGAAATGAGCCGTCGTTGAAAAGATCGGCGGTCGCACGAACGCGCTGCCCCCATTCAAATTTGGCCGGTCCAGAACCGTTCATGAGGAACTCCCGCTTTAGATTTCTTTGACAATTTCGACCGGATCGATCTCTTTGCGTTTCATGCCAACGCGATAGCCGGTAGAAACGAATTCGACGCCGTAGATGTAGAATTGCTGGAGGAACGTGCCTATGCTGACGACGTACCCTTCGTCGCCCTTGTTGCAAAGGATTTCGCCGATTTCCTTCCCCATGAAGGTGCCGTCGTTGCGCACTGTTCTGCGCGCCCGCACCCTCTGGCCATAGTTATACAATGGCGGATTGTTGAGTTCGACGACGTCGCTGTCCCGGCTGATGTTGGTCATCTGCTGTCCTCCACGATTGGACGGTCCCTCAAATCCGACGACACGAGGTTTGGCGATGCTGATGCGGGCGACGCCGGGTCCTGCGCCATCGTCGGCGCATCACGGCTCTTGTCGGCGGGCCGTGAGGAAATCCTGTCGCGCGCGGCGTCTCGAACGACAGGGTCTTCGTCGCCGGCGAGCGCGCGCACGATCTCGATATCCGCGCGCAGCACGATCTCGTAGCGAACGCGCCAATCCGGATCGGCGGCGAGTCTCGCCAACCCTGCGGGATCGAGACGCCGCGCGACCTCCAGCCTGACCGCCGCATCTGAATCCGCCACCATTCGGGGAAGGTGCTCCATGCCGATGCGAACGGCGACGACGCGCCTGACCTCCACGTCCTCGTCGCCGACCAGCAGAACGAGGAGATCGGCCGGGATGCGCCGCGCCACGGTCTGACGCACGTAATAGTCCGAATCCTCCAGCATCGGGATGAGATCGGCGCCCTCGAGCCTCTGCGCGACACGGATGCGAACCTCACGATGCGGATCAGCGCGCAGTCGCAGCAGATAGCGCATCGGCAGGCGCCGGGCGGCGCTCCAACGAACCGTTTCCTCCGGATCGTCCAAAAGGGGCGGCAGATGAAAAACGTCAGCGGCCTTGGCGGCGCAGGCGCGCACCTCGAAATAGGGGTGCTTCAGATAGGTTTGCGCGGGACCAGGGTTCCAGTCGAAAAATCGATCAATGCGCCTTGCATACCGGTCGTGGACGCAGGCCTTGAGGGGCTGGCAGCGCGCCTCCGCAAGGAGGTCGCGATGGGCGCAGATCGCGCAATCAACGGCCTCGCCGCGCCAGTCGATAGCCACGTCAATGTCAGTCATCATCTTCGACTCCCGAACGATCGGCGACGCTCAAAAGCAGCCCGGCATTGATCTTGTCGGAAGGATCAAGGTCAAGAAGCTTCATCACCGCGGCGCGTCCTTCGTCCAATGCGCCAATGCGCATCTGCAGGTAGGCGTAGCCCTTCAAGGTGAACATGAAGAAGCGTGGCAGAACCGCTGCGAAGGAGCCAAAATCGGCGTCCTCACGGTTGACGTCGCGCCAGTCGCTCGCGAGACCAAGTTCGTTCGACGCCATGACGAGACATTTGCCCGCGACCTCAAGGGCCTTCAGCATATGGCCCTTGTAAAAATAGAAGCGATAGAGACCGATCAACACGGCCGGATGATCCGGCGCGAGGTCGCAAGCCGCGAGGAGGTGCGTCTCTGCAACGTCGTCAAGGTGGTAAGCCTCGCCGGCTTCGCGCAGACGCCGCTCGGCGGCGGCCGGCAAGCCGGCCCCGAGCACGGACGCGGCAATGGCGTCGATCTCGAGTCCGGCTGATGGCTGCGCGCCGATATCATCAGTCGCGAACATGCTCTGCGCCTATTTCGCAGAGGAGAGCGCTGGTTCTGCAAAAGCGGTCGACTGACTGCTGCTGCAGGCGCAGGCGTCTTTCTTGGGATCGATGAAAGCGAACCCCGTCTTGGCCGGTGAATCGACGAAATCAATTGTGATTCCGTCGAGCAATAGCCGGCTCTCGGCGGGCAGAAAAAGCTTTACGCCATCCTGCGTGAATACCGCCTCGTTGCCTGCTGGGGCAGCCTGGACGCTGAACTCGGCGGAAAGGCCGGAGCATCCGCCGGGAGTGACCAACAACCGAAGGCCGCTTCCGGGCGCGCCGTCGAACATGACGAGGCGGCGGATGAACTTATGAGCGGCCGGCGTCAGGCTGATGTTCATGCCGCGCTCCCGGTGGGCTGGTAGCGCGGATGGGAATTGTCGATCACGCATGTGTCGTCGACCGGGCAGACGGCGACGCATTGCGGCGTGTCGAAATAGCCGATGCATTCCGTGCACTTCTTCGGATTGATGACAAAGGTGCCGCCCTTCTCCGTAATGGCGACGTTCGGGCATTCCGCCTCGCACGCCGAGCACGACGTGCATTGCGAGGCGACGATCTTGTAGGTCATAGCTGTCTCCTTTCTGACGATTGCTGCGGCGTCCGTCCCGGTCAGACCGGGACGAAAGCGCCTTGACGGATATCGGCGTCCCCGCGCTCGACATGCTGGACCTCGCCGCTGTTCACCTTCGCGAGATAGTCCTTGAAGTAGGAGATCGCAGACTGCTCGATGAATTCGAATGCGTATTGGTCGACCGGGTCGATGCCGGCGGCGCGCAGGGAGTCCTTCGGGCAGCCGCCGATCTTTGCGACGAACACGGCGGCGCAGTCGTTGATCGCGCGGATCACCGTCTCGAGCGCGTCCTCCTCGCCATAGCCGCCCTGGCAGTAAAGATCGACGCGGCGATGCCCGACGAACTTCGCGCCCTTGGTGCTGAGCTCATAGACCTGGAACTCCTTGGCGTGGCCGAAGTGCTCGTTGACGCGGCCGCTGCCCTTGGTCGCAACCGCGATCAGGATCTTGATGTCGCTCGCCGCGCCTGCGAGCGTCTCGAGCTCCGCGTTCTTGGCTTCGACCTTTGCGATGCGCTCTTCTTCGACCTTGGTCTGATAAGCCTTACGGGATTCGAGGTCGTAATTGACCTCCATTTCCATGATCTTGTCAGTGGTGAATTCGGCGCTGCGATCTTCGCCAAGAAGGCCGACGGCGTCGGCGCGGCATTGGCGGCAATGCCGCATCATGTTCATTTCGCCTTCGCAGCTATCCTGCAGGGCCTTCAGCTCCTGCGCCGAAGGACCGCGCTGGCCGTTGAGGCCGAACACCGTGCCATGCTCAGGCGCGGAGATCAGCGGCATGATGTTGTGCAGGAAGGCGCCGCGCGACTTCACAGCCCTGTTGACCTCGACGAGATGCTGATCGTTGACGCCCGGGATCATCACCGAGTTGACCTTGCAGAGAATGCCCCGCTCGGTGAGCATTTCGAGGCCTTGCAACTGACGGTCGGTGAGGATCTTGGCCGCCTCGATGCCGGTGACGCGCTTGTTTTTCCAGAAGATCCACGGATAGATTTTGGCGCCGACTTCGGGATCGGTCATATTGATGGTGATCGTCACGTGATCAACGTTGAAGCTCGCGATCGTATCGACGTGGTCGGGCAACGCCAGGCCGTTGGTGGACAAGCAGAGCTTGATGTCGGGCGCCGTTTTCGAGATGAGCTCGAACGTCTTGAATGTCTTCACAGGATTGGCCAGCGGATCGCCGGGACCCGCGATTCCAAGCACCGTCATTTGCGGGATCGTCGACGCGACCGCCAGCACCTTTTTGGCGGCTTGTTCGGGCGTCAGCTTTTCGCTGACGACTCCGGGGCGCGATTCATTGGCGCAGTCATATTTGCGGTTGCAATAGTTGCACTGAATGTTGCAGGCGGGCGCGACGGCGACATGCATGCGCGCGTAGTGATGGTGAGCCTCTTCGCTGTAGCAGGGATGGTTTTTGACCTTCTCCCACACTTCAGGAGCCATATCAGCGGGGCCGGCGGAGGTGCCGCAACTGGCTTTGCCGCTTCCGCCGCTGGTGCCGCATCCCTTATGTTCAGCAATCTTCTGCAACAGATCGCCGAGAACTTCTGTGCTCTCGCCATGTAGATTGGGTTGATAGGCTTCTTCCATATCGATTCCTCGCGGTAGGCTCTGCGCCAGACATCTCGGATCGCGGGCTCGAACTGCGTGACCTCTGTCGCGGGCGAGCAAAGCGTTGTGCGAGAGATAGTTGGCAACAAGCGTGCCATCACTATTCGAGGATGCAACAGCCTGATATTTAGAGAGGTTTTAGATTAGGGAGGGGGATGTCGCTATGCTGACACATGTCTGGAAACGGATAAGCGGCATGTCGGCAAATCGACATTCAAGCGGACGGCCGCACGGGTATGGCCGCACGGGTATGGCCGCACTTGCGATTTGCAGAAAGCGGACAGCCGGAAAGCAACAGTCGCGGGCGGAAAGCATGGATAAAGCGTGGCGATCATGCGTCAATGATCTGCGTCAAATTCGCTCGGGGTTTTGGATCTGGGGCGCCCGGCGGTTTTCTCCGACGCCTCATGTCCGCGTGGCCGCGAATGCGGTGGCGCCGTCGCCGGGCCTACGGGCTTGCTTCGGGCGCGGAGTGAGAAATCAGCGGCGGCGGATGATTATGCCGATGCACAATGGAAAATCTGGGGGGCGATGGCCTATGGCGATCTTTGGGAAATCGCGGAGTTGCTCTTTTCTCTGCGGTCAACGTAATCCTGAATGACGCGCATCACGGCGCTCGCCGTTGATCGTCCGGCTTTGTCCATTCCCGTCCAAATCGCCTGGCGCGTTCTCGGCTCGACCTCGGCCAGAATGTCGCCTTCCACAACTTCGCTTCCGTCGCGCGCGACGCCGACAAGAATGCCGTCGATCAATGCGCTGACGGGCGCGCCATGAACATGGCCGACGACAAATCCGCGGAATGCGCGGGAGCCGAGGTCGACGGCCGTTTGCCAAAGACCGCGGCTATCGGCGTAGACGAAGCGTTCCAATAGTCTGCGCGGCTCCCTCGCGTCCCCGCCGACGGGGATGGCGGCCCTCCGCGAAGGCGCCGACAGAGCGACGTCGCAGTTGACGCCGCTCGCGAAGCCGGGGCCGAGCCCGATCGCGAACCGCGCCAGATTCCTGAGATCAGGCCTCTGTGCGGGCCCTTGCAGTCTGGCGTCGATGATAAGATCAAGGCGGCGAAGGACTAAAAGATCCGAAAGTCCGAGCGGCGTTATAGCGACGACATTGGCGCGCGAGAGCGCTGAGAGCACTTCCAAACTCGTCTCGACGCGCTCGGCGGAAATTTCGTCGATCGCCGCGTGATCGCCGAACAGGGCGCCGTGGAACGACATCCCGCGTTTGAAAACGGGAGGGCTTGGATCATGCGAGAGGACGACCCCGCAGCCGTTACGGTGAAGATAGACGGCGATGGCCGAGGCGATTTCATTGGCCCCGAGAATCACGGCGAAGGGTTTTGGCGACAGGGCGTGCGTTAGAAAATGCGAATGGTCGCTCATGCCCAAGTCCTCCACCAGCCGCTTAGCAAACGATGGGCCAATGCCCTTTTGCGCGGCAGGCGGGCGTTTTGTCGCAGAGGAAGGACATCGATCTGATCGACGGCTATATGCAAATAGATGGAGCGCTTAAGGCGGAAGCCGTTGATTTCAGGCTGTCGCAAAACAGACAAACCTGCCGCCGCAAGTCTGCGCCTGCTTCGATGTGCAGACACGCTTTGGCTGAAATGTCAGCTTGTGTACAAAACGGCATGTATTTTGCTGTGCAACATCATAAGAATGTTTTTCATCCTGATCGAAGGCGAATGTGATGGGCGAACAGCCAATCTTCACGACCAATGTCGCCGCCGTCCGCGCGACCGACCCTGGTGAGACAACCCTTGTCGGCGTCTATGAAATTTCAAAGCTGCTCGCCTCCGTCAACCGATTGGAGGTCAATCTGGCGGGAGTGCTTGGATTGATGTCGAGTTTCCTCGACATGCGCCACGGACTGATCGCTCTGCTCGACAAGACGGGCAAGCCGGAGATCGTCGTTGGGTCCGGCTGGTCGGAAAACAACGCCAAAGTCTATTTCGACCGCTTGCCCGAACGCGCCATCGGGCAGATCGTCACGACAAAAATGCCTCTCGTCGTCGAAAGCGTCCATTCCTCGCCGTTATTTGCGGGCTCGGACCTCTCGGCGTGGGGACCGAAGGATGGTCAGCCGTTTTCTCTCATTGGCGTCCCGATCAAGGACGGCGAAGATGTCGTTGGCACACTGACGGTCGATCGCGTCTTTACCAGCCGCACCAATGTCCGCTTTGATCACGATGTCCGCTTTCTGACAATGATCGCCAATCTTGTCGGACAGACGCTTCGCCTGCAAAAACTCGTCGCGCGCGATCGCGAGCGGCTCATGCAGGAAAATGCGCGCCTCGAAAAAAGCAACCGTCCTCGGTCCTCTGAGGTGAAATTCAGCGGCATAGAGGGAATCGTCGGCGACAGCCCATCGGTGCGCGCCGTCGTCAAAAAAATCAGGATCGTCGCCAAGAGCAGATCGACGGTGCTGTTGCGCGGCGAATCAGGCACAGGCAAGGAAATGTTTGCCGCCGCGATCCACAATCTGTCGCCGCGGCAATCGAAGCCTTTCGTTAAGCTGAATTGCGCGGCGTTGCCGGAGAGCGTGCTGGAATCGGAGCTGTTCGGGCATGAGCGAGGCGCTTTCACGGGCGCCATAACCATGCGCAAGGGGCGCTTCGAGCTCGCCGACGGCGGCACGCTGTTCCTCGATGAAATCGGCGATATTTCAGCGCCCTTTCAGGCCAAGCTCCTCCGCGTGCTGCAGGAAGGCGAGTTCGAACGCGTCGGCGGCATGCGGCCGATCAAGGTCGATGTGCGGCTCGTTTGCGCGACCAACAGGAATCTTGAGGACGCCGTGAAGCGCGGCGAATTTCGCGCGGATCTTTATTATCGCATCAATGTGGTTCCGATTTTCCTGCCGCCACTTCGTGAGCGCGAGGGCGATCTGTTGCCGCTCGCCAATGAATTCCTGAGACGATTCAACACGGAACAAAAATCCGAGATGTCGCTGACGGCGTCGGCGCTCGCGGTGCTGTCACAGTGCAAGTTTCCGGGCAACATCCGTGAGCTGGAGAATTGTGTTCGCCGGACGGCGACCCTGGCGCAGAGCGACTTGATCGAAGACAGCGACTTCGCCTGCCGCAACGATGGCTGTCTGTCCGCCATTTTGTGGAAAGGCGCTGAAACGCCACAGCAGGTGGGCGTTATCCAGGCGCTGCGTCCCATGTCTCTGCCGGAGGAGGCGTCGATCGACTCCCACGTCGTCGAGGCGCCTGTAGCGGCGCCTTTGTCTGCGCCTCCCTCCGCGCCTCTCTCATCGCCCAGCGCGGAAAGCTGGACGGGGGGTGATTCTGATCATCGCTCAGATCGGGAGAAGATCATCGACGCGATGGAACGGGCAGGTTGGGTCAAGGCCAAAGCGGCGCGCATTCTTGGTTTGACGCCAAGGCAGATCGGCTACGCGCTGCGCAAACACAACATCCGGGTCAAAAAATTCTAAAGCTGCGGAGATCCGCTCATCCGAACGAGGACGGCGCAACAAAGTCCTCGCGCCAAAACGATGGCAAATCGCGTTTTGAGGCCGTCTTCGCCGAGGCGTTTTGTGCCGGAACGAATTGACGCCAGCTGAAGCGATTTCTGATTGATCGAATGATTCCATTCGATCGGAAAGCGCTCTGGAGCCGGATGACTGGGACGGAATCCCAACGCGATTCCGTCCGAAGTCTCAAATCCGTTTCTCATCAATACGTCAGTGCATGATGTGGTCTGAAAACCGGCGGGCGCAGTTGCGGCCTCGGCCCTTCGCCCGGAGGGAAACAAGTCAGGCCGAGGACGAAGCGAGGTTTCCGCTTTTTGGCGTCGCGCTCCAGGACGGAAGCGGCTGGGAACTAGACGGGTCTGTGCTCGTAGCGGTTGCGGATCGGTCCCATCCGCTCGACGCCTTGTGCGAAAGTTATCGGGTCAAACTTCGCATCAAACTTTAGCGCCGCCTCCGCCACAGCGTCGGTCTTTCCGCCGACGCTTAGCTTTTTGAGATCCGTCTTATCGAGATTGAGCAGTTCGAGCAGCTCGTTATAGACGGTCGATTCGTCAAGCGGCAGAACGTAGAACGGCACGTCGCCGATTTCGACCCGATATTTGCTCAGGAGGTCGATGTTGTTGCAGAAGGCGAAATATTTCCCCTCGGGCGTCAGCTTGCCATGGAGAACCTCGGCGAGAGCTTGCAAATGTTCAAAAGACAAGAGGTAGGCGGCCAGAAATGGAATGGTCGGCTTGCCGGCGTCGGCGACGGCGATGACCTGTTCGGTGGTCAGTTCCGGCGGGCGCTTTTCATCGGCGAATTGCTGCGCGAACTTCAAAGCGATTTCCCCGCGATAACCGAAGCGGCCGGGCTTGTCGGTCGGTCCCTTGAGGACGGCGTTGAGGAGCCGGCCTTCGGCGTCGAGCGATCCGAATGGCGTTTCAGCGATGCTTGTCATGTTCATTTTCCAAATCGTTGCGAAGCCAATCGGCTAGTTTGTGGAAGGCGCCCTTCAGTCGATCTCGGAGGTTTGCCTCCGTCACCACCTCATCAAGCGCCGCATTCATGCAGGCGAGCCATGCGTCCCGCTCGGCGGGACCGATTGGAATACGCATATGCCGCTGCCGCAGCCGCGGATGACCGCGTTGCTTCGAGTACTCCGCGGGGCCGCCGAGCCATTCGCCGAGGTAGAGTTTGAGGATATTTTTGGTCGGTTCGAGATCTGCCGCGTGCATGGCGCGGATGTCTCGCGCGTCCGCGCGCGAATCCATGTTTCGATAAAAGGCCTCGACGAGGCGATCGATGGCTGGGGCGCCTCCGATCACCTCGAAGTCTGAACTGGGCTTTTGTGCGACTTCGAGTTCCATGGCGAAAAAAGAGCAAAGCCTATGCCAACACTCCTGATACAGAGGAGTGTGACGCCTCGATATGACAGGTGATGCGAGATTTACAGCATGATCGGAGAGCGCGTTCTTTGAAGCAGATCAATTGCCATCGCTATTATTCTTTTCATGCGCGGTGTCACTGAAGTGCGCGCGTCAATTATATGCTTTTGATCCTGGTTCTGCTCGCTCAAGACTTTGGAACAATGTCGGAAATCGAACAAACCGACAATTGCAATTGTCATGACAATGGTCCGGCCTTACTTGGGCTGGTCGATTTTCCGCACGCGGACGATCAGATCGGCGCCGATGATTTCCATCCCGTCAGGTGGCGAGGGCAGGCCGAGGACGCCGATAGCCTCCGGGGGGATATCCACGAGATCGTCTTCATTCTCGACAAGGAAATGATAATGCGGCCCCGTATTGGTGTCATACCAGGTTCGCGACCCTTGCAACGCGATTTCACGCAGCAGCCCCACGGCGGTGAACTGATTCAAAGCGTTGTAGATCGTCGCAAGGGAGATCGGCGGGCGCGCCTGCTTTGCTTCCGCGTGCAGCTTTTCGGCGGTGACGTGGCGGTCTCCACTCGCGAACAAAAGCGCGCCCAGCGCCATGCGCTGACGCGTCGGCCGCAAGCCCGCGCCGCGCAGCTTGCTCCGAAGCTTTGCGTTGAATTCCCGAGCTTTGGGGTCGATGGCGGGGGCCGGTCGGAAAATGGGCCGGGGCGCGACTTGCGAATTCATGAGCGACAGCCTTGAAGTTGGCGATAGCAAGCGCATGGCTCGCGATGCATTGTCGGATTCCTGTCACAATATACGCGGAGCGACAGGCTTTTCGTTTCGTTCAGCACGCTTCATGCCAGGGATTTGCCACATCGGCGTTTCGCCTGGCGCAGCGCATTTTCTTTTTCATATCGCAATCCAGGCGCGCGGTGATCCATCCCGGCTTGTCCGAAAATTGACATTGTGTCTCGACGCCAGCAGTCGCCATTGCGTCGGGGGTCATTGCCTTTTCGCCAGGAGATCGCGGATTTCGCGCAGCAGGATCTCCTGTTTTGGCGGCTCGTCAGAGGCGGGCTTTGGTTTCGGCGTGACCTTGTTGACCGCTTTGACGATGAGAAACAGCACAAACGCCACGATGAGGAAGTTGATGAGAAGCGTAATGAAATTGCCATAGGCGAGGGTCGCTCCTGCCTGCCGCGCCAGAGCGAGGGTCGGCTCCGGCTCGCCCGAGAGCTGGATATAGAGATTGGAAAAATCGACGCCGCCCGTAATCCGGCCGACGATAGGCATAATGATGTCATTGACCAGCGACTGGACCAGTCCGCTGAAGGCCGCGCCGATGATGAAACCGATCGCGAGATCAATCAGATTGCCCCGGAGCGCGAATTCCTTAAACTCTTTCAGCATAGTCCCGTCTCGAATTGCTATGCCGCGCCAGATGACGAAGGGCGCGGCGATCTCTTCAACTAACGAAGGCGGCGCGGGCAAAGTTCATCAAATCGTCCGTGAGGGCGAGGTCAACGGCCGATTCACATGTGATGCGCCCTGGCCGTCCAAGCAAGAGGCGCTCGAACCCAGGCCCAAAGACAAATCATAGGGATGCAACGAAGACGCATTAGGCTATGATGGCTGGCGCCCCAAAGGGCGCCGTAATAAGAAAACCGACGTCTGGAAACGCTCGCGGTTCACTCACGGGCCGCGACTCGAGGAGAATTTCTATGAAGATAATGATTTTCAGCGCTTTTGCGGCCCTGATCGTCGCCGGAGCGATGATCGCCTCGGTTGAGGAAGCGGGAGCCGTTGTCTGCGCGCGCGGCGTTTATCGCGCCGGCTGCGCCGGGGTGCGCGGCGCCGCCGTCGTCAGGCGTCCTGTCGTCGTCGCGCCGCATCGCGCGGTCGTGGTTCGTCCTCGAGGCGCGGTCATTGTGCGGTAAGCGCCCTCTGACATAGAGAAATCTCTCCGCGATCCCGCTTGCTTACGCAAGCGCGATCGCGGCCGGGCCCCGAGGCGAGAATGCTCCGCTCAAGCATTGAGGCGAAGCTGCCTTTGGCGCTGGAAAATCCCCTTCATCTATAGATGGTCTCTATCGAGCGACAAAACTGCGGCATTGATCTTTCGGTCCCGTCACGCCACCTTCTGCTTACAAAGAACAGAAGATGGGTGGATGTATGGCTGAGGCGGCCCTTTGGAACGCAACCCGCGCCGCGGAGATCGTCAGCGAACACGTAGGTCTCGAGGGTCCATTGCTTCCGATTCTTCATGCCTTGCAGGAAGAATTCGGCCATGTCGGCGACGCCGCGGCCCCGCTGATCGCTGAAGCCCTGAACCTGAGCCGCGCCGAAGTGCATGGCGTCATCACCTTTTATCATGATTTTCGTCACGAGCCCGCCGCCAGACACGTTCTGAAGCTTTGCCGTGGCGAATCCTGCCAGAGCATGGGCAGCGAGGCGCTGGCGCGAAACTTTCTCGCTGGGCTCGGCATTGACTGGCATGAGTCGAGCGCTGATGGAAGCCTGACCGTCGAGCCTGTCTATTGCCTCGGTCTTTGCGCCTCTTCGCCGGCGGCGATGCTCGATGGAGAGCCGCTTGCGCGGCTCGATGATGATAGCCTGGCGGAAGCCGTGGATTCGGTGCGCCAATGACAAAAATCTTCATACCGAAAGACGTCGCGGCTCTCGCGGTCGGCGCGGACAGGATTGCCGCCAAGGTCGCGGCCGAGGCGCAGGCGCGCGGGCAGTCGGTCGAGATCGTCCGCACAGGCTCGCGGGGCATGTTCTTTTTGGAGCCGCTGATCGAGGTCGAGACCGAGCGCGGCCGCATCGGCTATGGTCCTGTCAAAGTCTCCGACGTCGCCGCGCTGTTCGACGCGGGGTTGATGTCGGGCGGGGACCATCCTCTGCGCATCGGCCGGACAGAGGATCATCCATTCTTCATCCGGCAGACGCGTCTGACTTTTGCGCGCTGCGGCGTCATCGATCCGGTGTCGCTTGCCGATTACGCCGCCCACGAGGGCTGGCGCGGGCTTGCCCGGGCGATCGAGATCGGACCGGCTTCGACCATCGCCGAGGTCACGAAGTCCGGCCTGCGCGGCCGCGGCGGCGCGGGCTTTCCCACCGGAATCAAATGGAAGACCGTCGCCGATGCGCCGGCGGACCGCCGCTATATCGTCTGTAACGCCGACGAGGGCGACAGCGGAACCTTCGCCGATCGCATGATCATGGAAGGCGATCCTTTCGCCCTGATCGAAGGGATGACGATCGCCGCCATCGCCGTCGGCGCCAGCAAGGGCTATGTCTATTGCCGCTCCGAATATCCGCACGCGGCGAAAACCTTTTCGCAGGCCCTCGATGTCGCGCGCGCTGGCGGGTATCTTGGCGCGGACATTCTCGGCTCCGGGCATGCCTTCGACATTGAGTTGCGCATGGGCGCCGGCGCCTATGTCTGCGGCGAGGAGACGGCGCTGCTCGAAAGCCTCGAGGGCAAGCGCGGCATCGTGCGCGCAAAGCCGCCGCTGCCGGCGCATAAGGGTCTGTTCGGCCGGCCGACGGTGGTCAATAACGTCCTGTCGCTCGTAGCTGTGCCGACAGTTCTGGACAAGGGCGCTGAATTCTACGCGGGGTTTGGCATGGGCCGCTCGCGCGGGACAATGCCGCTGCAGATCGCGGGAAATGTTCGCTACGGAGGCCTGTTCGAGACAGCTTTCGGCCTGACCCTTGGCGAGATCGTCGAGGAAATCGGCGGCGGAACGGCGTCCGGGCGGCCGGTGCGCGCGGTTCAATGCGGCGGCCCGCTTGGCGCTTATTTTCCCGTCTCGCTGTTCGACACGCCCTTCGACTATGAGGCCTTCGCCGCCCGCGACGGGCTCATCGGGCATGGTGGCCTCGTCGTTTTCGACGACACGGTCGATATGGCGCAGATGGCGCGTTTCGCGATGGAGTTCTGCGCGATTGAGAGCTGCGGCAAGTGCACGCCCTGCCGCATCGGCTCGACGCGCGGCGTCGAGGTCATCGACCGAATCGTCGGCGGCGTCAAGGGAGCTGAAAATATCGCTCTCCTTGAAGACCTTTGTCAGACCATGAAGTTCGGGTCGCTTTGCGCGCTCGGAGGCTTTGCGCCCTATCCGGTGCTGAGCGCGCTTCATCATTTCCCTGAAGATTTTGCGCCGCGCCATGCGCTTGCGGCCGAGTGAGGACGATCGCCATGTCCCTTATCAATGAGGTCGATTACGGCACCCCGGCCGCAAAATCGGAGAAAATGGTCACGCTGACGATCGACGGCGTCGAGGTGACGGCGCCCGAAGGCACGTCGATCATGCGCGCGGCGATGGAGATGGGCACCGAGATTCCCAAACTCTGCGCGACCGACATGCTTGAATCCTTCGGCTCCTGCCGCCTCTGCCTTGTCGAGATCAAGGGCCGCAACGGCACGCCGGCCTCGTGCACCACGCCGATCGCGCCGGGCATGGTCGTTCAAACCCAGACGCCGCGTCTCAAAGCTCTGCGCAAAGGCGTCATGGAGCTTTATATCTCGGACCATCCGCTCGATTGCCTGACCTGCGCCGCCAATGGCGACTGCGAATTGCAGACCCAGGCCGGCGCCGTCGGCCTGCGCGATGTCCGCTATGGTTACGAGGGGGCAAACCATCTTGATTCCGTCAAGGATCAGTCGAACCCCTATTTCACCTATGATCCGGCCAAATGCATCGTCTGCAATCGCTGCGTGCGAGCCTGCGAGGAAGTGCAGGGCACTTTCGCGCTGACCATAGACGGCCGTGGGTTCGAGAGCCGCGTCGCCGCGGGGCAGGATGAATCCTTCCTTGCGTCCGAGTGCGTGTCCTGCGGCGCCTGCGTGCAGGCCTGTCCGACGGCGACCTTGATGGAAAAGACGGTGATCGAATCCGGCTTGCCGGAGCATTCGGCCGTCACGACCTGCGCTTATTGCGGCGTGGGCTGCACCTTCAAGGCGGAAATGCGCGGCGAAGAGCTCGTCCGCATGCTTCCTTATAAGGATGGCAAGGCGAACCACGGCCATTCCTGCGTCAAGGGCCGCTTCGCATGGGGCTACGCCACGCATCGCGACCGCATTCTGAATCCGATGATCCGCGCCTCGATCGATGATCCGTGGCGCGAGGTTTCGTGGGAAGAGGCGATTAGCCACGCCGCCTCGGAGTTCAAGCGCATTCAGGCTCAACATGGCAGACGCGCCATTGGCGGGATCACCTCGTCGCGCTGCACCAATGAAGAGACCTATCTCGTTCAGAAGCTCATCCGGGGCGGCTTCGGCAATAATAATGTCGACACCTGCGCGCGGGTCTGTCATTCGCCGACCGGCTACGGGCTGAATACCGCTTTCGGCACGTCGGCTGGGACGCAGGATTTCGACTCAGTCGAATACACCGACGTCATGCTGATCATCGGCGCCAATCCGACCGACGCCCATCCGGTGTTCGGCTCCCGCATGAAGAAAAGGCTGCGCGAAGGGGCAAGGCTTATCGTCATCGATCCGCGGCGCATCGACCTTGTCCGCACGCCGCATGTCGAGGCTGACTACCATCTGGCTTTGAAGCCGGGCTCCAACGTCGCCGTGGTGACCGCGCTCGCTCATGTCATCGTCACCGAAGGACTGGTCAACGAGGCCTTCGTGCGGGAACGCTGCGACTGGTCGGAGTTCCAGGACTGGGCGGCCTTTGTTTCGGAGGCCCGCAACAGTCCGGAAGAAGTCGAGAAAGTGTCGGGCGTACCGGCCGGGCTCATTCGCGGCGCGGCGCGGCTTTACGCGACGGGCGGCAACGCCTCCATCTTTTATGGACTTGGCGTCACCGAGCACAGCCAGGGCTCGACGACGGTGCTCGCCATCGCCAATCTTGCGATGGCGACCGGAAATCTCGGCCGGGAAGGCGTCGGCGTCAATCCATTGCGCGGACAGAACAACGTCCAGGGCGCCTGCGACATGGGCTCCTTCCCGCATGAATTCGCTGGCTACCGGCATGTGTCGGACAATGCGACGCGTCTCGTCTATGAAAGCCTCTGGGGCGTCGAAATCGACCATGAGCCCGGCCTTCGAATCCCCAACATGCTCGACGCCGCCGTCGGGGGCGAATTCCGCGGCATTTATATCCAGGGCGAGGACATTCTTCAGTCGGACCCGGACACGCATCATGTCGCGGCTGGACTAAAGGCGATGGAATGCGTCGTCGTGCAGGATCTGTTTCTGAATGAGACGGCGAATTACGCTCACGTCTTCCTGCCGGGTTCGACATTCCTTGAAAAGGACGGCACCTTCACCAATGCGGAGCGGCGCATCCAGCGCATCCGCAAAGTGATGAGCCCGAAAAACGGCTACGGCGACTGGGAGATCACGATGCTGCTCTCCAACGCAATGGGCTTCGAAATGAATTATGCCCATCCGGGCGAGATCATGGATGAGGTCGCTCGGACAACGCCAAGCTTTGCCGGTGTTTCCTTTGAGAAACTCGATGAATTGGGCTCGATCCAATGGCCTTGCAACGAAGCTGCGCCGGAAGGGACCCCGGTCATGCACATTGGCGGGTTTTCACGCGGCAAGGGCAAGTTCGTCATTACTGAATACATCGCGACGGACGAGCGGACAGGGCCGCGCTTCCCGCTGTTGCTGACGACGGGACGCATCCTCAGTCATTATAATGTGGGGGCGCAGACGCGGCGCACGGAGAATGTCGCCTGGCATCCCGAAGATCTCCTCGAAATTCATCCCCATGACGCCGAATTACGAGGGATCAACGATGGCGAATGGGTGAAGCTGCACAGCCGCGCCGGCGAAACCACGTTGCGCGCTCTGATCACCGAACGCGTCGCGCCCGGAGTGGTCTATACGACTTTCCACCATCCGGTGACGCAGGCGAATGTGGTCACGACCGATTTCTCCGATTGGGCGACGAATTGTCCTGAATTCAAGGTGACGGCGGTTCAGGTCTCGCGCTCCAACGGGCCGAGCGACTGGCAGGAGAGCTATCGCAAGCAGGCCGAGCAGAGCCGTCGCATTCTCCAAACGGTAGACGCGGCCGAATGAGCAATCTCGATTGCGATTCCGTCTTTGAAGCTGAACCGCCGCCGCCGGCGGTCAGCGTCCGGTGCCTTGCACAGAAAGGCGGGCGTCTCGTCCCTTCCGTGCGTTCGGCCCCGGAGGAAACGGCGATCGCCTTCACTTTCAACGGCCTCACCCACGCCGTGATGATGGCGACCCCGTCGGATCTCGAGGATTTTGCGATCGGATTCGCGCTGACGGAGGGGTTGATCGACGATCCAGCGGATATTGCGAGCCTCGAGATCGTTGCTACGCGGCTTGGCGTCGAACTTCGCGCCTGGCTGGCTGACGACCGCGCGAAAACCTATTCAGCGCGTCGGCGCAGCATGGCCGGTCCGACCGGATGCGGGCTCTGTGGCATCGAGAGTCTCGAAGAAGCCGTGCGTTCCGCGCCGCCGGTCGCCGGCGGAGGGCCTTTCCAGTACGGCGACATCAGCACGGCGATGGACGCGCTGCCCCTCGGCCAAAGCCTTTATGCGCAGACCCATGCGGTTCATGCCGCGGCATTTTGGACGCCCGGCGAAGGGCTGCTCGCCCTGCGAGAGGATGTCGGACGCCATAATGCACTGGATAAGCTTGCCGGCGCGCTTCGCCGCGGCAAGCATTCCGCGAAGGACGGCCTCGTTCTTTTGACGAGCCGGGTTTCGATAGAACTGATCCAGAAAGCGGCGCGGATGGGAGCTCCGGCAATCGTCGCGGTCTCCGCGCCGACAGCGGCGGCGATTCGTCTCGCCGAGGCTTGCGGCATGACCTTGATCGCCGTCGCGCGGGCAGGGGAGTTCGAGATTTTCACCCATCCACGACGCATCACCGACCGAGCAATGCCCAATGTCGCCTGACAGACTGATATACATGGCCAATCAGATCGGGAAATATTTCTCGTCTCAAAGACATACGGATCCGGCAGCCGGCATCGCCGACCACCTCGCCAAGTTCTGGGATCCGAGCATGCGGGCGAAGATCATCGAGCACCTGGAGCACGGCGGCGCCGGACTTGACCTCGACGTCAAGAGCGCCGTTCGGCTGCTTGCCGCGCGGGATCCGTCGCGATCCGCCGATTCCGCCGCTTGATAAACAGGCCGCCGCGAACGGCGACATGGAACGACGCCATCCAGGAATCACTGGATGGAAGGCGGGCGCGTCTTCGGCGCTGATGTGTCGAAGGCGCCTCGGCTCTCCAGTGGGACACAGCGCCGCTGGCCCCTAAGACAGATGGCGTAGTACAACCGATCTGGCTATCGTAACGCCTCTGGCGGCAAGCAAATCCCGCCCGCGTTCCCGCATAGGCGACGTTTTGGCGCGGATCGCGTTTGATTTGCATCATTGCCTCTGCGCAAAACTTTCTCCTAAAGTGCGCTCCAGCTTGCCGGAGCGGTCTACGTCCGGCATGCGCCATTTGTTTTGTGCACGCTGCGAACGGGACGCTATCCATGTCACAAACGCTTTCTCCGGCCAAAAGCTTAACGTTCGGCGAGATTGGCCTGACGATCGCACTTGGCGTTTTGACGCTGTTGACGGCTTTTATCGCCCTCAAAGCGTGGACGCCCGCCTACGCCTTCCACATGGTGTTGCTTTGCTTCGCAAGCGTCCTTGGCATCTACGGCATCTTTCAACGCTACAAGCTCCGCGACGCCGCTCCGCCGCCGCAAACGATTGATGATCGTCCGAACTACAATTTCGGCCCTGTCAAATTCTCTACCGTCGCGGCCATTCTTTGGGGTGTTGCCGGCTTCTCCGTCGGGGTCTATATCGCGCTCGAGCTGGCGTTCCCCGGATTGAATATCGCTCAGTGGGTCAACTTCGGCCGGCTGCGGCCGCTGCATACCTCGGCGGTCATCTTCGCTTTTGGCGGCAACGTCCTGCTGGCGACGTCTCTTTATGTGGTGCAGCGCACCTCGCGCGCAAGGCTCGCCGGCGATCTTGCGCCATGGTTCGTCGTTCTCGGCTACAATGTATTCATCGTGATCGCTGGCACGGGCTATCTCCTCGGCATTACCCACTCAAAGGAATATGCCGAGCCCGAATGGTACGCCGACATTCTTCTCGTCGCCGTCTGGTTGACCTATTTCGCGGTTTTTCTCGGCACGATCATGAAGCGGGTCGAGCCGCATATCTATGTCGCCAACTGGTTTTATCTGGCGTTCATCATCACGATCGCCGTCTTGGTTCTCGGAAACAACGCGGCGATTCCGGTGTCGATCTACTCGCCGAAATCCTACATCGTCTGGTCAGGCGTGCAGGATGCGATGATCCAGTGGTGGTACGGGCATAACGCCGTCGGATTCTTCCTCACGGCAGCCTTTCTCGGCATTATGTATTATTTCGTTCCGAAGCGCGCAGAGCGCCCCGTCTATTCCTATCGGCTGTCCATCATTCATTTCTGGGCCCTGATCTTCCTCTATATCTGGGCCGGCCCGCATCATCTGCACTATACGGCCCTGCCGGATTGGGCGCAGACCCTCGGGATGACAATGTCGATCATCCTCTGGATGCCCTCATGGGGCGGCATGATCAACGGCATGTTGACGCTCTCGGGAGCCTGGGACAAGCTTAGAACCGATCCCGTGCTGCGCATGCTCGTCGTCTCCATCGCCTTTTACGGAATGTCGACATTCGAAGGCCCCTTGATGTCGATCAAGGTCGTCAACTCGCTGAGCCACTACACCGACTGGGGTATCGGCCATGTGCATTCGGGTAGTCTCGGCTGGGTCGGCTACGTCTCCTTCGGCGCTCTCTACTGCCTCGTTCCGTGGTTGTGGAATCGCAAGGGTCTCTACTCACTGAAGCTGGTCAACTGGCACTTCTGGATCTCGACAATCGGCATTGTCTTCTACATTTCGGCAATGTGGGTCGCGGGCATCATGCAGGGGTTGATGTGGCGGGCCTATACGTCGCTCGGCTTCCTTGAATATTCCTTCATCGAGACGACCGAAGCCCTGCATCCAATGTATGTGATTCGCGCGCTCGGCGGTTTCCTCTATCTCGTTGGCGCTATCATCATGGCCTACAACCTGTTCAAGACCATTGCTTCGCCGGATGCTCAAGCCGTGCCGGAATCAAGGCCATCGCCGCAACCCAGCCTTGCTCCGGCCGAGTAGGAGATCAACATCGTGTCTTCAACCCAACCAAGCCCCGCGCCAAGGCCCTCGTTATGGGATCGCCATGCGATCTTCGAGAAGAATTCGATCATCCTGGTCATAGGCATATTGATCGTGATTTCAATCGGCGGGCTCGTCGAAGTCGTTCCTCTTTTCTACCTGAAGAGCACCATCGAAAAGGTGGATGGCGTGCGTCCGAAGACGCCGCTTGAACTCGCTGGTTTCGACATCTATGTGCGCGAGGGTTGCTATCTCTGCCACTCGCAGATGATCCGCGCCCTGCGCGATGAGGTGGAGCGCTACGGCCACTATTCGCTCGCGGCCGAGAGCATGTATGATCATCCGTTCCAATGGGGCTCGAAACGCAACGGCCCGGATATAGCACGGATCGGCGGCAAATATTCGGACGATTGGCACCGGGATCATTTGCGCGACCCGCGGTCGGTCGTGCCCGCGTCGATTATGCCGTCCTACGGCTTTCTTGAGGAAACGCCGCTCGACGCTTCGCACATCGCCGAGAATATGAAAACGCTTGCGATGACGGGGGTGCCCTATACGCAAGAGATGATCGACAAGGCGCAAGACGATCTGAAGGCTCAGGGAACCGCTGATGATCCCAACGCCGCCGCCTTGCAGGCGCGCTATCCGAAGGCGGTGGCTCACGATCTCGGCGCCGACAAGCACCCTCTGACGGAGGCCGACGCGGTGATCGCCTATCTGCAGCAGCTTGGAACGCAGGTTGATTTCAAGATCTACGACGACAAAGCCAACATCCGGTGAGGCGCGATCATGTCCACATATGAGATTTTGCGGGAGTTCGCGGCCGGCTGGGGCACCATCTATTTCGCGCTGATTTTCTTCATCGCGCTGGTTTACGCTTTGCTGCCATCGAAGCGCGAAGCTTTCGATGAAGCTTCCCGTATTCCGCTGAGAGAGGATTGAGCCCGTGGCAGATCATGCACATGTCGGCGAAGTCGACGCCACGACCGGAAGGACGACGACTGGCCACGATTGGGATGGCATCAAGGAGCTCAACACGCCGTTGCCTCGGTGGTGGCTCTACACCCTCTACGCCTGTATCGTGTGGGCGATCGGGTATTGGATTTTATACCCTGCGTGGCCGTGGTTCGGCGGCGCGACGCCGGGCCTGCTCGGCTGGAGTTCGCGGGCGAGCGTCGCGGGCGAAGTCGCAGCCCTGCGGGACGCGCGGAGCGCCATGAACGACAAGCTCGCCGCGGCTTCGCTCCAGGACATCGAAAAGACGCCGGAGCTGCTGGCCTTCGCACGGGCGGAGGGCGGCGCGGCCTTTGCGCAGAACTGCTCGCCCTGTCATGGCGCCGGCGGCCAGGGCTCAAGGGGATATCCCAATCTCAACGCCGACCGTTGGCTTTGGGGCGGCACGCTGGAGCAGATCCAGACGACGATCACGCATGGCGCTCGCTGGGCCGCCGATCCTGACACGCACAGCACCATGATGCCGGCCTTTGGTCGCGACGGCCTTCTGAACAAGGCGGAGATGTCCGACGTCGCCGACTACGTCCGCACTCTCTCAGGTCACACGCCGGACCAGGGAGCCGATCTTGCCAAGGGCAAGCAATTGTTCATGGACAATTGCTCGCCGTGTCATGGCGAAGACGGTAAGGGCAATATCGAAATGGGAGCGGCGAATCTGACGACGCAAGTGTGGCTCTACGGCTCGACGAAAGCAGACATCCTGAACCGTATCCAAAACGGAGGGGGCGGCATTATGCCTGCTTGGCAGGGGCGGCTCGATCCGACAACGATCAAGGCGCTCACGGTGTTTGTGCACACACTGGGCGGCGGCAAATAGGCCGCCTCGCTTTTTCAAACAAATGAAGTCGCCAAATGACGCAAATTCATGCGAGCAATGATCTTCCTGAAGACATACCGCTCTATGCATCGGCTCCGAAGGTCTATCCGCAAAGCGTTCATGGCACATATAGGAGGATCAAATGGATTCTCCTCTTCATTACGCTAGGCATATACTACTTCCTGCCCTTCGTTCGCTGGGATCGTGGCCCCGATGCGCCGAATCAGGCAGTGCTGGTCGACTTCGCGCATCGGAAGTTCTATTTCTTCGCCATCGAGATCTGGCCCCAGGAGGTTTACTACGTCACGGGGTTGCTGATCCTCGCGGCGATGGTTCTATTCCTCATGAACGCCCTCGCGGGCCGCGTATGGTGCGGCTATCTCTGTCCGCAGACGGTCTGGACCGACCTGTTCTTCTGGACTGAGCGCCTGTTCGAGGGCGATCGCCGCGAACGCATGCATAATGACGCTGGGCCGTGGACGGCTCGACGGGTGCGGCAAAAGGTCCTCAAACATACGACCTGGCTGCTGATCGCCTGGTGGACCGGCGGCGCCTGGATTCTTTATTTCAATGATGCGCCGACGATTGTGCATCAACTGGCGACCTTCCAGGCCGCGCCGGCGGCTTTGATCTGGATCGTCCTTCTCACAAGCTCGACCTATGTCCTTGCCGGATTCATGCGCGAGCAGGTTTGTGTTTACATGTGTCCGTGGCCGCGCATTCAGGCGGCCTTGACCGATGAGAATGCGCTAAACGTAACCTACCGCTATGATCGCGGGGAGCCGCGCACCTCATTCAAGAAATCCAGCGTTCTGCGGGCGCATGGCGAAAAGGCCGGCGATTGCGTCGACTGCGGCCAGTGCGTCGCAGTCTGTCCAACCGGCGTCGACATCCGCAACGGGCCGAACCTCGGCTGTATCCAGTGCGGCCTCTGCATCGACGCCTGCGACAGCGTGATGAAGAAGATCGACCGGCCGCCGCGCCTCATAGCCTATGATACGGACGTCAACCTCGGCCGGCGGCTGGCGGGCAAGACGCCGGTGTACAACCTTGTGCGAAGCCGGACAGTCTTCTACGCGGCTGTGATCGCCCTCGTTGGCGGCGTCATGCTCGTCACTCTGATCGGCCGGCAGAACATGAGCGTGAACGTAATGCACGATCGCAACCCGATGTTCGTCAGGACTGCAGACGGTTCGATCCGCAACGCCTTGACCGCGCATATCGTCAATCGTGAATCGGCGACGCGCCGGTTTACGATCCAGGTCGAACGCCCGAGCGGCGCTGCGATAAGCGTGATTGGCGTCGGTGAGACGCAAGGCGCGCCGATCATCGAGGTCGGTCCCGATCAGGTTCGGGAGCTGCGCGTTCTCGTCACCGTGCCATCTAGCGCAAATCCGCCGCCGAGCCAGCAACTCGCATTCAAAATCACCGATGTTTCGACGGGTAGCGCCGTCACCGCGACGGATAATTTCTTCGCGCCGTGAGCTCAAGGGAGGCGATCAATGTCCAGCCAGGATCTTTTCTCCGACGCAGCTCCAGGACGACCGCTGACGGGCCGGAAGGTTCTCGCGATCACGGTCGGTTGTTTCGGCGTCGTTTTCGCCGTCAATGGGCTTATGGCCTATGACGCAATCTCGACGTTCCGCGGCGAAGTCGAAGCCAGCCCTTACGAGCATGGGCTTGCGTATGAAAAGGACATTTTAGCCGCGCAGGCTCAGGCCGCGCTGGGCTGGAACGTTTCGGAACATCTGGCGCGCGACAGCGCGGGCGAAGCGACGATCGAGGTTCGGGTGATTGATCGTTCAGGAACGGCCGTGTCGGGGCTCGGCGTCACGACCGGGTTCGATTCGCCGGCGGATAAGCGGTTCGATGCGGATGTGTCGTTGATCGAAGCTGAGCCCGGCGTCTATCGGGGGCGCCTTAATGCGACCCCAGGCCAATGGGACGTCATTCTTGAAGCCGCGCGTGACGGCGAACGCGTCTTCAAATCGAAGAATCGGGTCGCTCTACAATAGGCGCGGCCCAGAGAGAAAATGCACGCCTTTGTGTGGGCGGCGGTCAAAAAGAGACGCACTGTCGCGAAAAGGCGTAATCTTTTCGGATCGGGAGCATGCGATAAGAGAAAATCATGACCGAGGCGCTCGATCTTACCGCTTTTGTTCAATGTCTGGATGATGGCGCGATGCGGATGGACTTCGCGGTCGAGGGCATTGATGGGGCGGACTCGATCCACGTCATCGAAGCGGCGCTCTCAAAGCTGCCCGGCCTGACGAAAGCCCGCGTCAATTTAACCGAGCGCCGTCTGGCCGTGGAGTGGAGCTGGACGCGGTTCGACCCGGCCTTGGTCGTCGAAACGCTGGGGCCGCTCGGCTATCGCGCCCATCCGTTCGCGCCCCGCGCCGCTGAAGAGGATGTCGAAGCGGCGAAGGCGCGATGGCTTCTGCGCTGCCTCGCCGTCGCAGCCTTCGCGGCGATGAACGTCATGCTGCTGTCGGTCGCCGTTTGGGCCGGGAACGTCAGCGACATCACGCCCGAAACGCGCGACTTCTTTCATTGGCTGTCCGGCCTCATCGTCCTGCCGGCGGCGGCTTTCGCTGGCCAACCGTTTTTCCGCAGCGCAATCCGCGCCGTCCGGGCGCGATCGCTCAACATGGATGTGCCGATTTCGCTCGGCATTTTTCTGGCATTGACGATGTCGGTGTTTGAAACGGCGCGCCATTCCGAGCATGCCTATTTCGACAGCGCGATCATGCTGCTCGTCTTTCTTCTTGCCGGCCGCTACCTCGACCAGGCGATGCGCCGCAAGACGCGCTCCTACGCGGCCAATCTGTCGGCCCTGCGGACGCCGACCGCCTCCCGCATCGAGGCCAACGGCGAAATCGCCTATGTCCCCGCGGTCGCGCTCAAGGCGGGCGACATCGTGCTGGTCCGGCCGGGCGAGCGCGTTCCGGTTGACGGGCTGATCATCGAAGGCCGGTCGGAGGTCGACCAGAGTTTCGTCACCGGCGAGACAACTCCAGCGGCGGTTTCGACCGGCAGCGAAGCATATGCCGGCACATTGAATTTTGGCGGCGTTCTGCGCATTCGCGTGCGCGCGGCCGGGGCAGGGACGCTGCTTGATGAGATCGAACGGCTGATGGACGGAGCGGCGGCGCAAAAGACCCGCTATCTGCGCCTGGCCGATCGGGCGGCGCGGCTCTACGCGCCCGTCGTCCATTCGATGGCGGCGTTGACCGCGGTTTTCTGGCTGCTCGCCGGCGCATCGGCCCATGACGCAATCATCACAGCGATCGCTGTGCTCATCATCACATGTCCCTGCGCGCTGGCGCTCGCCGTGCCAGCCGTCCAGGTGGTCGCCGCCGGCGCTCTGTTCCGCTCAAAGGTGCTGCTGACCGCGGGGGATGCGATCGAACGCATCGCGGGCGTCGACATGATCGTATTCGACAAGACCGGGACCCTGACCTTGCCGGAACTTGGCGTCGACGGCGTCGATGAAGCGCCGGCAGCCGTGATTGAACTCGCCGCTCGGCTCGCGCTGGCGAGCCATCATCCGCTTTCACGGGCCTTGACGGTCCTCGCGACGGAGAAAACGCCAATTAACGGCGCGCAGGAGATTTCAGGCGCCGGCGTCAGGGCGGTGATCGACGGAGTGGAGGCGCGTCTCGGCTCGCCGGAGTTTTGCGACCTCGAGGCGGAAGCCGCGCGCGCCAGGCAATCGCATCCAGAATCATCCCTCATCGCCTTCCGGCGCGGCGCGGCGACCGCTGTCTTTCGCATCCGGCAAAAGCTTCGTCCAGACGCCGCCGCCGTCATGGCTTTACTGCGGGCGCGCGGCCTGCCGATCGTGATTCTCTCCGGAGACGCCGCGCCCGCGGTCAAGGCCTGCGCGCAAGCGCTCGGCGTCACCGAGTGGCGCGCGGACATGCGCCCCGGCGACAAGATCGCCTATTTGGCCGACCTCAAAGCGCAGGGCCGCAAGCCGATGATGGTTGGCGACGGCATGAACGACGCGCCGGCGCTCGCCGCAGCCCATGCCTCCCTGTCGCCGATCACCGCGTCCGGGCTTGCCCAGGCGGCCGCCGATGCGCTGTTCATCGGCGACCAGCTTGCGCCCGTCGCGGCGACGATCGAGATTTCGCGCCGCGCCACGGCGCTCATGCGTCAAAATCTCGGCTTCGCAGTGCTCTATAACCTCGTCGCGGTGCCGCTTGCGATGGCCGGCATGGTGACGCCATTGATCGCCGCCGCGGCGATGTCCGGCTCGTCGATCACAGTGACGCTCAATGCGCTGCGCGCCAGCGGCGCCGCCGCCAGGATGGCGGCGTCTCGCAATTCGCCGGTGGCGGCGGCGCCCCGCCGGCCGCGGCTCAACGAGGCCCTGCCATGACGATTTTGTTGTTTCTTGTGCCGTTGGCCTTGCTGCTCGGTTTTGTCGGCCTTAGCGGATTTTTATGGGCGCTCCGCAGCGGGCAGTATGAAGATCTCGATGGAGCAGCCGTGCGCGTTCTGTCCGACGATGATATCGCGCCGTGAGCGCCGTTCGCGGCCGGGCCGGATTGCTCGCCTGTTCCTGCGACTTCGATCTACCAGATGAAGCGCCGCGGGGCGCGGGATCGCCGTCGCTCGCGCTGATCGCGGCGGGGTTCAGCTTTTCCATATTGGCTCAGGCCCTCGCGTTCGCCGCTCTGCCGATTGCCGGGGCGATTCTCGCGCCGTCGCCCGCCGCGACGACTGCGCCTGTCGTGCTGATGCTGGCGGGAGCCGCGCTCTCGACCTTTCCAGCCTCGTTTCTCACCGGCCTTTTCGGGCGTCGTTCGGCCTTCGCGCTTGGCGCCAGCCTCGGAGTCGCCGGCGCCGCCATAGGCGCGTGGGGTGTTGCGTCGGGTCAGTTCGCGGGCCTTTGTCTCGGCGCTTTCTGGCTGGGGACGGCGCAGGGCTTTGGCCTTTTCTACCGGCACGCGGTGGGGTCGAGCCCCCGCGCGATCGCGCTCGTTCTCGGTTCTGCGAGCCTTGCCGCTTTTGCCGCGCCCGCCGTCGTCGGGATCGCGCAAGCTCTGGTTGGGCCGCTCGCCCCGGCGGGAGCGTTGATCGGCGCGGGTCTGGCGCAGGTCTGCGTCCTTATGCTGGCGGCGCCATTGCCGTCCGCGATCGAACTTGGCGAAGGCGAGCGGCGCTGGAGGCAAGATACGCCTGGCTTTATCGCCGTTACCGTGGCGGCGGCTCTCGCCTGGTTCGGCATGATGTTGCTGATGACCGGCGCGCCGCTGGCGATGGCCGGGTGCGGCCTGGGCCTTGGCGCCGCCTCGAGCGGGATCGCATGGCATGTTCTGGCGATGTATGCGCCCGCCGCCGTGATCGGAGCCTCCGGGTGGCGCCCACCCGCCGCGCCGACGACGTTTTTTGGGCTTGGTCTGCTGGCGATCGGATGCGTCTTGGTGCGTCTGCAAACCAGCGCCGGCGGTTTTGATCTCGCGCTGATCGTCGGCGGATGCGGCTGGTCGCTGGCGACGCTTGGCGCGACGCAGTGGATTCACGCGCGCGGCGAGCCGCCTCGCGCCCTGCTGGCGCTGCATGATTTTGCGCTCTTTGCAGGAGCGGTCGCCGGCGCGATGGCGGTGACCGTCTTCGCTTGAAGCCCGCTGCGCGATCAGGCGGAAAATCCTGCCCCGCTCCAGATCATGCTCTAAGATAAGCTTAGGCTCATTAGCGATTCGGACAATTCCATGCGCTTCAGACTCTCGCCGCCAGGCTTTCCTATTTTTCTTGTTTCGGTGGTCCTGGCGGCGCTGGCCATTGCAACGCTTTACTGGCGTGTCCCGATCGTCGGTCATTATGTCAGCACGCATCGATTCTGGGTGCTGGGCGCGGCCTATGCGGCCTTGTTGCTTGGCGTTGTCATGGAGGGCCTCTGAGGCCGGGGCCGTGGCGTTTTCAGACTCCGGATTTTGGCGGAGAAATCACGAGATCAGGAGGGCAAAGACACTCCCTATTCAGGGTTTTCGCGGGCGCGTGGCTGGGCTCAATCGAGATCGAGAATGCGTGTCGGATGCAGCCGCCCACGCACCAGATCCAAAAGCGCGAGCGCATTGCCATAGGCGCGGCCGCGCCGGTCGACCCAAGGCTCCGGCCGCAGCATCTTGCCTGAGTTCGCCAGGAAATTGCGGGCCATATGATCCAAAGCAAGATTGAAACGAAACGTGCCCTTGCGCCAAAGGTAAAGCGGATTGGCGATTTGCGAATAGCCGTACCGCACCCCTGATGTGCGGCCGCCCTTATGGCCGAGGTGAACACCCACCATCCGAGCGTTTTTGACGATGCGTCCGTATGGCTTGAGTTGTCTGCATAGGTCGACGTCTTCCAGCCAGGCGTAAAGCGGCAGCGCCTCATCGAAGCGAAGCCCATTTTCGTAAACCGGCGCGAGGCGCACGGCCATGTTGCAGCCGTAAGCCGTGTACGTATCGGTGACGGGCCGCTCAATCGTCGCATCTTCGAAGGAGGCCAGCGCACCGAGTCCTGCGGCGACGTTCAGGCCCGGTCCCGAGGCGCCGTCGGCGATGATGTGTCCCGTCGCGGCGACGATCTCGGGCTGCGCAGTGAAGCATTGCTCAAGTTCGGCCAGATAAGAAGGAAACGCCAGGAAATCATCGTCGAAGAAAACCAGCACATCGAACGCGTGCGCCAAGTCGATGATCGCATTTCGCTGATGGCACAATCCGCGCGGGCCTTTGGCGACGAATACCGGAAAGGGCAAGCTCACGGCTTCGGCGGCGTCATAATCCGTCCGGTCAGCCGGACAGACAAAGACGCAATCGGGCAGACGAGACTGGCGCGAAAGTTCGCGCAATGTCTCTCTCAAAATGGCTGGACGGCCGGAAGTTGCAATTCCGACTGCGATTTTCAAGGATCGCTCCACGGGGTCTCCTTATCAAACGCGTCATAACGCGAATACAAAGTCGAGATTTCGCGTTAGAGTTGCGTAAGATAAAGGCAAGCGTGGGGCGACCCTGCGCGCTGAGCGTCACGACGGGGAACCCGGCTAAAATTTGACCGCGGAGGCCGGTTTATCCGGTGCGCTTTTCACCCCATATTGGAGCCATGTCCAAGCCGCCTCACTCGCCCACTAAATCAGGGAAGCCGAAAACGCCGCGCTCGAAGGCCTCCAGGCCCGACGTGCAGCCGTTGGGCGAGCACCTCGCCGCTCTCCTCAATCCGGCGCTGAACCAGCGCCATTCGGGTTTTTCCGAAGCGCCCGCGGCCGCCTATGAGGCAGAGCCTGTTTCGCGGATCGACGCCAAGCTCAAGGCTTCGCTCGGTCTCGACGATCTGGAGCAGCGGGCGCCCTCGGCCGCTCTTTATCAGCCGGATGGCGTGAGCGGCGCCGCGGCGACGATCGATTCGCTGAAAGATCTGCTTGAACGCGGCGACCCCAATCTGCGCGAGAAAAAGCCGTGGACGCCGCACCGCCCGGCGCGCCCCGACAAATCGGAGGGCGGCGTCCCGTTCAAGATCGTCTCCGAGTATGAGCCGAAAGGCGATCAGCCGGCGGCGATCGAAGAGCTCGTCAAGGGCATCGCAGCGCATGAGCGCGATCAGGTGCTGCTCGGCGTCACAGGTTCAGGCAAGACTTTCACCATGGCGCAGGTGATTGAGCGGACCAATCGCCCGGCGCTGGTTCTTGCGCCTAACAAAACTCTGGCGGCCCAGCTCTACGGTGAGTTCAAGAGCTTCTTTCCAGATAACGCTGTCGAGTATTTCGTTTCCTATTACGATTATTACCAGCCGGAAGCCTATGTGCCGCGCTCGGACACTTATATTGAGAAAGAGAGTTCGATCAACGAACAGATCGACCGCATGCGGCACGCGGCGACGCGCGCGCTGCTTGAGCGCGACGACGTCATCATCGTCGCCTCCGTCTCCTGCATCTACGGCATAGGGTCGGTCGAGACCTATACGGCGATGACCTTTACCGTGAAGGCGGGCGAGCGAATCGATCAGCGCCAGCTCATCGCCGATCTCGTCGCGCTGCAATATAAGCGTTCAGCCGGCGATTTCTCGCGCGGCGTTTTTCGCGTGCGCGGGGATACAATCGAACTGTTCCCCGCCCACTATGAAGATCGCGCATGGCGCATCAATTTCTTCGGCGATTCGATCGAGACGATCGCCGAATTCGATCCTCTGACCGGCAAGAAAACGCAGGATCTCGAATTCGTCAAAGTCTACGCCAATTCGCATTATGTGACGCCGCGGCCGACTCTTTTGCAGTCGATCAAGGGCATTAAATCCGAGCTGAAGCAGCGCCTTGGCGAGCTCAACGGCGCCGGCCGCCTGCTCGAAGCGCAAAGGCTCGAACAGCGCACGATATTCGATCTTGAAATGCTGGAGGCGACGGGCTCCTGCGCCGGCATCGAGAATTATTCGCGCTATCTCACCGGCCGGCGTCCCGGCGAGCCGCCGCCGACCCTGTTTGAATATCTGCCCGACAACGCTCTCGTATTCGCGGATGAATCCCACGTCACCGTGCCGCAGATCGGCGCCATGTATCGGGGCGACTTCCGGCGCAAGGCGACGCTCGCCGAATATGGCTTCCGGCTGCCCTCCTGCCTCGACAACAGGCCCTTGCGCTTCGAGGAATGGGAGGCGATGCGGCCCCAGACCGTGCATGTCTCGGCGACGCCGGGGACATGGGAGATGGAGCGCACGGGCGGCGTCTTCGTCGAGCAGGTTATTCGTCCGACCGGCCTCATCGACCCGCCGGTGGAGATCCGCCCGGCGCGCACGCAGGTCGATGATCTGCTCGGCGAGGTGCGGGAGGTCGCGCTGAGGGGCTATCGCAGCCTCATCACCGTTCTGACCAAAAGAATGGCCGAGGACCTCACCGAATATCTGCACGAACATGGCGTGCGCGTGCGCTACATGCATTCCGACATCGACACGATCGAGCGCATCGAGATCATTCGCGATCTGCGCCTTGGCGCCTTCGACGCGCTGGTCGGCATCAATCTTTTGCGCGAAGGTCTGGACATTCCAGAATGCAGCCTCGTCGCCATTCTCGACGCCGACAAGGAAGGGTTTTTGCGCAGCGAAACCTCGCTGGTGCAGACCATCGGCCGCGCGGCGCGCAATGTCGACGGCAAGGTCATTCTCTACGCCGATCATATGACCGGCTCGATGAACCGCGCCATCGCCGAAACCAACCGGCGGCGCGACAAGCAGATGGCTTATAACGCCGAACATGGCATCACGCCTGAATCGATCAAGCGCGGCATTCAGGACATCCTCGGCTCCGTCTATGAGCAGGATCATGTCACTGTCGACGCGGGATTTGCCGGGGCGCAGAATCTGGTCGGCCATAATTTCAAGGCGACCATCGCGGATCTTGAAAAGCGCATGCGCGCCGCGGCCGCTGATCTCGATTTCGAGACGGCCGCTCGCTTGCGCGATGAGTTAAAGAGGCTGCAGGCGGTCGAACTCGCCGTCTCCGACGATCCTATGGCGAGCCAGCGCGACGTCGAGTCCGAGGCCGGGTCCTATAAAGGCCAGCGCAAATATGGCGGCGCCGCGAACCTGCCGGCGAGCCGCCCGCACAAGCCGACCGACGACGAAATGGGGCCGCATAATTTCGGCGGCGGCGAGGCCAAGCCGAGGGCGGGCGCACGGCCGACGCCCCGCAGCGCGGCGGGGAAGGGCGGCACGCGGGCGTTCAAGGGGAAATCAAGGTGAGTGGGCGAAGCTGAATTGTTTTGAAGGGAAGCTTACGTTCGAAATTGGACCTTATACGAGTGGGCGTCGCTCATCCCCCACAGGATGAGCGACGTTTGTTTTTCAGTAGAGTTAAGAACATCCCCATTCAGCCGCGTTCCTAGTAGCAAGTCACGCCGGCGGCGCACCTGCGGACGGCGGCGCGGGCGGCGGGATGGCGGACAACCCCAACGCCACGAGCGCCAACCCCAACGCCACCATGGCCAACCCCAACGCCACGACCGCCGCGAGCGGCAGCCTCATCGGACACGCTGAAGGCCAGCAGCAGCGCAGCCGCAACGATAACCAACAACCGTTTCATGCAAACCTCCCTTGGGTGGTTACAGCGAACAGCATAAGCTTATCCTCTATGCGCCGAATTAGAATTCGAGCACGTCAATTTGCGTGAAAGCATGCAAGCATAATGATAAAAGTAAAATGATCTGGCTCAACGGGCGGAGTTTATTTCTGCTTGGGGGTCGAACGCTTGAGCCGTACCGTTTTGCACCTGATCCCCTCTTGCTTGGTCGAGAGGAAACCCAGTTTTTCGAGCGGTGCAGAAGTCAAGAATTTTGCTCGACAAAGCCGATCCCATAAAATCGGTCACTTAAACCGAGCAGAAATCAGGTGCGAATGTATAGCGCGACAGAGCAAAACCCCTCATGCTGGGGGGGCACGAGAGCGTATAAGGGCAAGTCGAGGAGTTAGTAGGGCCGAGCCTTGCCATGACGATACCGGTTGGCTAGGCCCCATTCCTCTGCGTCATGCCCGGACTTGATCCGGGCATCCAACCGCCAGCGCCGGGAGTCTGGATGGCCGGGTCAAGCCCGGCCATGACAATCGGACGCGCGCTCGCAACGCTCGTCATGCCCGGACTCGACCCAGGGACGGGCATGACGCGAGGCGGAAAAGCGATTAACCTCCTCAACGATGAAGGGCGGCTATGTTTACATCATGTCCAACAGACGCGACGGCGCGCTCTACATCGGCGTGACGAGCGACCTCTCGCGCCGCGCCTTTGAGCATCGACAAGGCGTCGTCGACGGCTTCACCAAGCGCTATGGCTTGAAACGGCTGATCTATTATGAACGGTACGAAGACATCCGTGATGCGTTGCAGCGGGAGAAAAACCTCAAGCACTGGCCGCGCTTGTGGAAGCTCGCGCTCGTTCATGACCTCAACCCCGACTGGGACGACCTTTACGAGCGGCTGAACGCGTAGCGCCGCAAGGCGGAGTCTGGATGGCTGGGTCGCGCACGGGGGCATATCTATGTGGAAAGCAATATTCGCAGTTGCGGTTTTTATCGCGGCCGCCGTGGCGCCATTTCCGGCCGCGCAGGCCGCCCAGCAGCTGATCCCGGCGCCATATCCCGAAGGCGTCGGGAGCACAGGACAGCTTGGCGGCGGCGCGCCCCCTGTGAGCCGGCATCAGCATCTCATTCCAGATCCCGTGCCTCAGAGCCTTGGCCCCAACGCCCTCGGCAATCCGGAGCCAGTCCGCGGCCGCAGGCATCAGCATCTGCGGCGGACGCCCTATTGGCGGCAGTACCATCATTTTCAATAAAGACGCGCAAGCCGGGGAGTTGCGAAGCGGCGTCCTTAGCCGGCGCAACGCTTTGACAGGAAGAGCGGCGACCTTAAAGTGCGCACACGCCAGTTCGATGGGGATGGCGAGCCGGCGATTCGCCCGATGCAACGGGCGTGGAGGGGGGCTTAATGACGAAGGGCGGTCAATTCAGGACAATCGCGGTCGCAGCCTTGATGGCGCTCGCATGGATGCCCGGAAAAGCGGGCGCCGCGCAGTGCGGCAATTCAGCGGCCGGCTTCGATGCGTGGAAGAGACAGTTCGCCGAAGAGGCGAAAGCAAGGGGCGTCGGCCCCGCCGGGGTCTCCGCGGTTCTTGGCACGAATTATTCAGCCGCGACGATTGGGGCCGACCGTGGCCAGCATGGCTTCCATGTGTCGCTCGACCAGTTTCTCGCCAAGCGCGGCGGCTCGGCCATCGCCTCGCGCGGGCGCGCGCTCAAGCAGTCCAACGCGGCGCTCTTTGCGTCAATTCAGCAGCGCTACGGCGTCCCGCCGGGGCCGCTCATCGCCATCTGGGGTTTCGAGACAGGCTTTGGCGCCGTCCACGGCAATCAGCATGCGCTCTCCTCGGTGGCGACGCTCGCCTATGACTGCCGCCGCAGCGCCTATTTCACCGATCAGCTCTACGCGGCGCTCACCCTGATCGATCGAGGCTCCCTGTCGGCGAACGCGCGCGGCTCGATGCATGGCGAGATCGGCCAGACGCAATTCCTGCCCAAGACCATTTTGGAATATGGCACAGGCGGCAGCCTCGAGACCGCAGCTGGCGCGCTCAGCTCGACGGCGAATTTCCTCAAGGCCCATGGCTGGAGCGCGGGCGCCGGATACCAGCCGGGCGAAGCCAATTTCGCGGCGATCCAGGCCTGGAATGCGGCCACGGTCTATCAGCAGGCCATCGCGATTGTCGGCAAACAGATCGACGGAGGCGGGCGCTGAAGGGACGCCGCGATCCCGGCGATCGGCGTCTGTCTGGGTCCGAAGAGTCTGCAGCTTTCCGGCGTCATGCTCTACATGGTCGCGGCCAGTTTCGTGGCGAACAGCGCGATTGTCCGCGAATAGACGTCTGCCGCGTTCCATTGCTGGATGACGGCGAAATTCGGCTGGCCCGGCTCCCAGCCGGCGCCAGGCAGCCAGCCATAGCCCTTCAAATAATTGGCCGTCGAAGCGAGCACGTCCGGCACGTCATGGATCAGATCGCGGCGTCCGTTGCCATCGAAGTCGACTGCGAATTTCAGATAGGACGAAGGCATGAACTGCGTTTGGCCGAGTTCGCCGGCCCAGGCGCCGCGCATGGCGGACGGCGCGAGGTCGCCGCGCTGGATGAGGCGCAAAGCGTCGATCAGCTCGGCCTGAAATTTGTCCGTCCGGCGGCAGTCAAAGGCGAGCGTCGCCAGCGCGGGCAAGGTCGGCGTTGAGCCGTTGACCGCGCCGAAATCGGTCTCAAGTCCCCAGATCGCGACAATGACGGGACCCGGGACCCCATAGGCCTGTTCGATGCGGCTGAAAACCGAAGCATATTGCTTCAGCAGATTCGCGCCTTTGTGCAAACGATAGGAATTGACCATGCGGTCGGAGAATTGCTCGAAGCTTTGATGAAAGACGCGTTGGCCGTGGTCTCTCGAAATGATGCTCGGATCAAAGGCGACGTCGTCGAGAGCGCTGATCGCGTCCGCAGAAACGCCTTGCGCCGCGGCTTCTTTCTTGATGCTGGCGATAAAAGCTTCGAATCCTGCCGGGTCGCGGCAGGTGGCGGCCGCAGCGGGGAGGGCGCATGGGCCAAATGCCGACAGACAAAGAGTCGCGACGAAAAGGCGCATCATCGATCGCATGCAGTCAGCTCCGTTTAGGGAACGAGGTGGGGCCGGCCAGAGAGTTCGCGCAAAATCACGCATCTGTTCTGTTAAGCCTAGCCGAAGCGGCAGACAATTGCCGTATCGGGACTTCAGCGAGAAAAATCATCTCCTCGCCTTTTCGATCACGGCGCGGCGCGCCCCTGTGTAAAGGCTTGAGCCAAGGCTTGCCATGCCGCCGCGATGGGATCAGTTTGAAGGCGCCGAGGGAACCCTTCGTCGGGCATTGACGCCCGGCCCGTCGCGCCGCCTGTTTCGGCTTTCAGGAAAAGTCGGAAGGTGTTCCGTTCCTTTGATTTTGGCGCATCGGCCTTGTGCGAATCGGTCGCCGCTTCGCCTTGTCTCACAATGCCCCGGGAGATTGAGAAGTCATGAAGAGTTTGATCATGAAACGTGTGGCCCTGGCGGCTCTTGCAATGGTTGCGCTCGCGCCCGGCGCTCTCGGCGATGACGTGCCGTTCGCCCGCCCGCCTCTCGAAAAGTCGCTCGACACTTATCTGATCAGCCTCGGCGACATCATGAGCGCCGCGCAGTTGCGGCATATCAAGCTCTGGCAGGCGATCAAGGCGAAGAATTGGGGCCTCGTCAATTTTGAAGCGACGCTGCTTGAAGACGGCTTCGCGGCCGCCGCGATGCTGTATCGCAACATACCGATCGAATTTGTCACCGAGGCCGCAAAGCCGCTCGAAGCGCTAAAGGACGGTGCGGCGGCGAAGGACCCCGTTAAACTGGCGAAAAGCTTTACCGAGCTGACGGCAGCGTGCAACGCCTGCCACGAGGCGGGGGAGGTCGGCTTCGTCAAGATTCAAACGCCGACGTCATCGCCATTCACCAATCAGAATTTTGCGCCGGAGCGAAAGTAGACATGCATCAAAGGGCTTTAGCCGTTCGCGACCAATTCGTGCCTTTGCGCGCCGTGGTTTCAATCGGGGCCAGCGTCAGGCGGCGGCGTTGAACAAAATATCGTCATCCTGCGCGAAAAATGACCTTTGCCGAGATCTGACCAATATTGAAGCCTGTCGAGGCGCCAATCCGCACGGAATGGGTCCTTGGCCAACAGTCTTGCTCAAGTCGAACGAAAGTGACCCGTAGTAAAATTGTTTTCGCGCCGATGCTCGGGGACAAGGGCGGCGCCCGCCTTTTTTCCAGAACCATCGCCCCGCTTTGCGCTATAAGACCCTCTTGCCGGCGTCAACGCCGGCCAATGTCGAAGAAGGGTCGAGAATGGCGGACGCGGAAATGGGGGACGACGGCAAGCGCGCGGCCAAAATCGGCGTGGTCACGATCTCCGACCGCGCCAGCGTCGGCCAATATGAGGATCAAAGCGGGCCGGCGATCATCGCCTATCTGACGCGGATTCTGACGAGCCCTTTTGAGACCATCAAGCGGATCATTCCCGACGGGTTCGAGTCGGTGCGGGACGCATTGATCGACCTTGCGGACAAAGCCCGTTGCGACCTGATCCTGACGACGGGAGGCACGGGGCCCGCTCCGCGCGATCTGACGCCCGAGGCGACCGAGGCCGCTGCGTCTCGCGTGCTGCCAGGTTTCGGCGAACTGATGCGGCAGGAAAGCCTGAAGCAGGTTCCAACAGCAATCCTGTCGCGCCAGATCGCCGCGCATCGAGGGCCTTGCCTCATCATAAATCTGCCAGGAAAACCAGCCTCCATTGAAACTTGCCTCAATGCGGTGTTTCCGGCGGTGCCTTATTGTCTCGATCTCATCGGCGCCGCGAGGCTCGAGACTGACCCGGCGATCCTCAAATCGTTCAGGCCAAAGCAATAGATCCATGAACATCAGCGACGCGCTCCCGACCAGTAAGGAATCGACCGCCTCGGAGCGGCTGGCCGCGCTCATCGCGGATTACAAGCCGCTGCCCGGCATCCCTGACGAGTTCATCGGCCCCGATGGCCGCCCGCGCGATTATTGGCTGCGCTATCTCAACTCGTTGACGGATCTTGGCGCGGACGACATCGGCCGCCGCTTCGCGACGGCGGATCGGCATATTCACGATTCCGGCGTCTCCTATCGCAGCTATGGCGATACGCGCGAGCGCACCTGGCCTCTCTCGCATCTGCCCCTGCTGATCGAAGCGAATGAGTGGCGCGAAATCGCGGCGGGAATCGAACAGCGCGCCGAACTGATGGAGCGCGTCGTCGCCGATATCTATGGCGAAGGCGCTCTGATCGCCGCCGGCGATCTTCCCGCTGCGGCTGTCACAGGCTCCGCCGATTTCCTGCATCCGCTGCATGGCGTGACGCCGCCCGGCGGGCGTTTTCTGCATTTCTACGCAGCCGACCTCGGGCGCGGCCCTGACGGACGCTGGTGGGTCGTCGGCGATCGCGCCCAGGCGCCCTCGGGCGCCGGCTACGCGCTCGCCAACCGGCTCGTGCTGTCGCGCGCCTTCCCGGCGCTCTACCGCGACATGAACGTCGAGCGCCTCGCGCCCTTCTTCCAGGCGTTCCGCTACGGGTTGACCTCGCTCGCCGAGCGATCCGATCCCCGCATCTGCCTCTGGACGCCCGGCCCGCTGAACGAAACCTATTTCGAGCAGGCCTATCTTGCGCGCTATCTCGGCTTCATTCTGGTCGAGGGCGGCGACCTCACCGTGCGCGACGGCAAAGTCCACGTGCGCACCATCGCCGGACTGAAGCGCGCCGATGTGATCTGGCGCCGCATCGACGGTGATTTCGCCGATCCGCTTGAACTCAACAGCCAATCGCGTCTCGGCGTCGCGGGTCTGGTCGAGGCCGTGCGCGAGGGCGGGGTTGTGCTCGCCAATGCGCTCGGCTCTGGCGTGCTCGAGGCGCCCGCGATGATGAGCTTCATGCCGAAGCTTTGCCGCAAACTGCTCGGCGAGGAGTTGCGCCTGCCGAACATCGCAACCTGGTGGTGCGGTCAGCAGAAGGAGCGCGCATCGGTCATCGCTGACTTCGACGATCTGGCGATTGGCGGCGCCTTCGGCAATCCGGTTCTACGCTTTCCGCAGAACCAGCCGGTCATCGCCGGGCTTCTCAACGCGGATGAAAAGGCGCGGCTGATCGACGCCATCGGCGAGAGGGGGATCGACTATGTCGGGCAGGAGGTCGTTAATCTGTCGACGACGCCGGTCTGGAACGACGACCGGCTGACGCCGCGCCCCTTCGTCCTGCGCGTCTATGCGGCGCGGACGGAGAATGGCTGGACCATCATGCCGGGCGGCTTCTGCCGCATCTCCGATCGCGCCGACGCGCGCGCCGTGTCGATGGGGGGAGGGGTGCAGTCGGCGGACGTCTGGGTGCTCGCCGACAAGCCCGTCGAAATGATTACCCTGCTGCCGAGCAACGAGACGGCGCGGATCCGCCGCCTGATGGGCAATCTGCCGAGCCGCGCCGCGGATAATCTGTTCTGGCTCGGGCGCTATCTCGAAAGGGTCGAGGCGACTTTGCGTCTGATCCGCTGTCTTGCCGGCCGGATGATCAATACCGACGCCGAAACAGGGACGACGGCATGGACTGTCTCGAAGGTGATCGGCCTCCTCGTCGCCTGGCACGCGGCGCCGAAATCGGCGGCCTCTAATCCGCTGGCGCTCTGTGCGGTAGCCCTGCACAGCGAGGAGAACTACGGCTCGGCGCTTTCGCTTGTGCGAGACGCGCGCCGCGCCGCCTCGGTCATAAGGGAACGGCTCTCAGCCGATACCTGGCGGTTGATCGGCGAGCTTGACCAGATGCTCGGCGTCGATCAGAAGCCGCTTTTGAGCGAGGCCGAGGCCTATGACCGGGCTGATCTCGCGCTGCGCGCCATCGCGGCGCTTTCGGGGCTTGCGCAGGAAAATATGAATCGCGGCGCTGGCTGGCGTCTCTTCGACATCGGCCGGCGCGTCGAGCGCGCCATCAACTCCTGCCGCTTCGCGCGCCAGTTCGCCGGCCCCACCGCTCCTTCGGACGATCTCGAAGTCCTGCTCGACCTCGCCGATTCCCAGATCACCTATCGGTCGCGCTATCTGATGGGCGTCGGCCTTTCGACGGTTCGCGACATGGTCATGCTCGACCCATTTAATCCGCGCTCCGTCGCCTTTCAGCTGGAGCGGCTGGATGACCATCTGCAAAATCTGCCCGTGCTCAGCGACGATGGAATGCCCGAGAAGCCGCGCCGTCAGATCGTCAAGCTCGTCGCCGAAGTCACGACAGCCGTCGCGGCGGAGCTCGACACCGACAAGATCCTGAGCTTCGAAAAACGCCTGCTCGATCTGGCGGAAGCGGTCGCCGCACGCTATTTCCTGCAGGGTCCGCATAGTGCGCGGGCGGACCGTTGGAGCGGCCTTGCGTGATCTACGACATTCACCACGTTACGACTTACGAATATGGGACGCCGGTCCGGTACGCGCATTGCTCCTTGCGGCTGTCGCCGATGGATCTGCCCGGTCAGACGGTGCTGTCCAGCCATCTGAGTATTGATCCGCAACCATCGCAGATTGTCGAACGCGTCTGCTTTTTCGGCAATCGCGTATCGTCCATGACGATCGACACCGAGCACAGCGACCTGATCGTCGAGGTCGATACGAGCATCGACATCCATCGCGATCCGCCGCCGGAGCCAGCTTCGACGCGGCCCTTTGAGGAAGTCCGCGAGGAGGCTTTCGACAGCGAATCGCTCGACAAGGCCTCGCCCGCTCATTTCCTGCATCCGAGCCGGTTCGTGCCGCGTTTTGCGCCCGCCGTCGAATATGCGCGACCAAGCTTCACGCCCCGCCGCCCGGTTCTCGAGGGCGCCGTCGATCTGATGCGGCGCATCCGCGCGGATTTCAAATATGACACCAAAGCGACCGTGGTCTCGACGCCGATCTCGGAAGCTTTCGAGAAACGGCGCGGCGTCTGCCAGGATTTCGCGCATATCATGATCGCGGCGCTGCGCGGGCTCGGCCTGCCCGCCGCCTATGTCAGCGGCTACATCCGCACGATTCCGCCGCCGGGCAAGAAGCGCCTCGAAGGCGCGGACGCCATGCACGCCTGGGTGACGCTCTGGTGCGGCGCGGATGTCGGCTGGGTCGATCTTGATCCGACCAACTCCATGATGATCGGCAATGACCACATCACTTTGGCGCGCGGACGCGATTACGCCGACATTTCCCCTGTCGCTGGTATTATCCTCGGCACGCGCGAGCAGGACGTCGACGTTTCGGTCGACGTCATCCCGCGCGAGGAAGTCGAGGCCTGAGCGTTATTTCCGAAGCGTTGGAGCCGGCTTTCGGATAGGCATGATGCGAACTCAAAGAATCCCGTTATTGCGGCTGTGCTGCTTGCGCGTCGTCAATGCTGAGGTCCTCATAAAGTGATTAAGGACAATCCAGTTTTCGCTCGAGTTCACGAGGATCGATAATGGTCGAAGCACTCAGGCGCAACCCGCTTACCCCTTGGTACATAGGGCTCGTTTTCCTGCTGATCGTCGATGCAGTATTTTTCTATTATGTCACGACTCGTAGTTGCGAGATTCCGAATCCAATTATTTTTGGGATTATGGTGATTATACCAGGACTTTATCTCGTCCTGATGTATCTCGCGTTCCGAAGCCGGGATTGATGTTCGTTGGCTTCGTGGGCCCCGGCCAAGATCAACTGACACAGGCTGGGCGAAGAGACTTTCCGAATATGCTCGCAGCTGGTCCTGATTGCGTCCGTCTGCGCCGTCATGAAGCGGACGTCCGTTCGATAAATGAATGTCGTGGATTTGCCGAAAGCGGCGCACCCGTGCAAATCTCAAGAATTCGGTGCGAACTTAGATTAAGAGGCGGCCGACGCTCGAGCCGTCTCGCCCTCTACCGGGTTGCGCGATTGGCGCATGCGCCGGCTTGACCCATTCGGCGCCCGGCCCGAGCGCCCCTCGCTTTGGCGTCGCGAGCTTAACGAATTATTCACCGCAACTTGGGAAGCCTTCCTCAAGCCGCATCGCAGCTGGGGGTCCTTCGAACGCCTTTCGCCGCAGTCCGCCCGATCCTCACTCGAACACGAAGCTGAATGATAACGCTCTATCATCATCCGCTCTGCGCCCATTCGCGTTTCGTCAGGCTCCTCCTCGGGGAATATGGGATCGAACCCCAACTCATCGAGGAAAACGTCCATGAGCGCAGGCGTGATTTCCTGATCCTCGATCCGGCTGGTCAGACGCCGGTGCTGGTCGAGCATCCGTCAACTGTCGTGCCCGGCCCGTCGACCATCGCGGAATATTTCGACGAAACCCGCGGTCTCGCTCTCGGCAAGCACAGGCTGCTGCCGGAAGATCCGCTTTCGCGCATCGAAGTGCGCCGGCTGATGGATTGGTTCGGTCAGAAATTCTTCCGCGAAGTCACCGATTGGCTCGTGACGGAAAAGGTCTATAAGCGCTTCATGCCGCGCGAGCGGGGCGGAGGCGCGCCGGACATGGAGCTGGTGCGCGCGGCGCGCTCCAACATCCGCACCCATATGCGCTATGTCAGCTATTTGGCCGGCAGCCGGAAGTGGCTCGCGGGAGATCGTCTTTCATACGCCGATCTCGCCGCCGCCGCCCAATTGTCCTGCGTCGATTTTCTGGGCGATGTGCCATGGGAAGAATACGAAACGGCAAAGCTCTGGTATTCCAGGGTGAAGTCGCGCCCGGCCTTCCGCTCCCTGCTTGCCGATCGCCTGCCGGGCCTCAGCCCCGCGCCGGTCTACGCGGACCTCGACTTCTGAGCGCGGCGTTTTCGGCGCGGCTGCAAACGAAAGCGCGAGAGCTGGGGTTCGATATCTGCAAAATCACCCATCCGTCCGCCGTCGAGGGCGCGGGCGAGCGCTTTGGCGCATGGCTCGCCACGGGCGCGGCCGGCGACATGGACTGGCTCGAGGAGACGCGAGAGCGCCGCTCAGATCCGCGCAGCCTTTGGCCGGAGGCCGCGAGCATTGTGATGCTGGCGGCCAATTACGGGCCGCCCGGCGATCCGCTGGCGGCCCTTGCGGACAAACGCGCCGGCAATATTTCGGTCTACGCCCGCCATCGCGATTATCATGACGTCATCAAGGGGCGCCTGAAGCAGCTCGCCTCATGGCTTGCGAGTGCGGCCGAGGGGCAAGGCTTCGAGGCGCCGCAGTTCAAGGTGTTCGTCGACACCGCGCCCGTCATGGAAAAGCCGCTGGCGCAGGCGGCGGGGCTTGGCTGGCAGGGCAAGCACACAAATCTTGTCTCGCGCGATTTCGGCTCCTGGCTCTTCCTCGGCTCGATCTTCACGAACCTGCCGCTGACTGAGGATGGGCCGGAGCGCGACCATTGCGGCCAATGCCGGGCCTGCCTCGATATTTGTCCGACGCAAGCCTTTCCCCGGCCTTACGCGCTCGACGCGCGCCGCTGCATCTCCTACCTCACCATCGAGCACAAGGGCCATATCGCGGAAGAGTTTCGCGCCGCCATCGGCAACCGCATCTATGGCTGCGACGATTGTCTCGCCGTCTGCCCGTGGAATAAATTCGCCAAAACGGCGCGGGACATCAAGCTTTTGCCGCGTGAGGATTTATTGGCTCCTGCGCTGAGCGATCTGCTTCGCCTCGACGACGCCGCTTTTCGCGCGTTGTTTGCGGGTGGGCCTGTCAAGCGAATCGGGTTTTCGCGTTTTTCTCGCAATGTTCTGATCGCGGCCGGCAATTCGGGGGATTTTTCGCTCGCGGAACTCGTGGCGGAGAAGCTTGGAGATGTTTCGCCGCTCGTGCGGGCGATGGCGGTTTGGGCTCTGGCGCGTCTTGCGCCGGAAAGGATCGCCGGCCTTGCCCGGGCCTGGCTCCCGCGTGAGACGGACGCGGACGTGCGGCGGGAATGGGCTGCGGCGATGGCGCGTTCGGAAGAAAATGCGCCGGACTGACAGATCAGCGTTTTTTGCGCCGGCCGGGCGGGAAAGATGCGAAAGAATGAAGCGTTTCAAAACCCCGGCGGTCACGGGGAAGAAGGTCGGATTAAATGAAGCTTTTTGCCTTCGGTCTTGGCTATTGCGCGCAGGATTTCATCGCGCGTTTCGGCGATCTCTTCGATTCCATCGCGGGGACCGTGCGCAGCGCCGACAAAGCCGCGGAGCTGGCGAGCGATCACATCGAGACCTTTGTCTTCGGGCCTGACCGGGAGGACCCGAAACTCGCGGAAAAAATGCTCGCCGCCGACGTGCTCCTGATCTCGATCCCGCCCGGCGTTTCCGTCGATCCGGTGCTGGCGCGCTTTGGCCATCGCATCGCGAGCCTGCGCGCGCCGCAGACGATCATCTATCTCTCGACGATCGGCGTCTATGGCGACCGGCAGGGCGAATGGGTCGATGAAACGCAGATCCCGACGCCGCTCTCGCCGCGCTCCGTGACGCGGCTGCAGGCGGAGAAATCATGGGCGGCGATCGGCAAAAGCAAGGACAAGAAGGTGCATATTCTGCGCCTTGCCGGCATTTACGGGCCGGGCCGCAATGCGCTGATCAATCTGAAAGACGGCAAGGCGCATCGCATCGTAAAAGCCGATCAGGTGTTCAACCGCGTCCATGTCGAGGACATCAGCCGGGCGATCGCCGCCGCCATCGCCTATGACGGGCGCGGAGCCGTGTGGAACGTCGCCGATGACGCCCCGGCGCCGCCGCAGGATGTCGTCGCCTACGCCGCCATGCTGATGGGCGTCGAGCCGCCGCCCGAACAGCCGATCGAGGCGGCGGAAGATATTTCGCCGATGACGCGCAGCTTTTACGCCGAAAACAAGCGCGCCTCGAACCGCAAGCTCAAGGAGGAGCTGGGGGTTGATCTCGCCTATCCGACCTATCGCGTGGGTCTTGAGGCGCTTTGGGAGGCGGGGGAGGGGCGGTAG
>NZ_CABFMQ020000002.1 GCF_901905185.1 Methylocella tundrae
GGGGGGGAGCGTGAGAGGTGTATAAGAGACAGGGCTCGGCCGGCGGAACCCGCCCGCGCGCTCGAGGCGCCCCAGACGGCGGAGCCCCGCCGCCCGCAAGCGTCCCCGGCGGCGCCGTCCCGCCCGGAGGGAGCACCGACTCCGGAACGCGGCGGATGGCTGTCCGATCTGCTCGCGCGCGCCTCGACCGACGAGCCGGAGGCGCCGCCGCGCATCATGAGGGACATCAAACCGAAAGGCGTCGGCGCGAGACCGCAGCAGGCGGGTCAGCCGCTCGACGCCATCTCGCTCGACGTCGCCAGCATGATCGACCCTGACGCGGCCGCCGAGGCGTGGGAGCGCTATCGCCGCGGCGAGGCCAACGCTTTCTCGCACCGGATCTATATCGGCCGGGGCGTGCAGACTTTCGAGGATATCCGCCGGCGCTACCGGCTAAACCCCGAGTTCCATGCGACGGTCGACCGCTATGTACAAGAATTCGAACGCCTGATCTTGGAGCTGAATCGCGACAACGCCGATGAAACGGCGACGCAGACCTATCTGAATTCCGAGACCGGCATGGTCTACACGATGCTTGCCCATGCCTCGGGCAGGCTGAACGGCCTTGGAGGTTAGCCCACGCCTTTGCAGACGCTGAGAGTGTTTCGTTCATGCCGGATTTTGTTCCACCATCGCCAGATTATGCGGAACCACTACGTTGTTTGATAGCTGAGCAGGAAACACAACTGCAATATGAACGCCGGGCCCGGTTAATCGCTGAAACCAGACTGACAGCAGCGAGACAAGAGCTTGCAACGCAGAGTTTTCTAATCGGCAAAATCAAAGGTCGGATCGCGCAATTGCGCTCGCTATTGATCGACCGGTTGTGGGAGAAACTGGGAATTGAGATTGACCAACTCGAACTGTCGCTCGGAGAGACGGCAGCCCCGTTGAACGAAGCAACCGAAGCTCCGGGCGTATCCCTAGGAATTCGTCACGCTGCACCTCTGCTCGATACGGACTTGCTGGAGTTGGGCGGCATGGTCAACCAGCAATTGGCTGAAATCCGCGTCTATATCGCGCAGGAATGCGAACGCATCTTTGCGGGGATACACGTTGCCTTCGAGGAGACCAATATTGAAATTAAAGGCATCATCGGCAAAGCCTCAGAAGGCTTCCGGACGACAGCTTTAGAGCTAGGTCAGATTTCCCGGGAGTGGCAGAGCGAACTCGCGGCGACGCGGGAGGCCTTGAGGATCAGCGCCGCGGATCTGCCGCAGGAGACGGCGCAGCAAGCGCCAGCGATGCGCATCATGAGGGACATCAAACCGAAAGGCGTCGGCGCGAGACCGCAGCAGGCGGGCCAGCCGCTCGACGCCATCTCGCTCGACGTCGCCAGCATGATCGACCCTGACGCGGCCGCCGAGGCCTGGGAGCGCTATCGCCGCGGCGAGGCCAACGCTTTCTCGCGCCGCATCTATCTCGGCCGCGGCGCGCAAACCTTCGACGAGGTGCGCCGGCGCTATCGGCTCGATCCGGAGTTCCATGCCACAATCGACCGCTATGTGCAGGAATTCGAGCGTCTGCTCGCCGAGCTGAACCGCGACAACGCCGATGAATCGGCCACGCAGACCTATCTGAATTCGGAGACCGGCATGGTCTACACGATGCTTGCCCATGCCTCGGGCCGCCTCGGATAGAATGTACGAAGGGCGCGGCGGCGAGCCGCGCCCTGCGCTGCTTCCATTTGATGCTGCCAGCCGGCCTGTAAGCCGGGTTCTGTATGGCGCGCGGGAAACCCGCGACGCGTGATGGCCATTCCTCTGGGGCGGCCGTCGCCAGCCGCCTCGAGCAACCAACCCGGGCGACGATCCAGAGACGGATCTAAGGTTTTTTAGGACCTCGCGTCGCCCCTATTCGGTCTTGCTCCCGGTGGGGCTTGCCGTGCCGCTCATGTCGCCATGCGCGCGGTGCGCTCTTACCGCACCGTTTCACCCTTGCCGCCGGCGCAGGGCCGGATGGCGGTTTATTTTCTGTGGCGCTTTCCCTGGGGTCTCCCCCGCCGGACGTTATCCGGCACCGTTTCTCTGTGGAGCCCGGACTTTCCTCCGCCCTAAGGCGGCGGCCATCCGGCCGGCTGGCGCTTGCCACATAGGCGTGAAGAGGCGGCCAGTCAATGGAGGCCGCGCAATCGCTTTGGTTCCTCCTCCCTGATCTGTGTCGAAAAAATCGCAATCGAAGGAAAATCTTAACGGCGCCCAGTTCTAACTTGACCTCCCGGGGCAGTCTCGATTTTTTGGCGCGAGGCCCCAGGCGATGCTAGGATCTGCAATGAAGAAAATTTTCCTGCCGACTGTCTTTCTCGCAACTTCGCTCGCGCTTGCGGGATGCGGCTATACGCCTGAACAGCGGGCCGGAAGCGGCGCGGCCATTGGCGGCGCCACGGGCGCTGCGATCGGCGCGGCCACAGGCGGGGGAGTCGGGGCGGCGCTCGTCGGCGGGGCGCTCGGAGCGGCGACAGGCGCGATCGTTGGCGCTAACACCCGTCCAGCAAATCCGCCGCCGCCGCCGCCCGGTTATTATCCGCCGCCGCCGCCGCCGCGCGCTTGCGCGCGGGTCGTCTACGACCCCTACGGCAACGCCTTCTGCCAGGGATATTACGGCTATTAAAACGGACACAGCTTTGCCAGCGGCGTTTTGCTCCTCGCCAAACCACGGTGAGCGCAAAGGCGGACGCACGCCCGATTCGCTCATTCTTCACTATACCGGGGTGGCGACCGGCGAGGCCGCCGTACGTCTGCTCTGTGATCCCGCAACGCAGGTCTCGGCTCATTATGTCGTGATGCCGGACGGCGCCCTTTGGCAGCTCGTCCCCGAGACGCGCAGGGCCTGGCACGCCGGCAAAGGCTCATGGGCCGGCGAAACCGACATGAACGATATTTCGATCGGCGTCGAGATCGCGCATCCGGGCCATAAGGACGGCGCCGCCGCCTTTCCCTATCCCGAGGCGCAGATCGCAACCGTCACGGCCCTCTGCCTCGATATCGTGGGGCGGTGGCGGATCACGCCGCAAAGAGTGCTCGCGCATTCGGACATCGCCCCCGATCGGAAGATCGATCCCGGCGAGTTTTTTCCCTGGGCGCAGCTCGCCAAAGCAGGCGTTGGCCATTACGTCGCTCCCTGCCCGATCGCGGACGGCCCGCGGCTCGAACAGGACGCCAGCGGCGCCGATGTCGAAGAGCTGCAATCCTTGCTGGCGCGCTATGGCTATGGGATCGATTTCAGCGGCGTCTATGACAGGAAGACGCAATTGGTCGTCCGCGCCTTCCAGCGCCATTTCAGGCCGGCGCTGGTTGACGGGACGGCCGATTTTTCGACCATCGTCACTTTGCGCAAATTGCTGGCGGCGCGACCTCAAGGGTAGCGCCGACGCGTCGTGCTACTCCGCCGCCGCGGCCTCGGCCAGGGTCGCCGGAACGTAATTCAGGATCGGCGCGAGCCAGCGCTCGACCTCGGAAATCTTCATGCCCTTGCGGCGGGCATAATCCTCGACCTGATCGCGCTCGATCTTCGCCACCCCGAAATAATGCGCTTGCGGATGCGCGAAATAGAGTCCCGAAACCGAGGCGCCAGGCCACATGGCGTAGCTTTCCGTCAGCGAAACGCCGATCCGTCTTTCAGCGGCGAGCAGGTCGAACAGCGTCGCCTTTTCGGTATGATCGGGCTGGGCCGGATAGCCCGGCGCCGGGCGGATGCCGCGATACTCTTCCCGCAGCCGCGCCTCTTCGGTCAAATCCTCGTCCGTGGCATAGGCCCAGAACTCGCGCCGCACGCGTTCATGCATCCGCTCGGCCAGCGCCTCGGCGATGCGGTCGGCGAGCGCCTTCACCAGAATCGAGCCATAATCGTCGTTGGCCTTGGCGAATCGATCAGCGATCTTGCCTTCCTGCGCGCCGGAGGTGACGACGAAAGCGCCGATGTAATCGGCTTTGCCGCTGTCGTGCGGCGCGATGAAATCGGCGAGGGCCAGATTGGGCTTGCCGTCGCGCCGCAACAATTGCTGGCGCAACGTATGGAAAGTTGCGAGCTTTTCCGTGCGGGACTCGCCCGTATAGAGCGTGATGTCGTCGCCGATCGCGGCCGCCGGCCAGAAGCCGATCACCGCTTTCGGATCGAACCAACGCTCTGTGACGATGCGCTTCAGCATGGCCTGCGCGTCGTCGAAAAGCTGCCTTGCCGCTTCGCCCTGTTTCGGATCATCGAGGATCAAGGGATAGCGGCCGCGCAATTCCCAGGTCTGGAAAAAGGGCGTCCAGTCGATATAGGGAATGAGCTCGGCGACATCATAGGCGCGGAACACGCGCGTCCCGGTAAACGCCGGCCGCGGCGGCGCGTAATCCGGCCAGTTGAGCTTCATCGCATTGGCGCGGGCCCTGGCGATCGGCAGGCGCTGCTTCTCTGCTTCCGACCGTTGATGCGCCTCCGCGACCTTTTTATATTCGGCCCGCACGCCGGCGATGGTCTCGTCGCGCGTGGTTTTCGAGAGCAGCGACTGCACGACGCCGACAGCCCGGCTCGCGTCATTGACATAGACCGCCTGGCCGCGCGTGTAATTGGGATGAATCTTGACCGCGGTATGGACGCGGCTCGTCGTCGCGCCGCCGATCAGGAGAGGTAAATCGAACCCTTCGCGCTCCATCTCCGCGGCGACGAAGCACATCTCGTCGAGCGAGGGCGTGATGAGGCCGGACAAGCCGATGGCGTCGACTTTCTCCGCGCGGGCGGTCGCCAGAATTTTCGCGGCCGGGACCATGACGCCAAGATCAATGATCTCATAATTGTTGCAGGCGAGCACGACGCCGACGATATTCTTGCCGATATCGTGCACGTCGCCCTTGACCGTCGCCATCAATATCCTGCCCGCCGTCGAGCGTTCACCGCCGCCGTTCAGGCGCTTTTCTTCATCCATGTAAGGCAAGAGATAAGCAACCGCCTGCTTCATCACACGCGCGGATTTGACGACCTGCGGCAGGAACATCTTGCCCGCGCCAAAAAGATCGCCGACGACATTCATGCCCGCCATCAGCGGGCCTTCGATCACGTCGAGAGGCCGCACGCTGGCCGCGCGCGCCTCCTCGACGTCGCGGTCAATGTACTCCGTTATGCCGTTCACGAGCGCATGTTCGAGACGCTTGCCCACCGGCTCATCGCGCCAGGCAAGATCCTTCTCAAATCGCTCGGCGCCTCCTTGCCCCTTGAAGCCTTCGGCGAGCGCAAGCAAACGCTCCGTTGCATCCGCGCGACGATTCAGGATGACGTCCTCGCAGGCCTCGCGCAGCCCCGGTTCGATCTCGGCATAGACCGCGAGCTGGCCCGCGTTGACGATGCCCATATCCATGCCGGCCTTGATGGCATGATAGAGAAACACCGAATGCATCGCCTCGCGCACGGGCTCATTGCCGCGAAACGAGAAAGAGAGATTGGAGACGCCGCCCGAAATATGCACGAGCGGAAAACGCTTGCGGATTTCCCGCGCCGCCTCGATGAAATCGACGCCGTAATTATTGTGCTCTTCGATGCCCGTCGCGATGGCGAAGACGTTCGGATCGAAGATGATGTCTTCGCCCGGGAAGCCGACGTCCCCGGTCAGAATTTTATATGCCGCGGAGCATATCTCGACCTTGCGCTCGAAGGTGTCGGCCTGACCTTTTTCATCGAAAGCCATGACGACGACAGCGGCGCCATAGCTGCGCACGATGCGGGCGTCATGGATGAATTTCTCGACGCCTTCCTTCATTGAAATGGAATTGACGACGGCCTTGCCCTGCACGCATTTGAGGCCGGCCTCGATGACAGAGAACTTGGATGAGTCGATCATCACCGGCACGCGCGCGATATCGGGCTCGGCTGCGACAAGATTCAAGAATTCGACCATCGCCTTTTCGGAATCGAGCAGGCCTTCGTCCATGTTGACGTCGATGATCTGGGCGCCCATCGCAACCTGATCGCGCGCGACGTCGAGCGCGGCTGAAAAATCGCCCTCTTTGATCAGCCTGCGGAATTTCGCCGAGCCGGTGACATTGGTGCGCTCGCCCACATTGACGAAAGGGATTTCGGGCGTCAGCGTGAAAGGCTCGAGCCCCGACAAGCGCAGCAAAGGCGCGATATAAGGAACCTCGCGCGGTGGAACGTCCTTCACGCGTTGCGCGATGGCGTGAATATGCGCGGGCGTCGTGCCGCAACAGCCGCCGACCACATTGACGAGACCCGCTTCGGCGAACTCGCCAATGAGGCCCGCCATATATTCTGGGCTCTCGTCATAAAGGCCGAATTCATTGGGCAGGCCGGCGTTGGGATAGGCGCAGACGAGGGTATCGGCGATGCGCGAAAGTTCGGCGAGATGCGCGCGCATCTCGCGCGCGCCGAGCGCGCAATTGAGGCCGATCGTCAAAGGATTGGCATGGCGCAACGAGTGCCAGAAAGCCGTCGGCGTCTGGCCGGACAATGTGCGGCCGGAAAGGTCGGTGATCGTGCCCGAGATCATTACAGGCGTCTCGACGCCGAGCGCCTTGAAGGCGTCATTGACGCCGGCCAGCGCCGCCTTCGCGTTCAATGTGTCGAAGATCGTCTCGACGATCAAAATATCCGCGCCGCCTTCGATGAGAGCCGTCGCGGATTCAGCATAGGCCTCGCGCAATTCATCGAAGGTGACCGCGCGAAAGCCGGGATTGTTGACGTCGGGCGAGATCGAGGCTGTGCGGCTCGTCGGGCCCAGCGCGCCAGCGACAAAGCGGCGCCGGCCGTCCTTGCGCCCGACGGCGTCGGCCGCCGCGCGGCAGAGACGCGCCGCCTCGAAGTTCAGTTCGCGCACAAGCGATTCCATGCCGTAGTCGGCTTGCGAAATGCGCGTCGAATTGAATGTGTTGGTCGCGATAATGTCCGCGCCCGCCTCGATATAGGCGTGATGAATAGCCTCGATCGCCTCGGGCTGGGTCAGGCACAAGAGGTCGTTGTTGCCGCGAAGGTCGCTCGGCCAATCCTTGAAGCGCTCGCCGCGAAACTGCTCCTCGGTGAATTTGCGCTGCTGAATCATTGTGCCCATGGCGCCGTCCAGCACCAGGATCCTTTTCCGCGCGGCGTCGAGGAAGGCGTTGCGGGTCGCCTCGCCATTGAAACCATGAGTCATTCAGGCGGCCTTTTGTTCGAGTTTTGGCCGAAGCCCCAGAAGGTGGCAGATCGCATAGACGAGATCGGCGCGATTGTTGGTGTAGAAATGAAAATCGCGGACGCCGTGATCGACGAGATTGAGCACCTGCTCCGCCGCGACCGTGGCGGCGACGAGACGCCTTGTCTGAGGGTCATCATCCAATCCCTCGAAGCGGTCGGCGAGCCATTGCGGTACGCTGGCGCCCGCCTTCCTGGCGAAGCCCGCCGTCTGCTTGAAATTCTGCATCGGCATGATGCCGGGCACGATCGGAATATCGACGCCACGCTCTTGCAGCCTGTCGCGATAGCGCAGGTAAATTTCGTTTTCGAAAAAGAACTGGGTGATCGCACGGTTCGCGCCCGCGTCGACCTTTGCGCGCATGAAATCGAGATCCGCTTCGAGCGAGAGGCTTTCCGGGTGCCGCTCCGGATAGGCGGACACCGAAACTTCGAAATCGGCGATCCGCTTGATGCCGGCGACAAGCGCGCAGGAGCTTTCGTATCCTTCGGGGTGGGGGCAGTATTTGGTTCCGACGCCTTCCTGCGGGTCGCCGCGCAGCGCCACGATATGGCGGACGCCGGCGTCCCAATAGCCCTGTACGATGGAGTCGATCTCCTTGCGCGCCGCCGCGACGCAGGTGAGATGAGCGGCCGGCTTCACAACCCCCTCTTTGGCGAGGCGCGCGACCGTCGAATGGGTGCGTTCGCGGGTCGATCCGCCCGCGCCATAGGTCACAGAGACGAAACTCGGTCCAAGCGGCGCGAGCCGGTTGATCGACTCCCAAAGAAGCGCCTCCATCGCGACGGTCTTTGGCGGGAAGAACTCAAAGGACACCCGGATGTCAGGCTGATGCGTGCGGCTTGCGCGCGGCAGGTCACAGCTTGCATTTTCGCTCATGCGACTTCTCGCGCAGTTAAAGGAAGAGGATCAGCGATGACGCGGCGGTCGCGGCCGAGCCACAGGGAAACGGTGAGTTTGCCGCCCTCGCCCGGCTCGGGCGCCAGATCGCGCCGCATCGAAACTTCGAGCCCCGCCGCCGTCATATATCCGGCGACTTCCTCGGCGGTAAAGCCGAGGCGGCGATGCGCATGGACGGAACGCAGGCTCTCTTCTTCATGGGGAGCGAAATCGACGATGACGAGCCGCCCGCCTGGCCGCAACGCCCGCGTCGCTTCACGAATAGCGCGCAAAGGATCATCGAGATAATGCAGAACCTGGTGCATGACGACGAGATCATAGAAATCCGGTTCGACTGGCAACGCATAAATGTCGCCCTGACGCAATTGGGCGTTGCGCAGTCCGATCCGCTCAAGACGCGCCCTGGCGACGCTGAGCATTTGCGGCGACTGATCGACGCCGACCGCGCGCGTCGCAAGCGGCGCCAGAATTTCGAGCATGCGGCCGGCGCCCGTGCCGAGATCCAGCGCCGCGTTGAACGGGCCGGTTCCGACCGCCTCGAGGATCGCAGCCTCGACGCGTTCTTCCGGCAAATGCATGGCGCGCACCTCATCCCAGTTGGCGGCATGCGAGGCGAAGTACCGGGCCGCCTGCTCCGCGCGCGCCTGGCGCACCTCCGCGAGCCGGGCGCGATCGGCAAGAAGGTGGGCGTCGCCGGGCGCGAGGCGCGCAACGATATCGCGCGCGAATCCGGCGGCCTGACCGCTCTGGCTCATGAAAAAGAAAACCCAGGATCCCTCACGGTGACGCTCGACAAGTCCGGCTTCCGCGAGCAGCTTCAAATGACGCGAAACGCGCGGCTGGGATTGCCCGAGGATCGTTACAAGTTCGCTCACGGTCAGTTCGGCTTCGGCAAGGAGCGCAAGGAGGCGCAACCGCGTCGCCTCTCCAGCGGCGGTCAAGCCGTTGAGAATGACGTCGAAAGGCGCATGTTGAGACTGAGGCATCGTAAGCCGTCCTGGCAATTCATTCTTCGATATATATGCAGATATCTTTATATGTAAAGTTCATTTTTGAGCACTGCGAATTGAAGGCTTGAGCTTTTCGCCTTGGTTCGGCCCCTCGGCAGAGATAAGGTCGCGCCGCGGTTGACGCTGAAGCCAAGATCAATCGCGTCGGTTTTGGAGGGTGCGTGTATGAAGAACGCTTTTTCATGGATCATCGCCAGCGCGCTCGTGCTGTCCTTCGCAAACATCAGCTTCGCGCAGCAGCAGGCCCCCGCCGCTGCGCCTGCGGCTGCCGCTGCAAAGCCGGCGGCCTCCGACGCCGCGAAGAAGGCCAAAGCCAAGGAATGCTCCGACCAGGCCGACGCCAAAGGTCTGCACGGCAAAGCGCGCAAGGAATTCCGCTCAAAATGCAAGCGCAGCTAGTCCTCAATGCGGCTCAGAAGCGCGCGCCTAGCGATTCGCAATGCCGGGTCTGCCAGCCGGCGGATGAAGGCGCGATCCTGAACCGCGCGTGCTCGATGCGGGCTTCGCCAAAATGGAACAAGATCAGACAAACGAATGACAGTCATCCGCTCCTTGCTCTTCAATGTTCTATTCTACGCGAATATAACCGTTCTTGCGTTCTTGGGCCTGCCTACTCTGTTGATGAAGCGCGCCGCCGTTCAGGAACTCGCGCGGATCTGGTCGCGCAACTCTTTGTGGCTGCTCAAATGGATTTGCGGAACCACGGTCGAGTTCAGGGGGCTTCACAATCTTCCCTCAGGCGCCTGCATTATTGCCGCGAAACATCACTCCGCTCTCGAGACCTTCGCGCTGACCACGCAGATGGGCGACTTCACATTTGTGTTGAAGCGCGAATTGATGTCGATCCCCTTTTTCGGCTGGTATCTAAAAGGCGCCGAGCAGATTGGCATTGAACGCGCGAAGCGCGGGCAGGCTCTTGCCGACCTGACGCGGCAGGTGCGTCAGGCCATCGCCGAGGAGCGGCAGGTCTTTATCTTCCCTGAGGGCACTCGCAAGGCCGTGGGGGCCCCGCCCGACTATAAAGCGGGCGTCGCCCATTTATGCCTGTCCACCGGCGCCATATGCGTGCCTGTCGCCTTGAATTCCGGCCTGTTCTGGCCGCGCCGGGGCATTCTGCGGCGGCCGGGGCGCGTCGTCATCGAATTCCTCCCCCCGCTGGCCCCCGACACGGACAAGCAGAATTTCATGCGCGCCTTACAAGCGCGAATCGAAACCGCCACGGCAAGGCTCATCGATGAATCGATCGCCGCCGATCCATCCCTGAGGACCGTACTGCCGCCGCAAGCGAACAGCGCGACAGGCTGACCGGCAAGGCCTGCGGGCGAGTCAAAAGGACGCGGCCAAGCGAAACATTCGGGCGATATGGTTGACAAAATCTTGACATGTTCTATTTATGTTCCTTCAGTGATGAGGGGACCCGAGGCCGATGGGCATAGTAGTTCCGCAGCGCAGCATCAGATTTCGGTCAATTCGAGAGAAGCGCGCGGTGGATCGCCAGGCGCCGGGCTCCCCAGCGCCAAGAGAGCTTCGACGTCGGCTCCTCGGTCCAAATGCGCCGCTCCGTTGCCTTGCGGGAGATTCCCTGGCGGCTCATTTCCACAAATGGCGCGGCGCGTCCGGACAATGTTACATTTTCTCTGTTTTTCCCGTTCTTGCCAACGAAGTGCTCGGCGGCCTTCCTGAATTTGACGGCGCCGTCGCGGTAGCTGTCGCGCGCGACGCCGGGGGCAAGAGGCGGCGCGTCGCCGTCCTTGATCTTCGCTGGCTGGAGGGACAGTTTTGCGGCGATGCCGAAGCCGTTGGCGCAGCCCTACGGTCTGGCGTCAGCGAGTGGCACGTTCACCTTCTTGCAAAGGACGAAAAATCGCGTCACGCCGTCATCGTTGATATGACGTCGTAATCAGCGTCCTTTTGTTTCGCGGTCTCATCCTTCTGGAAGCGCCTGCTGAATTCATCCGCCCATCTGCCGCGCAAGCCATTCAAGCGTTTCGTCGTGGATCGAGAGGTCCGCCAGATGAGCGTGCGTATTTCTCACATAGTCGAAATTATGGCCTGAAACGCCGACGCCCTGATTGATCAGCCGCAGAAGCTCTTCGCGATCGAGACGTCCCGCATATTGAATATGCGTCCGGTCGGCGACATAGCAGACCGCCTCGATCTGGCGGCCATCCCCTAATATCGCCGGCAGGACGATCTCGCGATAGACCGACGTTACCTGTTCGCGCGCCCGCAGATAGTCGAGCGTCGCGGCGGCCTGCAAGGCGCCGACGCGGAATGCGACGCCCCTGCACGAGCCGCCGCGATCGAGGCCAAGGACGAGGCCCGGCCGCTCGCTGGTGCCGCGATGAACATGTGAATAGACGCAGAGCGCGCGATGATAGCCGCGCACCAGCGCGCCCTGCCGTTCGGTGAATTGAAACCCCGGCCGCCACATCAGCGAGCCATAACCGAACACCCAGAGATCCTCAGCGGCCGCCATAGCAAATTTGCTCCTTGCCAGGACGCGCTATAAACGAAGAAGCGCATCGCGAAAAGATTCGGCGCTTTCGCTTTTGCTCGCACGCGGCGGCGCGGCTGATCGATTGTCGCGCGCCCCAAAGCCCGGCTCGTTTGCCCGCAAAGGAGGCGCATATGCCAATGAAAGGCGCGGCGCTACGGCGCCGCCGGACGTCGAGCATTCTCGCGCTCATAGTATTGACGATATTGGGGGCGGCCGCAGCCGGCTGGTCGCTGTTTTGGTATGCGGCGGCCCGTCAAACCGACGCCGTCGTGACTGCCTGGATCGCGCGCGAGGCCACGCTCGGGCGCGTTTGGAGCTGCCCTCAGCGCCACATCGGCGGTTATCCGCTCGACATCGAAATGAGCTGCGCCGGCCTCCAGTTTCGCGGCAAACTCGTTGGCGGCGATTTTACAGGGTCGTTGCATGGGTTTCGCGCATCGTCCTCCGTGCTGCGGCCAGAGCGCCTCACGGCGCAGCTCGAGAGCCCCTTTACCGGCAAGACGCCAGACGGAAAACTCGACCTCGCGCTGCAGTGGGCGAAACTCGATTTGACGATAGAAGGACCGCCCGACGCGTTGACGCGTTTTTCCCTCGAGGGCGATCAAATGCTGCTGAAGGGATCAATGATTGGCGTTGGGGCGCTGAATTCGGGAGCCAAGACGGTGCAGGTCTCGATAACTCCGAGACCTGACGGCGAAGCCGCTTTGAACTTCGACATCGCCATGAATGGCGTCGCAATTCCGTCGATGAGCGATGTGCTCGGCCTCGACGCGCCACTCGACGCGATCCTCGCGGGAACGGTGACAAAAATTGATTCTTCGACCGCCGGAACGCTCTTCGAGGACATGGAGCGATGGCGTGAAAAGGGTGGCCGTCTTGATGTGAGAACCGCGCTGCTGACGAGCGGAAGCGCAAAACTCGACGCGCGCGGCAGTCTTGATCTTGATGAGGCGCACCGTCCCCGTGGCAAGTTGGATACAGCGTTTGAGGGGCTGAATCCTGTGCTTGGACGCCTTGGAGTTGACCCTCGCGTTCTGACGGCAAGCTCCCTGTTGACGAATTTCCTCGGCCATGCGCAGGGAAAGCAGCAAGCCGAGGCGGCCCGGCTGCCTCTGCGCATCGCCGATGGCTGGCTATTGATCGGGCCGATTCGCACGCCCGTGCGCCTGCCCGCGCTTTATTGAGTTCGTTCCAGGGAGGCTGCTGCGACAATCAGCCGCGCGCCGCGCACGACAGAAAACAGCTTCGGCTCCGGCCTTTGCCTTATCGCACGCCGTCCCACGTAACGGATATGCTTTTCATTCAATCAAAGTGCTTATTAGTAGGCGCGGTTGCGCAAGACCTCGAAGCAGGTGCGTATCAATATATTGATATCGAGCCCAAACGACCAATGATTGACGTACCAGAGGTCCAATTTGACCCGTTCCACCATTTGCTCGAGACGGCCGGTTTCGCCCCGCAGTCCATTGACCTGGGCCCATCCGGTCATGCCGGGTTTAACGTGATGGCGAAATGCATATTTCGCGATCAGGACCTTATATTCATTGTCGTGCGCCAGTGCGTGGGGACGCGGCCCGACCAGAGACATGTCGCCCATGAGCACATTGAAGAGCTGGGGCAATTCATCAAGGCTTGACCGGCGCAAAAACTGGCCGACCCTCGTCACCCGGCGATCATTGCGCCGCGCCTGCGTCACGACGGCCCCGTCTTCCTGGACGGTCATCGAGCGAAACTTGAAAATGACGAATTGCTTGGCGTTAAATCCGTTGCGCCGCTGCTTGAAGATCACCGGCCCTTTGCTGTCGAGCTTGATAAGAACCGCGATCAAAAGAAACAGCGGCGTCAAAAGCACGATTCCTATTGAAGCGCATAGGATATCCAGCGTCCGCTTGACCGCTCTTTCCATAGTCGTCAACGGCGCGCGCTGAATTTCGAGGCTAAGTTCGGGACCATTGGTCGACAAGGCGCGTCGTCCCAATACCGATCTGATCGTATAGTCCGGGAGCAGATGAGCGGGAAGCGGCGACGCGCGCAACCGTTCCCGAACGGTTTCGAGAAGTTCCTTGCTGCTCCAGCGGAGCGCCAGGACAAATCCGTCAACGCCGCGTTCGCGCGCTTCGTGGAGCGCCCGGTCGAGATCGACAAGCACGTCGTCCGGTGATGACGCCTTGGCGGCGGGCAATGACACGCGCACCACTTCATTCATGCCGAAATAGCGAAAAAGAACGGCTGTGCTCAATCTCATCAATTCGGAAGGCTCGCCGATCGTGACGACCCTCCGTCCGGGCAGGCTTCCCTTGGCCATTAAAGATCGCGACGTTTTCTCGGCAAACCAGCGGGCAAGAAGCAGCAGCGAAATTTGCAAGAGAGCTGAGGCGACGATTGAGCCATGCGGCAACAGAGCGTCGCCCTTGAGAAACACCAGGAAGATAGCGACGAAAAGGCTGACAATGGCCCAGGTCAAAAAAATCCGGCCGAGATAGCGTGAGGGCGACAGCAGAACGGGCAACCGGTAAAGTCCCCGCGAACTCGCGACATAGGCGTAGAGCAGCCCCTCTGAAAGACCGACTCCCAAGCTGACTTCAATCGCTGTATTTTGCCCGGACCAAAAATGCTGGTAGAGCGCCCCGCCAAATACGCTCGCAAAGGTAATTACTAAAATGTCAACAAGTCCGACAATAACCTCAATGTTTTTGTAGGATACATGAAGCCTTGATGAAGCTGAAATCGACGTACGAGCGTCGACCTCCGATTCCGCAATCTGACTCAAGCGGTTAAAGTACATTTTAGACTCGCACTGTTCAGCAGGTTGCTTATTAACATTAAGCTACAATAAACTGGAAAAATCAACCTAAAACCAAGCTAGGCGCGCGCCAAAAAGAGTTCTGTGCGGAGGAGCACATTGGATATTCACGTAAACTTTAAGCGGGCGCGCTCCCAGCACTTCTTTCAACCGCAGGTCTTCATCATGTCCTTCTCGCAACGACGAAACTGAGATATCGAGCGCTACGAAAGGAACAATAAAACCGCGGACACATGTTTTGACGAACCCGTCTTGAGGCGCAAGCCTCAATTGAGTAAGTTTATAAGCAATTTTTGCGCCGCAACATCCGAATGATCCCGCCGGAGATCGGGAGCCAACGCTTCTTCGGCCAGCGCTTCGACAGCCTCGCTGAGCGCAACCGTCGTCTGCGCGGATGAGCCTAGCCGCCGGATCGACACTGCGCCGTCAATGCTCTCGCGCTTGCCTACGACGAGCAGAACCGGAACCTTCGCGAGCGAATGCTCCCGCACCTTGTAAGTGATTTTCTCATTACGGAGATCTCCCTCCACCCGCAGCCCCTTTTTGCGAGCCGCGGCGATCACCTCATACGCGTAGTCGTCAGCCTCTTTTGTAATGGTCGCCACGACGATCTGCAGGGGCGCAAGCCAGAGCGGCAGATGTCCTGCGAAATGCTCGATCAATATGCCGGTGAAGCGCTCAAGCGAACCAAACATGGCGCGATGGATCATCACAGGGGTCTTCTTTTCGCTATCGGCGTCAATGTAGAAGGCGCCAAACCGACCGGGCAAATTGAAATCGACCTGAATGGTTCCGCACTGCCATTCGCGGCCGATTGCGTCACGTAACGTGTATTCCAGTTTTGGACCGTAGAACGCGCCCTCTCCAGGATTAATGGCGGTCCTGGCGCCACGCGCTGCAAGGACTTCCAGCACTCGCGAAAGGGCCGCCTCCGCCTTGTCCCAGGCTTCGTCGGAGCCGACGCGCTTCTCGGGGCGCGTCGAAAGCTTGATCACAATGTCGTCGAAGCCGAAATCTTCGTAGATCGAGAGAATGAGGTCATTCACCTTCAAACTCTCGTCCATGATTTGATCTTCGGTGCAGAATATATGGGCGTCGTCCTGCGTGAAGGCGCGCACCCTCATCACGCCGTGCAGCGCGCCGGAGGGCTCATAGCGATGCACGACGCCGAACTCCGCCAGCTTCAATGGCAGATCACGGTAAGACTTCAATCCATTCTTGAAAATCTGTACATGGCCCGGACAATTCATCGGCTTCAGCGCGAAGATCCGCTCGTCCTCGGTTTGCGTCACGAACATGTTGTCGCGATAGGTCTGCCAGTGCCCCGAGGTTTCCCAGAGCGCGCGATCGAGCACTTGCGGGGTATTCACCTCGACATAGCCAGCCGCCTCCTGCCGCCGCCGCATATAGGCGATCAGCGTCTGAAACAGGGTCCAGCCCTTCGGGTGCCAGAACACTGTTCCGGGCCCCTCCTCCTGGAAATGGAACAGGTCCATCTCGCGGCCAAGACGCCGGTGGTCCCGCTTCTCGGCTTCTTCGATCTGCTTCAGATAGGCCGCGAGCTCCTCCTGCGAAGCGAAGGCGGTCGCGTAAATCCGCTGCAACATCGGCCGTTTCGAATCGCCGCGCCAATAGGCTCCGGCGACCTTCATCAGCTTGAATGCGGCGCCGACCTTACCCGTTGAGGTCATATGCGGACCGCGGCAGAGATCGAGCCAATCCCCCTGCCTATAGATTTTCAGGTCTTCGTCGCCCGGAATTGAGTCGACGAGTTCGACCTTGAACGCTTCGCCGCGCGCCTCGAACCACGACTTCGCCTGATCGCGCGTCCAGACCTCCTTGGTGAAAGGCTTGTCCCTGGCGATGATTTCGCCCATCTTCTTCTCAATGGCGGGGAAATCGTCCGGCGTGAACGGCTCCTCCCGAAAGAAATCATAATAAAAGCCGTTTTCGATAACCGGGCCGATCGTCACCTGCGTGCCCGGATAAAGCGTCTGCACGGCTTCCGCCAACACATGCGCGGCGTCATGCCGGATGAGCTCCAGCGCGCGGGGATCGTCACGACTAACGAATTCGATCGTCGCGCCGCCCGGAATGGGATCGGAGAGATCGCGCAAGGCGCCGTCGATCACCACGGCGACGGATTTCTTGGCGAGCGAAGGCGAAATGCTCTTCGCGACATCCAGTCCGGTCACGTGAGCGTCGAAGTGGCGGGAAGCGCCATCCGGAAAAGTCACGCTAATCATATTCTACAACTCCTCACCGCTCACTCGCCGAAACCAATCGGCGTAAGCGCATTCGATCGCGCAATGGGGGCGACCTGGTTTCTGCCCCGGAGAGAAAATGCTCTCCAGCGGGACTTACGGCGTTTATCCCCGCGGCTCAAGCCCAGCCCGCACACTCGCAGGCCCGGGCCTCACGACAGCCAGCGTAAGAATGCGTTGATGTAAGAAACAGATCCGCCCAGGGCGACGCTAAAATTGATCTATTATTTGGATGCAAAATGGCTTCCGTCTTGCCCTGGCTCTCGCGACGCGGTCGGCGGGACGCCAAGCAACGCAGGGAATATTGCTCAAATGAGAGAGTCGATTTGTGCAAGGACAAAGAAACGTGATATAGCTTTGTATATAGGCGGTAGATAATCCGGCGCAAGCTCCAATTCGCCGGCCAAGGACCGTCCTATATGGCAGATGTTATTATATTTAATTCATCACCCTTTATTTCTAACGATTTATTCATCTTCATAATCCGACACACGCCCGTGCGATAACGCACATTAGCAGGTTCGACAAAACATTAAGTGGGTAGTTGGCAACGAACAGAAAGTGAAGAGCAAAAAAGCTCGCGCGTTCTGCTCGCTGGAAAAAATAGGGCTTTGAAGGTCTTTTATCTAAATTTTTTGCAAACACGAAGTCGTGGCGGATGCACATTCAAAACTGACGTTCATCACGCGCACGCGAAACATAGATTTGAAAAATTTGGCGATGCTATGACTCCTTTCGCAATATATTTGGATGAAATCGATTCTGAATGCGAAGAAAAGCGGGTTCTCGCCGCATTCACGCGTCGAGTTACCGAAGTTGCAATTCTCTCGAGATCATCCCGCTCCAGTTGGAATTCGACGGACCCGCTGAACATTTTATCTCAGCCGGCACTCCTGCTTGATCTCGACGGCTTTGTCGTCGAGGCTAACGAGGCGGCGGCCTCCTTATTCAATAACGACATAAGGGTGCGCCAAAGGCGCCTTTTCATACGTGATCCGGAAGCCCGAAACAGGCTTCGCATTTATGTGGATCAATTCGAATATGCGACGGCGGAAATTGCCCCGGTGGTCGAACCGATCATTGTCCCGCGTCAGGACAGTCTGCCGATTCTCTTGAGGATCTGGCCGATCGACGGCGGCGCGCGCTGGCCCTCGGCAGACGTGCGGGCGCTCGTGACGCTGAACGCTTTGGGTCCGCGGCCCGGGCCGCCGGCCTCCCTTCTTGCGAGAACATTTTCTCTGACGCCGTCTGAAGCGAAACTCGCCTGCATCATAGCGCGCGGGGCAGGTCCAGACACGGCGGCCGCGGAACTCAACATTTCGCGTGAGACCGCGCGAAATCAACTAAAGTCGATCTTCGCGAAAACGGCGACGCATCGCCAGGGCGAGTTGGTGGCTCTCCTCTTGCAAGTATAGGCACGTTGCAAGTATAGGCACGGCGCCGCCGCATCATAGGGCTGAATAGAGGCCCGAAGCTGGAGCAGAGCCCCTAAGGGCCCTGCTCTGTTGCGAGAGCTGGAGGAGGTCGCCCGAAAATCGGCTTCCACACTCCAGCATCCTCGCTCGCGTTTCAGGCTCGGTGGCGTTGCACTAAATTGCGATCGCCTGAGCGCTTTGAATTCGTGGATTTGACGTTGGAATCGCGCTTGAGGACGGCATGTAAGAGCCGATGCGTTCTCTCGCGCTATGTCGGCGCCGTCAGAACAACGACTCAATTCTTCCCCGAAGCGACCCGCATCATAAAAGATAGAGAGGCCGCAGCCTCTCCGGATCAAATGGATCTACCCTTTGGCCAGTGACGGCCACGGGGATTCAACAGCTAAAAAGCGCTTTCAGGGGAACAGAAAGCGCCTCTAAAATTCGCCCCTGCCGGACGCTGAACGCCGGCAGCTCTTTACTTCTGTCAGGCCCAACGCTTCTCTTGCTCTATCAAAAATCGGGGGGATAACGGAGGGCTCTCTTTATAAGGGCCCTCGTCAAGAAGCGAGGTGATAACCGACTGAATTACATTCAATACATGGTCGCGGGATGTAGCGACGGAGTCGTTCCATTGCGTAAAAGTCCCGTCAAAGCCATGACTTTCGCGCAAGACATCCGAAAATTTCTTTTCAAAATATTTGAAATAAAACTCTTCGTTGGCAGGATCAACCGCGCGCCACGCCATGCAAAGAGCGCCGGACAGGCAATAGCAGGAAGCCTCACTGCTGTCGAGATTGACAGCTTCGCCACGGTCGTTGCGCGCCATAGCAAATTTATTCCAGCCCTTTGTTTCAAGAAGGCGGCTCGCCTCAACGAGAACATCAACAATAATTCTATTGTTCATTGTTATTCACCTAAATTCCTCTTGGGACAAAATTTCAACATGCATCGGGGAGATCGAGAGCCTTCAGGCAAAAGACCAGCGGCCCCAGAACAGTGCATTTATTGAGAGGCTGAAACGTTTACGCGACGCCAGAATATTAATTCAACTATAGCGTGTTCACATGAATACCTGATGAACAGAAATGTTCAAGACAGCAGCGGATAAGTGACGATTTTCGATTTTCAACATTTTATTACAGATTATGATTTAATGATTTTCTTATCTGTGCTACGTATAACTGGCTGCTTCTTGCTTTTGTTTAGTTTAGCGGCGGTTCTATTACAAGACCCATTTGCGTAAATGGACCAAGTCTTGCCATTTTTCCGCAACGGCGTCGCTGACGTTGGATTGGAAGTCTTGCCTTGTGCAAACGCCGCGGACCCGGCGACTCGCCCGCCAATCCGGCGGCGGGGCACAGAATCTCACCGGCGCTCGCCCGCTCCTTGGCGGAATGAGGGCGAGTTCTCATCGACGGAAGTCTTAATCCTCGACCGTTGGGCGGGTCGTTGATAAAGGAACGGTCTAGATTGGGGTCGCAATGCCCGAGATGGAACTTAAACTCGTTTTCGACGAAGCAGATCTCGCCAGGCTTCGAACCTTGCCGGGCCTGCGCGATAAGCTCGAAGGCGCGCAGCCGGCGCGCAGTCACGCCATTTATTTCGACACGCCCGAAAAGTATCTCTGGAAGCGTGGCCTGGCGCTCCGCGTTCGGCGAACGGGCGACGTTTCGATCCAGACGATCAAGCAGGAGGGCTGCGCACTCCTCGAGCGGGGAGAATGGGAGCGGCGGATCAATTGGGACCCCTCCGACGCTCCCCCACGGCCCGACGGAACGATGATCAACGAAACGCCTTTCGCCGATGTAATCGATAAAGCTGTCCGCGCGCGCCTGCGTCCGACGTTCGAGGTCGACGTCCAGCGCGTCGCCTTTATGGTTACGGAGGGAAACGCCGCGATCGAGGTGGCGATCGACCGTGGCCGGATCAAAAGCGCGGGGGCCGAGCGGGAGGCGCTCCCCGTTTCCGAGCTTGAGCTCGAACTGAAGCGCGGCGACAAACAGGAGCTATTCACCCTGGCGCGCGAACTGACGGCGCATGCTCCTCTCCACTTGAGCTTGATCAGCAAGGCCGAGCGCGGCCAGAGGCTCGTCGATGGCCTGTGGGGCCATCCGGCGAAAGCATCGAGCCCTCGCCTTGAGGCCGATATGACAGGAGAGCAGGCGTTCAGCGCCATCTGCCGCGCTTGCTTGAATGATTTCATGCTCAACGCGGCTGTGCTGACGTCGAAATCCAGTCCCGATCCTGTCGAGGCTATTCACCAGGGCCGAATCGCGTTGCGGCGCCTGCGGGCGGCGCTTGCTCTCTTCAAACCCATGGCGCGCGACGACGCCTTTGCAAGAATGAATGATGAATTGCGGAGGCTCGCGCGCCTTTTTGGGGAGGCGCGCGATCGCGACATCATGCTCGCTAATGCGCCGGAGACCTCTCTTGCGGCCAGCGCCGCCGCGGCCAATGACTTCTCGACATGGCTCGAACGCAGACGCCTCGCCGCGCGCGAGACGGCGCGCGAGGCCGCGCAATCCGAGCGCTGGCGAATATTTCTCATCGACTTCTCGGAATGGATCGACTGCGGCGCGTGGAGGCGCCGTCCCTCCGGCCACCATCTCGAGCCGGTGGCCCAATTCATCCGCAGGCGGCTGAAAAAGCGGCTGGCGGCTCTGCTGCGAGAGGCGCGTGACCTCGCAGAACTCGATGCGGGCGCGCAGCACGCGGTTCGAATCGCAGCGAAAAAGCTGCGTTACATGGCGCAGTTTTTCGTCGGCGTCTCAGGCGTCGCGGATCGCAAGCCCATGAAGCGGCTGCTTGGCGGTCTTGATAAACTCCAGTCCTGTCTTGGCGTTCTGCATGATGACGAGGCCAGTCTGACGGCGGCGCGGACCGACATCGGCCTCTGGCGAGCCGAAGTGGGCGACGTCGGCCCTCTCGCGCTCGAAGCGGCGGCGCGCTGGACGACGCCAAAACAGGACGGCAAGAAATGGCTGGAGCAGGCGCTCGAAGCCTATTCCGAAGTGGCAGAGGCTGAGCCGTTCTGACTATCCCTTGGCGGGAAAATGCCCTAACAAGTAAACAAGAAGTCCGTAAAACGCCGATCAAGCGTGGCTCCGCCTTTGCCAAAGCCTTGATGGACGCTTCAAGTCATCGAATGTCGAATATTGCTTTGATGTGGAAACCGCGCCTCATCGGAACCGCGCCAGCGGCTCCCACTGTCCCCGAAGGGGTCAGAATCTATGCAATTGGAGACATTCATGGGCGCGCCGACCTGCTCGAACAGACATTCGTCCGAATCGACGCAGACCTGCTCAGGCATCCGATAGCCAATCCCATCCAGGTCTTTCTCGGCGATTATATCGATCGCGGCCCGAAATCTTCGGACGTTCTGACGCAGTTGATCAATCGCGGAAAAGCGCACCGGACCGTCTGCCTCAAAGGCAACCACGAGCTCTATCTTCTCGAATTTCTGCGTAATCCGGCGATATTGCGCGCCTGGGGCCAATATGGCGGATTGACGACGCTCTTATCTTATGGCCTGAGGCCGAGCCTCAATCCGGACGAGGAGGAAGAGGGCGAGCTCTCCGCAGGCCTGCAACGCGCTCTGCCGAAAAGCCACCATCAATTCCTCAGCTCCCTTCCTTTGTCCTACGCATGTGGCGACTTCTTTTTTGTTCATGCCGGCATCCGGCCGGGGGCGTCGCTCTCCCGGCAGCGCGACGATGATCTGCTGTGGATCAGGGACGAATTTCTCTCGCACGAGGAGTTATTTGAAAAAATCATCGTTCACGGCCACACGCCTGTCATGGAGCCTGACGTACGGAGCAATCGCATCGACATCGATACGGGCGCCTACGCCACGGGGCGCCTGACCTGCCTGAGGCTGGAGCGCGATCAAATCGACTTCATCTAGAATTTTGGGCTTTGGGTTATTGTGTTGCAATCCGGCTTGCAAACCGCTCGTCTGCGCGCGAATGATCAAGGAGGGAGTGATCGATGAGTTTGGAACCACCCCGACCGGGCTTCATGTTCGCGCCTGAGGCGAACGACGAATTTTTCCTGCCGGAGCCGGTCGGGCTGCGCATCGGCATTCTCGCCTTTTCGGGCGTTCTCGTGATCGCAGGCCTATGGCTGCTCGTCACCGCGTTGTTGCTGCCGCAGGCGATTGCCCTCCCGCTCGACAGGACGAGCGCGGCGGCCGCCGCGGCTTATCGCGACAACGCCCTCTGGGCGGCGCGGCTCGGCGTCGTCAGGGGAGACCTTTTCGCGCAGGCCGCCTATACCGACGCGGATCTTATCTGGCTATACCGGACGCACGGCCCTGACGCGGCCAACGCCGCGCGTCTGCAGCGCGCAAAAGCCAATGCAGAAGCCGCCGTCGCTCTGGCTCCCGTCAACGGCGCGGCATGGCTGCTTTTAGCCGAACTGCCGCCCGGGTCCGGCAAAGCCGCGGAGGCGAAGGGAATGATCGCGCTGCAAATGTCCTATTTCACGGCGCCAAACAACGCGTCCCTCGCGGCGGCCCGTATCGAGCAGGCGCTCGCTTCTCCCGAGCCGCTCGACAGGGACCTGCAGGAGTTCATGAAAGGCGATTTGCGCCAGATCCTGACTTTGCAGCCGGAGCAGAAGCCGGCGATCCTCGCAGCCTACAAAGCGGCGACGCCGCAGAACCAGGCGAGCTTCGAGGCGCTCAGCGCCCAGGCCGACCCGGATTTTGGCCAATCCCTGCGCGGCGACGCGCCCAAATGAGACCGCGGCTTCTCCCCACCGAGCCGTCCTTTTTTCAGCGCATCGAATAGACGCGACGAAAGACGGTCGGGACATTTCCAGCACTCAACTCGAAAAGGTCGAAATAATGAGCAAGATCAAGGTCGCCAATCCCGTCGTCGAACTTGATGGCGATGAGATGACCCGGATCATCTGGCGTTACATTCGCGAGAAACTCGTTCTGGCCTATCTCGATCTCGATCTGGAATATTATGATCTTTCCATCGAAAATCGCGACGCCACCAATGATCAGGTCACGGTGGACGCTGCGAACGCGATCAAGACGCACGGCGTCGGCGTGAAATGCGCGACCATCACCCCCGACGAGGCGCGCGTTAAAGAATTTAATCTGAAGCAGATGTGGAGGTCTCCAAACGGCACGATCCGCAATATTCTGGGCGGGGTGATCTTTCGCGAGCCGATTATCTGCCAGAACGTTCCCCGTCTGGTGCCGGGATGGACGCAGCCGATCGTGATCGGGCGCCATGCGTTCGGCGACCAATATGCCGCGACCGATTTCAGGGTGCCGGGCAAGGGACGCCTGACGATCAAGTTCGAAGGCGACGACGGCTCCGTCATCGAGAAGGAAATCTACAAATATCCCGGGGCTGGCGTATCGCTGTCGATGTATAATCTTGATGATTCCATCCGCGATTTTGCAAGAGCCTCACTAAACTATGGCCTCGCCTCCAAATATCCCGTCTATCTGTCGACGAAGAACACCATTCTGAAGGCCTATGACGGGCGCTTCAAGGATCTGTTCCAGGAGATTTTCGAGACCGAGTTCGCTGATAAATTCGCGGCGGCCGGCATTACCTACCAGCATCGCCTCATCGACGACATGGTGGCGTCATCGCTCAAATGGTCCGGCGGTTATGTCTGGGCGTGCAAGAACTACGATGGCGACGTCCAATCGGATACGGTCGCGCAAGGGTTCGGCTCGCTTGGCCTTATGACCTCGGTGCTGCTCAGCCCGGACGGCAGAACTGTGGAAGCAGAGGCCGCGCACGGCACGGTGACGCGCCATTACCGCGAATATCAGCAGGGCAAGGAAACGTCGACGAATTCGATCGCGTCGATCTTCGCCTGGACTCGCGGCCTCTCGCATCGGGCCAAGCTCGACGACAATGCCGAACTCGCGGCCTTCGCGCAAACACTGGAGAAGGTCTGCGTCAGGACGGTTGAGTCAGGCTACATGACCAAGGATCTCGCTCTCCTCGTCGGCGCCCAGCAAAAGTGGCTCTCGACGACTGGCTTCCTCGACAAGGTCGACGACAATTTGCGCAAGGCGATGTCAGGCGCCCTCAAGGTCTGAACGCTTCGTCTATCCAGGGCGGCGGCCGGATTTGCTCTCGCCGCCGCTAGGCGTCCAGTACAATTATCATCTCTTGACATTTACTTGAAGAGGCGCTGCCCCGGCGCCATCCGATTCGCTCGCCCAGATGTGAATGCCGCATAAGCAGGGCGCCCCCGCAAAAAGGAATAACTCAAGACGCGGGCGAGACTTACGATTGAATATGCGCGCCGCAATCGGTATAAGGCTGGCAATTGGGTTTGGGGAGACTTTCCGGTGCCTGCCGAAATGGTCGAAGACGCCTATAGACCTTCTGAAGAAGAGACGTTCATGAATGAACGTCAGCGCGAGTATTTTCGTCGCAAACTTCTGGCATGGAAGGAAGATATCCTACGCGAAAGCCGCGAGACGCTCGTCGCCTTGCAAAGCGAGAATGAAAATCACCCGGACGTCGCAGACCGGGCTTCCTCGGAGACCGATCGAGCCATTGAGCTCAGGGCGCGCGATCGGCAACGCAAGCTGATTTCAAAGATCGAAGCGGCGCTTGGACGATTGGACGATGGAACCTACGGCTATTGCGAGGAAACCGGTGAGCCTATCGGTTTGAAGCGTCTCGATGCGCGGCCGATCGCAACCCTCTCTGTCGAGGCGCAGGAACGCCACGAAAAACGCGAACGCGTCTACCGCGACAGCTAATAGCGAGCAGAATCGATCCCCTGAGGAATCATCATGCTCCAGAAGCGGCGGCCAAGCTTCGACGCCGCCACCGCTCGATTGAAGAGATCATGGGGTAGCTAAGCTCAGGTCCGGTAATCGCAGTTCGAATCGCCGCCCCCCCCCCCGAAATTGATGCCCGATTGGAAATCCGAGGCTTAACGACTGGGTCCCCGTCCGAGAAGCTTCGCCATTTCTTCTTCGAGCGAATCGATCGGATCGAACGCCGAGGAAGCGGGCTTTTCCGGCTGCGGCTCGGACTCCTCCCCGCGTTCCAGCGCGGCCTCGACATCATCCGCTGGTTTTTCCGCGACGATAGCAAGCTCGGCTGGCGCAGTCTGCGCCGCCTCGGGGGCCGCAGGCTCCAATTTCTCGACGATCGGGGCCGGCGGCGCGGCGGCGGCAGTTTCATCTCCAGCGCCGTCCCCGTTCGCCGGGGGCGTGGCCAGCGGCTCAGATAATGGTTCGGCGGCGAGCGGCGCGGCCTCGGCAGGAGACTCCGCGGGTGCGCTCGGAGCCGCCGCCGTTGAAGAGATCGATGCGGCCGCCGACTTCGCCATCATCTCGGCTAGTTGGCGCGGCGGCGACGGCCGCAGGAAAGGAGTCGCCAATGGCGCGCGCGGAAAAACGCTTCCCGGCCCGGAGGCGCCCTCTCCGCGCGCGGCAAGGTCTGGGCGCAGGAGAGGTTCGCGTGGCGTCCGCTGCGGCGGCGTGAGCGGCTGGGCGGTTCGCCGGGGCGGAAGGGGAAAGGCCGGCGATCGGGGGGGCGATGCTGGAGGCGGCGGCGAAGCAGGCGGAACGGACGGCGGCGCAACTGAGAACTGATCTGCGGCGGGAGCCGGCGCAACTGATTCGGGTTCCGATGCGATCGGCGACGGAATTGGCGTGGCGGGCTGAATGGGAGCCCGGCGGCCCAACGGCTCGCGCGAGGCGACGCGCGCCGCCACGGGTTCAAGCTCGGGTTGCTGCCACGGCGGAGGGCCGGGCGCCGGGGCAGGACCTGAACCTTGGCCCGCCGCCTGGCTCTGCGGCGCCTCTTTCGGTTCGCGCAGATCTTTTTCCCGTGGTCTCTCCCGCCCTTCCGCGCGGATGATTTCCGATTCGATGACGAGATCGTTCGGACCGCCGATCATCAACAGATGCTCGACATTATCCCGCCGGATGATGACAAGCTGACGCTGACGATCAAGGTCGAAGGCGTCCACGACGCCAAGCCGCGGAAGCCGCGTCCTGCCGGCTCCCGGCATTTTCACGCGACGCCCATAGGCAAACCGGAAAACGACGAGGATGAGCGCCAAAGCGAGCAGAAGAACGATTGCCGCAGCGATGAAGGTCAAACTTTTATTCTCGGACATCTTGTCGAATATGGCCTGCATTAGCTGGGCTCGCTCGAAAACATGGGATGACAATCTGCATCGTGACTCGTTCGATCGCGCGCGAGCAACACAAGATGACGCCGCACCTTAGAAAATGCGGCTCGTTCGATCAAGGCTCGCAAGATTTTCACGCAGGCGACGCCACTCCCTTCAAACGAAAACACGCCGCGGCGGCGATTTCTTCCCGCAATGGGAGCGTTGACTGGACGCCGTCCGCTTTGATGCGCTGTAATATCATGACATTCTTGTGCGAGACGTTTATTGAGGAAATCTTCCTGGATGCGATTGCCAACGCGAATCGGGAATTGCATCCTCGCGGTCGAAGCGCGCCTGACGATAGAGCGCCCGAGCTTGCGGCGGCGAGCGGACTTCAGGACGCCGGCGCGAAAGCGGCCTCGCCTCCCTCCGCGCTTCGCCCCTCGGCGGGAATCGGGGCGCGGCGGGGTCTGATTCGCGTTTTGCCTACGCCGGACAAACAGCCATGACCGACCAGCCGATTCCCGCCGCCTTCGAGAGGACCGAGCGCGCAGGCAGCCCCGCCCTCGTCCTGGTTTTCGCTCTGTTTCTCGCAGGAGCGGCGGCGCTCTTTTCGTTCCTGCCGAAAGACGAGGCCGGAAATGTCGTGCTGGGCCTCCTCGCGGCGCTCGCGGTCGTCGGCGTCTTTGCCGTCTTCGCTTTCGCGGTCGGTCTTCTTCAGTTCGCGGGGCAAGCCGCCAAAAACGACATCACAAAGCTGATTTGCGACGGCAACCAGGAAGGGCTGATCGCAACCGACGCCCCGGGCAAGATCATTTACGCCAACGAGACTTACATGAACCTGTCCGGCGCCCGTAATCCGGCCGATCTGCGCCCCGTGGAGCGTCTTTTTTCCGGCGCGCCAGACGTGTCCGAAGCCATCTACCGGCTTGCTCAGGCGGCGCGCGACGGCAAGCCCAATGTCGAGGAGCTGCGCCTCAGTCCGCCGCTCAGCGGCGACGGACGCGTCGGCTGGTACAAGATCAAGGTCCGGCCGCTGCCTTTCGCAGGCGTGAGGCGCGCCAATATCTGGACCGTCGCAGACGTCACCCGGGAGCGCGAGCGGCAGGAGAACGTCTTTCAGGAATTGCAGCACGCGATCGATTTTCTCGATTATGCGCCCGCGGGGTTCTTTTCCTGCGATCGCGACGGCGCCGTTTCCTATATGAACGCGACCCTCGCCGCCTGGCTCGACTATGATCTCGCGCAGGTCGGCTCGGGTGGTCTTGCGCTTGCGGACTTCCTCGCCGGCGACGGCGCCTCGCTGATTGCCTCGATCGCAGGCGGCGCGGGCGAGGTGCGCACCGAACAGTTCGACCTCGATCTGAAACGGCGCGGCGGTCAGAGCCTGCCCGTCCGCCTGCTGCATCGCGTCGCTTTCGGGAGTGACGGAGCCGCCGGGCCCTCGCGCACCCTCGTGCTAAACCGCGCGCCAGGCGAGGAGCCGGCCGAGGATCTGCGAGCGGCGGAAGTCCGCTTCGCGCGGGTTTTCAATTCGACGCCCATGGCGATCGCTATTCTGGACGCAAACGGAGGCATCGTGCGCTCCAACGCCGCTTTCGCCCGGCTGATGCCCGAAGCCTTGAAATGGGCCGATGTCGGAGCTGGACGCTCAATCTATGCCGGAATTCTGGAGCGCGACCGCAACGCGCTCGAAACGGCCCTGGCCGCCGCCGCCGGGTCACAAACCGATATTCCCCCCGTCGACGTCGCGCTGGCCGGGGACGGCGACCGCTCCGCCCGCCTCTTCATTTCCGCGTCCGACGAGCGAGACGGGGCCGGGGCGACCATTTACGCGCTCGACACCACCGAACAGCGCACCTTGCAGAACAATTTCGCGCAATCGCAGAAGATGCAGGCGATCGGCCAGCTCGCCGGCGGCGTCGCGCATGATTTCAACAATGTGCTGACGGCCATCATCGGCTATTCGGATTTGCTGCTCGCCAATCATCGGCCGACCGATCCCTCCTTCCGCGACATCATGCAGATCAAGCAGAACGCCAACCGCGCCGCCGGGCTGGTGCGGCAGCTGCTCGCCTTCTCGCGCCGCCAGACGCTGCGCCCGCAGGTGCTGCAGCTCGGCGACGTGCTCTCGGATCTGCAAATGCTGATGCGCCGGCTCGTCGGCGAAAAGATCAACCTCGAGTTGCGGCACGGCCGCGACCTCTGGCTCGTTAGAGCCGACCTCAATCAATTCGAGCAGGTCATCGTCAATCTGATCGTCAATGCGCGCGACGCGATGCCGGGGGGCGGCGACATTTTATTACGAACCCGCAACGTCATGCCCGACGAATGCGCGTCTTTTGAAGAGAATTCGCTGCTTGCGGGCGAATATGTCGCCATCGAAGTCGAGGATGGCGGACACGGCGTCCCGCCCGAAGTCAAAGACAAGATATTCGAGCCCTTCTTCACGACGAAGGAAGTCGGCAAGGGCACCGGCCTTGGCCTCGCCATGGTCTATGGCATCGTGAAGCAGACCGGCGGTTACGTTTTTTGCTCCAGCATGTCCGGCAAGGGCGCCACTTTCACCGTCCTTTTGCCCCGCTATGTCGCCGAGTCGCATGAGGCCGCGCCTTCGGTCGAGCCGGCAAAGCCCGCGGCCGACCTCACCGGACACGGCACCATTCTCCTCGTGGAGGACGAAGAGGCCGTCCGCGCTTTCGGCGCCCGCGCGCTCGCTTCACGCGGCTATAGCGTGCTGCAAGCCGCCTCTGGTCTGGAGGCGCTCGACATCGTTGAGCAGAATCAGGGAAAAATCGATCTCGTCGTCTCGGATGTGGTAATGCCCGAGATGGACGGGCCGACCATGTTCGGCGAATTGCGCAAGCGCGGCGTCAAGGCGAAAGTCATCTTCGTGTCCGGCTACGCCGAGGAAGCTTTCGCCAAAAACCTTCCCGAGGGCGAGGATTTCGGCTTTCTGCCGAAACCCTTCTCGTTGAAGCAATTGATCGAGGCGGTCAAAGCCGCGGCGAGCTGAACGCCGCGCTCGCGGCCAAGACGTCTTACTCGATGCCCGCCTCGCGGCTGCGCGCGTTCCAGGCGCCGCGGAAGCGCTTTTCGATCTCGACCGGATCGGTTTCGGCGGTTTTCGCGGCGGCGAGCGCGCCGCGAACGAGCGAGCCTTCCTCGACGGTCAGAACGATCGGGCCCGCCATATAGGCCGCGTTCGGAAGCGCATGCAGGATCGCCGCCTTGTTTGGATGCTCCTTGACCTCGACCAGTTGATCGGCGACAGGATTGCCGTCAATGCAAATCAGCGCGCCGATCACTTCCACTTTGCGTCCGTCCGAAGTGCTTCGAATGAATGTCGTTTGCATCGTCTCCATACATCCTTTCCTGGTTTAGCGTTTGCTTTCTTGTTTTAGCGATTGCGAAGTCAGCGCTAGAGGCGGTGATCTGTTTCACTTTCCAGCGCGTCAATCGCGTCAACTGATCCTGTTCTAGTCAACCGCAGCCGCCAAAGCGGCGATGACGGTTCCTCCCACCAGCTCCATCGCGCCCAGCTCGGAGATCTTGTCGAGATAGCGCTGCGATTTCGCTTTCTCGTCACGGCGCAAATGGATGAAAGCAAGGGCCTTCAACGTATAAAGCGCGAAATGGCCTGGCCCATTGACGTCGGAAGAGATCTGGCCGCTTCTCCAGAGCGTCCAATCGGCGTCCAATCCTGCCTGACGCGCGGCCTCTTCTAGCCCGGCCTCGGCGATCGCCAGCGCTTCGTCGAGATTACCCTGATAGGTATGGATTTTATAAAGGCACAGATAGCTCGGCAAAGCATCGGGCCGCAGCGCAAGCGCCTCGCGAAAGGCAAGGTCAGCGCCGACCGGATCGCGCCGGTAAAGCGACACGCCGCGCTGCAGGATCTCATTCACCTCAGGCAGCACGTCCCCGAAATCGATCAGATTGTCCATTTGGGCGATATTGTTGGCTCGAAGCTTCCACGGTTGGCTGATTTCTGACATGGAATCGCGCGCGCTCTCGGGATTTGGCTGACGTGCGGTGAGAAAGCAATTGCCGTGCCCTACCCGCACGGTAGCTGCAAAAGGGCGAAACATCCGGCCCACCGCGGCCTCGAGGCATGGCGTTAACCATAGCCAAACTTTTGGCTTGTCCCGCCGGGCGGGCGACGCGACCCGTCACACGATTGTTTTTCTATCTCGCGTTGTGCTTTTCCACAGCCGCCAATTGCATATCCCTCTGCCGAGGACGTCACAGGCTGAGAAATATGCTGGATCATTAGAACATAAAAAGAACTTGCGAACGAGAACAAATACAGTACATTCGATAGCAACGCAGATCGCATTGCACTCCTCGCCTAGCCTGTGTCAGAAGGATCAATCACATGAGTCAAGCCAATCTCCGCCTCGTAGAAGGATCGTCCGTGGACAAGACCAAGGCCCTTGACGCCGCCCTGTCACAGATCGAACGCGCCTTCGGCAAAGGCTCGATCATGCGGCTTGGCAAGAATCAGAAAGTCGTCGAAATCGAAACCGTGCCGACGGGCTCTCTCGGTCTCGACATCGCCCTTGGCGTCGGCGGACTGCCGCGCGGGCGGGTCATCGAGATCTATGGTCCTGAATCGTCCGGAAAAACGACCCTGACGTTGCATGTCATCGCCGAAGCCCAGAAAAAGGGCGGCGTTTGCGCCTTCGTCGACGCGGAACACGCGCTCGACACCATTTATGCGCGAAAACTCGGCGTCAATCTCGAAGATCTTCTGGTTTCCCAGCCAGACACCGGCGAGCAGGCGCTGGAGATTACCGATACGCTGGTGCGCTCGGGGGCGGTCGACGTGCTGGTCATCGATTCGGTCGCGGCGTTGACCCCCCGCGCTGAAATCGAAGGGGAAATGGGCGATAGCCAGCCAGGTCTCCAGGCGCGCCTGATGAGTCAGGCTCTACGCAAGCTCACGGCGTCGATCTCGCGTTCGCAAACGATGGTGATTTTCATCAATCAGATTCGCATGAAGATCGGTGTCATGTATGGCAGCCCCGAGACGACGACAGGCGGCAACGCATTGAAATTCTATGCGTCGGTCCGGCTCGATATCCGCCGCATCGGATCGATCAAGGATCACGACGAAGTGACGGGCAACCAGACGCGCGTCAAGGTCGTCAAGAACAAGGTCGCGCCGCCCTTCAAACAAGTCGAATTTGACATTATGTATGGCGAGGGCATTTCGAAAATCGGCGAGCTGATCGATCTTGGCGTGAAAGCTGGCGTCGTAGAGAAATCAGGAGCCTGGTTCTCCTATGACAGCCAACGGCTTGGGCAAGGCCGTGAGAACGCCAAGACTTTCCTGAAAGCCAATCCGGCGATCGCCGATAAGATCGAGCTCGCCATTCGTGAGAATTCGGGGATGATCGCCGACAAGATTCTGGACGTCGCCGACGGCGGCGAGGAATGACGCTTTCCGGCCTCTTATGCCTCCGCTGCGATCGGCCGGTTCTCGAGCATGATCGCGGCGCAGGAACAAGCCGTGCTTCTGGTCTTTCGCGTACGTCTGGCGATGCTGCGGCTCGAAGCCGGCCTCCGGCGCATTTGACGATGGCGCCGGCCGCGCCTTGAGGCGCGTCGCCGCGACTTGCGTTTTGCCGTCGCGCCACGCATTTTGCACCAATTCATGGAGAGCTGCTGCGCGCGAACGCAAAGGCTTAAGACGGAAAAGCAAATGAACGGCGTGAACGAGATCCGCTCGGGGTTCCTCAAGTTTTTCAAGCGGCATGGTCATGAGATCGCGCCATCTTCGCCGCTCGTTCCGCGCAATGACCCGACCCTGATGTTCACCAATGCGGGGATGGTTCAATTCAAGAATCTGTTCACCGGCCTCGAAAAGCGTCCCTATACGCGCGCCGCGAGCGCGCAGAAATGCGTCCGCGCCGGCGGCAAGCACAATGACCTCGATAATGTCGGCTATACCGCGCGGCACCATACCTTCTTTGAAATGCTCGGCAATTTTTCGTTTGGCGACTATTTCAAGCCGCTCGCGATCGAACTCGCCTGGAAATTGATTACGGAAGAATTCGACCTGCCGAAGGACCGGCTTCTCGTCACGGTCTATCATACCGACGACGAAGCTTTCGCGTTATGGAAGAAGATCGCGGGCTTTCCGGACTCAAGAATCATTCGGATCGCAACCTCCGACAATTTTTGGGCGATGGGCGACACCGGCCCCTGCGGCCCCTGCTCCGAGATCTTCTATGATCAGGGCGACAAGCTCCAGGGCGGCCCTCCCGGCAGTCCCGACGAAGACGGCGATCGCTTTCTCGAATTCTGGAACCTCGTCTTCATGCAGTTCGAGCAGATCGGGCCAGATGAGCGCATCAATTTGCCGCGGCCCTCGATCGATACCGGCATGGGCCTCGAGCGCATCGCGGCTCTGCTCCAGGGCGTCACGTCAAATTACGACATTGATCTTTTCCGCGTCCTGATCAACGCCATCGCGGATGCGACCGGGGTTGAGCCGGACGGACCGCAAAAGGCCAGTCACCGTGTAATCGCCGACCATTTGCGCGCCTGCGCCTTCCTCATCGCCGACGGCGTTACACCGTCGAACGAGGGACGCGGCTATGTCCTGCGCCGCATCATGCGGCGCGCCATGCGCCACGCGCAGATCCTCGGGTCCCGCGAACCACTATTGTGGCGCCTCGTTCCGGTTCTGACGCGCGAGATGGGGCAAGCCTATCCAGAACTCTTGCGCGCCGAACCGCTGATCGTCGAAACGCTCCGCCTCGAAGAGGCGCGTTTCATTGATACGCTTGCACGCGGTCTTTCAATTCTCGATGAAGCGGTGCGCGATCTTCCGGGCGGCGCGGCCCTTCCCGGCCAGGTCGCCTTTAAGCTCTACGACACTTACGGCTTTCCCCTCGACCTGACCCAGGACGCGCTGCGCGCGCGTTCGCTCAGCGTTGACGTCGAAGGCTTCAACACCGCTATGGAGCGTCAACGCGCTGAGGCCCGTAAAGCCTGGGCCGGCTCCGGCGAGGCGACCACCGAAAATATCTGGTTCCCCATCAAGGAGAAAGCCGGCGCGACTGATTTTCTCGGCTATGACGCGGAGCGGGCCGAAGGCGTCGTCACAGCGATCGTCAAGAATGGGCTGCCAGCCGATCGCCTCGGCGTTGGCGAGACTGGTTCGATCATCCTCAATCAGACGCCTTTCTATGGCGAGTCGGGCGGACAGGTCGGAGACACCGGCGTCATGCGCGCCAGCGGCGTGCGCTTCCGGGTGACGAACACGCAAAAGAAACTCGGCGATCTTTTCGTGCATGAGGGCGTCGTCGAGGCCGGCGAAATTCATCCGGGGCTTGCTCTCGAACTTGCAGTCGATCACGCCCGCCGCACGGCGATCCGCGCTAATCACTCGGCCACGCATCTGTTGCACGAAGCGCTGCGTCTCGTGCTTGGCGATCATGTCGCGCAAAAAGGCTCGCTCGTCGCGGAAGATCGCCTTCGTTTCGACTTCGCGCATCTGAAGCCGATTTCGGAGGCCGAGTTGAGCCGCGTGGAGGATATCGCCAACCGCGCGGTTCTTCAGAACGCGCCCGTCGTCACGCGGTTGATGGCCGTCGACGACGCGATCCATTCAGGCGCGCGCGCTCTATTCGGCGAAAAATATGGCGATGAAGTTCGCGTCGTGACGATGGGTTACGCGCAGGACCGCGAAGATGACGGCGAGGGCCGCGCCAACCGCGCCTTTTCGGTCGAATTGTGCGGCGGCACTCACGTTTCCCGGACCGGCGACATCGGACTCATCACCATAGTATCCGAGTCGGCGGTCGCCGCCGGCGTGCGGCGCATCGAAGCCAAGACCGCGGATGGCGCGCGACGTCATCTCAACGCCCAAGCACATCGGCTTCATGACGTCGCAGGGCTCCTCAAGGCGCCAGAGGAGGACGCCGTCAAACGCCTTGCGTCGCTCATCGACGAGCGGCGCAAGCTCGAACGCGAGCTGACCGAGGCCCGCAAGAAACTGGCGATGGGCGGCGCAAATGCGAGTCAGTCAAATCGCGCTCAATCCATCGGCGGAGTCACGTTCCTTGGACGGTCGGTGACGGGCATCGAGTTGAAAGATCTAAAATCGCTGGCCGATGAAGCAAAGCAGAGCGTCGGCTCTGGCGTCGTGGCGATCGCCAGCGTGGATGATGATGGCAAGGCCGGAATCGTCGTTGGCGTGACCGCGGATCTCGTCGATCGTTTCGATGCGGTCGCCCTCGTTCGGCTTGCCGCGGCAAAGCTGGGCGGCAAGGGCGGAGGCGGCCGGCGCGACATGGCGCAGGCGGGGGGCCCGGACGGCGCCGGCGTCGATGCGGCATTGGCCGCTATCGGGGACGCCCTTCAGGCGGCTCAAACCGCCGCCTGAAAGCTGGGCCTGCTCAATTAATGTCGGCGCGATGCAACTCCTCATTGAGTGAGCGGTTCTATGGCTTGATGGCCCATGGAGGGAGATCATGTCCGACATCAATCTTAAGGACGCTAATGCGGCGGCTGATCTCAGCGCGAGCACCCTATCGTCGACGACGAAAAATCTGCAGGCCTTCGCAGCTGAAATCGCAGAAATGTCGCGCCAATCAATCGAGCATACAACCGATACGATCGAAAAGCTTCGCAACGCCCGAGGCCTGTCAGAAATCCTCACAATTCAAACCAATTTCATGAGGGAGGCATTCGAGCATCTGTCTCAACATACGCGCAAGTTCAGCGAGCTGATGACCTCGCTTCCGCTCGAAATGAGCAAGACCTATGCGCAGCTCTGGACGAAATCGCTGGATTCAGGGGTAAGGACCGTGGAGGAAGCCGGTGAAAAGGCGGCGGCGAACGTCGAGCGCTTGTCTCAGACTTATCGCAATCCATGAAAGGCCGACGCTCGAGCGACCGCCTGCCGGCCACTGCGAAAACGCGGGCGACCCTCATTTTAAAGTGTGATGGGCGGGCTCTTTAATATGTCATAAAGGCATGCCAGAGGTGAACCTTGCTCCGGCATAATTTCCAGATGAGTTCCGCTTCGCATGCCTCGGCTCCTCCTCCTTCGTCATGCCGAAGCTGCGCCGTCGGCTAGCAGAAGAGATATTGACAGGCGGCTGACGCCGGGGGGCCGCAGCGCTGCTGTTAGAATAGGGGCCTACCTCCGATCGGCGGCTCTCGCGCCAAATTTGGTTTTTGTCTCTCCGGCGCAACGAACGCTCGAAACGCTCCAGGAAATTGAGCGTGGCCTTGGCCGAGACCTGCCTTATGTCACCGTACCGGCGCTCTATCACGCGAGCGCGGAGACGATTTTTGCGGTGCTCTCCGAGGCGCCCTCAAACATCGACACACTTCTGATGATCGGGCATAATCCGGGTTTCGCCGAAGCCGCCAACGTCCTCTCGAAAGCAGGAAATAAAGCGGATCTTGCAAGATTGCGCGCGCAATTTCCAGCTCCCTGCCTCGCCGTGATAGATTTGGCTCCGATCGACTGGAGCGACGCCAATCACGCCCGAGGTCGCCTCGAACGTTTTGTGACACTCGCCACCTTGGAAAAGTGACGGGGCGGCGCTTCAGCGCTACGCAGACGTCAACGACAATCGGCGGATAGAAGCCAGGCCGGTTTGCGGCCCGCTGAGGGGACAGGCTCATGCTTCTGGAACTGTTCGGCGTTGTTGCGCTTGTGCTCGGTTCAACGGCCTCGGTCAATATTGAAGCAGACGCGAACGGAGCCGCTCGGACATGGACGAGCATGGAGAAAATGTCGGCCCTCGCTATCTCTCGCGTCACATTTCTTCCCGTTGAACGGGCTGTATCGAATTGGCGTTGGGAGGCGGCGCGCAGCCTCGACGCGTCCCCGCGATCTCTCGCCGACGTCATCGCCGACGATCGGCTGGGGACGCCGCGCTGCGTAAAGCTCAACAATTATTGGTGCGTCAAAAGAGCAGGCTGGGCGGGAGAGATCGCCGCCGATTCCGAGGGCCATGTCGCCTTTGCTTCCGCTTCGGAGGGAGCGGTCGTCGCAGCGATGCTGCTGCGGCGCTATTATCTGGTCTATAATCGTCGCTCGGCCCAAGCGATTCTCTCTCGCTGGGCGCCCGCTCAGTGCGGCGGGGTCAGCGCCGCTCGAGGCCGGGGCGGCGCCATTCGGCTTGGCGCGCTGACGACCCGCGGCATAGCAAATACATTGCGAGCGCGCTGGCTAGCCTCGCACCGTCGAGGCTTCGCCGCGCCCAGGCTGGCGCAAGGATCGGCAACCCTTCCGGCGCCAAAACTTCGGCGTTCGGTCGTGGCTGACAGGCCGGTCAGACTGATGGCCGCACCCGAGATTGCCGTCGGCATGGGCGAACAGGATTTGCCGTCGCGCGCGCCCGTCAGGCTGGCCGCGCTCGAGGCCCCGGACCTCGCTCCGCTTCTGCCAGGCCCGAGCTGCATCGACGAGACCGCGCGCATCCGTCAATATGCGCTTCGCGCCATCGAGGGCGTCGTCGCGAGCCCGGATGATGACTTACAGTTGTTCGCCGCCGATGGGACGCCCCTTTCCAGCCTGTCGCGGCTCATGCAAAACATGGCGAGGGTTGAAATCGGCCCTCTGGCGGCGCGCATCGATCTCATCACGGCGGCGATCGAGGCGGAAGCGCGACGGGACCGGGAGACCCGCGCCGTCGCCAAGACCCCTGGCGATCCGGCGCGGTAACCCGTTTGATCCTCGCAAAGGGGCTTGATTCAAACGATTGCGTTTGGTTTGTCCCATCTGCGTGCGGCGCGCCGGAGCCGAGTTTTCAAAAAGCCAGCCGGATTATCCTTTGCCCCTGTTTTCCGATATTTTGTTTGAAGCGCGGGCCGTCGCGCAAAGCCTTGTTGATCTGTCGGCGGGCGCGCATGTTCGGCTTGGCGTCACCGGATTGTCACGCGCCGGCAAAACCGTTTTCATTACGGCGCTGATCGAACATCTCACCAAAGCGACAAGCCCAAGCCTTCGCGGGCGCAAGAATCCGCTGCCGGTGTTTCGCGTCCACGCCGAAGGCCGGCTGATCAGCGGCGCTCTCGAGCCGCAGCCGGACGATAATGTGCCGCGCTTTGCCTATGAAGATCACATGGAGGCGCTAGCCGGCCCCGATGGGCGCGTCGAGGCGCGCCGCTGGCCGCAGTCGACGCGCCGCATCTCGGAGCTGCGCCTTCGCCTCGAATATCAGCAAAAGGCCGGTCTGCGCCCCGGCCGCCATGCGCTGACGCTCGACATCGTGGATTATCCGGGCGAGTGGCTGCTCGACTTGCCGCTGCTTTCGAAGTCCTTCGCACAATGGTCGAAGGAATCCTTCGCCGCCGCCTCCACCGCCGCCCGCGCGCCTCTCTCCGCGCAATGGCGCGGATTTGCGGCCCTGAAAGACGCCAGGGCCAAATTCAACGAGGAGGACGCACGCCGCGCAGCCGAGCTTTTCACCACTTATTTGCGCGCCTGCCGCGCCGAGGAATATAATTTTTCGAGCCTGCCGCCCGGACGGTTTCTGATGCCGGGCGATCTTGCCGGCTCGCCGGCGCTGACCTTCGCCCCGCTCGCCATCGAGCCAAACGACATTTTCGCGCCCGACTCTCTCGCCGCCATGATGGAGCGGCGCTATGAGGCGTATAAGGCGCATGTGGTGAAGCCCTTCTTCCGGGACCATTTTTCGCGACTCGACCGGCAGATCGTCCTCGTCGACGCGCTCGCCGCGCTCAACGCGGGACCTGCGGCCATGCGTGATCTTGAACTCGCGCTCGGCGATGTGCTGACCGCGTTCCGCGCCGGTCGCGGCAATGTTCTGTCAGCGCTTTTCCGACCGAAGATCGATCGAATTCTTTTCGCCGCGACGAAGGCCGATCACCTGCATCACACCAGCCATGACAGGCTGGAGGCGATCTTGCACCATTTGACCGCGAGAGCCATTGCGCGCGTTGAAAATGTCGGCGCGGAAGTCGATGTCATCGCGCTCGCGGCGGTGCGCGCGACGCGCGAGGCGAGGGTCAACGGCCATGGCGGCCCCGCGCTCGAAGCGGTCATCGGCGTCCCGCTCGATGGCGAACGCATCGGCGATGAACTTTTCGACGGCAAGACCGAGGCGGCGATCTTTCCGGGCGAGCTTCCGGCCGATCCGCGCGCCGTCTTTCGCGATCCCGCGCATGATCCCCGCCGCCCGGCCTTGGCGCATGAGATCGATTATCGCTTCGTGCGCTTTCGCCCTCCAGTCGCGACGCGGGCCGCCGATGGATCTCTGCTTCCGCCACCCCATATCCGTCTGGATCGCGCGCTTCAGTTCCTTCTCGGGGATAAACTGACGTGACGCTCATTCACGAAGGGCGCCTCCATGCAGCCTGACTCCAAACGTCCGCGCGCGTTTCGCCTGCAAGATCTCAATCTCGAATCGAGCGCGGAGACTGAAAATCCGCGCGCGCCGGTGCTGATCGAGCCGACGCGGGACCCCTATGAGGCGGAAGTCGAGGAGGCGATGGCGGAGGCCGGCGGCAATGCCGAGGAAGCGGCCGTCGAGGTCGCGCAGAAAAAGGGCCTCGCGCGGCCCTGGCTCCTGTCGTGGGGCGGCCTCTTCTGGTCGGCCGCCGGCGGCCTCGTCACCTTGAGCTTCGGCCTCTGGCTCAACCATCTTGTCGATGATCTTTTCGCCCAGGCGCCCTTGCTTGGCGCCGTCGGCCTCGGCCTCGCCGCGCTCGCCGGTCTCGCGCTCCTCGTTCTCGCCGGCCGGGAGGCCGCGGGCGTGCTGCGCCAGAGCCGCATCGCCGAATTGCACATCGGCCTGGCCAAAGCGCGCGAGACCGACGACTTCAAAGACGCACGCCGCCTCGTGCAGGAACTCAGCGCGCTTTACGCCGCGCGCGCCGAAACCGCGCTCGCCCGCGACCAGTTACGCGAACTCGCCCATGACATCGTCGACGGCCGCGACCTCATCGACATCGCCGAGCGCACGCTGATCCATCCGCTCGATCTCGAAGTGCGTCGGGAGATCGCCAGCGCGGCCAAGCGGGTCTCGATGGTGACGGCGATCGCGCCGCGCGCGATCATCGACGTCGTGTTCGTGATCGCGCAGGCAATCCGTCTCATCCGGCGCATCTCGACGATCTATGGCGGACGGCCGGGCCTCCTCGGTTTTCTCAAAGTGCTGCGCTCGATCGGCGCGCATATCGCGATCACCGGCGGCATGGCGGCTGGCGACAGCATCGTGCAGCAGGTGCTCGGGCATGGCATAGCCGCGAAGCTCTCCGCCCGCCTTGGCGAGGGGGTGCTCAATGGCCTCTTGACGGCCCGCGTCGGCCTCTCGGCCATGGCGGTCTGCCGCCCGATGCCCTACGCCGTCGGCAGGGCGCCCGGCGTGCGCGACGTCGCGCCTTTCCTGTTCAGCAAGGCCGAGCCGAAGGGGTGAGCGCTGCTTAAGGTCTGAAAGACCGCATGCGCGACGTCTGGTCCCCAACGGATCAGGCGTTTGTCTTTTGCAGTCAGGCTGCGCACGGAGGCTATTTTGGCGCGCCTAGAGAAGCGGTCCGTTGCGCGAGCAGCTTGTCGATCCGTCGGCCGTCCATGTCGACGATCTCGAAGCGCCAGCCCCTATAGTCAAAATGCTCCCCGACTTCTGGAAGGCGCCCCAATTGAGAGAGCGCGAAACCGGCGATCGTGTGGAAATCAGCATCGCCCGGCGGCGCCCGCAAGGTCAGCCGGCTGAAAGCGTCGTGAGCCGGCATCATGCCGTCGATCAGGAGGGAGCCGTCGTCGCGCTCCACGACGTCCGGTTCTTCGCCCTCGACGTCCGGCAGATCGCCAGCGATCGCTTCAAGCAAATCAGTTTGCGTGACAATTCCTTCCAGGCTTCCGTATTCGTCGACGACCGCCGCGAGGCGCACCGGAGCCTTCTTGAATTGCTCCAACACTCGGAAAATCGATGTCGCCTCGTGAACGACGAGAGGCTCACGGATGACCGCCATTGGATCGAGCGTCTCTCCGCGGAGAACTTGATCGAGCAGATCTTTTTTTAAAATCAGGCCCGTCGGCTCGTCTATATCGCCGCGGCCCACCAGCAGCTGTTCGTGGCGGCATTCTCGAATGGTTCGCAGGATCTCTTCACGATCATCATCGGCGTCGATCCAATCGACTTCGCGGCGGGGGGTCATGATGTCGCTGATCCGGCGGTCGCCGATATTGAAAACCCTCTCGACCACTTCCTGCTGCGCCCGATGCAAAAGGCCCCCTTCCTGGCTCGCCGCGACCAGCAGCTTCAGCTCTTCCGGCGAGTGCAGCGATTCCTCGCCAGCGCCTGGGCGCAGACCGAACAGGCGGAGCACCGCGTTGCCGAGGCCATTGAGCAAAACAATTGCCGGCCGCAGGAGGAACAGGAACAATGCGAGCGGACGCACCACCCAAAGCGCCGTCGCTTCGCTGCGTTGAAGCGCGAGGCTCTTCGGCGCAAGTTCACCAAGCACAATGTGCAATGCGGTGATGATGACGAAGGAGATTGCGACGGAGACAGCGTGAGAGGCCGCGCCGGCGAACGCTCCCGCCAGGCCTATTAGCAAAGGTTCGATGAGATGCGCCAGCGCCGGCTCGCCAATCCAGCCGAGGGCAAGCGAGGAGATTGTGATGCCGAGCTGGGTCGCCGCGAGATTAGCGTCAAGATTTCCGACTGCGCGCTGCAAGGCGCCTGCATTTATCCGGCCGGAGGCGACAAGCTCTGTCACTCGGCTTCTGCGAACGGAAACCAATGAAAACTCGGCTGCAACGAAAAACCCGTTCGCAGCCACCAGCACGAGAACGGACACGATTCCGAGAATATCGCTCAAACTGCCATCTCCGGTGGGCATGATCTCCTCTCAATGTTGCCGACGCGAACCGGCGCGTCTCGTAAAATGCGAAATGGCGGCATCAGCGGATACCGCCACAAACATGCCTTAGCTGCGACGACCTCGATTGAATCTGGACGGCGCCAATCATTCCGACCGGTCGCCTCTACGCCGCCTGCCGCGGCTCATCGCAGAACTTTGCCTCGAAATTTTAGTTCGTCATTTGTTCTTTCGCGCGCTTTTCCAGGATCGTCGAGCGCGTCTTGACGGATACCTCGTTCATGGCCGCGACGAACAACGCCATCCTTACCGCAGCGCGCACTGCGCGCGGCCGATGGCATTCTCGCCGCGATTGCCGCTCAAAGCCATGCGTGGCCGCCGGACGCACAACTGCCTTCGAGCAGCGGCGGCTTCACGCCGCCTTTTGCTTCGGCGCGATCAGCTTCCGGTTGATCAGCGTTTCCGCGATCTGCACGGCGTTGAGCGCCGCGCCCTTGCGGAGATTGTCGGCGACGACCCAAAGGATCAGGCCGTTCTCGACCGTCGGGTCCTCACGGATGCGCGAAATATAGGTCGCGTCCTCGCCCGCCGCCTCATGCGGCGTGATGTAGCCGCCGGCTTCTCGCTTGTCGATCACGAGACAGCCCGGCGCCTCGCGCAAAATATCGCGCGCCTCGTCGGCGCTGATCGGATTCTCGAACTCGATATTCACCGCCTCCGAATGGCCGATAAAGACAGGCACGCGGACGCAAGTGGCCGAGAGCTTGATCTTGGGATCGAGGATTTTCTTCACCTCGACCATCATCTTCCATTCCTCCTTCGTCGAGCCGTCCTCCATGAAGACGTCGATATGGGGAATGACGTTGAACGCCATGCGCTTCGGAAACTTTTTCGACTCGACCGGATCGGAAACGAAAATCGCGCGGGTCTGCGCAAAAAGCTCGTCCATCGCCTCTTTGCCGGCGCCCGACACCGATTGATAGGTCGAAACCACGACGCGCAGGATCTTGGCCTTGTCGTGCAAAGGCTTCAGCGCGACGACGAGTTGCGCCGTCGAGCAATTCGGGTTGGCGATGATGTTGCGCTTCGAGAACCCGGAGATCGCATCGGCATTGACCTCCGGAACGATCAGCGGCACGTCGCTGTCATAGCGCCAGGCGGAGGAATTATCGATGACGACGCAGCCCTGCGCGCCGATGCGCGGCGACCATTCCTTCGAGACCGTTCCGCCAGCCGACATCAGGCAGATATCGACGCCGCTGAAGTCGTAATTGTCGAGCGCCTTGCATTTCAGGGTCTTGTCGCCGAAGGAAACCTCCGTTCCGATCGAGCGCGAGGAGGCGAGCGCGACCACCTCATCGACCGGAAAACGGCGCTCTGCAAGAATGTCGAGCATTTCGCGCCCGACATTGCCCGTCGCGCCGACGACTGCGACCTTGAAACCCATCTTATTCTCCAGTTCGGGAGCATGCGCCCCGGCAACGCAGCGCGGCCCGCGCCCGATACTTGGGCTGGCGGACCTGCTCACTCCATTCGCGATCATTATCAGCCCTGTACATAAGCGATGCGCGCCCAAGCTGCAATGCGAGGCGCGCAAGGCCTCGCAGCGGCTACGCTCAAGAAGGCGTTAACAGAGAGAGGCCCCGTAAAGGCTCCGTTGAGCCTAATAGCAAACAGCGGGGCGCCGGTAACGTTTGGCGCAATGTTCGAAACGCATAGTCGCCTCCGGGCCGCTCGACGCGGCGTGAGGAAAGGCTGAAATGCGGCGCTTTGCGTTCGAAGACCAGGGACCGGCGAACGAGATCCGTGAGGCGTTCCATTTCGAGCCGCGCCGCCTGCCGCTGTCGCGCGCCAAACGCTCCAGGCGTTTGCGGCGGCGCCTCATCGGCGCGGCTCTGGGCTCCATCATCTTTGGCGGCGCGCTGGCGCTTTGGCGCCCCCCGAACGACGCCCCCTCCCCCGAATCCCGCGCCGGCCCCCTGGCGCCTTTGCCGGTCTGGACCACCGTCGCCAATGCTCAGCCCTTGTTCGGCCTCGCCTCCCCGGAGTTCGCGCTTGACCTCAAGACCTATGAGGTCCAGCTGCATCGGACCGGCCGCGGGCGCCAGGATATTATGGTCTTTGGCGACGTCGGCGGATCTGGTCCGTTCTTGCGCCTGATCGTCTATCGCGTCGGAACCGAAGGCGCGCCAGCCGCCGCATTTTTCGTCGACCTCGCCCGCCGCGCCGCCGAAACGGGACGCGCGATCACCTTCGCCGCGCAGCCGACGGCGCTGCCGACCAGACTGGGCATGTTCGAGGCCGCCGATCTCAATATGACCCGCGCTGGCGCGCCGGACGCGACCTGCCTTGGCTTTCGCAGCCTCGAAGCGGAAACGTCGCCTGCGCCTCTCGCGCCTACAACACCGGCAGACCTTCGCATCTCCGGCTTTGCCTGCGCCGCCACAAAGGGCGACGCTGGGCCGGCGCTGACAAAGGAAGCGCTCGCCTGCCTCATCGACAAAATTGACCTCCTGCCAAGCGTCGCCGACACGGACCTTGCCGCCTTTTTCGCCGCCCGGGATCTGAGAGACGCCACGGCCTGCAGGGAAGCCATTTCAAACAATGCGCTTTTAAACAATGAATCTCGGCGGTTACGGCCCGCGGCGCCATAACCCGAATTTTTCCTTCTTTTACTTGAACGAAAGCGCAAGTGATGCGTTATAAGCGTAGCTTTAGAGGATTTTGACATGTCTTTTGTCGCCCATCGCCATAATGCTTCGATCGTTCTCGCAGCTGCGGCTCTCGCGTCGGTAATTATCCCGGCTTCCGCGCAGACCAAGGCGCGCACGCATCGCGCCCCGCCCGTCGCGGTCGCCTATTCGGGCGAGCGTCCGCCCCTCACTGTCAACAAGCGCAGCTTTCTCGATCCGGGACCCGTCGTTCCGGTCGGCAGCATGTCGAGCTATGTAACAGCCAACACCACTTTCAACCGGACGCCAGATCAGGTGGCGCAACGGTCGAAATTCGGCAATGAGGAGTTGCCGTGGCCGCTTGAAGTTCCCGGGCGTCCCTCACCGGTGCTTCAATTCGAAACGCCGCGGGTCGACTAGAGCGCTTTCCGATCGAATGGGGTCATTCGATCGATCAGAAATCGCTCCAGAGTCAAAAGCTTGAGCATATTCTCGTCGATCAGATCGAACCGATCTGATCGTAATATGCTCTAGAGCATGACGCTGAAAAGTTGCTGACCTTTCGGGCCGGCATCATGCGTTGAAACAAATGCATTTGCCTCTAGCGACATCGCATCCGTGAATTTGCGCGGAGCATTGCGGAGGCGAGCACGCCCGCGCGGCGGACCAGGCGGCCAGGCGGAATTAAAAAAGCGACCGGCGGTGTCCGGTCGCTTTTGTTTTTGGCGGCGTCCCGCTCTTGCAGCGGAGAATCCCGGCTGGTGCATGATGGCGAAAGGTTGCGGACTTCCCGGACCGCATTCTGCTCTAATGCACCGCGATTTTCAGCTCCTCCAGGATGGCGTCGCCCATTTCGCTCGTTGATATGGTTTTCGTCGCTCCGCCCGCAATGTCGGCTGTGCGAAGTCCCTTCTCCAGGACCCTCGCGATCGACCGGTCGAGTCGGTCGGCGAGGTCGTCCATATTGAAGGAATAGCGCAGCGCCATCCCGAGCGAACTGATCATCGCGATCGGATTGGCGATGCCTTTCCCCGCGATATCGGGCGCCGAGCCATGCACAGGCTCGTAGAGCGCCTTGCGCGCGCCGGTCGTCGCGTTTCTCTCGCCAAGCGAAGCCGAAGGCAACATGCCGAGCGAACCGGTCAGCATGGAGGCGACGTCCGAAAGCATGTCGCCGAACAGATTATCCGTGACGATGACATCGAATTGCTTGGGTCGGCGCACGAGCTGCATGCCGAGGGCGTCCGCGAGCTGATGCTCGAGCTGAACATCGGGAAATTCGCGCACATGCAGAGCCGAGATGACCTCGTGCCAGAGCACCCCCGATTTCATCACATTGCGCTTCTCCGACGAAGTCACCTTGTTGCGGCGCTTGCGCGCAAGCTCGAAGGCGATGCGGCCGATGCGCTCGATCTCATAGGTGTCATAGACCTGCGTATCGATGGCGCGCTTCTGGCCGTTGCCGAGATCAATGATCTGTTTCGGCTCGCCGAAATAGACACCCCCGGTCAGTTCGCGGACGATCATCAGATCAAGGCCGTCGACCACCTCGCGCTTGAGCGAGGAAGCATCAGCGAGAGCCGGATAACAGATCGCCGGGCGCAAATTTGCGAAAAGCTGCATGTCCTTGCGCAGGCGTAGCAGCCCCGCCTCCGGACGCAGCTCATAGGGAACATTATCCCATTTCGGACCGCCGACAGCGGCGAGCAAGACTGCGTCCGCCGCTTGCGCGCGCTCCATGTCGTCTTCGCTGATGGCGCAGCGATGAACGTCGTAAGCGCTGCCGCCGACGAGCCCCTTCTCCACTTCAAACTTGACGAACCCCTCATAGGTCAGAAAGGCCGCGATTTTCTCCACCTCGGCCATGACTTCGGGGCCGATGCCGTCGCCAGGCAGGACGAGAAGCTTATATGTTGTCATGTTTCAATGTCCGGTGCATCGGGCTTTGCCGTAGAACGCGTTCACGAAAACGCATCCTGCTCATCAAAAGCCTTTGTTTCGACGCATGATGTGGCTCCCAAAGGTCTCAGACCTTTCGGCATCATGCTCCTGGAGCGCGATTTTTCAAGGATCGTTTATGCGCTCTGTCCCCTCGTTTCGACGCTAATCTTCTCGGAAAAGGACGCCGCCTTTCCAAGATCACGCCACTTATTTCCCCATGGCCTCATCCGAAAAGTCTGCAACTTTTCGGCGCCATGGTCTCCTTCAACGCATGGCCTCATCCGAAAAGTCTGCAACTTTTCGGGGCCGTGGTCTCCTTCAACGCATGGCCTCATCCGAAAAGTCTGCAACTTTTCGGGGCCATGGTCTCCTTCAACGCATGGCCTCATCCGAAAAGTCTGCAACTTTTCGGGGCCATGGTCTCCTTCAACGCATGGCCTCATCCGAAAAGTCTGCAACTTTTCGGGGCCATGCTTTACGCGGCCGCGAGCTGGCGCAGGACGTAGGAGAGAATGCCGCCATTCTTGAAGTAGTCGAGTTCGTCCAGCGTCGCGATGCGAGATAGCAGCGGCACCTTTTTGACTTGACCGTTGGCGTATTTGATCTCCGCCTCCATTTTCTGGCGCGGCTGCAGCGACTCGCCGAGGCCGTGGATGGTGACTTCCTCATCACCCTTGAGCTGCAGGCTTTTCCATGACGTGCCGGGCTCAAACGTCAGCGGTAGAACGCCCATGCCGACGAGATTCGAGCGATGGATGCGCTCGAAGGACTCAGCGATGACGGCGCGGACGCCGAGCAGTTTGGTGCCTTTCGCCGCCCAGTCGCGCGATGAGCCGTTGCCGTATTCGGCGCCGGCGAAGATGACGAGCGGCACGCCTTCCGCCTGATACTTCATGGCGGCCTCGAAGATCGACATTTCCCCGCCGTCCGGCCAGTGCTTGGTGTAGCCGCCTTCGGGCGCCGTCCCGTCGGCGGTCTGGCGGATGAAATTCTTGATGCGGATGTTGGCGAAGGTGCCGCGCATCATGATCTCATGATTGCCGCGCCGCGTGCCATACTGGTTGAAGTTCTCCGCCGAGACCTGGCGCTCGAGGAGATAGGATCCAGCCGGAGAAGCGGCCTTGATCGAACCCGCCGGCGAAATATGGTCGGTGGTGATCTTGTCGCCGAACAAGGCCAGAATGCGCGCGCTCTCGATCTCCTTGACCGGCTCCGGTTCGATCTTCAGGCCCTCGAAATAGGGCGGATTCTGCACATAGGTCGAACCCATGTCCCATTTGTAGGTTTCGCCTTCCGGCGCCTTCACCTTGCGCCAGTTGACGTCGCCGTTGAACACATCGGCGTAACGCTCCTTGAACACTTTTCGCGTCACGAATGCGTCGATGTACTCCGCAATCTCTTCATCGGAGGGCCAGATGTCCGCGAGGAAAACCGGATTGCCCTTCTTGTCGTGGCCAAGCGGCTCGGTATCGAGATCTTTGGTCACTGTGCCGGCGAGCGCATGAGCGACGACGAGCGGCGGCGAGGCGAGATAGTTCGCCTGGACATCGGGGCTGATGCGGCCTTCGAAATTGCGGTTTCCCGAGAGCACGGCCGACGCCACGATGCCGTTCTCATTGATGGATTTCGAGATTTCCGGCGCGAGCGGTCCCGAATTGCCGATGCAGGTCGTGCAGCCGAAACCAACGAGATTGAAGCCGAGCTTGTCCAGCGATTTCTGCAGGCCGGAAGCCGACAGATATTCGGCGACGACCTGGCTCCCCGGCGCCAGCGAGGCCTTGACCCAAGGCTTCACGCCAATGCCCTTTTCGACCGCGTTGCGGGCGAGAAGTCCGGCGCCGATCAGGACGCTCGGGTTCGAGGTGTTGGTGCAGGATGTGATCGCGGCGATGACGACGTCGCCGTGGCCGAGGGTGAAATCCTTGCCTTCGACCTTGTAGCGTTTGTCGGCGTCTGCGGTCTTGCGATATTCCGTTTCCAGCGCGGTCTTGAAGCCGCTACCGACGGCGCCAAGCGCGATCCGCCCCTCCGGGCGCTTGGGGCCGGCCATTGACGGAGTGACTGTCGAAAGATCGAGGTCGAGCGTCTCGGTGAAGACCGGATCGGCGGCCGTGCGTGTGCGATAGAGGCCCTGCGCCCGCGCATAGGCTTCAACGAGCGCAACCCGCGCCGGCGTCCGCGCCGAGGTGGTGAGATAGTTGAGCGTTTCCGCGTCGACCGGGAAGAAGCCGCAGGTCGCGCCATATTCGGGCGCCATATTGGCGATCGTGGCCCGATCGGCGAGCGAAAGATGCGCGAGTCCCGAGCCAAAAAACTCCACGAATTTTCCGACGACGCCCTTCTGGCGCAGCATCTGCGTCACGGTCAGGACGAGGTCGGTCGCGGTGACGCCGGCGCCGAGTTCGCCGACGATCCTGAAGCCGATGACCTCCGGCAGCAGCATGGACAGCGGCTGGCCAAGCATGCAGGCCTCCGCCTCGATGCCGCCGACGCCCCAGCCGAGCACGGACAGCCCGTTGACCATCGTGGTGTGGGAATCAGTGCCGACGAGCGAATCCGGATAAGCAACCTCGACCGTCTCGGCCTTGCCGCGCGCCGGCTTATATTTTTCTTTTTTCGTCCAGACGGTCTGGGCGAGGTATTCGAGATTGACCTGGTGGCAGATGCCGGTGCCCGGCGGCACGACGCGGAAATTGTCGAACGAGCCCTGGCCCCATTTCAAAAAGCGGTAGCGCTCGCCGTTGCGGCCATATTCGAGATCCACATTGATCTTGAAGGCCTTGTTACTGCCGGCGGCGTCGACGATGACGGAATGGTCGATGACAAGATCAACCGGCACCAGCGGATTGATCTTTTGCGGATCGCCGCCGAGCTTCGTCATCGCGTCGCGCATCGCGGCGAGATCGACGACGGCCGGAACGCCGGTGAAATCCTGCATCAAAACGCGGGTCGGGCGAAACGCGATTTCGCGCTCGGTCTTGCCCCTATTGACGAGCCAGGCGGCGACCGATTCGATATCTTCTTTGGTGACCGAACGGCCGTCCTCGAAACGCAGCAGATTCTCGAGGAGAACCTTCATCGAGAAAGGCAATTGCGAGATGCCGGCAAGGCCGTTTTTCTCAGCCGCTTTCAGTGAATAATAGTGATAGGTTTTGCGTCCGACGGTGAGTTTCTTGCGGCTTTTGAAACTGTCGAGCGAGGCCATGAGCATTATCTCCGCACGTCGGGAAAGGAAGGTACCCGGCTTATAAATAATTTCTACGCCGACAGCTATACGGATGCTAGACAGTTAGCCCAAGCTTTTTATGCGGCATCGGTGCGCTTTTCTCATGCGGCTCTCAGCCTCACGCCTCTCCGTCGAACGCGGCGGACGCGTCATTTTTTCCGATCTTTCTTTCGCGCTTCAGGATGGCGAAAGCCTCGTCGTCACCGGGCGCAACGGCGCTGGAAAATCAACCCTTTTGCGCGCGCTCGCGGGCCTGCTTCCGCTGGCTCAGGGCGAACTCTCGCTTGACGGCGCATGCGACGAAAGTATTAGCGAACAGACGCATTACATTGGGCACGCCGACGCTCTCAAAGGCGCGCTTACCGTTGTCGAGAATCTCGAATTTCACGCCGCCTTGCTCGATTGCGGGCGCGGCGGAATTGCGCCCTCCGCCGCGCTCGCCGAATTCGGCCTCGGCCATGTCGCGCATCTGCCCTCGACCTATCTTTCGGCGGGCCAGAAACGGCGCGCGGCGCTGGCGAAACTCCTTGTGGCGCGGCGGCCGATCTGGCTTCTCGACGAACCAACCACCGCGCTCGACGCCGCCTCGCAATCCTTGATGACGGCGATCATGGCCGCGCATGTGTCGGACGGCGGCCTCATCATCGCCGCGACACATGCGAAACTGCATCTCGCAGCGCGCGAACTTCAGCTCGGAGCCGCCGCTTGAACACCGAAAAGACGCCGAGCAAAGAGGCCGCGAGATCTCCTCTTCACGCGCTCTTTTTGCGCGAATTGCGGATCGGCCAGCGCATCGGCGGCGGCGCCAGCCTCGGCGTTGTGTTCTTTCTCATCCTCGTCACCTTGACGCCCTTCGCGGTCGGCCCCGACCTCGCCCTTCTCGGACGCATCGCCCCGGCGATGCTGTGGATTTCCGCATTGCTTGCGACGCTTTTGGGGTTGGACCGGCTGTTTCAGGCCGATCATGAGGACGGTTCGCTCGATCTGCTTTTGACGAGCCGGGCCTCGCTCGAGTTGATCGTGCTGACGAAATGTCTCGCGCATTGGCTCCTGACCGGACTGCCGCTCGTCATCGCGGCTCCTTTCTTCGGTCTGATGCTGGCGCTTCCGGTAAACCAATTATGGAGCGTCACTCTGTCCCTCCTCGTCGGGACGCCCGCCTTGACCTTGATCGGCGCGATCGGCGCGGCTCTTACCGTCAGCCTGCGCCGGGGCGGCCTGCTTTTGCCGGTGCTGATCCTTCCGCTCTGCGTCCCGGCGCTGATCTTCGGCGTCGCCGCGGCAGGAGCCGGCGCCAACGCATCACCCTTCGCGCCGCCGTTTTTGATTCTCTGCGCGCTCAGCCTTCTGGCGCTCGTCGGCGCGCCGATCGCAGCGGCGGCGGCCTTGCGCCAGATGAGCGAATAGCCGGGCGGCAAGGCAACACAATCAGCCTATGATTTACAATTCTAAGCTTTGATTTTCATGAGCCTTCATCCGTTCAGCGCATCAATCGAGGGCACTTGCTCCAGATTGCTCTGTTTTGAGGGTTTCAGCCATGAACCGTAGTTTGCTCACGGGCGCAGCCATATTGACCCTGGCGCTTGCCATTGGCGCGCCGAAACCCGCCAACGCCTTCGAGGGCGGCGTCCGCGGCGGCGGCGGCGATAGGGGAGGAGGCGGAGTTGGAGGCGCCGGGGCCGGAGGCTTCGGGCGCGCAGGGGCGGGAGGGTTCGGAGGCGGCGCCGAGGGCGGCGGCTTCCGCGCTGGAGGCGCCGGCGCAGAAGGCAGCGAGTTCCATGCCGGCGCGGCTGGCGCCGAGGGCGGCGGCTTCCATGCGGGCGCCGAGGGCGCCGCCGGTGGCGGCGTCTGGCATGGCGGGGCCGCGGCGGCTGAAGGCGGCGGTTATCACGCCGGCGCGGCCGGCGGCGCATGGCATGGCGGCGCCTGGCAGGCAGGCGCTGATACGGCGGCGAGCATTATCGGCGCGGACGCAGTCTTGGGCGGCGGCGACGGCGGAGGCGCATATTATGGCGGCGGCGGCGCGGCCTATGGCGGCGGCGCGGGCTATGTAGCGGGCGAAGCCGCCCGAGGCGGCGGTTGGCGCTCGGGCGCGGGGGGCGAGGGATGGACTTCCGGCGCCGCGGCGGCGGGCGGAGGATGGCATGCTGAGGGCGCGGCTGCCGGCGGCGGCGAGGCAGGCGGCGCCGCGGCGGGCGAAAGACATGCCGAAGGAGGCGGATTCGGCGATCGTGGCGGTGGCGGCTTCGGCGATCGCGGCGGCGGCGAAGGGCCCGGGGGCCGTGGAGGCGGGTTCGGCGGCCGTCGATAGCGGCGCCGCGATCCCCTAGCCGCTGCGGCGACGGTCCTGGATGCGCGGCGACGGCTGTGGATGAATGAATGTGCAAAACTGCTGACAGTGATTTACTTTTTTGCGAAAGCTTCACAAATTGCGCTCATGAATGCCAGAAGATCCGGGCATTTGCTCCAAGAGGCGATCATGAAACGATTTGGGATAGGGGCGCTCGCGGCGGCGTTGATGTTTTCCGGGCTTGCCGGCGCAGCCTTCGCGGAAACTGCGACGCCGCCGGCCGCCAATAATGAAGCGCATCCAGCCATCGAGCCGGCTGCGCTCGAAATCCTGAAAGCGACGAGCGAAAAGCTTTCCGCCGCCAAAAGCATTGCCTTTCACGCGCTTGGCGCTTTCGACGTTCCCGCGCGCGACGGCCAGCCCCTGTTCTATTACAGCCGTTCGGAGGTGCTGCTCGTGCGGCCGAACAAGCTGCGCGTGATCGTGCCTGGCGATGGACCTCCGTCCGAGTTCTATTTCGACGGCTCGACGGTCGCCGTGCTGAGGCCAAAAGAAGATCTCATCGCCATCGCGGAGGTCCCCGGCAATCTCGAGGACATGCTGGAGAAAATCTATCAAAAAGCCGGCATTTATTTCCCGTTCGTCGATTTTCTCGTGTCCGATCCATACAAGGCTCTGACGAGCGGCCTGACGCGCGCATTCGTCATCGGCCAATCGGCGATGATCGGTGGCGTGACCACCAATGTGCTCTCGATTTCAGACGAGAAGGTGCATCTGCAAATCTGGATCGGAGCGGACGACAAGCTGCCGCGCCTCATCTGGGCGACCGGGACGGACGCCGACAAGCCGCGTCACATGGTCGAATTCTCCAATTGGAAGCTCGATGGCGACGTATCGAACGAGGCCTTTGCGCCGAAACGGACAGCCGCGACAAAGCAGATTCCGTTTGCCCGGCCGGACGAGGACCCGGGCGAGAAAAAGCCCTGAGCCGGTTATTTCGCCGGATCATTTTTCGGCCTACGCTTGAAACGCCCTCGCATTCTTAATGACGCTCGATATTGAGGTTTCAGCCATGAATCGCAGTTTGCTCACGGGCGCGGCTCTATTGACTCTGGCGCTGGCGGTCAGCGCTTCGAATACAGCCGACGCGTTCCGCGGCGGCGGGTTCGGCGGCGGCGGCGGCTTCCACGCCGGCGGGGCCGCTGGCGGCGCCTGGCACGCGGGCGGCGTCGCCGGTGGCGGCTTTCACGCGGGTGGCGTCGCCGCAGGCGGCTGGCATGCGGGCGGCGTCGCAGGCGGCGGCTGGCATGGCGGCGCCGTGAATGGCAGCACCTGGCACGCCGACGGCTGGCACGCCGGCGGCTATTATGGCGGCGGCTTCCACGGACCCGCCGTGGTCAACGGCTATTACGGCGGCGGCTGCTGGGGCTGCGGCGCGGCGGCCGTCGGCGTCGCGGCGGCTGCGACCGCCGTTGCGATCGGCAGCATGGTCGCGACGGTGCCAGCGGGCTGCCCCTACCAATATGCCAACGGCGTCAATTATTACGTCTGCGGCGGGACCTGGTACCAGCCCTATTACGGCGCCAATGGCCTCTATTATCGGGTCGTTCCGCCGCTTTAGCCCTACAGTGCAACGACCGGAGCCTCGGTCGTCAGAATGGCGACGCGTTCCCCGGCGCGGACAGCCGACGGATCGATCCGGGCTGAATTTAGTCAGCGTTCATGAGAGCGCGGCCGACCAAAACGGTCAGCCGCGCAGCCGGTTGCTTATTTCAGGTTGGCGGTGAGCCAACTCTGATAAAATGCGGCGATCGTCAGGTTGTTCATCTCGAGCATTTCCATGTGGCCGTTGCCCAGGATGCCCACCGTCGCCAGAGGCACATGCTCGTTCTTGACCCCCGCCTGGGTGAGGAACTTCGATGTGCAATAGTCGTAGGTCGCGTGGTAGGATGCTTGGCCCGTCGCGATCAGGATCGGAATTCCGGTCAGGCCTGTCAGCTTATGGACCGGGCCGCTCTGCAGCCAGCAGCTCTTCTTATTGGCGCTCGGCGGCGCAACTTTGACAAGGTTCAGATCAGCGCCGGTGCTGACCGGCGGATTGAATTTCAGGCAGACGTTGCTGAGCCCGCATGTGGTTCCGGGCGCAGTGTCGCCGTTTAGGCTCGAGTTGCCTGTTGGTTCGACCGCGATGACGGCCTTGATCTTGCCCGGGCTGGCTTGCGGAATGAACCAGCTCACCGGGCCAGTCATCGAGTGGGTAATGATGATCGCGGGGCCGATATCTTTGATCAGCGCCGTCACCGCCTTGGTGGTGAGGTCGAGGGCCTGATCGCCGTTCGGCATATTGGCGACCTGAGAGGCGAAGAACTGATCAAAGGCGTATTCGCCGGGCACGCCGCTGCCATAGCCGCCCGGCCACTGCGTATGGAACCTGGCTTGCGGCCACTGCAGTGGAACCGTCAGCTCCGGCGCGGTGAACATCGATTTTATGGTCGCGGGAAGAGGGTTCGGCCCCTGTGGACCATAAGCATTCGGGAAATAGCCGGATTTGCCGCGTCCAGGCTGGTCGATCACAAACACCGGCCAGCCATTCTCCGCGAAAAACTGCGCCCACCCTGGCCGCCCATCCGGCGTTCCGAGGAAATTGGCGCCTGTCTGGCCGCCGCCATGGATCATTATGATCGGATATTTGGCTCCAGGGCCTTGCTGCCCCCATCTGTAACCCGAAGGAATTTGATAGAACACATGCATCTGTCCCGACATTGTGGTCGGGTTCGAGGGGTTGTCGTAAACGCCGCCTTCGTAGATCACGCCTTGGCTGCCAAGGAACAGGGGCCCTTTCTTGGGTCCTCCGCCGCCTCCGGTGAAACCGTCATCATCAGCCGCGCTGGCGATCGCGACACCGAGAAGTAACGCCATGCCCGCGGCTGCGCCGGCGCGCGCGCATGCGGTCGATTTCGCTAGTCGATTTTTCACCTCTGCCCCCTTTGTTCTTTGGAGCCGCATTGGCTTGCGAGAACGGGAGGGATCTACGCTCGGCAATTCTTCATTCTTCCGCTTCGAAGAGCAGATTTGCCTCGACAAATTCCCCCGAGCCGTTGCGGCTTCTCTCCGTCACTCAAGTTTTTGTGACGACGGGGAAAACATTTCAGTCGCGTTGCGAATAATCTTCCATGAAAGTCAGTTCTCTATAATAAAATAGATATTTTACAGGCTAAAAATACGAGCATAAACGTTGCAATACACGGTATGTTCAACAGTTTTTGATGCGGCGTCTATCCCTCGCGTTTGTGCTGGATCCACAAAAATGACAAATCTACCATATATTTAAGTATATTTAAGCTTTACAACGCCCTCGAAGAAAGTTCCTTACGCTAATCAGAGAATCCTGCCATGAGCGGATATGGCCTTGTTGTTGGCGTCCATTATCGGCGCGCTGTGCACGCCGCGGAGATCAAGCAGCGCATCCGTCGCCGCCCGTCCCGGCAATTTGCGTTTGATCGACCGCCGGCATAGACAGTTGGCGCGATCCGCTTGGGGCTTACGAGGATAGCTGAACCGTTCGGCGCAGATCGAAGCAGATTCGGGCAAAGGGCATGCGAAACTACGCCAATCCGACGAACTTTCTCCAACTGGTCAGCGCCTCCACGCCATTCCTGGCGACGGCGACGGCGGTGCTGCTCGCCCTTGGCCTTTATCTCTCCTGGTTCGTCGCGCCGCCGGATTACCAGCAGGGCGAGACTGTGCGGATCATGTATCTGCACGTGCCCGCTGCCTGGCTTTCGATGTTCATCTATATGGTTATGACCTCGGCGGCGCTCGGCACGCTGATCTGGCGTCACCCGCTGGCCGACGCGGCGCAAAAGGCCGCCGCGCCTCTTGGCGCCGCCTTCACCTTCCTTTGCCTCGTCACGGGATCTTTGTGGGGCAAGCCGATGTGGGGCGCCTGGTGGGTGTGGGATGCGCGCCTGACCTCGGTGCTTGTCCTTTTTCTGATCTATCTGGCGCTGGTCGCGCTCTGGCGGACGATCGAGGACCCGGGCAAGGCCGCCCGCGCAGCGGCGATTTTCACCCTCGTCGGCGCCGTCAATATCCCGATCATCAAATTCTCCGTCGACTGGTGGAATACGCTGCATCAGCCGGCGTCTGTGTTTCGTCTCGGCGGCCCGGCGATCGCGCCCACCATGCTCTGGCCGCTCATCGTCATGGCGCTCGCCTTCACTTTCCTTTTTCTGACGCTTCATCTGCTCGCCATCCGCAATGAAATCCTTCGCCGCCGCCTGCGCCGTCTGTCCATCCAGACAGCCGACTCCGAGCGCACCAGCATGGCCGCCTCTTCCGCCTCGCTGGGGACTGCGCTTTGACCGCCGATCCGCATTTTGGCTTCATCGTCGCCGCCTATGGCGTCGGCTTCGTCGTCATCGCGGGAATGATCCTCGCAATTCTTCGCGATTATTTCACGCTGAAGCGGGCTCTTTCGCGTTTTCCGCAGCGTAGCGAACGCGACGATAGGACGAAGCCTTAAAACGATGCTTTCTTGGCGCATATTCACATGACGACGACAGAACCAAAGCTGCAACCGGCGGCCCCTGTTCCGGCCAAGAGACGCTCTCTCCTGGTCTTTCTGCCGCTGCTCTTTTTCGGGGCGATCGCGGCGCTGTTCCTGTTGCGCCTGTTCGCAGGCGATGCGTCCCGCCTGCCCTCGGCCCTGATTGGCAGGGAGGTTCCAGCTTTCACGCTCGCCGGCGTCGAAGGATTGCCGGGCGCGAACGGCCTTTCGGACGCGGATTTGCGCCAGGGCCATGTAACGATCGTCAATGTGTTCGCGTCCTGGTGCGTGCCCTGCCGCGAGGAGCATCCGACGCTGATGGGGATCGCGGGTGATCAGAAGCTGAAGGATCTCGGCGTGCGCCTCGTCGGCCTCGCCTACAAGGATACGCCCGCCAATGTGCGCGAACTTCTCGGGGCGGACGGCGACCCCTACGCGACGATCGGCGCCGATCCCAATGGCCGCGCCGCGATCGACCTTGGCGTCTATGGCGTGCCGGAAACCTTCATCATCAGGGGCGACGGCACCGTCGCCTATCGCTTCGTCGGCCCCCTTAGCGATGAGAGCTATGCGGCGACGCTCCTGCCGGAGATCAAAAAGGCGGCGGGAGCAAACTCGTAAAGGCGCGATTGGCGCTGGGCGCCGATCCTCGCGCGAGCCTCAACGCCGCCCCGTCAGCTTCAGCCAGTCTTCCTCGCTGATTGTCTCGACGCCAAACTCCGCCGCCTTGGCGAGCTTTGATCCGGCGCCTGGACCGGCGACGACAAGATCGGTCTTTTTCGACACCGAGGCCGCGACCTTGGCCCCTAACCGCTCCGCCTGCGCCTTGGCCTCGTCGCGCGTCATGTGTTCGAGCGCGCCGGTGAAAACGACCGTCTTGCCGGCGACCGGGCTTTCCGAGACGATAGCCTCCATCGGCTGCGGCGTCACATGCTCGAGCAGCGCGTCCAGCGCCTGCTCATTATGCGGCTCGGCGAAGAAATCGGCGATGGCCTCGGCGACGATTTCGCCAAATCCTCCGATATTATTGATCTCCGCGCGCGCCTCCGAACCCTCGGCGGCGGCGCGGCCGGTCTCGCGCAGCGCCGCGAATGAGCCGAAATGACGCGCGAGACGGCGCGCATTGGTCTCGCCGACATGTCTTATGCCGAGCGCATAGATGAAGCGGTTGAGCGGCGGCTCGCGCCGCGCCTCGATCGCCCTGAACAGATTGCGGGTCGAGGTCTCGCCATAGCCTTCACGGTCCTTCAGCTTCTTCAATGAGGCCTTGTCGCGCGCCTCCAGCGTGAAAATATCCGCGGGCGTCTTGATCAGCCCATCATGATAAAACTGCTCGATCTGCTTGTCCCCGAGCCCTTCGATATCCAGCGCATTGCGGGAGGCGAAATGCTTGAGCCGTTCCACCGCCTGCGCCGAACAGATAAGGCCGCCTGTGCAGCGGCGCACGACATCGGCGACGCCCGTCTTTTCGTCGATCTCGCGGATCGCCGCCGACCCGCAGACGGGACAATGGTCGGGAAAAACATAGGGCTTGGCGCCCTGCGGGCGCTTTTCCAGCACGGGTCCCAGAACCTGGGGGATGACGTCACCGGCGCGCTGGATTCTTACCGTATCGCCGATGCGAATATCCTTGCGCGCGATCTCGTCCTCATTGTGGAGCGTCGCATTGGAGACGACGACGCCGCCGACCGTCACCGGATCAAGGCGCGCGACGGGGGTCAGCGCGCCCGTTCGGCCGACTTGAATTTCGATGTCACGCAAAACGGTCGTCGCCTGTTCGGCGGGAAATTTATGCGCGATCGCCCAGCGCGGGGAACGCGAGACAAAGCCGAGCCTCTCCTGCAACGCAAGCGAATCGACCTTGTAGACGACCCCGTCGATGTCATAGCCGAGAGAGGCGCGCATCGCCTCGATCCGGTTGTATTGCTCGAGCAGCTCCTGCGCCGAATGGCAGAGCGTCATCAAGGGATTGACCGGCAGGCCGAAAGATTTGAAAGCGGCGACCATGCCCATTTGGGTCTCGGCCGGCAGGCTGCTCGCCTCGCCCCAGGCGTAGGCGAAAAAATGCAGCGGACGCCCCGCAGTGACGGAAGGATCGAGCTGGCGCAGCGAGCCCGCCGCCGCATTGCGCGGATTGGCGAAAACAGGCTTGCCCGCCTCGATCTGGCGCGCATTCATCGCGGCAAAATCCCCATGCGTCATATAGACTTCGCCGCGCACCTCGAGAACGCCGGGCGGCTCGCCGCGCAGCTTTGCCGGGATTTCACCGATGGTGCGCACATTCGCGGTGACGTCCTCGCCCTCAAAGCCGTCGCCGCGGGTCGCCGCCTGAACCAGTTCGCCATGCTCGAAGCGCAGCGAGCAGGACAGCCCGTCGATCTTGGGCTCCGCCGTGATGGCGAGCTTTGCCTCGGGCGCAAGGCCGAGAAACCGGCGCACGCGCGCGGCGAATTCCGCTACGTCCTCGTCGCTGAAGACGTTGCCGAGCGAGAGCATCGGCACCTTGTGGCGGACCTTTGCGAATTTCTCGGACGGCGCCGCGCCGACTTTTTTGGTGAGCGAACCGGGCGTCGAAAGCTCTGGAAAAACGGCCTCAATCGCGCCATAGCGCAGGCGCAAAGCGTCATATTCGGCGTCCGAGACGGTCGGCGCATCCTCAGTGTAGTAGCGCCTGTCATGGGCGCTGATCTCGGCTTCAAGGCGCGCATGTTCACGGCGCGCCTGTGCGAGGGTCAGCGTATCGACGGGCTTTGGCTGTTTCATAGCTGCAGAATTAGCATGGGCGCGGGAAGCCGAGAAGGCAGGCAAATGGCGTCAGAGCTGAATGGGCGTCGGCGAGCAATGACCACAGGCGCGCCAGGCTTTGCGCCTACGCCTGCCGCCACACGCCCGGCTGATAGCCAAATACCCGCTCATAGCGGGCGATCTCGTCCTTTGGCCCCAAAAACTTCGCCGGATTGTCGGAGAGTTTTACCGCCGGACGGCCCTCGACCTCGATCACTTTGCACACCAGCGAAGGCGGCATCACATCGACATCGGCGCCATGCGGCACGCAGCCGGCGAAATCATTGGTGAGATTGGTGCCCCAGCCGATCGAAACCTGCGCCCGGCCGCGCAGATGGCGCACGCTCGCCTCGATCGAATCGATCGTCATGCCGTCGGAGAGAACGATCAGTTTCTGACCCGGATCACGGCCCCGCGCCTTCCACCAGTCGATCAACTCCTCCGCGCCTTCGATCGGCGGCTTTGAATCAGGGCGCGCGCCCGTCCAGTCGGCAGCCCAATCCGGCGCCGCCTTCAAAAAATTCGTGGTTCCGAACGTATCGGGCAAAAGCACGAGAAGATTGCCATCATAAAGGCGCGACCAGTCCTCGAGCACGGTGAACGGCGCCTCGCGCAGGGCCGCGTCGTTCTCGGCGAGAGCTGCGTAGACCATCGGCAGCTCATGCGCATTGGTGCCGATGGCCTCGAGTCCGAGGTCCATCGCGTGCTTGACGTTCGAGGTTCCGATCAGGGCCTCGCCGACGCCCTCCCGGAGCGCCTCGATGCACCAGCGCTGCCACAGAAATCCGTGCCGCCGGCGCGTGCCGAAATCGGATATTTTCAGCGGCCCCTCGCGCGCCAGAATCCGCAGGCGTTCGACCTTGCTCCAGAGCTTCGCCTTGGCCCGCGCATAGAGGACGTCGAGCTCGAAACGGCCCATCCTGAACATGGCCGAGCGCGCCCGCAATTCATTGAGAATGGCGAGCGCCGGCACTTCCCACATCGTCGTCTCGCGCCAAAGCCCCTCGAAGCGAAGTTCGAATTCGCCGTTGCGACGCGACAATTGATAGGGCGGCAGGCGAAAATCGCCGAGATATTCGAGAAAACCCGGCTCGAAAATCTTGGTCCGGCCATAGAAACTGTTTCCGGCGAGCCAAATCAGCTCATTTTTCTGGAAGCGCAGCGAGCGCGCATGGTCGAGCTGTGCGGTCAGCTCCTTCTCGTCGATGCAGTCCGCGAGCCTGACGGCGCCCGATCGGTTGTGCAGTCCGAACGTTGCGTGGACGTCCGGCTTCAGCTTCCAGATCATCTGCAGCATCAGGAACTTGTAGAAATCCGTGTCGAGCAGCGTGCGAATGATCGGATCGACGCGGTAGGAATGATCGTGAACGCGGCTGGCGAGATCGGGAATCATCTCGAGCCTTGCAGCAGCCGGGCGGCGGCGGCGCGCGCTTCATCGGTGATGGTTGCTCCCGCCAGCATGCGGGCGATTTCCTCCCGCCGCGCGTCCTTGCCGAGGGCCAGCACGCGCGTCGCGACGCGGCCGGGCTCCGCCGCGTCCTTGGCGATGCGGAAATGGTCCTCGGCTCTCGCCGCGACCTGCGGCGCGTGCGTGACGGCCAGAACCTGCACGCGCTTTCCGAGCCGGGACAGGCGCTGCCCAATGGCGTCGGCCACGGCGCCGCCGACGCCCGTATCAATTTCGTCGAAGACGAGAGTTGGAGCCGAGCCCCTGTCGGCGAGCGCCACTTTCAGAGCCAGCATGAAGCGCGCGAGCTCGCCGCCCGAGGCGATTTTCATCAAAGGACCCGGCCGCGTTCCAGGATTCGTCTGCACCCAGAACTCGATCTGGTCGACGCCTTCGGGGCCGGCCGGCTCAGGCGCGATCGCAGTGGAGAAGCGCGCGCCTTCAAGCTTCAGCGGCGCGAGTTCGGCGTTGACCGTACGATCGAGCTCGGCGGCCGCGGATTTACGCGCTTCCGACAGGCTTTTCGCAGCGGTGAAATAATCGGCCTCCGACGCGGCGACCGCGGCGGCGAGCGCGCGAAGTTTCGCCTCCCCTGCGTCGAGATCGCCAAGCCGCGCCGCGAAGGTCTCCGCCAGTTGCGAAAGCCCGGCGACAGGAACCGAATATTTGCGGCTTGCGGCGCGCAGGGCGAATAGCCGCTCCTCGACCTGCTCCAGTTCGCGCGGATCGAAATCAGCGTCGCGCAGCGCCTGTTCGAGCGTCTGCCCCGCGAGGTCCAGGGCGCCGAGGGCCCCATCAAGCGCCAGCGCGGCCGGCTCGATCAGGGCCGGCGCCTGCGGCTGCCGGCGCTGCAGCCGGCGCAAGGCGGCGGAAAGCGATGACATCGGCGAATGATCGCCGGCGACGGCCTCAAACACGTCGCGCAAATCGGCCGTCACCTTTTCGGCCTGCATCATGGCCGTGCGTCGCGCCGCCAGCGCCTCTTCTTCGTCCGCCTCGGGCTTCAGCTTGTCGAGCTCGGCGAAGGCGTGACGCAGGTAATCGGCGTCTGCGCGCGCCTGCTCGATGCGCGCTTGCTCGCGCGCCCGTTCAGCCATGAGGCGACGCCATTCGGCGTGCGCCGCGCGGACTTTTGAAAGCTGGGCGTCAAGGCCGCCAAATGCGTCGATCAGCTGGCGATGGGTCGTGGCGTCGACGAGCGCGCGATCGTCGTGCTGGCCATGAATTTCGACAAGCTCCCGCGTGATCGCGCGCAGCGCCTGCGATGTGACGCGCTGATCGTTGACAAAGGCGCGCGTGCGGCCATCCGCCAATTGCACACGCCGCAGGATGAGGCCGCCATCAGTCTCGATGTCCTGCGCGTTCGCCGTTACAAGGGCCGGATGATCGGGGCTAAGGTCGAAGGCAGCCGTCACCTGGCCCTGCGCCGCGCCTTCCCGGACCAAGGCGCCGTCGCCGCGCGCCCCGAGCGTCAGGGAAAAGGCGTCAAGCAGGATCGATTTGCCGGCGCCGGTCTCGCCGGTCAGGATCGTGAGGCCGCCGCCGAACGTCAGATCCAGCTGGTCGATCAGGACGATGTTACGGATGGAGAGCTGAACCAGCATCCGGCCGACGCCTCCCCGCACGAGCCAGAGAAATCTTTGCGTCGCTCGGCGCGGGCGCCTCAAAAAGCGAGAGCATTTTCAAGCGATATGGATAGAGGATCGCCTACGGAAAATGCAATAGAACGCACCAAAAGGGAAGCGCTGAAAACCTCAGCCGAGGTGGAAAGCCTTGGAGATCCAGGAGCCCTTATCCTCGTTCGGCTCCAGCCCGCCGGTTTTCAGAAGCGCATAGGCGTCCTTATACCAGACCGAATCAGGATAATTGTGGCCGAGAACAGCCGCCGCCGTCTGGGCTTCCTGCGGAAGCCCAAGCGCCAGATAGGCTTCGGTCAGCCGCATCAAAGCTTCCTCGGCGTGGCGGGTGGTCTGGTATTTTGCCAGAACCTCACGGAAGCGGCCGACCGCCGCGATGAAATTGCGCTGATTGAGATAATAGCGCCCAACCATCATTTCCTTGCCGGCGAGCTGGTCGCGCGCAACCTGAAGCTTGTAGCGCGCGTCCTCGGCATATTCGGATTTGGGGAATTTATCGAGGATCTGCTGGAACAGATCCGCAGCCTTCGCCGCACGCTCCTGGTCGCGGCTGACGTCCGGAATCTGATTATAATAGGACATCGCCTGGAGGTAGTAGGCATAGTCGACATCGGGCGCGTTGGGATAAAGCCCGATATAGCGCTTGGCCGAACCGGCGGCGTCGTCATAGCTGCCGTTTTGATATTGGGCGAAGGTGGTCATCAACAGACCTTTCCTTTGCCATTGCGAATAGGGATATTGCTTGTCGAGATTGGCGAATGTCTTCGCGGCGCCGTCGTAATTCTTGCTTTTCAGCCGGGCGAGGCCCTGGTCATAGAGTTGATCGGCGGGCGTATCCTTGACGACCTCGGTCTTATATTTATCGCCGCCGAACAGATTCATCGGATTCAGCGAATCCAGTCCCGAACATGCGCCAGCGGTCAGCGCAAGCGCGCAAGCGGCGCTCATCCTGAGCAAAAGCCGGGGCGCGGCCCGTGGCGGCGACGGCCGAACGTCATTGGAGGCATAGGTCATGCAGCGTGCTCGATCATCGCCTGGGAGTGTCCAGATCAACGCATTCCTAACGCAACCGCCGCCTAAAGCAACCGCCGCGCATGCGCCTGCTTTGGTGTGAGGCGACACAACGGCATTAGTGTGGCGCCGAAAGCTCGCCCCGCCTGTCCGTTCACATTTTCGAGCGCGGCTCTGAAGGGGACGACCAGATAAGGCTGCGGCGCGTCGCCTGATCTCAGCGCCATCTTCTTGTTTTTATGGCACAATTTCAGGCGTTCCGCCGCGCTTAAGTCATGTTTCGACGCCTCGGCCGGCCGGCCAGAGCGCCGACTGGCCAAGCCGTCGTTCGTTTTGCCGCGCTTCAGCTCGACTGACGGCGCAAAAAGGCGGGAATTTCGAGCTGATCCTCCTCACGCGATTGATAGGCGACCCTGCCATGCGGGTCGAGCTGCGGCTGCGGGGCGCGCTGGGGCGCCGGCTGCTGCGGGCGCTTGCCATATTCGGCATGGACCGGATTTGGCAGCTGTGGCCGCTGCTGCGCCGGAGAGGGCGCCTGCGGGCGCGCCTGCTGCGGCGCCGGGCGTTCATGCGCGGCCGGGTGCGCGCCTTCTTCATGCTTGCCCGCGCCGAAAGACGCGAGGCGCTCCAGCAGCGAACGGCGCTTTGCCTCGGGATGGGCCTGCAGCGGCGGCTCTCCGCGATGGGCGCGGATCTGATTTTGCGCGGGCAGCGGCAGGTCGTCGATCTGCGGCATCCTTTGCGGGCGGACGATCGGCGAATCGGGCGCGCCGGGGATGAACGGACCCGGCTCGAAATGATCGACCGCATGGGCCTGCTGCGGCGCGGGCTCGGCGTAGCGATGCTGCGGCGGCGCCGACTCTTCAATGTAGACCCCCTGCTTGCCGGGATGAGGCGCAGCATATTGCTGCTGCGCCGGGGCGTGGGGGACGCGCTCCTCATAGGCCTGCCGGGCGGGCGGAGCGTAAGACTCCGGCGCCGCCGCTTCGAAGACCGGCTGCGGCGCCGTCTCGATCGGACGCGCCGCGGTCTGCGCGCGCAGACGATTGGCGACCTCGGTAATGCGGCTTTCGGCGGCGTTCAGCTCATAGGAACCTGCCGGCTGATCAATGCCCGTCGCAACGACGGAAACACGGACGATGCCGTCAAGGCTCGAATCGAAGGTGGCGCCGAGGATGATGTTGGCGTCTTCGTCGACCTCCTGACGAATGCGGCCCGCCGCTTCGTCGACCTCATAGAGCGTCAGGTCGTTGCCGCCGGTGATGGAGATGAGGAGGCCGCGCGCGCCCTTCATCGACACTTCGTCGAGCAGAGGATTGGCGATCGCGGCTTCGGCCGCGAGAATGGCGCGGCGGTCGCCCGAGGCCTCGCCGGTGCCCATCATGGCTTTGCCCATCTCGCGCATGATGGCGCGAACGTCCGCGAAGTCGAGGTTGATCAGGCCTTCTTTCACCATCAGATCGGTGATGCAGGCGACGCCCGAGTAGAGCACCTGGTCGGCCATCGCGAAGGCGTCGGCGAAAGTGGTCTTTTCGGTGGCTATGCGGAACAGGTTCTGGTTCGGGATGATAATGAGCGTATCGACCGCTTTTTGCAGCTCGTTGATGCCGGCCTCGGCGACGCGCATGCGACGCGAGCCTTCGAACTGAAACGGCTTGGTGACGACGCCGACCGTCAATATGCCCATGTCTCTGGCGGCCCGCGCGATGACCGGCGCCGCGCCCGTGCCCGTGCCGCCGCCCATGCCGGCGGTGACGAAGCACATATGGGCGCCGGTCAGATGGTCGCGGATTTCCTCGATCGCCTCTTCGGCGGCGGCGCGGCCGACTTCGGGTTGCGATCCAGCGCCGAGGCCTTCGGTCACCTGGAGACCCATCTGGATGATGCGCTCGGCGCGCGAGGCGGTGAGCGCCTGGGCGTCGGTATTGGCGACGATGAAGTCGACCCCGATCAGTCCCGAAACGATCATGTTGTTGACGGCGTTGCCGCCGGCCCCGCCGACGCCGCACACCATGATGCGTGGCTTGAGTTCCCTGAGCTCGGGTGCTTTGAGATTGATCGTCATCGTCTGGCCTCTCGACGTTGGAGCGCCGGTCAAGGTCGCCCAGGATTGATTTTCTGCTTCATTTGACGAAACAGGAAAGGCCGCCACCTTTCCTGCTTCGCCCAGAATTTGATTAGAAACTACTCTTCAGCCACCGGCCAACCCGGCCGATGTATCCGTCAGCCTCGGGCGCCGGCGCATTGGCGCCGCGCGAGGGCCTGAAATGTTCATTGCCGCTCACTTGCGGGTAGACGAGGAGGCCGACCGCCGCCGAGAAGGCCGGACTCTTCGCCGATTCCGGAAGCCCCTGGGCGCCGAGTGGACGGCCGAGGCGGACCTGACCCGAAATGATGCGCTTCGCCGCTTCGGGCATGCCGGTGAGTTGGCTTGCGCCGCCGGTCAGAACGAGCCGACGCCCCGCATGGGCCGGAAAGCCCGCGGCTTTCAGCCGGTCGCGCACGAGTTCGAGGATTTCTTCGGCGCGCGGCTTGATGATGGAGATCAGATTGGCCTTGGGCAAATGAGCGGGATGCTCGCCGTCCTCGCCGACCTGGACGACGGCAATGGTCTCGCGCTCGTCCGAAGCCGAGGGCAGGCACGCGCCATAAAGGGTCTTCAGCCGTTCGGCGTCGGCGAGCCTGATGCTGAGGCCGCGCGCAATGTCGGTCGTGACATGATTGCCGCCGAGCGCGAAGCCGTCGACATAGGTCAGATTGCCGCCGGAAAAGACGCCGACCGAGGTGGTGCCGGCGCCCATGTCGATGAGAGCGACGCCAAGTTCGGCTTCATCGTCGGCAAGCGTTGAAAGCCCCGCCGCATAGGGCGTCGCGACCATGGCGTCGACGCGCAGATGGCTGCGCTCGACCGCCAGCATCAGATTGCGCGCCGCCGCCGCGTCGCAGCTCAAAACATGCATGTCGGCGCCGAGCTCGTCGCCGATCATGCCTCTTGGATCTTCGATGCGGCGGGTTTCCCCGATCGAAAAGCCGATCGGCAGGGAATGCAGCACAGCGCGGCCGTCGCGGCCGCCGCGCGCCGTGCACGCCTCCAGGACGCGATGGATGTCGGCCTGCCCGACGGCGCGGCCGCCGATCGCGACCTTGGCGTCGAACAACTGCGAGCCGAGCCGGCCGCCCGTCGCGTTGATGATGACGCTTTCGACCTCGACCCCGGCCATGCGCTCGGCGGCGTCGACGGCGAGCCTGATCGCTTCTTCGACCGCGTCCATATCGACGACCGCGCCGCCTTTGATGCCGCGTGAGCGCTGATGGCCGATGCCAAGAATGCGGCAGCGATGCGTGCGTCCGCGCAGAGACTCGGATGTTCCGCTCGGATTGAGCCGTGCGATCAGGCAGACGATTTTCGACGTTCCAATGTCGAGGACCGAAAGAATCGCGCTTCTGCGCTCCGACAGGGGTCGCAGACGCGGCGGCATGACGCCGGAGTTCATATCTGACCGCCTTTCGGCTTCGGTTTATGCGGATCGTGTTCGGCGCGATCGGCCGCGGCCTCGTTCGTCATCCGCGCGACCAGGCGATCCGGCTCGCGCAGATCGATCGACAGCACCGCCTTATCGAGAATGTGCGATTCGCGCTGCAGTCTGACGAGCGTTGCGATCGCCTGCTGCGGGTTGATCTCCGGGAGGAGGATGTCGACGCCATCGGTCGTTTTCAAATTCCAGCGCCTGCCGGATACGAACACTCCCCCGCGGATTTCTTCGCGCAGATCTCCGGCGGCCTCGAGCAACGCCAGATATTCGCCAAGTCTCATATTGGCGCCGTCGCCGACAATGAGCGGAAGGTTGACGAAACGCCGGTCGCGCATGGCGTCGATCGTCATGCCGTCGGCGGCGACGACCTTCAACACGCCATCCTTTTGCCAGAGAGCCGACGCCTGGCGCTCCTCGACCTCGATCAGGAGGCGATTGGGATAGAGCTTGGTGACGCTGACCTCCTTGATGAGAGGCACCTTTTGCAGCCGCTCGCGAACCTCCGCGACATCGAGAAACGGGAGCGAATTTCGCGGCCCGATTCCGGAGACGGAGAGAATTTCAGCCTCCGTCATCTCGCTCTGACCGGCGATCGTCACGGCCTTGATGTTGAAACCCAGCGCCTTGGCGAGAATGTCGGCGGGCTCGCCATCGGCGGCGACCATCGCGTCATACTCGCCGCCTTTTATGGCGCCATAGACGCCGGTAGCGAGAAACAGCGTGGCGATGAAGCAGAACGTTGCGCCCGGCTGGCTCAGCCGTTCAATGATGCGATGATGAACGCCGATCCTCGGGCGTCTTGCGCGCGCGCGCGCCTTCAGCCGCGGCGCCTCCGGCGCGCGGCGGCTCAAGGCTCCGCCGGCGAGCGCCGGCATGGCGAGGGCCATCTGCGCAAATCCGGTCTGCGATTCTTTTAACGATCGCAGGAAGCGTCTTCGACCATCCATCGAACAAGCTCACCAAAAGACATGCCGGCAAAAGCGGCGATCTCGGGCACGAGGGAGGTCTCGGTCATTCCGGGCTGGCTGTTGACCTCGAGCACGACGAGTTCCCCTGTTCCCCCAGGAGAATCGTCGTAACGGAAGTCGGTCCGGCTTACCCCACGACAGCCGAGCGCCCTGTGCGCCACAAGAGCTAACTCTTGTACATTTTGGTAAACAAATTCTTTAAGATTTGCCGGAAGGATGTGGATGGAGCCGCCGGGGGCGTATTTTGCGTCGTAATCGTACCAGCCGCCATCGGCCGCCCGGATTTCGATGACGTCATAGGCTTTGTCGCCGATGACGGCGCAAGTCAGTTCGCGTCCGGCGACAAAGCTCTCAATCAGCAGTTTCTCGCCGTAGGACCAGTCGGCGCGCGTTAACTCCTGCGGCGGATGCGCCTGATCGGCCCGCACGATGATGACGCCGAAGGAGGAGCCTTCGCTGAGCGGCTTCACCACATAGGGCGGCGGCAGGACGTGGCGCTTGGCCGCCTCAAGACGATCGACGGTCAGGCCCTTCGCCACGGGAACGCCGGCCGCGCGCAGCACATCCCTGGCGCGATCCTTGCGCATGGCGAGCGCCGAGGCGAGAACGCCCGAATGAGTATAGGGAATGGCGAGCATTTCGAGAATGCCCTGGATGACGCCATCCTCGCCGTAACGACCATGCAGAGCGTTGAAGGCGACATCGGGCCTCAGCGCCGCGAGCCTTTCGCCGATCTGCCTGTCAACATCGAGCCGCGTGACTTTGAACCCTTCGGCCTCAAGAGCCTTCGCGCAAGCCTCGCCGGAGCGCAACGAAACCTCACGCTCGGCGGACAGCCCGCCCATCAGCACGGCGACATGTTTGGTCATGGCAATAATCCAGTTGAATTGTGTGGAAGGCGGCGGAAATTTTAACGCGCGTCCCTCGTCCTTCGAGACGCTTGCTGCGCAAGCTTTCGGATCGGCCGCTCAAGCGGTCCCCACCCTCAAAATCTCCCATTCGAGCGTAACGCCGCTCGTTTTGAGCACTCTCGCGCGCACCTCTTCGCCAAGAGCCTCGAGATCAGCCGCGCTCGCTGAACCGTGATTGATCAAAAAATTGCAGTGCAGTTCGGAGACCTGCGCGTCCCCGATCGCAAGGCCCCGGCAGCCCGCGGCGTCGATCAGCTCCCAGGCCTTGCGCCCGGGCGGATTCTTGAACGTCGAGCCACCGGTGCGCGTATTGACCGGCTGCGTTTTGGTGCGCTGCTGCGAGATGTCGTTCATTTGGGCCATGATCGCTTCCGCCTCGCCCGCAACGCCCGCAAACGTCGCCTCAGTGAAGATCACGCCCTGATCTACGCCGCTGTGGCGATAGGAAAAACCCATGTCGGCATTGCTGAAGGTATGGATGCGTCCGCCACGATCAACGCCGCGGCAGGAAACGAGGCAATCCTTGATCTCGGCGCCATAGGCCCCCGCGTTCATGCGCAGGGCGCCCCCGATCGAGCCCGGAATGCCGCGCAGAAAACTCAGTCCCGCGACGCCAGCCCTGGCGGCGGACAAAGCGAGCTTCATGTCCCGCGCGCCGGCGCCTGCCTTGATCGAAGTCGCCTCGATCGTGATCGTCTCGAACGGACGGCCAAGACGGATCACGACGCCCTCGATGCCGCCGTCGCGCACCAGAAGATTGGAGCCGGCGCCCAGAAAGAGCACGCTCCGCGCGGGGTCGAGCCGCTGAAGGAAATAGGAAAGATCCGCCTCGTCTTGGGGCTCGAAAAGAACCTGCGCGGCGCCGCCGGTCCGAAACCAGGTCAGCGCCCCAAGCGGCGCATTGGCAAGGAGCGCGCCGCGCAAATCGGGCATGGCTTCGCGCAGATTCGTAATGAGGTCGGCAAACGGCGCGGAATGCGGCTTCTGAAGCACGATATCAAAGTCCGTCTTGAGGCGCGCAGCCCCTCACCCTGAAGCGGCCGGAAGCGCCGTTTCGAAGGATGAAGCGCTCAGCTCTGGAAAGATGCCCGTCGCGGCCCGCCCTCCTGGCTAGAGGCGCGTCTTTGAGACCCTTCTCTGGCGGAGGGCTTAAGGGCCATAACGATGGCGCGAAGCGACAAGCGGGCGTCACGCCGCCTTCGCCGCGAGTTCGCCCGGCAGGGCATAGGCCCATTGCGTGATGTTGCCGGCGCCGAGCAGAATGATATAATCGCCGGGTTTGGCGAGCTGACGGATCATGCCCGCGAGTTCGCCGGGATTTTGCAACGGCAGCGTCTGGCGGTGCCCGCGCGCCCTGATCGCCGCGACGAGGCTGTCGCGGTCGGCGCCCTCGATCGGCGCTTCCCCCGCGGGATAGACATCCGCCACGATCACCGCGTCGGCGTCGTTGAAGCAGCTCGCAAATTCGTTGAACAGCGAATGCAGACGCGTGTAGCGATGAGGCTGCACGACGGCGATGACGCGCCCTTTGGTCGATGCCCGGGCAGCCTTCAGCACGGCGGCTATTTCGACGGGATGATGCGCGTAATCATCGAAAACGATCGCGCCCTTCCACTCGCCGGTGCGAGTAAAACGCCGTTTGACTCCGCCAAAGCCCGCGAGCGCCCCGCGAATCTGGTCCGCGCTCATGCCGAGCTGATGCGCGACCGCGATCGCGGCGGTGGCGTTCAACGCATTATGATGGCCGGGCATGGGCATCAAAATCTTTTCAATCGTCATCTCACGGCCCGTCTTGCGGTCGCGAATGAGCGCGCTGAAGCGCGAAATGCCGCCGGAAAGATCAATATCGACAAGCCGCACGTCGGCGTGCGGATTCTCGCCATAGGTGATGACGCGCCGGTCCTCGATCTGGCCGACGAGCTCCTGCACCGTCGGATGATCGAGGCACATCACCGCGAAGCCGTAAAAAGGGACGTTTTCGACAAAGGCGCGGAACGCCTTCTTGATGGCGTCGAATGTGCCGAAATGATCGAGATGCTCCGGGTCGATATTGGTGATCACCGCGACGTCGGCCGGCAATTTGAGGAAAGTGCCGTCGCTCTCGTCGGCCTCGACGACCATCCAGTCGCCGGCCCCAAGCCGCGAATTGGTGCCATAGGCGTTGATGATGCCGCCGTTGATGACGGTCGGATCGAACCCTCCGGCCTCCAATAATGTCGCGACGAGCGAAGTCGTCGTCGTTTTGCCATGCGTCCCGGCAATCGCGACGCATTGCTTGAGGCGCATCAGTTCGGCGAGCATTTCGGCGCGGCGCACGACTGGCAGCCGCTTTTCACGGGCGCTTCCGAGTTCCGGATTATCCCGCTTGATCGCGGTCGAAACGACGACGACTTCGGCGTCGCCGAGATTTTCCGCACGATGACCGATGTGGACGATCGCCCCTTTCTTGCGCAGACGCAGGACATTGGCGTTCTCGTTGGCGTCGGAGCCCTGCACAGAATAGCCAAGGTTAAGCAATACCTCGGCGATCCCGGACATGCCGATGCCGCCGATGCCGATGAAATGGATGGGGCCTAATTCGTGCGGAAGTTTCATCGCCTGGTTTTATTCTCCGTGTCAGCCGCCACCCGCAGGACAAGGTCGGCGAGCCGGTCGGCGGCGTCGGCGATCCCCGATCCTTTGGCCGCCGCGGCGCGCCTTGCGAGGCCCTCGGCGTCGTTTTGCGCCGAGCTTATGGCATTGGCGAGCCATTGCGGCGAAAATGCGCTCTGCGGGACGACCGTCGCGGCGCCGCTCAAGGCAAACTGCTCCGCATTGGCGGCCTGATCCTGATCCAGCGCATGCGGCAGCGGCACGAGGATGGCCGGGCGTCCGATGACGGCGAGTTCCGAGACGGTCGAGGCCCCGGCGCGCGCGATGACGAGATGGGACGCGGCGATCCGGCGCGGCAGATCGGAAAAAAACGATTTGACGTCGGCCGCGACGCCAAGTCGCCGGTAGACGGCGCGCACGCGCTCTTCATCTTCAGGGCGCGCCTGCTGCACGAGGATGAGCTTTTTGCGCGCCTCTTCCGGCAGAAGCTCGATCGCGGCGGGAACCACGTCCGACATGATCCGCGCGCCCTGCGAGCCGCCGGTGACGAGCAGCCGCAGCTTGCCCCCGGCAAAATCCGGAAACGGGATTTTCGCCGCCTCGATCACCATTGGCCGCACCGGGTCGCCCGTCAGATGGGCATTCGCCGCGATCGCCGCGCTGACGCCTTTAAGAGTCTCGAACCCCTTGGCGATGGCGTCAACGCGAGGGCTCAGAAACAGATTGGCCTTGCCAATGACGGCGTTGCCTTCATGCAGAACCGTCGGCACGCCGAGTTGCGTCGCCGCGAGCACTGGCGGCACGCTCGGATAGCCGCCAAAACCGACGAGCGCGAGCGGGCGAATGCGCTTGATGAGACGGCGCGCCTCGAAGGTTCCGCGCGCCAGCGCGAAGGCCGCCGCGGCGCGCGACAACAGGCTGGCGCTGCGCGGCGAGGCCGAGCTGACAATGTGAATCGCCCGCGCCGGAAAAGCCCCGCCATATTTTTCCGCACGCGAGTCAGTGAAGAGTTCAATGGCGTAGCCGCGCGCGGACAGGGCGTTGCTCAACGCTTCGGCCGGGAAGAGATGGCCGCCCGTGCCGCCCGCCGCCAGAAGAATGGGGCGCTCAAACTTCGTGCCTTGCTCGCTCATGCGTAACGCTCGTCCTGCGCCCCTGCGCTGGCGAACATGCGCGATCCCGGCCGCTTGCGCGTCACCGCGATCAGAAATCCGATGCCGAGCGCCAAAGAGACGAGCGACGAGCCGCCATAGGAGATGAAGGGCAGCGTCATGCCTTTCGCCGGCATCAGATGCAGATTGACCGCCATGTTGATGGCGCTCTGGATGCCGAACATCATGACGAGGCCGGCGGCGGCGAGGCGGCAGAACGGATCCTCATTGCGATCCGCCATGACGAGCCCGCGCAACACGATGAAGGCAAAGAGGGCGACGATGAAAAGGCAGGCGGCGATGCCGAATTCCTCCCCCGTCACCGCGAAGATGAAATCAGTATGGGCGTCGGGGAGGATGCGCTTGACTGTGCCCTCGCCCGGCCCCTTCCCGAACCATCCGCCGGACAGAAAGCTGTCGAGCGCCGTGTCGACCTGAAACGTGTCGACGATGCCCCCGCCGGCAGCGGGATCAAGGAATTTCAGCACGCGCACGCGCACATGGGGCACGAATTTATAGGCGAGCAGGACGCCGCCGAAGCCCGCGCCGCCGATGCCGACGACCCAGAACCAATGCAGGCCAGCCATAAAGAAAAGCGCCGACCAGACAATCGAGATGAGCAGAGTCTGACCAAAGTCCGGCTGTAAAATCAATGGAATGATGGTCAGCGGAAGCAACATGAGAGCGATCAGATTGCCCGGCACGTCCTTGCGTTTGCCGCCTTCCGCGAAGGCCCAGGCGGCGAGAATGACGAAAGCGGGCTTTAGGAATTCGGACGGCTGAATGCCGAAGATCCAGCGGCGGGATCCCTTGACCTCATGGCCGAACAGCAGCGCCGCGACGATGAGCGCCATCGCCACGATAAAAATGATCAACGCGGCGCGGCGCACCTGCCTCGGCGTCAGAAACGAACTCAGCAGCAGCACCGCGATCGTCGGGATCATGGCGAGCGCCTGACGGTGCACGAAATGGAAGGTCGGCAAGCCGAGACGCTCAGCCACGGGCGGGCTCCCCGCCATGGTAAGGACGAGGCCGAGAACGATCAGGGCCGCGATGGCGGCGAGCATCCAGCGGTCGATGGTCCACCACCAGTTGGCTAAAGCCGATCGTTCCGCGCGCGACGCCATAGTGCCGATCCCCGATTATTCGCCCCGACTCTCGATTCGGAGCGATTTTGTACGCTTTTGGTTAACCTTTCCTTCTTCGGGCTATGGCTTGTCCATCAAAGCCTTCGCAAGCGCGCGGAAACGGTCGCCCCTTTTTTCAAAATCGGGAAATTGATCGAAAGAGGCGCAGGCCGGCGACAGCAGGACCACGGGACTTTCGAGCGCGCTGGCCCTCGCGTCCTCCGCCGCCTTCGGGACCGCATTCTCCAGCGTCTCGCAAAACTCGACAGGAAAAGCGCCGCTGATCGTCTGCGCGAAAGCCTCGCTCGCCTCGCCGATCAAATAGGCTTTGACGATGCGGCCGAACAATGGCCGCAGCGGCTCGATGCCGCCCTGCTTGGCGCGGCCGCCAAGAATCCAGAAGATCTCATCGAAGGAGAGCAGCGCCTTTTCCGCGGCGTCGGCGTTGGTCGCCTTGGAATCATTGACGAACAGCACTTTGCCCAGCCGCCCGACTTCTTCGAGGCGGTGGGCGAGGCCGGGAAACGAGGCGAGGCCCGCGGCGACGCGCGCATGATCGCGCCCCAACGCCCCCAGGGCGGCGATCGCGACGGCGGCGTTCTGGCCATTATGCGCGCCGCGAAGCGATGCGACGCCTGCAAGATCGGCGATGAGATCGGAACGCCCCCCTTCGCGGCGAAAAAGGCGGCCGCCTTCGTAGATGATGCCCTCGTCGAATTTCTGGCCCGCCGCCGAAACCAGCGTGATCTCGCGTCCGGCCTCGCGCAATCTGGCCGCGATGGCGCGGGTGAATTCATCGTCGACGCCGATGACGGCGTGATCGGCGCCGGCGACCAGCCGCGCCTTGATCGCCGCGTAATTCTCCATCGTCCCATGACGATCGAGATGATCGGGCGTGACATTCAGCAAAATGCCGACTGAAGGATCTAGAGAAGGCGCAAGATCGATCTGGTAGGACGAGCATTCGATCACATGGACGCGCGACTTGTCGGGCGGCGCCAGCGCCAGAATGGGCGTGCCGATATTGCCGCCGATTTCGACGGAAAAGCCAAAGCTCGAAAAAAGATGCGCGACCAGCGCCGTCGTCGTCGATTTCCCATTGGTGCCGGTGATCGCCACAAAGGGCGCGCCGGGCGCGATTTTTCGGCGCTCGCGGCAGAAGAGTTCGATGTCGCCGATGACCTCGATCCCAGCCTCCTTCGCCTTGATGACGGTCCAGTGCGGCGCCGGATGCGTCAGCGGAACGCCGGGAGAGAGAATGAGGGCTTCGAAAACGCTCCAGTCGGCGGCCGCCAGATTCTCGATTCTGAGACCGGCGGCGCGCGCTTTTTCACGCGCGTGTTCATTGTCGTCCCAAACATTTACGCGCGCTCCGCCTGCGACGAGCGCTTGGGCCGTGACAAAGCCCGAGCCGCCCAACCCGAAGACGGCGACGGATTTGCCCTTGAATGCGGTGACCGGCGTCATGATCACCTCAGCTTCAGCGTCGAGAGTCCGATCAGCGCCAGCACGAAGGCGATGATCCAGAAGCGCACGACGACCTGCGGCTCCGACCAGCCCATCTGTTCGAAATGATGATGGATCGGCGCCATCTTGAACACGCGCTTGCCGGTGAGCTTGAACGAGATCACCTGCACGATGACCGACAGCGTTTCGACGACGAAAAGGCCGCCGACGATGCCGAGCACGATCTCATGCTTCACTGCGACGGCGATTGCGCCAAGCAGGCCGCCGAGCGCGAGCGATCCCGTGTCGCCCATGAAAATCTGGGCGGGCGGCGCGTTGAACCAAAGAAAGCCCAAGCCCGCCCCGATGACCGCCCCCGTCACGACGGCGAGTTCGCCGGCGCCCGGCACGAAATTAATGCCAAGATAGGTCGAAAAGATCGCATTGCCGGCAAGATAGGCGATAATGCCGAAGGTTCCGGCGGCGATCATCACGGGCACGATGGCCAGCCCGTCGAGGCCGTCCGTGAGGTTCACCGCATTGCCGGCGCCGACGATGACGAGAGGCCCGAAAACAAGAAAGAACAGGCCAAGATCAATGATGAAGCCATTGATCGAAGGGAAAGCCAGCGCCGTCGTATGCGGCGTGCCGAAGCGCATCATCGCATAGCAGGCGATGACCGCGACGCCGACCTCGAGCGCCAGCCGCAGCCGGCCGGAAAAGCCTTTGTCGGTCTGCTTCGTCACCTTCAGATAATCGTCATAAAATCCGATCAGTCCGTAGCCGGTCATGACGAAGAGCACGACCCACACATAATGATTGCGGAGGTTTGCCCAGAGCAAGGTCGAGACGATGAGCCCTGACAGGATCATCAAGCCGCCCATCGTCGGCGTGCCCTTCTTGGTGAGGAGATGCGATTGCGGACCGTCGAGACGGATCGGCTGCCCCTTGCCTTGTTTGATGCGCAGCGCCGCGATGACGCGCGGACCGAAGAAGAAGACAAAAAACAACGCGGTCGCCGTGGCGCCGCCGGTACGGAAGGTGATGTAGCGAAAAAGATTCAGCGGCTGAAAATGGGGTGAAAACTCGGTAAGCCAGGTTAGCATTTCACGAAGTCCGCCCGTTTTGCGCCGCGTCGCGATCGGCGGCGCCCTGTTTCAGGGCGCCGACAATGACGCTCATCCTGCTGCCGTTCGATCCCTTGACGACGACGATGTCGCCGGCGCGGACCGCCGCCGCGACCTCCGGCTCCAAAAGGCTCGCGCTTTCGCGCCAGGCGCCCTGCATGGAGACAGGCAAAGCGTCGTAGAGAGATTTCATCAAGGGCCCCGCGGCAAAAACAAGATCGATATGATTGGCTCTGAGATCGTCGGCGAGTTCGGCGTGCATCGCCGCGCCTTTGAGGCCAAGCTCCAGCATGTCGCCGAGGACTGCGATGCGCCGTCCAGGGCTCGGCAAAGGCAAGGCTCCGGCGAGTTCGAAAGCGGCGCGCATCGAAGCCGGATTGGCGTTGTAGCTCTCATCGATCAGCGCATAAGGGCCATCTGCGGCCGCAAGGGTCAATCTCTGCCCCCTGCCCGGCTGCGCGGTAAAAAACGCCAGCGCGCCCGCGGCGGCGTCGAGATCGACGCCGAAGGCCTTCGCGGCAAGCAATACGGCGAGCGAGTTCATGGCGAGATGGCGCCCTGGCGCGCCGAGGCGATAATGAAGGCGCCTTCCGCAGATCTGCGCCTCGATGATCGAATAATCCGAAAAAAGCCGCACCCTGATCAGTCTCGCCTCGGCGCTCTCATGGTCGCCGAAACTCGCGACATGCCCGGCGGGCGAAGCCTTGGCGCGGGCGTAAAGCCGCTGATAGTGGGGATTGTCGCGGTGAAGAATGGCGACGCCGCCCGGCTCCAGGCCGTCGAAAATCTCGGCCTTGGCGTCGGCGATTGCCTCGACGCTGGCGAAATTCTCGATATGGACGGGCGCGACCGTCGTGATGATCGCAACATGCGGACGCGCCATTTCGCTCAAAGGCGTGATTTCGCCGGCATGGTTCATTCCGATTTCAAAGACCCCGAACCGCGTCTCTTTCGGCATGCGCGCGAGGGTCAAGGGCACGCCCCAATGATTATTATATGAGGCGACGGAGGCGTGCACGGCGCCTCCTTGCGTCAGAGCCAGCCGCAGCGCCTCCTTGGTCGAGGTCTTGCCGACGGAGCCCGTGACCGCAACGACCCGCGCCTTTACGCGCGCTCTGGCGGCGACGCCGAGCCGCTCCAGCGAGGCGAGCACGTCGCGCACCACATAGAGAGGACCAAGCCCCGTCAGCGCGCCGGCGTGCGCTTCATCGACGACGGCGGCAAGCGCGCCCTTTTCGAAGGCGCGCGCGACATAGTCATGGCCATCGCTGTTCGCGCCATGGATGGCGAAGAACAATTCGCCCGCCTGCAAGGTTCGCGTATCGATCGAAATTCCGGTAACGCCGCCCTTCGGCACGCCGCCGCTGACGCGCGCGCCGAGCGGCGTGACAAGGCCGAGACTCGTCCAGATGATCCCCGCCGGCTCGCTGACGCTGATCTCATCCTGATTTGCGTCGGCGCGGATGACTGCTTCGCTCACTTAGGCTAAATCCTTCAATGCCGCATCCTTCAAAGCCGCGCGCGCGCAGTCGGAATCCGAAAACGGCAAGGTGGCATCGCCTATGATCTGGCCCGTTTCATGGCCTTTGCCCGCGATCAGAAGGACATCGCCAGGGCCCAGCGTCGCGACGGCCTCGCGGATCGCGCTGGCGCGATCGCCGATTTCGTAGAGTTCGAGCGCGCCGGCTGCGCCCAGCAGAATGGCGCGGCGGATCGAAGCCGCGTCCTCGCTGCGTGGATTGTCGTCCGTCACAATGACCCGGTCCGCGAGCCGTGCCGCGATTTCGCCCATGATCGGCCGTTTTCCGGCGTCGCGGTCGCCGCCGCAGCCGAAGACGACGACGAGGCTGCCTTTGACGTAAGGCTGCAGTGTGCGCAAGACGTTTTCGAGCGCATCGGGCTTATGGGCATAATCGACATAGACGGGAGCCCCCTTCCGCTCGCCGACGCGCTCGAGCCGGCCGGGCGCGCCCTCAAGATTCTCCAGCGCCGCGAAAACCTGCTCCGCGGGACTGCCCGTCGCGATGCAGAGCCCGGCCGCCACCAGCGCATTCGAGGCCTGGAACGCGCCTGCGAGCGGAAGCCTGACCATAAAGCGCCGGCCTTCGTAGACGACCTCGAGCCGGGTCGAGACGCTGTCCGGCTGCGCGGACAAGAGCGTCACGCCATTACCCTTGACGCCGGTGGAAAGCACGTTAAGGCCGCGCGCCACGCAGGCCCGGATCACTTTTTCCGCGACCTCGCTGTCGGCGTCGACGACCGCGCTCTGCCCCGGCCGCAGCAGGCGCTCAAAAAGCTCCAGCTTGGCGGCCAGGTAGTCTTCCATCGTCGCATGATAGTCGAGATGGTCGCGGGAAAGATTGGTGAAGGCGCCGGCGCTGAGCCGGACCCCATCGAGCCGGCGCTGGACGATGCCATGCGAAGAGGCTTCAAGAGCCAGATGCGTGACGCCGCGGCCGGCGAGATCGTCCAATGTCCTGTGCAGGCTGATCGCATCCGGCGTCGTCAGCGCGCCATAGACGGAGCCGGACGGCGCGACGACGCCAAGCGTGCCGAGCGAGGCGGCAGCGAACCCCTGCGCTGCGAAAATCTGACGCACGAAAGCCGCGACCGAGGTCTTGCCGCTGGTGCCGGTGATGGCGACGATCGTCCCGGGCTGGCGCGGAAATAGCCTTGCGCTCGCCTCAGCGAGCGCCGCGCGGACGTCCCCGACCGCGATCACGGGCGCGCCGGCGATCTCGCGCGCCGTCGGCGTCTGCGCGACAACCGCGATCGCGCCCCGGGCGATGGCCTGCGGCGCGAAGGCGAGGCCGTCGGAGCGCGTTCCCGGAATAGCGAAAAACACGCCCCCCGGCGGCGTCGAACGGCTGTCGCAGCTAATCTCCGCAACTTCCCGCTCAATCAGGCCTTCAGGTAAAGGTGCGCCGGGAAGAAGCTCGGCGAGCCGCATCAGTGCTCCCTTCCGCCAGTCTGGGGGATATTGGCCATCCCATAGCCCAGTTTGGCGAGAAGGGGAAAGGGCTGCGTCGGAAGCTCGAAGCGCGGCGGAATGCCAAGCAGAGGGCCGACGCGCTCGATGATCTTGCCGGTGACGCTGCCTGAGTTCCAGGCCGCGGTGCGGTATCCTCCCGTTTCCGGCAGGCCCTGCGGCTCATCCATCAGCGTCAGAATCAGATATTTCGGCTTGTCGGCCGGCATGATCGCCATGAAGGTCGTAAACACCTTGTCTTTGGCATAATGGCCGTGAACGATCTTGTCGGCCGTGCCGGTCTTGCCGCCTATGAAATAGCCCTGGACATTAGCCATTTTCGCGGAGCCGATCTCGGCGTTGAGGCGCATCAGATAACGCAGCGACTCGGAGGTTTCGGGCTTTACGACGCGAGGCGCGTCCCTCTTCGCGTCCTCCGCGCTGCGTTTGAGGAAGGTCGGATTGACGAGGATGCCGCCATTCGAGAGCGCGCCGACGGCCATCATCGCCTGCAACGGGGAAACGTTGAGGCCCTGCCCGAAGGCGATGGTCATTGTGTTGAGTTCGCCCCAGTTTTTCGGCACCAGCGGATCGGCGGTCTCCGGCAGTTCCGTGTGCAGCCGGGTCAATTGTCCCATCTTGCGCAAGAACGCCTTGTGGCCTTCGACGCCGACCATCAGGGCAAGACGCGCCGCGCCGATGTTCGATGAATAGGTGAACACCTCCGGCACGGTGAGCATGCGATGCTGGGCGTGGAAATCATGAATGGTGAAATGCCCGTAGCGCAGTGAATCGCGCGCATCGACCCGTGTGTTGAGATTGACCTTGCCGAGATCGAGCGCCATGGCGATCGAGATCGCCTTGAAGGTCGAGCCCATTTCATAGACGCCGACGGAGACGCGGTTGATGTGATTTGGGTCGAGCGCGTCAGCCGGCGTATTCGGGTCATAGTCCGGCAAGGACGCCATCGCGATCACCTCGCCCGTATTGACGTCGAGAATGACGGCTGCGCCCGACTTCGCCTTGAATTTGACGACGCCCTTGGCCAGTTCGTCGCGCACCGCATAGGTCGCCTTGAGGTCGAGCGAGGTGGTGATCGGCGCCAAAGTCTCGGGCGTCAGGCTGAAGCCCGCGCCGTGCAGATCGGCGAGGCCCTGCCCGTCGATATATTTCTCGAGGCCCGAAATGCCGACGCCGTCAAGGTTGGCGAAGCCAAGAACATGCGCGGCGATCGGGCCGTTTGGATAGACTCGCTTGTTTTCAGGCAGGAAGCCGACACCGGGCAGGCCGAGGCGATAGACCTCCTGCTGCTGCTTCGGCGTAACTGCCCGCTTCACCCAGATGAAGCCTTTGCGCGTGCCAAGCCGCTTGCGTAGATCATTCGCGTCGACGTCCGGCAGAACGGCGGTCAAAAGCTCGACCGCCTCGTCCTTGTCGATGATGCGGCGAGGCTCCGCGAAGACCGACATCACCTTGATGTCGGTTGCGAGAATTTCGCCATTGCGGTCAAGAATATCTGGCCGCGCCGCCGCGATCACGTCGCCGCCGCGCTTCGCGCCGATGGATTGCTCCTGGTGCAGGCCGAAATAGATCAGCTTGCCGGCGATGACCCCGTTCATCGCGATAAAGACGCAGGCGACGAGCTTTATCCGCGTCCGGCTTTTCGTCAGATCGGTGGCAAACAGCTTTGCGAAAAACGCTCCCGCCCGATGCGCGCGCTGCGCCTTCGCGGCGCCTGCGCGGTCTTTCCCGGGTGACTCAAAGCGCTCGGTCATCGTGACTTACAATCTTCATCGGGTCGGAGTGGATGGCGTCGTGGGCGCGCTCGCCGCCGCGTCGCCTGGCGTGTTGGTCGGCTCGGCGAGACCGAGAGCTTCCAGCTTGTCGCCGATCCCGTCGGCTCTGGCGGTCTTGGCCGGCAAGGCGTCGGCGCTGACGATCTGGCGCAGCCCTGTCGGCTGCAGGTCGAGGAATTTATCGGCGAGCGCCTCGATGCGCTCGGGCCGCGTCAGATGCGACCACTCCGCACGCAGCGTTGCGATCTGGTCTTCCTCGGCCTTGATCTCATGCTTCAGCTTGACGATGCGCTCGGCATGGAAAATCGTCTGATATTTGATCGAATAGGCGTAGATCGCTGAGCCGATCAGGGCGACGACGGCGAGAAGATTGAGAATTCGCACCATTATCAGCGTCCCTTGACGGCGCGTTGAGGCAAGCGCGCCAGCGCCATGAGCTCGGCGTCGACCGGACGCGCCGGGGCGGATGTCCGCACGCCATGCCGGAGCTTGGCCGAGCGAGCGCGGGGATTGGCGGCGACCTCGGCGACCGATGGGATCACCGGCTGCTTGCCCGGCAGTTGAAAAGTCGGCGGTTTCGGCGCCGCCTCGCCCGGCAGGCGGCGCGAGGGCGCCTCGCCGCGCCCCGATCTTTCGGCAAAGAACTGCTTGACGATGCGGTCCTCGAGCGAATGGAAGGTGACGACGATCAGCTTTCCGCCCGGCTTCAAAACGCCTTCGGCGGCGGAAAGAGCCGCGACCAATTCGCCGAGTTCGTCATTGACCGCGATGCGCAGCGCCTGAAAGGAGCGCGTCGCCGGATGAATGTCGCCGGGTTTGCCGGGGACGACGCGGGCGATCATGCCGGCGAGTGCGGCGGTCGAGACGAAAGGCTCTTTGGCGCGATCCATCACGATGGCGCGGGCGATGCGGCGCGAGGCGCGCTCCTCGCCGAAATAATAGAGGATATCGGCAAGCGTCGCCTCATCGGCGCTATTGACGATGTCGGCGGCGCTCTGTCCCGTTGGCTGCATGCGCATGTCGAGAGGGCCGTCGCCGCGAAAGGAAAAACCCCGCTCGGCGTCGTCGATCTGCATGGACGAAACGCCGATGTCGAGAACGACGGCGTCGAAATCGGAGAAATCGAGCCGCCGCGCGACGTCGGCGAGCTGGGAGAAGCGCGCCTCGACAAGAGTGAGCCGGCCTTCCGCCGCCTCAACGAGCGAAGCGCCGCCTTTGACGGCGAGCGGATCGCGATCAAGCGCCAGGACGCGCGCCCCGGCGGGCGCCAAAAGCCCACGGGAATAACCGCCCGCGCCGAAAGTGGCGTCAAGGTAGAGGCCGCCCGCGCGCGGATCGGCGATCGCCAGAACTTCATCACGAAGCACGGGAATGTGCCGGGCCGGTCCGCCAGCGGCGAGATGATCCTCATCGCCGCGACCCGCATTCATTCCCGTGCTCCATGTGATCGCAGCGGCGGAGCGTCCGGCGCTGCGGGTCTGGAGTTCGGCTGTCTTCGGGAATCGCGCGCATGGGTTCTGGCCTCCCCCATGCGTGCGCGAAAACGGCCGGACTCCCAGATCTGAAACTTGTGCCCCATTCCGGCGAAAGTGACTTCGTTCGAAATGCCGGCATAGGCCTTTAAGGTTTCGGTCAGGATCACCCGCCCTTCCGAATCGACTTTCAAGATCTCGCTCGCTCCCATGAGCGCGAGCGAAAGCATGTCCCGCTCCTCCGTATAGGGAGCGTAGCCCGAAAGCAGTCCATCGATTTCCCTCAACAGGGCATGGCCGCCGCAATCGAGAGCCTCCTGATCGAGCGAGGGATGAACGTAGAGACCATCGAACCCGTCGCGCGCCAGCACCGCGCGAAACGGCGCCGGGATCGAGACCCGCCCTTTAGCGTCGAGTTTATTGGTGTAGTGCGAGACATATATGTCCACTCCACCCTCTCGAAACCGGGTTGCTGTTTAAATCGGGGCGCGGCGCACTTGGCCGAATCCAACGCTGACGCATATACGCTTGAACGGGACGATTTGGGATAACATGGGATCATATGGGGGTCAATGCGATTCCCTTGGGCTGAAGGCCCAAAATGGCGCAAAAAAGCGCGGCCGCGCGCCAGCGTCAGACGAAAGCAGATCCAGTTTGAAAGGATGGCGCGCAGAACAGGACGGAGACCGCAACGGCTGCGGCTCACAGGCGGCTGAAGTCGCGTTTGCTTAGGGCTTTATGCCAGCACCTGACGTGCGCAGCCGGATTGAAACGCCCCAGCGCCATCATCCGCCGAGGGAGCAACCGGAAACATTGGACGAACCGCCCAATTTCATGTCTGCGAAGCCGGAGGGAGAACTTTGGAGAGCGCGAACCTGGTCAGGAGCCGCTTTTCGGATTGAGTCGCGCTCGTTCAGACGGTCGCCTGGAACCGCGACGCAAAAGCTCAAAGTGAATGCAGGCGATGGCGCGTCGCCAGCCTCGTCTTGAGGCTTTGATGGCGTCCCGCGAGCCTTTGCGACGGAAGCCGCGCTTTATGCGCGGGGCCGCCACAAAGTCAGATTAGAATTTGAACCCCATCGTGGGCTGCCCGTTTCCGCCCATCGAAAGGGGCATATCCGAGCTCCCGTTTTCGAAGCCGCTCGACTGCTCAAAGAACTTTTTCCGCCCCTCGGCCAGGCGAGCCGCCTTGTCCGCTTCATCGGAATCGGGCAGCAAACTGCCCCGAACAGCGCCTGTCTTCTTGTGAGGGATCTTCTTGCCATGCGCCTTCGCGGGAGGGCTGATTGATGGATCAGCGTTGACAGCCGGCTGGCTAGTCTGGGCAAAACTGGCGCAAGCGGACGCGCCAAGGAAGAAGGCGGTCAGAACTCCCAGTCCAAGTCGCGTCACAGCAAATCCTCCCGTGCCGAAGAGCCGCATGAGAGCAGGCGAAATGGGGCATCTTCATGGCAAACGCCGCAAGGAGCTCGGCGCAAAGGCCACCCAACCCGGTAAACTATCCTTTTCCAGCACGTCTCGCGTCGTTCTTAAGCCTATTTCCGCTTTTTGTCGTGATCCGGCGCGCCAGGCGAGCCATTCGGCTGGGTCATTGAGGGCGGATCGCTCGCCGGGAATGAGTCTTCCAGTTCGTGTTCGAGCTCTTCGTCCTTCTGATCCTTGCTTATTTGTTCTTTCGTCGGCGTCTTATCTTTATCGACCATTTTTGCTTCCTCATGAGCATCCATCGCGCCAGGACAACAAGCGCTGGCGCGATGCGTTCCATCCGCCGGGACGGCTGAGCCCACGAAATTGCGACACAAGGAAGCCGCAACGGCAATGCCGCGCTTCACGGCGCTACGTGCGATCGGCGACGACGCGGGCCGGCGGAAAGGCGACCTCGACAAGCGTGCCCTCATGGAGCTTGCTCTTGATCGAGAAAGAGGCGCGATTGGCTTCGACCAGCGCCTTCGTCAGCGGCAGGCCGAGCCCTGTTCCGCCAGCGACGTGTGAGCTTGAGATCTGCCGGAAGGGTTCAAGCGCCACTTCGACATCATCCTCCGACATGCCGACGCCCGTATCGCGTATGCGCAAGGCGGCATGGTTGGCGTCGGTCAGCGCGGTCGAGATGATGACCTGGCCGCCCGCCTGCGTGAACTTGATCGCATTGGATAAAAGATTCAGCACGATCTGCCGCAGCGAGCGCTCATCGGCGAAAATATGCGGCAGCTGCGGCGCCAGCGATAGCCGCATGATGACGCGCGCCCGGCTCGCCTGCGGCTGCATGATCGAGACGCATTCGGTGACGATGCGATTGACGTCGACGGATTCGAAGGAAAGCTCCATCTTGCCCGCCTCGATCTTCGACAGATCGAGAAGGTCGTTGACGAGGCTCATCACGAGCGCGCCGGAACTGTGGATATCCTTCAAGTAATCCTTGTAGCGGTCATTGCCGATCGGTCCGAAGCGTTCCTCCATGATGACTTCGGCGAAGCCGAGAATCGCGTTCAGCGGCGTCCTGATTTCATGGCTGACCTTGGCGAGAAAATCGGATTTGAGCGCGCTCGCACGTTCGGCCTGCTGGCGCGCTTCTTCGAGCTCGCGCTCGACCTTCTTCCAATGCGTCATATCGCGCAGAAGGGCGCAGAAGCGCTGATCGGACGCGGCGTTCGATCCGGCGCCGACCTTGCCGAGCGTCATGAAGATCGGAATGACGCCGCCCTGCCGCGTCAGGCCCAAAATCTCCCGGCCGTCATTGAGGAGGCTCGCGACGCCGTTCGATTTCAGGCCTTCAAAATAGCTTTGGGCGCGCTCGCGGCTCTCGGGGGCGATGAGCGCGGTGAAGGGCTCTCCCGCCACCTCCGCCTTGTCGTAGCAAAACAGCGCTTCGCCTGAACGGTTCAGCGCCAGGATGCGGCCTTCCGCGTCAAGAACGGCGACGCCATCCATCGCCGTGTCCAAAATGGCGTTGAGCTCGCGCGCCTCGCGCTGATAATGACGCAGTTCGGCGTCGGCGTTCGGCCGCGGCGTGTCGTGACGCGCCAGAAGGGACACCAGCTCGGCCTTTTTTGAGCCACGGCGGAGATCCTCGCGCCGCATCCGCAGTGAAACGGGTTTCCCCGAGCTATCGCGAAGTTCGACGCCATCCCCCTGCGTGAGGTTCGGCAAGCGCTGGAGAATGGCGCGGATCGCCCCAATCGCTTCGGCGCCGCGCAGATCGACGCAGCCCAGACAATCGAGCAGGAACCGATTGGCGAAGGCCGGCGCGCCATCGCAGAGCATCAGTATCCCTATCGGAAGAGCATCGAAGGCCGCGGCCTCGTCCAGCGAAATCTCGACGAGGTCTTGAGGTCCCGCAGGAACCCGCTCTGACTGCCCGGTCAACCCGGAGCTTGGCTCATGCTGATCCGCCGATCCCTTGGTCGCCTCGCCTCGCGCTCGCGCCCCGGCCGGGGGCGCGACCCCGCTCAAGGTCGAGGCGATAGCGCGGAACGCGAGCTGTTCGTCCGGGCTCAAGGCGCCTTTGAGCACGCCTTTTGCCTCGGGACGGGCCGCCCCGCGTTCCCCTCGCGCCGGTTCGGGTAAAGGAACGACATCCGCCGCCTCCGGCCCCGCGGCCGGCTCATGCGCGCGGCTGGCAGTGAAGCGGTCGAGATGAATGAGGCCAAAGCCGCGAAAACCAAGAAAGCGGCGCTGCGGATCAAAGCTCGGCGATGCGGCGAGCGTGATCGGCACAATCGCGCTCGACCCGGCGACCGGCCAGTCGATCTCGACGCCGGCCCAGCTCTCCTTGCGCTCCATCAGTTGCGCAAGCCGCCGGCTCGTTTGCGCGTCAAAACGCGCCGCGGCCTCAAACAGACGGCGGCCCAACAGATCGCCGGACGTTCCGCCGATCACTTCACGCAGCCGCGGACCGATCTCGACGATTTGGCCGTCGGCGTCCGTGCGCCAGAGGAAACGATCGGCCCCTGTCCGACGAGACCGCGAGAGCCGTGTGCGAATCTCCTCAAAGCCCGTGGCATATCGCGAGTTCTCCCGCCCATCCTGTTTTGACGCCGCTGGATCGGTCGCAGGCGACAGGCCGCCCGGAACACTGGAGTCGCTGACGACCGCCGCTCGCGCATCTGACCGATAAGCAGGAGAATCGAGCGCCGCCGCCAGGAAAAGAGGCGGCGCGCCCTTGACCGCCAGGCGGCGGCACAGAAATGTGATGGCGCGCGGCGCTCCGCCAACGCCAAAACGCAGGCGCTCGAGACGCGCCGGACCATTGAGCGGCAGAGTTTCCGAAAGTTCCCTCAGTCGTTCCGCCGCCGGATTTGCCGCTTCGATGGGCGCCGCGCCCGGCCGCGCCGCCGAACCGATGCGTTCGGAGAGTCCCGCAAGTGTCGTTGCGCCAAAGAGACGCATGATGGCCGCGCTGGCGAACACCGCCTGCCGGGGCGCGCCCGCGTGCTGTCCGCCGAGCGCCAGAACCGGAGTATTGGCGGCGAGCCTCGGCGACAGACTGCGCAATGCCTGCGCGACGTCATCCTCGGTCAGCCCGAGCTCAAAGCAAATGCCGGTCATGTCGATGGGCTTCTCTTTGAACAGCCTTAATCGAATGCTAACGCCCCCCTGACCGGAGGTCCATTGAGAGTGCTTGATTCAGTAAAAATTGATGACTTATCCTTAACTTTCGGCCTCTGGACCCGGATCACGGCCGGCATTCGCCGGCCCGCCGGCGCCGATCGTCTGCGTTCCGCGCTTGCAATCGGCGATCGTTCCTTTTAGGAATCGCCGCCTGTTGGTCGCGCCGCCATAGCTCAGTTGGTTAGAGCGCTAGATTGTGGATCTAGAGGTCCCCCGTTCGAGCCGGGGTGGCGGTACCAATAAAATCAATGACTTAGAGTCCTCCTGACAAATTTTTGGCCGTAGCGAGACGACTGGCAGAAGCCCCGTCTCGCGCTTCGTGCAACTAATGCCGCTGAAGCCGAATCAGCGCGACCGCGGTGCTCTCGCGCCGAGCGCTATCCCGCCCAGTTCAATGTCAACTCGAAACTGGCGAACTCGCTGAACCCAAGAGCCGCACGGTGAGCGAAGCCGCGGGATCGGCGCCTTATGGCGCCTGGATCTCGCGCCAGTTCATCAAGGCGGAGCATGTCGTCCACCTTGCGACAGCCGTTCGTCTCGCCTTCAGCTCGGGACCTGCGCTGACAAGCGCGGCAATCTCGATTTCGGACGCCGCCCTGGCGGCTCCTAATCCTTAACTTATTGATTTTGAGCTATGCAAAATGGCGTCAGCCGAGGCGTGCGCAAAGTTACATCCTTCTGCGTCAGCTCCCCGCAATGTCGCGGCATCTTAGCACGTATCAATTTCAGGTTTCTTCGGGAACCAACCGGCGCGACTGCAGCGCGCTGGGCTCCCGGTTTCTCGACCAGCCTCGCTCTGCCCCTGCGTCGATCTCTGGCGGCTAAGATCGCACGGCCCGTTCAGTTCTGATCATTCTTAGGGCTCTTCAAAACAAGAGGACGATGGTAGGCTTGCCGACGTTCCCGCTACGATGACTGGAGGTAGCCGTGCTTACGCTCATAATTGGAATCCTGATTATTATTGTCGTCGGCGCCATCTTGTTTTGGGTCATCGATAGGTTCTGTCCGGAAGCGCGGCTAGCCCAGCTTCTCAAGCTGTTAGTGGTGCTGGTCTGTTTAGGGGCAATCGTGGCCCGGTTGCTTCCGCTGATCGGATATCCGTCTGTCCTCTAGGATCGTTGTTACTTCCTTCCATTTGATATTACTATGATTTCTGTCTTTCGTACGGCGGCGCAGAAGTCCTCGGCTTTCGCCGCAATTTTCGTTTATGCGTCGGAACTCATGCCCTGAATAATCGGGACGGAGGCGAGCCTTTTTCTGCTTCGCCTTCGGCACTGCGGGTTGAACGGCGGCCGTTCTTCGCGCTCTGGCTGAAATGACGAGCATCGACTTCGTCTACCAGGCCTGTGCTTTCCTCCCGGCGATTGGCCTTCTCGCCCAGTTTCCCGCCAAGGCTCGAGGGCTTGGCGAGGCCTAGTAGGCCTCCAGCTGGCGGACACGGAAAAGCCCTTGCGCGGTCCTTCCGCGCAAGGGCTATTTTCCGGAGATGGGGCCTCTTGGCTCTTATGGGACCATGATGCTGTGATCGTAATCGACGAGGCCGCGGCTCGTGATGACAATCCAGCCGCCGCCGCGCCGCTCGATGGCCTTTACAGTCCCGGCGCCTGGAATCTGGTCGCCGAGAGCGACCTCGATGGAGCCGCGCGCATTCTCCACCAGCGCGACGCCGTCGTAAACGTCGCGCACGACCCAATCGGTGATCAGCGCAAGCCGCTTTGGCGAAGGGGGGACATCCGCCGGCTGCGCTTTCGCCTGTACGGCCGGATTGCGGTTTTGCGTCGCCGCCTTCACCATCGGAACCACCGAACCGGTGGGGAGCGCTGTTTGTTTTTCGATGCGGTCGAGCCGTTCAGCGACCTGCTTCAACGCCGGGTTTTGCTGAAGCCGATCCACCTTGGTCGAGAGTTCAGCCAGGGCGCCGCTGGTTTCCGTCTTCACCGCATCCAATCTCGTTTTCAGCGAATCGACGCTCTTCTCGATGCCGCGCTGCTCTTTCCCGCCCTGTTCCTGCGCGACCTGCACGCGAAGCGCCTCGACATTGGCTTTCAGCGCGCTGATCTCCTCGACCATCTGTTGGGTTTTGCGGGCAAGGTCCGCGCTATCCGGCAACGCGGCCTCCGTCGCCGGTTTCCCGCCGGAGCCGGGCGCGCCGCCAAAGAAATAGGTTCCCGCGGCGAAGGCAAAACCCAGCACGCAGAGAACGAAGGCCGCGTTCGAGCCAAAATCGATAAAAGACGCGAATCGCCCGCGCGGGGGCGCCTCCCAGGCTCCGTTGGCCTCGCGCGGAAAGAAGGGAGTGAGATCGGACAGGCCGGCGTCGTAAGCGCTGAGATGCGCGCCATGCGCCTGACGCGAATCGGAGCCCGAAGTCTCGGCGCCGCTCGGCCGGCCCAACCGGCGCGGCTCCGCATCAGCTGCGGCAGCGTCCCTCTCGCTCTCAGCGTCCCGCTGATCCGCGCTTGCATGATGTTCCGCCGCAATGTCCTGGCTCGCACCGGCGTGGCCGGCACTGAGCTCGCCGGACCGCGGGGCGGCTTTGTCGTCGGAATCGTCCATAAGCCTCATCCTCGGAAGGTTAATAATTCAGGATAGAATTGAACTTCTTCCCTTAAATCTGCGTTAAGAGTTAGGCAGAGCCAATCGCACGCACGGGGCCAAATTGAGCCGTTTCCGCCGTTTTTCTCTTGCAAAACAGTACATTTGAACGCTTTGCCGCAAAATCTTTCACCTCAATTTGAACGCCCGCCAGAGTCGCATGCGTCAAATCAATGCGAGGTTTAGGGAACTCTGCAACGTTTGGATGACGCACGGTAGGAGGATCAGATGGGCGGGAGCAACCTCACGGTTTTGGTCTTGATGATGGCGATGAGCGCCGCGGCGAGCGCGCAAACGAGCGTGCCAGGCCCTACGGATGGATCACGCGATCCAGCGGCCCCGAACCTCATCAACCGGGATTATCTGACGCCGACCGGCGAGACCGTCCCGCATCCAGGCGCCTCGCAAAGCGCCGGCGTGACGACGCTCGACCGCGCCATCCAGCGGCGCGACGACGCAGTCGAAAAAGGCATCTGCAGCAATTGCTGATGGCGGCGCTTCGCATCGGCGAAGGACACGCTTAGACTGAAGCTCTGCGAAGGAGCTTTATCATGCGCGTCGACGGCAAGGCTTTTACGACAATCTGGGCCGATAAAGCCACGGCAAGCGTCACGGTTATCGACCAGACCCGGCTGCCGCACCACTTCGAACTCATTTCGATCGCGGACGTCGAGGCTGCGGGCCGCGCCATCAAAACCATGCAGGTGCGCGGCGCGCCCCTGATTGGGATTACAGCGGCCTATGGGGTCGCGCTCGCGATGCGCGCCGATCCTTCAGACGACAATCTGGAGCGCGCTTGCGGGCTGCTCAAAGCGACGCGGCCGACCGCCGTGAACCTCCAATGGGCGCTCGACTCGATGCGGCGCAGGCTGGCCCCCATGCCTCCGCCGGAGCGCTTCGACGCCGCCTTCAATCAGGCCGCGCAAATGGCGCGGGACGATATCGCCCTTTGCGAAGCGATCGGCAGGCACGGCCTCGGACTCATCAAAGAGATCGCCGCGCGCAAGCCGCGAGGCGCCTCGGTCAATATACTGACGCATTGCAACGCGGGCTGGCTCGCCACAGTGGATTGGGGCACAGCGACGGCGCCGATCTACAAGGCGCAGGAAGCCGGCCTCGAAATCCATGTCTTCGTGGATGAAACGCGTCCGCGCAACCAGGGGGCGGCGCTGACGGCGTGGGAGCTTGGGCAGCATGGCGTGCCGCATACGGTGATTGTCGATAACGCCGGCGGCCATTTGATGCAGCATTGCGAGATCGATCTCGTCATTGTCGGCACGGATCGCACGACCGCCACAGGCGACGTTTGCAACAAGATCGGCACCTATCTCAAGGCGCTCGCGGCCAGCGACAATCATGTGCCCTTCTACGTTGCGGCGCCCTCCCCCTCGATCGACTTTTCAATTTCGGACGGGCTCGCCGAAATCCCGATCGAGATCAGAGCGCAGGAAGAAGTCAGTCATATTTTAGGACTCGGCGCCGACGGCGACATTCACAAAGTGCGCCTGATCCCGCAAGGCAGCGGGGCGCTTAACCCAGCCTTCGATGTCACGCCGGCTCGTCTTGTGACGGGGCTGATCACTGAACGTGGCGTGATCGCCGCCAGCCGCGAGGCGCTGGCCAAAGCCTTTCCGGAGCGCATCCGCGCCTGATGAACAAGAAGGCTGGCCAGAGGCTGCGTCCCTATCGCACGGTGCGGCGCCACCACAGAATGGTCGCGCCGATCGCGACAATGATGAGCAATCCCAAGGTCAACAAAAGGGCTGACTGGTCGAGCCAGGCGATGGCGGGGACGCCGAGCGCCATGATGACGCCATTGGCGCACATGCGCCAGGACGCGATATGAACGCCGGCGATGAAGGTCCCAAGCGCCAGCAAAAGGAGAATCGTGAGGCTGGTGGTGTCTGAATCGGCGATCGCCTGAACGCTTGGCAGAAGCACCAGGTTCATGGCGACGAGAAACGCGCCCCAGTGCAGCGCCTGCGTCCATATCAGACGCCACCGCCCGCTGGAATCGGCGGCGTGACGCCAGCCCGACGCGACGCAGACGACGCCCATAAACAGCGCCATGAACTCCCAATAGCCAATCAGCGGCCGGCGCGCCATGCTGATGTAGCCGACGCCGCCAAGCGTCAGCGCGAGAATGATGAGAAAGGGCAACTCCCGGACCCAGAAGCCCGGCCCTTCGGGGTGCTCGAAACGATAGAATCGATCTTCAGCTTCTATTGGTGCGCTCATGGCCGTCCATTCGATATGAAAGGTGCGATTCTGAGGGGCGCGTTGGAGCGGACTGCGTTCAATCCCTTTCGCCCGCGCTCTGGCTGCGTTGCGCGCTCCTGTGCCAGGAGTAAACGACGCCGACGCCGATGAGAGCGACGAAAATGCCGAGGACGATAACGATGGCCGACTGCTGCAGCCAGGCGATGACAGGCACGGAAAACGCCATCGCGACGCCAATGAAGCAGATCTGCCAGGACAATATGTTGATGCCCGCCGTGACCGCGCCAAGCGCCAGCAGCAAAAGAACGGTGAGACCGGTCGCTTCCGGGTTGAGCAGCCGTTGCACGCCGGGCAGCAGCGCCAGATTCATGGCGATAAGGAACGACAGCCAATGGAGCGCTTGCGTTATGATCAGACGGAAGCGCGCGTTCCTCGTTTCGGCTTCGACCCATGCCGTCGAAACGACGGTGATGCCGATGATCAACGCCATGAACTCCCAATAGCCCACGAGCGGACGCCGCGAAACGCTCGTATATCCGACGCCGAGCAGCATAAGGCCGAGAACAGCGAGGTAGGGAAGCTCTCTCAGCCAGAAGCTCGCTTTGGGCGTCGGCGTGACGCGAGGGGCAAGATCATCCGCCAGTTTGGGTTCGCTCATGACAATCCATTCGCTAGGGCTTGACGTTCAAGGGAGGGCACAGGTTCTCGACAGGATCAAGCGTCAAACCAAGGACATAAGGAGCACTATTGACATCATTCAAAGCCGGCGCGCGCGAAGATAGGCCAAGCGGGCGCCGCAACGGATAATACCGCCGGAGCCTTAAAAAAAGCTGCAAGGTATTTCGCATTTTTTCCGGTAAGAAGCTACGGGCTCCAGGTTAATTTGAGCTGGATTGACCTCTTGCCTTACTCCGCTTTGGGTAGCCCCATGACGCGCGGCGCAAGGCGCGCTGTCGTTTGGGTCGCAATAGCGCCCCAAGACCCTTTGACCTTAAAGCGTCTCGGGCGGCCGCGCCGCCAACCCGCAGATCCCGCCCAAGCGCATTCCCGTCCGACGACGCTGGCAGGGCAACGCCCGCGCGCCTGGCCGCAATCCTCAGCCGGTGTGGTTTTGTGGCTTTGTGATCGAAGATTGGGCGCGCTGGCGCGTTTTTACGCTGGCTCAGCCTTTCCCGCCTTTCCGACGCGACAGCGAACCAGAGTCTAGATAACTATAAGATAATACGCGTTTATTCTATCTTTTGCGCGCGCTCGCGGCCAAGGCGGCTCTCTGTCCTGTTAAGAGGTGTGACGTGGCTTCCGCCGCGAGTGGCACAGTCATTGCTGAGGTTTTCGTGACTGTTTGCGCTGCTTCCGTCAAAAACCACATTGATGGGCGGCCTCCCGGAGAAGACAAAGCCGATGATCGATCGCCGCACCTTCCTGTCTCACGCCGCCACACTCGGGGCCGGCGCCGCCTACGCCAGCATCAATCCCGGTTTCTTCATCTCGTCCGCCTTCGCGCAAAGCGGGAAGACCCTGACGTTTCTTTCGGCCGAAAACATCACCGGAAACTGGGACCCCACCGCCCATACGACGCTGTCGCAGAAGAATGTCGAAGGCTTCGTGATGGGTTTTCTGACCCGCACGCCGATGCGCCTCGATAATCCGCAACAGACGACCGACGATCTCGCGACAGGGATCACCCTGCTCGACCCCAGCAGGCTCGAGATCAAGCTGCGAAAAGGCGTCGTCTTTCATGACGGCAAGCCGTTCAAGGCGGAGGACGTGAAGGCGACGTTCGAGTATGGCTCGCGCGCCGATCGCCCGGCGCAATGGTATCCGGGATCGAACGAGACGCTGACCATCACGACGCCCGACGATTATACAGTGATCGTCGACACCTCGAAGGGCGGCTATCCGGCTCACCTCTTTATCTTCCTTGCTTCCTTCCTGCCGATCATGTCCGCCGACGACGTGAAGGGCGGCCCCTCAGGGCCTTTGACGCAGCGCCTCAACGGCACCGGGCCGTTCAAATTCGGCGAGCAAAAGGGCAATGAGACGATCCTCAAGGCCAATCCGACCTATTACGCGGGCGCGCCCAAAATCCCCGAGATTCATTTCAACTTCGTCGGCGACGCGACGACACGGATGCTCTCGCTGATGAATGGTCAGGCCTCGATCGTCGAGCGCCTCGAGCCCGAACAGGTCGACACGCTGAAGAAGAATCCGGCGATCGCGATCAGCAGCGTCGTCTCCGTCGAAAACAAATATCTCTGGTTCCGCTGCTCCAAGCCGCCGTTCAATGATCCGCGCGTGCGTATGGCCGCCTGCCACGCGATCGACCGCGCGCAGATCCTCGATATTCTCGGCTCCGCCGGGCACGCTTCGAGCAATTACGTGTCGCTGGTGAAATTCGGCTATGTCGATCTGAAGAACTATCCCGCCTATGATCCCAAAGCGTGTCAGGCGCTGCTGGCTTCGGCCGGATTTCCAAACGGCAAGGGCCTTCCCCCGCTCGAATATATCACCTCGGCCGGCTTCTATCCGAAGACGAAAGAATATGGCGAGGTCATCACCGCCATGCTGCAGGAGCAGGGTTTTCCGGTGACGCTCACAGTGCTTGAGCCCGCGGCCTGGAACGAGCGCCTCTATGATCGCCCCGGCGGCGGTCCCGGCCATATGATCGATTGCGGCTGGTCGACGGGATCGCCTGAGCCGGACCTCGTGCTACGCACGCATTTCCATTCAAGCTCAAAGCGCATCACCGGCATCGTTGATCCGGAGATCGACGCCTCCCTCGACAAAGAGCGCAATGCGCCGACACTCGATCAACGCAAGGTCGTTCTACAGACGGAGACCATGCCTTTGCTCGCGACCAAGGTTCCAGCCCTCTCGCTCTTCACCTCGGTGATGATCCACGCCATGCAAAAGGACCTGACGGGCCTCTTTATCTACCCTGACGGCTCGATGGACGCTTCCAAATCGACCTTCGTCTGATCGCTCGGGAACGCGCATGTTCGTGCTCAGTTTTCTGGCGAGACGTCTGGCGCAAGGCGCCCTGATCGTCTTTCTGGTGTCGCTGCTGATCTTCACCTTGCTGCGCGTCGTGCCGGGAGACCCGGTGCGGCTGATGGCGGGCGGCATGGCGCCAGAGGCGCTGATCGAGCAGATCGCAACGAGAATGGGATTGCGTGATCCGATCCTCGTCCAGTTTGGCCGCTACGCCAGCCATGTGGTTGCCGGCGATCTCGGCGAGTCCTTTGTGCGGCCCGCCAACGGCGCCGCGACCGGAGGCGCGAGCTTTGACGATTCAACACGCGGCGAACGGGCGAAGGTTCTCGATCTCATCGGCGAGACGCTGCCGATGACGCTCCAACTCGCGGCCGTCTCGATTGCTCTTGCGCTGGCGTTCTCCTTTCTGATCGGCATTCCCGCCGGACTGTCGCCGGGCCGATGGCCGGACCGCCTCGGCTTTTACATCTCCTCGCTATTCATCTCATTGCCCAACTTCTGGCTCGGCATCGTGCTCACCCTGCTGTTGTCGGTCAAGCTCCGCCTGCTACCCGCGATCGGCTATCAGGGATTTGCCTACACGATCCTGCCGGCCATCGTGCTCGCGGTCGAATTATCGCCGGCGCTGATCCGCACGCTGTCCGGCTCGATCGCCTCGATCATGCAGGAGCCCTTCATCGCGACCGCCAGCGTGCGCGGCCTCAGCCGGCCACGCATCATCGTCAATCATGCGCTGCGCAACGCATCGGCGCCCCTTCTCAATCTGCTTGGCGTGCAGTTCAGCGGCCTGCTCGGCGGCGTTCTGATCGTCGAATATATCTTCGATTATCCGGGGCTCGGCCTGCTCACGATCAACGCCGTTCTGCAGCGGGACTTTCCACTGATACAGGGGATAGCGATCGTCACCAGCGCTATTTTTGTCCTTATCAACATCGCGGTCGACCTTGCCGCCACCATGATCGATCCGAGGCTGGACTACTGATGGCGGCTATCGACGCTTCGCTTCCCCATTCGCCGGCGCCGCGCAGCGCGTCGATCTCACGACGAATCTGGAGAGCGTCGCTGGCCCTGAACGAATTTCGCGTCGGCCTCGCGCTCTTTACGATGCTGCTTCTCGCCGCCGCCTTCTATCCGGAGCTCAGCGGGATTGATCCGACCAAGATGAATGTGCATGACAGGCTGCTGGCGCCGATCTTCATGGGCGACCATTGGTCGTTGCGCCACCCGCTTGGAACGGATCAGATCGGCCGCGACATGCTGGTGCGCAGCCTTGTCGGCCTGCGCTACTCTTTCCTCATTGGCGTCTCCACCGTCGCCGTCATGTTATGCATCGGCTGCTCCCTCGGCATGATCGCAGGCTATTTCGGCGGCAGGATCGACATGGGGATCATGCGCCTCACGGACGCACAACTCTCCATCCCGATGATCATCCTCGCCATCTCGGTGCTCGGCGTTTCGCGGCCAACCATTCCGGCCATCATACTGGTGCTTGGCCTCTCGAGCTGGCCGATCTATGCGCGCGTCACGCGCAGCGTGACGATGACGGAAAGAAAGCGCGAATATGTCCGCGCCGCGCAGCTTATGGGCGCATCCGACTTTCGCATTCTGACGCGCCTTCTCGCGCCGCTCATTGTGCCGCCGATCATCTTCGTCTCGGCGCTCGACGTCGCGCGCATGATGATCTTCGAATCCATTCTCGGCTTCATCGGACTTGGCGTGCAGCCGCCGACGCCGACCTTCGGCAATATCATAGCCGACGGCCGCAAATATCTGCTCAACGCCTGGTGGATTGCAACAATGCCGGGCGTCTTTCTGTGCCTGACGCTCACCTCGATCAATCTGATCGGGGCCTCGCTCGAACGCGCCCGCAATCGCATCCATGGAGGCGCCTCGTGAACATGCAAGCGCCGGTCCTTTCCGTGCGCCGCCTCAGCGTCGATCTGAACGCCGCGTCCGGCCGACGGCCGATCATATCCAACGTCAGCTTCGATCTCGCGCCCCAGGAAATTCTCGGCATCATCGGCGCCAGCGGATCGGGCAAGACGGTGCTCTCTCGCGCGCTGGTCAACTGGATTGATCCGCCCCTGGAAATCGTCTCCGGAGCTGTGACATTCAAAAATCAGAACATTCTTGAGCTGAAGGGAACGAAGCTCCGCGAGGCGCGACGGGAAATCGCCTATGTTGGAGCCGATCCAATGGGCGCGCTCGATCCGACCTTGCCGGTCGGACGGCAGATCGTCGAAAAGCTGCGCGCCGTTGCGCCTGAGATCGATGCGACTGAAGCCCGCGAGCGCGTCATCGACCTCCTCGCCGCCGTTCGTATTCCTTCGCCGAACCATCGCTTCCACGACTATCCGTCGCAGTTCAGTGGCGGCATGATGCAACGCGCGCTGATCGTCGACGCGCTCGTCACCAACCCAGCCTTTCTGGTGGCGGATAATGTGACGCAGCCGCTCGACGTCACGGTGGCCGCGCAGGTTCTGCGATTGCTTCGTGAACTGACGGACAGGTTCAAGACCGCGATCGTATTCGTCTCATCTTCCCTGCCGACCGCCATCGAGGCCGCCGACGAAATGCTCGTCCTCGCCGAAGGCGCCGTCGTGGAGCGCCAGACGCCGCGCGATCTGATCGCTTCGCCGCAACATTCCTATACGCGATCTCTCATCGCGGAAATTCCCAAGATCTGGACGAATGATGCGATCGAGGTCGCGCCGGTCGAAAGCGGCGCAGCCGTCATCAGCGTTCGCGAAGCAATGCGCTTCTATCGCGTCAAGAAGCGGGGAACCTTCGCGAGCTATAGCGAGGTGCGCGCGGTCCGCAATGTGACCTTCGACGTTTTCGCAGGCGAGAATTTTGGCGTCGTCGGCGAATCGGGTTGTGGAAAATCCTCGCTGATGCGGCTGCTCAGCCGGCTGGAGCTTCCGAATTCGGGACAGATTCTTTGCGACGGGAAGGATATTGCAGCTCTATCCGGCAAAAGCCTTCTTAAATTTCGCCGCGATTTCCAGCTCGTCCTGCAAGACCCCTTCGGCTCGCTTCCCCCGCGCACGTCCATCGGCGCGATCATTGAAGAGCCGCTGCGAACACATGGGGTGAACCGCAGGCAGGCGCGCGATCGGGCCATCGCCGTGATGGGCGAAGTCGGGCTTCCAGCCGGGCTTTACGATGAATTGCCGCTCGGCCTCAGCGCCGGCCAGCGCCAGCGCGTCAATGTCGCCCGCGCGATGGCGCTGGAGCCAAAAGTGCTGATCATGGACGAGACGCTCTCGGCGCTCGACCAAACGGAACAATTCAAGCTGCTCAACCTGTTCGAGCGGCTGCAAGCCAAGCACGGTCTGACCTACGTCTTCATCTCGCATGACCTCGCCATGGTGCGCCGCGTCTGCAACCGCATCGCCGTGATGTATCTCGGCGAAGTCGTGGAGCTGGCCGAAAACACGCGGCTCTTCTTTGATCCCGGCCATCCCTACACGCGCGCGCTGCTCAGCGCCGTCCCGACGCTGGAGGAGCGCCGCTATCGCTCCGAAGATTGCCTCCTCGAGGGCGAGCCTCCAAACCCCATCGACTTGCCGCCGGGATGCAGTTTCGCCAGCCGCTGCCCCCATGTGTTCGAGCGCTGCCTGCACGAAAGCCCCGTCCTGATGTCACGCGGCGGCAAAGACCTCGCAGCCTGCTTTCTTATCGATCCAATGCGGGCGCCGCGCGGCGAGACGCGGAGCCAGACAAGGCAAGCTTCATGAAGCCGGCCGCCGATTCTGAAGATCTGTGGATTGAACGGAACTCGCGCGCTAAGCTTTGCGATCTCAGCCGTGGGCTGCGCGCGCTCGTCGAGCACCGCCCCGCCTATCATCTCATCGGAACCCCCGCGATGGCCCTGCCCGAGCTCCGGCTGCAAACAATCCTGACCGAGCTTGGCAAGCATGGCCGCGTCTATGTCAAGGAACTTGCCGAGACCTTGCACGTCAGCCGCGAAACGATCCGGCGCGACCTCAAACATCTCGAACATGAGGGGCATCTGCGCTGCACCTATGGCGGCGGCGTCAAGCAGCAGACCGACGGAGATCAGCCGGTTTCCGACAGGATGCGCGTCAATGCCCGCGAGAAGGCGCGCATTGGCGCTAAAGCCGCCGAATTCGTCGCCGACGGCATGAAAATTTTCATCGACGCGGGAACGACGACGCTCGCCTTTGCGCGGCATCTCGCCGGCCGCAAGCGGATGACCGTCTACACCAATTCGCTGGATGTCGCGCAGGCGCTCGGCCAGCAGGCCGTGGGGGATATCTTTATCATCGGCGGCAAGCTTCGCCCGGAATATCGCGCCCTGCTCGGCCCGACGACGATCGAGGCGATCGGCGAACATCTCTTCGACATGGCCTTCATCAGTGTCGCAACGGTCGACTACCGGCATGGCTTCATGGACTTCGGCGAAGAGGAAGCCGCCATCCGCCGCGCCCTGGTCAAACAATCGAAGCAGATCGTCATGCTGGCCGACAGCTCCAAGTTCGGACGCGAGGCGCCGAACCGCACGCTGAGCGCTCGTCAGATAACATCACTGATTACCAATTCGCCCGTCGACGCGGACTTTTCCGCCGAACTTGAACAAGCCGGAGTAAAAATTTTCTATGTTTGAAACGAAGTCTGAAACGGCGGCGACGCCGATCATCAACGCCGGCGATCTGCACCACCTGATGGACGAGGTTTCCGCCATCGGTGGCGGACCCGACGGCTCGATGAATCGCCTCAGCCTGTCGCCGGAGGACGCCGCAGCGCGCGACTGGCTGGTCTCATTTCTTCAAAGCGAAGGACTGAAGGTCGCGGTCGATCGGATCGGCAACATTTTTGGCATTCTCGACTGGGCCGGCCCCGATGCGCCGACCGTGATGACCGGATCGCATCTCGACAGCCAGCCGAATGGCGGGCGCTTCGACGGCGCCTATGGCGTCGTTGCGGCCTGCGCGGCCGTGCGGGCGATCAAGCGCGAAGTCGAAGCGAGCGGGCTAAGGCCCAAAGCCAATTTGATTATCGTCAATTGGACGAATGAAGAAGGCGCAAGGTTTCAGCCGAGCCTTCTCGGCAGCGCCGTCTATGCCGGCGAGATCGACGCGGCCTATGCGCTTGCGCGCCGGGACGGCTCAGGCGTCAGCGTCGGCGAAGCACTGGATGCGATTCAATATCTCGGCGAAGCGGCGCCGAAGATCCCCGACGCCTATATCGAACTCCACATCGAAGGCGCAGCTTCTCTGGAGAACGCGGGACTTCGCTTTGGCGTTTTCAGCCGCTACTGGGGCGCGGTCAAATATCGCCTCGCCTTTCTCGGCAGACAGGCGCACACCGGACCGACGCCGATGGCGGAACGGCGCGATGCGCTTCTGGCCGCGGCCCATCTCATCACTGAACTAAAAGGCATGGCGGATCGCGCAGGTCTCGAACTGCATACTTCCGTCGGACGGCTCGAAGTCTCTCCCAACTCGCCGAATGTCGTCCCGAACGAAGCTGTGCTGTTCATCGAACTGCGGTCTGGATCGCCCGAAGTTTTAGCGGCCGCCGAAAGAGAACTTGAGCTTAAAATCAGCCAATCGGCGGAGCGCGCGGGCGTTATGTTCGAAGTCCGCTCCATCGATCGGCGCAAGGCCGGGCTGATGGACGAAGGCCTCGTTCGGCTCGCTCAGGATACGGCGCGCGATTTCGACGAAAAGGCGCTGCTCCTCGATACGATCGGCGGCCACGACGCGATCAGCATGACCGCTGTCTGTCCGTCCGTCGTCATCGCCGTGCCGAGCGTCGGCGGCGTGATGCATCACCCATCCGAATTCACGAGCGAGCCGGATCGCGCGCTCGGCGCGCAGATCCTCGCCGGGATGCTATGGCGCTTTTGCGTCAATGGCGACGTCCTCGCCGCGGACAATCCCTCCGGAGCTTTGCCCATGAACGCGCCCGCAGACATCAAGACCGTTGAAGAGCGATCGCTTGAGGCGGCTATCGCGTCCGCGCCGGAATGGGCGGGTCTGACGTTCCGCTATTGGCGCGCGGCGCCGGCCGTCATCTCGCCGACGCATCGCGCTGTGGACAGTTCGTGCTTCGCAGTGGATGTTGGCGACGCGCCCCAGCGTTTGTTCGTCAAAATCCTGCATCAGGATCTCTGGCCGACGGTCGATCCCGTCAACGCCTTCGAGGCCGCAAGCATAGCCGCGGAACTTGGCGTAACGCCTTCGCCGCGGCGCTTTTGTGAGGCGCAACGCGCCACTGTGTTCGACCGGCTCGATGAGTCGTGGCGCACCGCGACCATGGACGACATCTCCGGCGAACTCATTCTTTCTAAAGTCATCGCGGCAAAGAAAGCGATCAACGCCGGGCCTCGTTTCGCCCGCGATTGGACGATCTTCGACGGCATTCGCCAAATGCGCACAGACCTCGAGGCGGCGGGCGCCCAAGCCGCAACCGACGCCTGGTGGATGCTCGACGCCGTAAATGATGCGGAGCGCGCTCTTTCCGCCGCCGGATGGGATATAAAGCCATGTCACGGCGACGGATTGGCGTCGAACATCATGATAGGGCCGAGCGGCGCCATTCAACTCGTCGACTTCGACAACGCGTGCAATTGCGACCCCTATTACGATCTCGGCGTGTTGCTCAACGAAGCTTTCGCCTTCGAAGAGGAAATGCTTGCGGGGATAGAAGAATTCGATGGAAGCGTCCGGCCCCAAGCGCTCAACCGCTGCCGCCTTTACGCCATTGCCGATGATCTCTACTGGGGACTCTGGGCGAGCCTCATGAACGTCGTTTCAGCACGAAAGGGCGTTGAATTTCTGAAATATGCGCAGTGGCGGCTTCTGCGTTGCCGCATGACGATTCGCGATGCGCGGTTCGAGGATATGCTGAGGCATCTGTAATCTAAAAAGGGCGGACCATATTGGACAGAGCAGGCAGTAAGTCGCTCGGCGAGGCCTTTACCGACGCTGAACGCGAGATTGAGGCGGCGCTCATTCAGATCGCGCCGTGGCGCGAGCGCGGGCTACGTTACAGCCCGGTTCACGGCGGCATCAGCAACGTTAACTGGCGCGTCGCGGTGGATGGCAAAAGTTTCTTCGTCAAAATACCTGGCCGCGGAACCGAGATGTTCATTGATCGAGCCGCGGCGCTCGCTGCGAGCCGGCGCGCCGAAGCGCTCGGGATCGGCCCACGCGTTCATGATTACCTTGCCGATCAGGGCATCGAGATCAATGATTTCATCGAGGGGCGGCGGCCTTGCACGAACACTGATTTTCTCGATGCGACGATCCGCGCCAACGCGGTCGGCGTTTATCGCGCGTTCAACAATTCCGGTCTCCTGCCGCTGACGAAAACTGTCTTCGACATGATCGACGAACACTTCGATCAGGTGTGGAGTCTTGGCGGCAAGGCGCCTGCCGATTTCGAGTGGCTCTCCAAGCAATACGGGCTGGCGCGCTCGGCGCTCGAGGCTTCCGGCATAGATCTCGTCCCCTGCTTCAATGACCCGATGCCGGGAAACTTCATGCTTGGCGCGGACAAATCGATCATGCTGATCGACTATGAATATGCCTCCAACAATGACCGCTGCTATGATCTGGGCGTCTGGTGCGGAGAGATGTTCTTCAGCGACGCTGTGGAGAATGAGATCATCGAGACTTATTTCGGCAGCTTTGATCTTGCGATGAAAGCCCGCCTCGTCGTCCATAAGGCGCTCGCCGATATCAAATGGGCGACGTGGGCGATGGTTCAGAACAAGGTTTCGACCCTCGATTTCGATTTCTATAAATATGGCGCGTGGAAGCATATGCGCGCGCGGTCGATCATGAGAGATCCGCGCTGGGTCGATTACCTCAACTCAGTCTGACGCGCCAACGCGGGTCATTGTCCTGCGCCGCTCAAAGCCTGCTGACGCCTATTTCCGGCGTCGCGCGGGCGTTGCGCCCGCCAGCGCCGCGAACGCGACATCAAAGCCCACCTTTAGCCCATCGCGCAACGCGCCTCCGTCCGGAGCGAGGCACCGAAGACATAAGCCGGCGCCGTCCTGAAGCGCGCTGGCGCCGGCTAGGCAGCCTTGGGCGTCGAACGCGCGCTGAAGCTCCAGCGCGTCGGGCCATGCCTCCCGCGGGGCCAGAATGATCATTGACGCATAGGCGCGATAGGGGCCGAGCGGCGAGGTCTTAGAGAACACATCTTCGCCTGCAACGCGGCTGCGCTCGCGAACGATAACCTCCCCATCCCGAAGGATGGTCAACAGCAGCTCGAGGTCCTGAAAAGCCCGACCGGCCGCCGACGGATCATGACAGGCGAACCCTTCCGTGACGATCGCGCACGATGTGGCGTTGATCGTGATCGTGTGCGCGCTCGTCAACGCGGCGCCCGGAAACAGAATGAGCGGGTCGGGCGTCAGCGCAAGAAAGGCTCCCGGCGCGACGACCACGGATGTGTCCTGACGCGCGGGCGAAGCGCCCGTGTCGTGCACGACGCTCGACGATTGAGTTGTGACATGCGCCCTCGCGCCTGCTTTCGCCTCGACGCTGAGGCGCAGATGATCGCCGCGGTAGACGCCGCCCGAAGCCGATTGCAGATAGAGCGTTGCAAGATCCGGGCATGCGGCGTCGAGCCAGAACGGCCGTGTGATGTGGAAGGGGTAGGGAACCCTCTGGCTGTTGAGGAAGGTGCGCCCGCCCCCCTTGGCGAAGACCAGGCTCGCATGCGACCGGCGCCCGCTCTCGATCGCAAGCGCATTGCCGGGCATGGCTAGAACTTGAACAGGACGGAGTCGACGATGGCGTCGGCCACGGCCGCGATTCCTTCGCCGCTGCGTGCATTTGACGTCAAGACCGGCCTGTCCCCACGCAGCTTTCGAGCCTCGCTCAGCATGAGGCCGAGGTCCACCCCGACGTGGGGCGCAAGATCGATCTTGTTGACGATGAGGAGATCGCAACGCATGACGCCGGGGCCGCGCTTGCGCGGAATATCGCCGCCGCCTGCGACGTCGATGACGAAGATCCACCAATCGACGAGATCCAGCGAAAAGGTCGAGGCGAGATTGTCGCCGCCGGATTCAAAGATCATCAGATCAAGCCCCGGATAGCGCGCCTCGAGTTCATCGCCCGCGACGATGTTGAGCGTCGGATCTTCGCGAATGACGGTGTGCGGACAGGCGCCCGCCTCAACCGCGGCGACGCGGGCCGGATCAATGAGGCCGGACCGGCGCAGACGCTCCGCGTCTTCCTTCGTGACGAGATCATTGGTGATGATGGCGAGATCGACGCCCCGCGCGGCGAGAACGGGAATGAGCGCCTCGATCAGCGCGGTCTTGCCACAGCCGACGGGACCGCCGATCCCGATGCGCGCCGCCGAAGCCGGTTTTATTGCGTCGCTCTGTCGCGGCTCATTGATGGTCACGCGATCACCTCAGCATGTAGCGTTGCGCGAGCGGCAACTCGCGGGCGGGAGCGCAGGTGGCGATTTCCCCGTCGACGAAAACGTCAAAGGTTTGCGGATCGACGCGGATGTTGGGGCAGGCGTCGTTCCACATCATATCCCCTTTGGACAATTTTCGCGTTCCCTTCGCTGGCAGCAGCGATTTCCGCAGCCCGAGCTCGCCCGCAAGATCCCGCGCGATCGCCAGCGGATGCACAAAGCAGGCGGAGAGCGCCTGCTTGGCGAGGCCGAACGCGCCCCATTGCGGACGCAACATCATCGGCTCGCACGTCATCAGCGAGGCGGCGGAGTCGCCCATCGCGCCCCAGGCGATGAAGCCGCCCTTGATCACCAGTTCCGGCTTGATGCCGAAGAAGGCCGGACGCCAGATCACGATATCGGCCATCTTGCCGTCTTCCAGCGACCCAACATGATCGGCGATGCCGAAAGTCCGCGCGGCGTTGATCGTATATTTGGCGATGTAGCGCAAAATGCGGGCATTGTCGCCGAAGCCTGGCCTGTCCTCGGGCAACGCCCCGCGCTGATCCTTCATCTTCGAGGCGAGCTGCCAGGTCCGGCAGATCACTTCATGAATGCGGCCCATGCCCTGGCTGTCGGAGCCAAGCATGGAGATCGCGCCGATGTCATGCAACACATCTTCGGCGGCGATCGTCTGCGCGCGGATTCGGCTTTCGGCAAAGGCGACATCTTCCGGGATCGCCGGGTTGAGATGGTGGCACACCATCGTCATGTCGAGATGTTCGTCGAAAGTGTTGATCGTGTAGGGATTGGTCGGGTTGGTCGAGGACGGCAGGCAATTCGAGAAGCCCGCGACGCGGATGATGTCCGGCGCATGGCCGCCGCCAGCGCCCTCGGTATGATACATATGGATCGTGCGTCCGCCGATCGCACGCAGCGTATCCTCAACGAAGCCGGATTCGTTCAGCGTGTCGGTATGCAGCTGGACCTGAAAATCATAGTCGTCGGAGACGCCAAGACAGGCGTCGATCGTCGCCGGCATCGCGCCCCAATCCTCGTGGATCTTGAGCCCGAGAACGCCGGTCTCGATCTGTTCGACCAACGGCGCTGTCTTGTGCGAATTGCCGCGTCCGAGAAAGCCGAAATTGATCGGCCATTGTTCCGCCGCCTGCAACATTTTGCCGGTGTTGAAGGGGCCGCCCGAGTCGATGCCGACCGTGATCGGGCCGAGCGAGCCGCCGATCATGGTCGTAATGCCGGAAGCAATTGCGTGATCGCAAAGCCCCGCCGAATCGAAATGGACATGCACGTCGATCGCGCCCGCGGTCGCGATGAGGCCTTCGCAATCGCGCACGGTGGTGCCGGCGCCGACGATGAGGCGCGGATCGACGCCGTCCATAATCGCCGGATTCCCGGCTTTGCCCATTCCGACGATGCGCCCGCCCCTAATGCCAAGGTCGCCCTTGACGACGCCAAGCACTGGGTCGATCACGAGCACATTGCAAAGCAAAAAGTCGAGCGCGCCCGCCGCGTTGGTGACGCCCGCGGCGAGCCCCATGCCATCGCGCAGGGTCTTGCCGCCGCCGTGCAGGCATTCATCGCCATAGACCGCATAGTCTTTTTCGACCACGGCGACGAGCGAAGTGTCGGCAAGACGAACGCTATCGCCAACGGTCGGGCCATACATCGCCGCATAATCGGCGCGCGGAATGATTGCCATCTGGGTTCTCCTCACGCGCCCTTGAAGCCGGCGGCTCTGGCGCGAGAGAGAGCAGCCTCGCGCGCCGCTTCGCTATCGTCCATGCCGCGCGACAGATCGTTCAACCCCGATAACGAGCGGTCTCCGCCGAAGGCCGCCAAAGTCACGGTTCTGCGCTGGCCCGGCTCGAAGCGCACGGCCGTGCCGGCCGGTATGTCGAGACGCATCCCCATCGCGCTTTTGCGATCGAAGTCGAGCGCCCGATTGACTTCAAAGAAATGATAATGCGAGCCGATCTGCACCGGCCTGTCGCCGGTGTTGACCACATCAAGGGTCGTTCGAGCGCGGCCCGGCGCAAGCTCGATCTCGCCTTCGACCGCTGTGATGAGGCCAGGCTCCAGATCGTCGCGCTCGGACCCTTCGACGGCCCGGATCGGCTCATGCACGGTGACGAGTTTCGTTCCATCGGGAAACAGGCCTTCGACTTGCAGGATAGGCGTCATCGCGGCGACGCCCGGCATGACGTCCTCAGTCGTCAATATGGTCGACCCCCAGGCGATGAGATCGGCGACGCTGCGTCCTTCCCGCGCGCCTTCGAGAATTTCATCCGTTATGATCGCGACGGCCTCGGGATAATTCAGCTTCAGCCCTTTCGCGCGACGCTTGCGCGCGAGTTCGGCGGCGGTAAAGATCGTCAACCGCTCCATTTCGGTCGGGGTAAGCAACATGGATCAGCCTCAATTGGCGAAAAGACGCAGATCGGCCGCGGCGTGGCGCATAGCCGCGATTTCGATATAGGGGATGAAACTCGTCAATATAGGGGCGTCTTCCGTGCGCCGGGGCTCAACTGCTTCGGCCTCTGGCTCAATCGTTTGCCGGTCTTGCAAATTCACGTCGTCCGCCGGCTGCTGGATAATGTCCGCGATGAGCGCGAGCGCGCTGAAAAGGGCGCGCTGCGCCTCGATGGCGCCGATCTGGCCGAGGCGGACCGCCGCCGCCGTCATGCTCGACGCCGTCTGGTAGCCGGACATCAGCGCCGCGTCGTATTCCTTGATTCCGACAGCGCGCCAGAGCGCGCCCTGAACGATGGGCAGATGGCCGTGGAGCTGGCCGTTACGCAGTCTCTCTCGCAAATGCGCCGCGCCGGGCGTGCCGAGCCGCGCATGAGCCGCGAGCAGGGATTGTCCATTTCGCTTCGAGCCCGCGCGCATTGGTTCGGCGAGCGTCGCGGCCTCGAAAGCCGTGTCGATGCGGGCGAGTCTGTCGTCATCATCGTAAGCGCGAAACGCACGAACAAGAGCGACGCGATCGGCGCCCGCCCAGCGATGGCGAAGCGACGCCGCGATTGCGTTCGCGAGATCCATCGGCGTCATTGGCCTGCCGAGCCCCGCGAGCCCTTCAATGCCGTTGGAAAAAGCAAAACCGCCGCTCGGAAACGCCGTATCCGCGTGCTGAAGCATAAGCAGTTGCGTCAGCACGCGGACACCTTGTCAGGCGCGTGCACCGACGACGTGACGCGGCCCGAAGTGATAAGCTCGCCAAGCCGCGCGAGATAATCTTCGACCGGCGCCTCGATCGCAACCAGCAGGGCTTCGCCTTCAAAAGCGACGCGCCAGTGAAGGTTGCCGGCGTGATAGCCAAGTTCGATGGCGCTTTGCCTGTCGCATGGGACGAGACGGAGCCAATGTTGTTCGGCGACTCGCACGACCAGGCCGTAACCTGTTTCAAGCGCCAGAACGGCGCCGTCGAAAAGAACCTGATCGCGCGGCAACGCAACAGCGATCTCCTCGCCTTTGTCGGTCCGGGCGCGCAGGCGGCGTCGAGCGACATCGGCGCTCTGCAGGGTCAGAACATCGACGCCGCCGTGATGCTCGAGATGGTGCAGAGGGGTCGCAAACGCCTCATCGAGCCGGCTTCCGAGAATAGATTCGATGAGGCGCATGTGCTTAATAGAGTCCTAAGGCCAGATGTTTTGAGCGTCGTGCCCAAATTCTAACGTGAAGCGGCCTTGAGAGTCCGCGGGCTCGCGGGCTTTTTTTGCCGCGTTTCCACCAGCTTGACGGGCGGCTTCGCCTTTCCGGCCGGAGGGATCCCGTCAATCGGACATTCCTCGACGCCAAGGCCGGTGCGGGTAATGGCCTCGACAGCCTCGCGGGTCGCTTCCGGATCCTCGATCCAGCGCCTGTAGAAATCATAGGGGCATTCAGCAACGCCAGGCTGGTTCTCTTTCGAATTGATCATGCCTGTATAGCCACGGTGCAGCAGTTTGAACAGGTGATTTTCAGACTGCTGGTTGCGGCGCGCGTCGCGGATCAAAAATTTGGAGAGGCCTGCGTATTGGATGCCCATCTCCTCCGTGCCGCATTCGCCGAGCGTGCGGCCATCGAAGCCGACGATCGCGGAGTGGCCGAAGTAAGTATAAACGCCGTCAAAGCCGGCTGCGTTGGCGACGGCGACATAGCAATTATTGGCGAAGGCCATCGCCTTGGACATGAGGATCTGCTGCTCCTTGGCCGGATACATGTAGCCCTGGCAGCGGATGATGAGCTCCGCGCCTCGCATCGCACAATCACGCCAGATCTCGGGATAGTTTCCATCATCGCAAATGATGAGGCTGATCTTCAGCCCTTTGGGGCCGTCCGAGACATAGGTGCGATCGCCGGGATACCAGCCTTCGATCGGCGTCCAGGGCATGATCTTGCGATATTTCTGAACGATCTCGCCTTCGTCGTTGATGAGGATCAGCGTATTGTAGGGCGCCTTGTGCGGATGGTCCTCGTGGCGTTCTCCCGTGATCGAGAATACGCCCCATACTTTCGCTTTCCGGCAAGCGGCCGAGAAAATCGCCGTCTCTTCGCCCGGCACAGCGCTGGCGGTCGCGTACATTTCGGCTTCGTCATACATGATGCCGTGAGTCGAATATTCCGGGAATATGACAAGGTCCATGCCCGGGAGGCCGGATTTCATGCCGACCACCATGTCGGCGATCTTTTTCGCATTCTCCAGGACTTCCGCCTTCGTGTGAAGTCTTGGCATCTTGTAATTGACGACGGCAACGCCAACGCTGTCGTTGCTGCTCGAAATATCACCATGCATCATGGCTGTGCTCCCTGCTTGCTTAATTCTCAGCGCGACGGCGCTTCACACCAAACCGATCGGCCTGCCCAAAATCCCAGCAAAGACTGCGCCACGGAAGAGCAAGCAGCTCCCCGTCGGCGCCGTCGACGTCACAATCCACATTCCCCGGCCCGCTGATCAATTCGTCTTTCTAAACATGAACACACTGGCGCCCGAAGCGACGTCGCCCGCGACCGCATGGGCTTGCTGGCGTCCAGTCATCCAGGCATGAACCATGGCCGCCGCCGTTGCTGAGACGGCGGGCTTCCAAAGCCAGATGTCGCGCGCGGGATCGACCTTATTGATCTCGAAAAGCGCTTTCGGAGCGTCATCCGCGACGCCGATCGACCACTCGCGGAAATCGCCGCCAAATTCCTTCACATAGCTGATGAATTCAAATTTGATCTGCTGCACGCTGTACGTCATGATTCAGCCTGGGATTGGATTGATCGTCACGGGCGCGGTTCCGCCCGCCATCCGGCCTCGTTGCTGCTGAGCAAGGGCGAGGCCGCGCTTTTTCTCCTCGCCCGACATGTCGGCGATCAGCGCCTCAAGCGCCGTCAACGCGGTTCCGACGCCATGCTGGGCGGCCAGCGACAGCCACGCGAAGGCGGCGACGCGATCCTTTGCAACGCCTACGCCATTGGCGTAGAAATAGCCAAGCCGCGCCTGGGAGGGATAATGCCCGGCCTCCGCCGCGCGACGATAGAGTTGAGCGGCGCTCTCATTGTCCAAGGGAACCCCATCGCCTTTGGAGAGAAGCGTCGCAAGATTATACTGCGCCATCTGGTCGCCAAGTTCAGCCGCCCGCGACAGCCACTTTGCTCCGGCGGGGCGATCCCGAGGCGTTCCCTGCCCCATCGCCAACATCGCCCCGACATTGGTCGCCGCCTGGACATGACCCTGTTCAGCAGCGCGCAAATACCAGGCGAAGGCAGTCGGTAGGGACGCCTCAACACCAATTCCGTTCGCATAGAAGGATCCGAGCCACGCCTGCGCTTCCATATCGCCCGCTTCGGCCATCGTGGTGAAGAGCGAAAGGGCGCCCGGATAGTCGCCTGACTTGAACGCCGCGACTGCGACGGCTACCTCGTCGCGCTCCGCTGCTGCAATTGCGCTCATGCTCGTCTCCCTGTCTGCGATGTCGCGTAGAAGGCCTCGCCGGCAATCCGCGGAGTCGATCGAATGGCTTCATTCACCACGGATTGGAGCCAGGCCGCGGGAGCCGCCGCGTTTCTCAACGGCGCGCGTTCGGCCTCTTCCAACTCTCGATCCGTCGGGTCGAAACGCGCGGCGAGTTGCGCGGCCTCCGCCGCCGACAGGCGCGGCGCGATCTCGCCCAGCCAGAGCCGAAGCGCCGCGCTATATGCGTCATCGGTCGGAAACTCTCCGCCAAGGCGTATCCGGCAGAGCGTGCGCCCAAGCGCCGTCGGCTGTAGAACGACGGTGCACGTTTGGCCATACGCCCGGATGATGATCGCATTCGGAAACAAAATCGTCGCGGCCGCCGGAGCGCCGCTGTCGAGCATAATCAGCGTGCGGATAAAGTCAGGGCCGCTCGATTCCTCGGCGCCGGCTGCGAGATGATGCGCAAGCAATTTCCAATCGGCGTCGAATTCGAGCCAGTGCGTCGCTTCAGCTCCCCGCTTTTTCGCTTCCGCCACGTCTTCCACGGCGATCGCCGCGTCCCGCCAGCTCGGCGCAGCGGCGTCCAATGGATCAACATTGACGCAGATGAGGCCGCCGAACATTCTAACTGCGACGGGCAGAAGCCGCTCCGGCCTCAAGCCGAGATACTGATCAAGAGCCAGCTCCGCATCGGCGGCGCTTCTCGCGATCGGACGGCGGTCACGGCTGTATCCACAGGCGGTGAAAGAGCATTTCGTTTTCGCTCCCGTCTGGCACTGCAGCGGCACAGCGCGACACCCGCCGTGCTGCGCCTTGTTGAAGCGGCCGATGAGACCGCCGTCGGCCTGTCGCTCCACGTGAACCCCGTGGCGGCCCACTGTGAATGGCAGCACATCGCCCGGCGCCAGGATTTCATCACTGAATCCAATCGACACCCATGAGCGCGTCCAGATCCCTTCGTCCTCAAGATTCGCGAAGTCCAGCGAACGGAACGCCCGTGGAGGAAGGGAGCGGGCGGCGTCCCCCACCGCCCGCTCCTGGAAGGAATGGCCGGATCCGGCGCCCGGCGGCTCAACGGTAAGTCCGGCGCTCGTGCGGTTCATCATGCCATCCTCCAAGTCACCGCCCTTACGCCGGCAGCGGTTCGCCGCGCTCTTTGCGGCTGCGATGCTCCAGCGCCTTTGCATCGTAATCGGCTCTGCCGCGATGCTTGATCGCCTCCGCTGGCGGGGCCGGCAGCGGACCGTCGGCCGAGAAGCGATCGAGCACGTTTTTCACCAGCTTCGAGATATTGTTGTCGCAATTGTTCCACGGCAAGGAGCCGCAGAAGGCGATCGACGAAAACGCGAAGCAGGCGCCGCCATTCGGCGTTTCATGATAGGCGATATCGCCGCGCACACGAGGATGCGTGGTGCCATCCGTGCCTTGCTGATTGAAACCGAAATCCTCCATCACCAGAAGATAGGCTTCCGTGTGGCGTCCCGCCGAGGTGGCGACCGCGAGCGTGTGCGGCGGCGATCCCAGCATCGTGTCTACGATATCGAGTTCGAGACCCGCCGCACCGCCGCCGACCAGTCCGAAATTTCCGAGCTTCTCGTCATAGCCGATGCCTTCGAAGGCCCAGCTGACGCGGGGATCGAGACTGTCCGGCGTGCGCGAGAAATAGCTTGATATGTCGAAGCCTTCCGACGACATGCCGACGCCGGCGACGGAGTGGAGGTAGCGGCCGCGGAAGCGCCACATGCCGCCGAGCTCTCCCGTGCCCTGATGATAATACTCGCCAGGATCGGCGCGCCATGTGCGGATGCCGGATTCGCAACGCCGCATCTCCGTGACGACGCCGCGTCCAAGGTGATCATAGGCCGGGTGGAAGGAATGCACCCAGTACCAGGCGTCGGCGCCCATATACATGAGCCGGCCGCCACGCTGTGTATAATTGTGAAGCGCGTCGAGCTGCGGCCCGCTGTTATGTTCAGGATGCGAGCCGGTGATGATGACGTTGTAGTTCTCGATCCGCGCGAGACCGTCGTAAGTGATGTCTTCATCCGTGAAGACGTCATACTCATAGCCGAGCGTCTCCAGCCAATAGATGAGATGAAGATCGGCGGGATATTGCCACGGCGCCTGGGCGAGGAAGTGATCATATTTCGGCCTGATGCTCAGAATGGGCCGCAGCCGCGACGAAATCGAAATGCCTGTCCCGTCGGTATGCGTATCATAGATCGAGCCGCCATATTCGCGATGCTCCGACAGGAACATATTCTGCTGCTGCATGATCGGCACGCGATAGACGAAAAGCTCCGCGCCGCCGGCGTTGCAGGCCACATGCTCATTCGCATAGGCCATGTAGCTGATCGTCGGAACCATAACCGCGATTTTTGAAGTCTCCTCGCCAACGCGGGGCACGACCCAGAAAGGTATGAACTCCTCGTCGCCCTCGGCGGTCGTCAGCTTGACAGCGTAGAAGCGGCTCTTGATTCCGCTCGGCGGCACGGTCCACTCGAAATCCGATGACCATCGCGCGTCATCGACGTCGTCGTCGTGAAAGCTGATCGCGCCATATTCTTCCGCCGCGTGCTTCCAGTCGAACTTGGTTCCCGACCAATTGTAGCCGGTCATCCCCCGATTGGGACAGTTGACAAGCTGCGCATCCAGCCGGTAGGGGCCCTCGTCCGTCGCGACGATGGTGTCTATGCCTTTCGAGAAATTCCAGGCGGCGACGATCGTCTCCGACAGGCGCCCGCTCGGACCGCTGTTGCGGCGCTCCGTCAATCCCGGCTGCGCGCCGAGCTTCATGCTCTCGATGTCCTGCCGCGAAAGAGCTTTATTGCAGATGCGCGGGCTATCGATCTTGCCATTGTATTTGCCTGTGAAGACAACGCCGGAGGGCTTCGACGAGGCGGCGAGCGGATCGTCCGGCGCAAGCGCCTCGACATAGGCTCCGAGCGCGACCGGGACCGGCGCATGGCTGATCGCCACGTTCAAAGTGGTCTCGACCGGCTCAATGACGGGGTCGAGCGCATAGGCGACCTGCGGCTCATGATAGAGCGTGACGGCACCGGTAGCGGCGTCGAAGGTCGCGGCGACAAAATGCCAGGCGTGATCACGGATCGGCGCGCCCGTCGTGATGCGATGCTCATTGATGCGCAGCTCGAGACAGCCGTCCTCATTGATGAAGAGTCCATAGCCGCAATCATTCGACCATTTCGTGACGAGACCTTGCGCGCCATGCTTCCAATATTGAGGATGGGTCTTTGGCGCCGTCGGCCAGATCCAGCATTGCAGCGTGAAACTCTCCACATGAAACGGCCTTGCGTCTGGGACGTAGCCATAAGATCCGCCGTGAATGATCTGTTTGCGGCCTTTGTAGGTCTTGTTGACGTCGGCGACGATCGGCTTATCCATGTAGCCCGGACCGCGCGGATTGGTGTCGCCATTGATCATTTGCACGATCTCGGCCGTGTATTCGGCTGGGCCGTCGCAATTCACATAGAATTTGATGGTGTCGCCGGGATGCACGCTGAATTTGTCGGCGTAGCCCGTCAGCCTCATGAATGTCATCATCTACTCCAAAACTTCGCTTTTGTGAGAGGGCGTTGGGAAAGGCGGCGTCATTCAGGTCACCGGCCAATTATCGTCCCTGCGCTTCCACCCCTCGTTGAAGTCGTCGGGCATGCCGTAGCTTTCCGACAGCTCCTCAAGACGCATCAAGAAGATCGTGTGCTGGATCTCCTGCTCGTCAGTATAAACCGTGTCGTCGATAAACTTCGGCGGCACGCCGCGGATGCCGCTGAGACGCGCAATGCGCCACTCCTTATCCACTTTCGTGCAGATCACGATAAGTTTGCCCTTCGGGCTTTCACCTCGCATGCGAAGCAGAACGCGACGCAGCAGCGGGTCATCGTAGAAGCCGCCCCCTACCGTCGTCGTGTCCCCGGGGGCCTCGCATTTCAACACCGAAAAGCCCGCCACGCCCTTCATCGACTCGACGCACGCTTTGTGCTCGTCGATCAGGCGCTGGCGCTCCGGGGTTCCCTTTTTTGGTATTGGTTGCATGATCGATTCCTCCTGTCGGAATAGGTATGTCTCAGATGGTCATGTGTCGCTCGACCAGCTCGTCCGTCATCTCCGCGATGGGTCCCCGAGCGACGATGCGTCCGTTCTCCATCATCAAAAACGCATCGCCGAGTTTGCGCGCGACCTTGATGTGCTGCTCCGTCAGAATGAGCGTGATGCCGAATTCGGTATTGAGGCGCCGCAGCGTCTGACCGATCTCGTGCACGATGTTTGGTTGAATCCCCTCAGTCGGCTCGTCCAGCAGCAGGATCTTGGGATTTGTGGCAAGCGCGCGCGCGATCGCGAGTTGCTGTTGTTGGCCGCCCGAAAGAAGCCCTGCCCGCTTGTCGAGATTTTGAGCAAGATAGGGAAACAGGCTAAGGCAAAGCGGCGGCACTTCCGACAGCCCGTCGCTGCGTGCGAAGGTGCCAAGAAGTATGTTTTCCTTCACGGTGAAATTCGAAAGGATTTGACGCCCTTGAGGGATATAGCCAAGACCATATTTCGCGCGCTGATAGGTCGGGGCTTTGCTGATGTCGTCCCCGGAGATCTGGATCCCGCCAGACATTCGGTCCGTCAGCCCCATGATCGTGCGCAGCAGAGTCGTCTTGCCGACGCCATTGCGTCCGAGCACGCAAAGGCATTGGCCTTCCTCAAGATCAAATCCAATATCCTTGAGAATCGGCGTTTTGCCGTAATAGGACGTGACTTGATTGAGTCCCAAAAGCATCTCTAATCCTCCGGATCGCCGAGATAGACCTCGCGCACCCGTTCATTGGCTTCCATCTCCTCGATCGAGCCTTGCGCCAGGAGGCTGCCCATATGCATGACCGTGACGACGTCCGCGATCGACCGGACGAAGGCCATGTCATGTTCGACGACGATCAGGGTGTTGGTCTTCTTCAGCTCGTTCAGAATGCCCACGGTCTTTTCGATCTCCGCCTCAGTCATTCCCGCGACCGGTTCATCGAGAAGGAGAATTGCCGGATCCTGCATAAGCACCATGCCGATCTCGAGCCATTGCGTCTCCCCGTGCGAGAGCGTTCCGGCCTCGGTATCGATGCGCGCGCCAAGCCCAGTGACGCTCAACACCTCATCGAGCTTTGCTTTGAGACCGGAAGGCCGCATGGAGAACATGTTCTTGAAAGGATTGACTTCACGACTGAAGGCCACCTCCAGGTTCTGGCGCACCGTGAGATCGCGAAACACAGCCGGCACCTGAAACTTGCGGCCGATGCCAAGGCGCGCGATCTCATGCTCGCCGAGGCCGGTGATGTCTTCGTTGCGCAGGATGATCTGACCCGACGTCGGCTTTTGCCGGCCGGTGATCAGATCCATGGTGGTGGTTTTGCCCGCGCCATTCGGGCCGACGAGACAACATAAGGTGAGTTCCGTCACTTCCAGGCTGAAATCATTGATGACCTTGGTGCCGCCGAAGCTCTTATGCAGATGGTGAATGTCGAGGACGCCCATCTCATGCCTCCAATTTGCTGGGCGTGTCCGCAGCGCGGAGCGGCCGTCTGAGGCGTTGCGGAGCAAAGCGGGCGCTCAGCGAGCCAAGCGCCTGCTCCAGCAAACCCGCGAGCCCCTTGGGAAGGAAACGCACGACCAGGATGAAGAATCCGCCGAGGAGCAGCAGCCATGTCGCCAGGAACTGGTCGCCGAGATAGCTTTGGCCGCCCTGGATGATGAAGGCGCCGAGCATAGACCCGATCAGCGAAAAACGGCCGCCTATGCCAGCCCAGATGACCATTCCTATGCTGAAATTCACATCGAGCTGGGCCGGAGAAACATATTGCACCAGCATCACCGAGCAGCAGCCCGCGATCGCCGCGATGAGGCCGGACAGCGCATAGATCACAGTCTCGTAGGAGGCGACGTTATAGCCAAGAAAGCGGACGCGCTCGGGATCACTGCGCAGCGATTGTGTCACAAGCCCGAATTTGCTTTGCGTCAGCAGCTTGCCGCCGACCGTCGTCAACAACAAAAACCCATAGACGATCCAGTAGCTGACGGCGCTGTAGGGATCGATGTCAGCGCCAAAAATCTTGAGCGGCGCCGGCGGCGTTATGCCATTCGCCCCGTTTGTGTAGGGCTGGACGTCAAGGATCAGGGTGTAAAGCGCGCTCAGCATGGCGAGCGTCATGATTGCGATGAAAGGACCCGATACTCTTGCGCGGAACATCAGGCTGCCGAAAAAGACGTAGAAAAGCGTCGGCACCACCAGGGCGAGAATGATTCCGAAAGTCGTACTCTGGAAAGGGATCCAAAGCGCAGGCAAATGGTCGAGGCTATTGTTGAGCATGAAGGGCGGCATCGGATTGGCCGCGTCCTGCGACTGCATCTGCATCGTCATCGCCATGCCATAGGCGGCTAGCCCGAACGCAATGCCCTGTCCGAGATTGAGAATGCCGCCAAAGCCCCAGCCGAGGCTGATGGATACGGCAAGCATGCCATACACGCCGTAAGTCGCGAACTGATTGAGCAGAAACGAGTCGCTGACGGTCAACGGAATGATTGCGAGAAGAACGAATAGCAGCGCATAGACAAACCATTGCGCGGTCCTGTTGTAGTATAGATTTGGCATAATATGATTTCCTGCCTGCGCTTATCTGGGCCAGCCTGTTCGCTGAACGTCAGCGGCGTGCTTTCGCCGGAGCGAACAATCCCGCTGGGCGGAAGCGGAGGAAAACGACGATCAGCAGGTAGAGGATAAATCGTGCGAAGGTATCGCTAGTGGCGTAAGCGAAGATCGATTGCAGTTCGCCGGTGAGGCCAGAGGCGACGACGCTGCCGATGATCGTTCCGCCGCCGACGACCACAACGAGAAAAGCCTGCACGACGTAAGCCGTTCCCATGGTTGGCAACACGATAGCCAGTACGCCGAACAGAGAGCCCGCAAGGCCCGCAAGGCCCGCGCCGATAGCGAAGGTCACCATATAGACCCGGTCTGCGTTGATTCCGAAAGACGCCGCCATTTCCTTGTTCTGCATGACCGCGCGCACCTGCATTCCGAACCGCGTGCGGTAGAAGAGAAACACCGTCGCGGCGACGAGCGCGATGGTCAGGGCGAAAATGAAGATGCGCAGCACGGAGAGATTGACGAAGCCGATTTGAACATTGCTTTGGAACATCTCTGGCACGGCGATGTATTTTGGGTCGCTGCCGAAGACCAGGCGGACGACTTGCGTCAGCACAAGCGAAACGCCCCATGTCGCCAGCAGCGTGTCGAGAGGCCGCTTATAGAGGTAGCGGATCAGCCCCCGCTCCAGGAGCAGTCCGATCAAACCGACGATCACAAAGGATGCCGGTATGCAGAGCAGAAACGGAAGGCCGACAGATGATTGCAGGGCGTATGATGTGTAGGCGCCGAGCATGATGAACTCTCCGTGCGCCATATTGATCACGCCGATCGTCCCGTAGATGATCGCAAGTCCGAGCGCAGCAATGAGCCAGATGCTGGCGATGCTGAGACCCAGAATCAACGAATTCACAATCGGGATTAGATTGGCGGATAGGAAATGTCCTGTCATCAGTCGTCTCCGATTGCGTTCGCCGTGCGGGCGGCGAACGCAGGTTGGTGGGAATGCAATGGGCCGCCAGGGCCGGACGTGGGATTTAAGCTTGATCACATCGAGCTCATAGGCCACCTCCGCTTGCCAGGTCCAAGCACAACGTCGATCCGGAGCGCGCGCCGCGCTTCAAATGACGCCCTGGCTCAGATCACATTGGCGCGGATCTTACCGTCCGGCGCCTTGAGGCCCGTGGGCGTGCAGACGCCGACGTCCGGATAAATCGAATAGGGATCAGGCGCGACCTGCGCGTCCGCCTGTTTGACGATCTTGAAGCTGCCGTCAGCCTGGCATTGGCCGATTTTCGGCTTGAGCCATGTGTTGAAATTCTGGTCGTCGATCCAGATGAGGCCTTCAGGGGAGACGCCATCCTCGACCCTGACGCCGCCGCTGGCGTCGCGGATCATCTTCGAGGTTATCCCATCAATGCCGCCGGCCTTCTTGGCCGCGGCCTCAAGGCCATATTTGAAGACATAGGCCGAAATGTAGGTCTCCTCCATGTTGTAGTGGGTGACGCCGTTCTTGCCGTATTTGCTCTTCAAAAAGCCTTCGACGAATTTGTGATTGGTGGGGTTGTCGAGCGCCTGGAAATAGGGCGCGGACAGGAAGTGACCGGCGCCGAATTCATTGCCCATTGCCCTTGTTTCGATTTCCCCGGTCGTGAGGGAGGCGATCGGCATTGAGTCGACCTTGAAGCCTTCCTGCTTAAACTGTTTGTGGAAAGCGATGTCAGAGGCGCCGACGACAGTCGAGAAGATGAAATCCGGCTTTGCGTCACGGATCTTGTTCAGGATCGGCCCAAATTCGGAGCTGCCGAGCGGGATATATTCTTCGCCGACCAGTTCGCCGCCGGCGGCGTTCAGCCAAACCTTCGCGTTCTTGTTGGATTCCTTCGGCCAGACGTAGTTCGAGCCGACGAAGAAGACCTTCTTCCCGAAATTCTTCACCATGAAGGGAATCAGGTCTTTCGAATGCTGATTGGCGAGCGGGCCCGTGCAGATATCGTTCTGACTACACTCGGCTCCCTCATAACAGGTCGGGTAGTAAAGCAGACTGTTCTGCGACATGACCGTCGGCAGGATCGCCTTGCGGCTCGCCGAGGTATAACAGCCGAAAATCGCGATGACCTTGTTACGGAGGATCAGCTCTTTGGTCTTCTCCGAATACACATTGAAATCCGATTTCGCGTCGACGATGACCGGCTCGATTTCGTGTCCGGCTACGCCGCCGTTCTTGTTTATCTCATCGATGGCGTATTGCATGACGAGCGTGGAATCCTCCTCCGGCACGGCAAGGCCGCCGGTCAGCGAAAAGAGGAGCCCGACCTTGATGGGCTCGCCCTTTTTGAGGGTCGCGCCCCAAGCATCGCCCGCCATCGGGATCCAGATGTTCGGCGCAGCAATGGCTGCGGCTGCCAGTGACGTGGTCTTGAGGAATTTGCGGCGAGACTGATCCATAGGATCTCCCAATGGCTACGAAATGCGCACACTGCTCAATTTTTCACTTGCAGTGAACATATTTGCTTTATAGGAAAACCTAGATCTTTCGTCAATACTTTTTCATGGCATTAGAGAATTTTCCGGATCTTACGACTAGCGCATTCCGTCAAAAGTAATCTGCATGCACACCGGTCGCTTCTTTTGCATCCATAATATTCATCTAGCTCTATTGATTAGGCGCGTTGCACTTTCTATAGGCGCCGGCGGCGACGGGCGCTTGAGCCGGCTTCGGCAGATGCCTCCTCTTTGCAAAAAAACAGCCGACGAGCGCGCGCTCGCCGGCTGATTAGTTTCACCTCAGAATTAGAGGGCGATCAGGTCGGAGCGGCGATGCCAAGGAGAACGCCGAGAGGAACGACAAAGGTTCCGCCAATATAGACGCCGTCCTTGGGGCGTGTGACCGTGCTCGGGTTCCAGAAGCTGTTGGGGTTGATCACATACTGAAAGACCGGCTCGAAGGCCATGCCTGCAGGCAGCGCGAGGTGAGCATTCGCCTCGATGACATATTTGTTCCGATTGAACGGAGCCCCTGTGCCGCCGGCGACGAAATTGGCGGCGGAGAGATACGCGTTATAATTTGGGTTGAGTTGCTCCCAGTTGAATTTGATACCGAAATTGTCGCCCGGCCTGCCGGCGAATGGCGAACTGAGCTTTGCGCCGACGTAAACGCTGCTGGAAACCGGCACTGTCGAATCGAGGGCGAAGCCGGCGCTGCCATAGAGCGAAATAGCGGTTGGAGTCAGATTTTTCTCAGTTCCTCCATCGGCCCGCCAGACGACCTGGTCACCTTGAAGGACCACGCCGGACGTTCCGTTCTTGGTGTTGGTCACGCCAAACGCCGTCGCGACATTATTATCGACATGGCTCTGCGAATTATAGAAGCCGGTGAACGAATAAGTGCCCGGGTATGGGTTGGTTGCAAAGGTGGTCTTCCAGCCGATCTCGCCCATTGCGATCACGCCTTGCGGATCTTCCTGGTTGAACCACCTGTAACCCGTCTGATAATTCGTTCCAGGGCTCCCGGAAAATACGCCGGCCTCGGCGTAGACCGGCCCGTCGAACTTGTAGCTCACATTGCCGCCCCACACGCCGCGCTGCGGTGAGGTCCAGCCCGCATTAAGATAGAGAATGTCCTGGAAGCAGCTGTTGATGGAATTACAGTTGGGCAGAGCGTAATAGCGGTCCGGATGGGTCTTACCGATTTCGATGTCGAGATGATCATCGAAGAGCTTCTGCTCCAGGGTCATGATGGACAACCAAGCGCTCGCCGGCGTGTAGGGAGGTTGATAGCCAACGAGACTATCGCCAATCTGCGGCGCGAGATTCAGGTTTTCGACGATGCCGAAGAACGTGTTCTCATAATGAAGCGAGGTTCCTTGCAGGCCCATGATTTTGCCGAGATCCGCGTCGCCGCCCACAATGAAGTAGGCGGAGTTCGAATAGCGCCCCGTCACCAGTCCGGCGCTTGGGTTGCCCTGAACGAAGTCCAGCGCGAGCGCATGAAACGTATAGCCTTCCGCCGCCAGAGGGGCGAAAATCGAGGCCAGAGGCCCATTGAATCCTGGCTTGACAACCGGCTTCTCGAGACCAACCACGAGATTGGGATTGACGTCCTGCGGGTTCGCGCCGGGCGCCGCCTGACCGACTCCCTCCTGAGCCAACGCGCCCGACGCCAAACTCAAAAAGGCCGCGGCGGTCAATCCAGCGACGACGCCTGAGCGCCTCTGTCGTTTATGCGCCGGCGCGGCGGCCTCCGACTTTCGCGTCAACGTCGGCGGAGACGATCCGCCAGAAGCAGTTGTATTCGACATTCTCTACTCCTGAAATTAGCCGGACCGAGATCTCATCCCGATCCGTTAGCCAGCTCGCATCCGAGTCTGGACTCGGCTTCGCAACCCCATCGCTGGGAAATTCATTCACCAAAGCGCGGCAAAGCCGCATCGCTCATGCAGTTCGCCGGAGCCGGAAGTCGCTCAATATCCACCGCGCATCTCGTTTGAAGAGACATCACAGCTATAGGCGCGCTCTTGTCTCGCAGGCCGATCGATAGCTCAATTTAAACTCAGCGAGCCCCCCGATTCCTAGTCAAAACATCTACTCTTTCTGACCCTTATATTCCTAGCCTTTCTGACTGATACGTCTAAGGCTTGATGTACGAAGCGGAGACTGTCAATGTCCGAATAAACAAATGTTCCTAAGAGTGATATTTTCGCATCATTTATTGTTCGAGATCAAAGCAGAAACCGTGCCGTTCGATTGGACCTTCCGCTTACTCGCGGGGCGGAGGATGAGTTGGCGCATCTGCTTATTTGCCGGGCGCTGGCGAAGCTAGATCATCCGTCAGACCGGACCGCCTCGCGCCGCGGCTTCGGACGGAAACGTAAGACTTGGCTCGATGAGAAAATCGCAGCTTATGTCTCGGCCCTTTGGATCTTCAGACCGGATCGAAGGCCGCCCTTTGAAATCCGGCGGGGATTGACGCGCCCCATTCATCAGGGCCTGCGCGGGCTTGTGGGATCATCAGCCAGCTTTGGGGAAAGGCGTTCGGTTAAACGCAGTGGCCGGCGCCTGCCGGCAAACGGCTGCCCAAGTTTATTGCAACTGCTTAAATTGATGCATTTCCCTCAGCGCGGCGCGTCATGTTCACGACCGTGGGAACGTGGCGCATCGGCGCGCGCCGCCGTTCAGGAATCGGGAGATATCCATGGGGGCGCGACGAAGCGCTCTGTATTGTAAGGTTCGGGAGCGATGAGCGCCAAAGCCCCCTTCTTCCAGTCCTGGATCTGATAAAAAAGATGCGGCAGCCCGAGGGAAGGATCATGGACATAGTCGGGATAGGGCGCGGCGGCCTGCCAGTCGGGATGATACCGGATGATGCCGGCGACGCTGCGATAGATCGTCTCGCGGAGGGCGCGGGCTACTGCGCGGTTCTGATCGAACGCGCCGGGGGCGCCGGCGCCGCCGGCGATGCAGGCTGCAATCGCATAATGATGGACAGCGCCATAGGACTGACAGCCGACCTGCGGCGTCGAGCCTTCGCCAAACCGTTGGATGTAGCGCCGCGCGAAGCGTTGGCCGATGTCGTCGCGCAACAGGCCGATGACGGTGCTGACGATGACGCCCACGGCCTTGTCCTGCGCGATGTCGACAAAGGACTGATGCATCGCGCCATATTGCAGATAGACGATGCTGTTGGTCGGCTGCTCCATGAACTGGAGCTGGAAGGAGGCGAGGTCGCCGGCGTAGAAATGCGTATTGGCGATGACCGCGGGTTTGACGGCGCGCACCTGCGCCAGAACGTCGCGCCAGTCAGTGGTCGGCGTCGCGACGATATGGGGGCCGAACGCGAGTTTCCAGCCAAACTGCGCCGCCGCCGCCGCCATGGCGTTGGCGATGACGATGCTATAGGGCTTTGATCCGGAAATGATCGCGATGCGGTTCGATTGAGGCTTCCATTGTCCGCTGTCGCGCAGCCATGAAATGAATTTGATGAAGCCCTGGCCGTACCAATAGTCAGCTGGGTCCCCCATGAAACAACCGAAATAGCGATCCGGATCACTGAGGATCGTATCGTGGTGCTGCAAGAGCGTATTGTGATGAATATAGATGATGCCTGCGTCGGCGATCGGTTCATATTCGGAATTCTGCGGCCCAATATTGTAGCCGTTGATGATCGCATGGACGTTGTGAATCTCGATCAGCTTTCGCGCCGCGGCGACAACCTCATCCGCGCTCTGATGCTTGGTGTCGACGAACACCGGACTGAGCGGCCGGCCATGGATGCCGCCGCGCGCATTGACCTCCTCGACGGCAAGCATGACTCCCTTGCGGAATTCGGCGCCATCGGCCGCGGAGGGCCCGGAGAGAGGCACCATGCTGCCGATCGGTATTGGTGCGCCTTGAGGTGATGTTGACATGGCTTTGACGACCGTTGGCTACGACTGCGATCCTGGGCGCTCAGCAAGGTTGCGCTGGCGCGCCAATCCGACCTTGCCTCGCATTTTTTGATTTGGCGTCATTTTCATCCGAACGCCGGCGTCCAGTTTTCGGAAACAGCGCTTAGATCAGGCCGGGTTCGAAGAGAAGATTGTGCATGAGAACGCGAAGGCGGGGTGGACTGACGGGCTTGATAAGCACGGGAAAGCCCTCCGCCTTCACCTGCGCGATCACACGCGGATCCGTATCAGCGGTAACGATGATGCCCGGCACTGGCCTGCCGAGGATCGCGCGGACGGCGCGAATGATCGAGGTGCCATATTGGCCGCGCAGATTGTAATCGGCGATGATGAGCTTTGGATCGAGGTTTTCCTCATGCAGCAGGCGTAGCGCCTGGGCCTCGCCTTCGACGGCGTGAACGTCGACGCCCCAGCGCTCCAGCAGCTCCTTCATGGCCCGGCGCAGCACGTCGTCGTCCTCGACGAGAAGCGTCGATACGCCGACGAACTCGCCGCCAAGCATCTCGCTGATTTCCGGTTCGCCGATGGCGCTGTGCCAAACATTGCCGAGCGGAACAACCACCGCGAACACGGTTCCGCGGCCGGGAATTGAGCGCACCGTCACTTCATGTTTCAGGAGAATGGCGAGGCGCTTCACGATGTTCAGTCCGAGCCCGAGGCCCATCTTCTTCGCGCGCGTCGCGTCCGGCGCCTTGTAGAACTCATCGAAGATGCGCGGCAAATGCTCGGCCTCGACGCCGCGGCCGGTATCCCAGACCTCAATGCGCAACGAGCGCCCGACATGCCGGCAGCCGACGACGATTCCCCCATAATCAGTGTAGCGAATGGCGTTGGCGACGAAATTGCTGAGAATGCGCTCGAGCAGCGCCTTGTCCGATGTCACGGCGCCTCGTGGCGCGACGAAGCGGAGGTCGAGCGCCTTCTCGGCTGCAAGATGCCGGAACTGAACGTTGAGACGCTGGAAGAGATCGACAAGCTGGAAAGTCGTCACGCGCGGTAGAATCTGGCCAGCGTCAAGCTGTCCGATCTGCAGCAGGGAGCCGAGCAAATCCTCCATGATTGAGACGGCGATCTCCATCACGTGGAGCATGTCGTCGCGCCGGCTCTTATCCTCCTCGCTCATGCAATTATAGATAAGGATTCGCAAAGTGGCGAGAGGTTGCCGGAGATCGTGGTTCGCCGCGCGCAGGAACCGCGATTTCGCCTGATCCGTCGTCTCCGCCTGTTCCTTCGCCTGCCGCAGAGCGCGTTCGTTCTGTTTCGCCTTCGAGATGTCATGGATGGTGAGGGCCATGCCGCCGCCGGCGATAGGCTTTTGCACGACGTCAAGGGTTCGCCCGTCAGCCAGGGCGACCTCGCTTTGTTTGTCGGCCCCGAACTCGGCGTCCTCACCGGCGATCCATGCGTCGCTCAAGACGGGAAGGAGCCATTCGTTCGACTGCGCGACGCGGCGCAGATAATCAGCGAACAGGATGCCGCTGCCCAGCACCTGACCGCCTGAGCCGAATGAGTCGCAGAACGGCCGGTTGGCGTAGCGCAGACGCCGATCGCTCCCCCAAATTGCGATTCCAGTCGCAATGGCGTCGAGGCCGCCGGCGAGCGCGTCAGAGGCGGCTTGCTGCGCGTCCTTCTCAACCTGCGACGACGCGTCGACCCTCACTCGACCCGTCCCTTCAGCGTTCGCTCAACTTCGCGTCATTGACCACATTGACAGCGTAGTGGATCGTCGCCGAGCGATCCGCAAGCCCGAGTTTCTTCATCATATTGCCAAGGTGCACGCGAACCGTATGGCTCGTCAGGCTGAGATCGCAGGCGATCCGCTTGACCGAATAGCCTTTTCCGAGCAGCGAAAGGACGTCACGCTCCCGATTGGTGAGCAGATCGACGCTGGGCTCGCCCGCCGCATCCGGCGCCGCGCGCTGCGCCCCGTTCGAGGACTGTTTAATAATCCGGCGTGGAAATGAGACTTCGCCCGCGAGAACGCGTTCGAATGCGCGCTCGACCTCGGCGCCGCTGGCCGACTTCGGGATATAGCCGATAACGCCCTGCTCGACCGAACGAATCACGTGCTCGACATCCTCATGCACTGAAACGACGACGATCGGCACTTCGGGAAACTCGGTTCTCAGCCTATGCAGGCCCGTGAATGCGTCAAAACCGGGCATGATGAGATCGACAAGCAAGAGGTCCATGTCGGGATGCTCGCGCAAGGTCGTGATCGCTTCGTCGAATGTCGCAGCTTCGAAGACGGCCAGCTGCTTTTGCAGGCGTTGCATGACCTGTTTCAGTGATTCTCTCACGACCCAGTGATCGTCGGCGATCAGAACTTTCATCTTATAGGTCTCAAAGGCGCTCAAAGGTGGGGCGCGGAGCCGAAGACGACAAAGGCGTGCGACTCAACGCATCATTCGCGCGTTGAATGTTGTGGTTTCTATCATAGCAGGCCGCGACCGAAAAGCGCGCACCCAAAAGCGTCATCTGTCCAAACATCTAGGCATTCCAACTAGACACATGTGGCGAGGCGCGTCCAGCCAAATGCCGAATCCCCGCCGAACATTGGGTAACTCTTAGGCACACTGGCGCACATTGCGGCTATCATTGCTTCATAAGAAATATTTTTCATCATTACGCAAGCTTTTGCTTGACGCTGCAAGCGCCAGCCACTTAACATCCTAGACGAAACAGCAACAACATACAATTAGCATTAGGACATATTGGCTAGCTCGGGGCCGGCCTCTCAAAAGAGGAAGCGCGCGCACGCCACAAACAAACATTCCGCAAGAGGGGTAGGGATATGGTTCGAAAGATCAATCGGAGAGAGGTCGTACTCAGCGCAGCCGCGGGGGCGGCGGCGACGATATTTCCCGCTCCTTATATTTCCAAAGGCTTCGCGCTCGACTCGAAGCCGATCGTACTGGGCGTGCCGACATCACAAACCGCGGCGGCCGGCGTCGCCGACGATCTCGACCATCTCAACGGCACGACTCTCGCGATGGAGGAGATCAACGCCGCCGGAGGCATTCTCGGTCGCCCGCTGAAGCTCTTCGTCACGGACGTCGACAAGCTCTCGCCCGAAAGCTGCCAGCAGGCCATCGCAGCCTGCGTCGACGCAAAGGTGGATGCGATCTCCAACGCATTCCTCTTCGTTCCAATCCCTGCGATGGACGCCTCGGCCAAATACAAATGCCCTTACCTGCAGGGCAACACACAGCGCGCCGCCACCGAGGCGTTCAAGGCCAATCCCACGAAGTACAGCCATATCTTCCAGACCGATCCGTCGGAAGTTCACTACGGCTACACCTATCCGGTCTGGCTCAAGGCGATGGAGGACTCCGGCGCCTGGAAGCCAAAGAATCGCAAGGTGCACATTGTTCAGGAGCAGGTCGCCTACTGCCAGACCATCTCCAAGGCGGCGCAGCAGGCGCTGAAGAACAGCAACTTTGAGCTCGCCGCGGTCACGGACATTCAATTTCCGGTGCAGGACTGGAGTCCCGTCATCGAAAAGCTCAAGCAGACCGACGCGGGCGCGATCATGATCGACCATTGGGTCGCGGCCGAATATGCAGCTTTCTGCAAGCAATTCGTCGCCGATCCGGTGAAGGACTCGCTCGTCTATCTGCAATATGGCCCCTCCCAACCGGAATTCCTGACGCTCGCCGGCGAAGCCGCCAATGGCTTTTGCTGGAGCACCGTGCTCGGCGTCTACGCCGATGAACGCGGCAACGCCTTCCGCGCCAAATACAAGAAGCGCTTTCCCGGCGTCATGGGGCTCGTCTACACCGGCAACGGCTATGACATCGCCCATTATCTGAAAGCCGCATGGGAGGCGACGGGAGATCCCTCGAACTTCAAGGCGGTCTGCGATTGGGTGCGGGCCAACCCCTATCGCGGCGTCTGCGGCTACATGGACATGCGCAACGAATATCAGGAAGCCGCCCACTATCCGGACGATGGTCATCCCGTCTCGGCGTCAGAACTCGAAAAGGGCATGAGCCAGCTCTACGTCCAGGTTCAGAACGCCGAGCACAAAATCATCTATCCCTACGACATCAAGCAATCGAAACTGCAGCCGGCGCCATGGTGGGGATGACAATGGCGCTATCTGGCGCAGGCAACGCGGGCGCCCCGCTTTTTGCATGCCGGAACATCCATCTCGATCTCGGCGGGCGGCAGATTCTTCACGGCGTCAGCCTCGACGTGCGCCGTGGTGAAGTGCTCGGCGTCATAGGCCCGAACGGAGCCGGCAAGACCAGCCTGTTTGAAGTGTTGTCCGGCCGTATCCAGCCAAAGAGCGGCGAGGTTCTGTTCAAGGGCGAGAACATCACGCGCCTGCCGTTGCACGCACGCGCGCGGCTTGGCGTAGGGCGCACCTACCAGACGCCTGTCGTGCCAGACGAACTCACCGTCGGCGAGACGTTCAAAGCGGCGCGTCAGGCCTATAAGCCATATCTCACTCGCTTCGACGCCGAATATGGCGCCGAACTTGTCGGCCTGCGCGTACGCGACGACGAGCCAACGTCTCAACTCGAAACGCTGAACCGCCGCAAGCTTCTCCTCGCCTGTCTGTTGATGCGCCGCCCTCCCCTCCTCCTGATGGATGAGCCAGCCGCCGGGCTGATCAATTCGGAAGTCGACGAGATCGATCACCTGATCCGCCTTCTCTCCAAGGAAATGGAGGTTGCAATTATCATCGTCGAACACCGCATCGAGCTTCTGGAAACAATCGCCGACCGCGTGATGGTGATGGACGCCGGCGAAATCATTTCGCAAGGCTCGCTCAAGGACATCCTCGCTGATCCGCGCGTTCACGCAGCCTATTTCGAAAATGTCGAAGAGGGAGCGCTGGAATGACGCGCGATGCGACCCCATGATAGAGAAACGCGAGGTGTTGAACGTCAAGGGTCTATCCGCCGGCTACGGGCCGATGCGGGTCATCCATGATCTCGATTTCATCATCTACTCCGGCGAGCGCGTCGGACTTGTTGGCCTCAACGGTCACGGCAAATCGACGCTTTTCTACGCGATCGCGGGACTGACCGGATGGCAGCGCGGCTCCATCCGTTTGAATGGCGCGGAAGTCGGTCGGACGCGAAGCCAGGGACCCGGCCGCTACACCCATCTCGTCGTGCGGCAGGGCCTCGCCCTGATCCCGCAAGGCGACGAAATCTTTCACGGCCTGTCGGTTGAGGATCACCTCGATTCCGGCGCCTTCACGCCGCGCGCCTGGAAGGAACGGGGAGAGAGAAAGAAACGCATCCTCGAAATCTTTCCGCCGCTCAAAAAGCTGATGCGCGTTCCTGTCGGACGCCTTTCAGGCGGCGAACGGCGCATGGTGTCGATCGGCCGCGGCCTGATGGCCGAGGCCTCGCTGTTTCTCGTCGACGAACCGTCGCTGGGTCTTGCGCCAAAAATCGGCAAAGGCGTGATGGACGCGTTGATGAGCGTCGATCTCGGCGCGTCCGCCATGGTGATCGCCGAACAGAATGTCGCGCTGCTCGAAGGCCGCGTCGATCGCATCATAGGCATGCATGTCGGAAAACTGAAGGGAGAGGCTTCGGCCACTTTCGGATTCCAGACCAAGCGGGAGCTTTGATCTTTAGCATGGATTTCGGCTTCATCCTCATCAACGCCATCGTTCTCGCATGCATCTATGGCACGCTTGCGATCGGCATATCGATCACATGGTCGAGCGTCGGCCTCATCAACCTCGCCTATGGCTTCATCTTCGCCGCGGCCGGCTATGGCGCATGGCTCTGCGCGCAATATGTTTCAACCTATGGCGCCGTCGTGCTGATCGCCGGCATATTGACTGGCGCCGCTGCGGGGCTGCTCGTCTGCGCGCTCGCCTTCATCCCGATACATGACAAGCCTAATTTCACTGTGCGCGGCTTGATCGCGACGCTTGCCATCAATCTTATCGGGACGCAGTCGCTGATGTGGTGGTTTGGGCCGCGCGCCAAAAACCTGCCTGAGATCTTCGGCTCGTGGAAGATCCGTTTCGGCCATGTGGTGCTAACCGCGGATAAGGTCGGCAACATCCTCACCTCGATCATCGTTGTCGCGGCTGTCCTGCAATGGATGCGCTCGAGCCGGCGCGGCCTCGAAATTCGCGCCATGATGATGAATCCGCACGCGGCTGCAATCGTCGGCATCGGAGTGAGGCGCACCGGCTTCTACGTCATGGCGATCACGGGAGGACTTGCAGGGCTCGCCGCCGTCCTGCTGTCTCAGACCTATTACATTTCGCCGTTCGGGGGCCTGACGCCGATGATCAAGGGCGTCAGCATCGCGCTTTGCGGCGGTCTCGGAAGCGTCCGCGGCGCCGTCATCGCGGCCATCCTTCTTGGCCTCAACGAAGCGTTCACCAGCGTCGCTCTTGGCGGCCAATATGTACTGATCACCCAGTTCGTCCTCATCATCCTGATTCTGCTGGTTCGCCCCCGCGGCATCGCCGGCATCCTCGACAAAGCGCGGGAAGCTTGAACACATGACCAATTCCTGGCGCAATCCGCTTTATCTTTGGGACGTCGAAAACGCCGTCGAGGAATTGCCGACGGGCGATTACGTCAGCCCTCAAGACATTTGGGACAAGACGCGGGGCTCGAGGGTTCCAATGCTCCCGGTCGGGCGCCTGCGCTACTACTACAAATGGCCAGGTCACGGCGGCGCCTTGTGGAGCCGCCTGCGCTATTGGCCGACCCGGCGCCGCATGCTGAACATTCGCGGCGAGTACAATGCAAAGACGATGCGTCGAGAGAAGACCATCGTCGACAAGCGCCCCATCTGGTGGCTGCTTGGTCTTGTGGCGTTTGCGCTGGCGCCCCTCGTCATACCCGGAGACATGGCCAACACGCTGCTGACAGCCGGCGCGACCTTCGCCATTTACGCCGCGATCAATCTATGCTGGATGCTGATTATCGGCACGGCGGGAATCTATTCGCTGGCGACCTACGCCGTCGTCGGCGCGGCCGCCTTCGGCTCGGCATATCTCTCCATCCAATACGGCGTGCCCTGGTACGCACTGCCCTTTATCGGGGCTGTGATTGGGCTGGTCGCCGGCCTGTTCATCGCAATCCCGGCCATACGGCTCGACGGATTCTATTACGCGCTGCTCACCATCGGCCTCAATGAGCTGTGCCGTGTCTACACATTGCAATCGAAGCTGTTCGGATCCTCCACCGGAGGCCTTTACGGCGCAGACACCTACATCCCGCAAAATTGGAATCAGCAGAGCCAATCCCTGCTCGCCTATTACGTCTGCTTCATTTTGATGATGATGGCGCTCTGCCTCTATCGTCTGATCAACGGCAGGCGGATTGGACGGATTCTGCGAATGGCGCCGGAGAAGCGAGAGGCCTTCGCCGAGGCGACCGGCGTCGACTATCGCCGGGCCCGTATCCAGGTATTCGTCATATCCTCGATCGCGCTCGGCTTCATCGGCGGCTTTTACTCAGCGCATTACCGCGGCGTCGCCTTTTCGATCTTCAGTTTCGACACGGTTCTGCTTGGTCTCGCGATGCTGGTCATCGGCGGCCTCGGGCGCGCCGAAGGCGCCGTCGTCGGCACCGCGATCGTCGTGTTCCTCGACAAGGTTTTGATCTTTTTAGGTCCGATCAGACTGCTCATCATCGGCCTCATCATGCTCGGCGCCGTGCTGTTTCTGCGCGGCGGCCTGTTTGGGATAAAGGCCCAGTTCCGCGCCTGGCGCGACAAGAAGAAAAGCGAAAGGCGTTCGACGCGCGCCGAGAAAGGAGGCGAGATGTTGCCTGAGGAAGCCACAGAGACAAAGAACAAAGATCTGCTGTACTGGCGCCGCTACGACAAAATGCAGCGCGACTATCTGAAGGCGCTGATTTCGCCCGAGCTCATCGCGGAGCACGAGCGCAGCCCCCTCGGCCAGCATAGCGAGGCGCTTGAACGTCTTCTGCTCTACTTCCGTCGCGCGCCTCAGGCGGACAAATATGCGATCACAGTCGTCGAGCCATTCAAAGCCTACCGCATCGTCGCTCTCTCCGGGCATCGCGGCGTCGCCCCCCGCGTCGTGGAGGACAAGATCTACGCCTCTCAGAACGACGCCTATCATGGCGTGTTTTTGCGCCGCGTGCAGGATTTGCTCGAATCCTGACGCGCCATCGCCCCTTCGGCTGTGCGCCTGATTGAGACAAGCGAGGCCTCGCTTTATCCCAATCGAATCACGCGCGCCGCCCCTTTGAAACTCGTTTCGGATTGCCCCATGGCTCAGGTCAAACTTTTCGGTTACGCAAACAAGATCAGCATCAAGCCTGGCGAAACAATCGACATTCATGTCAACGCCGACGGCGCGACGACGGCGAGCGCTCAGCTGGTCCGTCTGATCCACGGCGATGAGCACCCGGATGGGCCGGGCTTCGTCGAGGAAGAGATTTCCTGCGAGGCCAACGGCGAGTGGCAGGTCAAGAAGCAATACACGCAGATCGGCTCGTTTCTCGAAGTCGCCGATCCACAAAAGCGCCTCGCGGTCGAGGGTAGCCTCACACTCTACGCCTTTATCTTGCCGAGCCTGCCCGAAGCGGGGCTGAGGCAGTGTCTTCTCGGACGATGGGATAACGTCAGGAACTTCGGCTATTGCCTCGGAATCAATCAAAAAGGCCATCTCGAATTCTGGGTTGGACAAGGCGACGAGGTCGACTACGTGGAGACCGAAGCGCCGCTCATTCCGAAGATGTGGTATTTCGTCGCCGCGACCCTCGATGCTGCGACCGGACGCGCGACGATCCACCAGGAAAGCGTCGCCAACCGCTACAACAGCCTGCTCGGCAAGGTCTGTCCGATCGACTACCGCTCGCATGTGTCGGAGGCTTTTCGCTTTCGCCAGAAGCATCTGCCCGATACGCCGTTTCTGATCGCAGGCTCGCGGGACTGGCATGAGACACGAGGCCATTTCGTCTCACAAACCTATTGCGGGAAGATTGACCGGCCGGGTGTTCACGCTCGCGTCCTCACATGGCATGAACTGGCGACGATCATGAGCGGCGCCCTGCCCCCGCCCGACGGTATGGCCGCCTATTGGGACACGACCATCGGCTATACGGATCACGGAATCGGCGATATCGTCCATGACGCGGGTCCTTACCGGCTCGACGCCAAAGGTTATAATCGCCCGGTAAGGGGCCAGACCGGATGGAACTGGAGCGGCCACAACGACTGCTTTCGCCTCGCGCCTCATGAATATGGCGGGGTCGAATTTCATTACGACGCGATGATCGATTCGAATTGGCAGGTTACCCGCAGCGTCGAATTGCCGGCGGACCTCAAGAGCGGCGCTTACGCGATCAGACTTCGGGCTGGCCCCGGCACGGGGCTCGGCGAAGAACATGTTGTCTTTTTCGTGCGGCCCACAACACCCAGAGCGCGTCTTGCCTTGCTATTCCCGACAGCAAGCTATCTCGCCTACGCCAACGAGCATTTGAGCTTCGACGCGCAGATCATCCAGCCGATGACGGGACAGCCGCCGATCGTCTCGGAAATCGACATAGAGATGTACAAGAACTGGGAGTTCGGCCTCTCGACCTATGACGCCTGGGCGGATGGCAATGGCGTCTGCTATTCGTCCTATCATCGTCCCCTTGTCAACATGCGGCCGAAACATCGTACATCGAGCATGGGCGTGACCTGGCAGTTCCCGGCTGATCTGTCGATCGTCGCATGGCTCGAGCACAAGGGCTACGACTATGAGGTGTTGACCGACGAAGACCTGCATCGCGAAGGCGTCGACGCGATCGCACCCTACACATGCGTGATGAGCGGCACCCACCCGGAATATTACTCGGAGAAGATGCTCGACGCGACGGAGGACTACATCGCACAGGGCGGCCGATACATCTACATGGGCGGGAACGGATATTACTGGAACGTCGCTTTCGGGGACGACGATCCCTCGACCATGGAGGTGCGCAAGCTTGACTCCGGCATGCGCGCCTGGAGCGCGCGGCCCGGCGAACATTATCTTGCGACGACCGGCCAGAAGAGCGGACTTTGGAAAAATCTCGGGCGCCCCCCGCAAAAATGCCTCGGCGTCGGCTTCATCGGAGAAGGCTTTGAGACGAGCAGGCCCTATCGGCGCATGCCGGACAGTTATCATCGCACCGTGTCGTGGATGATGACGGGCGTCGAGGGCGAAATCCTCGGCGACAGCGGCCTTGCCTACGGCGGGGCGGCAGGCCTTGAGCTTGACCGATACGACCTCCAGTACGGCACGCCGCCGCACGCGAAAATCATCGCATCCTCCGGGGGGCACAGCGACAATTATATGCTCTCCATCGAGGAAATCCTCTACCCCTATCCCGGCCTCGCCGGGTCGCAGGATTATCGGATCCGCGCGGATATGGTCTATTTCAACGCGCCCAACAATGGCGCGGTATTCTCGTCTGGGTCCATTGCTTTTGGCCAGGCGCTTCCCACAAAGAATTTTCAGAACAATATATCAATTATGCTGGGCAATATCGTCGACGCCTTCATCAAGCCCGGAATGCTTCCGGGCTGCCTTTGGGTCAACGAGGAGAAGCAGTGGAAGTAGAAAGATCGTTCACGCACGCGGACGCCGCGGAGTCGAAAAAGGCGCGAGCCTGTCGCGCCTCTTTCCAGCTTCGATCTCAAGGGCCTGTTCTCGCCCCTGAGGGCCTTGGCGCGGGCATCGCGCCCGGATGGCGGGGATAATCAATAGACCTGATAGGGCCCGCGCGCCGGGGCCATGGGCGTGAATCGCGAGCCCTCATTGACATTGTAAGCCGGCTGTCCGGACACTCCGGCCGAGCGGCCCGTCTGAACGCTCGTTTCAACAGCAGAGCTTGAGGCCCCATGATTTGAGGACGCCTGCTTTGCCTCGGCAATTCCCGCGGTCGCCGAGGCCAGCGCCCCCACGAGCGCTAATTGAAGGATTTTCATGTCATAAACTCCAGTTTCGATGGCTGGTCGGGTTTTTCCCAACTCATGCCCCGTTATTTAAGCCCGGAGTCGGCGTCGCGCTAGTATCTCGATCGGCGTCTCAGAATTTCGGCGGCGACAACAATCAGTGATGCGTCTTAAGGTCAAGTCTTCGTCTGGACAGGCTGCGGTTTGAGAAGCTGGTGCCGACTCAACGTCTTGCGCGCCAATGTGGCGCCTTTTCGGATCGCGCGGTTTTGCGTAAGGGGCCGACGATCGCGTTTTGCCAGAGAGCCGCAGCGTCCGCGCTCAATACCTAGCGCAAGGGCTTAATACCGCGGCGCAAGGCGAGACTCGGGCTTTGCCATCATAATCAACAGCTTCCGCGGGCGTCGCAGCCGCCGGTGAACGCGGATCGCGACCAGTCGGCGTTCGCGCAGCCTCCTCGCCTTGCACGCGTTGGAGCACACGGCCGCTTTGAGAGAAGCGCCCCGGCTGCCTTCGTCCGGTGCGCGCCCTGGATCACTTAGCCGCCGCGCCCGACTCGGGATTGGCGACGATGGCCGGGGGCTCGTAGGCGAGGCCATAGCGCGCGAATATCCTTTCGATCGATCCGTCCTCCATCATTTGACCAAGGATCTCATTGATGCGCGCGACCGTCGCGGCGTTGGCGCGGCGCAGCCCCATCGACACTTGAAAGTTGAAGCCCGGATCGAGCTTTACCGCTTCGTCAACCCGCAGCGGCGCCCCGGCGTCCCGGCGCATGCGCCACTGATAGGCGGGGAGAGGAACAATCCCAGCGTCGGCTTCGCCCTTTGCAACCGCGTCCAGGATCTCATCATTCGTCAGAAAACGAACCCAGAGCGGAAAGCCGGCCGCGTTCAACACATGCCTCGCCCATGATGTGGCGAGGACTGCGATATGGCCCGTGCGGAGTTCGTCCAGCTCCTTGACGGGCGGATGGTCCTTGGCCAGGACCAGCACCGATCGAACCGCCATATAGGGGATGGTCAAGCGAATAGGATCGTCGCCGGGAAGATTCGCGACCGCCGGAATGAGGTCGCAATCCGTCTTGCGGACATATTCGGCGGAGAACAACCATGTATATTTCGCCTCGACGCCGAGACGCTCCGCGATTGCGGCCCCAAGATCAAGGAAAACGCCGCGTGGCTTCGCTTGCGCGCTGGAGAACGGCAGATTGTCTTCCTGCACACAGATATTGAGGCTCTTCGCGTCCAATATTTCGTCAAGCGGGCGCGCCGAGGCTGGCGCGCCCGCGCCGACGAGCGCGGAAAGGCTTAGGGCCAACCCAAGCGCCAGCGCCCTATTGCGTTTTGGCCTCCGGCGCGGGCTTCGCCTGCAAAGATAGAACATAGGCGACAAGCTTCCAGATCGTCGGCTCATCAAGAGAGTCCTTCCATGTTGGCATGACCAGAGACCCTGCCCGTTTTCCATTCGAGATTGTCGTAAACAGATAGTCTTGCGTCAGATCCGTCCGCCCGGAGATCGGCCCGGCTTTTCCGCCGCTGCCCGCATTGCCGTGACAGTAAACGCATGTCTGCGCGAATTGGACCCTGCCCTCGTCAATGATCTGTGGATCGGTGAGATTGAAAGGCGGCGTCGGCGAGCTCTCTTCTGCGACGGCCGCCATTGCGCTCAGGCAGCCGGCAAACACAACGCCGAAGAAACCAGCGCGGGACAACAATGAATGTGCTCTTTCGCTTGATCGGTAGGCCATTAGCTCCTCTTGCTCAATTACCCGGCCGCCGGATCGGCGACTCATTTGGACGGCTCAAGTTTTCGACTTCCTGATCACAGAAGCAAACCCCTTTGCAGGCCGGCGCCGCACGTCCAAACTCCTTGGCGAAGCTCGCTCTCCAAACATCGCCCAAAAGCTTCCGCTCCAAATGAAATCGCGCGAAAAAAAAGGAGCATGATCGTCCGGGGGTTTACGCGATCATGCTCAAGTTTAACCGTTTGGGCCTCCCCCGGCAGCGCCGAAGCCCCGCGCCGCTAATCGAGCGCGAACACCACCATCGCGGCGCCGCCCTGAAGCTTGCCGACCTCCGGGAAAGCGCTCGCCATGAACCCCGGCGCAAGCGAACCCCAGCCAGCCGGCACGGCTATATATTGCTTGCCGTTGACCGCGTAGCTGATGATCCCCGCGCGAACGCCGGAGCCGACGTTGAAATGCCAGAGCTCCTTGCCGTTTTCGGCGTCATAGGCGTGCACCAACCCTTGCGGATCGCCGTTGAAGACAAGGCCGCCGCCCGTAGTCAGCACGCCGCCAAGGCCCGGAATCGAATAAGGCACCGACCATTTCAGCTTGCCGGTGATCGGATCTCGCGCATCGAGACGGGCGCTTGCCGGCGCATCCGGCGGCTTCACGGCCTCGAGTTTCTCGACGCCAAGATAGAGCCCTGCGATGCCGATTTTGGATACGTCCTGCTTGGCTGGAATCAAGGTTTCACAGGCTTCCATGGCGTTGGTGTACCAGAGCTTGGTCTTCGGGTTATACGCTCCCGGATTCCAGCTTCTCACTCCAAGCAGATAGGGACAGACAACGGTTTCCTTTCCAAGCGGGTAGTCCCCGACCTGCCCGGCCAATTCGCCCGTCTTGGGGTCGATGCTTTTCACCCAATTATAGTTTTGCGCAAGCGGCCAGACATTGGCGAGCTTGCCGTCCGCTTTATCCATCACGAAAACGAACCCGCTCTTGCTGAGATGCACGATGAGCTGGCGTTTTCCCTCGTCCACCACGAGGGCCTCATAAACTGCGTCATAATCATAATGATCGCCCGGAACTTCCTGACGATGCCATTTGATGTTCCCCGTCTTGGGATCCAACGCCAGCACGGTCGCAGCATAAAGGTTGTCGCCGTGTCTATCGTTCCAGTAAAAATCCGGAGCCGCATTGCCGACGCCGATGAACACGGTGTCGCTCGTTGGATCATAGGTGCCGACGTTCCATGCGGTGCTGCCGCCGACCGCGCCCGTGTCGCCGGGCCAGCTTTTCGGATCATCCTTCGTCGTTTTCAACGTCCACAACAGCTTGCCGGTCAAAGCGTCGACGCCAAAGATTTGGCCCGCGATCGGCTGATCTCCGCCCGTCGTGCCGCCAACGAGCACGTCCCCAGCGAGCACAGGCGTCGATGAGAACAGACATCCGTAGCACTTCTTGAGATCGGTGAGCTGAGTCGACCAGGCCTCCTTGCCGGTCTTCTGATCAATCGCCACGACACGACCATCAAGCGTGCCAAGATAGACGAATCCGTGCCCCATCGAAATATTTCGAATTTGCGAAGCGTAGAAGCTCTGGCTTGCCACAGGAGCAAGCTTTGGCTGATAGTGCCAAATGGTTTCGCCAGTCGCGCCATTTAGCGCAAAGACATTGTCATTCGCCGCGACATAGTAAAAGACGCCATCAGCGACGAGCGGCGTCGACAAGAGTCCGCTCGTAATGTCTCCCGGCTGATGAATCCAGGCGACGTGCAGCTTCTGGACGTTCTTGGTGTTGACCTCCTCGAGCGGACTATAGCGCCAGGCATTCCATGTGCGATGATATTCCGGCCAATCATTCGGATTGGCGTTACCGGCGGTAAGCGAATCCGCCGCGCGAGAAGAGAGGGCGGCGCCGCACAGCACCGCCAAAGCGGTTCCGCTCGCCAGCGCGAGCCGCCGCAACACATCAAGTCCCATTTGCTTTTGTCCCCTGTTTTGCTCTGCGCCCTGAAGATGCGGCGACGCCTGTCGTCGCATCACCACACATAGGCGAGTTTGAAATATCCGGCGTTGGTCATATCGACGTTGCGCCCCTGCACCGAGTGCGAGTAGCGCACCGTCAGCGACATCGTCGGCGAGAATTTGAACATGACGCCGGCGCCGAGCGCGGTCTCTTCGCTGTGCGGCGCCAGGATGAGGCCGTCGACGACCTGGTAGGCGCTGCTCTGCGTTTGCCAGTCGACCCCAAGGAACGGCTCGAAGATCGTCGGGTTGACCCAGCCGAGACGAGCGTTGAAATGAAAGGTCGTGCCAGAGACGGCCTGTGGCTGGCCGGGCAATGACTGATTCGAACGGATGACGGCGCCAAGGTTTCCGGTGAGACTGACCGCCGGCCACTGCGCGTCAAAGAAGATGCTGGAGTAATTCGCCCAGTAGCCATTCGTAACCCTTGGCATTCCGATGGGAAGCTGCAGGAAGTTCTGCACGCCGAGCGTCGAATTCGGCGTCGGCTTGAACCACATAGCAGGACCCGTCAGCGTGTCGCCAATGCCTCTGACGCCATTGCCGGTTCCGGGGCCAGTGACTCCAACCTCAGGCGTGATGACCTCATAGGCGAACCCGATATCGCTGATGCCGGGAAAGCACCAGAAATACACATATTTCGAAAGGCCGACGAACTGATTCTGTTTGCTTCCGTTGATGGCGCCGCCGCTGTTGTTATAGGCCTGCGATCCGATGTTATTTTCGCCATATTGGACAAAAACATTGAAAGGCTTGAAATTGACCGGCAAATCATATTCGTGCGGCCCGATCACCGCGAATGTAATGTTGTCTGCTAGCGCCGGCGTTGCAGCCAAGCCAAACGCCGCCGCCATCGCCGTCAACAGTGGGCTGCGCCGCGTCGTCTTTCCATGACATCCATCATTTCTAGATGTTGCGCCGCATGATGCGCCCGCTTCGATCTTTTCCATGTTCCCTCTCCCCTCTTCCGCCGCATTGAAAATGCGGTCTAGATTGCGCCTGACCGGTTTGGTCAACGTCCACCCCACTAAGTGTCGCCGAAGGTTTCATGAACACGCGCTTCATGAAAGAAACAAACCACGCAGCACAATTCTATTTTTTATTATGTCTCTGTTTTACAACAGTTTTTTAGGATCGCTGCCCCATGACGAGCAGCTTGCGCCGGCATGATGCCGACGCAGTCCTGACCCGCTTTCAATCTGGTCTTTTGCGAGTCTCACGATCGTCGCGCCGCCGCGCAAACGTCCAGACACGATGTTTGACGCCGGGAATATCCCGTTCCGTATTTATGCAATTTCGCTCATCATCTTCATCAGCCCGCCTTTAGCCCGGCGCTTATGATTTAGACGCCCACATGTTTGCGAATCAGCGCATTGACGGCGTTGGCCTTCTCCATCTGCACCATGTGGCCAGCCCCCTCGATTACCTCCGCCCGCCAGCCCGCCGGCAGGGAAGATGCGTGAGAGGCTGGAATGATCTTGTCGCCTGCTCCCCAGATGACGGCGACCGGCCGCTGCGTTTTCGCCGCCTCCTCCGTCAACACAGACGCCTGTCTGCCGTTGGCGAACAGATTCTTCGCCAGCGCGTCCAGCGCCTCGTTGACTCCATCAAGCCGCTTGTATTTGAGGAGGTCGTCGATCAGTTGCCGGCTGACGAGATTTGGATCATCGAACAGCTGTTCGAGCACGGGCTTCAACTCGCGCCGGGACGAGGAATGGGCGAATCCTTCAATATAGCCGATGTTGATATCCTCACCCAATCCCACCGAGCTGATGAGCGTCAGCGATTTGACAAGTTCTGGATGATCGATCGCCGTCTTCAGCGCTATCGCGCCGCCCATCGAATGCCCAATAACATGCGCGTTGCCGACGCCGACCTTGTTCAAGAAATCAACGAGCGCCTTGGACAAGCCTTCCAGGGAGGGTTCGCTAAGCGTCTTGGTCGATTGGCCATGACCTGGGAGATCGAGCGCATAGACGGTGGCGTTTTCCGCCAGAGCGTCGATATTGAAAAGCCAGTTGTCGAGATCGCCGCCAAAGCCATGCACCAGCACAATCTGCTCGCCGCCCTGCCCACGCTTCGCGTAACGGAGCCTCCCGGCGGCCGTATCGACGAACTCATATTTCGGTCCCGCGTCCTCGGCTTCGTCTTCCCCGGCCGCGGGCGTCACATAGCCGGCTATAAAGGCGTCGATGTCGGCCTCTGGAACCTCGGGATCCGCGAGCACGCCGAGAAGCGCCTTGACCGGATAGACGGTGTCCTCCCTGCCGATAATGCGGCGCAAAACCCCGGCATCACCCGCCTCCACCACATTGGTTATTTTATCGGTCTCGACTTCCAGCAGTTCGTCGCCGAGCTTGATTGTCGATCCGGGCTTCTTGAGCCAGCCCGTGACCTTGCCTTCGGCCATCGAAAGCCCCCATTTGGGCATGACCAATGGCTTGATGCGTTCATCCGTCATTACGTTTAATCCTCAGGCTGCCGCCATTTTGTGGACGATGGTCTTCCGGACCGCGGCGGCGATGGCGTCGGCCGTCGGAATGTAGATATCCTCGAGGGTCGGCGAGAACGGCACCGGCGAATGCGGCGCGGTTACCATTTGAGGCGCCGACTTCAACGCGCCAAAAGCGTGTTGCGCCACAAAGGCTGAAACGTCACAGGCGATCGAACAGCGTGGATGGGCTTCATCGACAGCGATGAGACGTCCGGTTTTCTCGACGCTTTCAATAACGGTGTCCCAATCAATCGGCGAGAGCGTGCGGAGGTCAATGACTTCGACCTCGACGCCCTCCTTGGCAAGCTTCTCGGCCGCGTCCAGCGAGCGATGCACCATCAACCCATATGTGACGATTGTCGCATCCTTGCCCTCGCGGACGATGGCGGCCTCTCCGAAGGGAATCGTGTAGGATTCAACTGGCACGTCGACTTCGTGCGAGTAGAGATTTTTGTGCTCGCAAAATATGACGGGATCATTGTCCCGGATGGACTGGATGAGCAGCCCCTTAACGTCATAGGCGTTGGACGGGCAGACAACCTTCAAACCCGGGATGTGTGTGACGAGCGGCGTCAGCATCTGCGAATGCTGAGCAGCGGCGCGATAGCCGGCGCCGATCATGGCGCGGATCACGACCGGAGTCTCGGCCTTGCCGCCGAACATGTAGCGGAACTTCGCCGCCTGATTGAAGATCTCGTCGAAGCAACAGCCGATAAAGTCGATGAACATGAGCTCGGCGACAGGGCGCATCCCGCACGCCGCGGCGCCGATAGCCGCGCCGACATAGGCCGATTCCGACAAAGGCGTGTCCATGACGCGCGCGCCATGCTTGGCGTAAAGCCCCTTGGTGACGCCGAGCACGCCGCCCCAGGCGTCGTCTTCGCCAGGCGCGCCGGCGCCGCCGACGATATCCTCTCCCATCAAAATGACTGTCGGGTCGCGCGTCATTTCAAGGTCGAGCGCCTCGTTGACGGCCATCTTATAGCTGAGCTTGCGAGCCATGGTCCGTTGTTCCTTTCCTATCAGTACGAGACGTATACGTTGGACATCAGATCCTTCGGCGAGGGCAGCGGCGCGGCTTTCGCGCTGGCCACCGAATCCTCAATGAGGTCCGCCACCTGCTGATCAATCGCGTCGAGCTCCACATCGCTAATGACGCCTGCCTCCGTCACCTTGGCGCGGAAGATTTTCAGGCAGTCGCGGTTGGCGCGGTTGTATTCATTCTCTCCCTTGGCCTTGTAGGTTTGCGCGTCGCCTTCGAAATGGCCGAAGAAACGAATGACCTCACATTCGAGGAGCGCCGGGCCGCCGCCTTCGCGCGCGCGCTTGATGAGCTCGCCGACCACCTCATAAACCGCGAAAAAATCCGTTCCGTCGGCGACGACGCCGGGAATGCCGAAGCCCGCGCCGCGATCGACATAGGATTTCACAGCCGTTCCGTAGTCACGCGACGTCGCTTCCGCATAGCCATTGTTTTCGCAAACGAAGATCACCGGCAGGTTCCAGACGGCCGCAAGGTTCATGCTTTCGAGAACCATGCCCTGGTTCGCAGCCCCGTCGCCGAAGAAGGAGATCCCGACGCCGCCATCGCCGCGGAACTTCGCCGCCAGCCCGGCGCCGCAGATGAGCGGCGCGCCAGCGCCAAGGATGCCGTTCGCCCCCATCATGCCTTTGGACAGATCCGCGATATGCATGGAGCCGCCGCGGCCCTGACACGAGCCCGTCACTTTGCCATAGATTTCAGCCATCATTCCATGAACGTCGACGCCCTTGGCGATGCAATGGCCGTGGCCGCGATGGGTCGAGGCGATCCGGTCCCGATCATTGAGATGCATCATGATGCCGGTCGCGACCGCTTCCTCGCCAGCATAAAGATGAACGAAGCCGGGTATGTCGCCTTTCGCGAAATCAATGTGCAGCCGCTCCTCGAACTCGCGGATAGTCTTCATCATGCGGTAGGCTTCGAGAAGCCCGGCCTTGTCGATTGGAAGGGGATTGTCGCTCATTTCTTTCTCCGTGATCTTCATTGCGCCGCGAACGCCGCCGAAAGCAGAGGTCCGCCAACTGCGTCCTCGTTCATGATTTCTTCGCGCAGCAGGCCATGCGTTGCGGCGGCGCGCATGCAGGCCGCAACATCGACGCTGCGGAAGGCGCCGTCACGCAGCGTGATCGAGACCTTTTCCTTGCGCGAAAAGGTAATCTCCCGCTCACCGTCAAACGCGAGCGAACCTGCCTCCAAGCGTGGAACGATCGCCTCACCCGGCGCGATCCTGCGCCAGTCTGCGAGCCGGATCGGCGCGATCAGTCCAGGCGCGATCGGGGCGCGCAGGATTGCGCGCGGACGCGCGCCCGCGCCCTCTTTGGCGAACATCACCTGCAGACCGAAAGGCTCCTGCCGGGAGACTGGCTCAAGAAGGCCGGCGATGGCGGACATTCCTATGAGCGTCGGATCGGCGAAAGTGACGTATAATTCGCGGAACGTTTCCGTGCGCCACAGCGCCTTCGCGCCGACGTGGCGGTCGCTGACGAGCGCAATATCGACCAGGGCGATATGCGTTGTCCCGCCAATAGCCGCGTCCAGGCGCTTGTTGGCGCGGAATGCGAGATCAGCGGGAACCCGGCCGGTCACGGCGACGCCAACGGCAAGCCCGACGACTGTGTGCTCACTCTGTTCGGCGAAAGCGTTGTTGGTTCCTGTTGAGATCGCGGCGATGGGCGTCGAGCCGCACGCGGACACAACGGCGCGATGCGTGCCGTCGCCGCCAAGAGCGATGATCGCGCCAACGCCGCCGGCGCGCATCAAGGTCGCCGCCGCGCGCGTGTCCTCGACGGTTCCCCATAGCGGCATGTCGAGAGGCGTGACGTCGGGGTAGCGCTGAAGCCCCTGATTGCGTGCGCGGGACAATCCGCGCAGCACATGCTGCAGCAGTCCGGAGCGATCCGGCATCATCACGGCTTGGGTCACGCCGCAGGCAAAGAGTCCGGCAAGCACCCGCAGCACAGCGTTGGCGCGGTCGGCAATTTGCACGCTCGATGCGTCTGCAATCACTCGACGAACGTCTCGCGCCGAAAAAGGATTCGCGATTATACCGACGGTCAGCGTCAACTCATTCTCCCGGCGACCCGCTCTTTTTTCTTCGCGGCGGATCGAGAAGGAGACAGCAAGCATGGCGCCAGCGTCGCGGCGGCAAGCAATATGTATTTAAATCAATTGGTTATGATTTTCATCGCGTCGCGGGTGAGGCGCCTCTCCCGCCTCGCCTGAGGCGATCGGCTGCAACAGGTGTGGCGGCGAATCTGGCGCGCCAACTGAAGCTATCATCAGTGCTGGAGAGTCAGGGATCGCGCTTTTGCGGCGGCACGAGCCCGAAGCGCCGCATGCGGCGATGCACCGTCGACCGATCGACGCCAAGCACGCGGGCAACGGCCGAGACGTTCCAATGATGCTCGCGCAGCGCTTCTCGCAGACCCTTCAGCGTCTCGGGACCGATGTCGCTCTCGGCGGCGCCGGCGTCCGCGCGCCGTGGGGCGCCCTGGGCTCGCAAAATGATATCTGGCAGGTCTTCGACGTCGATCACATGCTCTGAGCAAACGGCGCTGGCGTAATCGAGGCAATTGACCAGTTCGCGGACGTTGCCTGGCCATGAATGGGCGCAAAGAGCGGCGAGAGCCGCTTCGGTCAAGCGATAGACCGCGCCATCCTCCTTCGCCCTGCGCGCCAGAAGACGGCCGATCAACCATCTTACGTCGGCGCGCTGCCGTAGCGGGGGAAGCGTGAGCACCGCGCCATTGAGACGGAAGTAGAGATCTTCGCGGAAGCTTTTCGCCTTGACGAGTTCGACGAGGTCCCGGTGCGTCGCCGCGACGACGCGCACGTTGACGGGCAAAGGCTTGACTTTGCCGATCGGCGTCACCTCCCGCTCCGCCAGCACGCGCAGGAGGCGGGTTTGGGAGGCGAGCGGCATATCGCCAATCTCATCCAGGAAAAGCGTGCCGCCGTCGGCCTCCAGCACGAGCCCCTTCTTGCCTTTGGAGGCCGCTCCGGTGAACGAACCGGCCTCATAGCCAAAAAGTTCGCTTTCGATCAGACTTTCAGGCAGGGCCGCGCAGTTGACGGCGACGAAGGGCTTGCCGGCGCGGGGCGAAGCCGCGTGCAGCGCCTTTGCAAGATGTTCCTTGCCGGTTCCGGTCTCCCCCTGGATCAGAATGCTCATCTGCGTGCCGACAAGCTTCGCGGCCCGTTTCATCGCGCCCGACATGATCGGATCGTCGCAGAACATCTCCCGCAGCGGCGGCGGCAGATTGACCTCGGCCGCGGGCGACGGGCGCGCTGGCGTCGCGGCCGGGGGAGGCATCGCCTGCGCAAAGAGCGCGGTGCCGCTCGCCAGAAGCCGCATCATGCGCTGATCGGTCGGCCGGAAGCGGGCGAACTGGGGAAGCGATGTGACGTCGCAATCGAAAAAAGTGGACAGGGGCTCGCCGATAACCCTCGTGCTCGCCCGTCCGACGAGCGTCGCCTCGCGGGCCAGAAGCTGCCGCGTGCGGTTGTTGAGGCCGATAATGCAGCCGTTGTTATCGACCGCGAGAATGAAATCCGGGTCGATATCGGCAAACTCCTGGGCGTTCGATAGCTTGAGGATCCAGTCGCTCCGGAAGCGATTGAGAAGGTTGGCGTTTTCGATCTTATGGGCAAAGCTCTGGACGAGTTGCAGGGCAAGGTGCTGGCTGACTTTCGGCTCCGGGGAGTGTAGCGCGGAAATGTCGAGCACAGCCGCCAGATCGCCATAGGAATCGAAAATCGGCGCGCTGGTGCAGGTCAAGGATATATGGGATGCGTCGAAGTGGTCGCTCTGATGCACGACGAGCGGCTCGCCCGTGGCGATGCACGTGCCGACAGCGCATGTTCCAGCGAGCGGCTCATGCCAATCAGCGCCGAGGTAAAGACCCGCCCCGCGCAGATTGTCGCTGAACGTCGGATCGCCCATGAAATCCACGGTGACGCCCTTGGCGTCCGTCAGCAGCATCACATAGTCGAGGCATGAGACTTGCCGATACAGGGTTTCGAGGCCGAATCGCGCCGTTCGCAGGAACTCTTCCATCGCCTCCCGGTGTTCGGTCAGCCGCTCCTGCGGCAGGATATAGGCGACGCGCGAGGCTATCGGGTCGAGCCCGTGCTGGTTTATGCAGCGCCGCCATGAATCATGGATAACTTTGTCCCGGTCAGAGACCTTTCCCGTCATGAGGCCGACGACCTCATCAATATGGGCAACCTGATTCCGCTTCACCCAAGTCTCACTCCCCAAATCTTTTTGGCGCGATCATCAGGGAAATTAAAGCAATATTCAAGCAAATCCGGCTCCCCACGATTTCAACGTCGAACATCTATCCTCGAATGGAGGACAAATAATAGACGAAATATTTCGCCGCCCGCAGTGGCGTCCGGCAAGTCACGCGTTATTCTAATCCCGTTCCATGAGCGTTTTAACCCGCTCGAACCAACATTGCGGCTACCTTGGCGGTTGATGGAATCATGAGCCAGAAGGACCGCCCCCGCCGCTTTTCGTGCGGTCGCAATCCGCCCGCCTGCATCAGCGAGAACCTGCCTAAAGTCTGCGAGGCCAAACCTAGCTTTGTCGCATCGGCGCGAAAGCACAACGCCCGCCGTTTGACGCGCCGGCGCCGAGAAACACGATTTAATCACGTATTTTCTGACGTGCTTCTCACCTTTTCTTGCGATGATCGTTCACACATGATGCTTGTCCCGAGAACGCCTTGCCTCTTCTATTCACCAGCTGGCCCATTATTTGTGCGCCGCATGATTGATACCGGCGTAGCGCTTGTTTAGTTTCCATTAAGCACTAAGAAAAAAACTCAAATTCGGGGAACGATCCATGAACCATTCTCAAGCGCCAGCGGGAAATGGCGGCCCGGCGAATGTTGTCGATGTGGAGGAACAGCTTTCTTGGACGAGCGGATCCGTGCTGATGAAGACGCAGTGCGCTGATAGCAGCTGTCAACGCCATTTTCTTCGCAAGGACCTGGCCATAGGCATCCTCTTTCAGAACCCCGGCAGTGAGGTGAATTGGCGGCTCGATAGCAAGCCGGCGTTGGCTAAGGCGTGGACGTCAACGATGGGATCCCACGACCTTGTCGTTCTTCCGCCCGGCTGCGAGTTTCGCGCCAACTGCCGAGGGAGCGGACAGGGATTGTGGTTATTCATCGACCCACAATCGGTCCTTGACGATCATCGGGTTAAATCTTTCGCTGAAAGAGCGACGGTGGATTGTTCATGGACGAAAGACCGTTTGGCATGGACGGTCGTGTCAGAAATCAGGAAAGAATGCGCGAACGGTTTCCCGCGCGGGCCGATGTTCCTCGAAAACACAGCAACGATGTTCCTCACGGAATTGGCGTATTTCCTCGAGGATGGCGGATCACGCTTCGAGCCAATACGCGCACTTGACGATACAAAACTGCGAATGGTCGTCGAGTATATCGAAACCAATCTCCATCGTAACATTACGCTGACAGAACTATCAGGTCTTGTCGAACTCACCCCGAGATATTTCTGTGGGGCGTTCAAACAGGCGATGGGGAGGCCTCCCCATCAATTTCAGATCGAACAGCGGATAGAGCGGGCGAAGACGCTGTTGCATGAGCCCAGGTTGTCCCTGATCGATATTGCGCTGACGGTAGGATTCAACAGCCAAAGCCACCTCAATGATTATTTTCGTCGCGTCGTAGGTGTAACGCCCGCCCGCTATCGAGCTGAAATGCGACCAGGCAAAACAACGCCGCCGAATAAACCAAGCTCCTGAAGACGCCTTGGACGGGCTCACCCAACACGATTGACCATGAGTTCAAGCTGATTGCCTCGCGCTTCAGCGATCAGGCCCGTATCCTTGCCAAACGCTCTCGTTATGGCGAGGCAATCGCCAAATGTCTGCGGAGTCCGACAGCTCAGCAAATTTTTAATCCGTCGGGAACGGCCGGCGCCGCGGCTTAGCGCCTCCCGCATGCCGCACGCCACTTGGCCCGATCGCGCATGGAAGATCGGACCAGAGAGCCGGCTCGATTGCTATAATGATGTCCGCTGCTGGCGAAAGGCGAGCGCTTGATCCCTGACGCAAAGACGATCGGGACGCGCTTGAGCGCTGGACGTCCGAGGCGAAGCTGAGCCGAAGCATATTGTGAAGGAAAATAGCCAGATCCTGATATGGATCGGAACTTCATGGAAGATTGAGCGCTGCCCGGGCGCTATGCGTTTTCAGATGTCGTCACATGAGTAGGCGGCAGTAAAGCAAAATCATCGGGGGAAGCAATGTTGAAACGATCAGAACTGCGCTGTGCGCGCTCGCCCGCGCAAACAGTAAAGCGGCGCGTCAGGGAAAGCGTCGGCATGGCGCTCGGCGTGTGCGCCTTTGCAGGAGTGCTGACGGCGCCGATGCAGGCCCGTGCGGCGAACCCGCTGCGCGTCGAGACCAAGGAAGGCCCGGTCCGGGGATTCCTGAAAAACGGCGTCGCGGAATTCCTCGGCGTTCCCTACGCCGAACCGCCGCTTGGCAATTTGCGCTGGAAGCCGCCGCATAAACATGCGCCCTGGACCAATGTTCTACAGGCGACAGCCTATGGGCCGACCTGCGCCCAGATTACGACTCTCGGCGTGTTCGCTGGCCCCGCCAACAACAACGAGGACTGTCTTTATCTCAACGTCTTCACGCCGAACGTCGATCCCGTGGCAAGAGAAAAGCTTCCAGTCATCTTCTGGATCCACGGCGGCGGCAACGTCGATGGCGAGAGTAATGATTACGACGGAGCCAAGCTGGCGGCGCAAGGCCACGCGGTCGTCGTCACCATCAATTATCGCTTAAATCTGATGGGTTTTTTGGCGAATCCCGCATTGGACGCGGAAGGCCACAATTTCGGCAACTACGGAACGCTGGATCAACTGCTTGCGCTCAAATGGGTGAGGCATAACATCGGACAATTCGGCGGCGACAAGAACAACATCACGGTCGGCGGCCAGTCCGCGGGCGCCCAGGACACCGGCGTAGCCGTGATATCGCCTCTGTTCTCCGGCCTGTTTCACCGCGCGATCTACGAAAGCAGCGTCCCGAGCGCAGTACCGACGCTGGCGATTGCTGAAGCAAGAGGCACGGCCTTCTCGGTCGCAGCAGGCTGCGGCGCCGGCTCGGACGCGGCTACCGCCAAATGCCTGCGCAGCTTGACGGCTCAGCAAATTGAGACGCTTGCGGGAACCGCGAGCACTCAAAGCGCTTACATAACAGGCCCGCTGCAGGACGGCACAATTATTCCAATACAGCCTAGCGCGGCCTGGAAGAGCGGCCAGTTCAGCCATATGCCGATGATGAATGGGCGCGTGCAGGATGAGGCCAACTTTGGCCTTGGCATTACGGAATATTTTTCCGGTCCTCCCCGCGTGCCGCCGACTGCGGCGCAATATACGGCTTTTGTCACCACTACCTACAGCGGCAACGCCGGACCGATCAACACGCCGCCAGCCTATCCGCCGGGGACTGTTCAGGCGGTTCTGGCTCACTACCCTGTCGATGCCTATGCCTCGCCGCAATTGGCCTGGGACGCGGTCGCGACAGACCCCGGCGCATGCATCACCAGACACTACAGTCAGATCATAGCTCCTCAAGTGCCGTATTACGCTTACGAATTCGACGAGCGCACGGCGCCTTATTATTTCCCGAAGATGCCCGGCTTCCAGGCCCTAGCCTATCATACCAGTGATATTCAGTACCTGTTCCCCCTCTATCACGGCGGGCCGGAGGGAATCCCTCACCAGCTGAACAAGAAGCAGGAAGATCTCTCCGATCAGCTCGTTGCCGCCTGGACGAACTTCGCCTGGACAGGCAATCCGAACGGATTGGGGAATGCCCCTTGGCCGGCCTACACGGCGAAAACGCCTTTCTGGTTATCGGAGGACATTCCGTTCCTATCAACCTTGACGGACGCCCAATTCTCGGCAAATCACAAATGCGGCTTCTGGGATAAGGTCCTGATCTATCCTTAGGTCATCGACTCATTATGGCGCAACCAGATGCGTATTGAGGCGAGCTTGACTCCGGCGAGGAAATTGTCGGCTCGTTTGTCGTAGCGCGTGGCGACGCCGCGGTAGTGCTTGATCTTGTTGAAG
>NZ_CABFMQ020000003.1 GCF_901905185.1 Methylocella tundrae
GTCGAGGTCGCCGCCGCGTGCGCCGGATCCCGGATCCTTGGACTGCTTCTTGGCGATGTCTTCGAACTTGGCACCCTTCTTGAGCGATGCGATGATGGCCTTGGCCTGGTCTTCCGTCTCGACCAGGATGTGGCTGGCCTTGTATTCCTTGCCGGTGTTGGCGGCCAGGAACTTGTCGTATTCGGCCTTGATCTCGGCGTCGGTGACCGGGTTGGCCTTCTGGTATTCGGTGAACAGCTCGCGGATCAGGATGGTCTGGCGGGCCAGTTCCATCTGGTCCTTGACGTTCTGGGTGCCTTCCAGGCCGCGCTTCTGCGCTTCCTGCAGGAAGATCTCGCGGGCGATGACCTCTTCCTTGATCTGGCCTTCGATCTCGGGGGTGATGGGACGGCCGGAGCGTTCCACCTGCTGCTTCAGGACCTCGATGCGTTCCTTGGGCACGGC
>NZ_CABFMQ020000004.1 GCF_901905185.1 Methylocella tundrae
GTATTGATCGCCATCCTGCAACACCTGACGCAGAAAGACGCCGCGCTCGCCGTATTGGACACCCATGCGGGTGCCGGTCTTTTCCGCCTGGACGGCGACTACGCGGCCACCAGCGGCGAGGCGGCCGACGGCATCCTGCGCCTGCTGCCCGCCGCGCTGCCGAAAGGCACCGAACTCGCGCCCGCGCTGCAGGCCTATGTCGATCTGGTGCAGGCATTCAACAGCGGCTCCACCGCCAAGGTGTACCCGGGCTCGCCGTTCATCGCCCACCGGCTGCTGCGCGGGCACGACCGGCTGAAGCTGTTCGAGCTGCATCCCACGGACATGCGTTCGCTGGCCGGCAACATCGCCCAGCTCGACGCGGGCCGCCAGGTGGCGGTGCTGCACGAGGACGGCTTCGAAGGCATCCGCAAGTTCCTGCCGCCGCCCTCGCGCCGCGGGCT
>NZ_CABFMQ020000005.1 GCF_901905185.1 Methylocella tundrae
GGGTAGCGAAGAACTCCGCCGCCGGCGCGGCCTCGATGATCTCGCCCTGGTCCATGAATACCACCCGGTTCGCCACCTCGCGCGCGAAGCCCATCTCGTGCGTGACGACCAGCATGGTCATGCGTTCCCGGGCCAGCGCGCGCATGGTGCGCAGCACCTCGCCGGTCAGTTCCGGGTCGAGCGCCGAAGTGGGCTCGTCGAAGAGCAGGATGTCCGGCTCCATGGCCAGCGCACGGGCGATGGCCACGCGCTGCTTCTGACCGCCCGACAGCCGGCCGGGGTAGCTGTCCTGCTTCTCCAGCAGCCCCACCTTCACGAGCAGCGCCTGCGCGGGCGGCACGGCGGCCTGGCGGGACACGCCCTTGACCACCATGGGCGCCTCGATGACGTTCTCCAGCACGGTGAGGTGCGGGAACAGGTTGAACGACTGGAACACCATCCC
>NZ_CABFMQ020000006.1 GCF_901905185.1 Methylocella tundrae
GAGCTAGAGGATGGCAGCACGGGAGCGCTTGAAAATAGGGAAATGCTGCGCTGGCAAGGGGCCGCGGCATCGCTTTACCACGCTGATCTAGCATATAAATTGGGAAAGGAAGGGTTTCCAATAAGGAAGGTTAAAAACCTCTTTGAAATAGATGGAGTTCCTGATGAGGTGATGAAGGATTTCTCGCAACGCCGAGTTGCAATCCTGAAGGCAGTAGAGGCGGAAATGGCTAGCCGCGGTCTAGATGCATCGCAAGCAAGTCGAGGGCTGCTTCAGAAAGCGACAATCGAGACTCGGAAAGAAAAAACAGAGATGTCACGGTATGAGCTGGAAGGCATCTGGAAGGAGCGCGGTAAAGCGCTGGGATTTTCTGAAGAGCAGGTTAATGAAATTATTGATTCGGAAAGCTTCACCGAATTAAGTAGAGAGGAGTGCTTGGAGC
>NZ_CABFMQ020000007.1 GCF_901905185.1 Methylocella tundrae
GTACAGCATTTATTATTAATAAACATAACAAAGCGGCTAAAGCAAAATTTGTTGAAATTGCCAGTAATGATGTAGATACGATTGGGCGTGTTGACCCAATTATTAACCCATATGTCATGACTGAAGATATTGATGGTTGTGAAATTGAGAAAGATAAAGGCAACACACTAGCTCAATATCAAGGTTTTCAAAAAGAAATTGTTGCAAATCCGATTGTACGTGAATGCGACCAACTTGATGAAAATACTCAGATTGTTCAGCTAAAGCCTGCTCAGTCAAAAGCGATTAAACACAAGTTACCTCCGCGAGAATTGGCTGTAATTCGTTTACCTTCTTTTGAAGAAGTGGCAAATGATCAAGTACTTTATACACATGCAAACCGTATTTTACATCTTGAAACCAACCCGGGAAATGCACGTGCTTTGGTTCAACGTCATGGTG
>NZ_CABFMQ020000008.1 GCF_901905185.1 Methylocella tundrae
GTGCTGGGCTCGCACCCCCTCGCTCGTCGCCCCCCGGAAAGGCCCTGATCATCGCGCTCGCTCATCTCTCCACCGAACCGTCTTCGAGTCGCGCTCTCTGTGGGCTGCCATTGCCTGCACGAGGGCACTGCTGCATCGGTCTCGAAAGTTTCGCGCATCAGCCCCATGAGAGTCGATGTCAAGTCTGCGAACGCAAGTACCTGTCAGAAGCCGTCGAGGTCAACGCCGAGCGCACGACGGTTTGGGTGCACACCCTGGACGGTTCGAACGTGGGCCGGTTCAGCACGCTGCTCGGCATGGACGTGCACACCACGTTTGAAGAGCAGTTGAGGGGAGGTCGGCAGTGCCTGCACTGCACGCACGAAGTCCCTTCCCATGAAGACTGGATTCAGTTCTGCGCTCTGATGCTGCAGCACTACGGCGTTACCGTGGACCCAGAGC
>NZ_CABFMQ020000009.1 GCF_901905185.1 Methylocella tundrae
GGGCGTGATCATCGGCGGGGCCTTCGGGAAGATCGTCGACTCGCTGGTGAACGACGTCATCATGCCCGTCGTCGGGCTGGTATTCGGCCGGCTGGATTTCTCCAGCCTCTTTCTGGTGCTCGGCAGTGTGCCGCCGGGCACTCCGGAGACGCTGGAGGGGCTGCGCAAGGCCGGCGTGCCGGTGCTGGCCTATGGCAGCTTCATTACCGTCGCGGTCAACTTCCTGATTCTCGCGTTCATCATTTTCATGATGGTCAAGCAAATCAACCGGCTCAAGCGCGAGACGCCGCCCCCGCCGCCGGCCGCTCCCGCCGCCGCGCCCGAGGACATCGTGCTGCTGCGCGAGATCCGGGACAGCCTCAGGCGCTGAGCGGGGCCGGGCCGGCCGGGGCGGCGGCAAGGCGCTGCGCCATGCGCACGGCCTCGACGAGGCTGGAC
>NZ_CABFMQ020000010.1 GCF_901905185.1 Methylocella tundrae
CCACCGACAAGATTCGCAACAAGCACCCTCAATCTCAGATCCCGAACAGTCTCTATCTGTGGCACCACAAGAGCCTGTCCGCAGTGTGAGCGGTCAGATCGAGTTCGAAAACGAGCAGTTCAGTCCCGTCTTCATCAACACTGAGCTCGAAATTGGGCCGTCTCCAGAGCCGCCTCCACAATTCAGAGGCTCAGAGTTGGCAAACAGACTGCGCCAGATTGGCTCGCCACCCGACCAGCGCCACGCGATACCGCAAGGGAGCTCATCAAACTACACCCGAGGAGACTCATCGTTCGCCAGGATACAAGACGACTCGCTACCCGAAGGCCTGCCGGTCGGCACGCCAGACATCGCTGACGTAGGCCGCTTCGTGGAACTAAGAAGGGGTGGCTATTCTAGAGAAGGCTCCTTTCGAAGGCGTCCACTCAGTCCATCGCC
>NZ_CABFMQ020000011.1 GCF_901905185.1 Methylocella tundrae
CTCGAGCACTGATCGAACATCCCACTGGGGGCTGTAGTTGGATGCGGGAGCAGAGCTCAGGACACGAGTGGAGAGAGTAGACATCTTGGCTCCAATGTTGAGGTGGTTGTGCTATCTTCGCAGCAAGGCTGGGGCAGGTATTCATACTGTCGAGACTTCCATAACACCGCACACGCTGTGTCAGCCATCTGGGCTGCGGGTGGACCCTCACAACTGGGTAAATTCATGCGCGGAGGCTGAGCTCCAAGGAGAACGACTGCCTCAGGACAGCCATGGTAACACAAAACAACTAGGAAACATGGGAAGTCAGGCCCACGACGAGGAATGGCTACTTCTGCCTACTCAAGCCTCTCCGGTCGATACCTTGTGCCGTCCACATCAATGCGAAAGCTGCAGGTCGCAAGGCTGAGTCGAGCAGTCACATCATTATCACAACAC
>NZ_CABFMQ020000012.1 GCF_901905185.1 Methylocella tundrae
GATACAGACCGGCTCCAGACGGGACGGTCCGACCGGCCTGCGAAACAAAGTCCTAGACCGCCTGCAACCCCTCCGCATGCTCCAGCAACCGCTCCCGCATCGCCTGCGCGGCCGGGCTGAGCGACTGGCCCGCCAGGCGCAGGATGCCCAGCCGGCGCTCGCGCCGGGGCGCCACCAGGGGCACGAAGGCCAGCCGGTCGGACAGCATGGCGGGCACGCCCAGGCGGGCCAGTACCGTGACGCCCACGTTGGCCTCCAGCAGCGCCAGCATGGTCAGCATGGTGCTGACCTGCAGCACCGGCGCCTGCAGCCAGCGGGCCTGCTCGGGCCAGGCGGCCAACTGGTGGTGGGCGGTGGTGCCGAGCAGGGGCAGCCCCTGCAGTTCATCCCAGCGCAGTTGGCGGCGCCGCGCCAGCGGGTGGCGGCGGCTGCACACG
>NZ_CABFMQ020000013.1 GCF_901905185.1 Methylocella tundrae
TTCGTCAAAAAGCCGCCGGAACCGCCTCTCAAACCAACCGCAGCCTGGATCAACCCGCCAACCAAAAGGCTACAAATCCAAGCTTAAATTCAAACGCCGGCTGTCTCAAAGTCGTTGACACGTTCCGACGCTAACTTTTCCCACGGACGCTTCCCTCAAGTGGTGTTCAACACCTCCACTTTGGCATATCGATGCCGTCGGGGGGGGGGGCGTCCACACCATCAGAGCCCCTGGGAGGAGGCGAACGATATTCTCGGGCCGAATGACGCCGCGATCATCCTCGCCGCCATCCTGCAGCGCGGGGAGGCCATCGCCAGCGCCGGCGGCTATCTGTGCAGCCTGACCCAAAAGGCGAGGGCAGGGGCCTTCTCGCTCGGACCCGTGCTGATGGCCCTGATCCGCGCGAACCTGAAAAAACGCGGCGAAAAAATGCGGGCGTGATTTCGGATTCGCGCCGCGCGCCGGTTCGACCGAACCAGCCGTTCGCAGCAGCATGGCAGGCATCCAAAGTGCGCCAACTGATTTCCTGAGACCCGTCGCCGACGAAGGATATATCCGCGCGCCGGATTTCGCCAAAAGGCGACCGGATGGCGCCGTTGTCCTGGTCAAGATCGAGGGCGCGCACGCCGCGGGACGCGCTCTTCCTCGCCGGCAAAGTCTTTGTGCAATACCGCAAGTCGGGCGGCGCGCGCACTGGCGTATGGCGCTGATCGCGCCGGAAAAACCCGCGCGAGGCATCATTAAGTTCCATAAGACATCTTATGCGAATCTAAGAAATTGCTGAGAACTCAGGCTATTAGCATATACGAATTCCATAATGTCGCAACAAAGCCGACCGGCTGCGTCTGAAAGGATGGCGATGTCGGGCGGCGGCGTTTCGCGAAGCGCTGCCAGGTATCGCGAATTGGATTCAAAAACACGGAACTGGAGCACGCGGCAAAAGCGCATCTTCACAAGCCTTTCGGTCAGGCTTGCTCCGGCGCGCGCGCCTCAATTTTCAGCCCCGGTCAGTTCGCAAACTCGGCGCATTCGGAAGCCAGTATGCAAGCTGGAACCAACACGCCACCGACAACCCATTGGAAAGACTCACCTCGGCCCGCCAGCCGGTTCACGAAAGCTCGCACAGCGACAGGCGAGATCGGGTAGTGTCTCAGTTTGAAAGTTTTGTTTATTGGGGGCCGCGCGTCGGCGCCTACCGCCTCGACAAGCCTTTAAGCGTGGGTAATCCCTCCGAATTGCAACAGTCGCTGTTAGCCTGCATTGGCGGACATGGAACAGTTCCATAGGAGCAAAAAAAACGCAGCAATCGCCGGTAAGCGGCTTGAGCAATGCGCCGCACCCCTTGCACTCGTAAAAGAATTGGCAAGAGTCGGTTGGCATCGTTTCGACCGCCTGATACCCACACTTTGGACAGGTCAGCATGGACTTTAGGTGCATTATTGATCGCTCCCTATGCTGCTTTGCGCTAAGCCTAGCATGGGATAAGGCGTCGGCGCGAACGGAATGTGAAATTGCGCTCAAGCGCGATCCCGCCAGGAAGGAACCCTCGTTCCGATTTACATTCCTGAACTTCGGATAACTGCTGCCGGACATCGACTCACCGAAGGTTCGGCATTGTCCGCAGCAACGGTCATGCGGCTCGCCGCTCGCTCCTTGATCATTTACGCATCATGGTCATCCAGCCTCCAGACGAACAAATTCCCGATCCGCCTTATCCAAGATGCGCAACCGGTCCGGTTTTTGTGGCGACTCCAGCGTGGCGAAGAGCGACTTCGCTTTCACCTTTGCCGCGTCGAGATTGTCGGCGACTATCGAAGTCTGATCCAATGTCGCGTGCGCCTCGTCGCGCAGCCGAAGGCGAAAGAACTCAAGGGTGAAATTCATCACGAGACTGCTCTCTGCTTTGCGCCAGGCATACCACGGCAACGGGAGGCTGAGGGCGTCTATTTGGTGCCGTGGGACATAAGCGCATCAGCCAGGGCCTTTGCGCTTGCAGGGCATTGTCCCATTCGCGAAGTAAAGGGGATTTTAGCCAATTTCACTCGGCGGCGAGGGCCCTCAAGCAATGATATTTAGACATTCGGGTTGAGAGCGGATCGCCCTCCTGACAAGTAAACCCGCATACGAGATGACAAAGCCTGTCGCGATCCGGCGCCAGCTCAGCCCGCAGATGCGCGACAGCTTCGCGCTTGGCGACGGGCCTAACTGTTTTTTGAAAGGAGCTCGCGCAGCGCCGCCCCGGCAAGCATCTGCTCGGCCAGAAGCTTCTTCAGCTTCGCGTTCTCGTCCTCAAGTTCCTTTGATGAGTTTCTGTTCTTGCGTCATCGGCGGTGTCCTCACTGAACGCCGAGGCTTGGCTCTTCGTAACCCGCCCAGCTCCGCGCCCTGCCCCGGCTCACGCTTTGGCCCTATGACGCCAATGTCCGATCAAATCTAAACGATTCATATGAACATCTTCACCTCCACTGTATTTATTTCGTCGCAACAGGACTGTGGTCAGAGCCCTCAACCACATATATCTCTCGATTAGAGGCCGTTGCGGCGAGACCGTTCCGGCTGCAACCTGAAAGGAAGATGGATGGATCCTGGCGCGCATGCGTAATTGACTTCGACTAGTCCGCCGACAGACCACATCTAAAGATAGGGCCGTCGGTCCATGGAGGAGAAGCAAAATGGCCGGATTAACGATCGATCGGGTTCTTGTCGCGGAAGCCCTTGTAGGCGAGGGTAACGAATTGGCGCATATCGACCTTATTATGGGGCCAAGGGGAAGTGCCGCGGAAATTGCTTTCTGCAACACGCTTACCAATCAAAAGCGGGGCGATAACGCGCTTCTCGCGCTTGTGGCGCCCAACTTGATGGCCAAGCCAATGACCTTAATGTTCAACAAGGTCGAGATCAAGAATGCGACTCAAGCAACCCAGATGTTTGGCCCTGCGCAACGCGGAGTTGCGAAAGCAGTGGTGGATTCCGTCAAGGCTGGAATCATTCCCGAGGCCGAGGCCGAGAATGTGTTCATTTGCGTCGGAGTCTTCATCCATTGGGAGGCTAAAGACAATACGAAGATCCAGGATTGGAACTATGAAGCGACTAAAATCGCAATCGCTCGCGCTGTTAAGGGCGAACCGAAAATAGCCGAAGTCATTGCGCAAGAAGATGTGATGCCTCATCCCCTTGCAGCCCATGTTTGAAGAAGAATGCGTCGCCGCAGTCGTCGTGGCGCCGCCCTGAAGAACTTGGCCCATAGCGCATGCCTCCATTCCGGAGAAAATAATGAACCAACCGGGAAGGGTTCATCTCGGTGGCGGCGCGCCGTCCAGCGCCGGTCTCGTTCACACGCGACGCCGGCGTTGGGATATTCCTACAGTCAAGATCAACGGCGCGATGGCTCATGGTGCTATTCCGTCCACCTTTTTCGGCCATTGCCAATCAGGATTGACTCGCCGAGGGCCTGGAAATGCAAAAGTTTTAACCCAATTAACAGTCGGCGTTGTTGTGTGGGCTCGGCGCTGCGATTGATTCGTGATTGAACGAAATTCGCCGCATGGGATTTTGGCCAGGCTAATATGGCATGCGGCGCGGCCATTCACTATGCCTCAACCATTCTACACCATTGGTCATTCGACTCGCTCGATCGGCGAATTCGTCGATCTTTTGCAGCATGTGGGTGTTCGGCTTGTAATCGATGTTCGAAGTGTTCCGCGATCGAGGAGGAACCCTCAGTTCGACGCTGACGCGCTCGCGCAGGCCTTGGCCAATTGTCAAATCGGATATATGCACATAGCCGCACTTGGCGGGCTGCGGGGGAAAAGCCGAGACGTTCCCCCAGTAACGAACGCGTTCTGGATCAATGAAGGCTTTCATAATTACGCAGATTACGCCATGACCGAGCCCTTCCAGCAGGGCATCGCGACGCTGCGGGAGCTGGGGCGAGAGCAAAGAAGTGCAATCATGTGCGCTGAGGCCGTGTGGTGGCGATGCCACCGCCGCATTATTGCCGACCATCTCCTAGCCGCAGGCGAAGCCGTATTTCATATCCTGCAGATGGACGATGTCGAAGCGGCGACGATAACGCCGGCAGCCCAACTTGGCGAAAACGGCGCGTTGACCTACCCTCCAACCGGTTGAGTCGCCCCCGGGACCGGCCAGTTGCCCGACGAGCTGACTTCGAGGCGTATTATCAAACCCTCCGACTTCCAATCCCCTGTGCCTCAGCACCCGGGTCCGTTTCCCATCCGGGTCCGTTTCCAAGGGGGAGTCTAGGCGTTTAAAGGTAGTATTAGGCTGTTTGGCGTGTCTTACGGCGATGGAAGCGGCGCTGCCCTTAGGATGATGGTAAGCGTGATCGGGCAGTGGGGCAGCCACGAGACGGAACACTATCGGGGGTTATGAATGGGATCGAAAGGCCTGCCGACGGCAAATGATGGAGGATACGAACATGCCGGGCGTTCTCGAAGGAAAAGTTGCTCTGGTTACAGGAGTGAGTCATGATGGACAGATCGGGCAAGCCGTTGCGAGAAAGCTGGCGGAGAGTGGCGCCGCGCTTGTGATTTGCGCACGCACGCGGAGCAACGTGGAAGCACGCGCGGAGGAGTTGCGCGGGGCTGGCGCGCGCGTGCTAGCCCTCGCCGTATCTCTGACCGATGAGTCTCAGGTGCGCCAGTTGATAGAGCGCGCCTTGAGCGAATTCAAAAGGATCGACATACTGATCAATCTGGCGGGTGGCCTTACCCGCTACAAGCCAGCCGTCGAGCACAGCCTCGACGATTGGAGCCAGGAGTTGGACAATAATCTTCTAAGCGCTTTTTTGACTTCGCGATCAGTATTCCCGCACATGCAGGAATCCGGTGGCGGAGTGATCATCAACTTCGCCCGTGCCGGACTTTCCCAGGCGAACATGGTGGCCTATAACTGCGCCAAGGCGGGAATTGAGGCTTTGACGCGAACGCTGGCGCTGGAGGGACGAGATTTCGCAATCCGGGTCAATGCCGTGGCGCCCGGGCTTGTGGATACGGCGTCGAACATCGCAACGATGAAACCCAAAGATCTGAAACGCTGGACCAAGCGCGAAGACATCGCCGAGACTGTCGTCTTCCTTGCCTCCCAACCCGGCGCGGGAATTACAGGCCAGATCATTGCGGTGACGGGCGGCGGATTTTAACCCGTAGGCGTCGTTGCGGGCATGGTGGCGCTGTGGAGCCGTTCCCGGCAAAACGGAGCAATTAGCTTGATCGATTGCCGCGAAAATCCGGCGGACGATGGCGGCCTCGCTTTCCACGATCTGCAGCGTTCCCTTGTCGCCAGCCGCCGGCGCATAGCCATAGGCGAGACCGTCGGCATTCAGCCCCTGTCCGACTCTCCCGGCCATTTATCGCTCCCTCTGCGTTTCAATTGCGACGTCGCCGAGCGGGGATAACAGCAAAAGCCGGTCAAGGGCATCCAGCGCCTGCTCGGCCCGGGGTTAAAGAACCCAGCGTTTGCCCAATAGGTGACGGATACGCAGGTCATTCGGTTCCTGCAGAAGCTGAGCCGTTGTAGGCGTTAAATGAGAATAGGTAGAGCTCACTGGTGTCACCCCCACCCTTCGACGGAAGGCGCAGGTGTGCTCGAATCGAGGCCGCGAAGCGAGCCAATCCACCGTTGATTTTCGGACGGTGGACACGTGCTTGCGCATCGCCATGGTTCGCTTTGTAAACCTGCTCAATGAGTTCGCGTTGGGCGATCGCGGCCTTGAACTGAAAATGGCATGAGCGCGTGAGACGCAGCATCCGCGTAAGACGGAGCGGCGCGACGGCGCCCATTGGGAAGACGGCGGATTGGCCTGAATTGTGGGCAAGGAGATGCACAAAGGCGATTAATGCCGCTGGATATGCACGGTCATTGCTGTCGGCGGCTCGATCGAGCGCGAAGCGTGCATCCATCAGGGCTGATGCATCGACGTCGACCCTTGGAGCCGGCATATCGTCTCAGCTGACCAGAACAGGTGTTTTCCCGAGAAAAGTGTCCTGATCCAATTGCTTGACGAGGAAATCTGCGACGTCGGCGCGCGATATGGAACCAGATCGCCAATCTTTCGGATCGATCAGGACCCGGTAGGCGCCGGTCCCAGGTCCATTTGTCAGACCGACCGGGCGAGCAATCAGCCAGTCGAGCGTGCTGTTGCGGATGATCCGTTCCTGCACATCCTTATCGTCGTAGACGCGCCCGAGGAGGAGGCTAAATGCCGTCTTGACAGGAAACCTCATTTTATCGCGGCTGTCGCCGGCGCCGTATCCCGTCACGCTGATCAGTCGCTTGACGCCCATCTCTTCCATCGCGGTGACAAGAATACGCGTCGCCGTCGAAAAGAAATACGCCCGCTTGAAGATCATCTCCAGACTGGGAGCGACGCCAAGCGTCTGAATGACGGCGTCGACACCAACGATCGCTCGGTTCACTGCGGCTCGATCCAATGCATCGCCCGTAATCTTTTCCAGATTGGCATGACTGATGGGAATTTTGTTCGCCGAGCGCGATAGCGCACGCACCGTGTGGCCTGCGTTCAGGGCGCATTTCAGCGTTTCCAGACCAATTCCTTTGCTTGCGCCGATAATCAAGACTGTCGCCACGGCTGCTTCCTCCAGGGTAATGGCGTGACTTGCCGCCAATGGCGACGTGCGGCGTAGATACCGAGATTTCCGATCATCCGACGCCCTCCCCTGAGTCGTCGGCGTCGACCGCTGGCGCCGGGGTGATGAGGTAACGAGCGCCCGAGGCGCGCCATACAGGCGCATCCATCCAGGTATAAGTCTGTAAGAAACGCCCGCACCTCGACACAGCTTATCATGGTCCGGCGCGCCTCCGCCGGAAATTGAGGTTCCGTGTTCTGCTGCGCGGCTCTCCCAAGTCCAATCCCACGCCCGCAACGATTGGCCGACCGACCGGTGAAGCCTCGAGAACGCGATAGAGAACGCTGCAACGCCGCACGGTTGAGTGGCGGCGCCTGAGCCCCTTCCGCACGAAGGCCCAGATCTCTTCTTTCGACGCGAATTCGCGCGAGATCGCACGGCCCCGGTTGCCGATGCGGCCGAAGGACACGCGCCGTCCAATTTCCAAAAAGATCAAGCCCCACTTCGACAACCCAGGACGGGCGGCGATTGAGCGCCGGATCGCACGCCCTCAGCACGACTTTGATCGCGTCCGTCGTCGGCATCCGCTCGCTCGCAACAAAGGGTTTCGCGTTCGCGCGGCAGTGAATCACGAAAGGAGGGGGAGAGAGCAAAGGAGAGGCGATTTGGCTACCGCAATGACGGTCGCGCCGACAAGGGGTCGGGCCGGCGAGCCGCTACGCTGGTCTCGGCGGCCCCGCTGGCGCGCCCTTGCAGCGCGACCGCATCGCGGTCGGCCAGGGGGTATCAGATCAGCGAAATGGAAGCAGGCGAAGGACGCCGCTCCCGCTCCTGACAACAGGAGATGGGAGCCCGCGCCATGACAACCTATGATTTAGAAATCGAAAGACTGCGCGCGGAGGTGAGCTGCGCCACGCTGCTGGAGCGCCTGCCGCCGCCATGGCTGCTCGACCGGGCGGAGAGCACGAAGAACTGCCTCAAATACCGCCGCGGCGCTAGCGAAGTTCTCATCGTCAACCATGCGGGCCGGGGATGGTGGGACCCACAGAGCGACGCCAGGGGCGACGTTTTCGACCTTGTCCAGCACTTCGATCCGGGCCTTAATTTCGGTCAGGTCCGCAAACTCCTGCGTCCCTTCGCCGGTCTCAGCCCGACCTTCCCGGAGGCCCCGCGGCGGCGAGAGCACGACCCTCGCGAGCTACCGCCCGCGGAGAGATGGGCGCTTCGGCCTCGGCTGCGGCCGGCCTCGCCGGGATGGCGCTATCTGACGCAGGAGCGCCGGCTGCCGGAATACATCCTCGAGGCCGCCGCCGCGGCCGACGCGCTGCGCGAAGGCGCCTATGGCAGCCCCTGGTTCGCCCACCGCGATGAGACCGGGCGCGTCACCCACGTCGAAATCCGCGCCCCGAATTTTAGAGGCTCGCTCGCGGGCGGCGTCAAAACGCTCTTCCGCTTTCCCGGTGGCGACCCACCCTTCAGCCGTCTCGTCGTCGCTGAGGCGCCGATCGACGCGCTCAGCATCGCCGCGATCGAACAACCCCGGCCGCACACGCTTTACGCCGCGACCGGCGGCGGCATGGGCCCGGCGACCATCGAGGCGATCGAGCGCATCCTCGCTCGAATGGCCGGGGTCCGGGACGTGGTTTTCTGCAGCGCCGCGGACGCCAATCCCGCAGGCGAACGCTACGCCGCCAGGCACGAAAAACTCGCCGCCAAAGCCGGCGTCGCCTTCGCGCGGCTGAGGCCGCCGATCGAACACGGCGACTGGAACGACATCCTCCAACAACAGGCCAAGCAAAGGAATACGCCGTGAACCTTCCCGACTTCCGCAACTACGAGCCGCTCAATAAACTCAAAGAGCAAATGGGGATTCCCCGTGACCTCTACGGATCGTCGCCATGGATCAGCCATGAAACCACGCCCGTCGTTCAGGCGCCACAACCTCGCGCATTCATCCTCCTCAAGTCCGGAGGCCGGCTCGATCTCCTTAACCCGCAACCCGACGCCTGGACCGACGAAGACCTCGCGATCGGACTCTCGCGCACCTACCGATGGGGCGGCTATTCCAAATGGGACCTGCCGCTCAGCGTGGCCCAGCACAGCCTCACCGTGCTCGCCTTGCGCGAGGCCGAAGGACCGCTCACCGCCCGGGAAGCCCTGCGCGAACTCCTGCATGACGCGACCGAAGCGCTCTTCGGCGGCATCGATCCGATCGCGCCGCTGCGCCCGCACCTCGGCCCGGACTTCGCGCGCCTGGATCGTCGTCTGCAAGCCGCCGTCGACCAGCGCTACCTCTGCCGGCCTGGACCGAAGAATCCTATGCGCGGCACAAGCACGCCGATCGCCTCGCCGCGGCGAGCGAGGCTTTCCACGTCGTCGGCTGGAGCCGCGAGGAGATGCGCTCGAACCTCTGGATTACGCTTGAGCCTCTCGACAAGGATCCTTTGCTTCCGCGGTCCGGCATGAAGGCCTGGGAGCCATGGTCGCCAAGCCGCGCTCAGTCGGCGCTGCTGGGGCGGATCGAACAGCTTCTCGGTCGAGCGTCGATGGATGAAAATCTCGCCGGCCTGGCGACGGCCTTCGCGCGCTTGCCCGAGAAAACACGCCTCCGCTGCAGGCGCCAGCCCCGTGGCGACAGCCGGACCGACACCTACGTCCGTGTCGAAGCAGATGACGGCTCCCAGTGGCTCGAAGGCGTCATCGTCGACGGTCAGTGCGACGAAAACGGCGAGTTCGACCTCGACGATTTCTTCACAGTTTTCACCACCATCGACAAGGCGGACGGAGAATTGATCCGCTGCAACGGAGCAAATTGCCATGTCGCGATTCTCTGATCCTGACATCGATCCCTTTCTGGATCAGGACGACTGGGCGGATTACGCCGCAGCGATGCAGCACGAAGATCCAATCTCCGACGCGGCCTTCAAGGCGATCGCCGCAAACCTGACGCAAACCCAGGTCGAGGCGGCGGCGCATCAGGGCGCGATCCTCGTGCTCGCCGGCGCCGGAACCGGCAAAACATCGTGCCTCACGGCGGCCGTCGTCCATCGCATCGCGGTCGACCGCATTCCCGCCTCGCGCATCCTTGCCGTGACCTTCACGAACAAGGCGGCGAGCGAGATGGCCTCGCGCATCCGCGCCGCCCTCAGCGGGCAGGCCGCGCCGCGCTGGCTCGGCACCTACCACGGCCTCGCCGCGCGGCAGTTGCGCGAGGCCCCCGAAATCGCCGGCCTCAAGCCCAATTTCGACATTCTCGACGCCGACGACAGCCGGCGCGTCGTCAAGCGCACCATGAAGGCGCTCAATCTCGCCGGCGGCGACGAAGAGACAGAAACCGGCCGCGATCCGCTCAAGATCATGTGCAACCGGATCTCGAAATTCAAAGACAATCTCATGACGCCGAAAGGCGCGGCGGCATGGGTCGATACGAAAATCGCCAACGCCGAGCGCGACCGCGAGCAGATCGACGCCGCCGGCTTTCGCGCCGCCGTGCGGGTCTACGCCGACTATCAACAAAGACTCCGCGAGGCGAACGCCGCCGATTTCGGCGATCTCCTGCTCTGGCCGACCCTCGCCATGCTCGGCGACGAAGAATATCGCGACCGGTGGGCCTCGAAATTCGATTGGGTCCACTCCGACGAATATCAGGACGTCAACTTCGCCCAATACAGCTGGCTCAAGGCCTTCGCGCTGGACCACCAGCGCATCTTCGTCGTCGGCGACGACGATCAGTCGATCTACAGCTGGCGCGGATCCGACATCTCGTTCATTCGCCGGTTTTCGAAGGAGTTTCCGAGCGCGGTCCAGATTCGCCTCGAAGAGAATTTCCGGTCGACCGGCCACATTCTCGACGCGGCCAATGCCGTGATCGCGCAGGACAGGAAGCGTCTCGGCAAGACGCTGTTCACAAGGAAGGGCGCGGGCGAGCGCATCGAAATCGTCGAATACCGCGACGCGCAGGCCGAGGCCTCCGGGATCGTCGCCGAAATGCTGCGGCTGCACGCTGAAGGCGTGGACTGGGACGATTTCGCCTGCCTCTATCGCAACAACTTCATTTCGCGCGGGTTCGAGGAAGCCCTGATGCGGGCGCGCGTTCCTTACGTCATCGTCGGCGACGTCGGCTTCTGGCAGCGGGCCGAGATCAAGGACGCGCTCGCCTTCCTCCGCCTCGCCGCGGCGCCGGACGATCGCCAGTCCGACGAGGCCTTCCGTCGCGTCATCAACGAACCGCGCCGCGGCTACGGCGACAAGGCCATGGATATCGTCGAGGCCGAGGCGGCGTTCCGCAACGTCTCCATGCTGCACGCTCTCGACACCGCTGCTCTGCCCCCGAAATGCCGCGCGGCCGGGCTGCAATTCGCCGACGCGATCCGGCGCGTCGGCGCCGATCATGCGCACACCCTCGCCGAACAGATCTCGCTCTTGCTCGATGCGACCGGCTATCGCGCCATGCTGCGCGAGAGCAAGGCGGAGACGACCGAGGACCGGCTCGAAAATCTGCAGGAGCTGATCGAGCTCGCAGGCGGATTCCACACAGCCCGTGAGCTGCTCGACCACGCCGCCCTCGCGACTAACGGTCCGGGCGAGGACGAGACGGCGCGGGTCCGCCTGATGACCCTGCACAAGGCCAAAGGCCTCGAGTTCCCGCATGTGTTTCTGCCGGCCTGGGAGGCGGGCATGCTGCCGAGCGACTATGGCGATCGCGACGAGGAGCGAAGGCTCGCCTATGTCGCGCTGACGCGCGGCATGCGTCGGGTGACGATCTCCCATTGCGGGTTTCGTCGCGGCCCCGCCAGCCCCTCGTCCTTCATCGACGACATCCCGGATGACAATCGGGTCTTGGGCTGGCTTCGCGATCAGAACCGCCCGCGCGTCGCCGCCCGTGCCCCGGCCGCCCGCGCCGATCAGCCAAATCGATTCCGCCGCTTTTAGGTCGCCGCCAGCCGCGGCCACCGGCCCGCGAAGCCGCCAAATTCATTCCCAATCAAAGGAACAATTATGAGCAATACGATCGATCATCTGATCGGCGCCGTCGAGTCAGTGGCGCCGACGTCGAACTGGCGCTCGACCAGCATTGAGATCAGGAGATCGAGACTTGCGTCTGAGAGGCCACCGAAGAAAGGTGTGGAGACCAAGAATGCTTTCAGATCGGGCGAGCTGACAGCCATAGGACTAATTTACTTCCGCTCCCGAGACTTGAAACCATCTTATCATCTTCGGCTGGTAGCGCGACACGCGATCCATGGGACGCTTGCCTATCCCGACCTCGATATGAGCGGCCCCATCAAGAGCCTCAACGTCTCCAACGCCTGCGCCTGCCGCCCTGTCTGATGGCGGCCTCGCTCCGCGCGTGCGGCATCATCCTCGTTCGCCTCGGAGACGGCGTCCGCCGTTCGTTCGGCGGCGGTCGACCCTTTGCTGTCTTTCAAGCGGATCTCGTGAACGGAAGGAATGCCGCCAATTGCAGACGTTACAGGGACAATCCCAAGCCCTTCGGAGACGATCAAAGATGAAAAGCTCACAAGCGAGGGCTTGGCTTGGTAAGCTCAAATTGCGAAAGATCGACGCCACGGACGCCGCGAGCCGAGTGAAAAAGCCCGGCAGTATGCAGGGCTCGTCCGTGTGCTTCGAGTGTCCACCCTGCGGCTACCTGCCGCCATAACCGTGGCCACCGCCGTGTTGGGCGCCGCCGCCCTGATAGGCCCCGCCACCGTGGCGCCAGCCATAATGGTGACCCCAGCCTCCATGATGATGGCGATGGTAAGCATGCGCCCACGCAGTCGCCGGCGCCGCAAAACTTACCGCAGAAGTCAGAAACATCACTGCGAGAATTTTCTTTAACATCTTTTCTCCCTTCGGGCCGCACCTCCAGGTGATCACGGATTAGTCGTTAAGGTTGGCTGCAAATCGAGGCCCTTGATCCCACCCGGGAATTCCCTCCGGCTCTTGAGCCGCTGGCGCCTATGGACGGCGGGTGACTCTGGATAGCGTCATCGGAGCTGCTATTCGCAAGATTCGCGATATCGGCGGCAATTGCCTTCGCCTTGTTCGCCTAACTCATCCTTGTGAGTGCACGCCCTCCGCAATTCTTCACATTCGTGCTCCGAGACTCTTTCCCGGCCAGGGTCGGTGTCTATGTGGACGCCGCCCGGTCCAATCTGAATACCCTGTGAGAACCCTGAAGTGGAAAAGGCAAAAAGGGCGGCGGCAGCTATGGCGAGTGCATACGTGCGCGTTGTAAATCCCCCCATACATCATCGTTATAGGCAACGGGGAGGGACCCCAATGGTTCCCGCCGCTAGCTCGGCGGTTCTATCATGGTTCAGGTCACGCTAGCGATCTTGGCGGGGAACGCCGGGACGCGTTTCCCGCTTTTTTGTGGCGACAAGCTGTAGCGCGTCAATCTGGATGGGAGAGCAGCGACGATCAGGATGGCTTTGCGGCGGTCGCGGCGGGAGGATGGATTGGGCCGATATTGCCGAGGCGATGGACGCAGATGCGCCTGCCCCGAAGCGCGGCCCTTACAAAAAGGCTGGCGCTGAAATTTCAAACTGAGACACTACCGCTTCTCGGGAGCGCTGGGCTTCTCTGCGATACTGCGATATACCGCCGCCGGCCAAGCCAACGCTCTCGGCAGTTCCGTTGCAACGCTTTCGGCGAATTGCGACGCGGGGCCGGTGCTCCAGTTTGCTTTGATCGTCGGCGCTAGCACAACGCCAACGCCGACAAAATAAGCGATCACGAGCAGGCTGATAAGCAGACGCATCGAGTCATCCTCCGCATGGCAATCAAGGAAGGCCGCAAGATTCGCCAGACGGCCGACCTGATCTGAAGCTTCTAGGGATTCTATCGTCCAAAGGTAATCATCTTCGGCGCCGCGGCGCGCGAGAAAAGTGCGGATTTGCGCGCTCGATCGCGACGATTATCCCGCCTTTGGATCAGTCGGCCTCAAGCGGCTTCCCGTCTCGGGCGCCTCATGCCCATGGCGAAGGTCCCAAACTACCATCCTAGCCGTCTATGCCTCCGAGCCGGATGTCCGCTTCGGAGCAGCGGTGCGGTTGGACCGAACGACAGGGATGGTGAAGGTTTTCGGATGCCTTCAGGCGTTCGAAAACCGCCCAAGCACGAACCCGCGGGCCTGCGGCAACGGTCTATGGGGATTTCGGGCTTTGCCTGCGGGCGATGATGGAGCCGCCGGGGCGGTGACGGCGCGGACGAGGACGCGGCGAGCGAGACTCTGCGCCAGGCGGTCGTTTGATTGGGAGTTGGCCGCCTGCGAGGTTCAAGTCTTTTGTCATGGAGTTGGCGAAGGGCGTGCAGATGGCGGTCGCCGGAACAAGGAACGTTGCGGCGCGAGGTAAGCGTAGGCCGTGCCGGGTCACGACGGCGTCTCGGTTGCTGCAGGAGCGTGGGGCGGCGCGCGCGGCTGCATCCAGCGTTCAAAGGTCTTGATGATGCGCATGCGCCCGCCGCAGCAGGGACAAGGTGGGAGCCAATCGAGCGGTTCTGGCGCTTCGACAGGCTCTGGTGGCGCCGGCGCCACGGCAAGGAGACCGCGGGCGCGCGCTATATTGGCCTTCCGTGCGGAGCTGGCGAGCAAGCCGTAATGGCGGATGCGGTGGAAGCCATGTGGCCGGACATGGAGCAGGAAACGGCGGATGAACTCGTGTGGCGCGAGCGTCATCACGCGCTGCCGCTCCGGACCATCGCGGCGGTAGTCCTTGTAGCGGAAGGTGACGCCGGTCTCATCGTAGGCGATCAGACGCTGATTGGAGATGGCGACCAGGTGGGTGTAGCGCGAGAGATAGGCGAGCACAGCCTCGGGGCCGGTGAACGGCGCCTTGGCATAGACCACCCATCGCTTCTTCCTGACCGGCGCGAGGTGGCGCAGGAAGCGGCGCTTGTCGGTGAGATCGGCCAGGGCGCCGAAGAAGACGAGCTTGCCGGTCCTTGCGTCCGTTGCCCTGTTCGACCTGGATCCTCCCCGGCGCCGACCCGAGTAGTTGGCCGACTTCCTCGACGCTCAGCACCGCTGGCAACTTGCGCGGATAGCGCGCGAGGACCAGACGCCGCGACAGATCTGGCCGATCGAGCGTCACGGTGAAGAAGAAGCGCAGCGCCGAAACGGAGCAGTTGATGGTTGGCGGCTGCACGCCGCTTTCACGCTGGTGAACCTGAAACCGGCGAATATCCTCGGCCGTCGCGGTATCCGGCGCCTGTCCGAGGAAGGCGGCGAAGCTGCGCATAAAGCGAATATAGTCGCGCTGCGTATCCGATCGCAGGCTGCGCATCGCCATATCTTCGAGCATGCGCTGCCGCAGCGCGTTGACGGGGCGTTCGACAGATGAAACGGACATCGGAAGTTCCTTTCATGATGAAGGGAACTCCATGCTCAAGGCGCCGCCACGCCTCATCGCCTCAGGCGCTTCGCTGAAAGCTATGGAAGCACAGCCGACGAAGAACCGAGTAAGGGGCGCATGAATGCGCCCCCGCGGTCGCCGCCGCAAGGCTTTGTCGCTCCGCTCCCGGGCCGCCGCCCCGCGCACAAGCGCGGGGACCCCGGCCTGGGCCGGCCTTGCCCCGTCGACGGCGGAGGCGCTTTCGGTCCAGATATTCAGAAAGAAGATCTGAATCGAAAGGAAGCAGAAAGTGCCCGACGCAAGCCGCCCTCTTCGGACCGAACAAGATCTCGCCGCTGCGACCACTATTACGCTCGCACGCGAACAGCGCGAGGCTCTCTCGAGCTTACTCGTCAACGCCATCATGGACACCGGCAGCAATCGCCTGGCGGCGCTCTACAGGACGATTCTGACCGAAGCGTCCCAGCTCATCCCTTCAACCATCGAAATCACGGACGAAATGGCTCTCGCCGGAGCCAGGAAGCTTGCCTCAACTCTGGGGATGGACTGGCTGACCAACCATTTTTCACGCGAACGCATGGATTGTTTCCCAATGCCGAAATTCACCATCGAGACAACCTATCGCACGCCCTACTATCGCCATCGCACTTATGACGCGCCAACAGCCGAGGAAGCCTGCCGGCGCGCCGTCGACGACGACGACAATGAGGGCGAACTGCCCGACTATGAGACGACCGGCGATACCTACGTCACCGGCATCTGGATCGGCGAAGACGCGGCTTACAAAGGCGCCGCGTTGCCGGTTTCATCCGAATTCTATGAACGCGTCCAACGGAAAGCCGAGCACTTCGACGCTCTCGCGACTCTCCTGACCGAGGCGGCGCAGGCCATGGGTCTTTCCCGCGTAGATTTCGCCCTCTGGCTGCCGCGCGCCCAAGCGGCGCTCGCCAAGGCGGACGCTATTCGCGCCGGCGCGCCCGACCCGGCGCCAGCCCCGCCAAGCCCAGATCTGGACGCGGAAACAGGAGAGAAAAACAAGATGAAAAACGTATAGGCGCCGCTACCGCATTCCCGCCCGCCGGGGCAAGGGGCCGGTCGGCGAGCCGCTGCGCTGGTCTCGCCTTTCCCGCTTCGCGCCCTTGCCCCCGCGAACCGGGATGCGGGGCGTTGGGAACTGTTCCAGCCATTCACAGAAAAAAGGACAGTCCCCATGACAAAACTCAAGCGGAGAACCAACGCCGGCCGACACGACAGCTATCAGGAATTGACCGACAAGATCGTCGCCGCGCTCGAAGCCGGCGTGAAGCCCTGGCGGCGTCCCTGGGATCCCAACAAGGCCGGCGGACCCTCGGCGCCGATGAACGCCGCTACCGGCCGCCGCTACCGAGGCATCAACACATTCGTTCTCGGCATTTCTCCGCTCGCCTTCGCGAGCCAGGATCCCAGATGGTGCAGCTACAAGCAGGCGGCTGAACGCGGGTGGCAAGTCCGCCGCGGTGAGACCTCGACAAAAATATTCTTCTACAAGCAACACGAGGTCAAAGACCCGACTTCGCCCGAGGGCGACGACGCCTCGGTCAAGCGCATCCCTTTGATGCGCTCCTTCAGCGTCTTTCACGCCTCTCAGATCGAAGGCATCCCCGAATTCACGCCACCCGGCGCGCCGAAGACCCTTCCCGAGCGGATCGAAGACGCCGAGATCATCTTGAAGAATAGCGGCGTTATAATTCGCCTCGGCGGCGACAGGGCCTTCTTCTGCCCCGCGACAGACCATATTCAATTGCCGCCGGATCACGCCTTTGCTTCGCCAGAAGAGCGCGCCTCGAGCGCCTTGCACGAATTGGCTCACGCGAGCGGCGCGGCCCACAGATTAGCAAGAGATCTCACCGGTAAATATGGCTCCGCTCTCTACAGTATCGAAGAATTAAAAGCCGAGCTCGCCAGCGTCTTCATCGGCAATGAGATCGGCTTGCCTTCGGATATTCCAAATCATGCGAGCTATATTAGCTCGTGGATCGGACTCTTGAAAGACGATAGACGCGCGATCTTTCGCGCCGCCGCAGATGCGCAGAAAATCGCCGATTATCTCCTTGGCTTTCATCCAGCATTCCGGGCCGATGCGCCCGAAGAGACCGGCGAAAACGATGACGAGGACGATCATGCCACAAGCATCGCCGCGTGAGGCGTCCATGGCGAATGGCAGTCCCACCAAAACCCCAGATCGCCGCTTAACACCCGAGCAAATGTCAGCTCTGCGGGACTTCGCGAAACGAAACGGACGCCGCTGGAAATCGCGCTTGTGCGACCTTTGGCAGAGCGGACGCGACGCTTGCGAACCCGAAGGACCGCTGCTCCGCCAGCTTCGCAACGCGGTCGGCCCATACGGTCTCTACCGTCTGAAGGCGCCTGGCGTAGTCCGCAGCCCATGAATGAGAGCATCTAAGCCGGGGCTTTGAGAAGGCGCCGAGCTTCGATCGCTCCAACGCTGCCCCCGCCGAACTCGATGCGCCAACCGCTGCAGCCGCATGTGGCGCAGACGATGCAGGAGATCCGTCAAAACACGGCGGGGGAATGCGGCGCTTACCCAGAATCTTGACAGGGTGCGTTCAAAAACAACACGAAAGCAAACCCCAATGATCACTATCCAGTCGATCGTCCCGCCGGCGACCTGCGGCGCCGCGACGCCGTCAATCTCCAGCTTCGACTTCAACCGCGCCCATCGCGAGGGATAAACCCTTTCCGATTTAGGCGCGGCCAGGGACAGCTCGTCGCGCGTCGAACTGCGCAAGCTCGATAAGCCCCCGTCAGCTTTCCTGGCTTTCGGCAGGACAAAGACGCGTGGGCGCATGTCGTTGCGCGGGCCAGAGAAGGCTCCCTTCTGCACCGTCAGGCGCTGGATTTCGTCGACGCCCGCGAAAGGCTCGCAATCGCAACCTTTCACGGTCCGTGGTGAGCCGGGCTTGCCGCGCGAGCATCACGAAGCCACCCCCGCACGCAAGGCGATTCCGCACAAAATCAATACATAGGACGGCTCGGAGACGCCGATCTCCCGCATCCGCTCACGCGAACCCCAACGCCTGGATCGAGTGATCACGCCGGCCAACCCGCCGGCGGTCCGCGGCGCGCATCTCTTTTCGATGCGCCTATCGAAACCAGCGCCGGCATTCGCGCGGCGCGGCGCCACACTCATCCCATTCGCAACCATCGAAGGAAAACATGGAGCAACCACCATGATGATCGAAATCGAACCCATGACAAACATCACGCTCGCCGGCCTCTACGCGCGCCGAAAGCAAATTCGGGGCCGCCTGATGCAGCCGCAGTCAGCGGCGCTTCCGATGATCAATTTCCGTTCGCCTGCGCTTGCGGCACATCGGACATCGATCGCGACCTCAGCGAGCGCGCAGGCCGTCGACGTCACCGAGTCTTCCGCGGAGGCTCCTCCCGCGGCGTCTATCGCTGACCCGCCGACCCGCGACGCGCCCAGCGCCCGCGACATCGTCAGAGCAGTCGCCGCCTTCCACGGCATCTCGACGCAAGAACTCGTTTCGCGAAGCCGGCTCAGAAGAGCCGTCACGCCTCGGCAAATTGCGCATTTCCTCGCCAAAACCCTGATGCGCAAGTCGTTGCCGGAAATCGGCCGGCTCATCGGCGGCCGTGACCATACGACCGTGCTTCATTCCATTCGAAAGATAGACGCCCGCCGCGCGAGGGACCCGGCTCTCGCGGCCGAGATCGAACAATTGATCCTGCAATTATCCAGCGACGAAAGAGGCGATCGCCGCGAACAGGACGCGACTTCCGATCCCGCCATCGAAAACCGGATTCAAGAAAACCAGCCGGAACACAGCTGAGAAAAGAGAAGCCGTGCCACGGCGCCCCGCCAGCCGCAAAGGGTGGGTCGGAACGGCCGCTCCGCTGGGCCGCCCCGATCCCGGCGCAAACGCCGCCTTTGCGCCCGGCGAACCGCCGCCGGCCTTCGACAAAGGTCTTCAGCAAGAAGACAAAAGGAGACCTCACTGAAAACGTCCCTGGCAACTGTCGCGCTCGGACTCTGCGTCGGCGCGGCGCTTTTCGAGACAAGCGCGGCCGCCCCGCTCAAATCGCCACTGATGCCTCTCACCGAGGATATGAAGCGCGTCCTCGCTTACAACGAACGGGACGAGCCCGCCTACACGCCGCGCCTTCGGCCGAAGACGGCCCGGCTTCATAAACGCAAGCTGAAGAAGCACGTGCGGCATCTTCACGCCAACCGCCTGATAAAGCGCAAGGCTTCGACGCTGGCCCGCGCAGCCGAGCCGCTTGCACAATTCTCACGATCGGACAGCTGGTTTCCCAGACACCCCTTTGAGGGCCCCTACGCTGGCTTCGCGGCGGGCGCCCAAAGAGCGCCGGGATCGAATGACACGCGCCCCTTTGGCGTCATCCCTCCATTCAGGTCAATTTCCCGGCGCGCGACATCGTTCGGGCCGGGCTTCTGGGGCTTCGCCGGGTTCAACTTTCCCGTCGGCATCGCCGTCGCCGGCTTCGAAGGCGACGCGGGGGTCTCCAACCCCTACGGAAGCCTCGCCGACGTCAACGGTTCACTCCGCGCCCGCCTCGGCGTCGCCACCCCGGAGGGCCTGATGATCTACGCAACGAGCGGCCCCATGATCGGGAGCTTCGCCAAACTCAACCAAGGCTACCACGCGGTCGAGGCGGGCTGGACCACCGGCGGCGGCGTCGAAGTCTTTGTCGCGCCCGATCTGTCCCTCCGGTTTGAATATCTGCACGGCCAGGGCGTCAACGGGCGCTTCAATACGACGACGATCCGAAGCGGGGTCGCCGTCAAATTCTAACTTGAACCACGTTCGAGAACGGCCGGGCGAACCGATCCAACGGACCCTGCCGCTCTTTCCCAGCCGATTTCGCGCCTCTCGCGCCGTTCGCCTTTGTGACGGGCGCCGCCGCGCGCCGCGCGCGCTTTCCGGCAACGGCGCGATCGCCTGGGCTAGAACACGGGCGCCGCGACCGCTGCGAACTTCCACCGGGTCGGGCCTTCTTGAGGCTGGCCGCGATTCAATTTCCTCCCAGGAAAGGATTACGACCATGACGAATGTAACCGCCATTTCGTCGCGCGCGGCAAAAGTCGCGACAAAAGCCCCGCCCAAGCCACGATCGCGCAGACCCGCAACAACCCGCTCGCCGGCGCCCCCACGGACGCAACGGCTTTGCGCGGCCGCCGTCCTCGCCGTCGCGCTTGTCCTGACCTGCCTGTCGCTCACGCATCTCGCCGAAGGCACGCGCCTTGTCACGGGCTGCGACGCGCCATCGGCGTTCGCCATGGCGGTTGGCATCGATTTGAGTTTTATCGTGATCGAGATCAGCATTCTCAATGCGGCCAATCGCACACGACAGGACGTCGCGCGCTTCGCGGTCCCGGCCATTATCGGCACGCTGATCCTGAGCGCCGCGATGAATGCGCTTTCCTTCAGCAAACATTCGCAGGGACTCATGATCTATCCCGCGATCTGCCTTGGCCTCGCCATTCCGGCGCTGATTTACTGCCTGACGCGAACCGGCGCGGCGCTCTGGCGCATCGAAAAATAATTCTGGCCACCGACATCAAGCCCGCCCTGCGCTCAAAGCCCCCCTGACAGGATTATTCAGGGCGCCGCAACGATAGCTTCCACAGCGCGACGCCAAGCCGTGCGTCCCGGTTTCTCTTCGAAAAATTAAGAGAAGGAGGCAGACAAAATCAGTCCCACAGACGACCGCTCGCCGGCAAAGGGCGGGTCCGCACGGCCGCTTCGCTGGGCCGCGCGGATCCCGGCGCCTGACGCCCTTCGCGTTGTCGCGAAGGGGCCCGTCAGCGCCGCCTTTGCGCCGACCGGACGGCCTGTGGATGGGCCTGAACATCTTCACGAAGAAGACAAATGGAGGCCCAAATGACGATCCATCATCATACGCTCGGCAATCCGCCGATCGGTGCGAAGACAAACCCCCTCGACCCCCTCGACGCCTTGGATCACGAAGCAGCTCAAAGGGATGGCTGGACAATCTCCGATTGCGGCGTTTACAGCGACGGATCGCGCCGCGTCGAGCTGCAGAAGCTTGACGATCCGCCGCCTGGATCCCCCGCTTTCACTGAAGATCGCGACGCCTGGCTTCATGTCGTGCAACAGGCCCGGACCGGCTCTGTCTTCCACAACCATGCGCTGCAGCTCATAGACCGCCGCGAAAGGCTCGCCATCGAAGCGCACTGCGGAACCTGGTGACCATATGGGAAGACACGTCCACCAAATCGGATTGACGCAGGCCGCTCCACAACCCGCGATCCCGGACCTGTCGCCGCAGGCTCCGGATTACCTTGGAACCTGGAGTTGGCGCAGCCGCGCCCGCGGCGAGACCGCGCAGGCCTGGGCGCGGCGCGTCGAATGGCAAGAAACCGAGGTCAGAAACCGCGCCGCCGCGTGGCTCCACAAGGGCCAAAAAGTTCGCATCGTCCACGATCCGTTTCCGATCGGCCAGAGCCTCACGCATCGCGTCGGCATCATCCACAAACGCTGCAGAAAATGCTTCTCCGATTACGTCTACGTCTACGTCTGCTTCGAAGCTGAGGAAGGCGAGCCGGAGACCAAAGTGCGGATGCTCGGCCTCGAGTGTCTTGCGCCCCTCGATTGAGATCCGGCCGCACGAAATCCGTCAAATCCCGACTGCAGGGAGCTTCATTTCACAGGAAATACGCCCATGAGCGAAAACTTTATTCACCGCGTCATAAGAGAACGCGACGAGGCTCATCAACAACTCAGGCAGGTTCGCCACATGCTTCGCGACATTGAGCACTACCTGACCAGCACGAAATTCACCAACTCGCCCGACGATGATTACGTCCATGTCCGCACCGACATCTTGCCCAAGATCGCAGCCGTGCGGTTCGCCGCAATAGACTGACGACACGCGGCGCGCCCACCGTGACCTAGCCCGCCGGCGCGGGCGTCCCTCTTCCCGACATGCGCACAAGGCCGCTGACGGCGACCCTCGTGGAGGGACGCGCCGTTCCCTCATGCAGGCGGCGATCCAAAAGATCGCCTGCCGAGCCGCCGGCATCATCATTCCATGAACCCAGGGGAAACCACGATGGGATGGCTGTTCCACAACGACATGCTTCAAAGCCAGACTCCGGCCGAATACATCGCAGAACAATACTCACGGGAAACCGACGTCTATAAGGCCAACGTCCTCGCGACCGCGACCGTCGGCGGAACCATCTATGCCGCGATCCGCAACGAATTCAAAGGCGCCACCGCCGCGTATGTCTTTTGTGGCGTTTTCCTGTTCAAGAACAACAAGAGGGACGGCTTCGGCTACAAGAGCAGCGACGAGGCCATGGGTCCCTGCGAGGTCGATTGTCCCGACCGCATCATGCGCCTGCTTTCGCCCGTCGAGGACATTCCCGACCCCGGCTATGCGGCGGAATGGCGCGCGAATGTCACCGCCGCGAAGAGCCGCCGGCTGGCGGCCCGCAAGCAAGCCGCGAGCTTCAGGCAGGGCGACACGATACGTCTCCGGCATCCAGCTCAATTCGGCAAAACCGGCATCTCCGCCGACGCCTTCACATTCATTGAATATCGCAAGCGAACGCCGGTCTTCGCGCCTCTGTCGCACCCGCATTTCCTGTGTCGCCTATCGCGGGCCACGCTGGCGACCGCCGTCATCGAACGGCGGGCGACATGAACGATTATCTCATCTGGTTCCGCACCCACGCTCATCCCAATGGACTACCAGGCATCTCAATTCGACCGGCGCCGTCGACAAACCCCGACGACGTCGCGCATCTCGACCAGCGCGAGTCCGCGTTGGTTACCGCGATTCTCAGTCCCTCCGCCGATAATGGAGCGCTTGAATACATCCTCCTGCGCCAGCAGGTCCTCCGGGCCTTCTATCGCCGGGCCGGCGAGCGAAGCGGCCTGTAGAGATCGAGAAAATCTAATCTTCAAAGGAGCAGGCCAGTGAGCGACCAACGACTGTTCAACTGTTGCGCCGGCGGCGTCGCGCCGGACTGGAGCCTGTTCGAATGGCTGGAAACGGGCGGCTGCGCCAGCGAGACGGACGAGACGACCGGCGCAATCTGGACGAACGGCGGAATCGAGGATGCCGAGGCGCAATTCTGGACCGTCTACGGCCGTCTCAAGGAGGGCGGCTGCGAGGCGATCACCGACTGCCCGACCCGCGCCGAGGTCGACGCTGTCGCCACCGAATTGTCGAGGCTGTCCGGCCTCCCCGTCGTTTAAGCCGCGCCCCCGCGACGGAGCCGAAAGCCGCCATGCGCGACAACCCGCCCGCCTGAGGAACCAAACCGAAAAAGGAAAAAGACAAGGCTTTGTCAGCCGTCGCCGCGCCGCGCAAGGGTCGGGCCGGGCGCAAGGGCGCCCTTGCCCGCCGCGACGCCGGCTGACGCGGCGGAAGAGCATTGAAGAAATCTCTTCTTCAAGACGCTCGCAAAGGAGAACGCCGCCATGGCGATCGAATATGGCAAATCCGGCAAGATCGTCGCAAAGCGCTTCACGCTCGAGGAAATCGAACAGGCCTCCGAAAACATGACCGGCTTTTGCCGCGCCTGCGGCGAAGAGGCCGCGTGCTGCGAGCCCGACGCCCGCAACTACAAATGCGAGGCCTGCGGCGCCCGTCAGATGTTCGGCGCCGAGGAGCTGTTTCTCATGGGCGCCGTCAAGGCCTGAAGGACGCCCCGAACAGCCAGCCCCCCCATTTCCTCGACACGGGATCACGCACATGCACGACCCCTAACGGCCACCACCAGCTCATGCATATTTATCGCCTCTCCCCCGATGGCGAAAAAAGCGAGCCTGTCTGTCTCGACCAGACGCAATCCAAACTTCTGAACGCCTGCCTCCGTCAGCTCGCCCAGAACACTTCGATTACCTGGGCCAATGCCCGGCAAGCCGTTCTGCGCGGCTTCTACGCCACGCTGATCCCCTCCTCGCGTTCGACCTAATCGCGGGCGTCTCACGCGACCAGGCCGGGTCTAGCCGGCCGTAACGCTCGCCCGACCCCTCCTTCCGATCTCACGCCGAACACTGGCCGCCTCCAACGCGCCAGCGATTCCGCTTGTTCAAAAGGCCACGACATGAAACCCAAGAGCGCGCAATTCACCCTCCCCTTTCTCGACACGACGAGCATCAGTGGCGGCGGGTTTGATCTTTATTCCGGCTTTGGCGCGCCGGCCCCCACGCCCGCCGTCTCAGGCGACGAGGAAATCGACCGCGACAAATCCGCGGCGAGCAATGAGGCCACCCGATCGCCCGCGCAGGACTTCCGTCTCGCCGGCGACCGCAAGCTCGCCGCCGGATGGAAAGCGCGCGCAGCCGACAATCTCGCCGCGATCCGTCTGGCGCAAACCATCGAAGACGAGAACCGCAACGCGACGCCGGAGGAACAGGATGTCCTCGCCCGCTTCACCGCCTTCGGCGCCACCGAACTCGCCAACAATCTCTTCCGGCGCGCCGGCGAAAACTTCCCAGTCGGCTGGGACGAACTCGGCAACCAGCTCGAGCAGCTGGTTTCGCGCGAAGACCTCGCCAGCCTCGCCCGCGCCACCCAATACGCGCATTTCACGCCGGAATTCGTGGTGCGCGCCATCTGGAAGGGATTGCTGCGCATGGGGATCGCCGGCGGGCGCGTCCTCGAGCCCGGCTGCGGAACCGGCCTCTTCTTCGCGCTCATGCCGCGAGCCCTCGCCGGCAAGGTCGCGCTGACCGGCATCGAGATGGACGCGACGACCGCGCGCATCGCGCGGCTCCTCTATCCAAACGCCCTCATTCGCCACGAGGATTTCACCAAGGCCCGCCTGCCGGACCTATACGATCTCGTCCTCGGCAATCCGCCCTTCAGCGACCGCACCGTTCGCGGCGACGATCCGGCCGGCCAGCTCCGCCTCTCGCTGCATGATTATTTCATCGCGCGCGCGATCGAGCGTCTGAGGCCCGGCGGCCTCACCGCCTTCGTCACCAGCCGCTGGACCATGGACAAGAGCGACCCGAGGGCGCGCGCCCACATCGCCGCCATGGCAGACCTCGTCGGCGCGATCCGCCTGCCGCAGGGAAGCATGAACGCGAGCGCCGGAACCGATGTCGTCGTCGACATTCTGTTCCTGCAGAAACGCGACGCCGATCAACCCGCCGCCGGCCCCGCCTGGACGTCTCTGGCCGAGGCCGTCCCCACTGAGGACGGCGAAGAGGCGCTCGCGATCAACCGCTATTTTCTCGACCACCCGGAGATGGTCCTCGGCGACCATGCCCGCGTTTCCAGCCCTTTCGGCCCCGCCTACAGCTGCCGGCCGATTGCCGGGACGAGCCTCGACGAGAAGCTGCGCGCGGCGATCGCGCGCCTGCCGCGCGACATTCACAAGCCGGCCGCCAAAGGCGAGGCGCTTTTCCTCGATCGCGCCGCGATCCGCGTCGGCGCCGCCGCCGACGGCGCGACGATCAAGGAAGGCAGCTATCTCGTCATCGACAACCATCTCGTTCAGATCATCGACGGCGCGCCGCGGCCCGTCGCGGTCCGGCATGGCAAGGGAACCCAGGGCATCCCGGCCAAACATGCACGGCTCATCCGCGGCCTTATCGCCGTCCGCGACGCCACCCGCGCGATCCTGCGCGCCCAGGAGGCCGACGAGCCCTGGGGGCCGGCCCAGACCCGTCTGCGCGTCGCCTACGCCTCCTTCGTGCGCGACTTCGGGCCGATCAATCTGACCACCATCGTCGAGATGACCAACCCCGAGACGGGCATCGCCAAGGAGACGATCCGCCGCCCGAACCTGCAACCCTTCCTCGACGATCCGGACCACTGCCTCATCGCATCGATCGAAGATTACGACATCGAAACCGGAAAAGCGAAGCAAGGCCCGATCTTCACCGAACGCGTGCTGCACCCGCCCGTCACGCCGCTGATCGAAAGCGCGGCCGACGCACTCGCCGTCACGCTGCATGACGTCGGATTCGTCGATCTCGACCGCGTCGCCGAGCTGCTCGGCCGCTCGCGGGACGAAACGATCGCGGAGCTCGGCGAGCGCATCTTCCTCGATCCCCAGCTGACAGTCGAAGGCATCGAGACCTGGCAAACCGCCGACGCCTATCTCTCAGGGCCGATCCGCACCAAACTCGCCGCCGCCATCGGCGCGGCCGCCCTTGACCCGCGCTATCGTCGCAATGTCGAGACCTTGCAAAAGGTTCTGCCCGAGGATCTGAAGCCCTCGGACATCAGCGCGCGCCTCGGCGCGCCCTGGATCCCCGCCGACGCCATCGCGGCCTTTTGCGCGGAAGTCCTCGGCGTTGCGACCTATATCCGTCACACGGTCGAAATCGCGTCCTGGAGCATCGACGTCAACGCATTCGCCCGCGCGCCGGCGTCGACCTCGGCGTGGGGCACGGAACGCCGCCACGCCGGCCTTCTCCTCAGCGACGCGCTCAATTCGACGCTACCGCAGATCTATGATGTTTTCGTCGAAGACGGCGTCGAAAAACGCGTCCTCAACGCCGCCGATACCGAGGCCGCGAAGGATAAGCTCGCGAAAATCAAGGCGGCTTTCGAGGCCTGGATCTGGACCGACGCCGACCGGACCGACCGCCTCGCCCGCATCTACAATGATCGCTTCAACAATCTCGTCCCGCGTCACTTTGACGGCGGCCATCTGCAGCTTCCCGGCGCCAGCAGTGTCATCAAGCTCTACCCCCACCAGAAGCGGGTCATCTGGCGCATCGTCAGCGCCGGCGGAACCTATATCGCGCACGCCGTCGGCGCCGGCAAGACGTTTAGCATCGCCGCGGCGATCATGGAGCAGAAGCGGCTCGGCCTCGTCACCAAAGCTATGATGGTCGTGCCCGGACATTGCCTCGCCCAGGCAAGCCGGGAATTCCTGCTTCTCTATCCGAACGCAAGGATCCTGGTCGCCGACGAGACCAATTTCGTCAAGGAAAAACGCCAGCGTTTTCTCGCGCGCGCGGCGACGGCGACCTGGGATTGCATCATCGTCACCCATGCCGCCTTCAAATTCATTCCGACGCCGACCGCGTTCGAGCGCAGCCTGATTCAGAAGCAGATCAATTCCTACAGGGACCTCCTCGAAAAAGTTGACAGCGACGATCGCATTTCCAGAAAGCGCATCGAGCGCATGAAGGAAGGCCTCGAAGCCTCGCTCGACGCGCTGCAGAGCCGCAAGGACGATCTTCTGACCATCAGCGAAATGGGCGTCGACCAGCTGATCGTCGACGAGATGCAGGAATTCAGGAAATTGTCCTTCGCCACCAATATGTCGACGCTGAAAGGCATCGATCCCGAAGGCTCGCAACGCGCCTGGGACCTCTTCGTCAAAGCCCGCTTCATCGACGCCGAGAAGAACCCCGGACGCGCCCTCATCCCCGCCTCGGGCACGCCGATCACCAATACGCTGGGCGAACTCTTCACCCTGCAGCGCTTCATGCAGTCGGACGCGCTGGAGGAACGCGGCATTCAGGAATTCGACGCCTGGGCCGCGACCTTCGGCGATGCGCGCACGGAACTGGAGCTACAGCCCTCCGGCCTCTACAAGCCGGTCACGCGATTTTGCGAATTCGTCAATGTCCCCGATCTCATGGCGATCTATCGCATGGTCGCCGACGTCGTCCTGCAGTCAGACCTTCGCCAATATCTCCGCCTGCCCGCCATCAAAACCGGCAAACGCCAGATCGTCACGGCCGCGCCGAGCCGCGCCTTCAAGGCCTATCAGCGGCATCTGGCGAAACGGATCGACAGGATCCAGAACCGCTCCGGCCGGCCGAAAAAGGGCGACGATATTCTGCTCAGCGTCATCGGCGACGGCCGCCACGCCGCGATCGACCTGCGTTTCGTCCTCCCCGACTATGACGACGAGCCGGAGAACAAGCTCAACGCCCTGATCGACAACGTCCACCGCATCTGGCGCGAAACCTCCCACCGGCGCTATACGCGACCCGACGGCATCCCTTACGCCCTGCCCGGCGCGGCGCAGATGATTTTCTCCGATCTCGGCACGCTCAACGTCGAGGCGACGCGCGGCTTTTCCGCCTACCGCTGGATCAAGACGCGGCTGATCGAACGCGGCGTTCCCGCCAGCCAGATCGCCTTCATGCAGGATTGCAAAAAATCCAGCGCGAAGCAAAAGCTCTTCAACGACGTCAATGGCGGAGCGGTCCGCATCCTTATCGGCTCGTCGGAAACCATGGGCACGGGCGTCAACGCCCAGCGCCGCCTGATCGCCTTGCACCACCTCGACGTGCCCTGGCTGCCATCGCAGATCGCCCAACGCGAAGGCCGGATCGAGCGCCAGGGCAATGAGAATGACGAGATCGAACTTTGCGCCTACGCGACGAGGGGCAGCGTCGACGCCACCGGCTGGCAGATGCTCGAAAGAAAGGCCCGCTTCATCGACATGGCGATGTCGGGCGATCGAAGCGTCCGCCGGCTCGAGGACGCCGGCAATCAGGTCAACCAGTTCGCGATGGCGAAGGCCATCGCTTCGGGCGATCCGCGCCTGATGCAGAAAGCCGGTCTCGAAGCGGAGATCGCGCGGCTCGAACGTCTGCGCGCCGCGCATTTCGACGATCAGCACGCCTTGCGCCGCAAGCTCAGCTCCGCCGAGGGCGCGCTCGCTCACGCCGAACGCCGCATCGCGCAAATCCAACTCGACCTCGCGCAACGCAAACCGACCGCCGGCGACGCCTTCGCGATGCAGGTCGAAGGCAAGACATTCTCCGAACGCAAACAGACCGGCGCCGCACTCCTCGCAGCGGTCCGCCAACATCAGTTCCAGGGCATCGCCGGCGCGTGGACCCTCGCTGCTATCGGCGGTTTCGAAATCGACCTCGCCCTCTCCGCCTCTCATAATCGGCAAACGCGCCTGGAGATGACGATGCGGCGCAACGGCCCAGCCGCGGAGATCGAATTCGACGACGAACTCACCGCCCTCGGCCTCATCGCCCGGCTTGAATACATGCTCACCCGCTTCGAGGCCGAGCTGGCGCAATATAAGCGCGCCGCCGCCGACAACGCGAACTGGATTCCCGCCTACCGCGAACGCCTCGGCGAGAAGTTCGCTTTCGAGGACGAGTTGACCGACAAGCGCGCGGAAATCGACGCTCTCGAGGCCTCGCTCGCCGCGACCGCCGCCGATTCAGGCGACGAAGAAGATCTCCTCGATCTCGACCTCACCCTCGACTGATCACGCCCGGATCGACCTGCACGCAAGTCGAAGATCTCCCGCGTCTCTCCCCCAGCCCTATCCCGCTCGACCGAAAGGATCACAACGATGATTCCCGCCGCGATCGTCCGTTCGCTCACAAGTCCGAGGCTCGAAGCCGGCGCCTTCACGCCGACCAAATGGAACTCAGCCGAAGACAAGGCCATGTTCGGAAACTCATTGCTGAAGTTCCTCGCCAACGACTTCCCGAGAAACGCTTTTACAAAACGCCTCTATCAGCGCCTCTCGAATACATTCGGCCACATAGCCAATTACGACCTGACAGGATTCTTCTCGACCTTCTTCGAGGATACAGCCGGCAAGATCGATTTTCTTCAACAGACCTTGCAATGGCCCTGCTGGGGCGACCCTGAGTACACCTATTGCGATGTCGAGCGCGTCGTCCAGACCCGCCTTCGCCGATCCGGCGAACCGAATGCGCCACGCTCGATCGCCTGAAAGCCAAATACGAACCCTCGTCGGCGCCGACGGAGGCCGGCGCGCCAGCCCGGCCTCTGAGACAGGCCGATCTCTTCGATCCCTGCGCGCGATAGGCGCGCCGATCGCCAGCCCGCCCCGCCGCGGCCGATTTAACGCATCGCATTCGCGCGGGCGCCGCGCACGCTTCCCGGGAGCGCTTCGTCAATCCTCAGGCAAAAGGAACCGCCATGCTGCAAATCGTCCGCCGTCCCTCCCCGGTCGCCGCGACGCGACCGCTCAACGCGCGGATCTGGGAACGCGACCCGCACGACTACTACACCGAAGAGCGCTGGTGTTCATCGCGTCTCTTCGAAGACGTACTGTTCGAGGGCTCGATCTACGATCCCGCCTGCGGGTCGGGACGGATCGTGCACAGCGCACGCGTCGCCGGCTACAAGGCCTATGGTTCGGACATCATAAGGCGATCCCCCCTCTGCCACGAGATCTTCGACTTTCGCGACCCATGGCCCCGCGGCCGCCCCAGGCCACAAAACATCGTTTGCAACCCGCCTTTCACGATCGCCGAACTTTTCGTCGATCTCGCGCTCGAGCGCTGCCGCCACAAGGTCGCGATGCTTCTGCCGCATGCCTGGCTGACCGGCGACGAACATTCGAGATGGCTTGAATACAAGCCCCTGCGCCAGGTTCTCGTGATGACGCCTCGTCCGTCGATGCCGCCCGGGCGGGTCATCGAGGCGGGCCATAAAGCCGAAGGCGGAAAACAGGACTTCGACTGGTTCATTTTTGAGCCAGGCTACCACGGAGTTGCGGAGGTCGGCTGGCTCCGACGAAACCCTTAAGCGCGTCCCCGTTCGCGAGAGCCTTGCGCCGCCAGCGCCGGCATGGGGCTGCCAAACAAAAGGCACGCAGCACAGGCGTCCGCCCGCCGCAAAGGGCGGGTCCGCCCGGCCGCTGCGCTGGACCGGCCGGATCCCGGCGCAAGCGCCGCCTTTGCCCCGATCGGACGCCCGCGCTCCCGCGATCCGGTCTTCAGGAAGAAGACGAAGAAATCAGCACAAGGACCAAACCCAATGGAATTGCGAACGGTCGATCCACGGAGCCTCAAGCCCAACCCGAACAATCCCCGCAAGGTGGCCGCCCCTGACGGCGCCGACGACGCCCTGATGGCGAGCATCAGGGCTGTCGGACTCCTTCAGCCCCCCGTCGTCCGCCAAAAGGGCGCCGATCTCGAAATCATCTATGGCGACCGCAGAACCCGCGCCGTCATCCGGCTCGACATCGCGGAGATCAATGTTCTCGTCCTTGGTGAAAACGACCGCCTGGACGACTCCGCGCCCGGCGAAGACGCCGCGGACCGGCTCCGGTCCTTGTCCGAAAACATCGTTCGCGCCCCAATGAACACCGTCGACCTCTGGCGCGCCATCGAAGCGCTGACCGCGCAGCACTGGACCGAGGACGCCATCGCTCTCGCGCTCGCCACGCCGATCAAACAGATCAGAAAACTCCGGCTTCTCGCCAATATCCACCCCGCCATCCTCGATCAGATTGCCGCCGGCGACATGCCGAAAGAAGATCATCTGCGCACGATCGCCGCCGCGACCGGCGAAGAGCAGACATCCGTCTGGAAAAAGCTCAAGCCCAAAAAAGGCCAGACAGCAAGTTGGTGGGAGATCGCGCGCGCGCTCGAAAAGCGCCGCATCTACGCCCGCGTGGCGAAATTCGGCCCCGACGAAGAGCAGGCCTTCGGCGTCGTCTGGGAAGAGGACCTCTTTACCCAGGGCAACGAGGATTCCCGCTACACGACGCAGGTCGACGCCTTCCTCGCCGCCCAGCAGGCCTGGCTGGAGGCCCATCTTCCGAAAAACGGAGTCCTGCTGCCCTCCGATGACTACGGCCAACCGAAGCTTCCGCCCAAGGCGGAACGCATCTGGACCAAACCACGGAAGAGCGACCTTGTCGGCTGCAGCGTCAACTTGCGCGACGGATCGATTGTCGAGATCGCATTCCGCCAGCCGAAACCCGAGCCAAAGAAAGGGTCATCCGCCGCGGCCGACGCCGAAAACGACGACATCGCCCCCGCCCCCAAAACGCGGCCCGACCTCACCCAGAAAGGCAGCGCGATCGTCGGCGAACTGCGCACCGCCGCGCTCGGAAAGGCGCTTCTCGACAACCCGATCGACGACGTCACGCTCATCGGCCTTCTCGTCCTCGGCTTCAGCGCAACGAATGTCAGCCTCAGAACCGGCGACGGCTATTCATCCGACGACCGCAAGAAAATCGTGCAGCGCCTCACCGAAGGCGGCCGTCTCACTCAGGATCTCGACGTCCTTCGCCGCGCCGCGCGCGAAACGCTCGCCAGCTTCCTCGCCTTGAACCCTGGCGGAATGTCCGACAGCGGCATCGTCGCGCGCTTCGCCGGCGACGCGATCGGCGCCGACCAGCATCTTCCCAATATGGCCACCGAGGAATTCCTCAGTTGCCTCTCCAAATCCGCAATCGAAAAGGCCGCCGCGAGCATCGGCGTCCTGCCGCGCCCCCGCGCCAAGGAGACGCGCGCGGCGCTCATCGCGCAGGTCGGCGAAGGGGACTTCATCCACCCGGCCGCCCTCTTCAAGCCGACCGAGGCGGAGCTCGCGAGCCATCAGGACTCGCTGCGCTCGCACCAATGGGCCGACGACGAAACCGATGAAACGGACGGCGTGGCGCCGACGCACGACGGCGACGAAGACGCGCCTGAAAGCGCCCAGGGCGACGACGGCGACCTCGGCCCGGACGCTTCCGAAGACGAAGACGACGCCTGCAACGTTCGCGACGATGACGAGGACGATCAGGATGCAATCGACAACCCCTCGTCGCCGCATGCCTTCGAGGAAGACGCCGCCGGCTTCGACGCCACGGAAGAAGACCCCGACGAAAACGCGCATCTCGAGACGTCGGCCGCCCGCGCCCCCTCCAGGCGTCCCCGCAAGACGCGCGCCGGCGCTGATCGCCAGCTCAGCGACGCCTGACCCGCCGTCATCCGAACCAACGGCGCGTCCGCTCCAGCCCGGGCGCGCCGCATCTCCAGCGACAGAAAGGAATCAACATGATCGACATCGAACGATTGGCTTCCGGACTCGCCGACAATCTTCTCCACGCCTCCGAAAGCCCAACCGACGCCAAAAGCCTCATCGAGGACGCGTTTCGCCGAGGGCTTCATCTCGGCCTTTCAGTCCGCCCCCGCAACGCTTTTCGCTCCTCTTCGAAACAGTTGCGGGAGCCGAAGGATGCCGAGCCATGGACGACGACGCACTGAGACGCCTCATCGCCGCGCGCCGGGCCAACGCCCAGCGCATCGAGACCGAAATCATCATCGCCTGCGAGCGCGCCGCCTGCGGCAGCCGCCACAAACGCAACCGGCCCTCAGACTGGAATGACGCCGCCTGGCGGCGCTACCTCCTCGCCGCGCAGGCCTCAAGCCGGTTCGACGGCTCCCTCAGTCGAATCTACGCGGACATCGACGCCCTCGAACGGCTCGCCAGGCAACGCCGAACGCCTCCCCACAATTCACACGCGATAGCAAAGGATCTCCCATGCCAAGATTTCGCATCCTCCTCGTCGAAGAACACGTCCTCAGCGACAGCGCCGAATTCTTCATCGATTCCGACACGCCGGGCGGCGCCGCCACTGCCCTGATCAAGGCCCGCCAGGCGGGCCTCGACGAGGACACCGACACCGTCCATCTTCCCGATGGCCAGCGCGCGCAGATTACGCCGCAAAACATCGTCGCAACCCGCCTCTTCTGCGTTCACCTCGACGAAAACGGCGATCAAATCGGAACGATAGAACCGGACGATCCAGCGCTTCGCGCCAAGAGGGCGCCGCAACCATCTTCCGCCCTCGTCTCCACTAAAAACGACGAGCATCCACGATGGCTCTACGATCCAACAGATTGGGGAGGCGCCTATTCGTGGCGCGACAGGTGGCTGCTGACCCAAGCGGCCGACTTATCCCTCGGCGAACTTCGCGAATTCGCGAGCCTCGTCGACGGCCCGCCCATCTACGCCGCGCGCCTCCCCATCGCCTTCGACGAGGACGGCCTTCCTGACGAAACTCAGGTCGATTGGTTTCGCTCCAGAAGCGAAGCCCAGACGGCCCTCGCTCTCGCCTGGGGAAAATCTCCCAATCCCGAATACGCCGTCCCGGCGTTTTCGCCTTGGGGACCGATCGAGACGCTGCGCTTCATCGCGCCGGGCATCTACACCGTCTCAACGCCAAGTCATGGCGGCATTCATCTTTCGCCAACGCTCAACGCCGATATGCCGGACGACATGCGCTCGGCGAACGGCTGGTACGAAGAAGACTGCAAATGGTCGCTTGTCGCGCTGAAATATCCAGCGCCGTTCCAGGCCCAGACCGGCGTCGACCCGCGCCAGCCCTCAAAAACCGCCTATGAATTCGCGCTCGAATGCGCCCGCCATTGGTATCCAGATATCTTTGTGCGCTTTGTTCAAGACCAACAAGCGAGGCAAGAGTAACAGACAACCCCGTCGCAATGCGCATTCTGGCGGCTTTCGGCTGGACCGAAGAGACCGCTTATGCCGACTGGGACACGATGCTTGCGCATCTGCCCCGCCGCCCAAGGCGGGGTTCCATGCCGAAGCCCAACCGCCCCAAGACACGCCTTCGCGATAGAAAAGCTCATTCGCGACAAATCCATCAAACCCCACGCCGAAATATTCACCGACAAATGAATTAATCTATCGGTAAATCTGAGGTGAACATTCCTTCCTCTCGTTAAAGGAGACATCGATGAATCGCCAATATCGCGCACCCTCCCGCCGCCAAGGTGGAGACAACCCTTATGGCGTCGGCGTGATTTCAGTCGGCTCGACCTATTACCTCCAGGAAGACCATTATTGGCGCGACCGTTTCCGAGGCCGCCCCCTGCTTCGAAATCCCTGGATCGTCGAAGCATTCTTGAACGGCATAATGGGGGCCGCCCGTAGAAACTCGACGACCGGAAAATGGGAAAGCCGCTTCATCAGCGGTCGTTCCGACATGGCGATCGTCCGTTCGCTCCGCGAAGGCCGCCGGAAGACTATTGCGGTCCGCATCCTGATTCTTCACGATGATCATGATCTGTACAGCGAGCCAACGACCTACCCCAGCTTGCCAACACCCCGGTGCCGCCCAAAGGCCATCACGTCAGAACCGCCGACTCGAACACGTAGTCCTCAGCCCGCACTACCGCTGACCGCGACCTTATAAACTTCACTCGGCCTTTTCAGACCCTTCATCAGCCTCCTGCGATTCCACGCAGCGAAGCCTCACGCTTCCCTTCCCCTTCAGGCTCCCGACCCATGCCGACCGCGCTTCATAAAGCGCACCTCCCGGCGCCGGCTCGGGCGCCATCGCAGCCTTCAGCACAGGCAACCTTCCGCCTCCTTGTTCGGTTACGCCCGCACCCGCAATACTAACGGCTGCGATCGCACCGCCCAACGCTGCCGCACTCAAGCACATCCTTGCGACAGAGCCCGTTAATCTCGCGCCAATGCGGATGGCCCAGACGAACCCACGCGCAGTCCTCGACCACGCACCTCTTTTCAGCATCGAAACCTCCAGATGATACGAGGACATCCTCGCTCACCCAGAGCCTGATAGACCGTCACGCGAATGCGAAATCTCCTTTCCTCCCCGTTCACGAAAGTCGCTCAACGGATTGCCTCTTAGGCCACCAGCTGCGCCCCCAAAAGGAACTGATCTCGATCGACCCCAGACACACGACTTTGCCAATAGTTATTCCCATTCTCCAACTTTCGGCGAACTGAAAGTCCCTTTACGAACGCGCGCTTCCGACCTTATCCAAAGACATTCCAGCAAGCATTTCTCTAGCCAAAACGAAAACGGCGGCCCACTGGCCGCCGTCCAACAACATTGCTATCGTACCATGTGCGATTATTCTATCCAAAAACTGATGTTGCCACTCTCCAGTTGAAGCGGCGTACATTTGGCGTTTGGCTTTGCCGAATTGTGGTAAGGGACAATCAAATCCTGCGCGATCCATCCAGGAACACCTTTTTGCCCCCACAAAACCCGAACAAATCCATTGACCTTATTTAATGGCCATTCTGCAATCACAAGATTCATCTGATACCCTATCCGCTCCGACCCTTCCGTTGGCGCACGATAAACAGGAGGCTCATCCGGCCCCCCAGGCGACTTCGGCAACCTTCCAGAAGCGACCCACTCGCTATACGTTTGCTCATGCTTCAGACTCATGCAAACATAACCGTCCAGCGGCTTTCCCGATGCACCTGCGGACGCTCCCCCAGACCAAATACACAGAAAGCATCCAACAACGCCCAAGAATCGTTTATTCCAATTCATTTTCTTTCTCCGTTATTACAGGTCACGCCCCAGCCGTCTGATAGGCTGCCGCTCCGATCTTATTTGCGTATGTTTGACGCCATTGGCTCACCGTAGTTGATGCGGTGATGCCGTTTGCCGCCATTTGCGATGGCGTTAATTGTACGATGCTTTCAAGGCTCTGATTAGGCTGCGCGTTTGCTATTTGCGCCCCTAGCCCCGCGCCAAACTGATAATACCCGCGAAGGTCTACATTCGTTGGGCTGGCGTCGCCCGCGGCTTGCAACGCCTGCACGCCGTCCGCGAGATATTGCGCGGCGGCATAAGCCTCGTTGGTCGGATCCATCTTTCCGGCAAGACTTGTATCCACCGATATGCCCGGATTGTTCGCAGCGAACTGATCGATCATCGCCTGATAGGTCGAATTGATCATCTGAAATTCGCCCGACGCCGAACTCCCTGATGCCGCCCCGACGTTCTGACAATTGCTTTCCGCCATGCAGGTCGCCGCTAGTGCTTCCGGCGTTATTCCCGTCGCAGCCGCCGCAGCCTGAATAAAATCCTGCTGCGCGACCTGCGTCAGGGTCGCATTTGCTGGCAATGTCGTTCCGCCGCTACCGGTGGAACCGCTCCCACCCGTATCTCCCGTCGTCCCCGTCCCCCCAACATCCGTCGAAGACCCCGACGGAAAGGAAAAATTCGGAGCCCCGACCTCGGGATATTTCGGAACCACCTGCACGGGCAAACCTGACGGAATAACAACCTGCGTTTGCGCGTGAGCCGAACAGCACAACCCCGTCAGCGCCAATGCGATCGCACCCAAACGGAAACGCTCGCCAGAAGGCCTTAACAAGGCCCCCACTTGATCCCCGTTCTTCGTCCTCCCACCGCTCCCGGCCAGAAAGACCCCTATCAATTCTCGCGACATAAGACCTCCTCCAATAAGAGAGGTCCTCAGCGTCGCGAGCCGCGGCGCGAATGCGAAATCCAATTTCCACCGGATCGGCCCTTTCAACTCACGCTTTGGCGCGCGCACCGCCCGACCCGCGCGCCCCTTAGCGCCCGGTCTCAGAGTTCGTCTCAGCTGCGAGGGCCTGTCGGCAATGCACCTCTCCGGGCAGGGCTCGGGAGATGCCGACAGATGGGCGCCAGGGCCTTCGGCGCCATTTGGGCGCGCGGGACGCGGCGAGCGGAAGGTGCGGCCGCTCGTCGCACCGCCCCGCCTGAATATGCCCTTGGGTCGCGGCAGCCGATTCGCCTCTCCAGGCGAGACCGGGCAGGCCCTGACAAGTGCGCGCAGGGCCGCATGAGGCTCTCGCAATGTTGACCTCCTTCGCTCGAAGGTCTCCATCGTTGCGAGCTCCCGCGCAAACGCAAAACGCCTTGGCCCAAAAAATAGCCAAGGCGTTTATTGCCGGCTGCAGCTCTTACTTTTCGCCGACGGACCCAAGCCGCCGATCCCCACTGCCGAAGAAAAGAGAATTGGCCTCTTCTTCAAGATTGAATGGACGCCATGCCTCCCCCGCCTTCGCCAGCCGGATCGCGCGCGCAGCGCCGAAGGCTGCGTCAGATGCGGCATGGGCCTCGATCAGAAGCCGCGCCGCCTCGTTCGCCCGCAGCGTCGACTCATCTTCAAGCGGCAGCAGCCAGTACCCGCCCCGCGACTGCGCGTTGACGAAACGCTCCGCCGCATCATCGGAGCGAACGGCGGCGCTCGCCGCTTCACGGCACGCCGCCACGGCCCGTTCGACCAGCGGCTTCAGGAGTTCGCCCAGCGCCGCGTTCCGTTCCGCGACCGTCTCCGGCCACTGACAAATGCGGATGCGTTCCGCCATTTCACAATCGGCGTCATGGCGAATGTCGAGCGGCGCCTCCTCAAGGCCAAAGGCCTCGGCAACCAGGCTCACCTCGCGTGAATCCGGCGCAATGTCGTAAAGCAGATCAAGCGACGGCTTCGCCCTCTGCTCGACCGGAAACCTCACGACATTCGTCGTCCCGGGCATTAGTGCGATACGCATGCGAGCCTCCTTCGAACAAACAATGAACAGATAACAGAAGCGGCGGCGCAATGCAAGCATAACGCATTGATTATAAACACCCTTCCAGTCCGACCCGGCATTCGCTAAAAAATCGCGGCGCTTTTTCCCGTTCACACCCTTTGAGGCCAGTCGGGCAAGGCGAATCGTTGCTATCGCCGATCGGCGTCTTTCGCCTGTCGCAGCATGGAGGCGAATGCGCCTCGTTGCAGCGGCGACGTCTGGTCCCGCCGGCGCGCCTGCGAAGCTCGAAATCGGCAGGAGGCCGGAGCCTTCGACCGCGCGCCTCGCCGCCAGAGCCGGCCTCCGCCGTCCTCGGCGATTAGTTTCCCGGCAGGCGCCTCGGTCTGTGGCAGGCAGGCGAGCCCGCGGGCCATCACGGCGAGAGGCGCGCGTTCTCCCTTGCCGTCAAAGGCGCGCCCTTGCGCTCCCCGTCGTAATCGTCGCTGGCGGCGGCCGGCGCGCATCCCGGTCTCCGCTTTCCCGGTCGGCAGCCGGCGGCCGGGCGTCGCGATCAATCGCCTTGCGCGCGGGCGTGCCGCCGCCTCTCCGTCGAGCCATCGAAGAGAGCTGCGGGCAAAACCAATTCAGGAACCCCGTGGCCGCCCGAAATCATGCACGAGCAGGAACGGATGCGCCCCTGGCGGTTTTGGCTTCGGTCCAGAGAGAGAGCGCCCAGCCCTCGGATGCAAGGAACGGTTGCTCATTGGCGCCGGCGGGCGGCCTGGCGGCGCGCGTCCATGATCTTCCCGATCCTTTGTCGTCGGAGCGGGATGGGACCGCGTGTTGAGCTCGATGTCCGCGCGTTCCCCTCGGTTTGGTGCGGCTTAGCCGGGCCAACCGGGCCCCGCAACGGCTACGGGCAACCATTTTCCCCTTCGGCCTGCGGCCGAATTCCTCGCGCAACAAAATGGCCGCCCTCCGCCGTCCTCCGCTGCGCTCCGGCCCACGCTGCCGCCCAATGGCGGCAGTCGAGGGTGCGGCCCCGGTTTATCGACCCGGCTTTTTTGGCCGCACCGAGGGGAACGCGCCGGCATCGAGCCGGCGGCCCCCGGCGCTCCGAAAAAGGATCAAGATCATGGCTTTCAAACGCACCTCCAAGACCGCTTCCGCCAAGGACGCCAAAAAGTCCCGTCCCGCCATCACGATCGAGGCCGCGCGCCTGCTCTGCCCGAACTCTGCTGTCGCCGAATCGGTCGCAAGAACGTTCGCTCGCGATATGCCCGATTTCGAAAGCATCCGCGAGGACCATGAAAAAGCGCTCCGCCAGATGTGGCTCACATTCGACGAGGCCCTCAACGAAAAGGCGGCCCAGATGCACTTTCAGCGCATCACCGGCTCCCTGGTCTCTTCCGCCCTCGGCGCCGGCCGCTTCTACACCGACAAAGTAACGGAGGCCAAGGACGCTACGGCCAAACTCGCCAACGACTTCCGCGACGAGGACCGCGACGCGCCGGTCGGTTTCGACAGCAAGGCCCAACGCATTCGCGAGTTCGCCGCGGATATGGCGATGCAGGCCTACGCGCTGCTCGCCGCCGCCGAGGGCGCGATCAACGCCTACAAGGAAATCACCGGAGAGGACTGGAAGGCCTACGAGTCTCAGGCGCAAGGACCCGCGACGGTCGAACGGCGCTCCGCCGCCGCCGAATTGAGCGCTTTCGAGGGTTGACGCGTCCGGCGGGGACCTTCGGGTCCCCGCCATTCGAATGACATTCGCCGGCTGAATGGCCGCGAGACCGGAGGACACCCGCAATGATCGATTTCAGCAAACTCTCCCGCCCAACGAGCGCCGCCGAACGCGCGCGCGACGAACAGGAACGCATCGCACGCCAGATCGAAGAGGATCTGAAACGGCGCAGCGAATGGAGCCGCAGGAAGGCCATCCTCACGCTAACGTCCGACGCCGAGATCCGGCACACGATGTCCGGCGACCGCATCCTCCGTCTGCGAGGCGACGACGACCGCGGCCGGCCGACCTCGGCGCGCTGGTATTCGCCGGATCATTTCGAGGCGGGCGCCGTCAACGCCCTGCTCGACCAGCTCGTCCAAGGCGCAACGGTGCGCCTCGACGGATATTGAGGCGCGCGCGAATTCGCCGCCCAGTTCATCACAGTCGAGGGCGGCCCCAGAACGCCCTGATCGCCCGCTTCCCGGCGGCCGAGAGGCGCGCGCCGCCCCGTTCTTCCGCGCCATGCCCCACTTAAGCCGAGAAACCCATGAAGATTCGTGCTAGAATACCAGCTATGAACGTCGCCCTGCGCAAACCCATGTCGCTCGCCGAATTCCTCGAATGGGAAAAGCGGCAGCCGATCCGCTATGAGTTCGACGGCGTCGCGCCCCAGGCGATGACCGGCGGAACGGCCGGCCACGCCGACATCCAGGCGAACCTCGCAGCCGCGCTCCGCACTCGACTGCGCGGCAAGCCGTGCAGGTTTTACGGCAGCGATCTCAAGATCCAGGTGGCGGGCGATCATATCCGCTATCCTGACGGGATCGTCGTCTGCACGCCCGTCGAGAGGACGGCCACGATCGTTCATGATCCAGTCGTCATCTTCGAAGTCCTGAGCCCGAGCACCGCAAGCACGGACCGGATCGTTAAGGCCCGTGAATATCAGGCGAAAGATTCCGTCCAGCGCTATGTCATGCTTGAGCAGGACCGCGTCGGCGCCACCGTCTACGCCAGAGCCGGCGATCGCTGGACCTTCGATATTCTCCCCGACGGCGCCATTCTGGCCATGCCGGAAATCGGCGTCGAGTTTGCTCTCGCCGAACTCTACGAGGGTCTCGTCTTCGAACCGCGCGACGACGCCGACGATCGCCCACCGGGCGAAACTGTCAGTTGAACCGCCGTCGATCCACCAATTCAAACTCGCCGATGTCGATGCCAATCATCCTCGGCGCAAAATGCCGGATCGCGCCAAACTCGGCTGGCGACGCTCCGTCCCGCAACGGCGCCCGGCCCAACCTCTCGACGCACGCAAACTCCATGTCAGGCAACGCCCAAAGAACCGCGAGGCTCAAAGCCCGCGCATGGCGCGCCACAGCCTCCCGATCAAATGATCGCAGGTCTGCCCGAATCTCCACCGGAATCTCGACCGTCGACATAAAGCCGTCGCTGCGACGGACCATCACGATCCGATCCAGCTTTTCAGCCTTCCAGACAACGCTCGCAACGGCCCTGTCACGGACTACCTCCACCCCGCGTGACAGGCGCGTAAACTGCGTATTGCCGCTCACCTCAACTCTCCGTCCTTCGCTTCGCGCCGCTCTTTCGATGCAGCAGCCTCGCCGCAATTTTCCACACTCGATTTGATCCCGCTCCCGCCGACCCGACAGATCCAGACCACGCCTCCGTGGCGACGGGCCTATTCCCTCTCCTGGCTGCGCGCCACAAAGCGCCGCGGCTCCGGCCCGACATATTTTCTGTACGCCGCGATCCAATCCTTTCGAATCGCGTCCTGCGCCTCCTTCAGCGGCAAATCCCCAGCGCAGACCTCGCGATGCAGAACATCCTCGAGCGTATCTTTGACCTCGGCATTATACGGTTCCGTCCTGCGGCTCTCGGGCCACAGATTCCTCGGATCATCCGGGGCGCCGCCAAGGGAGATCGGCACCAGGTGGTCGAGCTCGTAATCGCGCCGATCGACGTCAACCAGGCCATAGGATTCAAACACCCGGTTGCGCACGTCGCGATCGTAATGACGGACGCTGGCTGCATAATCCACTTGACACAGCGTCGCCTGATCCACTGCGACAACCACCCCCGGCGTCAGCGTGGGATCCGGCAAGTTCGCATCTTGCGCCTTCGCCACCAGCCAGGTTCCGGCGGCGATTTCGAGCGCCAATACGCCCATAATGACTCGTCGCATGTGCTTCGATCCTCTTGTTCCCCAGCGCCGCATTCGGCGCCCGCGATCATTGCAATCGACCGCGGCGCGAACGCAAAGGCGGTGGTTGACCGTCCTCTCCGCCCTCTCTCTCTTTTTCAACAGGCAAGGTGCGCGCCTGCGCCTCCCCTCAGGCTCTGGGGGAAATTGTCCCTTGCATCGTTCTCCCCCCGCGAGCGGTCGCAAATCCCCGCGTCTCGCCGCTAAGCCGATGCCCCTTGCCTGCAGAAGGCGAAGGCGAGCGCTGTTCGCGTGAATGCCCTGCGCCGCGATCTCAGCGCCAGCCCGCGGGCGGAGGCGCGCCGGCGATCGTCTGCCTCGATTCTCGACGGTTTCGCGCCCCGGAATCGTCGAGACGATGGATCACCCCCGGCGCGCTTCACGCGCCCGGACGTTCCGCGAACAGGTAAGGCGGGATGGTCAAGTCGCGCCTGGCGCGGACGCTCCATGCGACGCCGGCGCGCCGTGAGGCGCATTTCCTTCGTTTCATGGGCCTCTTTTTCTGTCTCGCATTAAACACCGGCAGCTTCCGGCCCATGCCGGCGCGTCCCCTCGTTTCTGCGCGGCCTAGCCGGGCCAACCGGACCCGCAACGGCTGCGGGCAACCATTTTCCCCTTCGGCCTGCGGCCGAATTCCTCGCGAACCAAAATGGCCGCCCTCTCGCCGTCCTCCGCTGCGCTCCGGCCCACGCTGCCGCCAAACGGCGGCAGTCGAGGGTGCGGTCCCGGTTTATCGGCCCGGCTTTTTTGGCCGCACCGAGGGAACACACCGGATGAGCCGGAAGCCCGCGGCGCTAGAGACAGAGGTTAAGTCCCATGAGAAACATCGCAGAATTCGCACTCATCGGCCGCATTGGATCGATCAAGCAGGTTGGCTCCACGATGCGCGTCACCATCGCCTCCAACTATTCGCGGAAGAACAAGACCGGCGAGTGGGTCGACGATGCGCACTGGAATGAAATCACCATCTTCGATGACGGCACGAAAACCTACATCGACAAATATCTCGACAAAGGCGATCTCGTTCACGCCCGCGGCCGCATCCGGCAGGCGAGCTACGAGAAAGACGGCGAGCAGGTCTACACGGTGAACCTCGTCTGCACCCAATTCGCCTGCCTCGCGAGGGCCGACGGCAAGCAGACGGCGGCGCAGGAGCGACCGGCCGGCGCGGCGGCGAACGCCGATCGCGAAGGCGACATTCCCTTCTGATCAAGCGTGGGGAGGCGCAAGCCTCCCCTTTCTTTTTTCCAGTCGCTCAAAGCGCCAGGCCGCGCAAGGAAACACCATGATCCTCTTGATCGTCATCACCGAAATGAATGAACGCACCCACAAGCGCGAACAGATCGTCTCGCACGGAATTATCCTCGAGACCGGCAAGACGATCGCGCTTCCCTGCGAGCATCCAACCCGATTGGGCGGAGTCTTCGATCCCGAACTTGGCGAGTATGTCATCCACGATAAAGCGCCGCCCGCTTCGATCGCGGACGTGCGTCCGCGGCATGGCCGCGCGTCCCCTCGGTTTGGTGCGCCTTAGCCGGGCCAACCCGCATCGCGTTCGCGCCGACACATGTTTATTTCTATTCGGGCCGCGGCCTGAACGCTTCGCCAACCTCATTCAGCGTTCAGATTCAGGCCGCCTTGAACAATCTCGCCAAAAACGAAAGGCATCCGTCGTGATACAAAACAGTGCGAGTCGTCTTCTCGACCAGTTTGTTGTTCGGATGCCGGCCGGCATGAGGGACCGGTTAAAAGCCGCGGCGAAGGCGAACGGCCGCAGCCTGAACGCGGAAATTGTTTCTCGCCTCCAAAACGAACTTCCCTCAATCGCGGAGGCGCTGATTGAAGCGAGCCGGGCTGCCGCGAGATTGGAGGCCGCTATCGCGGCAGCGGGCATGGCCTCGTCCCACCCTGAAGATTAGATCCGAGTGACATCGCCGGCCGCCCGAATCGGAAAGATCGAAGAAGCCCTCTCGAACGCACGCGCGTCCAGACGGGCAGTCTGCATGCAGCTCCTGCAACCGCTTGATTTTAACGGCGCTCCCCTCGCCTCCCTCGAAATCCTCTACAAAGACGCTTGCGATAAAGTCGCCATCCTGGAACAGACCCTTAATGACGCCCTCTTCGCCACACTCTGACTTCAAGAAAGGCGGAGGCTCCCGCGCCTTCGCTTTCCTCCGGAGCCGGTCGACCCGCCGCCATCGAAGGTCTTGCCCGCTGGGACCGGCACCCTCCTACGGGAGCCATTCTGCGAACCACTCTCTCAGAGCTTCCGGAAAATCCTTGACGTCTCGCTTCGCGAGATGATCCAGCCGGCAAGCCGGCACCAGCTGCGCCTGATCCCCGATTTTCAACATGATCGGCGCCGCCGCGCAGCGCTCCAGCGCCTCGGCCGCCGGGCCGTCCTGCCACCCGCGGTATCCGTACCCCAGCGCAACAAGCGCGATGACCGCCGCGCTCACAACGGCCGCATGCCGCCACGCCGACCTGCGGTTGTAGTCCGTCTGTTTCAACACCAGCCATCGCTGGCTGCTGTCCAGCAGCTTATCCGCCATCGTCTTCGCCACGCGGACAATCGCCTGGTCGTATTCGTCCCGCGTCTGCTTCTGCGCGCGCGCCGCCGTCTTGGCCGCTTCCCGCGCGAGTTCGAGCACCTGCTGACCACCGTCAAGCAGCGCTTTCAATCTGCGCAACTCGACTTCGCCCGCTTCTCGCGTTCCCTCCAGAAGCCTTCCCAAATCGGCGATCGTCGCAATGTTCGAGCGGCCTACGGCGCTGATCGCCGCCAGCAGCGCCGAAACAAACTTGCCCTCCAGCTGGTCGACGCTAACGCCCCAATCCCTGGCCGCTTTCTCGACCGCCTGCACATGCGCCTCCAGATCCAGCGCCGGCGCGGTCGGCGCCAATGTTTTCGATCCGCCGCTTTCCATCCACTCCTCCGTTCCACCAGAATGCCGGTCCGCATCATCTACGGCGCGGCTTGCGTATCCTGCCCAGGCGCTCCGGAAAGCTCCGCCGACGACCTGCTGCCCTTTTCGCGTCTCTTCGGCTCCGTTCCGGCCAACATCGTTGCGCTCTCCTGCCGCTCATGCATCTCGGGCAACCAGAGCGGCGGAATCCTCTCGAAAAACAGCCCTGGCAGTTCGTCCTCCCACCACTGGCGAACCCTCACTTTGTCGAAAAGCGACAACGGCTTTCCCCCCGGTTTTGCAAGACCATTCATCGCGTCTTCAAACATCATTCCGCGATCCGTCACCTGCGACATGCAATTCAACCTCGGCATTGTCACGATCCGCGCTCCCTTTCGGACGGCTCTCGCAATCGCCGGCTGGTCCAGGATTTGTGAAAAAGCGACTTCGTTGGACCTGCCCGACAAAACCAGCCCGGAATTCATGACGATCAACGTCGCCTCCGGCGCCAATAACTCGTCCTCGGCGAATCGCTCGAGATAATCGAGATCAGCCAGTTCCGGCCCGATCACATGCACCAAAACGACGCGCACGCCTTCGCCCTCGAGCGTCGCGACGACCGGCACATCCTGAACGAGACGCGCCAAAGGCGTGTCTCCTCCTCCGATGTCAAGCATCGCGTCAAACCGTTCCGTCACGAGCTCGATAAATCGCTCCTCGAGCCACGCCTTGATGTCTTCCGGATCCAACGACTTCGGCTGTCGCGCATCTCCGTGAAAAATCGACATGTTATATGTCGTATTCAGCTTATCCGCGTCCCAGATTTGAAATTCTGCGCCGTGTGCGCGCAGAAATTGCGCCGTCGTATTCAGAAACGACGTCTTCCCCACGCGCTGACGCCCAACAACGATCATCAAGATCGGCAGGCGTTCAGCACTCGAATATTTCCGTTCCATTGCGTTAAAACCTCTTGTTTGGTTTCGGGGTATTATGTTTGTCGGTTCGCGCGAACTCCGCCCTCACGCCCAGCAATTGCGTTTTGAGATTGTTGCGCTCTTCATCCGTTAAACCTTCCTCTTCCCATGGTTCTATCTTGCCGCCTGGCTCCCCCGCCGGAACTAGCGCCCTCGACGCCGACGCCATTACAGCGCTTCGCGCCGAAGATTTCTCCACCAGCGCCGGCCCATAGGTTCCTCGCCATTGCGACGGCATGTTTCCGCGCGGATTGGACGCTCTGTTCGCGGCCCGCGCCGCCTCCGCCGCCGCGCGCCGCTCCGCAAGGCGCGCTCTCGCCTTGCGAACGCGCCACCATGTTTTCTGCGCAGTTTGCTCCGTGGCCGGCTTGCCATTGACATCCGCCAGTCCCAGTGCGGCGAATTGGCCGCAAAGCTCGCCCCACCGAAGACCCAACCCGGTCTCGCCCTCCGCCTCAACAAGTTCGTCATGGTTTTCAAGAAGCCACCAGAACAACGACGAACGCACTTTCGGCCGCGCGACCATCTCCAGAATTCTGTCTTTGCCTTTCCGATCAGAACTCATGATCCAATCCTAATGGCGCCCGACGCGAACGGGATCCGTCGCCTCCTGCCCGCACCCCAGCGTCTCCATCACTGGCGCGAAAGACTCTTTCATTTCCCGAAGCCACAGCGCGATTAACTGACGCGCCACAGGCCCGAGGGGCGGCCGCCTATCTGGCCGCCCGCGCATAGCGTCGATTATCCCGACTCGGAGGGCGCTTATCGCCTGTACGCCATCAAGCATCGGCATAACGACCTGTTTGGCCCCACGCCGCAGCGCCGCCTCCCACGCAGGATGCTCCATCATTTCCCGCAAGCCCCGTTCAACCGATTGGCCCCGTGAAACGACCCCCGCGTTCCGCACAAGAATTGTCGCCGCCGGCGCAATCAAGCGCTCGACGTGCTGCAAATAGGCGAAGTCTCCGTGATCCCGGCCGAGCAAATGAACCGCTACAGGCTCTATCCCCTGATGCTCCAAAAAATCCGTAAGAGGCAAAGTGTCCGTGAGTTCCTTCAGCGGAAAGGCCGCCGCGCCAAAATCAACGACGGCGTTCGCCTTTTTCTCTCTCTGCAAACCAACTATTCTTCCGATCCAGTCGATGATGTCATCTTCATAGCCGCCAGCCAGTGATATTGCGTCCGGGTAAAACGGGGCCAGCGACGGATTAATCAGATCCGCATCAGCGACGATCATCACCTGACCGCGCGAACGCGCCTCATCAACCAGCCACCTCGCCCAAAGGCTCTTGCCGCTCGCGCCGCGCCCGAAGGTCATAATCAGCTTCGGGCGTGCGTCGCGCCGCGCCCAGCCGCTCTCGCCCTCCGCCGCGACTTGAGCTAAATCGCTAGTATAAGCATTCATGTCAGGATCCCTCCCGCTTCGAACGAGAGCCATCCCAACACCCCGCCGCGCGAACGCCTCGAAAAATGTCGCACCAACGCGAGAATATTTTCGCAGGCATTTTCCGCCTTCCGGCGCGCGCCCGCCGCCTCGTGGCGGGAAAATCCCGGACGCCTCCCAGACAGACCCCGGACGCTCCACTGACAGCGCCCGGACGGCCGGCGGACAGCAAAAAACGAAGAAAACAAGCTACATGGACCAATGCACCATTAGTGCGGGGCCGCTCGCTGCGCTTGCTGCCCCCTGCGCCTCCGGCGCGCGCGCTTCGCGCGAAAAAAACAACAACACGCGCAACAGGAAAGCCGCCGCCGGGGCAAAGACCGGCGCGCCTCCGCGCCCGGCGCGCGTTCTTCTCTCCAGATTGCGGTGCAGGTGGCCCTAGGAAGGCGCCAGAGGCGAACCGCGGGTTTTGCAGCTGGGAAACCAACGCGTGGCTTCCCGCCACTCCATGGGCCTCGCAGGGCGTCCGGTGCGGCAACGGCGGCGCGCGCTTTGCCCCCTCCCCGGATAGCGCGCATCGGCGCCGGCCGCGGCGGGCGGCATAGCTGTTTTGCGTTCGCGCCAGCGTGCGCCAGCCTCGTCAAATCAGCGGCCGGTAGGGCGCGGCAGCGGCCCGGCGAGGCTTCGGCCAACACCCGTGCATCGCGCCGTGATCGCTGACTAACCGATTGAACTTACAACAAAGGGACAATTCAGATGGACGACCAGAATACCCAGGCGACCCCCTCTCAAACGGAGGGCCTGCCGGTCGAATTCAAGTTCGAGGGCCACGTCGTGCGGACGGTCTCGAAAGACGATGAGACCTGGTTTGTGGCTGCCGATGTCTGCGAGGTGCTCGAGCTCACGGACACGGGGAAGACCGTCGAGCGACTCGACGACGATGAAAAGGGTACGAATACTATTCGTACCCTTGGTGGCCCCCAAAACCTTCTGACCGTCAATGAGTCGGGTCTCTACAACCTCATTTTCACGAGCCGCAAGCCTGAGGCGCGCAAGTTTCGCAAATGGGTCACGAACGAGGTCCTGCCGACGATCCGCAAGACCGGCCTATATGAGACAGAAAAAGCCGACGCGGCGCCACAAATAGACGCGTTCCGGGACGGCGTCGACGTACACCTGCCGTACCCAGGCAGATATACCGTCACTGTATTACTGGACGGGCAGGCGCATATTTACAGAAATGAATTCGCATCGTTGCAGAAGGAATCGAATGAGGTTGACTTCGCTCTTCTCTGCCACACGCTGAAAAGCATCGAAGCCTTATGGCAAAAGCTTCAGCACTTGCATTCCTTGCGAATTGAACCCTCCAACGGATTCGCCCTGAACACGCTCAACTCAACGATCTTGCTCGGCGCGGAAACCGCAGACCACTTTCTTGGCACGGCTGATCTCAGGAAATGGGACACAACTTGAACGTCCCGGGGAACTTTTGCCCGTCGCCCGCCCGGCGGGCGACAAGCGGCCTCAAACGTCCCACGGACGAGGCGCCGCGCGCCGGAAGGGCCTGTGCGACAAGGCCGGCCTGATTTCGCATTCGCGCCGGCGGGCGCCAGCCTTCCCCGCTAGCATCCGAAAAGAGCGGCAAGCGCCCGGCTTGGGCGATTGCGCCGCATTCATTTAAGGTCTGAGGCATGCTGGTTAACTCACTGTTACTAATGTCAGGAACCAGAACTATGGATGACCAGAATACGCAACCAGACGCTTCTAGAGTCGAAACTCTGCCGGTCGCATTCAAATTCGAAAATCACACCGTGAGAATGATTTCAAAGCGCGACGAAATATGGTTCGTCGCCGCAGACGTCTGCGAGGTGCTCGAACTCAAGAATACGAGCCAAGTCATCTCGCGCCTCGATAATGATGAGAAGGGGGTCCACACTGTGGAGACCCTTCGTGGCGCACAGGAACTCGGCGTTGTCAACGAATCGGGTCTCTACAGCTTGATCTTCACCAGTCGCAAGCCTGAGTCGAAAAAATTTCGGAAATGGGTGACGAACGAGGTTCTTCCCTCAATCCGCGAGACCGGGCGATACGAAACCGGCCACCAGGCCGCCATCGAGCACGCACAACGCCGTTTCCAGGACATCTATTCCGGCGACTTCGTAGACCCCGACGCTCTGCTTCAGATTCTGTTCGGGGCGAGGATTCCTTTCTCGGGCCACGAGAAATTCCGCTTTCTCGCAGGGCCCGCTTGCGCGGGCCTCGGTCTACGCGACCCCGCCGCCGCCCTTGACCGCATCCCCGACTCAGAACAGGGAACCGTCACCATTTACACGTCGCATGGCCCGGAACAATTGCCCGCCATCACAGAAGCCGCGATGTACTACCTCGCCTTCACGCCAAGAAACCGTCCTGACGTCATCGATTGCGCCCGCGACGGCCATGGCGCCGGCATCCAGAGACCGTTCGACGGCGACGATCACATCGACGGTTTGAACCTTCGCCTTTTGTCCGTGCTGACCACAAAACTCGACTTTCACTGGGCCTATTTTCGACCCCGGCATCCAGCGCTCGACGATGCCGGCCCCCTGCTGCGGGACTTTGAGTCGACGCTGCAAGCCGCGGCGACTCTCGCCGCGCAATATGCTGAACTGGGCTTCGATCCGCCAACCCGCACGATATGAGCGCCGAGCCGCACAAGGGAGCGCCAGCCCGACTCGGCAAGGCGCTCCTCCCCCCGCCAAACTGATTTCCCGTTCGCGCGGCGCGCCCGCACGCTCCGATCCGATGGATGCAAACGTCCACGGATATGGAGAACAAGATGCAAGCCGACGCCCGCGCCCTCGCGGCAATCGCCGATGCCCTCGACAGGATTGCCCAAAAACTCGAAGTCATGGATCGCGCCCAGGACGCCCTGCTCGTCAACGGCCACTCGCTGCAGGATCAGCAGCAAACGCTGATGGGGCTCCTGACCCGCCTCGTCGAATTGGTCACGCCGCAGGAGGCCGAACAGGAAGGACCCACCCTGTCCGACCTCCTCGCGCGGATGATCGCGCAGCAGGGCGCGCTGTACGACCTCCAGAGACATACCCTCGACGCCATCATGCGGCTCGAGCAGCGCCGGCCTGAGGCGACGCCGGGCAGCGCGCAATGATGAATTTCAGGAAAGTCGCGGCCGATTCGGACGGCGCCGAAATCCGCCGCTACCTGACCCAGGGCGCGCCGCAGCAGGACCCGGTCAGGGCGATCGACCGCGCCGGCCGGCAGCTTGAGTCCGGCGAACGCCTCACCGAATATTACACAGGTCGCGACGAACGCGCGAGCTGGCGGCCCGACATGCCGGCCGCCGTAGCCGCAGCGCTCGGGATCAAAGACCATCGACAGGCCGCGCGAGACGCCGAGCTCGATCCTCTGTTCGAGGCCAGGCGCGCCGACAATGGCGAGGCCTGGTCGGAGCACCAGCGCAAAAACAGCGGCTTCGATTTTGTGTTTTCGCCGCATAAATCCGTGTCGCTCGCGGCCGAGTTCGCATCGACCCCATCGGAGGCCGCGGCGATCCGTCAGGCCGTCATGTCCGCCAATGACGACGCCCTGCGCTATCTCGCCGACGACCTCGCCTGGGCGCGCAAAGGCCACGCCGGCGAAAAAGGCTCCGAGCATGGCGAAATCGGCTGGGTCACCTTCGCCCATGACGCCGCGCGGCCGACCCTCGCCGTCCAGAACGGCCCGGATGGGGCCACCTATCTGATCGAGGCGCCGATCGCCGGCGATCCGCATTACCACCTGCATAATTTTGTGCCGAACCTCGTCGTCACCAAAGACGGCCGGATCGGCTCCATCGACGCGCGCGCCCTGACGCCGGCCAAGGTCCACGAATATGGCGCTTACTTCCAGGCGAAGCTCGCCGACCGGTTGCGCGAGCTCGGCATCCGCACCGGCTACGACGCCGAGGAACAGGCCGTCGTCGTCGCCGCCATACCCGACGCGGCGGTCTCCCTGTTCAGCAAGCGGGACCGGCAGGTCATCGGCGATGCAAGAAAGTTCGCCCGCGAGAACGGCATCGAATGGGACGAACTCAGCGTCGAGCGGAAACGGCAGCTGCTGCACGAGGCCAGCGCCGACGGCCGCCTCGGCAAGACCAAGGAGGACGCGCACGAGGTTTGGCGCCAGCAGGCGGCCGATCTCGGCTGGACCCACGACACGGTCCTGAACGAAACCCAGCATCCGGTCTGGACGGACGAACAGCGCCACGACATCGCCTATCGATACGCGGCGGCATCTATCTCGCGGGAATTCCAGACGGCGGCCGTCATCGACTACGAAAAGCTCCGCGTTCACGCCACGCGCGGGCTCATCGCCGCAGGCGTCAGCGGCGGCCGCGACGACGTCGACCGCGTCGTCGACATCATCGAGGAGAGTGGCATTAGGCATAACGGCGTCCCGGTCTCCCTCATCAAGGGCCTCCTCGACGACAAGATGCGCGTCACCCATACCGAACAGATCCGCATCGAACAGAGCCTCTCCGAAGCGGCCCGCCGGGCGTCCCTCGACCGGTCCAGAACCCTTTCGGAGCAAGAGATCCGGCGCGGCATCGCCTCCATTGAAGTGGCCGACCCCGGCGTCCGCTTCAGCGAAGAGCAGACGGCGGCGATTTACGCGCTTGGGCGCGGCGGCAAGCTCTCCCTGCTCACCGGCGTCGCCGGCGCCGGCAAAACCACGCTGCTGCGGCCCCTCGCCCGCGCCTGGAAGGACGCGGGCAATGCGTTGACCGGAATGGCCACCGCCTGGCGGCAGGCTGACGCGCTGAAAGACGCCGAGATCGAGGACACCTGGGCCCTGCAACCCCTCCTGGACGCAATCGACAAAGGGGAATTCCAGCCGAACGCCAGCACCGTCCTCATCATCGACGAAGTCAGCCAGATCGCGCCCCGGCCAATGCTGCGGCTTCTGAAACTGCAGGCCGAGACCGGGATGACGATCAAAATGCTGGGCGACCGCGAGCAGGTCCAGTCCATAGAGGCCGGCGACACGATCGAGCTGCTGCGCCGGGTCCTGCCGAAATCGGCGCTGCCCGAAGTTCTGACCGCCATGCGCCAGACAAGCGCGCGCGACCAGAAAATAGCCTCCCTTTTCCGCGACGGCGACGCCGAGACCGCCTTCGAGATGAAGCGCGAGGATGGAACCGCGCATCTCATCGAGGGCGATTACGACCAGGTGGTCAAGAAAATCGCCGACCTTTACATCGATCGCACCGACGCTCTCCGCGCCGCCGACAAGCGTGCCGGCGTCACCATAACGACGCTCACCAACGCAGAGGCGGGCGACATCAGCCAGGCCATCCGCGAGCGGCTGATCGCACGCGGCCAGATCGGCTCGGACCAGACAGTCCATAGGGCGGTCTATTATCGCGGCGACAAGCCCGAGTTTTGCAATTTGCCGATCGCGACGGGCGACAAGCTCCGCCTCTATCGGAAGACGATGGCGGACATCGACGGCGTTCGTCGCTCGATCGGCAACAATGGCGACATCGTCGAAGTCACGGGCAAGACAGACACGGGACTGATCCTGCGCAACGAGCGCGGGCAGGCCGCCGAAGTCGACTGGAAGCGGCTTACTGACAAGGATACCGGGCGACTCCTGCTTGGCTTCGGCCGCGCCTTCACGGTCGACGCCGCCCAGGGCATGAGCACGAGGGGCGAGCACATCAACGCGCTGCCGCATGGCACGGGGAACGCAAACGCCTTCAAGATGTACACCGCCGAAAGCCGCGCGACCGGCCAGACCCATACGATGATCGCCAGGGCGGCCGTGCTTGGCGCCGTCCGTAGGACCATGGCGCTCGGCGACGCGACGCCCATCACCGACGAGGACCTCTGGGACAGGGTGGCCAGGGATACCTCAGAAAAACCCTACAAGGCTCTCGGCATCGATCTGGCCGCCAAGGCGCGGGGACGACAGGAGGACGGTGTCAGCGCGGGCCTCGGTTCTCATCACAAGATCGACACGGCCGGGCTATCAACGACAGACATCGGCCGCAAAATCCGCGCGGCGTTCGACGCCGGCGCCGCCCGCGATGCGTTCGCCCGCCGCCGCGAGGACCTCGAGACTCTGCTTCAGCGCGCCGCCGAGGCCCTGAGGCAGGCCGCGCAACTCGCCAAGGACCATCTGGCCGGGCGCCGCGCCAGTGCCCCGGACGGCGGCCCGCGACCCGGTCCCGCGGCCGCGACGCCGGCTCCGCGGCGATCCCCGCCGTCGCCAGGAAGGTGACGGCCTCAACGACGACCGACTTGCACGTGGATCACGAGTCAGAAACTCCGACGGCTGGAAATGCCGCTGGTTACTCGTCAGTTCAAACGCCGCCTAACGACCGGAAAGCGGCATCGCGCTCAAAACTCCCGATGACGACTCGTGAAACGAAGCGGAATTCGCAATGGATAACAAAAAAGAATCGGACTCGCGAACCCTTTCGCCAAATCCGGGCCTCTCTTTCTTGTGAGAGACCCTCATCTCACGGTTGGAGATACAACATGTTTTACGTTAAAAATGTTCCGGCGACGGAACGGGTGCTTCGCGTTCTCATGGGAGTTGCGGCTCTCGCCGCCGCAGTCGCCTACTTCGGCTCGACGCCGATCGGATGGGGGGTCGGCGCGATGGGCATGATGGCGGCAGTCACCGGACTCGTCGGATTCTGTCCGGCATGCGCTCTGGTTGGGCGGAAGCTGGACAAACGAGCCTGAACATGACCGCGCTGACCGACCGGACCAGCCTGATCATCGCCGCCCGGAGCGGCGATGAAAGCTCGCTCAACCGGCTGTTGCGGGAATGCCGGGCCGATATCCGGCGCTACGCCCAGCGGCATTGCGAGATGAGCGAGGTCGACGATGCGGTTCAGGAAACGCTCCTCATCGTTGCGCGACGCATCCGCTCGCTGAAGGCGGCGACATCCTTCGCGGGGTGGCTGTTTACGGTTGTGCGGCGCGAGTGCCGGCGCCTCACGCGAAGCATGTTTCACCATGAGGATTGGACCGACGAGAGGATCGAGGCGCAACTGGCGAGCCGCTCGGACGACGCATTGCGCCTCGAACTGGCGTCGGCGCTTGAGTCGCTGCCGCCCCATTATCTCGAGATCGTGCTTCTGAGGGATTTCGAGGAACTGTCGATCTCCGAGATCAGCGAGCGGCTTGGCGCGCCGGCCAGCGTCGTCAAGAGCCGCCTTCATCGCGCCCGCGTCCTTGTCCGGGAATACCTCATCGGCGCCGACGATGGCGCCGCGGGTCCAATGCTCCGGGGGCCTTGAAAGCGATTTCGGTGAACTTTCCCTCTCGTCGCGCACTTCTTTCAGGGCTGGGCGCACTGGTCAGTATGTCGAGCGCGAAGAGCGCGACTTCGCCTGTCCTTGACGCCCCTACATTGTTCCGGACGGTCCGTTCCCAGTTTACGCTCATCGAACCCGCCGTCGCTCTGTCGCCAACTCGCATCCAGCGAATCGATGGCAAGCTGGTCGATCTCTCGTTGTTTCGTAGCAAGGCGATTCTCGTAAACTTTTGGGCGACATGGTGTCCGTCTTGCGCCCGCGAGCTTCCGCTGCTTCAGCGGCTTAGCGAGATCGTCCCAACGGAGCCACTCGAAATCGTTGCGGTATCGATCGACTCTTCCGGACCGGACGTCGTGAAGCGCTTTTTGAGGCGCCTCCAGATCGAGCAATTGCCGATCTACCTCGACCCCGAGGGACGGCTTGCAAGAAACGTCGATGGCGAAGGGACCGCTCCTTTCGTCCTTTATGGGATGCCGATCTCCTATCTTGTCGATCGCTATGGCCGGATTGCCGGATATCTCGTCGGGGAGGCGGATTGGTCCTCCGCGGAGGGATTGAAGCTCCTGCGTTATTATACGGCCGCATGAGATAACCCGCGCCGCGCACCTAAAGGATGGGGATCTATTTGGCCGCACCAGAGCGAGTCATCCGACGCCAATGACTGTTCATGAAACGAAGCAGATATTTCTGTCCGCGGGATTTCCAAGAAGGGGGTTTTTAGCCAGTCCGCTCGCCGGGCCTGCAATATGGAAAGCAGCCATTCTGTCTATGGCGTAGCTGGGCCGAATCCGGCCCGTCTGCTTCGGAGTGAACGACGGAGAAAGCAGGCCATCGTCGATCGCCGTGATGGCCGTTGCTGTCAATTCAAAGCTGACGTATGCCCGGTAGCCGAGATTTGCCGCGTGAGTTTGCGTCGATCAATGATCGCGGGAATGACGCCGGTGTCTCGCCGCCAGAACCTCGCTGGCTTGGCCCCGTTGGCATCACTGTCGACGTGTATCAATTGGCCGGATAGACTCACTGTTGGCGTATGAGCCTGCCCGAAGACAGACGATGGGACCGAATATGCTCAAAGGGAACGGCCCGCCGAAAGAGAATCCAGAGGACAAGTGGATCATCAATCCACGCTGGTTCCGTCACTTGGCGCCTCCGGAACTACTCCCGTACCACGGGACGTTTGATTTTCTGTATCGGGAGTGGCTCGGCCGCGAGCTCGCCTGGCAGCGCGAGACCGGCCGGGTGTTCCAAGTTCAGCCGATGCAAATCGTCGCCAGCATTCTGCGTGGGGAAAAGTTGCAGGTGCCGCTTGGCGATCCTATCCCTACCATCGAGATGTTGATCGAAATCCATCCGGACGGGTCGCGCATCGCCAAGGTCCTGCCGCGATGGCTACAGCGTAGAGTGACCCAAGATGACATCAAGCGGCACGAGCGGGCCCGCGTCCGCAGCAACGAACCCGTTCCCGACTTCTTGACGTCCAATCCGACGCTAATAATGGAGGCATCCCGTTTTGATCAGGCCGCTGGGACGTATCTTGGCGTCCGCAACGTGTTTGTCGTGCCGGCACATTTTCTCATCAAGCCGCGCCTAGGTCTGCCCATCGTTGGGCCTAAGCCCTACACCGTCTACTGTCATACCTTCGGCGATGCGGAGGATGAAGGGGCCGCCAACTACTTTTATTACGGAATCACTCAGCGATCGTGGCAAGAACGCTGGGCCGAACACGCCCGGGCTATCAATACCGGGTCGCGGCTCAAATTTCATAAGGTGTTTCGCGAGGAGGTTGCTGGCGGCAAAGTGACTTTTATCGGACACGACGTGGTCCATGTCGCCGACAGCATTGATGAGCTTTACGGCTGGGAGGAGGACTTGGTTGCAGCCGCCTGGGGAGACCCAATGCTCCTCAACATGATCCCGGGCGGCAACGCCGGCATCGCCTACATGGCCAAGCACGGTATGCTCGGCCGCCACACTACAGTGCGCCCCGACCAGCGGGACAAGCTCCTCGATGAGTGGATCACCAAGCATAGCCGTGCCGGCTTGCCGGCACCCTGGGTGGCGGAACGCTGGCAGAATCCGGAATGGGCCTCATCATTCGTCTGCACCGGCGTTGGCCGTCTCACTGAACAGCAGATTCGGCATATTCGGACCCTTGGCGAACAGGGTATATCAGTCGAGGAAATCCGCAATCTCGCCAACGCCAGGACTCTCGATCAAGTCAGAGGGGTGCTGTCAGGCAGGACTTACAGTCGAGTAATCTAGCTCCGCCTGTCAGGTCGGCAAACTTCTCCTGCGCGACCCCCCGCATCGATCAAGACGCTGAAATAGCCGGACCCGAACGACGTGAACGTGCCATCCACCTAGCCCCGCCGGCAAAGCGGCGTACGGGCATGTCCGCTTCTGGGGCGTCGGCTAAGATTGCTGGATGACCGGGACGGGCGCGGAGCCGTCGGCGGCTAACCGGGCTGAACGTCCGCTCCAGAGATCGCGTAACGGACTGACCCATGGCGCGTCACCTCAACACTTGGCGAACAAGGTCGTGGGCGACCTCCCGGCCGATGCCCCAGCCGAAGCCACGCAGAATCGACGCCGCCAGCCCATGACCGTTACCCGAGACGAGAGCAAACATCGCGAGGCCCGCGACGATCCCGAACAACGCGTATCTCATAGGCTCGCTCCGATTCTCGAGAAGATGCCGGCCGCCTCCAGCGCCTCACGCAGGACTGCCGCCGAATAGTCCCGCTTCGCCGCCACCCGCACGAGAGGCAACCCGATCTCTCCGAACAGGCTGTTGACGAAGGCGTCCCTCTCCCGCCGCTCCTGGCGGAAATGCGACCGATCATCGACCTCGATCGCCGCGAGGAGTTCGAAGGTCAGCGACGAGCAGACGACGAAATCGATGCTCTTCCCGGCGACCCTGTAGAGGGCGGCCTGTCTTTTCGCCCCGCCGACCCTCGGATTGACATCGACGATCTCCGCCAGCCGCACTTGCGGACAGACTAGATAGCCATCTCCAAGAGCGCGACGGAGGGCGCTGAAGAAGCATTTTTCGTTCGGGCTCAGAAATCTTCCGCGACAGTAGAGGCTCCGCATTCCGCCGCTGGACAACGCGCTGGCCACGCAGATCGCCAGAAATCCCAGGGCGAAGATGCACGCCGCCGTTCCGACATAGGGACCGAACGCCGCGACAAACGGAGACAGAAGATCGGGAGCCTCACCCATCAAAATCACCTCGAAATTCCGGCGCTCTTCATTGTGCGCCCCGCTTCCTCAATCACATGCTCAGGCCCCGGCGCGGTTTTCGCGCTCTCTACGCCGACGATCAGGGCCTCGATTTCTTCCAAAAGCTTCGTCTCGTTCTCTGGTCCAGCGCGCGTCGCTTCAAGCGATCTCAGCACCGACTCTCTGCCTGCCGCCACGCTAAGCGCGGCGGCCCGCGCTTCCTCTTCCGAAGCGCCTGCCGATGTTTCGATCTCGACCAGCGTCGCCAACACCTTCGCATCAACCGGGCCGGTGGGTGGCGCGTCATCGGCGGGCGCCCCGCGCGCCTCCCCCAATCCAAATTCCAGCATGCGCGAAAACGGCGTCAGCTTCTCTCCCGGCGCCGTCGGCAGAGCGAAGAGGACGGCGCCGGCCGCCTTGATCGCGGCGGCGACGCACGCCTCCGCGTTTTCGCCGCGGGCCGCCGCGCCGGCGAAGGCGTCGAGCATCGCGCCCAGCGTGGCCGAGCGCGGCGCGCGCGATCCAGCGTCCGCCAGGCCTTGCTCAATCGCGCCGATCAAGGCGTCGATCTTCTCGCATTCCGCCATGATCACGATGGGATCGGGGGACGCCATCGGCAGCGGCCGGTTGAGCCGCAACGGCCCCGACGTATCGACCGCCGCATAAAACAATTTCGCGTAGATCCGGCGCCCGCCGAACAGGATGATCGCCTCACCTTCGATCAGCCTCTGCAAGTCGCTCCAGTCGACCCGCGACACTTCGCGGAGATCGGCGTGCTGCGCCTCCGAATATTCGCCGCCGCTGCCGCCCTGATAGCTCGTCGCCTGCGACACATAGGTCGTGCCGGCGGTCTCTTCGATCCATTGCCGGGTCCTGTTCGCGTCCTGCTGGCGCATCGCCACGGTGAGATTGGCGTTGCCGAGCAGCGATTGCGTCTTCTCCCCGAGCCGCGCCCAAATCCCCGACACCTCCTGGAAACCAAGCCAGAACATGAAGTTCAGGCCGCGCCCCATCGCCAGCATCCGGTCCATGCCGCTCGTCGCGTAATAGGCGACCTCGTCCAGCACCACATGGAACGGCGCGGCGCCCATGCCCGGCTTGTTGGCGACAATGTCCCCATAATCGCCCTCGAGCCGCGATCCCAGCATTTGCGCCATCATGCCGCGCAACGACGCGACCACGATCTTGCCGAGAGCCGCCAGCCTGTCGTCCGAGCTCTCCAGTGCCGGCAGATTGACCACCAGGATGCGCCGGTTCAGGACGACGTCGCGCATGTCGACGTCGCTTTGCTCGACCTTGAAGATATGGCCAAGCGACACCCCGAGCAGCTCGAAGGTCCGGGTAAAATAAAAGACGGCGTAGCCATGCTGCCGCGAGGGCTCCTCGGTTTTCTGCTGGTTCCAGTCCAGCGTCATGTCGTAGGCCGGCAGCTCGCCGAGATAAGCCTTGAGCGGATAGATGATATCCTCCGGAATTCCCGGCACATCGATATCGCGGACCTCTCCCGTCGCCGGATCGCGCAGCTCGAACTGCTTCTTCATCGCGATCTTCCAGATGCCGCGCAGCTCGAACGACATGCGAATGGTGTCGATGTTCAGCGCGACGCCCTTGTTGTCGCGCATCCAAACGAGAACCGGCGCCATGGTGCCGACGAGGGCCACGGCGCGGTCGCGAAAGACCTGATTGGAGTCGCCGCTGGCCGACTCGCCCAATTGGCTGGTCAGCATTTCGCCGATCGCATCGGCGTTGCCGACCGCGAAGGGGTTGAACGTATTGCTCTCCTTGGCCCCGCTCGCCACCATGAAGTTGAGGCAGAGCACATCGTCCTCCCGGCCGAACCGCCGCGCGAGAGCCAACACCTCCCCGTAAAGCTTGTTGTCCGCCTTGCCGTCGACCAGCACGAACCCGCTCGCATGGCTCAGCGCATTGGCGAGGAAGCTGACGATCGCGGTCGTCTTGCCGGCGCCGGTCGTCCCTGGAACCGTCGCGTGCTGGCGCGCGTCATCCGGGGAAATCCACAATTCCCGGCGATCGAGATCCCGCCCCAGATAAATCGCGCCGGCGGCCATGCGCGGACGCCGGTCGGACGGGTCGGGATAATTCCAGTCTTTCATGCGCGCGCTTTGCGGCAGGCGCATCGGCAGCGTCACGCGCCGCGTCAGCACCACGGCCGCGTAAAGCATGGAGCCGGGCGCGAGAACATCGACCAAAGCCGGTTCGACGAACATCGCGATCGCGGCGCCGGACAGGAACAATCCCGACGCCTCGCTCATCAACGCGTCCCAAAGGCGCGTCGTGAGGGGACGGATGTCGCGCAGACGTTGCGCCCCGACGCGCTCATACCGGTCCTGCGGACCTACGATATCCCTTCGGATCATGGGGCCTCCCGCGAACGCGGCGCGGCTTAGTTGAGGCCGAAGGCAGACGGCGCTGCCGGTGCGCCTGCGCTAGGCGCACCGGGCGCGGGAGTAACCCGCGGGGCTTCCAGAAGCTCTCGCGGCAGCTCCGCCGCTACCGGCTTTGAGGCCGGAGCGGAGTCGCCCGCGGCGGCGCTTCGGGTTGCGGGGGCGATCACGGGCCCGGCCGGCGGAAAGGCGGCGCCGGCGCCCCCGGCTTTGTAGGCGAAGACGATAACGAGCCCTACGATCGCCGCGATCGCGCTCTTCCCGAGAAAGCCGCTCTTCCGCCCCGCCTCCGCGCTCGAGCTCTGGCGCGGGAGCGGCGCCTCAATATCATCGACGACAGTTTCAAATTGAGGATAGGTGGCGCGCGTCCGGAGCGGATCGATCATCAAATGCAGATGCACGTCGAGATGAATTGCGATCCGCTCCTTGTCCTCGGCGCAAGACTCGCCGACGCACATGTTTCCCTCGGTCATCGATCATCCTCCTGCTATTCTTGGCAGAGGATTGCGCGGCGCGGCGCGAACGCGAAACGGAAGGTCATGAATAGCGCGGCGCATGGCCGTCGATCGAGGGGCGGGCCGAAAGGCGATTTCGGCTTCGCGTCAGGACTTCCCGGCGGCCCCCCGGATCGCCGCCACCGCCCGATCGATCGAGGGCGAGGCCAGGGGCCTCCCCACGAGCCATTCCGCCGCCCAATGGTCCCGCGCCCCGATCGCTTCGACCCTCTGGCTCGGATGCGGATGCGCGCGCGGACCGTCGATCTCGAATCCCAGCGAATGCAGGGCGTACCAGAGGCGGCGATCGACGAGCTTCAGAAAAGCGAATTGCGCCGGCGCCAACACGCCGCCTCTGAGCCGCGCCGCGTTCAGGGCGCTCATCAATCCCGGCGTCGTGAAGAAATGCGCCGTCATCGTTTCGAGAACCGGCGTTGCGACGTCCTTGTCCCCGAGCCAGCGATCCGCGGCGGCGACGACATGCGCCGGAAACGCGAGAGCCTCGTCCGGGCCCGCTCGCCCCTCCCGCTTCGACGTCCCCAGCGATTCGGACATCTCGCCGAGAAGAGCGAGGGCTTCGCCGCGCTTGCGCGCGCCGTGCAGCGCGATCGCGGCGAGGATGCAGCGCACATGCGGCCGCGCGCGTTCGGGGCCGCGCCAGGCCTCGGCGAGCTGGCGCGTGAGTTCGATGCGCGCGGCGGCTTCGTCGAACGCCCCGTCTTCTCCCGTGGCCCAAACGGCGATCCATTCCGGCGCGGTGAGGGCGGCGTCGGCGGGACGCGGCGCGCCCTTGCGCAGCGGCGACAAGGCCAGCCGCCGCCCGACGAAGGCGGCGATGCTTCGAAAGGCTTTGGTCTGCTCCGCGATCAGCCCTTCGAGATCGAGAGCCCGCGTAAAGCGCGCGGGCGCCGCCCGCCGGAAACAGACCGCGGCCAGGACGAGAACCAGGCCCATCGCCGGAATAAGAAAAAACCGGCCGATTTCCCGCAGCAGATGGATGAGCTGCGCAAAGGTCACCAGATCCGGGTTCGCCGCCAGAACCTGCGCATCGGCTCTGTCGAATCGATCCGTGAATTGATGGATGATCCGCATCTGCCAATGCGCGGCCTGCATCGCGACGCGGCTGATCTCGCCGTGATGGAAATACCACGCCGCCCAGGCCAGAGCCGCGAGGCCGGCCAGGATGACGATGAGATAAAATCCGGTGTATTCGTCGCGCCCGCGCGACATCGAGGATGGCGAGGACGCCATGGCCTACCTCCCGTCCATCGCGTTGGACTCCGCCATTTCCGCCGCCGCCTGGCGGCTCAACCGAATCGCATGCGCCAGCACCTTCTGGAGATAATCGGTTTTGTATTTTTCGGTGTGCGAATGATAAAGCGCCACGCCCTCCCAGAAATCGCCATGCGCTTCGTCAATCGCCTGACGCAGGATCCAGGCGCCGCCCTCGATGTTGGCGCAAAAATTATCGCGCAGGGCATAAAAGGTCGCCTCAGCGGAGGCCCGCCAATGCGCGGCGATCTTTCCGATCCAGCTATCGTTGACCTGCATCGGTCCGATGTCGACGGTCTTGTTCGCATTCTGGCTGACCTTGCCGAGACTTCCGGCTTCGACATTCAACAAAATGACAAGGACCCCCGGCGGCAGCTGATACAGGTTCGCCGCCGCCAGCAGGCATGCGCCGACAAAACTTCCGCCCGACGCATCGTCGGCGGCGCGCGCCGGCGGGCTCCCGATCGCCGCCTCCATGAGCACCATCACGAGAGCCGCCAGAAGAAGACGCCTCATCGCGATCTCCGCTCTTTCGCCTGGATGCGCGCGACGGCGTCGTCGAAGACGCGGCCGAGCTCTGCTGCCATGATGCCCTGCTCCGTCGTCGCCTGAGAGATCGCCTCCATTACGGCGAGCAGCAGGGCGCTGAATTTGCCGGCGCCGATCTCCTTGACGCGCCAGCTGAAATAGGCGCCGAGATCCTTCTCCAGCAAAAGTCCGAAGGACTGTCCGGTGGCGTCGCACCACAGCGCCTCGCCGGCCGACAGAAATATCGGCAGCAACCCGTCGATCGCGGCGGCGCTGTCGGGCGGCACGATCACCGACGCGCCATTCGCCTTGTCCTCGAGAATTATCGGACGGCCGGACTGGACCAGCAGCGTCTGCAAAACATCCGAAACATATTGGAGATCGAGCGGCCGAGTCACGCAAGCCTCCGCCGCTTCCAGGAGGGGACCGCCGGCCGCAACGGGCCGATGAACAGCCGCCGCAGGGTCCGCAACGTCGCCGGAACCGTCAGCCCGGCCCAGCTGATGACGGAGAAGAAGACGATCCCGGTCGCCGCGATGTAGAACGTCGTCCACGACCAGTAGACGACAAAGACGAGCAGCGGGAGACACGCCCGCGCATCGAGAATAAGCACTTTCACCGGACGCCCCGTATCACGCCACATCTTTGATCCTCATTTCAGCTCGCGCCGCACATCGTCGGCGGCCTCTTTGGTGATTCTCTCCTCGCGCAGGGCGATCTCGATCGCCCTCTCGTAGGATTGCCCCTGCGTCTCGACCGCCTCCCGCGTCACCCGCGGCCATTGATCGACCGGCGCGTCGGTCAGCCGCGCGCGCAATTTTTCGTCGAATGCCAGAAACTCCCGAAGCGCGGTTCTCTTGCCGTCGGTCGATTTGACGAGGCGCTGATTGACGATGAGATGCAGCGACTGCGCCGCCGCGACAGTCAGACTCTCGCGCTCCTCGAGCGGACACAGAACGGCGATGCGCTGCATCGTCGCCGCGACATTCTTGGCGTGCGTCGTCGTGATCGTCGAATGGCCCGAGATCGCGGCGTTGATCGTCTCCTTCATGGTCACGCCGTCGCGGCACTCGCCGACGATGATGTCGGTCGGATGGCGCCGCATCGCGCCGCGCATGAACGCCTCGAACGACTTCAGATTGCGCGGTATTTCGCTTTGGCTGATCGACGAATGCGGGCTTTTCACGCGGTCCAGCAGAAACTCGATCGGCGCGGCGCATTCGAGAATGTTGCGATGCTTGTTCGGGTCGAGCAGCTTCGCCACCGTCATGCCGCCGATCAGCGTCGACTTTCCCGATCCCGTCGCGCCCGAGACCATGACGAGGCCTTCGCGCGGATGATAGGACTCCAGAATCTCCGGCTCGACGTTCTGGACTTCGAGCGGCGGCGGCAAATCCTTGACCGGCCGGATCGACACGTCGACGCCGTCGCCGCGGCTGGTCACGGTCGAAGTGGCGTTGACGCGAAAGCGCAGCGTCTCCGTGCGGCTGAGGCCGATCACATACATGACATCGAAATCGTGACCGCCCTGAAGCCGCGCCATTCCGTCCGCGCCGTAAAGATGGTTGACGATCAGCGACGCCTCCGCCTCGTCCAGCGGCAGCCGCGGAATGCGGTAATTGTCGTCGTAGAGCGTGAACTGCGCCTGGCTCCAGGTTTTGAACTTGATCTCCTCGGCGCCGAGTCCGTGCGCCCAGGCCATGAAGGAATCGAGGCCCGGCGCATGCTGGCGCGGCTGCGACACCCAGCGCTCGCCCTCGTCCCGCCAAACGAGCTTGTCCGAGGGCTTCGCCGCGCCGATATCCGACAGATCGAGCATGACCAACCCCTTCGAGCCGGCCTATTTCGGGCAGTCGCGCGTCGCGCGCGGCCAGACGTCCTTGTTCGCCCGCAAGCCTTTTTGCTCGGTGATGCGGACGATGCTGTCGCCCGCGCGCAGCTCCGCGCCGCCGCCGTTCACGGCGCTGTTCTCGAAAACGACTTTCGGATTTTCGACGACGCCTGCGCGTAGCAGGACGCGATAGCGCGCCATGCCGACGATATCGCGTTGCAGCCGCCCAAGATCGGAGAGGAAGATCTCGACGCCCTGTTTCTCGCCCTGCGCCCAGCCCTCGGCGACGAATTTGTTCCACACCGCGGCCTCCTGTTCGGTCCGCGGCAACACCGCGTCGGCCGGCCGGCGCGGCCAGCCCCAATCGCGCACGAGATAGGAGCGCCAGTTCGGCGGCGCCGAGGCGAGCTGGGCCCCTCGCGTGATCGAATAGACGCAGGCCGTCTCGCGCGCCACTTGCCCGGCATCGCCAAGGGCGAAGGCCATCTGCGCCTGCGACATGACCGGCGGGCGCATCAAAATCTGGCTGCCGCCATGGTGCAGCACGAGAGGGCTGAAGTCATACGTGCTGTCCAGCATCGCCTCGTAGCGGCGCAGCATCTCATTGAGAGCGAAGGCGCGCGCCGCGAGCCCCCCTTGCGCGCCATAGGTGAGGCCCGCCTGATGCAGCGTTTCCTCCCGGCCCGGGTCGAGGCCCGAGGCCGGGCCCCCCGCGCCAGCGCGCACCGCCTGCAGCGCTTCGAGCGAGGGCGGCCTCTCGCCGCCGGCCACAGTCGGGACTTCCGCCGCCCCGGTGATCGGCTTGTTCAACGGATTGCCGAGGTCATGCGCGGCCTCGTCGACGACCGCCGGCGGCGGCGCCGGCGGCACGGGATAAATCACGACGCCATTTTCCGACCACGACGGACCGACGCGAAGGAGAAGGCCGGCCGCGACCGCGGCGCCGGCGAGCCAGAACCGCCTAGACATGATGAATCACCTCGACTGTTTGATGCTGCGGATCAACGCGCACCGTCGCCTGACTGCCGGCGTCGTCGCCGATCTGTTCGAGGATGTCATAGACGCGCTGCGGCGCTTTTCTGACCCCGATGACCAGCGGTTGAGCACCGGGCGGCGCGCTGATCGCAACCCTGTAGCCGATGGTCTTCGCAAGGGCCTCCACGGCGCCATCCAGGGGGCCGTTCCATTCGAAACTGACGATCCTGTCGAGTTCGCCGGGCACGACCGTCGGCATGCCGGCCGAAACGCTTCGCGGCTGCATGCGTCCGATGCGGTCCATCTCGGCGTCGACCTCGCTCATGCTCTTTTGCAACGCGATCTCGGCGTTCGGCATGCCGGTCACATCGACCGTCGTCGGTACGTCAACGCTCGCGCAACCCGCCAGCATCGCGCCGGCGAGCATCACGCCGGCGGACATAGCAAAGGCGAAACTGCCCGATCGCCGCGTCCTGTCGCTTTTGAAAGTCTCTCTCATGCTGAGCTCCCATCGTTCGATTCTCACGATAAGAAGCGGCGGCGCGAACGCGGCGCGGAAAATAACGGCTCTCGCGATTAAACGGCGGCGGCGCGCTCAGCCCGAACCGACCAGGGCGCCAGGGGTCCTTCCGCGCGCCGCCCGAAGCCTCGCAATCTGGTCGCATTTCGCCTGATCGCCGGCGCGGCGCGCGACATGCTCCAGCGGGCCAAACCTGTCAGTTTCGACAGCGCCCGCGGCGATCGCAAGCGCCTTTTTCGAAAGACCGATGTCGAAGTGCTCCCAGCTGGCTTTCGGGGGATGCTGAAACCACTTGCTCGCCACGCCGATCCTGTCGACCATAGCGAACAACTCGTCTTGCGAGTCCGCCCAGAGATGGCACATGATCATGCGACCGAAGCGATGCTGGACATTATCGACGTAGACCGCCAATTCAGCTTCTCCTCAAATCGCCTTCCGACCATCGAGACCGCGCAGGCGCAACTATTGCGCCGCTATGGCGAGCCCACCCGCTTCATCTTCGCAGGGGCGCAGACTGAGCGCGATGCCGCGGCCGTTGATCAATTCGTCCGTCAGCTGGTCGATCACGCCCATCTCCGCCCGCGCGTCGAGCTCGCCGCCGCGCAGGCGCTCCGATTTTCGCCGCTCAATCTCCTTCAGGGCCGAGCCTCCCGGAAAAATCTTCGACAGGCGCCGCAGCGCCTCACTAAATCCAACCCTGTCATAGAGGCGGTTGCGCAAAGCCGTGTCGCCCGGCGTCGTCGACAGCGCCCAGAGTTCGATCGGCCCGAGCGTATTCACCAGCAATTGCTCGTAGCGGGCGTTCTCGACCTGCAGGATGGCGAGAAACGGCGCCCCGTTCGGGCCCGGCCCGTGCAGCCCGTTGCGCACCACCGACGCGCTCGCCTCCGACAGATTGAAGCGCGTGATGATTTCCTCCGCCTCCTTCTCGTCGCCGGCGCGCAGCACGAAGCGGCCGGTCGACTGGCTGATCAGCGAGTCGCCCATGTCGGACAGCCGCTGGCTCGAAAAGCCGAGCTGGATATTGTGCTTGCGCCCCTCGCGCGCGTCGAGCTCCGCCTGGGCGCGCACCTGCGGGCTGCCAAGGGTTCGGTGCCATTCGTCATAATCGAGCCGCTTCACCGTCTCGTAGGTCTCCTGGAAGCGGCGGGCGTGATAGGCGCGCACCGGCTCCGGCACATAGCGCAAATAATCCGGCTTCAGGAAGAAGTTCCGTGCGAGCACATGGCGGGCGAGGAGATACATCATTTCGGTCTGGCGGTTCGACGCGGCCGACCCCGTAGGCGCCACTTCCTGCAGATCCAGCACGATGATGCGCGCCGAGCCGAAATCGAGCCGCGTCGGACTGTTCAGCGTCGGATATTTGCGGATCGCGTCATAGATGTAGCGCTCGAACAGCTGCAGCGCCTGCTCGGCCGTCACCGCGATCTTGATGTTCTGGAACATGTCCATCACCTGATCCGACCGCGCCGCGGTGATCAGATCCTGCAGCAGGGGAACCACATGCCGCTGCGCGATTTCCGCGAGCCGATATTCCCCCGCGGCGCATAAAGCCGTCACGACATCGCGCCAGATGGGGTCTTCCGGATGCAGCTTGATTTGCAGTCTGTCGAGCGCGGCGTCGACCAGTGGTTCGACGCCGCGCCGGTAGCGTTTCGGCGAAGCGCCGGGCACGTCGGTGCACTGGCGATAGGCCTCGTCGATCACAAGGCCGATCATCTGCGCCATGCCTTCGAAAGGAGTGCTTACGTCGGGCGGCAGGGTGATCAGGGCCAGGAAATTCTGCAGGAATGCGCGTTCGAGCGGCAAGGGATATTCGCAGCCGACCTGCAGATCGAACACGTTGAACTCATAGCCCGGCGCAAACTGCATCGTCGCATAGATCGCCTCGTGCCGGCGCTCCGGACCCAGCGCCTCCTGGATCAGACGCACGAACCCCTCCGCCGAGGAGCCGATGTCGACCTTGCCGATCAAGGGCAGTTTCGCGCCCGTCCCGCCGAGCACGGCCGAGCTGAGGCAAAGCCCGATATTGACGGAATTCGCCAGCACCGATTTGCCCGACCCCGGCGGCGCCACGAAGATGTCGATCACCAGCGGCCGTTTTGATCCGCCCGACGGATCGTAGGGCCAGATCGCTCCATTCGGCAGACGGAACAGGACGCTTCCCCGCTCCCACGGCGAGACCGTGTGATTCCACGGCAGCATTGCGAGCGCGTCGCCGAGCAGAGCCAGCGCCGGATTGGCGGTCGACGCCAGCGAGAGCCCCGGCACGCTGCTCAGGACGCCTTCGAGCGGGTCGCCGGCGATCCGCACGGCCTTGCAATTGCCCCAACCTTCGATGCGCTGGGACAGCGTCGACGCCCGCCGGCGCAACAAACGGGCCTCTCCGACCGCGGCCCAGGTCGCGAACGAGGCGCGCAATTTGACGCTGATATGATTGTCCTGCTCGCGCGCGTGGCGCAGCGCCGCGAAAGCACGCTGCAGATCGCGGTTGGCCGGGAAGATCGACAGGAAGGAGGCGCCGATCTCCTTGAAAGTCATGCCGGCGCGCCCGCCGCCTTCGAGAATGAAGGAACCGCGCCAGGGAACCCTGTCCTGCCCCAGCCAGCTCGCCAGCTCGACGAAGGGACGCGGATCCTCCGGGCCGATCGCGATATCGACGCTCGTATATTCATACTCGCCGATCTCGACGCGCTGGCCGCCATGCGTCACGGCGTCGGCATGAAAGAGCTGGCCGCGAAGGGACGGCCAGAGCAGCCCCTCCTTGTTCGGCCGCTTGACGTCCTCCTCGGGCAGGCGCGGCATCAGCCTGTCGCCGACCAGAATGGCCCGCCAGGACGATGCCGTCGTCTCGCGGTACATGCCCTCCCGGATCACCGTCAGCGATTGCCGCGCCGACAGTTCTTCCGCACTGATCTCAAGGCCGCGCAGGGCGGCGATCACGCGGGCGACGAAACCGGAATGATGCGCCGCGATCAATTCGCTGCGAAGAAAGAACTGCTGGGCGTCGCCGATCGCGGGGCACTGTTTCGCTGCGAGATCCCTTTCCTCCTTCATCTGCTTGACTTCTTCCTTGGTCAGCACGGCGCGCCGCGTCCAGAGAATGAGATAGGACGCCTCCCAGCGCATCTTGCCGGACCACAGCCGCATGCGCTCGTCGAGGATGTCGGCGAGGTCGATCCCCAGCTGGCTCGCGACCTCGCGGCAGGACTCCATATTGACCCGCTCGATCTCGCGCGCGGCGAGATCGGGATCGGACAGATACCAGCCGACGATCGCATGGCCCTTGTTTTCGAGCGTTCCGGAAAGATCGATCCGCATCGCCGCCGCAAGGCGCTCGATGTCGGCCCGCGTCGCCATCCGCTTCATGCCGCCAACCCGAAGAAAGCTCAGATAGTCGCCCTGCTTTGTCACCAGCGCGTCGCCATGCGAGGTCTCGACGTCGCAATAGCCGGCGAGGGGCTGCTTCAGCGCCAGCGAGATGCTGGCCAGTCCGCGCGCGATGCTGCTCAGCATGATGATCCCTCCATAGTGTCCGCCATCCCGCTCATCGCCGCGCCGGCGCGCGGGGCCTGCAACTGCGCGATCAAGCCCGGATAAATGTCCTCGCCGCCGCGAAAATATCTTCCGAGCGGCAGAAGCCGCAAGCTGGCGAGCAACGCCCGCCGCCGCGCGTATACATCAGGTTTCAGCCGCAACAGGGCCTGCCCCAGCTGGCGCGGCGACGCAGTCCCAAGACGCGCCGCCGCCTGATCGGAGCGCGCCCGCAAAGCCATCGACGCCGAAAACGCCGCCAGCACATCGACGTCTCGCGAGGATGGACGCCGGCTGAGATGCGAGGGATGGCCATGGGCGATGAGACTCGCGTGAATGCCGTGCGCGAACGCATTGAGCGCGCCTTGCGTCATTTCCGGCAGCCAGATCAGCACGGCCTCATCGTCGATCGTCTCGCGTTCGAGATGCTGCGCGAGATGGCACAGCGCGCAGGCCGAAACGATATTGTCTTTGGCGTCGTCAGCGTGATCGCCGTTCAGATGAAACGGCTCCTGCCAGCCAGCGGCTTTGAGACCGCAGAACTGGCAGGAGCCATGGTCGCTCCCGCCCCAGACCCGCGATGGAGCCGCCTCGGAATTAAACGAAGAGGCATGCATCGAAAGGGTCAGGGGCAGAAGGCGCATCACGATCACTGGAACGTCACGACGCCAGCCTGATTGGTGATCGTCGCGTTGCCGCCGGTGGTGGTGTTCGCGGCCTTGTTGATCCAGGCGCCGCCGGTGACGAAAAGCCCGGTAAGGACCAGCCCGGCGATGCCGGCCGCCACCTTGCCCGATTCGCGATTCTCCGGCTGCCGCGACTGCCAGAGATACCACGCGCCGGCGATGAAGCAGATCAAAGCGGCGACATACATGGACGTGCTCGCCAGCGTGCCGCCGGCGGTCGAGAACTCCTGCGCCGTGGTGCCGAGCTGCGCGCCGATCGTCTGCGCCAAGGCGGTCGTAACGCCAGCGCCGGCGAGCGCGACGACGCCGAGGCAAAGAGCCGCAACCGACTTGATTTTTGCCACCGAACGACGGCGGAGCTTTTTTTCGGTAAGAACGAGTTTCACAAGTCTCTCCTCGAGATTGGGTTCACAGAACGAGGGACCTCCCCCTCGAAACCCAGCTTCGAGGCGCGCGGCGCGAACGCCAACGCGGAATTTCACGCCGTTTGAAACATCGACACCAGCCACTGCGTGACGGTGAGGATGTTGATCAGCATAATGCCGAAGACGAATTGCACGACGCAGCCGCTCTGGCTCCGGTTGCTTCGGCCGTTGATGACCGATCGCCAGGCGACGATCGCGAAGAAACAGGCCATCGCTCCGAACGACTGGAAAAACGACAGGAACAGCTGCACCACATTGACGATCGTATCGCCCGGCGCGTTGCCAAGAACGTTGCCTGCGGTGCCGGGCGGCGTGTAACTCGTCAGCGCCCCAACAGACACCTGGATGGCTGAGCCGGCGCTCTGATTCGCCATGTTCAGAACCTTGTCGAATGAGGCGAAAGCCCCGCAGAGCAGAAGCGACAGGAACGGGATCCATGGACGCCCCCGAAACGGGTTCGACGGATGCGCCTGCATCCAGAAGCCCCAACCGGCGAACAGGAAGCATGCAAGCGCAGCCAGATATAGAAATGTCGGCAGCAAAACCGACATCGCATAGCCGAGTGCGCTCGCAATATTGACGAGACCCTGCATCGGATTGTCTCCTACTGAATGGACCCGCTCTCCGTCTCAACGACCCACGACGTTCCCCGCTGGGCGATGCTCTTGACCTTGCCATAGCCAGGGACGTGAGCCCCGATGCCAATCTGCAACGGAGCTCCATCGTCGCCGGTCCGGTCGATTTCAGCGAGCATCGCAAGCGTCGGCGAGGCCGCCTGCACGCGATAGCGCTTGCGCGCGTCCGGCTCCGGCGCGGTCGCGACAGTCGTCTTCGCGCCATTCGCTTTCTGCGCTTTCCCTGGCGCTCCGGCCGGTTTCGACGCCGGCAAAGACGCGTTGGGGGCGATCGAAGCGGTCTCATCCGCGGGGTCGCTCCCGACCGCCTTCGCGCTGTCGATGGCCCGGCGCGCCTCGCCCAGCGAAAGACGCCGCTCGAAATCGCTCAATCTCGCCTCGGTCGCCTCCGCCGACGCGTGCTGCGCCCCTTTGAGCCCTGCGACTTCGGCGCGAACGTCATGCAGCAGCGCGCCAAGCTCAGTCACCAGCGCGAGAGCCGTTCTTTCGTTTTTCCCGTCGTCAGCAGCCGCCGCCTTCGCCGCCGCCGGATCAGACGCGGCCGTCCGAGCCCCCTCCTCCCTCCCGACCGATGCGACGCGCACATCGACGGCAGGCGCCGAGGGACGATCCGCCGCGGTGGACGACGGTTCATGCGCCGGCTGCGCCGCGGCGGACGATTTGGCCGCCTCAGCGACAGGCTTCTCCGGCTCGCTTTCCTTCGGCGAGCCCGCGACCTTGTCGCCGGCGCGGTGCAGATCGGCGCGCGCCTCGTTCTCTTCGCTCACCGCCCGCCCCGGCGTTGTCGTCGCCGGGCTCGCGACGTTTCGAGGCGCGGGCGTCGCCGAGGTCGGCGCCGTCGACGCCGGGGCCGGCGTCACGCCCTTTTCGGGCGCCTTCAACGCGAGAATTTCGTCGAGCTGGTCTGGCCCGCTTCCCGCCGGCGCCGGCTTGCTCACGGCCTCCCCGGAGCCTTCCGGCCGCCCGACCCTGGCGAGATCCGCCGACGGCGCGATCAGCGGCTGCGGCGCCGGATTGGCCGCCCCGACCCCTGTTTCGGCCACCTGGCTCCGGCCCGTCTGACGACCAGACACGAGAATGGGCGCAAGAACGAAGGCGCCGAAGACGAGCAGCGCGATCAACGACGCCCCCGCGAACAACGCGGCCCGCTTCTTCCATGCCGGCTCCGCCGGTGCTCCTGCTGCCCCGGGCCCGCGATCCCCATCGTTCTCTACCGCGGCCGCCGCCGCGCCGTCGTCCGTCCCATCCGATGCCCCGGACGGCGCGGCGCTCGACCTGCCAAAACTCGCCCACACGGCGGCGCCCGCCCGGTTCACCCGCTCCCGCAAAGACTGCGCGCCGCCGCCTTCGACGGCGGGGCGCCAATCCTCTGGCGGGGCCGTCAGCGCCATCGGCTCATCCTCGCCCTCGCCCGGAAGGGCGATCGCCTTCGTCTCGGCCAGCGCCGCTCCCGCGCCCACGTGCTCTTTCGCCAATTGCAATGTCATGGCCCGCTCCTCTGATTGAAGGCCACAGCATCAGGCAGCGGCGCGCGAACGGCGCATGAAAAAGCCAACGATCAAATCAATGACCGTTGGCCGCGATTTTTCCGACTTGTTGCCTCCCGCGCGACTTTGACGATCATAAGTCGCGAACGCCCCCGCGCCAGGCTATTTCGGCGCGTGAACATCCGAGAGAAACATCACGCCAACCCCGACATTCGAGCCAAGGATGATCGTCGGGCCTTTCGGCACCGACTGCTGCAGCGTCGTCCCAATGCTCTGTGCGGCCGCTCCCGCGCCCACCCCCAATTGCTGCTTGAAATTGAGTTGCCCATATTGCGTCGTCGAGCCGCCGAACGGCGACACCGTCGTCGTCGCATTCGCCATCTGCATCGCCTGACCGACGCCTTCGACGAAAGCCGCCGCCGCCGGAAAAATAAAGCGCTCGGCGTAGTGCTCGTCGATCGCGCTCGCCACCGAAGTCTCCATCGAGTCAGGCGCGACGACTAACCCGGCGACATCGATGGACTTGCCGCGATGCTCCACCGTCGTCACCCGCACGACAAGCCGGTCCCCCGCGCTCTTCGTGAAGCTTCCGAGCATCCGGTCGCCCGCCAGCGGGCCAGTGTCCGCCTCGAGGATAATCGGACCGCCCGTATCGGAATTCACCGAGACGACGGTATGCGCATAGACGCCCCGGCCCGCCGGAACCAGAACGGGCGTCTGCGCCGCGACCGCCGGCGTCGCGACAGTCCGGCCGGTCGTATCGAGGTCGCGCGATCCCGCCGCCTCCATCGCCTTGACGGCCGCGGTCGTCAGCACGATGTCGGTGCGCGGCGCCCGAACCTCATAAGCATTGAAGATATCGTTCGACGCCATCCTCTCCGCCTGCTCAACGTCTTGCGGCGCCGGATCGCTCACCTTCTCGATCAAGCCCGGCTGGGGCTTCTCCGGCGCCACATAAGCGGGCGGATTTGGAGCCACAGTATGCACCTCCTCGAGGCGCGCCACCTGCACAGGAGCTGGAAGCGGCGCATCCGCCCCGATCTCTTTGACCGGAGACGTCACGAGCGGCACGCTTCCCGGCATCGGCGGCGTATACGACTTTTGCTCCTTTTCGGCCTTCAGCGCCTCCGCTTGCGAATGACGCGCCAGCAGCGCCTCCTGCGTCGGCGTGCTGTGCGTGCCGCCCGGCAGCAGCGTCATCGTCTTCATCCTGGCGACCTTCGACTCGACGGTGCCCCGGTGGTTAATCATGGAGATCGCAACCAGCAGGAGCACCATCACGGCGGCGATCCCGACGATCGCCATCAGACGCCCCGGGCCGCCCCGGCCGGCCCCACTGAAAATCCCCGTCCTGAACCGCGCGAACAGGCCGGTCTTTGTCGGCAAAAACGACATCTTAATTCTCCGAAAGTGAAGCTGATACGGTCTGTCCGTCCTTCGACAACAGCACGACTGGCGTCGGAGGCACCGAATAAACCGTCAGCCCGCCCTCGCCATTTTCCGACGCCATCCATTCCGGCGAGATCAGGGTGTAGCGCGTGCGGATGACGACGCGGTCGCCGACCCGCCAGGCCATTAGATCATCCGGCGACACGCCGCTGACCGACAAAGGCGTCGCCTCGGCCGGCGCAACGCCGGCCAGCATCGACGTCAGAAACGGCGAGGCCGTATCCGGCGCCATCGGCTGCGCCGGCGGCCCCTTCGCGTTCGGCCCCCACTCCGACACCTCAACGCTGAGATCGGCGTCATAGGTCTGGCCGCCGCCGATCAGGAGAAAGGAGATCGGCTTCGGCGCGCCCTTGAGCGTCACCAGGAGGCCGCCGCGCGGTTCCAGAGAGCTCGGCGTGATCTCCAGCACATTGCTGCCCGAGACAGGCGTGCAGACGTAAAAGCCGACCGCCGCGACCGCCGGCCCTCCCGCCGTCTGACTGGCGTTGCAATTCGTTCCGCCGGCGACCCCGGCCGGATTGGAGTTGGTGTCCCATTCAATCGGCCACGGCGCGCCCGTCTTGTCGAAGAACGAGACCGCCGTCGGATAGCCCTTGACGACCTGAATGATCGACGTCGCCTGCCCCGGCGTAAAAGCGACGTTCACGCGCCTGCTCGCCGGCGAGGCGACTTCCGTCATCACCTCTTCCTGGGCTCTCTTGTTATCGCCAAACCGCTTGCCGAGATCCCGGATCATGCCCGGCGTCAAAGGGATCGCCTCCTGGCTGGCGCCGGACGACCCAGCCGGGGTCACTCTTGAGACCGTCTGTTGGGCCGTGCAGATGCAGGGGCAACCGAACAGCGCGGCGCACCCAATAATGACTTTTGCCAGCCTCATCTTTGAAATTCCTTTGTCACTGGACGACGGCGACAAGCTGCTCGACCGCCAGCCCGTCGAGATGATCTTCCGCGTTTGTCCGCAAGACGAGCGCCGTCAGCATCAAATTCTGCGTGTTGATCTGATTGCTGTTCTGGCAGGTCTGAACGATCGGCACCTGTATCCGGTAGGCCAGGGCGTCCCCCACGATCTTCGATTCAGTGATGACCGCCGACCGCTGCGCCTGCGCGAAGCACAGCAGCATCCCCTTTTTCATCGCGTCGAAATTGCCGGACTTGATGTAGCTGTCCGCGAAGGTCTTCCAGCCATTGTCGGTAAAGCGCCGACCCGCCGTGTTGAGCTCTTCCGGATAATCATGATAATTCACATTATAGGGGGCAAGCACGGCCCGCACCGTCCAGTTCAGCAGCTCCGCGTCGCTGACGATCGGACTGTCGAGCGCCGTGATCGCCCGCGGCGGGTTTCTGCCGTCGACGATGAAATATTTGGGCGTCGGCGGATGCGTCCAGATCCATGCAAGGCACATCACAAGCGCCGCAAGAAGGACCGAGAGGCCCACTACGAGGCCAAGGCTCTTGTTGACGAGCGAGGCCTGAAAGTCAGGATCGGATAATTTTCGCATGATCGCCGCGTGCTGGTTTTGCATGCCATCACTCTGGCATCGCCCAGCGCGAACGCAGCCGGCTAAAATGCGCCTGCGTTGTGAATATCGCCGCCAGGCCTCAAGAGATCTTCAACCCCAGGCACCGCGCTACCGCGGCCGCAATACCCAAAACGAATCCGCAGAGCTAAAGGCCTCACTATTTTCATTAACCTCGCTCCAATATGCGGAGCCAGTTCAGCCGCTATGCCGTCGACGCTGGCTATCGCGCTTCGCAAGTCCTTCAATCTAAGCGCATGTTCCAGCGCATCCGCCTCGATCAACAGTTTACTCGCATCGCGATGACCCTCCTGAGGATCGCGCCGCTCCATTCTGTTGAACAAATCTCAGATGATCGTTCAAAACAGAAACATGGTCATGCAAAACAGAGATACGGTCGCGAAGCGTTTCGATTTCCGCGCGATAAAATACGCCGGCGCCAACCCATGTGAGCGGCGCCGACACCAAAAGCGTCATCCAAAATACGCGCCAATGCTCTTTCTTCACCGCCACGGCCCCTCCAAAAGATGATTTTGCAATACCGTGGATCCGTCGGCCGGAGCGGCCACGCGAACGACATCGCCCTAAGGACGTGCAATGCTTTTGCGATGAGGCGCGAGCGATCAGGCTTTGCGTTTCAAGCATGATCGCGCTGGCGATAGGCCTAACGGAATGGGCCGCCTTCGCTCTTCGCCACTTCAGCAAACCATGGCGGCGTCGATGAAGGCTCTCGTTCGTTTGAACCACTCCGGCCACTTCTCGCCGCTGCCCCTTTTCGCCCAGAAGGAGCCAAATCGTTTTTCCGCAACAACAATATCCGTTCTCGCCAATCTCAATCTTCGTATATTGGCCTGCGCAACCGCCGGATCGTAATATTCAACCAACTCGATATCATGCGCCGCTCTGAAGCGGGCGACCATTGCGCGACGCAGATAGGACGTGACCTGACCGAACGTCACCTCCATCTCGCGCGCGATCGAGGTTGGACGTTGTCCCGCCAATCCCCGATTTTCGATCTCGATTTTCTCGGGCTCCGTCAAATTGCGCGTCGACAACCGGACCCTGTTCGTCTTTTTCCTCTTCGTCGGAGCGACCGGCGGTTGCCAGAGCGTCAACTCGCTGAAAAGGGGCCACGCCGGCGCGCGAGCGTCAATCGTTTCCGGCGACGGTTCGTTGCGACATACAACCGTGGGCGGCAGGAGAGTTGACGCGCGTGGCGCCTCGATCGTTTCCCCTTCAAGCGCCCACAGGTTGAATTCCTGGCTGAGCACAGCCCGGGCGGGCGGCGGGCCGGGTTGGGCGCTGTATATTTCTGCAGCGAGGCCCGACAGGGCGGCGCCTGGGTTGGCCGAAATGTCCGATTCTTCGGCGTGCGTGGGCGCCCATCGCGCCGCCACCGCGCGGCACTCGTCGACCGATCTATAATGTAGGGAATTCCTGTCCCGCACCGGCAGGCCAAGCCGGCGGCGCTTGCCATATATCGCGCTACGCGAGCGTCCCAGCGATTCGGCGATGCTGCGGACATGGACGCCAGCCATCCACAACGCGATCAGTTGCCGGACGTCATCCGGCGTCCACGGCGATTTCCCGCCCGCCCTGCGCATTGGGCGATCGTGCGGCGTCGGCAGGCCGAGGGCGGCGATGCGGTCGAATAACGCCGTTCGCGAGAGCCCGAGGTAAAGAATGAGAGCGTCGACGCCGAGACCGGCGGCGACCATGCCGGCGAGGATGACGTCGAGGGAGGCGAACGCTGTCGCGACGGTGTTGAGGACAACCTCTGGCCATGATGCCGGGAGGCTCCTTTCATTGACATCGCCACGTTCGAGATACACGCGATCCGCCCCGGCATTGGTTAAGCCGGAGCAAATTTAATGGATAGCTAAAACCAGTCAAGTGGATAGGTGTAGAAATATCAAACTTGCTTCGGATGAAGCGTTCGCCAAGGCCTACGCGCTTTTCCCCAGCCTCTTCTCCAGCTCCGCGATCAACTCGCCTATCGCATCCCTACGGGACTCTAAGCCGTTAGCCACCCGATAGAGCTCACTCGCGATCTTGGAAAGCACCGGATCCATATTTTTGGTCGCCGAATCTCCCGTTTCGAAAAATGCGGCAATCGAAACACCAAGGACCTTCGCCATCTTGTCTAGAAGCACGACAGACACGTTCGGCACGCCTGCTTCGACCGTGACCATATAGGGATGGGACACGCCGGCCGCTTCTGCGAATTTCCGCTGCGACATACCGGCCGCAGTCCGCAACTCTCGCACGCGCACGCCAAGAGCAACGAGCACAGGCTCTCTATCGCTGCCCGTCGTCATCTCTTTTTCTGGTTTCTTCACCATTTTCTATTCGCCCCCAGCCACGTCCGACGCTTTATCCCCTCGACGTCACAAAAGCTATTGCACTGGAAAACAGCAATAAATGCTTCACACAGAATTCACCAAACCAGTCAGGTTGCAGCAACCCGTAGTTGTCTCCCGTGATCCGCGCCGGACAACAAGCAACTCTAAGCCTCGATATTCATCGCCCCATTCGCGCCGCGCGGGCTCATGCTTCCGCTCGCAATGGAGGCGCAAATGCGTAGGAGAGCTGCTATCGCGCTAATTTTTCTGACATTTTGTTGGCCGGCCCAGGCAGATTTCGCCCTGGCGCCGGGAACCCCCACTGCCGCTGGGCCGACATCGCCCGCTGCGGCGGCCTCGCCAGTTTCGCCATCGGCTCCCACGACCACTTCCGCCACCGCATCGATCGGCGGCCGCGCAGGGCCCAAACACGCAGTCCGGCGCACGCCGCACCCCGGCAACCCCTCGGTGGCGCGCGGCTTCGGGTCCCAGATCCCACTCGCATTCGCAGTGCGCCAGATTGTCCCTTCCAGGATAAAAGTCTTGTACGGGCCCGGCGCCGACCAGAACGCTCTCGTCGACTGGCAGGGCGGCAAGCGTTGGAGCATCGTCTTGGCCGAAGCTGTCCGCCCGCTCGGTCTGCGGATCCACGTTGAAGCGCGCGGCGTCACGATTGCCCAGGCCAAACAAAGCGACTGACCCCTATCGGCATTCGCGCCGCCGCGCCCGATCCTGCTCCGTAAACGATTACGGAGTCCCAATGAACGACCATACCCCACCCACAGACGCGAACTGGATCGACGAGCCGAACCAGCCGCGACAAAGCCCGGCCTCTCACGCGCCGTCGATTTCCGACCTGACGCAAAAGCTCGACAGGGCTCTCATGACGCTTGGCGAAGCAATCGACGCAGCACGGAATAGCTCTCGCCACCGCGTCGCCGATTTTTTGACGACAGACCCGGGCAAAGCGTCCTTCCGGAAAATCGCAGGTCAACTCAACGACCTCCGAATGATCGCGCTGCTTCACCGCATGTTCGCAACGCCGAATGAAGACCCAAGAGCCCTCCTTTCCGGCCTCTTCATGACGCCCGCCTCGACGACGCCCGGACGCGAGTCGTCGCTCGACAGGCTCGCTAGTCGCGAACTTCTTCGCCGCATGCTCGACGATCGGCGCATCCAGGCGCTTTGCCGCGCCTGCACATGGGTCGCCGCCGAACACAAGGGAGAGTCCGCATGAAACGCCTTCGCTCGGCCATCCTCGTGGCCGCACTCCTCGCCGTCATCCCCTACGGCGCGAGCGCTCAAACCGCCAACCAGGGCAGCGCGGCTTGCGGAGCGCTCTACCAATCCGCCGCCAACGGCGCCGCCGCGCGCGTCTCCGCCGACGATACCGACATCGCCCAGCCGCAGTCGGTAAAAAATCTTACCTGTCTCAACAAATTCTTCAGCGGCATCGGCCTCAACGTCATCGTCAACCTGCTCAACCCCCAGACCCTCCTCAACGCCATCGAAAACCAGATTTGCACCGCGCTCACGAATGTCTGGACGTCGACCTTGGGCAACAAGCAATGCGGCATCACCCTGACGGGTTTCAAGATAGGAACCCTCGGCGGCAGCACCCTCGGCGGTGGCCTGTCATGCCCCAAGCTGACTTTCGGCGGCGGCGGGCCTGCGATCGCTTCGATCGGCATTGACGCGAACAACACCGGCAAACTGTCCGTCACCGGCAACGCCGTCGCGCCGACCGGATACCCTCTCACATCCCAACTCGGCCTCTATTGAGGGCACACCCATGAAAAAAACACAGCTTCTCGCATCCACCGCCGCCGGCGCAATCCTCGGAGCGCTGGTCTTTGGCTCCGGCCCCGCTGTCTCGCAGATGGCGGTCGTCGACTGGCCAAGCATAGCAATCCAACAAGCCGTACAAGCCATCCAGAATACTATCAGCAGCACCTTGACGTCGATGTCCGGGATCCTCGGCGACGTAACGAACGGATCGATAACGACGCTGCTCGTGCAGGGATTTACGCAAAACGCCAATTACTCCAAAGCCCAGATCGACGCGGTGCAGCAGATCGCCGACGCGCACCTGCTCGCCAGCACGCGCGTCAACCGCGATTTCCGAAACGCCCAAATCCGGGACGAGCATACGGTCAACTCCAACCATTGCGCCGCTATCGACAATGGGCAGACCATCACCGTCGGCGCCGGGCAGTCCTATGTCGTCGCCAACTCCATCGAAAACGTCGCCGACCCGCGCGGCGAGGCCGAACCAAATACGCCTGCCTACCTCGGACAGGCGCAGGCTGTGGCGGCGATCAGCCAGCTCCACCTCTCACGCTACTGTTCGCAAGCGGAAGCCTCGGCCGGGCTTTGCACCCTCTCACAGACGCCGAACGCCGACCAGCGCGCCACAAGCCTCTTCGGACCAGGCACCCTGAACGGACAGGCCGGCGTCAACGCCGCCAACGACTTCGTCACCAATCTCACCCAGCCGATCGTCCCTGCCGCGCTGCGCGGCGAGCAGCTGACCTCGGAAATCGGCAGGGACGCAATGGCCCGGCGCCACGAATATAACGCCCGCATGTCGCTCGCCCGCAGCGTCCTCGACTATGCAATCGGCGTTCAGGCGCCCTCCGTCCCGCTCACCGCCGCGCAGCAGCAGCAGATGACCAACGAGGGCCTGACCCCCCTCACGACAGGCTCCTGGCTCCAGGCGATCATGCTCGACTCCAACCGGCGTTACAGCGACCTCAATTGGGCCGCACAACTTCAAGCCATGCCGCCTGCCTCCGTCGAACGCGAAATCGCGCAAGAGCTCGCCGCCACGAACTATCTGCTGACGCAGCTCTATCGAGTCAATCTGATGAACGCGAGCGCCAACGGCGCCCATCTCGCCGCAACCACCGAGCACATCTACCAGCCGACCGTCGAACTGCCGACGCCGAATATGTCCAATTGACGCCAGTAATATTGCAAGGATTTCATCACGATGGCCGACGCTGACAATGACCGTTTGCAGACTGCCTCGCCGCCGGCGCCGCCGGCCGGACCAGACCCCCATCATCTAACCAACCAAAACGCGGAGGCCGATCGCATCCTGTCCGACAGGATCGGGCTGACGGCGAAAATAGCGGCCGCGGCCGCCGAAGGAAAGACGCCGCGCCAGCTGCAGGACGAACTCGCCGACAGATTGAGTTTTCTTCCCGAGGATCAGCGCGCCGACTTCGTGGTCAATGTCCGCTCGACCCTCGGGTTCCCGTCAGAGGGCACTGTAGAGATCAATCCGGATCTCGGCGCCGGAAGCGATGCGCGGACAGCCGAGGCTTCTCGACCTGCCCCCACTTCCGCCGGCGAAAGGGGCGCGCCCGCGCCCGTCGAAACCCCGGCTGACGCGGCGCGGGAGCCCGGTATTTCGCCGGCTGAACACATCGAGCAGCTCCAGGCCGAACTGCGCAACGGCGCCCTCCTGCCGGATGATGAGAGGGCCCAGATTCAGGGCGAACTTGATCTGGCGATCGCGGCCAATCAAAATCGCTCGCCGCCCGCCCGCACGGCCGAGGAGACCGCGCCCGATCGCGGCGGACCGGAGGATCGCCGATCCTCTCTGGTGGGGGGAGGGCGCCAGCCTTCGTCCCCAGAGCCTGATCGCGCGTCGGAGCAAGCGACACGCCCGGTCGCCGCGTCTCCCCGCCCAATCGAAATACAACCGGCGCAGACCGCAGCCGCGCCCTCGAGCGCCGCTCCCGAGCCGACAGCGGCGCCCAAACTCGGGGCGGTCCCCACCGCCGCCCCTCCGGAAACACCTTCGGCGACTGACGAAAACGCCTCTCAATCTGGATCCCGCGCCACCGCCGCGGAGAAGCAGCGTGCCCGCGCCCCCTACGCTTTTTACGGGCCCGGCGCAGCTCTCGGCGGGCTGCTCGCCTCGTTACGCAGGCCCAAACCCGACGAGGACGTCAAAACCGACGCCCAACAAACTGAAGACGTGCGATCCGACAACCAGCAAGCCAATCTGGTCGCCAAATCCGCAAATTTCGAGGAAACCCGGATGAACCCGCGGCGGGACGCCGCTACGCTCGACGCCGTCAGAGAAACCGGCCAGCAGGCTTTGAAATCCCACAAGGTCCTGGAAAATCTCGAAATGGCGCAGGTCCTTAACAGGATCAACGACGCGGCAAAACTCGTCAGCATGAACGAAGTTCTCGCCGAGATGAGACCCGGCGGCAAATATGCGAATCTACGCGAAGAGTTTACGACCGCTCTAAAAGACTCAGATAGCCGCAATGCCTACGATAAAGCCACCGGCGATCTCGAAATCTATGCCGATCAAAGAGCCGAAATCAGCGAAATCCTGAAGGCGCGGCCGGAAGCGCGCAAACCCTTCGACGATCTCGACGGTGAAATCGCGAAGAAGTTTCTCTCCCTGCCGGGCAAAAACGACGGAAACAGCGCGATCGACGAAGCCGCCGACAAGGTCAAAGAAGTCCTCGAAAAAGCCATCAACGCTGTTCGCGCCGCCCTCGGCCGCGCCAGCCAAACGGCGACCGCGCGCCTTTCGCCCGGCCCAGGCGCCCGACCTTGAGAGACGAAACGCCCAGCGTTGCACTCAGCGCTTAAAGGCCGCCACGAGCAACCTTTAAGCCGCCTCTCATTCGCGCCAGTGCATGCCATCCTCGACGAATACAAATTCCGCGAGGATGCCATGACGCGCCTTCTTCTCCCTCTTTCCGCCCTGATCCTTTTCGCCATCACGGGCGACGCGCTGGCGCAGGTCGCCGGCGACACAGGCTTCAATCTCAGCTGGGCCGCGCTCGATCCCGGCAATGACTGGGCCTGGCAGATGATCCAGAGCGTCTTCCCGGTCAACGGAACCCCGCCGACAAATACCGGAACCGCCGCCACTGTCGTCGGCCAGATCGTCGGCCAGCTCACCGGTTTCGTCATGGCCATCGCCATGACCTACGTCTGCTACACGACGATCATCAACATCCATCGCGTCTCCGAAACCTCCCAGATTCTGACGAACGGCATGTCGTCGCTATTCCTCGTGCGCCTCGGCTTCGCCGGCGTCATGATGTTCCCCCTCGCCTCCGGCTTCTCGACCGGCCAGGCCGCCGTTGTCCAGGCGGCCAAATGGGGCATCGGCATGGCGACCGCCGTCTACGCCAATGCGGTCCAGGCGATCGGCCCCGACGCCATGGTGATCGCGACGCCGCAAATCCCGGGCACCAGCACCACCGTCCTCAATCTCATGCAGGACGAATTGTGCATGGCGCTGATCAATCAGGCCGCGGGCTCGACCCTCGTTCCCGCCCCGACCGCCACCACTGTCACCACATCCAATGGCGGCTCCATCACCTACGCCTATTCCCTGGCGCCCGGCAACGGAACCGGAACCTCCACCTGCGGCACGATCACGATCGCCGAGCCCCTGAACAGCGGCGCCAATCTCGCCGGCGTCTCGATCGACATGAGCGCCCAGCAGCAGCAAATCCTGCAGAACATCCTGACCGCGATCCGCCCGAGCATCCAGACCATCGCAGCCAACTATTGGCAAAGCAAAAACGAAACGGCCCTCAGTCCCTTGCAGTCGCTGTACACGAGCACGACGCAAAGCTACACGCAGCAGTTGACCGCCGACGCCACCAATATCACGGCCTCTCTCCGCGCCGCGCTGCAGTCCTCGCAAAACGCGCGCGACGGCAGCGTCGGTCTCCTTCAAAATGAAAATCAGCTCTCCGCGCTCGGCTGGACCTCCGCCGCCGCCTATTATCTCGAATTCGCCCGGCTCAACGGCTTGACTTTGTCGCTTCTGAGCGGAACGCCCGTCGTCAATATGCCGAGCTGGGAAGGTCTCTCGCCTTCGCTCAAATCCGACATCGCGCCGCTGTTCACGGCGTCGACCTCGCTCCTCGCCAAGCTGAGAAGCTACGCGCAAACGACGGACGGGCTGCAGACCCCCGCGGCCAACGCCGACACCGCGACCATCCAGAATAATTCCGCCGCCGGGTCGAGCACCATCGAGCAAATCTTCCGCGCCCTCAACTTCACGCCGGCGCTGCTCTCTGCCATCGTCGGCATGATCACGCCGACGGGCAACCAGTGGAGCGACCCGTTCGGCGGTCTCGTCGCCCTCGGCAACGAACTGATTCTCGTCGCCATGACGGCGCTGGGCCTTGCCGCCGTCGCCTCCTCCACCACCGGCACGGCCGCCGCCGCCGCATTCAATCTTCTCACCCTCAATTGGGGCGCCGCGGCGCTGACCGTCGCCGCAAACGCTATTATGCAATTCGTCGGGCCGCTGGTCTTCACCGCGGCTCTGGCGCTGCTCATCCCTGGCCTCACGATCGCCTTCGTCCTGCCGATGATCCCCTGGGTTATGTGGATCGCAGGCGTCGCCGGCTATCTGATCCTCGTCTGCGAGGCCGTGGTCGCCGTCCCGCTCTGGATGCTCGCCCATATGACGTTCGAGGGCGAAGGGCTCCACGGCCGCGGCCTCGCGGGCTACGAATTGATTTTCAACGTCCTGTTTCGGCCGACCCTCATGCTGCTGGGGCTTTTCCTCGGTTATTTCGTCTTCACCTCGATGTCATGGCTGATCCGCATGAGCTTCGGCATCGCCGCCGGCTTCGTCCTCGGCAACGGCTGGCTGGTCACGAACTGGCTGGGACTATTTGTCCTACTCGCCATTTTCGTGCTGACCCATGTCATCTCGGCCCTGATGTCTTTCCAGCTGATTTCGCTGATCCCGCATCATCTGCCCAAGCTCATCGGCTTCTCCTCGGCCAATCGCGTCGATATGGATCAATTCCAGCGCGACGCCGCTTACATCGGAACGGGCGATGCCCTGGCAACGATTAATAGAGGAGTCACCCCCAAACAATTAAGCCAAGCGGGACAATCCGGCCAAAATCAGCTAGGATATTCAGGGCAAAAGCTTCTCGGCAATCCTTCCGGCGGGACCTCATCCACCAGCGGAACGACGAGCAGCCAAACAGGACATATGGACACGACGCTTCAGGCAACGACGGGCGTATCCGGCTCCGCGCCAGCTCAGGAGGGGTGAAATCATGTTGGGCGCGAGCTCAAGCAATTTGGTTTGGTACAAACTCGGACAATGGGCGGAAGAAAGAGCGCGGCTCAATCAAAGAGCTACGGATCTCGTTTTCGGACGTCGCACCGTCCAGGTTGACCAGTCCTATATCGACAGCCTCCATGCAGCGGCGCAGCAAGCGGGAGAAGCCGCGGACCATAATTACGCGGCGGGCGTGAGTTGGCGCAAAACCTCCCAGCGCCTCGACGCCGAACTCGATGAGGCGAAGATGCTGCTCGCCGACCGCGAAGCGGTAATCCGGCAGTGCGACCATACCATCGCGCAGTTGAGAGATAGCCTTTCTCAGGAGCGCAAGGCTCATACCAAAGACCGCGGCAATCTTTACAGCCTCCTCGGCACGCTACAAATCTTGCGCGAAGCTGAAAAAGCAGGCAAGGCGGAATGGCCCGAGTTTCAGGAGCTCAAGCGCCTCGCCGACAAGGAAGCTGAGAGCATGTCGCGGGGAGAGCGGTTCCCCGGTTACTCCGGCGAGCAATATCAGCGCTACCGCTACCTGGTGAAAGCGCTCTCCGCCTAGGCGCGCCAAAGCAACATCGCATTCGCGCCCGCCTCAAACATGATGGACTTCGCAAAGGAGCCCATCATGAACCTCTTCCACACCCTCCCATTGATCGCCTGCGCGGGCATCCTCGCCGGCTGCGCCTCGCCGAACGTCCGGGCCGCCAACAGCTACAACGCACCTGCGCCGCCACCGATCAAAAGTTTCTATTATGGCCCCCATGCCGACTATGGCTCATCCAACGCCACATGGACGCCCCCGGTCTATGACCGCCAGGGAACAATCGTGAAGCCGGACGAGCCGTCGACCGGCGCCGACCGCCCCGATTACGAGCACGCCCCCTGGGCGACCGGGGCAAGCGGCGGTAGCGCGATCGCCCCTCCGGGCACGTTTTGACGCCTCGCCCAAGCTCATGAAAAAAGGTGTCGGTTGCCAAATAAGATGCGAATCCGCCACTATAAATGCGAGTGACGAAAGGCTGGTTTGCCACCTATCGTGCGACTGGCCTGAAAATCATCAGGGCTTTGACCGGTTTATAGGAGAGCGATGCCCGTCCGAACGCTGGCACGCAACCTTTGCCCAATTTGGCGCGCACTCGCATTTTATCTCGCAAAGTTGGCGCGTCGTCGCATTTCTTCTGGCGAAGCCAACCAAGGTATCTGGCGGACCAAAAGCAAACTCGAAACAAATCAACGAAGCCAGTCTCACGATATCTGGCAACCGACAAAAGGCGGCGCCTCCGGAGAGCGCCGCCTTTCCTTTTCCTCGAAGCGGGGAAATTTATCTCGGCCAGAACGGCTCCCGCGTCCGCAAATATTCGGCCGCCGTCGCAAGCCGCCGGGTTCTCATCTGATAGTTTTCCAGGGCATTCTTAAAGGCGAATAGAAAGAATGCCGCGCAGACCGGCGCAAACTCCAACGCGACAACAGCTGACGCGTCGCTCCATTGCGCCCCCGCCAATCTGTACGCCCAGCCCGCGAAGGCGAGCCAGCCGAGCGCGAACGAAATGTACGCAAGGCGCGCCGTTGCGCGCCGCCGCTGCTCCAGCAAGACCTCGAGCCGGCTTACCGAAATGCCCTGAAAAAACGCCGTCGCCGCCAGATCGAACGACCGGTCGTCCTCAATCTCGATGCCGCCACGGCGGCCCGGCCGCCGCTTCACCGTCTCGAACAAATTGCGGATCAGCGCCGCGTTCCGGCCGATCTCCGCCCGCGGAAGGAGCCGCAGCGGCGCGCTCACCAGCCATACTGTTCCGCCCCAGAGATTGCCGACGAGGCCTTTCTTTTTCCGGGCCGGCGCGGACGCCTCGGCCGGTCCATCTTTCTGTTTATCGCTCAGCGGCGGCATGGGACCCCTCCGCAATTGACGCGATAAGGTCTTTCCAATCGGAAGGCAGCCCGTCCGCCCGCCCCTCCGACCCGTCAGACTTCCGCCAGATCATTGTGGGAGTTCCCCGCAGGCCGATCGATTGCGCCGCGCCCATGTTCGTCCGGAGCCTGGCGGCGGCTTCGGTGGTCCCGAGAGACCGAAAGTCTTGATGCTCCCACGCCGTCGCCATCTCGCCGGAGGCTTTGCTCAAAAGGGCCAACGCCGCCGGCGTGCTTTGCCCTTGATCTTCATAATCCAGCACCGACACCGGAATTATCGCCAGTTGAACGCGATGCTGCTCCACAAACGGCTTCAGATCCTGCAATACTCTCACCGAATAAGAGCAGAGCGGATCGACGAAGAGCCACAGCCGCGCCGCGCCGTCGTCTCCCAATGTCCCGAACGATGTCTCCTGGACCGTTTCAAGCGCCGAGTGGCTGGCGCCCTCCGCCGAAGCGGCGCCCGCATCCTTGCCGATGACCGCCGTCGGCGCGACCCCCTCGATCCCTGCGACCTGCTCGCGCGTGAGGTTCTTTCCAGTCGCATCCCACATGACGCCGGCCATCGTCGCCTGGCCATCCGGCGTCGCGTAGAGCACTTGAAACTCCTGCCCGTTTCGCAAGAAGATCCCGCGCAGGCCGTGCGCCTCCCCGAGCTCCGTCACCTGACTGCCGGCGACGGACAGCAACTTCGATATCGACAGATCCAGTTGCGGACCCGAGATCGCGGCTTCTCCATCCGGGGCGATCTGCAACACCATGAATTGCTCGCCCCGGCGCGCGCTGATGCTGCGCAACCCGTGCGCGGATCCAAGATCGAGAATGTTGGCCCCCGAACCGGCGATGTGCTTCAGAATGGAAATCTTGTCGAGATCCGCCGGCGCTGTGAGAACGCCAGCGCCTTCCGTCTCTCCGACTGCAGGAGCCTTCGGCGCCGCCGCGCCCTCATCCGCAACCTTGATAAACTGCGGCGCGATCTTCACCGCACAGCGGGGAGCCTCGCCGGCAACGGCCGGGGCGAAAATGCCGAGCACGCCTGCGATCGCCGCGAAAGAAACCATATTGCGCATTAATGAAACCTCCTCTTGCCTATCCCGACAGGCTACAGAGGCTCCGCGCGAATGAAGAACCGCCTTCGTTCTCACCCAACCGAAACAGTAATCGATCGGCCACGCCCTCAGAATTGCGATTCCTCAACTCCGACGCCAGACCCAGTTCTCCTTAAACCGGAGCATCCGTAGTCGTTCGCGGTCGCCGCCAAAAGCCGCTTACAATCCTCAAATACAGATTTCAAAAGACGTCTCAAAGTTTGTAATGCGCCTTCAAATTGTAAGCAGACCGCCATAACCCGTCGTTTTGCGATTAGCCCTTCCCAACTTCCGGCAGATACACAGGATATTTCTCCAACCACACCTTCCAACGCCGCCATTTGCATCGCCACGATGACGTCGAGATCTCTTGCAGCTCCCATCGTCGCGCTCGCTTCATACGCTTCAACCCGCTCGCATATCTCTAACATCATGGACCACGCCAGCCAAAACCGCTCGCACATCTCCAAAAGGGGCCAGTCATAAAGAGAGCTCGAAGACATGATTGACCGCGACATCCCCCCCTGAATTGTGTTTCCAACAAACCTCGTCTGCACGCAATTTGCGTTCAACCTGTCGACGTCGTCAAAAAATGACGTCAATAGCACCAGCAAACAAGTTTCTGTACACCCTTCCAGACCTAATGCTCCCTCTACGATCTCCTTCTTCGAAGCAAAAGCAATGCGGCTGACAGCGGGCGTCTCCGCGATAGCATGGCAAACGCGCATGTAATCGAGCCAAAGCGCAGGCAGATGCTCAAGGTCGCCGGTAGCCCCAACTTGAGTTGCGGCAATGTTACTTTCCTGCTCAACTCTAATCTGGTTCCACTGTCTCCAGAAACAATTGAACAACGTAAACAACTCCGCCTCTCCGCCCGCTTCCAGGCGCGATTCGATCGCGGCATCCTCCCCACCAACCATCTCATTGCCTCCTAAACGAGACCGCCGCAGCTCGAAACTCTCCCCTGAACATCGTTCCCTCGCACTCTGTCCCGCCGTCACAAATGATCCCATCCATACCCGTGCGAATTTCAGTCGGCGGCGGCTTGTCATCAATGTCCGACCCTTGAGGACCCAACGCGGATCGTTTAAGAACCGTCAGCTGTTGCACGCAATCCCAGGATGCGTCTTAGGCTTTGAGCAACCGTGAGCCCTGGCGCGCCTTCGGCGCACCTCAGCGCCCCGGGGCTTACCATTCCGAACCACGGCTTCCTCCAACGAGTCCTTCTTCGGAGGCGGCGTTGTTCGCCTCGGCCGCTTGTTAGCCCCATCCGCGCCCTAAAGCTCTACATGCAACGAGCGGCTACGCATCCACCAGGAACCAGGGCCTTGAACAGCTCGATTCGATTTCTGTGTCACCTACCCTCGCAGGCCGTCTTTTTAAATCCCACGATCAAATTGCGAATTGCGTACACGCCGGGCGTGCACATCGTACACCCGACGATGATGGATGTATGAAAGTCGTACATCCTGATTATTTGATCAGCCCTACGCGAAACGCTTTAGCGACCGCATGAGCCGTATTGAGCGCCTGCAGCTTGTAACGAGCGGACTCAGCATGAACCTTGACGACCTCGATGGAGATTCTCAACGCCATGGCGATCTCACGCGGCCGTTTCCCTTCGGCGAGGGATTTCAGCACAGAGATTTCGCGCGGAGAAACATCGCCAATTTCGCTGGGACAATCTGGAACATGCAATTGACGCGCTCGTTGATGGACATAGTGAGCAACCCTCACCATCGCCTTCATCAAATCTTCACGACGCGCGCACCAGTCGATGTCCCCGTCGTGCGACGTGGCGACAAAGATCGCCGCGAGCCCATTCACGGCGTCCGTTACGGGGACGATCAGGCCGTTCCGCCCCGCGCCAGCCTCCCTGGCGTCGCGCAACATTCTAGCGATCGCGGTCTTCACCCGCGGCAGCACCGCCCAGCCCATTGAGGCCTGCCAATCCGCGGCGATGGTAGGTGGCGAAGGTTTGGCTGCGTCGCCTTTCTCCTGGCCCTGGACCTGGAGATGCTCCAGCCACGCGTCGCTATAGGCCAAAGCCAAGGCGGGGTCCCTCACGCGCGTCCACCCAAGAGAGGGGCAAATATACGCGACATGCGCTAGCCCGTAGCTGCCCCGAACGAAGCCGAGAAACCCTTCAATGGATTGCGGACTGAGATCAGCTTCGAGCTGAAGCAGCGTCCTTTGATCGACGCAATCGAGAATTGTCATGACCACCTCTGACCGACGGCACAGAGGCCGTAAACGTCCATGATGGTGATGATGCCGCCTATCCGACCCAAATCCTATCCTATTTATCGGGGATAGAATTTGTTGTTCTTGATGCTAAGCTGTGGGCTGCCGCCGCGTTGCGCAACACCTGCGGGTATGACGATCGACGGCATCGGCACAGGTTGCCCTCAACAACATTGCCGGCGCCTAACCCCTTGATCCACCGAACCCCTACGACCGGCCCGCGGCACCGCCCCCCGGCGCGACAGAGCGGCGCGAGCGCGCGGCGAATTCGCAGGACCGCAGCGACAAAAGGTCGCTTGTAATCCGTAGAGTCTATCGCTCGATAGACTGTCTTGATTAAGACGCACGGTTTCGCATTCGCGCAGGCATCAAAGATCCTCGATTCAACGCATTCGAGATCAAGGTGCTCCGCCAAATGTCATCTTCCCAACGAAACCATCTTCCGCGCCCACGGCAACCGATCCACAATGCCGCGTCGCGTTTCGCAAGAGTACCGAACGAACTCCCGCCCAGGCCGGCAATGGGAAGCCTCCTCCGCGAGGGATTGCAGGAATGTTTTCCTCCACCGAAAGCCGCTGACACGCCTGGCGAACTCCTCGCCGTGCTCCAGAGGCTCGACTCCGAACAGAAGCCCTCCACGCCAGACCAACTTCCGCGCGCGCCGCGTTGACTAAAATCTATACATTTTCGATTTAGCGTGGTCGTCGTCCACGGTAGCAACCGGTGGCAATCGGCGCGAGCCCACAAGAACACACTCACGCCATAGTGTTTGATAAAAGAGTTTGCGATCAGCTGGCGCCCTAATTTGGGTCTTGCCAGCAAGCCGCAGGGACCGATCGGCGATAAGTAGGCGGAGCGTGGAGGAGTCAATGTGACCGGTCTCGACGACTCAGCATTCAGACTCTACTTCATCTCGAAATTGAGCTTACCGATCAATCCATCGGCGAATTCATCCAATTCATCCGAGACCGTTACGGGCTCGCCAACGTCGCCTATCTTTCGCCGTCGTTCCCAGGACATTCAGTCGTCAACCCATTCACGAGCACGACCTACGACAGCGCCTGGACCGATCATTATAGGGCCGAAAATATCGGCTTTGTTGATCCGACGATCACCTTCGGTGCGCGCTCCCTTTTGCCGGTGGACTGGGCGCGACTGCCGCAGCTCGACAAGAAAGTCCGGCGCTTGTTCGTCGAAGCCCGAGAAGCAGGCGGCGGGCACCAGGGGCTGACGATCCCGGTTCGCGGCCCAACCAACTCGCACTGGGCGCTTTTCTTCGCAACGTCCCACGAATCCGACCGCGACTGGCCCGGCCGCCGCTACGAACTCGTGCGGGATCTGGTCCATATCGCGCACTACGTGCACCAGCGAGCCTTTCAACTGAATGTCGAGGACGCCTCGGTCGATCTCAACGTCATCAGCAAGCGCGAAGTCGAGGCGCTGGAATGGTCGGCCGAAGGTAAGACGCTCGAGGACATCGCGACTTTGATGCGGATTTCGGCGGAGACGATAAAGTCGCATCTCGATTCGGCGCGTTTCAAGCTCAAAGCGGTCAATCGCATCCATGTGGTAACGAAAGCCATCCGCGCCGGACTGATCCGCTAATCTCGGAGGGAGCCAGGCGAGCGGCAGCCGGACCAGGCGGCGGGGGCAGAGAGCCGGCCAATGTGACCATCGCCCGCGAGCCAAAAAAGCCACGCTTTAAGGGGCGATCGGCAGCGCCTTTCTGACGACAGCCGTCCCGAACGATGGAATGCAAGCTTCTGGCGCACCCTTCGCGATATAGCCTTCGGTTGGGGCCAGACCGATCGAACGGCGGTTTTCGGCCCGAGGTAGGCGCGGCTGGTCGCCCGATCCGGCGGCGCCTCTTGGCATTCGCCCCCTAAAGCGCCGACGTCGCAAAACATATCGTCCACGAGATCGCGCGGCGTTATTGCGGATAGCATCGCAGCGAAGCGCCCGGCGCCCGCCGGCGGCAGGGCCGCGGAGCGCTCGTCGCTGGGCGAACCTCCCCTCACGTCCTTCGCGGCGCCTTCAACCACTGCTCCAGTTTTGTCCAGCGGCGGCGCCCCGCCCCGCTTCGCACGGCGATCGCCATTGCCCGGCGCTGGCCGACGATGACGACGAGGCGCTTGCCGCGCGTGACGGCGGTGTAGACCAGGTTTCTGGCCAGCATCGTGTAATGCTGCGTCGCAAGGGTGATCACGACGGCCGGATATTCTGAGCCTTGCGACTTGTGGATCGTCATCGCATAGGCGGGAAGCAGCGCATCGAGCTCGCCGAAGGGATATTTGACCTCGCGGCCGTCGAAGCCGGCGACGAGAAGACCTTCGTTTTCGTCGATGCGCACCACCGTCCCAAGATCGCCGTTGAAGACGTCGCGGTCGTAATCATTCTCGGTCTGCATGATTTTGTCGCCGGGCGCGAAGACCGAGCCGAACTTTTCGATGCGGGCGGGCGGGTTCGGATTGAGCGCCTTCTGAAGATCGGCATTAAGCGAACGTGCGCCCAGAGCGCCGCGTTGCATCGGACACAAGACCTGGATGTCGCGGATAGGATCGAGGCCGAACCGGCGCGGAATGCGGTCGCGCACCAACTCGACGACCTTGGCGGCGCCGTCTTCGGGATCTTTGGCATCGACGAACCAGAAATCCGAATCTTCGCCGCGCTTTGGCCATTCAGGCATTTCGCCGCGATTGATCCGGTGGGCGTTGACGATGATGCGGCTCTCCGCGGCCTGGCGAAACACTTCGGTCAATTGAGCGACCGGGACGGCTCCGGAATTGATGATGTCGGAGAGGATCTGGCCCGGCCCGACCGAGGGCAGCTGGTCGACGTCGCCGACGAGCAAAAGGGCGGCTTTTGGCGGGACCGCCTTCATCACGGCGCACATCAACGAAATATCCACCATGCTCGTCTCGTCGATGACGAGCAGGTCGCATGCGAGAGGATTCTCCGCGTTGCGCCTGAAGCCGCCATGGATGGGATCGATCTCGAGCAAGCGATGGATGGTTTTCGCCTCGATGCCGGTTTGCTCCGTCATTCGCTTCGCCGCGCGCCCGGTCGGCGCGCCGAGCAGGATTTTGACGCCCTTGGCGGCGAGGATGCGCAGGATGGCGTCCAGCAGCGTCGTCTTGCCGACGCCGGGGCCGCCGGTGATGACCGCGACCTTGGCGCCAAGCGCCATCTCGAGCGCGGCGCGCTGCGAGGCGGCGAGCGTCTTGCCGGTCTTTTTCTCGACCCATGGGATCGCCTTGCCGGCATCGATCGCCGGCCAGGGCGGGGAGCCCCGCGCCAAAGAGAGCAGCCGCTCGGCGACGCCCTTTTCGGCGAGATAGAGGCCGCGCAGAAAGATACAGGGCTCGCCGCCGATCGCATCCGCGATGATCTCATCATGGGAGAGTTCATGATCCAGCGCCGCTCTTACGATCGTCTTGTCGACTTCGAGGAGTTTGGTCGCGAGCTCGACGAGGGCCTCGACCGGAAGTCCGCAGTGGCCCTCGTCGGTCGCCTCCTGCAGCGCGAACGAGATCCCGGCCCGAACGCGCTGCGGTGCCTCCTTCGTCATGCCCATCTTCATGGCGATCGCGTCGGCCGTCCGAAAGCCGATGCCTTTGATGTCGCGGGCGAGCCGATAGGGATCCTCGGTCATAACCTGAATGGCGTCGTGGCCATAGGTCTTGAAGATGCGCACCGCCCGCGACGTGCCGACGCCATTGGAGTGCAGGAAGACCATGATGTCGCGAACGGCTTTTTGCTCGGCCCAGCCCGCGGCTATCTTCCCGGCGCGGAACTCGCCGATGCCGGGGACCTCCCTCAGTCTTTCGGGGGCGGCCTCGATGATTTCGAATGTCGCTTCGCCAAAGGCGCCGACGATCCTTTTAGCGAGCGTCGGACCGATGCCGCGCACCATGCCGGAGCCGAGGTATTTCTCGATGCCCTCGGCCGTCGTCGGCGCCGTCGTCTTGAGCGTATCGGCCTTGAACTGCAGGCCATGGGTGCGATCGGTGAACCAGACGCCGACGGCGTGGATGAATTCGCCGGCCGAGATGAAAGCGGCGTGGCCCACGACGGCGACAAGATCGCGCCGCCCGCGCGCCTTCACCTTCAGCACCGCGAAGCCGTTTTGCTCATTGTGAAACGTCACCCGCTCGACGGAGCCGACGAGCGTTTCACGGGAGGGAGCGGCGGGGGCTAGGGGCTTCAAGATGCTTTGCCTTCGCGGGAAGCCGACGGACAGCTTATATCCAACGACGTCGGCGCGGCGGTTTCAACAGGCAGGTGACTCAGAAAGCGGGCTCTTCCCGCAGGATGGCGTCGATTATGCTTTAGTGCGAGCGGCGGCGAGGCTCAAACTTCATCACTCAACTCGCGGAGCCCCAACTTGAACGGAGAACCTTCGAAACACATCACCATTCAGCCGAATTCTTCCCAGGCGACCTTGATGCGTTGCGATATTTGTTGCGTTGGTCCCCATAAAAACCATTGCGTTTCCTTGCAAATCCTTAGATGCTTGAGGTGCGCTTCTGTTGACTGCATTTTTCGTTCATTCCGCGTCAGGGAATGCACGTTTCGCGTCAGAAAAGAAGCGCTATGCTTTCGCCGGACGGGTAACTGTGGCCGTCCAGGCACAGGCAATTCCTTCATGCGAGACCGATCGTATCCACGCCGTCGCGGGGGCCGAACCGTCCATTTGGCTCCTCATCAGGGGGGCATTTCACATCCAGAGGTCCAGTGCGTCATACCGTCCGCCCCTTCATTAAGGAATTTAAGAATCGTTCGACCAAATCGCCGGCTGCTAATCCAGGCCCTATCGGCGACGCCAAGATTGATGGCTCCAAGCCGTCGTTCCTGGATCTCGGCGTTTTCGCGACTCGCCAGGCCAATCATGATGATGAACGCAGCGCTGCGTTGAAAGCCGCCGACGCGGTGTTTCGCAAAGGCGGTTCGGCAGCCCCCTCGCCCGAGACCACTTCGTCACCGAACGCCCCCGCAGGCCGCATACTGCAGAGTCTTGTCGCCGCGGAGGATGCGCCCGCGGTGCGATCTGGCAACGCGGATGAAAAAATCCGCCGTGGTCGCGGGCCGGGGAAGGCCGAAAAATCATCTCCCGCCGGGCGCCAGAAACGAACCCTCCAACCCAAAGGTGAAGTTGCGAGAGTTGCCGAGGAACTGCCTGCTGAGAGTTCATCGCCGGAAATATCGATCGTCTCAAGGCCTCGCCGCGAGCGCAGACCGATTCAAGAGCGTTGGGTTTTCGAGACGGCGCTTATCGCCGGCGAGAAATGGAAGCGGCGTTTGCGCCAGGCTGCGCGCTGACTTTGGGCTAAGTTTCATCTTCCAGGCAACAGGCGCCAGAACTTGACCTCTTTGAATGACAGGATCGCGCAGTTCATCGTCGACCGATTTCCGGACGAGGGATCGCCGGTCGAATTGCTGTGCGTGGATCACAACGGAACCTATATGGTTCCCTTTCCCTGCCGCCGCGCGGAGGATGCGTGGCGCAATTGTGAGACCAACGAAATTATCGAGGCTGAGGTGGCAGGCTGGCGTCTGAGCCGCGGGAAGGCCCGGGGCAAGCCTGTTGGCGGGCGTTCGGGGTACTTGTTGAGCCCCTGCAGAGCTTAAGCCGGCGCCCTTGCCCAGAGTGCTATGCGCTATCATGTTCAAACCGCAATGACAGACCCCTTGGAAAAAAGACTGATCGAGGCCTTAACGAAGGTCGACGCGCATGGCGACATCGCGCCGGCTCACGTTCAAGATCCGATGACGATGGTGCTCCGTGAGAGGGCCATTCAGGCCGATCTGATGCGCTGGGACGACAGCCGTGGCCATTACGTGTTGACCGGAACCGGCCGCAGCCGAATCAGCGCGCGCAGCCGCGCCCCCGGCGTTGTCGTTCGGTTCGAAAAGCGCGACGACAAAGCTGCTGTGTCGCCGCAACGGAAAGCCGATTGACGCCCAGTGCGCGCCGAAAGACAGCGCTGAGGCATGACAACAGAACGCGCTCGACCGCGCGATGCAGCCGCCGTTCAGGTCTTTGACGCGCTGTCGCGCTCCGGTTTAGCGCGGCGCTTCAGCTTGAAGCGTTTTGCCGGCGCTTCGAAGTTAATGCGCTTCTGCGCCTGCCTGCCGGATGAAAGCTCGATGCGCGGCGTCCGATTGGATAGCTGGTCGTGGTCTCAAAGACGGGCAACGCGCCTCGCGCGCCCCACATCCATTGTGGTGCGCCGTCCGACCGAAGTCCGGCCTCATCGCCTTGGCGCTAAAACCCTCTACAGAAATTTGCGACTGACTGTTAAGGGAGCTGCGCGATCGCGCAGCTGACTTTTCACGCCCTTTTTGAACTTCGGTGTGAAAAAATTCCGCGGATTTGGAGTAGGCTGTAGATTCGAAAAAGAAATTGTGCGAACTGATCGAATCACTTGACGAAGAACTCCTGCCGGGCGCGGAAGATAATTGAGTCAGGAAAAGCCGCGCGCCATTTCGTGATCTCCATGATTGGTCATCTCAGTCCAATCGAACTGGAAGCCGGCCGTCGCCCGATCAACATAAGGAAAGGCATCATGCCCACCGCAGTCGAACAAATCCACACGAAGATCGCTGAGCTGGAGACGAAGATCGCTGATCTTCGCATCGCCGAGCGCGAACTCCTCGCCCTTGAAAAGAGTTCGGCGCGACAGGTGCGAACGGCGCCCGAGCCAAAGATAAAACAAAAACCCGGTCCGAAGGCGAAACAGAAGCCCGTGCCGAAGGCGAGCCTTCGACCGAAGGTCCAGGGCAAGCCGAAGGCAAAGGCGCCGGCCGAGGCGCGCCAGACCATCGGCAGCGCGATCGCCGAGGTAATCGACCGGCATGGCGCGCTTTCCGCCGCCGAGATTGCTGAACACGTCAAGGCTACAGGCCGGGACATCAACAATCGAACGGTGTCCTTTGCGCTGCAAGCGCTGAAAAAGCGGGGCCTCGCCAAAAACACGGACGGCAAATGGTCGCTGCCGAAAGCGCGCGGCCGGCGCCCTGCGGCGTCAACCGAAGCGAGCAATCAACGGGCGGAAGCTGCGGAGTAAGAAGGGCGGGTTCTGGCGCTTGTAGCCCTGGGATAGCGGGCGCGACACGGAACCCTTGCCAGGCCGACGAGACATTCAGCGCGCTGAATGCACAGCGGGTGGTCTGGCGAAATTCTCGCGCCTTCGCCTTGATCGCGTCGACGTGGAGATCCGGGACTTGGATGCCGCGGACCTTCAAGCCATTGACGTTGGCGGGCCTCGGCGGCTTTCCAAAGACCCGTCCGGTATGCCGGGCGGGTTCGCGCCATGACGGGACTGTGGGGCGTGCTATCCTAACGGCAGGAGCGGGCCGGAAAGAGACTGACAGCTTTCAGGCGCTGAGCGGTAAAAGGCCGACATCGTTACAGTTTGCCACGGTCCGAAGCTCACATGCCCAAGCTGCCCGAAGCGTGATATTAGCCCGTTATCGCGGAAGCATGCGTTCCGGATGCGCCGACTGCAACCGGCGGGTTCGTCGACGACGTAGGCGGCTTCCACCAAGAACGACGCCTGGTTCCACTGTGGCGATAGGCCTCTGTTGCGTAGCCTTAAGCCCGCCGGAGCCGGTCAGGTGCGCCGCAAACGGCGATGGGCTAAAGTCAGCGCTTGATCCTCCAACGCGAGTCTCATTATGGTCGCAGAGGCCTTTCTATCTTATTCTCATGCCGACGAGAAAGCGCTCGAACGGTTGCACAAGCATCTTGCAGTCCTAAAGCGAGAAGGCACATTGCCCACCTGGAGCGACCATGCCATTCTGGCTGGCGACCGACTCGACGGCGTGATTAGCGCCCAGCTGGAGCGGAGCCAAATCTTCTTGGCGCTGGTCAGCCCGGACTATCTCGCGTCTCAATACTGCTATGACAAGGAATTCGCCCGAGCGCTCGAGCTAGCCGCGGCAGGGCGAATGCGGATTGTGCCAGTCATCCTGGAGCCCTGCGATTGGCTTTCGTCCCCATTCAAGGACTTCGCAGCTCTTCCCAAGGATGGTCAACCGATTTCCGGCTTCACCAACCCGAACAACGCGTATCTGAACGTGGTGGTTGGCTTGCGACGCCTCATCGAGGTCCCCGGGAACGGGACGAGCGCACCGGCTGACGGGATCGCGTCGCCGGGTCAGGCGCGACGGCCTCGCATCAAGCAGGATTTCGACTCCATCCAACGCGCCGAGTATGCGGACCGGGCGTTCACTACCATTCGGGACTACTTCCGTGCTTCGTGCGCCGAGCTAGCCCAAATCGGCGATGATTTGCGCTCCAAGTTTGAGGACATCGACGCGACGGCCTTCACCTGCTCCGTGGTGAACCGGGCGAAGCGCCAGCGAGGTGAGGCTCACATCACGGTCCACAACTGCAAGTCCCGGAACGTCGGGTTTGGCGACATCAGCTACGTCAACCAGCCTCATGCCGAGAGGAATACCTCAAACGGCTCGATTCGGGTCACTAACGACGATTACCAGCTTTTCCTAAATATGGACCATTACGGGATGTCGTCCGGGCGCGACCGGGAGAGGACAACGCCGGAGCAGGCCGCGGAAACACTGTGGGGCGAGTTCGTCAGACAGGCTGGAATCGAATATGATTGATTTCAGGCCCGCGATCTGGGGCGCGCAGGTCAACACTTCACTTCGTCAAGCTTGAAGTACCTCTCGCCGATTTTCAACGCCGGATGCGCGTAGCAAATTGCGTAAGGCGTGCTGTATTGCACGTTCCGCCCTTGGATGTTGAAAACGACGGCGTCGCGTTGCTGGGTGTAGTGCCACCCGTTCTCTTGCCGCATCATTTGTAAGCTTTCACGCGGCTCTCCGTGTTCTTCGGCGATCGTCATTACGAGCTCTCGCAACGCTTCAGGACTTCCGTCGGGGACCTCACTCACCGGGCGCACTTCTGTGTGTTTCACCATTCCCGTTGCGGACGCCGACCCGATCCTATTAAGGGTTGCGTGTGCCAAGGTCACGAGTTCCATCGAACACTCCAGTTTATCGTCTTCGTGCTATTTTGAATGGCCGTTTCGGATCACGCCAAAATAGCACGAGAATGACCTAGATTGGCGCGACGCCGCCATGACGCGACGTCAGTTGCTGTCCCCCTACGCCAGGCTTACATATAAGTAAATGATTGACCATTGTTTCTATGCGCGACCCTTCCGCGCCCTACAAACCGGCCCCAATTGTTCAAATGCGTGCGCGTTACCAGTCATCAGGTGTGCAGAACCCGAGCACTAAGCGAAAGCCTTTCGATTTCAGGTAGGCGATTTCCTTCGGGATGTCGATGACCGGGCGTGGAAGGGGAGGCTCAGATCGGCACGCTTTGATATCTTCACATAGATCGTGATAGGCCAGCGCATGGCAGAATTCGCTGAGTTCCCGCGTGGCCGAGAAGGCGTCCAGATCTCCCCAACTGATTGTGCGGACAGCGATGCGATAGCTCCCGCAAAAATTGCCGTGTTGGGCGAAGGCCGCATATTGCCCTTCGGGTCCGGTCATCGAAATTGACGCCGCATTTAAATGCTCCACGGGATTGCCCGTGTTAAGCAATTGCTTCAGCCGCGCCATGGCGCTCAATACGTAATAGAATTCGCTGTCAAAGACGTTTTTCGCATTGGGCCTCAGAAATGCGGACATCATGAACGGCTCATCGGGTCCGAGTTCGCCCGTTGCCTGCATCCGCGCGAACTCTTGGCCATAGAACCAGACATCCACGAGGTAAGCCACAAAGGAAGCCTCTCGAATTTGGACACAGGTGGAGTTCTGCGTGAGGCGGAAGAGTGCTAACTTAGACTGCCGGCATATCTCGTCTTTCAGGTGGTCGTTTTTGCTCTCGTGACCTCCACCGTCGAATTCAATGGCGAATTGCGGATCATGATTGCGGTCGGTGACGACGAAATCGAGATGCCCCATCAGGGCAAGGCGTCCGAGAGGGTCTGAGGTTAAATGTTTGATGTCAACAACGTCGGCTATTCGCACTTTCCGATAGATTTCCGCGTTATGACGGTCGGCGGCAGGTACCAAGAGGTCGTGCACATACATTTCGCCACGATTGGATAGTCGTTTCAGCATGACGCGTTCACCAAAGACCCTAAAGAGCTGGCCGCCATCCTAGTCGTGGCGGCCATACGGCTTCGCAGCCCAATCAGAACGTTTGTTTCGCCCAACTCGACGTCAAGCGACCGGACCGATCGAAAGTTTTTAACTTTTTAGCCGAGTTATCCGCATTCGCCTGACATTCCTTCATTCTTGCATTAGATCGTATATTTCACGGTCATTTCCCCAAATCCCCAAAAGATCGCCAAGAAATCGATTGTAATCCCTTATCGGGATATTCGCAGAATAACCTCTGGGAGGCTGCCGCAAAGCTGGCGTTCTGCGTGTCCGGGAAGGTCCAGCTGCCAAAACGCCTGGAACCGGACGTTCTCAGTGTCGGCTCAGGGTCAGGAGCGCTGCTCAGGCTCGGCCGCACAAATTGCGCAAAACGTGTCTCCGAGGCAACCCGAACGAATGGCCGTTTTCGGGAAGGCGAGTTTGGCTCGTGAACGGCGAAGATGGGCGCGAAATAGTAGCAGCTGGCCGATAAGAGACCTTCGGAAAGGGCTTAGAAGCGGACGTCTGTCATATCGGACGCTGCCCCCCTTGGGACAAACGCGGAGTGTAATTTTGAGTGTGCCCCATCTGAAGTTACCTGACATCGTCTACAAATACACGAGCCCGGCAGCGGCGCGGCTCATCATCGCCAACCGCACCCTTCGCATCGGCCGGCCGACCGAGATGAACGACCCGTTCGACGCCTATATCGACGACCTTTTCGACGTCGAGCTGAAGGACAGCTACAAGGCGGCCGCGGTGACCTTTGTCGACATACTGTCCCGTGACCCCGCGGAATTCGCCAAGCGGATCGGCGTGCCGCTAGAGGAGGCCATTGCTGCATCAGCCGCCATGAACGCAGGAACGGTCGCACAGCGTGATGAGCTGCTTGCGCTCTTCGCCTCGTCAGCCGTCGAGGAGATGTATCCTCAATTGAAGACAGAGCGCGAAGCCCTCGAAATCCAGAAGGCCGCGATCGTCGCCCAGTTCAGGAACTCCGGGATCTTCTGCGCTACACGGAGCAACAGCAACCTGCTTATGTGGTCGCACTATGCTGACGAGCACCGCGGGGTGGTGTTCGGGTTCCGGCCGGATGCTGCACGGGACTCGTTCCTGTGCCTGCTCGAGCCCGTCACCTACAGTGACATCCGGCCGAGTTTTTATAAACCATTCGACCCACTGGTGGGGGACATGCCTGCACCGACCCCAGAAACTATGCGCGCCTTCACCCGCTCGCTGACGGCCGTGAAAAGCACCCAATGGGCTTACGAGGAGGAACTACGCGTCGTCATCCCATCCTATGTCCCGGAAGGGCAACCGGCCGTGTTCATCTCTTACTATGCGACCGAACTGGCCGAACTCTATCTCGGCCATCGTGTAGCTGCGGGTGACCGCGACGAGCTCGTTGCGGCAGCGCGTGCCCTGAACAAGGATGTGGCGATCTTCCAGGCACGGATTTCCCCGGGAGCCTACGCCCTGTCGTTTGAGCCCATCAAGTGACGAGAAGGCGCGTGTGATGGCAAACCCTAAGGCACCAGAGATCGAGCAGAAGCAGGCCAACCGGCTCTGCCAAATGTCGCCGGCCGACCGCCTGACCTTCATCGCCAAGGGGCTACCGGTCATTCTGGCTTGCGCGCAAGGGTTCTGGAGAGCTGAGTAGGGCAGTTGGCGATCGTCGGCTTGGCGGACGATCCTTGCGGCCCGACAAGGTCCGGAACGGGCGCGAAACAGAAGCGGCGGGCCGGAATCGGAATGGCGGCTTTCTCGCGCGAGCCAGGGGAAGCCGCCGATCGGCTTGTTCCTGCGAACGGTGGTTTTCAGGAGCGCCCCGCGGTCAGTTTCGACCTATGACGGACTCTGCGCGAGTGGAGAGCCTATACCTGCTGTCAGGCGCAGGCGGAATTCCGCCGCGATATGCGACAACCGGCAGCTTTGAAATCGTTGTTGGCGTCGCCGATCAGGGTTACGATCTGGTGCCAGCCGAGTATGCGGCACGGCTTTGAGTCGAGGATTGCGTTATGGGATCGATGATCAGCCTCGCGGTCGGCCGCCTTGAAGTCGATTGGGGAAAGAACAATGGTTTCGTCGATCACAGCGCGCTGTTTCAGTCCGATGATACGGCGCAAATTCCCTACTATTACGCGGGACAAGAGATTGAGGGCGCGGACGGCGCGCCCGATTGGGAGGTGATCACCGAGCTAAAGGAAGGCTTATCGAAGCCGCTTGCGCAGGTGATCGAGCGGATCAATTTGCTCGGCCACACCCATTCGGTATGCGACGCCGAGTTTGCGGCGTTGGCCGAATTCAATGGCTTCGATGCTACCACGTTTTCGTTCTCTGATTTGCGCGAGGCCTTGGCATCCATTGATGTCAGCTCGCTGTCTCCGAATTATGGCGAAGGGAGCGAGGATTTCGGCAAATTCTTCCGGCGCCAAATCCTTCCGCGGCTCGGCCTTAAAGCGAGTGGCCCCGGCCCAATGGAACTCGGATGCATCGCGGAAGGCATGGAGAACCTCAGTGCCTACACCATCCTCCACCTGCTTGCGGAAAATCCAACGGCACGCGGCCTGAACGTGCAATGGGCGTTCAATGATGTCGAAGACGGAGGCTGGGCGAAGCGCAGCGATTTTGTGAAGCCCGTCGATCAGTCGTCGCGCTTTCTGATTGTCACCGAGGGAAGCTCTGACGCGGCGATTATAGGCAACGGGTTTCGCCTCCTAAGACCTCACATCGCCGACTTTTTCGATTTCGTCGATATGGAGGAAGGCTACCCCTTTACTGGAACCGGCAACGTGTTTCGCTTCGTCCAGGGCCTCATCAGCATCCGGGTGCTGAACAACGTCATCGTTGTTTATGACAATGACGCTGAAGGCGCTGCCAATTTTGAACGGACGCGGCAGCTCAATCTTCCGGCAAACTTGGCTGTCATCAAGTTGCCCGAACTGGCTTGCTTTAAGGCGTTCACTACGGTCGGCCCGAACGGACGGCATCTTGAGAACATCAACAGCCGAGCAGCCGCCATCGAGTGCTATCTCGATCTCCCGGCTGACGCTGCTGTGCGTTGGTCGAGTTACAATGCCAAGATCGGGGCTTACCAGGGAGAGCTCGTCGGTAAGGAAAAGTACGCCCGGGCCTTCCTTGACCTGCGCGCACGGTCGACGGCCTACCGTTTTGACAACATAGCGTCCGTGCTCGACGTGATTGTGCGCACCGCCACCAACATGCGCGAAAAACTGATGGCTGAGACCTTCGCCGACCTGTACAGCGGCCGGCTGGAGTCCCTCTAGATCGCGCGGACGAGCGTAAGGTGTCGCTACCGCACCTTCCGTCACTGCTGCGGATCAAGCAGACTCTTGTCCAGTAGGTGCGCCTTCACAAAATGGTATTTGATCGGAAGCGAACCAAAGCCATCGAACATCCATGCTTTGATGATCCTGGCGTCGATGCCGATTTCATAAAGCAGCAACGCCTGATAGAGGGTCGCGAGCGCCTGGCCTTTGCTTTCGAGATCGAGGATAAAATCGTTGTACGGCGTTTCGTTATGGCGCTGGCCACCGAAATGCGAAATATCGTTGCGCAGCTTTCCGCATACCTCGCAGAAGCTCCTGAGGCGCGTCTCGTCGAGGCCGAGCGGCACCTCGCGCAACGTCTCGTAAAGCCTTTGTCCTAGCGGCGGTTGGTCTTTGGCGCGCTCGAGCACGTCCGCTAACCATTTCTGATCCTTCGCAAGGCTGACCTGCGCTACAATCCGTTTGATTTTCTCGTCGAGCTTGGTCTCCCCAGTTGGCGGATATTTCCTGCGGTGAAAGGCCTCCAGCCCGAAGACCAGGCTTATGAAGCGGTTTTCGATATAGAGCCTCACGCCGCGGCGCGTGCCGAGATAGAGATAGAAACCTGGACCGAACGCCTCGCGCTTCTTTTTCCAATCGGACCAGATTTCGCCGAACCGCTCGCGCAACTGCATGAAGTTGGTGATGCACTCATGCGCCTTGGGCGGCGGCGACGCCGCCTTGCTCCCGGGCTTCGGGAAATAAAGCCGGTATTGCGCGATCTTGCCCGCCGCAATCCACGGCCAATCGAGGGTGTGATCAGAGCCCGTCAGCATCAATAGCAAATCTTCGAGCAACTTGTACTGCGCGATGAGGTCCTTGAGGGCGAGCGGCTTCCTGAAGCGGAGCACAGCGGACGCCGTTTGTTTCAGGGAAAGCGCCATGCCAAAGACTGGTCCCGACGAATCCTCGGCACTCTCGAAATGAATCGACAGCTTCCCGTCGGCGGTTGGATAGACGGCATCCTTTGGTCGCTTGTATTTGACCGAGACCATACGCTTCGATTACGTGACCTTGATCGCGGCGAGCCGCAGCCACTCTTCAAAGCCGGTGAGCGGAACAATGATTTCCTTAAAGGCACGCGTGGCGGGCGGCTTCGCAAATCCATCAGCCACGAGACACAGCCCGGCAATATAACGCTCGTAGGACATGCCGCTGGCGGTGAACTGGCCGCCGTTGCCTATAAGTCCAGTGAGGAGTACGCGCTTGTTCGACGTCCTAAGCACTCCTTGGATGTCTTTGTCGATGAGCTGGCCGCCCCGCATCATCGGCGTCATAGGCCCGTGCTTGCTCGGGAAATAACCGTCCAGCTCCAGCCGCGTCTGGCCGTCGTCGTCGATGATGAGAAGCCCGGCAACGCAGGAATCCGGCGCGAATTGTTTTTCGGGGACCGCCTCGTCGGCCCACCAGAACAGTCCGCGCTCCTCAAGGATCGCCATCGTCAAAGCTCCGTCGGGGCCGCCGCCGCGCCACGTGTCACGAAGTCTAACCGTTCGTGCGGGCGGTTCCAGTTTTCCCTTTCGTCCGCAGGGCGTTCGTTTCGGCGTCTCGCACTGGCCCGGGGCGCCGGCTGCAAGTGTAAACGCCCCCCTCCACGCTGTTCCGGCCGCAGGCGGTGCGCCGCCCCTAAGAGCCGGTGCAACCGGCCTCGACGACCGCGCTAATGCGGCCGAAAAGGAAGGAAACATGAAATTGCCATCGCTGATCGAACTTCTGCAATTGTCGCGGGTCGAACTCTGCGACCAGCTCGCGCAACTGACCGATGCCCATCTGGATATTCCAGAAGGTTTGGACGAGAGCGTTGTCGCACGCTTTAACCTTCGCCTGATCCGCCGCGCGCCGGCTTTCCACGAACGCTGAACGCGCGTGGTGCGGGCGCTAGTTGGAAGGCCTTACAGCTTGCATGGCGGGGAGCGCACCGCTCTCTCCGTAAAGGTGCAACAGCGCCGGTTTGCTGTCGATCAGGATGCTTCGAAGCGGCCGGATCGGCTGGGCTCGGCAACGGGAACGAATGACCGGTTTTGGGAGCGGCCCTCACCGCCCTGAATGGCTTGCATGGGCGCGAAGCCGCTGTTGCTACAAGTCGGAAGGTCTCTTTTGGGTCACGGTCCGAAAAGGCATGGAGCGGCAGAATTTGTTAATTGGGAATTAACCCTAAATCCTTAGCAAGAGTCGGCTGGTGCATGCTCTGCATGCGAAAATTCACGCGAAGCACGGAGAGCTCTTATGGCTAAGGCGAAAACAAGTAAGCCCGCGGCGACTAGTAAGGCGAGCGTAACCGGGACGCCGCCTGTTCGTCCGGTCAAGGAAACCTTTACGAAGTCGGCGCTGATCAACCTTGTTGCGACGCAGAACGATCTTCCGCGCAAGACCGCCGCAGCGGTTTATGCGACATTGGAAGCGGTATTTCTTGGCTCGGTACATCCCCGCGGTGTTGGCGAGTTCACCTTGCCAGGTCTTTTGAAGGTGTCTTTGCGCAAAGTGCCGGCTCGACGGGCTGGAACTCTGGTTCGCAATCCCGCTACCGGCGAGATGATCAAGGGCGCGGCGAAACCGGCTAGCGTCCGCGTAAGCATTCGCGCCCTATCCAAGCTCAAAACAGCAGCTGTCTCCCGGTAAATGCCGCTTTTAGCGCGCGTGGCCGAAGGCCAGCGGGCGAAGTTGAACCTGAATGGCGAGCGGCCGCGTGAGCGCGCATGAAAGACTCTTCCGTGAAAGAGATTGCGCCCCAAATCCGGTGGCGAGTGATCTGGCGCGCTTGATAGGAAAGGGCTCGTCCCGCGTTTCCGACGTCGCGCATTTCGACGTATCCCACGCCGGTGCGACCTATCGGGTCAAACTCAAGCGCTCCGCCGCCGCTCGCCGCTTTATATTGAGAGTTCGCGCTGCGACGCGGGATGTCGTCTTAACGATTCCGGCGTGCGCAAAACTCATCGACGCAAAAGGCTTTGCCGAAAGGCAAGCGCCGTGGATTGGCTCCAGACTGCGTCGGTTGCCGGAGAAGCTTCACCTCGAGCCCGGTGAATTGGCGCCGCTGCGCGGCGTTCCGCACAGGATCGAACATCGACCCGCGAAGCGGGGCGTTGTCTGGATCCAAACCGTGGAGGACTCCTTTGGGGCGAGCGCCGAGCCTCTGATTTGCGTGAACTCCGAGGCCTGCTTCGTATCGCGGCGAATCCACGATTTTTTAGTGCGCGAGGCGAGACGCGATCTTGAGGCCGCCGTCGCGCGCCACGCGGCTCATCTTGGCGTCCGCGTCCGCAACATCACCCTGCGCGACACCACCAGCCGGTGGGGGTCGTGCACGTCGTCGGGGGAACTGAATTTCTCCTGGCGCCTCATCATGGCGCCGCCTTTCGTGCTTGATTACCTCGCGGCGCATGAGGTCGCGCACCTCTTGCACATGAATCATTCCCCCGCGTTCTGGAAGGCCGTGGGAAGCCTCTCCAAAGACGTGGCCGCCGCCGAATCCTGGCTGAGGACGCATGGGATGGGCTTGCATCTGATCGGTCCCAGGACGAACGAGGCGGCCGGCGTGGCTTCTTCCCCGAAAGCCGCGACTTCGCTGCAATAGCAGAGAGCGGCGCATATGCTTGCGAACGACGCCGGCGGTTTCGACCAGGAACCGGTCGACGGCTGGTCGATGCGCCGCAGCCTGCGCCCTAGCGAAAATCCCGCGCCTTCACCTTTATCGTGTCGAGGCGGCGATCCTCGACGTAAATGTCGCGGCTCTTTGCTCCGGGTTGCGGTCGCTCGCGCGGATCGACGCCGGGGCCGCCGCGATGGAATTCGTCGCCGCGCCCGTGCGGCGGCGGAAAGACCGAATCGCGGTCGCCGATGGCCGCTAGCGCTGCTGACAGGTCAGTCAGAGTCCTGGCGACGAGATGCACAACCTCTCCTTCCCGTTGAACGCGGCCGGCGACGGCCAGCATGCCGGCGGAGAGGATGATGCGGCGTTGCTGTTCGAAGAGCTTTGGCCAGATGACGAGATTGGCGATGCCGGTCTCGTCTTCGATGGTGATGAACATGACGCCTTTGGCGGAGCCTGGCATCTGCCGGACGAGGACAAGCCCGGCGGTTTGAACGAAGCGCCCGTCGCGCGCCTGCATCACCTCGGAGCACGTTCCTATGCTCTTTCGATGCAGGTCGTCGCGCAGGAATGAGACGGGGTGAGCACGCAGCGTCAGCCCGACATGGCCGTAGTCCTCGACGACTTCGCGGCCAGCCGTCATCGGACGTAGCGCCACCGCCGGCTCATTGAGTTCCGCCAAGGGGTTGGCTTCGCGCGCCGACGCCGCGGCGAAGAGAGGGAGCGGCTCGTCGCGCAACGCCTTGATCGCCCAGAGCGCCTCGCGCCGGGCGAGTTTCAGAGATGGCTGGAAGGCGTCGGCCTCGGCGATCTGCACCAGGGACGCGGCGGGAACGCCGGCGCGCCGCCACAGATCGTCGACTGACGCGAAGGGGCGGTCGGCTCGGACGCCGATGATCGCAGCGGCGTTGGCATTGGAAAGGCCCCTTGCCATGCGCAGGCCGAGCCGAACGGCGAAGCGGTCCTCGCCGGCCGGCTCCAGCGTGCAGTCCCAGCGCGAGGCGTTGGCGCAGATGGGACGAACCTCGACGCCGTGATCGCGGGCGTCGCGCACGATTTGCGCGGGCGCGTAAAAGCCCATCGGCTGCGCGTTGAGCAGCGCCGTGCAGAACACATCCGGATGATGGCATTTGAGCCAGGACGAAGCGTAGGCGATGAGCGCGAACGAGGCCGCGTGGCTTTCGGGAAAGCCGTAACTGCCAAAACCCTCCAACTGCCTGAAGGTCTTTTCCGCGAACGCCTGCTCATAACCCCTGGCGACCATGCCGCCGACCAGTTTGTCGCGGAAATGCGAAACGCCGCCGGTGAATTTGAATGTCGCCATCGACCGCCGGAGCTCGTCGGCTTCGGTGGCGGTGAAGCCGGCGCATTCGATCGCAACCCGCATCGCCTGCTCCTGGAACAAGGGCACGCCGAGCGTCTTGCCGAGCACTTTCTCCAACTCTGGCGTGGAGTAGACAACTGCTTCCCTGCCCTCGCGGCGGCGCAGATAGGGATGCACCATGTCGCCCTGGATGGGGCCGGGCCTGACGATCGCCACCTCGATGACCAGATCATAGAAGGTGCGCGGCTTGATGCGCGGCAGCATGGCCATCTGGGCGCGGCTTTCGATCTGGAAGACCCCGATTGTGTCGGCCTTGCGGATCATCGCATAGGTGTTCGGATCCTCGGCCGGGATCGAGGCGAGGTCGAGCGCGACGCCTTTATGCTCGGCGAGGAGGTCGAGGCCGCGCTTCATGCAGGACAGCATGCCGAGCGCCAGGCAATCGACCTTCATGAATTTCAGCGCATCGATGTCGTCCTTGTCCCATTCGATCACCTGCCTGTCCTTCATGGCCGCCGGCTCGATGGGGACGAGCTCGTCGAGCCGGTCGTGGGTGAGGACGAAGCCGCCCGGATGTTGCGAGAGATGCCGCGGGGCGCCGATCAGCTCGCGGGCGAGGTCGAGAGCCAGGCGCAGGCGCCGGTCGCCGGGATTGAGATTGAGCCCCTCGACGTGTTTTGGCTCGACGCCCTCCTTCGACCAGCCCCAAACCTCTGACGACAGCATCTTGATGAGGTCTTCGGGCAGGCCAAGCGCCTTGCCGACGTCGCGGAGCGCGCCCTTGGCGCGATAGCGAATGACGGTCGAGCAGAGCGCGGCGTGATCGCGGCCATAGGTCTGAAACACCCATTGCATGACGATCTCGCGCCGCTCGTGCTCGAAATCGATGTCGATGTCCGGCGGTTCGCGGCGCTCCTCCGAGACGAAACGCTCGAACAAAAGGTCATTGCGCTCAGGGTCGATTGAGGTGATGCCGAGCACGTAGCAGACGGCGCTGTTGGCGGCGGAGCCGCGGCCCTGGCAGAGAATGTCCTGGCTACGGGCGAAGCGGACGATCGAATTCACCGTCAGGAAATAGGGCGCATAGCGCAGCTTCTCGATCAGACGCAGTTCATGCTCCAGGATGGCGACGACCTTGTCCGGCACGCCTTCGGGATAGCGCTCGGTCGCGCCTTCCCAAACCAGTCGCTCCAGCGCCTGCTGCGGCGTCAGGCCGGGGATCGCGGCCTCTTGCGGATATTGATAGGCGAGTTCGGCCAGCGAGAAGCGGCAGCGCTCCGTGATTTCGAGCGTGCGCGCCAGGGCTTGCGGATAGCGGCTGAAGAGCCGGACCATTTCCTGTGGCGGCTTCAAATAGCGATCGGCATGACGCTCACGCCGGAACCCGGCGTCATCGATGGCGCAATTGTGCCGGATGCAGGTGACCACATCCTGCAGCATGCGCCGGCCCGGGACATGGAAGAGCACGTCATTGGCGGCGACGGTCGCAACCCCTGCCCGCGCCGCCATCTCCGACAGATGATGGAGCCGCAGCGCATCGTTCGGCCGCCGGCGCAGCGTCAGCGCCATATAGGCGCGGTCGCCGAAGGCTTGCGCGAGCTGGCGCAGCTGTCGCGCGCAGGCGTCATCGGCCTCGCCGGGAACGAGGATGACGATCAGGCCCTCGCCATAGGCGATGAGATCGGACCAGTCGAGCTGGCATCGCGCCTTGCCGCCGCGCCGCTTGCCGAGCGATAGCAACCGGCAAAGTTTTGCATAGGCGGGTCGATCGGTCGGATAGACGAGGACGGACATGCCGTCCGTCAGATCGAGGCGGCAGCCGACGACCAGGCGAACTCCGGTCGCCTTCGCCGCTTCATGGGCGCGAACGATTCCGGCCAGGCTGTCTCGGTCGACGATCGCGAGCGCCTCGATGCCGAGCTTCGCCGCCTCCGCGAATAATTCGTCGCAGGAGCTCGCGCCGCGCAGAAAACTGAAATGCGACGTACATTGCAGTTCGACATAGCGGGGGGCGCTCATCCGAACACTCCATGCAGGAACCAGCGCTGCGAACCGGTCGAGGCGTCCTCGCCGTCGCCGGCGCGGTAGATCCAGTAGCGCTCGCCCGCCTCGTCCTCGACCTGAAAATAATCGCGCACCGCCGCCAGCTCGGCGTCGCGTTTCCACCATTCGCCGAAGACGCGCTCCGGGCCGTCGGCGCGTTTGACGCGGCGGCGGACGCCGCGCCAGGTGAAGCTGACCGGCGGATGATCGGGAAGCAGCGCAATGGCGTCGATCGGCTCCGGCGCCGGCAGCAGGCGCGAAGGCCGCGGCCAATGGCCTGGCCATGCCTCCCCGGCATCGGGAGCCAAGGGCGCGATCCGCTGGATCGAGCGTTCCGGGACATCGCTGGCGACCGGGGCAAACCGATAGAGGCGGCCTCCGCCGACGCGATTGGCGAGCGTGTCGATCAGGCCCGAGACATCGGCCTCCGGTTCCTCCGTCAGCGACGAGATCAGCTGTCTGGCGCCCAGGGGCTCGGCGACGGAGGCGGCGAGGCTCATGAACTCGATTCCGAAACCGGGATCGACAGTCTCGATCTTGTCGCAGAGCATGCGGGTCAGACGCTTTACGTCGCGAATGGGCAGCGCCGTTCCGATGCGGACGGCTTTGACGCGCGCGTCGACGCGATGAAAGACCAGATCGAGGCGCCGCGCTCCGAGCCCTTTGGCCTCCAGCGCCTCGCAAAGCGCGCTGACGAGCTTGCCCACATAGCGGCGAAGCGTTTCCACTGCGGCGATCGGCTCGGCAAAGGCGCGATGAACCTCGATAAGCTCCGGCGGCCGCGCTGGATCGATCGGTTCGCTAAGCCGTCCCAAGGCCTGATCAAGGCGGCGGCCGAGTTCGGGACCAAAGCGCAGGGCGAGCGGGCCCCGGGGTTTTGCCGCCAATTCCCCAATCGCCTCAAAACCGAGGACGCGAAGGCCGTCCACGATATCCTTCGGCAGGCGGAGGGCGGCAATCGGCAGATCGAGGATCGCCTTGCCGCTCTCGCCCGGCGCGACGACGAGGATTGGACGCGCGGAAAAACGCGCCAGCGCATGAGCGGCGCCCCAGCTGTCGGCGAACGCGGCGCGGACGGCGACGCCAGAAGCTTCGATCCGCGCAACCATATCCCTCGCCATGGCGTCTTCGCCGCCAAAGAGATGCGCCGCGCCGAAAACGTCGATGACGATGCCGTCCGGCGGGTCGGCGGCGGCGATCGGCGCATAGCGTTTGAGCGCCCAAAGGGCGAGGCGCTCGAGCGCTTCGGCGTCGCCGGCCGGATCGGCGTCCTTGACGATGAGGCCTCGCGCCAGCGCCTGCGCCTTGGTCACGGGCATGCCGATATAGAGGCCCGCGGCTCCAGCGGCTCTGTCCGCGGCCATAACCACGCGCCGTCGCCCTTCCCTGCCGATGAGCACGAGCGGCGTCTCAGCCGGCGGCGCGGCGGCGCCCAATAGTCTTCTGATCCGATCCGTGGGCCAGGTCGGCAGGAAGAGCGAGGTGACCCTTGCCATCGCAAGCCTCCACTTCAAAATCGGCGCTCTCGCCGGCGCGACAGCGGATCAATTCGAGCCGCCACCTTGCGCGTCCGACGCCCTGGACCGGCAAAGCGGTTGAAGGAAGCCCGCTCACGCGCCAGCGGGTGACGGAGGCGGTCGGCTGTCCGAAATCGGCGGCCTCGGTGTGTCGCCGCCAGCGCCGGATGGCGATGCCGATGGCGCCGGAGGCCTCGGCCGCAAGCTCCAGCCGGCGCGAGGCGGTCATCGAGAGGCGCGCGACCTCGGCGACGACGCCGCCAAGCCCGCCGTGACGCAGGCCCTCCTCGAAGCAGGCGAGAACCGACTTCTCGTCGCCTGCCTCGACATAGATCACACGACCCGGCGCCAGCCCCGCTTGCGCGAGCGCCGGGGCGAACAGATCCTGGCGCGTGACGCACCACAGGATTTTTCCGCGTATCCGGGCCACGATCCCGGCTGAGAACAGCGCCGCAGCGGCGCCGTCGATCGCGCCATTGCCGCCGCCGGCGACCTCATGCAGCGCGCCGAGCGCCAGCCCGCCGCCCGGCAGACGCCCGTCGATCTCCTTGATCCCGAACGGCAGCACCGCGCGACGGCGCGCCTGTCCGCCTTCAAGGCGCTGAATGCGCTCGCGAAGCTCGGCGACGACAGGATTGGCGGCGGTTTCATTCACAGGACAAAAGGCCTCCGGCGGTCTTCCCAACGGGTTTTCGCGGTGATATGTTCCCTATACGTTCCTAACGAACCATGCGAGTCAATCGGCCGCATCAATCTTGATTGCCGCGGACCCGGAAGATCGAATGGCGAAAACCAAGGATCTCCGCCTGATCAATTCAGGATAACAGCAAGATAGCGGGGCATTGGTGAGCGCGGCGCATCTGGAGAAATTGAACGGGGAACAGCGCCGCGCCGTCGAGCATGGGGTTGGACGCGCCGACGGAGCCATCGGCGGTCCGCTTCTGATCATCGCGGGGGCAGGGTCCGGCAAGACAAACACGCTGGCGCACCGCGTCGCCCATCTTATCGTCAATGGCGCCGATCCGCGCCGCATCCTCTTGATGACCTTTTCGCGTCGGGCGGCGGCCGAAATGAGCCGGCGCGTCGAGCGCATCTGCGGCGCGGCGCTGGGCAGGAACGCCGGCGCCGTCACGGATGCGCTCGCCTGGGCTGGGACGTTTCATGGGATCGGCGCAAGGCTGCTGCGCGACTACGCCGAACAGATCGGCCTCGATCCGGGTTTCACCATCCACGATCGGGAAGACAGCGCCGACCTTTTGAACCTCGCCCGGCACGAACTCGGCTTCTCCCGGATGGAGACCCGGTTTCCGACCAAGGGGACCTGCCTCGCGATCTACTCCCGCGCCGTCAACGCGGAATTGCCGCTCGACGACGCGCTGCGCGATTTCTATCCGTGGTGCGCCGGATGGAGCGTGCAATTGCGCGAGCTCTTCGCGGCCTATGTCGAAGCCAAGCAGACGCAGAACGTTCTCGATTACGACGATCTCCTGCTCTACTGGGCGCAGACCGTCAGCGATCCGCTGCTCGCGGACGATATCGGCGGCCGGTTCGACCATGTGCTGGTCGATGAATACCAGGACACCAACCGCCTGCAGTCCTCGATCCTGAAGGCGCTGAAGCCCGGCGGCGAGGGTCTCACGGTCGTCGGCGACGACGCGCAATCGATCTATTCCTTCCGCGCCGCCTCCGTGCGCAACATTCTCGATTTTCCCGCCGCCTTCAGCCCGCCGGCCGAGATCATCACGCTCGATCGCAATTATCGCTCGACCCAGCCGATCCTCGCCGCCGCCAATGGCGTCATCGATCTCGCTTCCGAGCGCTTCACCAAGAACCTCTGGACCGAGCGTCAGTCGGGCGATCGCCCCCGCCTCGTCAGCGTTCGCGACGAGGCCGACCAGGCGCGCTATGTCGTCGAAAAAATTCTGGAGAACCGCGAGGGCGGCGCGGCGCTGAAGCTGCAGGCTGTCCTGTTCCGCGCCTCCCATCACAGCGGCCCGCTCGAGGTCGAACTGACCCGCCGCAACATTCCTTTCGTCAAATTCGGCGGCCTCAAATTCCTCGATAGCGCCCATGTCAAGGACATGCTGGCGATGCTGCGCTTCGCGCAAAACCCGCGCGACCGCGTCGCCGGCTTTCGCCTCATGCAGCTGCTGCCGGGCGTCGGGCCAACCTCGGCGCAGCGTGCGCTTGACCTGATGGCCGATCGGCCGGATCCATTTTCCGCGCTTTCCAGCATGCCGGCGCCGCCGCGCGCCGGCGCCGACTGGGTGAGTTTCGTGGAGACCTTGCTGCGGCTTGGCGCCGGCGAGGACGGATGGCCGGCGGAGATCGCGCAGGCCCGCCGCTGGTACGAACCCCATCTCGATCGCATCCACGAGGACGCTTCGAGCCGGCAAGCCGATCTTTTGCAGCTCGAACAGATCGCAGCCGGCTATCCATCCCGCGAGCGCTTCCTGACCGAGCTGACGCTCGATCCGCCGGACGCCACAAGCGATCAGGCCGGCGCGCCGCACCTCGACGAGGACTATCTGATCCTGTCCACCATCCATTCCGCCAAGGGGCAGGAATGGAGGTCCGTGTTCATCCTCAACGTCGTCGATGGCTGCATTCCGTCCGATCTCGGCGCCGGAACCACGGCCGAAATCGAGGAGGAGCGGCGTCTTCTCTACGTCGCGATGACGCGCGCGAAAGACGATCTGCATCTCGTCTTGCCGCAGCGCTTCTTCACCCATGGCCAGAATGCGCAGGGCGACCGCCATGTCTACGCCGCGCGGACGCGCTTCATTCCCACTGCGTTGTTGCGGCTTTTCGAGATCGCCGCGTGGCCGCTTGCGACTGCGGGTGATGGGCGGCGCGCGGCGGCAGGTGCGCGTCGATGTCGGCGCACGCATGCGCGGCATGTGGCGATAGGAAGCTCGGCGATGTGTAATTTATACTCCATGACTCGTGGGCAGCAGGCAATCCGCGAACTTGCCCGCGTCATGAACGACAGGACGGGCAATTTGCCGCCCTTTCCGGGAATCTTTCCGGACTATGCTGCTCCGATCGTGCGCAATCAGCCGGACGGCCGCGAACTCGTCATGGCGCGCTGGGGCATGCCCTCGCCTGTCTTTGCGTTGAAAGGCAAGAAAAGCGATCCAGGCGTCACGAATGTCCGCAATGTGAAGTCGCCGCACTGGCGTCGATGGCTCGCAGTCGAGCACCGCGCCCTCATTCCTTTCACGAGCTTCTCCGAGAACGAGGCGCTGCCTGACGGTTCTCGGCCGCCGGTGTGGTTCGCCTTCGACGAAAGCCGGCCCCTCGCTTTCTTCGCCGGAATTTGGACCAATTGGACGTCGGTCCGGAAAGTGAAGGAAGGCGAGACGAACAACGACATCTTCGCGTTTCTGACGACGGAGCCGAACGCGGTCGTGGCCCCGATCCATCCGAAAGCCATGCCCGTCATTCTGACGACGAGGCAAGAGATCGACGTCTGGATGGACGCGCCCGCGACGGAGGCGCTCAAGCTGCAGCGGCCGCTTCCCGACGATGCCTTGATGATCGTGGCGAGGGGGCAAAAGAAGGATGAGGGAGGCCTCGCGGCCTGATCAACATGCTCGCGTGCGACGCTGATCGAAAGCGGGGGACGACCCTGCCCTATCGTCAGGACCGGCCTATGCCGGCCGAGCCAACGCTGCGTCGCAAAATCATCCATATCGACATGGATGCGTTTTTCGCATCTGTGGAGCAGCGCGACAATCCCTGGCTACGCGGGCGCCCGGTCGCGGTTGGCGGATCGCGCGAGCGCGGCGTCGTCGCGGCCGCGAGCTACGAGGCCCGCAAATTCGGCGTTCATTCAGCGATGCCGTCCGTCATCGCGAAGCGGAAATGTCCGGACCTCATTTTCGTGAAGCCCCGGTTCGATGTCTACAAAGAAATCTCGCACCAGATGCGCGCGATCTTTGCCGAATACACGCCAATCATCGAACCGCTTTCGCTCGACGAAGCCTATCTGGACGTGACCGAGAATCTGAAGGGCATGTCCTCCGCGACCAGAATCGCGGAAGAGATCCGGGCAAGGATCCGCGCTGAGACGAACCTCACCGCCTCCGCCGGCGTGTCGTACAACAAATTTCTGGCGAAGCTCGCGTCGGATCATCGCAAGCCAGACGGGCTGTTTGTGATCACGCCGAAGATGGGGCCGGCCTTTGTCGAGATACTGCCGGTGCGAAAGTTCCATGGCGTCGGACCCGCCACGGCGGCGAAGATGATGAGCCTCGGAATCGAGACGGGGCTCGACCTCAAGGCTTGTCCTCTCGCCTTTCTCCAGGAGCAATTCCGCAAGTCAGGGCCATACTATTACTGGATCACGCGCGGGATCGACGAAAGGCCGGTTCGCGCCGATCGCATCAGGAAGTCGGTCGGCGCGGAAAACATTTTTGCCGCCGACCTCTTCACCTTTGATGCGGCGCGAGACGCGCTGCAGCCGATCCTGGACAAGGTTTGGCGCTATTGCGACAGCGCAGGATCGCGTGGGCGGACCGTGACGCTGAAAGTCAAATATGCCGATTTCCAGCAGATCACGCGAAGCCGGTCGGCCGCGTCGCCCTTCGCGACGCGCGCTGAGCTGGAACGGCAAAGCTTTGAGCTTCTCGCGCATCTTTTTCCGGTGGCAAAAGGCGTCCGGCTTCTCGGCGTGTCACTGTCCTCGCTGGACGAGGAGCGGACGAACGAGAAGCCTCAGTTGAGCCTGGGCCTCTAAATACGTCGGGCGGCGCCCAAGGCATCGGCGGCGGAGAATGCACGCGCCTCGCCGCGACGCAGGGGCGGCAAGGTCCGCGGCGTTTAAGATTTTCTTCGGTCTCCGCATTTTGCCTCGACAAACGTTCCCTTTTCAATATGTGAACGCGAGAATTCCTTTGCCGATCGTTCGTCCGGGCAAGATGCAGTCATAATTGCGAAACCCTGCGGAGCCGCCATTTGATGGGGCACCCCTTTATGAAACACGGCCCATTCGGCCATCTTTGTGAATTCCATATTTCGGTTAGATGGGTTTATTGCTACCCAGTGTTATTGCATCACTCCCGGCGGGGGCGATCTCAGCCCAGGTGCAGCCATGCAATCCCGGCATCAAGTCCGGAGCGAACGGCTTCACCTGATGCTATGCCAAAAAAGGCGCCCCAAGGGCTGGGCGCGACTATGATCACGAATAATCCAATCACAGCCCCGACGAGCGAGGGGAAGGCAATATATTGGCCGATCGCCACCGATAAAAAAATACTCGAGCACGTGATGATCATTGTCGCAAAAAGCGCCTCGTAGCCCGCCTTGAATCCTGAACCCTTGACGATTTCGCTTGCTCCCGCGAGCACCGCGGCGGTCGAGGCGGCGCCGACGGCGTTAGGAGGGAACTCGCCCGCCTTTGCGAACGTAGGGCCAAAAGCGATCCCGACTGATGTCGCTAAAATGAAAGGCGCTATGTCCGCGCGCGAGAAGTCTTTGTAGAGCCGTGTCGGCCCATAAAGGATACTTCCGATTCCTGCGGCCGCTCCCCCCACGATCGCTCCGATTATCGCAAGATTTGTTTCGTTTGCGTAGAAGGCGACGCAAGCGCATGTAACGGCCGTCAAGAGGGCCACCCCGGTGCGTTTCGGGAGGGAAACGTTAGCAGCTGCCGGTACTTCCGCCATGTCGCAGGTCCTCGTCAGGGGCGTTTGCCCATCGTCGCGCCAACGTCGTGTTTCGAATAAAAATTAGGCGCGGGCATCCGCCAGTTTGAGCATTATTGTTGCGCTGTACGTAATGGGGCTCTGCTTCAATCTCGGTGCAGTCTGTGGAATAAGGAAGAAGGGAACCTGCTGAAACTGCTTGGGGTTCAGACAATTTCGGTCGCGTCATCCATGACGTTAAACTGCGCAGCCCCGCCGGACCGGATTCTCACGCGTTCTCGGCCGGTTACGGCGTGCCGCGACCGTGACCTTGCACCGAGATTGAAGCAGAGCCCTCCAAACTGCCATCTGACATCCTCCTCATTGGCCGGTTCTAGGACGAGGCGCGTAGCCGCTTTGGAAATGAGGAGAAGCTGCAAGGCCGCGAGGATCGAAACGTCAAGCTGATAGTCGAAACCGGCTTGGGCAGCAGCCGCACCTCGTAGCGGTCGCCTCGCCACAGCGGCTTCGTCCTCGGTCGATTTCGGTTCGCATGTACCCGATCGATCCATGTGCTTAGAATTATTTGTCGACATCGTCGAAAACCGAGCGCTTCGTAGCGGCAGCAGCGGAAGGGGGAGACTCCTCTTTCTTCTGCGTCACTATGTGAGTCCAGTCCGAGTCATCGTCGGCCCCTTCGTCGCGCTCCCGCTTGCGCTCCTCAAGCGCCTCGACCGAGCGCTTCACCTGATCCCGCGCGTCGTCGATCAAGGCCGCGGTGTCGCCACCGACGCCGATCGCTTCTACGCGATCGAGCACGCTGAGCAGCTTCTTGAAATGGCTGTCGGGCTCTTCGTCCAAGTCGGCGTCTACGGCGATCTCGTCGATCCGCTCTTCGAGCGACGGCAAAACGGTTGTCCGCAGGGCTAGGCCGAGGCCGACGAGGCGTAGCGGCGGTATGAGCGCGAGCATCTCTTCTTCGTCGAAGAAGGACACATCAAGGTGGGTGAGCGCAGCGGATTCTAGACTGTCCGCAGCCTCCAAGCGCAGGTCATCCGGTAAGATACCAAGATGATTGGCTCGGGCGTAAGCGGCGACTTGGGGATCGTTGCCGGCGAGGTCCGTCAGCCAGCACGAGCGCCGAAGCAGATCCGGAAATTGCCGGACCGCCTTGGCGAACACCGCTTCGCTGGCGCGGTAGGACAGGAAGTGAAACAGCATCCAATTCCGATGCCGCTCGTGGGGCGTGCGGCCGAGCCGAGCGACCAGGGCGTCGTCAAGGGTGGTTGGGATGACGAGCGCATCTCGAATGAGAGGAGAGCCCTCGCAAGTGAAGCTGCTGAGGACGGTGTCGATGGTCGCGCCCCGGATAAGCGCCGCCATCATATGTGGCTTCTGCCGCAGGATCTCCGTCAAGGCGTCGGAGATCGTCGGATGTGCGAAGGTCCATTTGGCCCCGGAGAGCTTGAGGAAAGATCCCTTCAACTCGGCGAAGCAATCCTGGATCTTGGTGAGGGTGTAGCCGGTCAGCTCCGCGACCGCCTGTGCGGCCGAAGGATCATGATCGTTTGGATCGAAGCCGGCCTGATGCACATAGACGAGGATGAGCGCCGCTTGCAGCTGATCGTCCAAGGCGTTGACGGTATCGATGAGATGCTCGGTCGGCTCCTCCATGAAACGAACGAGTGAGCTCTCGCGCGGCGCCAGTCCCTTGGTGAAGTTCGGGTCGCCAAGACGCTCGGCGATGCCGGGTAGGAAATCGCGAACGGCGGCGACCGCCGCGAGGTGCGGCTTGACGCTCGAACGCCAGCTCTGGCTCTGCTCGCCGAAATTGACATGGTTATAGAGGATCTGCGCCTTCTCTTCGAAGGTCAGCTCGCCGACATCAACCACAGCGCTGCCGTCGGCGAATTGCGCAAGATTGCGCTGCCCGAGCCGACGCCGCGCTGCTTCATAGATATGCTTGCGCGAGGTCAGGAGGAAACGGTTGCCGTGCTTGATCGCCGCACGCAGCTTCGAGAAGGCCGACGTCCAGTCCTGAACGTAATCGTCGCGCAGAACATTCGAGCCAAAGGCGTCGTCAATCCAGAAGAAGCGACCCGGGTCGTTGGGATTCCAGCCAGCCTCGAAATCGCGTGGGCTGGTCAGGGCGAGGACGGTGTTGTCGGGATTCTCCGAAGCGATTGTCGAGACGATGGCGCCGATCGCCGACTTGCCGCTAGACGGATTGCCGAGCAGGAGCACCACGCCATGTTCCGAGATGGCGTTAACCGCGTCGCGATGGGCTTGGGTCGGAACATAGGTGCGAAGCTTCGGAATCCAGCTATCGAGCAGCGCCCGGCTCTGTTCGCTGAGCCGCTCATCGACGATCGAAGTAAGATCCCCCAGGCCATAGACCTGCGGGACAAGGGCGCGCAGGCGCGCGCTGCTCCTAATGACCCTGACGATATACTGGCGGCCCAGAATGTGAGGCTTGCGGACGCCAAGCGCGCGCAGCTTGGCGCGCATCGCGGCGGCGACAGGCGCATCCACGCTCATGTTGGTCATGAAGGCGTAAGTGTCGGCCTGGCCGGCTTTGACCAGCTCCTCGACATGGTCGATCTCAGCTGTGAGGTCGCTGACCCTCAAAGCCTTGCCGGCTTCGGACGTATGCTTGCACTGCACCGTACCGATCGGCGGCGCGTCGTGCCCCGAGGGGATCAGGAATACCGCGTCCTGGCCGCCATCCTGCGCTTCGCGGAAGATTTCGACGGGGCGGCCCAGCACTACCTCACACACCTGGGAGCAGAGATCCTGGAAGGCGCGCCAGCCGATCGTGTGTAGCGCCAAATCGCTCCAGGGGCCGTGGGCGAGACGGTCGCGCGGTGCCGCGGGTATGGTCTGAGCGTCCCCGGCCGTCATGCGGCGATAATTCCATAGATGGCGCGCAGTCGTGCGGTCTGCGCAGCCGCGTCACCGGCAAGGCCGATATCCTTCGGCTGGAAATCCCCATCCGCGTCGACCTTGGCGGCAAAGCTCGCCATGTCCACAGCAATCGCCTCCGGCAACACAACCCGCTCATCCTCGGCCAGTAGCTGCAACAGACGGAAAACGTCCGCGCGATGCTTACGGACGGTCTTCTGGTCGATGTGCTCACCTTGATCCCGCCGCGCGGCGAGATCAAGATGCGCTTTGGCTTTGAAGGGGATCAGTATCCGCTCATCAAGAACCGCGACGCCATGGACCGCGCGGCTGTTTTCCACCAGCGCGGTGTAGTAGGAGTCATCGAGGAGAATGGCCGACAAGCTCGCAATGTCCTCGTCGATGGGGAGCGGAGTAAGTGCGCTGCCTTCGGCTGGCGTGATTGCGTCGGGCGCTCGCGAGAAGAGTTCAAGCATCGCTGGAAAGTCGGGGTCGGCAGGCTTCTGGAAACGGTAGAATTCCCGACCGCCGCCGCTTCGCTCTCGCTGCTGATAGCCGCCAGCCTCGACGAACGCCCAGAAGCGCTCGCCGAACGCTGCATCGAGTGCCTCGACCAAGATGACAAGGTCGAGATCCTTCGTCGCCCGGAAGTCCAGGCCGACCTCCTCCATGATAATTTCGCACGCGGCCCCGCCGATCAGCACATAGTGGTGCGAGAGGCCTTCGAAATGCCGCCTGAAGATGTCGAGCCCCTTCACAAGCCCACCTGCCTGAGCAGCGCATCCTTGGCGGCCTCGATGCGATCATCGGTGCTGTCGGGCAGGCTCAAATAAAGCGATATGGTGTCCACGAGTTTATCATCTCCCAGCAGCAAGGGGTCATAAGTCCAGGTTTCGAGTTCGATGACCGGCTCGTCCCAACTCACCGGCTGATCAAGCTCGTAGCGCGTTGCGAGCGCCTTCCACTCGGACGCCGCCATCGCCCGTGTTTCTACACGCGGGAACGACAAGTCGGTCTTTTCGGCGAGCGCTGTCTCTCCCGCCAAGGGCAACGCGAGACCTTGTGGCGGACGCCTGACACGTCGGCGCTTGCGCACGGGCGTGCGCAAATGCGGACGCGCGCGACTCCACAACGCCTCACGCGGCACGGTGAAGCGTAGGTGTCGGAAACGACCGGCGACCTCAGTTTCGGCCAGCTCGAAAGCCTCGAGTTCGGTGATGGCCCGGCTCATGCTCATCGCACTGTAGCGAAACTGCGATGCGAGTTCCGAGGGCGTTGTCTCTGGCCCAATCCGGCCCATCAATGCGGCCAGCACTATCAACTGCGCTGTCGGGGTCAGACCGTCGCCGGGCGTGTCTCGTTCGCTGCGAAAATGCTCACGCAGATCCGCGCCCAGTTCCGGTACGAAGAGCTGATTGCCCGGCACGATGAACGGGACGTGCTGCGAAATGAGGCGATGGCGATTGTGATTGCTCAGGCGTTCGGTCACGAGGATGACCGCCCGCCCCCGCGACTGCCGGCGCAGAAGGTCGCGATGCTTGGCGATTGTGGCCGGCGTATCGTCATGGAGACCCGTTCCCAGCATCAGGATGCACGGCCGGCCGAGGATTTCGCCATCGACCAGGACATAGCGTTGCGTCAGGAACGCCGGCAGCTTCGCGCTGGCAGCGGGTCCATCAACAATCAGCGGTGTCTGCAGCACGTGCTCGACATAGCTCGCTGCGGACGCGAGCAACGTCTTCTCGCTGTCGGTCAATCTCGATAACATAGTGATGCACACTAACGCTAATTCTGTTATCGTGCAATCTCGCGTTAGAGTGTCTTCGACCTCTCAAGTCGGTCGAGCCTCGCGGAAGGGGGAAGTGGAAGGCGAAACAGCCCGCGCATCTCTGACGGCGCGGCATTGGGGGGGGCGTATGAATTTCGATACGGCACTGTCATTTTCGGACAACTTTGCCGCTTTCGGGCGGAAGCGGAGCGCATCGACGCCGATTGCGCCCGCATCCTTTTCGACAATCTGGCCCTCCTGGCCCGTGATGGTGACGCGACGCGCACCCGCCAGGCAGTTCAGGAGTTCAATCGGGCGGTTCTCGCTGCGCTCGATGGCCTGCCGGAAGGACCAGCGGAATGAGCCGGTATTTTCTCGCCTCCGCCGCCATCGAGGGATTTCGATCATGACGAACTCGCCGGCGAGCCAGAGGCTGGCGCAGGCGTCCTGGAAATGGCTCCGGCTGACGAAACCCTAGGGATACCTCAAGGTTTGCTCGCCAAACCGCGCTATCGATCAATCTAACGCCAAATCAATTGGTTGGGAAAAAGGGCACTCGACGACAGGGCTTTTCGATGTCGAGTAGATTCTCACTTTGTTCCCAAGATTAAGCTCGACGTTCTCCCGTTGTCTGAATTAACGAGGTTTGGCGAGCAAACCTTGAGGTGCCCCCATTTAAGGAACTCGGGACAAGGACTAAAGAATATTTTTACCAGTTTCAATACGCGAGGAACCTCTTCAACGGCGAGTAACCCTTTGTGTCGAGCGTCTGGACATCTGGCTGAGTGACGTACGCACATGCGGCATCTATGGTATGCGGCGTTTTGCCAGGACCTTACGGCAGGACATCGAGGCCGTTCGCAATGCCGTGCTGGAACCTTGGAGTAAGCTGGCGTCTGACCGCACTTCCTAGTGCGCTCCAGTTGGGTGAATAAGACGGGCTAGCCTCGCGATGCCGGCGACTAGAATGTCGGAACGTGCGGCAGACGCGGCGGCTACCCCCATGATCAGGCTCGCGGTGGAGACGATCCCGTCATTGGCGCCGAGCACGGCCGGCCGCAGCCATCCGATGCGAGAGACGAGGTGGGTTGAAGGGTGACCGCGCGCATCATCTGCCGCGCTCGGGAGAGCGCTGTGCGCAGCGCTGGAAGGCCGGCAGATGCCGATCCTGCGAGGCTGATCGTAGCGCCTGGTATACGGCGAGAATGTCTGGGCGCTGGGTGCTTTTCAAAGCCCGGTCGTAAATCGCCACATTCTCGATTTCGCCCTGGATGCCGGCGACGCAGGCTTCGTGAACGCTCGAAAAACGGGGCGCCTTTCCTGCCCAGCGATTGGCTGGCGGCGAAACGCCGTATTTTTCGAACAGGTTGAGCAGCGCCGAGGCGTGTCGCGCCTCGGCTTCGACGATGTTGACGAAGGGCCGAACATCACCGAAATCGCGGATAACCTGTGCATAGGTTTCGCGCGACTTGTATTCATCATCGAGCGTGTCGGAGAGGGCCTGAACCTCCGTGTCGTCGAGCCTTTGTCCAGAACTCATGCCTGACATCCCTTCAGAGCTGCTTCTTCGAGAAGTACCAATCGGTATAGTCGTATCCCTCGCCAGCGCGGGTTTCCGCGTCTTGCGCGGTCTGCGGCGGCGGAACGATAACTTTGTCGCCGGGCTGCCAGCCTTCCGGTGTGGCGATCCCATTCGTGTCGGAGGTCTGCATGGCGGTGAGCAGGCGGACGAATTCCGGAATTGAGCGGCCATTGCTCATCGGGTAATAGAGCATCGCCCGCAGGACGCTCTCGTCGTCGATGAAGAACGTGGACCGGACGGCTGATGTGTCGCTCGCGCCGGGCTGGATCATGCCATAGGCATGGGCGACCTTCATCGACAGGTCTTCGATAATTGGGAAGGGAATATCGATCCCGAAGTTCTGCTTGATGTTGCGGACCCAAGCGATGTGGGCGTAGGTGCTGTCGATCGAAAGCCCGAGCAGTTCACAGTTGAGCTTCTGAAATTCCGGCCACGCTTTGGCGAAGCCGATGAACTCCGTCGTGCAAACCGGAGTGAAATCGGCGGGATGCGAGAAGAGGACCAGCCATTTGCCCTTATAGTCAGCCAGCTTGCGCACTCCATGCGTGGTTTTGGCTTCGAAGTCGGGGGCAGGTTCATTGAGGCGTGGCTGGCGTGTAGGGTCTTCCATCATATTCTCCATTTGGCATACGACATCGAATAGGTCAGGGATCGGAATAAAAAACTGAGCGCTGCACCGGACAGGCGGACCGGCCGGGCGCAGCGCTGCAAATTCAAGGCATTCGAATCTTATCTGCCCATGCCAAGGCCCTTGCCATGTCCGCCGCCCGTCGTATCGAGTGCGGTTTTGCACGCAGCTGAGACCCTGTCATAGTTGGTTTCGAGGCAGATGCGGACTTCGCCGTCGTGCGCCTTGCCAGCGCAGAGCTTGGCAATGTCATCCTTGCAAGCCGTAGCGACAGGGCCCGTTTGAGCCGACGCAATGGTGATCGAAGCAGCGATCGTCAGGGCGGAAACCGCGATAGTATGGATAAGCCTCATGTTGCAGACTCCTTTTGTTGATCCGAATATGTTGAACCTCCTATCAACCGCGGTGTCCATCCTCTCCGCACTGATATAGATCAATTGAGCGACAGATTCGCCGCCTGCCGGTGCGGCTGGTGCCTCGATCAAGCGATCCCGGCCGCGTGCAATCCACCGGACCAGGGTCGACAGCCCGATTCCAAGGTCGTGCGCAACTTCTCGCTGCGTCCGCCCGCTCGTGCGAACCAGGCGAACTGCCCCCTCCTCAAATTGCGGCGTAAAACGCTTTGGCTCCGGCATCGAGTTCTCCTCTCATGGCAGGAAAACTCTCCACTTTTCTGAAGCAAGTCCACAATCGCAGTCATGTCGATCGGTTGTGGAGTTTCCGAAGCTTGCTCAAATGAAAATCGGAGCAAAAAAAAGCGTCATGGAATGTGCGTTTTTGCGATCATCGAATTGAGACATTCGTCGGTTGGATTTGCTAGTCGATTGGCGCATTGCTCGCCCGCGAAAACGCCTCACACTCGCGATCGAGCGTAGAAATGCGATCGGTTATCACTCGCGGTTCCTCAACCAAATTGTCGATAAACTGGCCCATTCGGCCCGTCAAACCGGGTGCCGACGGAAGCTCCTCACGCGGCCAGCGATCGGGCTTGGAACTCCCATGGGAATGATTATTCCGCGGTCGAACAGAATACCGCGAAGCTGGTTGACCAGCGCGGTGCGCGCGCCAATCAGACGCGCACAAACGCGATGAAGAGACTGGATATTGAGCTGGTCTTGCGTCATGAGCGGGATCGGATGCGACGAGCGCTTCGGCGTGTCCTGTCATCGTTCTCGACCAGCTTGGCGGAATCCGCGGTCAATTCCCTGGTTGCGAAAAGAACGGTCAAATGCCAGCAAATGCGCTGGTCCCCCTCGGGCGCAAATGCTATGCTCCAGGTCAGAGCGGCGATGGTGAATTGGCAATCTAAGACAACGGCTCCGGCACAAGCCTGTCCTGCCTGCGCTCCCCCTCCACCCGATCTTTCAACCAACCCCGCCTTTGTTCAGAGCCGCATTAACCCCAGAGTTTTTTGCTGCTCTCACCAATGATGACACCAATGATAGCCTCGCCATGGTTCAATTTTGTGATTGCCCTCGCGTTGGGCATGCTGATCGGGCTCGAGCGCGAACGCAGCAAAGGCGAAGGTCTGGGCCGCCGCCCAGCGGGTATCCGGACATTTGGACTTGTCGCGCTCTTCGGCGCCATCGCGGCTCACATTGGGGGCGTCGCGCTTCTCGCGCTCGCAACGGGCGGCGTCATCGTTCTGACCGCGCTGTCTTATAGCCGCGATCCCGACCCCGGCCTGACGACCGAGGTCGGCCTGATGGCTGCGCCTCTTCTCGGCGGCCTCGCAATGTCCGATACGCTCCTCGCCTCCGCGCTCGGCGTGGCGGTCGCCGCCGTCTTCGCTTCGAAGATGCCATTGCACCGTTTCGTCAAGGGCGTGCTCACCGACGCCGAGGTCAATGATGGTCTTGTTTTCGCGGTCGTGAGCGTTGTGATCTGGCCGCAGTTGCCCGATCGCTATATCGGGCCGTTTCAGGCGCTCAATCCGCATAGCATCTGGTTGCTGGTCGTCCTGGTGCTCGCGCTCGGGGCCTGCGGGCATGCGGCGACGAGACTGCTCGGGCCGCGTTTCGGCCTGCCCATCGCCGGACTCGCCTCCGGCTTTGTCTCGAGCACGGCGACTATCGGCTCGATGGCCGGCCGGGCGGCGAAGGATCCAGCAAGTTTGGGAGGCGCGGTCGCTGGAGCGACGTTATCGACGGTCGCCACCTTCGTTCAGATGGCGCTGCTGCTGCTCGCCATCAGCGCACCTACACTCATCATGATGGCGCCTGCCTTGGCGGCGGGTGGCGTCGTGGCCGCGATCTATGGGCTCGCTTTCGCAGTTGCAGGCATTTCATCAACCTCCGCCGAGAGCTCGGAACCAGGACGGGCTTTTAGCGTCGCCACGGCGTTCGGGCTGGCGGCGATGATGGCGGTCATGCTGGTCGCGGGCGCGGCCTTGAAGAACTGGCTCGGGGAAACAGGCATCCTTGCGGGGGCCGCGGTCGCCGGTTTCGTCGACACCCATTCGGCTGCGATTTCCGTGGCCTCGCTGGCCGCCGCGGCCAAACTGACGCCCCGCGAGGCCGTGTTGCCGATTCTGGCGGCGATGACGACCAACGTGATTGCCAAGACCGGGATGGCCCTCGCCGCAGGTTCACATGGTTTCGCTCTGCGCATCGTTCCAGGCCTCCTACTGTCGATCGCCGCGGCATGGGCTGTCGCGGCGGCGGTGATTTTGCGATGAGCGGTCAAACAGAGTCCGGCGAGAGTCGAAAAGCCCCTATTTCCGGAGACCGCTCGCTTGGCGCGTTCACCTCGCGCTTGCTGGTGGTCGTCGTCATCGCCGCTCTGGCGGCTGCGCTCTGGCGGATCATCAACGTCCTCGTGCTTCTCTTCGGCGCCATCCTGCTTGCGATAGGGCTTCACGCGGCGGCAAGAGGTCTGGCGCGCCGGACCGGCGTTCGCGAGGCGCTCGCATTGGCGGGCGTTGCCGTCGCCGGTCTTGCCGCCTTTGGGGCCGCGCTTTGGCTATTCGGATCCGTCATGGCGGTCCAGTTGAGCGACGTGCTCAAGGTCGCGCCCGCCGGATTTAAGCTCGTCATGGACCAGCTGACTGGCAATCCATACGGTCGCCAATTCCTTGATCAAGTGCGCGGCATCAATGTCGCTGGGGCCACCGGCTGGGCCACATCGGTTGGCGGCGGGGCAGTCGGCTCGATCACACACGCCCTCGGCTATACGGTGATCGCTCTTTTCATGGCGATCTATCTGGCCGCTCAGCCCGACCTCTATCGTCATCTCTGCATTCGCCTGGTTCCGCCAGCGCATCGCCTGAAGGCCGAACACCTTTTTGACGCAATTGGGAACATTCTTGAGCGCTGGTTGGTCGGCCAACTCGTGGTCATGTGCACCATCGGCTCGCTGACAGGCATTGGATTGTGGCTCCTCGGCATCGAAGCCGCGTTCGCGCTCGGGTTAATGGGCGGTTTGCTCTGCTTCATTCCGTTTGTCGGGGCGATACTGGCTGCGGTTCCTGCGACGCTGGTCGCCCTCACCCAGGGACCTGGCGATGCCGCGCTCGTCATCCTGATGTATGCCGGCGTCCATTTCGTCGAAGGCAACTTCATTACCCCCTTGGTGCAGGCCGAAGCGACCTCGTTGCCACCGGTCCTCGCTCTTCTGTCGACTGTCTCGTTCGGTCTCCTGTTTGGGCCTTTAGGCGTGGTGCTGGCGGCGCCCCTCACCTTGCTCCTGATTGTCACGCTGGAGGTTCTCTATGTGCAGCAGGGCCTCGGCGATCCGCCAGAAGATCCACTTTCCGCGAGCGGCGTCCGTTCGCGCGAGGATGGGACGGAGCCCCTCGCATGAACGCGTCGCTCGAAACTCCGGGGTTAACAGTGCGCCAAGTCATTCGCAGAATTGATGCCCTTCTGGCGGAAAAAGGCCGTGCTCGCGGCGGCGCACGTTCTCCGGCCGATCGCTCCTGTTTGAGTCGCGAGCGACGTCGATGATCAACGCGCGAATGGCGCGTCGCGCCCTTATCTTGATTGCGCTTATCGGCCTGACCGGCGGAATCGCCGTCAAATTTGTCGCGTGGCCTGAACTGGCGCAATGGCTGTGGGCGGCTGGCGCGATCCCTGTCGTCGTGAGCCTCGCCATCTCGATTGTCAGCGATCTCAGGGCCGGCCGGATGGGCGTCGACGCCGTGGCGTTGTTGGCCATGGTGGCGGCTCTGGCTCTTGGCGAAGCGCTCGCGGCGATCGTCGTGGCCGTCATGTACGCCGGCGGCGCCGTCCTTGAGGATTACGCGGTCGGACGGGCCGAGCGGGACCTCAGGTCGCTTATCGATCGCGCGCCGCGGACAGCACACCGAAAGACCGGCGAATCTTTTGAAGACATAGCCATCGAAGAGGTCGCCGTCGGCGATACAATTCTTGTTCGCGCGGGCGAGGTCGTCCCTGTCGATGGACAGATCGCAAGTCCCAGCGCGTCCCTCGATGAATCGGCCGTCACGGGCGAGCCGATCCCCGTGACGCGGTTCGCTGGCGAGGCGGCCCGCAGCGGCGCGATCAATGCGGGCGAGACCTTCGAGATGCGCGCGTCGGCTACCGCCGGGGAGAGCACTTACGCCGGCATCGTTAAAATGGTGAGTTCGGCGCAAACCGCAAAAGCGCCTTTCATCAGGATGGCCGATCGCTTTGCGTTGATCCTGTTGCCGGTGACGCTTGTCGTAGCCGGAGCCGCCTGGTTTTTTTCCGGAGATCCTATACGGGCGCTCGCTGTTCTCGTTGCGGCGACTCCTTGCCCACTCATTCTCGCGGCCCCCGTGGCTTTTATCGCCGGCGCTGCGCAAGCCGCCCGGCGCGGGATCCTCATCAAGGGCGGCGGCCCGCTCGAGGCCCTCGCCCGCGCTTACACGGTCATGTTCGACAAGACAGGCACCCTGACCGTCGGCGGTGCGCGCCTGGTCGCCGTCGAGGCCGCCCCCGGCGAGGAGCCAGACGACCTTCTACGGTTGGTGGGCTCTCTGGAGCAGGCGTCGCACCATGTCGTCGCAGCCGCCATCGTCTCCGCGTCCGTCGCGAAGGGTCTGAAACTCCAGATCCCGGAGGACGTGCGCGAAACAATGGGGTCCGGGCTTGAGGGCGTCGTCGAAGGCCGCGTCGTCCGCGCCGGATCGCATCAGCTTGTCTGCGGCGGGTCACAGATGGACTCATGGGCGGCGCGCGCTCTGCGGCGCGCGTCCTGGCGCTCGGCTCTCAGTGTGTTCGTCTCGATCGACGGGCGCGCCGCCGGCGCCTTGCTGCTCGCCGACGAGTTGAGGCCGGAGGCGCCGCGCGCCATCCGCGCTCTTCGGGCCGCTGGCGTCGCGCGCATCGTCATGGTGACGGGCGACCGCGCCGACTCCGCCGAGACGATCGGGGCGGCGCTTGATCTCGACGCCGTGCTCGCCGACCGCGTCCCCGCCGACAAGGTCGAGGCGGTCGAACTGGAGCAGCGGTTGCATCCGACCGTCATGGTCGGCGACGGCATCAACGACGCCCCCGCTTTGGCGGCCGCCGACGTCGGCATTGCGATGGGCGCGCGCGGCGCGAGCGCTTCGTCGGAGGCGGCCGATGTCGTCATTCTCGTCGATCAGATCGACCGCGTTTCCGACGCCGTCGTCATCGCCCGCCGCACCCGCGCCATAGCGCTCCAAAGCATCTTCGCTGGCATGGCGTTGTCCGGGGTCGCGATGGGCGCCGCGGCGTTTGGCTGGCTCACGCCGGTCGCTGGCGCGCTAACCCAGGAGGCAATCGACATCGCCGTGATCCTCAACGCATTGAGGGCGCTCAGTCCCGGCGGGGCGCAGCGACGTGCTTCGATGGCGGAGAGCGACGCGCTCGGTCTGCGGCAGGACCACGACAGGCTTAACGCGAGCCTCGATCGTCTGCGGCAGATCGCCGACGCCCTCGACGATATGGATGCGAATTCCGCCGTCGCATATCTCGCCGAGGCCAATCGCATCGTCGCAGAGGAGATCGTCGAGCATGAACGCGCAGACGAAAGCTACGTCTATCCGCAGCTCTTGAATCTTCTATCCGATAGCTCCGGACTCTTCGCCATGAGCCGCGCCCATCGCGAGATCCTGCACATGGCGCGACTTCTGGGCCGCCTCGTCGATGGGCTCGGTCCGAATGACGCTGATCGATTTCTGATCAGGGATGGGCAACGCATTATCGAATCCATCGAATCGCTGGTTCGGATTCATAATGCCCAGGAGCAGGACATCTATGAAAACGCCGGTTCGGAGCGGATCGCCGAGAAGCGCTGACTCGGTGCAGGCAAATCGAAATCGGCCAAAGGCCGCGCCGCCATAAGAACCGGATAGGCGCCCCGCGTTGCGGCCGCCGCGCTGGCGATTTTGGTCCTCGGCGGCGCATGGTTCGCATCGTCGGTGCGCCGCACCGCTCCGGCGCATGACGCCTCGCCAGGTCCCGAGGCACCGCATGGCGGCCGCGATCAGCGTCATTAAGCCAATTCGAGGCCGTAGCAATCCGCTCTGGGAGTCGGGCGAAATCCAGTCCATTAGTTGCGAGAGCGTCGCCGGCATCAAGGTCGGCCAGTTTTGCGCCAAAATTGATCCGCGCCCCTTTCAAGCATCAATCGAGAGGGCAACAACGGCTCGGGCGGCGGCGGCAACTCGGCGCGTGACGACCTCCTCTGTGATCGCCGCGGCCAGCGGCCAGTTTCGCACAGGCCGCAAAACCTGGAATGCAGTTCTGTCCTTGCCGTTTCGTTGTGCGCTCCCGGAACTTTTGCACCATAGCCCGAGCGGCCAAAATCGCCGCAGCGCAGGAGAGACGATAAGCAAGCGACCCAACCGCTGCTTGACAAACAGAAGCGCGACCAGGTCGCAGGGGCGAACGGGCAATGCTCGTCCTTTGAAAAGGTCGAGTGATAGGCACGTGGCTCTCGATTCCGAGAGCCCATGGACATCGATCAGCGTTGCTGCCGCCTTCGCTCTTGGGACCGTTGGGATCTTTATCGCAGCAAACCGAACATGTAAAAAAATAATTGGCTGTCATGCTCACGTTGCATTTCACGCCACGCCTGCGGCGCCGTTACCGTGAAGGCTGTTAGAAATTTCCACTGAGAATTGATTGAAATCCCGGGGCGGCACCCCCCGCTGTCGACCCTCTGCGGAGGACCCGCCCAGGCTGGATAGTCACCCTCACATTGAGGCCCGGTCACCATGGATGCCGGGCAGCACGGCGACGAACGCGACTTAAGCGATTGATGGGGACCGTCTTCAGAATTGATTCAGCGCATTGCGCGCCGACTAACTTTAGGCTTGAGGGGTAGGCAGTCATGCTTCGTCTGACAATCATAGCGACGGTCATGGGGATGGGTGCTTTTCTGGGCTCTGCCGATGCTGCAACCTATTGCGCCAAGTACGTAGGCGGCCCAGAGCGATTAGGCGCAGTTGCGCATAGCCACTGCGGGTTCTCGACGCTGGAGGAGTGTCGCTCAAGCGTTAGGGCTAGGGGGCGGCGGAAAATGCTACCAGAAGGGGCCTTTGCGCGGCCTGAGCGGATAAAAAAAACTGACGCTTGAGTCGATAGATGAATAGATGACTCGCACGGTCGTTATCACGCGGTCACTGCAAACGCTCCCGTGGGCATTGTCACGGTGCCTGTGCCAGGCTCCGCTCTCTGGCGCTTATTCTCCACGATGTCCAAAATCGCCATCGTCACGTTCGCCCCGTTTTACTTGTCAATCGCGACGGGCGTTCAAAGCCAAAATGTACACATTGTCAATGCGTTATGGTGCTCGTTGCTCTGATAAATCGCTCAAAAATCGACTATTCTTGGCCAATGTGACAATGCCCCCCGGCGGCGCTGGGGCGGCGGAACTGAAACAGATCGCTTCGGAGCCGTCAGTCATCGTCTTCATCTTGTTTGCGCTGGACGCGTTCGAGGCTCGCCGGGTCATACTTTGCGTCGAGGCGCTCCCCTCCCGCCTTCGTTGCCCTGACCTTGTAACAGCCGTCGTCGGAGCGGATCGACAGCACGGTCCAGCCTTCGGCCTCGAGCTTCGCCTGTAAAGCCTGGCGCGGCTGCCAGTCGGCCAGCGGCGCGCTGCAGGCCTGATCCGCCGCGACCCGCGCGGCGCCAAGACATGCCATGAGGGCCAAAATTGCCGCACCCAACGCGCTTTTCACTGATGCTCTCCTGCTGGCGCCCCGGATAGCCGAGGAAGCACGCCAAACTGACGCCTTCCTGAACGACTCAAACAATTTTAGGACTACTTCGCCAGCCCGGCAGGATAAGTTTGCACAAGACACGCCGAGGCGACGCATGCGCATTCTATTGGTCGAAGACGATCCCATCCTTGGAATGGCGGTGCGTGACCAGCTTATGGACGACGGACATACCGCCGACTGGGTAAAGCGTCTCGACGAAGCCGGCGTCGCGATCCATGCCGCCGCCTTTGAACTTATCCTGCTCGACCTGATGCTGCCGGACGGACGCGGTCTCGACTTCCTGAAACGCCTGCGGTCGGCGGGCGACGTCACGCCGGTGATGGTGCTGACGGCGCTGGACCAGATCTCGGACCGCATCGCCGCCCTCGACGTCGGCGCCGACGACTATCTGATCAAGCCCTTCGACCTTTTCGAGCTGTCCGCGCGGATCCGCGCGGTCGGACGGCGCTATTGTGGCAATCCCAATCCGCTTGTCGCCTTCGGCGATTTCGAGGTCGATCTCGCCGCCCGCTCCATCCGGCGCGGCGGCAGGCTGGTTCAGCTGACCGCCCGCGAGTGGTCGCTGTTCGAAGCCTTCGTGCAGCGCCCCAATCAGCTGATTTCCAAATCGCAGCTCGAGGAGAGGCTCTATTCCTTCGAAGCCGAGATCCAGAGCAATACGATCGAAGTCTATATCGGGCGCCTTCGCAAGAAGCTTGGAGCGGAGGCGATCGAGACGGTTCGCGGCATAGGCTACCGTCTCGGCTCGCCGGGGACGCGCGCGTGAGCGGCGGGCGTCCGTCCGCTGGATGGAGCCTGCGCCGACGCATCGGATTATGGCTCGCCGTCGCGGTCACGGCCTTGTGGCTCGCCGCAGCGACGGTGGCCGGCCTGGTGCTGCGCCACGAGATCGATGAAGTGTTCGACAGCGCGCTGCAGGAAGTCGCGCAGCGGGTGCTCCCCCTCGCCTATTCCGAGTTGCTCTCGCGCGAGGATGGCGGTGCGACCCAGCACATGGCGCCGATCGGTCCGCACAGGGAATACATCGCCTATGTGGTCCGCGACAAAGGGGGGCGCGAACTGCTCCAGTCCAGCGGCGCCGACCTCATGAGCATTCCAGGCGGCCTCGCGCCCGGCTACCATTCCACCGACCGGCTGCGCACCTATACCGAGGCCGCGGTCCGGGGAACCATCTTCGTCACGACCGCCGAGGACCTGCGTCACCGCGAGGCGGCGGTCCGGCGCGCCGTGGCCGCCCTGATCTGGCCCCTCGTCGCCCTCGTGCCGATCGCCTTGCTTGGCGTGTGGCTCACGATCCGGCTGTCCATGAAGCCCGTGATCGCCTTCCGCAGCGCGATCGAAGCGCGTGGCCGCGGCAATCTCGCGCCCGTCGCGGCAGCTGGGCTGCCGGACGAGATCGCGCCCGTCGCGGCGTCGGTCAACGCCTTGATGGAGCGCTTGCGCGGCGCCCTCGAAGCCGAGCGCAGCTTCACGGCCAACAGCGCCCATGAACTTAGAACGCCGATCGCCGCCGCGCTGGCGCAGACCCAGCGCCTCATCGCCGAATTGCCTGAGAGCCCGGCCAGCGACCGCGCCCGCTCCATCGCGACCGCGCTGCGGCGCCTCTCGCGCCTCTCCGAGAAGCTCCTGCAGCTCGCTAAGGCCGAGGGCGGCGGCCTTCTCGCCGAGACGCCGGCGCCGCTCGGGCTAGTGCTGCGCCACGTCATCGAGGAAATCGACCGCCAGACCGACCGTGGCGACGCGCTGGCCGTTTCGATCACGCCGGACGGCGGCCCCCTTTCGGATCTCGATCCGGACGCCTTCGCGATTCTCGCCCGCAACCTCATCGAGAATGCGCTGAAGCATGGCGCCCCCGATGCGCCCGTCTCGGTGCGGCTCGCAGAGGGGCTGTTCGAGGTTTCAAATCACGGCGCCGTCGTGCCGGCGGAACAGCTGGAGCGGCTCGTCCGGCCGTTCGAGCGCGGCCCGACGCGGTCGGAGGGGTCCGGCCTTGGCCTTGCGATCGCCGCCGCCATCTGCCGCGGTGCGGGCCTCGCGTTCGACCTCGCCTCGCCGATCCCCGGCGAAGCCGATGGCCTGCGCGCCACAGTGCGCTTCGCCACGCCAGCGCCGCAAGCCTGACGGGAAGCTGAACGCAATTCAGCTTTTCCTTCAGGCGGCCGTCAGGCGCGATGGCGACAATGCTCCGGTCAATGCAACCGGAGACATCCTATGAAGAAACCCATTTTGATCGGAGCGGCGCTCCTCGTTTCCACAGTCGCCATTGGCGTCGCGCTGGCGGCGACCGACCGCGATTTTCCGGAAGGCCATCGCCAGGAAGCGCGTCACGGCGTCGAGGCTGTCGACGCAGAGCGGGCTCCGCTCCGCCTCGCCGAAGAGACGCAGGGGCGGGAATATTCCGCGCGAAGCCGCCCTGAAGAGGATGACGGCGACGATGACGATGAAGGCGGCGGCCGCGGCGCGATCCCGCAGGCCGGCCCCACCGATCCCAATGCGCCGGTTCCCGACAATGGCCTCTTCAATGGCCATGCCCGCCCAAAGGTCGAGGTCCAGTGATCGACCGCCGCGCCCTCCCCAATCTCCTTCGAGGAACAGACCGATGAAATTCGTCCTGCCCGCCATCGCCGCATCCGCCGCCTTGATGGCTCCGGGCTTCGCCGAGGCCCGCCAGATCACCATCGAGACGACGCTCAAGAACTATGGCGGCAACGGCGCCTATGTCGTCCTCTATGTTACCGACGCCGCCGGCAAATACAGGGGGACCCTCTGGATGGCCGGCGGCAAGGCGAAATATTACCGGCATCTTTCCGATTGGCAGCGCGCCTCGGGCGGCGCGGTGGCCGAGATCGACGGCGTCACCGGCGCGAGCATCGGCTCGGGCAAGACGCTTAAGATGAGCTTCGACCTCACCGACGCCATGATCGACGCAGGGTACAAGCTCCACGTCGACACCGCGGTCGAGGACGGGAGGGACAATCCCTCCGAGGCCGTCCTGCCGCTCGACGCCTCAACCTCCGGCAAGCCTGTCCCGGGCAAGGGCTATGTGAAGTCCTTCTCGGTCTCCTTCTGAACCGATCGGAAAGTCCCGTCATGCTTCGCCGTTTTCACTCGCTAACGGGCGTCGCGCTTGCGCTCGGCCTCGCCGTGATCGCCCTCACCGGGGCGGCGCTCTCCGTGCAGCCGGCGCTCGACCGTCTGGCGACGCCCGCAATCGTGCGCGGCGCCAGCGTCGCCGCTCTGGCCGAGGCGGTCGCCGCCCGTCACCAAAGCATCGACTCGATCCGCAAACGGCCAGACGGATCGATCACCGTCGCCTTCGCCGACGGCGACATAGCCGGCGTCGAAAGGGTCGATCCGGCTACCGGGATGGGGCTCGGCGACTACCGGGCGTCGGAAGTCTCCCGCTTCATCACCAACTTGCACCGCTCGTTTCTGGCGGGCGACGCGGGCCGCGCGGCCGCTGGGATCGGCGCGCTCGCCATGCTCGCGCTGACGGCATCGGGCATGGTCATGCTCGTCCGTCGTCTCGGCGGACCCCGCGCGCTGTTTCGCCCGATCCCGGGCGCGCCCGCGCAGCGCTGGCACGGCGCGCTGGGCCGTCTCGCCGCCGCCGGCCTGTTGCTGTCGTCTTTGACCGGACTTTGGATGTCGGCGAGCACTTTTGGCTTCATCCCCGAGAGCGAGGCCGCGATCCCGGACGTCGTGGCGAGCGCCGGGCCGCCGGCGCCCGTCGGGACTCTCGCGGCGCTAAAGGTCGCCGACGTCGCCGACTTGCGCGAACTGACCTTCCCGGCGCCCGGGGACAGCACGGACGTCTACCGGCTGCGCAGTTCGGCGGGAGAGGCGCGGATCGACGCGGCGACAGGCGCTGCCGTCGCTTTCGCGCCTGCGACGACGCTCGACCGCCTCCAGGATCTGGTCCGCATGCTCCACACGGGGCGAGGCGCCTGGGCGCTCGGCCTGTGGCTCGGCCTCTCGGCGGCGACGGTCCCGGTTTTCGCAGCGACGGGTTTCCTGTCGTGGCGGCGCCGGCGCGCCGCGCGCCCGCGCATCGCGAGGAATGTTTCGGCCCGCTCCGCCGATACGATCATCCTCGTCGGCAGCGAAGGCAATTCGACCTGGGGTTTCGCCGCAACGCTGCACGCGGCTCTGACCGCCGCCGGTCACCATATCCACACAGGGGACATGAACGATCTGGCGCCGGTCCACGCGAGCGCCGGGCGCCTGCTGATTCTTGCGGCGACCTGCGGCGACGGCGCGGCGCCCGCCTCGGCGAAGAACTTCCTCGTGCGCCTCGCCGCGCTGAACGATCCGGTTCCGGTGGCGCTGCTCGGCTTCGGCGACCGCAATTTCGGGCGCTTCTGCGGCTTTGCGGATGACGTATCGGCGGCGATCGCGGCGAAGGGCTGGCCGCAGATCCTGCCGATGAAGCGGATCGATCGCTGCTCGGCGCAGGAATTCGCGCAATGGGGCCATGGCCTCGGCGCCGCGCTCGGTCATGATCTCGCGCTGGAGCATGTCTGCGAGCCGCCGAAGACTTTCGCGCTCGAACTCGTCGAGCGCGAGGATTATGGCGTCGCCGTCGGCGCGCCGGTTGCGATTCTGCGCTTTCGGGCGCCCGGAACTGGCGCGAAGGCCGGCCGCCTGCCGTCGTTCGAGCCGGGCGATCTCGTCGGCGTCCTGCCGCCGGGCGGTCCGATGCCGCGGTTCTATTCGCTGGCGTCGGCGGCGCGCGATGGCGTGCTCGAAATCTGCGTGCGGCTGCGCGAGGGCGGGCTCTGCTCGACCTTCCTCCATGCTCTCGCGCCCGGCGACCTCATTCAGGCGTTCGTCCGCGAAAACCCGGCCTTCCGGCCAAACAGGGGCAGCGCGCCGCTTATTCTGATCGGCGCGGGTGCCGGCATCGGCCCGCTGGCTGGCTTCGTGCGCGCCAATCAAGCCGGTCGGCCGGTTCACCTCTACTGGGGCGGCCGTAGCGCGGCGTCGGATTTTCTCTACGAGCGCGAACTTGCCCAGCACCTTGCCGAAAAGCGCCTGACCTCCCTCAGGACCGCCTTCTCGCGCGGCCCGGACGGCGGGGCCTATGTGCAGGACCGCATCGCCGCGGACGCGCCCCGCTTGCGCGAACTGATCCGGCAAGGCGCGCAGATTCTGGTGTGCGGGGGGCGCGACATGGCGCAGGCCGTAACCCACGCGCTCGACCCGGTCGTCCGGCCGCTTGGCCTCGACCTCGCCATCCTCAAATCCTCGGGACGCTATGTCGAAGATGTCTATTGAAACGCTCTCCAATCCTGCGGCGCTTCGTCGTCACGCATTGAACGGTCCGACCATGGGGTCGCGGTGGTCCGCTGTCTTCTGGGCCGCCGACGACTTCGATGCGGCTGCGCTCGGCCGCAGCCTTCAGGGCGCCGTCGATCGCGTCGAACAGCAGATGTCGACATGGAGGCCGGATTCCGATCTCGAGCGCCTCAACGCCGCGCCGATCGGCGCCTGGGTCGAGATCCCGCACGAACTCTCAGTCGTGCTCGCCGCCGCGCTTGAGATCGGCCGTCTTTCGGGCGGGGCCTTCGACATCGGCGTCGGCGACCTTGTCCGCGCCTGGGGCTTTGGAGGCGGATCGCGCGCGCCAATCGCCGGGCTGATCGCAAGCCTCGCAGGGCGGGCGTCGTTCGAACCGCCGAAGACGCTGAAGCTCGACCTCGCTTCCCGCCGCGCGCGGCGCCTCGCGCCGCTGCGGCTTGATCTCTCAGGGATCGCCAAGGGCTTCGGCGTAGATGAACTTGCGCGAAAGGCGCAACAGTCCGGCCTCGATTCCTGTTTGGTCGGCATCGACGGCGAGATGCGCGCCATGGGCCTGAAGCCCGACGGACGCCCTTGGGCGGTCGCCCACGAAAAGCCCGATCCCGGCGAACGCGCCATCCTCGGCGTGCTCGAACTCTCCGGCGCCGCCGTCGCCACATCGGGCGTCTACCGCCACACGGTCGAGGTGGACGGGCGGAGCCTGTCGCACACGATGGACCCGCGCCGCGGCGCGCCGCTTGAGAACGACCTCGCCGCCGTCACCGTCCTCGCCGAGACGTGCATGGCGGCCGACGCATGGGCTACGGCCCTGATGGTCGCAGGCGCCGATCACGGTCTGGAGCTCGCCTCTCGTCTCGGCCTCGCAGCCCTGCTGGTGCGCGCCGACGGTCGTGTCCTGTCGACCATGCCATGAAGGACTCGAAGTATCATCAATAGGCACGGCGGCGACCCTCATCGAGCGCATCATGGGCTATTTCTCGTTCTTTGAAAGCCACTGAGCAGGACGCGCTGGCGGCTTGTAGTGAGCGCCATGAACGGGGCCGCCGGCGCTAGGCGCATGCTGGGGCAAGACGACGGGCAAGATCGGCTTCCGCGGCGGCAGGGTGGAATGGCGCGTCCCCGGCTTCGTGGCTTCGACGGCAAGGAGCAGGCCCTTCCCAGTTGTGGAACCGCGCAAAGCGAAGACTGACTCGGCAAATGGGCAATGAACCAGATGCTAATCAACGTCTCGACGCGCAAGTTCCAACGGTCGATGCGCTCGCCGGCGCCGCAAAGCGGCGCAGCTGCCCAATCGAAGCAGGCCTTTTTCAGGGTATAATTGTAAAGCGGTAATCGCCTGAACTGGGGTTATTGCGGGACATCACCCGCGCACGAAATAAACGCCGGGCTTTAAAACCCGGCCTAGCCGAACGTGGAGCACGTTCGATCTCGTTGGATCCAGCGTCGCCTTGCCGGTTGGCTCCATCTGGCCGCCGGAGGTGGCGACATCGACCTCCGACAAAGAAGCATCGACGGGTTGCGTAAAACTGAGTTGAAGGTCCCGGGGCGAGTCGCTGATCACCCCGCCTACCGCCGGGATCGCCCGGTCGATAAAGGCGCGTCCACGAAATAACGCCTTTGACTCCGTGGCCATACACGCAACGCAAGCGCCGCCGATCAGTAGCGCGAGGCTCGTTCGACACGCATTTTCCTGGCGGCGCCGGGGCGTTTCGAAAGAACGAAGCAACGAATACCCCCATTTTCGATCCGGGCAAACGCCGATTTTCGACGCAAGGTCGCGCTTTTCGTATGGCGGCATGCATTGAGCGAAACCTTTGCGCCGCCGGCGCTCTTGAAACCCCTGCATCTTGCCATCCTTTGCCGAAAAGGCATAGCTCGCGCGGGTTGGCCGCTATTATGCAACTTAATCCATGCTCTTGCTGAATCCCAAGACGGGCCCCTAACACGCTGCCTCTACACCCTCGAAGGGGACCGAGACACTATTCGATTTTTACACTTCCGTCGTCGCCGGCACGTTGCGGCGGAGCGCGGCGACCCCGCATTATTCTGAAAGGTCAGTACGCCCTGCCGATGAGACAATTTGGCCAGATGTGCCCGAGAGTCTCCTAGTATTTACCCGGCAATTATCACCTTGACATAGTAGGTCGCTAGACGTAGTGTTGTTGGCATAGGAGCTAACGGCCATATCTGATCTTTCAAACCCGATCTTCCACGACGAAACTAAAGCCCGCGAGTGGCTGGAA
>NZ_CABFMQ020000014.1 GCF_901905185.1 Methylocella tundrae
GCTCTTAGCCCCGCAGGGCGCACACATCGCGAAGCGATGTATAAGTGCGCTATTGCTGGTGCTTCGCTTCGCTCTGCGCAATAGATTTTGGGCTGCTCGCTTCGCTCGCTTGCGCCCCTCTTTCATTCAAGCAGGCTTTGCGATTTCGTCAATGCAGTCTTGCCAGCGTCGGATTTTTTGTTACTCGTTAGGGAACATCACAACGAGGAAAAAAATCCATGACGACTAAAACACCAAGCCAACGCATTGCCCTGCTCGAAGCGAAGTTAGCGAGAGCCAAGGCCGACGAACGCAAGCAACGAACACGGCGGCTCATCGAAGTGGGCGCAATGCTGGAACCACTCGGCGAACGGGTAGCCGCTCTGACCGCTGAGCAACGGAAATATTTCATCAGTCGAGTGCTGGCCAACTGGGAAGCCTTGATGGGAACCAAGG
>NZ_CABFMQ020000015.1 GCF_901905185.1 Methylocella tundrae
CTTTAGAAGCATCTTGCTCGTTGCCATCAGAAAGTCGAATCGGTAACTCATCTACAATCAGACGATATGACTGCTCTTTGCCATCCGGCAAATTGGTGCTTTTGGTTAAGCGAAGCATATGCTTCTCACCTGCTTTAATTTTAGCTACAGGCGGGCTTGGTATAATTTCTGATTGCTCACTATAGTTATCTTTTAAGCCATCTTGATTCCATTTAAATACCCGAATTTGCACCATTGCATCGGTCTTACCCGTATTTTGAAGCCAAACCGCAGTTGCCTTTTCATTGGCTTCAATTTTTGGATAAATCGGCCAAATTAGAAAAGTTGCTTGTGCCATCACAGGTGTAACAAGTGATAATGTACTTGCAAATAAAAAAGATTTTAAAATGCCATTTTTAATAAATGCAGAATTGTTCATACAAATCACCATGTAAT
>NZ_CABFMQ020000016.1 GCF_901905185.1 Methylocella tundrae
GTTTCCCTTGCAACAAAGCATATGCAGTTGTTGAAAAGTTCGGCTTTATTTGGGTATGGCCAGGTGAAAAGGCTTTAGCAGATGAAGCAAAACTGCCAACTTTAGAATGGGCAGATCATCCTGAATGGAGCTATGGCGGAGGCTTGTTTCACATTCAGTGCGACTATCGCCTAATGATCGACAACCTAATGGATTTAACCCATGAGACCTATGTTCACTCAAGCAGTATTGGGCAAAAAGAAATTGATGAAGCCCTGCCAGTGACTAAAGTTGAGGGTGACCATGTCATTACCGAACGCTATATGGAAAATGTGATCGCACCTCCATTTTGGCAAATGGCCCTTCGCGGCAATCATTTAGCAGATGATGTACCTGTCGACCGTTGGCAACGTTGCCACTTCTTTGCGCCAAGTAATGTCCACATTGAAGTAGGT
>NZ_CABFMQ020000017.1 GCF_901905185.1 Methylocella tundrae
CCAGAAGATACCGTTCAAGACGCGACGATCATCGACGCGCGGAACACCCCGCGGCTTGTTCGGCAACAACGGCTCAATCACCGACCATTCGAAATCCGTCAAATCAAACCGCGCCATCTCAGCCTCCGTGATTTGAATCACGCCACAGCCGATTCGGGAATCCCGATAATGGGTCTATGACCTAGAGCGTAATGTTTTTAGATGGAAGCATAGCCTGCGTTGGAGAGGTAGTTCTGACATTCGTCTGGTGAGAAGAGGTCGAGGAGCGCTCCGGCCCGTCGCCAAGTGTTTTCGAAGGTTCGCTCACCCGCCTTTCGCATCATGTGTTTGAGCTTCGCGAAAACCTGCTCGATCGGATTGAGGTCGGGGCTGTAGGGCGGAGCTGGCGAGGGGCCACCCCAAGCGGAGCTTGGTGGGGTCGCCTGCGGAGGGGG
>NZ_CABFMQ020000018.1 GCF_901905185.1 Methylocella tundrae
GGTGAAGACCGTGGTCGGCGCGCTCGACTGGGGCCTCGATGCGCAGCAGGCGACCTCGCTGGTGGACTTCGGCGCCAGCAACAGCGCCACCACCTCGGTGGGCGGCGAGCACCCGAACGTCAACACGGCGAACAACGGCAACGACGACCCGCTGATCACCGGTCTGCGTGCGCTGGGCCATACGGTCTCGACCTCGGCGCAGTCGAGCGGCACCGCGACGATCCTGCGGGTGAACCGCAACGGCGCGAGCGTGCTGCAGGGCGGCGCCGATCCGCGGCGCGAAGGCGTCGTGCTGGGCGACACCTTCAAGCCCTGAAGGCGGGCGGGAAACCGCCCGGACCGGCCCCCGCCCCCGTGGGGCGGGGTACACGCGGGCCACGGCCGGGCACGTCCCCGGCCGGGCAGGCCTTGCGGGGATGGCCGGACTACGC
>NZ_CABFMQ020000019.1 GCF_901905185.1 Methylocella tundrae
GTGGTGCGCACGCGCGAGTACCTGTGTGCGGTGATGCCGCATGCGGACGCGCTGGTGCTGATGATCCTGCGCTATCCGCAGGAACTGGTGGATCCCGAGGACTACAAGCTGCCTGCCGGCAAGCTGTCCGACTACCGCATCACCAGCAAGGAAACGGCGATGGCCGAGCAGTTGATCGAGTCGATGTCCGGCGATTGGGACCCATCGCACTACCACGATGAATTCCGCGAGCGCCTGCAGCAGGTGCTGAACAAGCGCATCAAGTCCAAGGGCGGCACCACGCGGGTGGAAGATGAGCCCGCACCACACGAGGATGCGACAACGAACGTTGTCGACTTCATGGCATTGCTGCAGAAGAGCCTGGATGCGAACAAGCGCACGCCGGCGAAGAAGACCGCAACGCGCAAGGCAGCCGCAAAGTCGACGGT
>NZ_CABFMQ020000020.1 GCF_901905185.1 Methylocella tundrae
TGGTAGTCGTTGGTGGGGGTGGAGGGGCAGCATTGCCGTTGCGACCGCCGCGATAAGATAGGACGGAACTCAAGGACCAGAACAGGGACTGACAAGACCACACAGGCTTCCTCAACCAGAAGGACTACGAGAGCGTGGTCCAGACGGAGCGCCTGGTCGATGGCAATGTCTTCGCCATGCCCATCACGCTGGACGTGTCCAAGCAGATCATCGACTCGCTGGGCGTCAAGGCCGGCGCACGTGTAGCCCTGCGCGACTTCCGCGACGACCGCAACCTCGCCATCATCACCGTCGACGATGTGTACCAGCCCAACAAGGCCGAGGAGGCCCAGAAGGTCTTCGGCGGCGACCCCGAGCACCCGGCCGTCAAGTACCTCAACGAGAGCGTCGAGGAGTACTACGTCGGTGGTAAGCTCGAGGCCATCGAC
>NZ_CABFMQ020000021.1 GCF_901905185.1 Methylocella tundrae
ACACTAAAATCTACCCTACTTTAGCTTATAACAGCTTCCTTTAGCCCTATATAGAGGAGAATAACCTATAATATTACTTAGAGACCTCTTCTACTCTATTCTTACACATTTACGCATTATACTTACTTTTACTATACTGTCTATAATATTATTAGGATAGCTTACTTCCTTTAGTACGTACCTTCTTCTTCTACTTCTTCCTATTACTATATACCTTAAACTCCTTTAGAGCTGCTAGTTACTAGCCCTCTTCTACTACTAGGGTCTCTTTTTCCTAAATCTACTTTCTTTTATATAATTTTTAGTATAAGGCAGCCTTATTTACTACTTAAAGCTTAGTAATTTCCTATTATACTAATACTAGCTTATATATAATTATTACTACCCCCTTTAAGACCTTCTTAAACGCCTTAACTATAGAAGTA
>NZ_CABFMQ020000022.1 GCF_901905185.1 Methylocella tundrae
ATGTAGTGCGAGTCATCCAAAGCCCAGAGGTTGTCAGGCCCTTCCTTCCATTCCTTGTCCGGCCGTTCGCCCGCAAAGCCTATTGCCCTGCTTATCTCGTCCAGGGCCTGCTCGAACTTGTCGGCCTTGACGCCAAAAGCCAACCGACCAAGAATTTCTGACACAGCAATGTCGAGCTGCTCATAGGTGTCGAACGTACCGACCCAGGCCGCAATACGCTCTATCCGCCCTTGGCTCACCACCGTCAACTTGGCTACGGTGACACCCTCCGGCGGCTTCAGCAGAAGGCGGTTGGCCTTGTGGGCAGCGAGCTGAAGTCGGCGGGATTCGGGTCGGTTTCCGCGGTACTGATAACGAGCGATCTCTTGCAGATACCAGCCTTGATCCTGCTTGTCGACCAGCCTCTTGTCGAGACTCTTCTGCAG
>NZ_CABFMQ020000023.1 GCF_901905185.1 Methylocella tundrae
GCTACCTCTTACCCATGTCTTTTGAGTACCTTCGTTTCCTCGGCGGGTCCGCCCGCCGATTGGACAACATTCAAACCCTTTGCAGTTGCAATCAGCGTCTGAAAAAACATAATAGTTACAACTTTCAACAACGGATCTCTTGGTTCTGGCATCGATGAAGAACGCAGCGAAATGCGATAAGTAGTGTGAATTGCAGAATTCAGTGAATCATCGAATCTTTGAACGCACATTGCGCCACTTGGTATTCCATGGGGCATGCCTGTTCGAGCGTCATTTGTACCTTCAAGCTCTGCTTGGTGTTGGGTGTTTGTCTCGCCTCTGCGTGTAGACTCGCCTTAAAACAATTGGCAGCCGGCGTATTGATTTCGGAGCGCAGTACATCTCGCGCTTTGCACTCACAACGACGACGTCCAAAAGTACATTTT
>NZ_CABFMQ020000024.1 GCF_901905185.1 Methylocella tundrae
AACCCAAGTCCGTTCGGCGGGCTCGGCGGGGCGGCGGGCGGCGCAGATACGGGCGGCGCGGGCGCCGGTTCGGGATCGAGCGGCGGCGGCAAAGGACCGGTGTTGCTGCCCGGCGTCAGGATCATGGCGGACATTCCCAACAACGCCATCGTGATCTACGCCAATCAGCAAAGCTATCATGTCATCGAAAAAGCGCTGGAGCAGATCGATCGTCCGAAGCTGCAGGTCGCGGTCGATCTGACGATCGCCGAGGTGACCTTGAACGACACGCTGAATTACGGTGTCCAGTTCTTCCTCGGCAGCAGCAATCTCGGCCTCGGCATCAATAATGGCTCGATCGCCAACACCGCGACCGCTATTCCCCTGGCGCAGACCTCCGCCACACAGGGAGGCACTTTGCCCGGCTTCAATCTCGTGCTCGGCAATCAGTTAAGCCCTCACGCGATCATCAACGCCCTGCATCAGTACACCAACGTGAAGGTGCTCTCCAATCCATCGCTCGTCGTCGTCGACAATCAGGTGGCGACCCTGCAGGTTGGTCAGCAGGTGCCGATCCAGACGGGTTCGGCGACCGTGCTCTCCGCCAACAACGCCGTCGTCAACACCATCGACTATAAGGACACGGGCATCATCCTGCGGGTTCAGCCGAGGGTCAATTTCAACGGCAATGTGTCGCTCGACATCGAGCAGGAGATCAGCGCGCAGGTCGCCGCGACGACGACGCTCGGGCCGACCTTCACACAGCGCAAGGTGAAGAGCTCGATCAATGTCGCCAGCGGACAGACGGTTTTGCTCGCCGGCCTGATCCAGGACCAACAGGGCGGCGCCAAGCAGGGCATTCCCGTTCTCGACCAGATCCCCGTTCTCGGCAACGCCTTCAACAACAACGCCTACAACAACGTGCAGCGGACCGAACTCATCATCTTCATCCGTCCGCAGGTGATCCACGACGGCGTCGACGCTTCTTTCGTCGCCGAGGAATTGCGCGCCAAATTGCGCGGCGAGAAGGTCGGCAGCGTCTATCCAACAGGCGCCGTGACGCCGGTGCCAACGCGGGCCCTGCAGCAATGAACCGCAGCGCGGCTCCAGGCGCCTCCCGCATGCCGGCATGGGCCGACCGCGCAATGATCAAGCCGGCCGCGCTCGCCGCCGTGGCGCTTGGCGCAACTGTTTCCGTCGCCGATGGGGCCGGGCGCTGGTTCGGGGGCGGGCTGGCGCTTCTGATGCTGGCCATCGCCGCCATTGACGCGCGCCGTTTCATCATTCCAAACAGCCTCTGCCTCGCCGCCTTTCTGCTGGGCCTCGTTGAGGCCTCCTATGACGCCTGGCCGGACGCGCTCGAGGGGATAGGCCTCGCCCTTGGCCGCGCGGCGGTCCTCGGCTTCGCCTTTTTCGGACTTCGCGAGATCTATAGCCGCCTGCGCCGGCGTGAGGGGTTGGGCCTTGGCGATGTGAAGCTCGCCGTCGTCGCCGGCGCCTGGCTGGACTGGACTTTCATGCCGCTTGCCGTCGAGATCGCGGCGCTTGCGGCGCTGGCTGTGTACGCGTTCAATCAGATAGCGGACCGGCGTCCGTTCGACCGTGCCGCCCGGTTGCCATTCGGGCTGTTCTTTGCGCCCGCGATCTGGGTGTGCTGGCTCATTCAGACCGCTGCTTTTCAGTTCTGAGGATGTCTATGGCGATCGCAACTTTCGGGTTCAGGGGCAAGAACAATATAGCACGAACGGCGGCGCTCCGTCGCGCGCGCCGCGCTATCTTCATGGTTCTGCTGGTCGCCGCGCCGCTGCAATGCCTTGCCGGGAGCCGCCTGCGCGAGGGCATGTCCGCCGCCGCCGCCCACAATTATGTCAAGGCGGCGGAAATTTTCCTGCCGCTCGCCGTCGGGGGCGACGCGCGCGCGCAGTCTTACCTTGGCTACATGTATGCGAATGGCGAGGGCGTGCCGCAAAACTACATGGTCTCGGCCGGCTGGTATCATTGCGCGGCCGGGCAGGGTTTCCCCAATGCGCAATATATGCTCGGGCTCATGTATGACAGAGGGCAGGGGGTGCCCCAAGATTACGTGATGGCCTACACGTGGTTGAACCTCGCCGTCGGAGGCGCGGGCTCCGAGCGCGACCAGTGGGTCAAAATTCGTGACGCCGTCCTCTCGAAGTTGACGTTAGCCGAGCGGCAGATGGCGCAGCTGCTGGCTTTTTCGGGGCCCCCGCCGACGCCTTGTCTGCCGATCCAGGCGGGGTTCTGACGATCGGCGATTTTGACTCGATCCGAGCGGATAGCGTATAGGCTTCAAGCGGCGCCGGGAACGACTCGGCCGCGCGACGCGGGTGTAGCTCAATGGTAGAGCAGCAGCCTTCCAAGCTGAATACGAGGGTTCGATTCCCTTCACCCGCTCCAGCTTCCACATTGTCCGGCCCGGCGCTGCAATGGGCGAGGGCCGTCCCTTGGTCCTGTAATCATCGGTCAGCCCTGGGCGTGGCTCCAGCTTGAACTGCCCCGTGAGCCCTGCGCGAGCCTATCCGCCGTCGGTCACAAAAAATTTCGCATACTGTTGTATATTTGCATCTAGATATGACGCCGCTTTGAATAGCTAAATTATATCCCGAGAATTGTATTTAGAATTAAAACAATAAAAGAATAGAAATGTTGTAGATAGCCCAGCCTGCGCCTTATCGAACGCCATGCGCCAAGCATTGGCATGATGAGCGAGCATAAGGCGATGGGGATGTTAAGAGCTGAGGCCCGCCAAAGGCTTCGGGCGGCCAAGAAATTGTGGATCCTCTGCTCCGTCGCGGTCGCGAGCACGGCGTCGATGGCGATGGCCGAAGCCGCTGACGTTGCGGCAAGCGCGCCCGCAGCTCCTCTGGAAGCGCCGGCCGCTGCTTCCAGCGATCAGCCCTCAATCTCATCCAGCATTCCGCAACTGGGAGCTTTCAAGACGATGCTGCTCGACCGGGGCTTCAACCTTCAGGTGAATTACATTGGCGAGGTTTTCGGCAATCCGACGGGCGGCGTCAGGCAGGGCGCGCTCTATGAACAGCGCATCGAACTTGGGCTCGACGCCGATATGGAGAAAATTGCCGGCGTCAAAGGGCTCACCTTTCATGTGAACTCCTATGCGATCGCCGGATCGAGCCTTTCAACTTACAATCTCTTCAACTATTCGGCGATCAGCTATATCGCGGCGCATCCCGCGTTCTTGATATTTGAACTTTGGGTCGAGCAGAATTTCTTTGATGGCAGGCTGGCCGTCCGCGCCGGTCAACTGGCCGCCGACTGCGAGTTCTTCATCAGTGAATTGGCTCAATTGTCCCTCAACTCGACCTTCGGCTGGCCGAACATTTTTGCGACCGATTTCCCCAGCGGAGGCCCAGCCTATCCTTATGCGACGCCCGCGGTTCGCGTAAAATTCAAGGCGACGGATCAACTGACGCTGCTGGGGGCTGTCTTCAATGGCGATCCGACAGGCGCCGGCATTACCGGAAGACCGGCGGAGTTCGACCACTTTGGCGCCAATTTTCGCCTGCGCGACGTTCCTTTCCTGATTGGCGAGGCGCAATATGCCTATAATCAGGACAAGGATTCTGACGGATTGGCCGGAAAGGTGAAATTCGGCGGCTGGTATCAATTCGGCAGGCTCGATGACGAGCGTTTTGGAACAGACGGCCTCTCGCTGGCGGATCCGCGCAGCAATGGCCAGGCTATGAAGCGCACCGGCGATTTTGGCGTTTATGGCGCGATCGACCAGATGTTCTGGCGGCTGCCGGGCGATGATCCGAAAGCGGGCATCGGCGGTTTTGCGCGCGTCACGGGTTCGCCCAGCGATCGCAATCTCATGGATTTCTATGCCGACGCGGGCGTCGATTTCATCGGGCTTTGGAGCCAGCGTCCTTGTGACCTGTTCGGCGTATCGGTCGCCTATTCTGAACTCTCTCCATCGGTTCATGCGCTCGATCTTGACGCAGCCGCCTATGCCGGAACGCCGCTGGCGTCGCGCAATTATGAGTTGCTGCTTGAAGCGACCTATCAGGCGCAGATCGTCCCCGGGTGGACGGTTCAACCCGACTTTGAATATGTCTTTCATCCGGGCGGAGGCGCCGTCAATCCGCTGAACCCGATGAGCGGACGCATTCCCGACGCGGCGGTGTTTGGCGTTCGCACCACGGTGCAATTCTAGAGCATTTTCAGCAAAAAGGCGGACACCGGTTTTGCGTCCGAGAATGCCCTAACCTCTTGAATGAGGGCGGTTTCGAATGGTTGAGTGATGCCGCTCAACCTGAAACCGCTCGGAGAATTTCGGGGAGGCGCGCGGTTTTTCCAGACGCGGGTCGGCGGCGGCGGGCGCCGTGGGCGTTGACGGAGCCGCCGCTCCAGGGCTAAGCCTCGGGCGAGGATAGTTAATGAGTGAGGCAAAAGTCATCATCGAGACGCTCGGCCGCTGCGGCGTGATTACGCTCAATCGCCCCGCCGCGTTGAATTCGCTCGATCTCGACATGGTCCGGGCGATCCACGAAGCTCTCGACCGATGGGAAAACGACGCGGCTGCCGCTAGCGTCCTTATCAGGGGCGCCGGAGGCCGGGCCTTTTGCGCCGGCGCTGACATTCGCGCCCTTTACCAATTGGGCAAGGCCGGGCGCGCAGCCGAACAGCTGGCTTTCTTTCGCGAGGAATACAGCCTCAACCGGCGGATCAACAATTACCCCAAGCCTTACGTCGCTCTGATGGATGGCGTCGTGATGGGCGGCGGCGCCGGCCTTTCCGTGCATGGCTCGCATCGCGTCGCCGGCGACGCTCTCGATTTCGCCATGCCGGAGGTCGGCATCGGCTTTTTCCCGGACGTCGGCGCGACTTATTTCCTACCGCGTTTGCCCGGCCGGACCGGGGCTTATCTCGCGCTCACCGGCGCGCGCATCGGCTGCGCGGAGGCTATCGCCCTGGGGCTCGCCTCCGCCTATGTCCCTTCCGCGCGCCATGACGCTCTGACCCGAAGGCTGATCGAGGGCGAGGACGCCGCAGCGGCGATCGCCGCCGAAAGCAGGCCGGCGCCGCCTTCGACTCTGTCCGGACAGCGTCCTTTCATCGACGCGTGTTTCAGCGCGGCGACCGTCGCGGAGGTCGTCGCCAAAGCCGGCGCGGACGGCTCCGCCTTCGCGGACAAGACCCTCGCCGCGCTTTTGCTGAAATCGCCGACCAGCCTCGCCATCGCCCTGCGCCAGATGCAAATTGGCGCCGACCTTGGCCTCGAGGAGGCGTTGCGCATTGAATTTCGCATCGTCGCGCGGATACTGCAGAGCAATGACTACTATGAGGGGGTTCGCGCGACGATTATCGAGAAGGATCATCGTCCGCGTTGGAGCCCGGCGGCAATCGACGCGGTGAGCAAGGCCGACATCAACGCCTATTTCGCGGCTCTGCCGGATGATCTCGCCTTTTGTACCCCGGTGGCCCGGTGATGAAAGCTTTGCGGGGCTCTGACGGGAGCGTGGAACGCCCGGACTCAGGCGCTGCGATCCGGCTCGGCGAAGCCGGCGAAACCGGCGAGGAGTCGCCCTGGGGCGTGATCCTTGTCATTTTTATGCGCCTATTGGCCGCGTTATGGGTGTTGCAGGGGCTGACCCAATGGAGCGCCGTTTTGGTTCCGAGCGAACCTTTCCTCGACGCGGCGGCGCCGGTCGCGAGCGCGGCGGTGATATTCTTTGCCGTGCTTGATCTCGTCGCCGCGGTCGGCCTCTGGCTCGCGACCCCTTGGGGCGGCGTGCTCTGGCTATTCAGCGCGGTCGCGCAAATCTTCGCCGCGGCAATGATTCCGCCCTTTTTCGGCAAGGTCTGGATTGGCGTCAACGCCGTTCTGATCATCGCCTATTTTGTGCTGACGTGGCAGGCGAGCCATCCCGGCGCTCATGCGGCACGCCGCAAGCGGCGCTGACGCCAGGGCTTGCGCCTTTACAACATATGCGTCAGCGATCAAGCTGCCGCAGGATCCGCCGCTTCCAACCGCGGAGGGCCGGGCGGTTTCGATCAGCCCGCTCTTTGCAATCCATGCGGACGGCCGGAGATGGCGCGCGGAACCTCGCGTTCAGTCATGCGGGCGTCATCAGGGTTGATCACATTCCAGCGACTTTCACCGGGAGACCATGGCAGTGACTTCGCAGGCGCAAGAACCGAAGATGTCGGAAGTCAAACGGATCGGCGATGCGAAGCGCGCCGCCAAAGCCAATCTTGAAGGGAATGAGGCTTCGGCTCCGGGCGAGAGCGCCGTCAAGGACAATGGAAATGGCGAGACGCTCGCGGCGAGCGACGAATTCCTCGCCAGCGTCGAAGAAATCGCCGTCGAGCCCGATTTCGCCAGCGCGGCTGCGGTGGCGGACGAGGCGGGGCCCGCGCCGCTCTCAGACCGCGCGGTCGACGAGGCGCCCTTGGACGATCTGCGCCAATCGCCGCACCGCTTCATCAATCGTGAGCTGTCCTGGCTCGAATTCAACAGGCGCGTTTTGCAGGAAGCTTCCAACCGCAATCATCCGCTCCTCGAACAGGTGCGCTTCCTTTCGATTTCGGCGACGAATCTCGATGAGTTCTTCATGGTTCGCGTCGCCGGCCTGCGCGGACAGATGCGCGCCGGCGTGACGACGCCGTCAGAGGATGGGCTGGCCCCGACGCAGCAACTCGCCAGAATTCGCGAACGCGTCGGACTGTTGACTGTCGAGCAGCAGCGCCGCTGGCGGGAGCTCCGCCAGGAACTGATCGGCGCCGGCATCACTCTGCTCGATCCGCCAGACCTTGACGCCGCCGACAAGGATTGGCTCGAGCAATATTTCCTGACCCATATCTTCCCGGTTTTGACGCCGCTCGCAATCGATCCCGCGCATCCATTTCCATTCATTCCGAATTTTGGCTTCACCATCGCCCTCGAGCTCATCGGCCCGGTCGATCGCAAGACGTCGAAGGCGCTGATCCGGCTGCCGGCGAAGATCCAGCGTTTTGTTCGCCTGCCCGAGCAGGCGGGCGAAAAGCGCCAGCGTTTCGTCGCGCTCGAAAACGTCATCAGCATGTTCACGCATAATCTCTTCCCAGGCTATCGCGTGCGCGGGCTCGGCCTTTTCAGGGTTATTCGCGACAGCGATCTCGAAGTCGAGGAGGAGGCGGAAGATCTCGTTCTCCTGTTTGAAAGCGCGCTGAAGCGCCGCCGCCTCGGTTCGGTGATCAGGCTCGAATTCGACAGCCAGATGCCGGAAGAGCTCAGCAGCTTTGTCGCGGAGGAGCTTGATGTTCCTCCCGAGGAGATTTTCGTTCTCGACGGCATGTTGGCCTTGAACGAGTTGTCCGAGATCGTCAGCCTCGATCGGCCGGAGCTCAAGTTCAAGCCTTACAATCCGCGCTTCCCGGAACGTCTGCGCGATAATGGCGGCGACTGCTTCGTCACCATCAAGCAGAAGGACCTCGTCGTTCACCACCCTTATGAATCATTCGACGTCGTCGTCCAGTTCCTCAATCAGGCGGCGACGGACGCCAATGTCATTGCAATCAAGCAGACCCTTTACCGCACCTCTTCCGATAGCCCGATCGTTCGCGCCCTCATCGACGCGGCGGAGGCCGGCAAATCGGTGACCGCCCTTGTCGAACTCAAGGCGCGTTTTGACGAGGCCGCCAACATCCGCTGGGCGCGCGATCTCGAACGCGCCGGCGTGCAGGTCGTGTTCGGCTTCATCGAGCTGAAGACGCACGCCAAATTATCGATGGTGGTGCGCCGCGAGGGCGGCGCGCTGACGACCTATTGTCATGTCGGCACCGGCAATTACCACCCCGTGACGGCGAAGATTTACACCGATATTTCCTTCTTCACCGCCGACCCTGCGATCGGCAGGGATGTGTCGCGCATCTTCAACTACATCACCGGCTATGCCGAGCCGGAGGGCCTCGAACTCATGGCGGTTTCGCCTATCTCCCTGAAGGCGCGGCTGCTCCAGCATATCAGCGAGGAAATCGCTTTCGCGAAAGCTGGCAAGCCCGCCGCGATCTGGGCCAAATGCAACTCCCTCGTTCATCCTGAGATCATCGACGCCTTCTACGCGGCGAGCCAGGCCGGCGTAAAAATCGATCTCATCGTGCGCGGCATCTGCTGCCTGCGCCCCGGTTTGCAGGGTCTTTCCGAAAACATCCGCGTCAAATCGATCATCGGACGCTTTCTCGAACATGCGCGCGTCTATTGTTTCGGCGGCGGCCACGGCCTCCCGCATCCAAAGGCGAGGGTCTATATTTCCTCGGCTGACCTCATGCAGCGCAATCTCGACCGGCGTGTCGAAGCCTTGCTGCCAATTTTGAATCCGACCGTGCATGAGCAGGTGCTGGATCAGATCATGGTCGCCAATCTCATTGACAACCAGCAGAGCTATCGCGTCTTGCCTGACGGCGCGAGCGCGCGCATACAAGCCCCGCCGAGCGAAGAACCATTCAACGCCCATTCTTATTTCATGACAAATCCGAGTCTGTCAGGCCGTGGAAAATCTCTTAAAACGTCCAGTCCCAAAACCCTCTTCAAGCGCCTGGACAACCGCTGAGCCGTTGCGCGTGGCGACTGAGGGCGAGGCCGGGGCGCAGGCCTCAATGAAGCGCCCCGTCGCCATCGTCGACATCGGCTCGAACTCCGTGCGGCTCGTCGCCTATGAAGGCCTCAGCCGCGCGCCCCGGCAGATTTTCAACGAGAAGTCCCTCTGCGCTCTCGGCGACGGCGTCGCAACGACGGGTAAATTGCCGAAAGCCGGCATGGAGAAGGCGCTTTCCGCTTTGCGCCGCTTCAAGGTGCTCAGCGAAATTCTGCAGGTCGGCGAGCTGCATGTTCTGGCGACCGCCGCGGCGCGCGACGCCTCAAACGGCGCCGAATTCGTGGAGGCGGCAAAGCTGGCGATCGGCGCGCCGATCTCCCTGCTGTCGGGCGCTCGCGAGGCCGAGCTTTCAGCGCATGGAGTCATTTCGGGGATCCATAAGCCGGACGGCGTGGTCGGGGATCTCGGCGGCGGCTCGCTCGAACTGATCGACGTCAAGGGCGCGCAACTAGGCAAGGGCGAGACCCTGCCGCTCGGCGGCCTCAGCCTGATGGACGCTTCGAAAAAATCGCCACGCGCGGCGGTCAAAATCGTCCGCGACTCATTGGCGCAATCGCGCGTTATCGATCGCGTCGCCGGGCGCACCTTCTACGCGGTGGGAGGCACCTGGCGCGCCCTCGCGAAACTATATATGAGCCAGCGGAACTATCCACTGTCGGTGATGCATGGCTATGTCATTCCAGCGAGGGACGCCGCCGATTTCGCGGGGCTCGTTGCGCGCGTGGATACCGAAACGCTGATTTCGATCGACATCGTCAATTTGCAGCGTCGTCCGTTGCTTCCGTACGGAGCCGTGGCGCTTGCGGAGATCATTCGCCAGGCAGGGCCGAAGGAAATCATGATCTCCACCGCCGGCGTGCGGGAGGGGCTGCTCTATGAAAAGCTTGATCTTGCGCAGCGCCGGCAGGATCCGCTGATCGTCGCCGCGAGCGACGCCAATCAGATGTTCGCACGCGCGCCGCGCCATGCAGACGATCTGTGCGACTGGACAGATCGCTTCATGAGATCGACGCATCTCGAAGAAACCGCTGACGAAAGGCGATTGCGTCATGCGGCTTGCCTGCTCGCGGACGTCAACTGGCGCGCGCATCCGGACTATCGCGCCGAGGAGGGTTTGAATCTCGTCGAGAACACGACCTTGACCGCTATCGACCATCCTGGCCGCGCGTTTCTCGCCCTGACGATTTCCTATCGCTATCTCGGGCTCGATGACGATGGCGTCAATCCGCAGATCAGGGCGCTCGTGTCCGCGCGCATGCTGGATCGGGCGCGGATCGTCGCCGCGGCGGCCCGCCTTGCCTATCTGGTGTCGGGCGCGATGCCGGACATTTTGCCGAGCACGCCCGTCGTTTGCCTCAAGAGCAAGGTGGTGTTGACGCTGCCGAAGCAACTCGCCGACCTTGCCAGCGAGCGCCTGTACAGCCGGGTCAAACAGCTTGCGCGGCTGATCGGACGCGAGCCGGTCGTCACCATCGGGGAATGAGCGGCGGCGCAGCGCGCGCCGTTCATTCGGCGATTTTCGACGGCGCCTCGGTTTGCTCAGGCGGAGCGTCCTGCCATTCGAGCGTGACGATGCGGCCCTGCTCAACCGTGAGCGCCAGCCGGCCATGTTTCAGCTCCAGCGCCTTGACGCCGAAAAGCTCGCGCCGCCAGCCGGCGAGAGCCGCGACGTCCGCCTTGTCGTCGGCGGCGATCGCTTCGAGATCCTCGACTGTCGCAATCATTTTGGCGGCGACGCCGTGACTTTCGCTGACCTGCCGGAGCAGCACTTTCAAAAGCTCGACGGTCGCGCCATTACCGCCGGAGCGGCGTTCGCGATCGAGTTTCGGCAAGGTCTTCGGATCGCGGGAGAGGCCGCGTTCGATGGCCGCCAAAATATCGAGGCCCGCGCGCGAACGCTCCATGCCGCGCGGAAAGGCGCGCAGATTGCCGAGGGCTTCCTCCGTCCGCGGCGCGGCGAGGGCCAATTCGATCAGAACGTCATCTTTCAGCACGCGCGAACGCGGGACGTCGCGCGCTTGCGCTTCAGCTTCGCGCCATGCCGCGACCTCCATCAGAACGCCAAGATCACGCGGCTTGCGCACACGGTTGCGAAAGCGCTCCCAGGCATTGTCCGGATGCTGTTCATAGGTCGCAGGCGAGGTCAGCATCGCCATTTCGTCGCTAAGCCAGGACAGACGGTCCGTCTGCTCCAGCTTGCGGCGCAGGAAGAGATAAATGTCACGCAGATAGGTGACGTCGGCGATGGCGTAATCAATTTGCGAGGGAAGCAGCGGGCGGCGCGACCAGTCGGTGAAGCGCGATGATTTATCGAGCGTGACCTTGGCGACGTTTTGCACGAGATCGCCATAAGAGACCTGATCGCCAAAACCGCAGACCATCGCCGCGACCTGCGTGTCGAACAGCGGGGCAGGGATAAGTTTGGCAAGGTTCCAAATGATTTCAACGTCTTGACGGGCCGCGTGAAAGACCTTTGTGATCTCTGGATTGGCCATCAACTCGAACAGGGGCGTCAGGTCCAGGCCTTCGGCCATGGCGTCGATCGCGGCCGCTTCATCGGGCGAGGCGAGTTGAACGACGCAGAGCCTCGGCCAGAAGGTCGTCTCGCGCAAAAACTCGGTGTCGACCGTGACGAAGGGATGCGCCGCGAGGCGGCCGCATGTCTCCGCCAGGGATTTGGTTGTCGTAATGAGGCTCATGATTTTTTTAGATAAAGGAAAGCTCAGCAATCGGCTATAGCGGGATGCGCGATCATCGCCCTCAACATTTCATTTCAGGCCGGCGACGGGCGATTTGACGCAAAGCCCCGCCCCGTGACAGAAACCGCCCGTGCGCTCTCGCGCGCCTCCTTTTCCTCTCTGTTGTGACGATCAAATGCACCGCTATCGCACCCATACCTGTGGCGACCTCCGTGAAACGCTCGCCGGCGAAACGACCCGGCTCTCCGGCTGGTGCCACCGCATTCGCGACCATGGCGGCGTGCTTTTCATTGATCTTCGCGATCATTACGGAATCACGCAATGCGTGGTCGATCCTGATTCGCCGGCCTTTTCTCTCGCCGACAAATTGCGCTCCGAGTGGGTCGTGCGCATCGACGGCGTCGTCCGCCGGCGCCCGGCTGGAACCGAAAACGCGGAAATGCCGACCGGCCTCATCGAGGTCTATGTCACGGAAATCGAAGTTCTGGGGGCCGCCGCCGAGCTGCCGGTCCCGGTTTTCGGGGATCAGCCCTATCCCGAGGACATGCGGTTGCGCTACCGCTTTCTCGATCTGAGGCGCGAGAAGCTGCACCAGAACATCATGCTGCGCGGAAAGGTCATTGATTCGCTGCGGGCGAGGATGAAGGGGCAAGGCTTCTTCGAGTTCCAGACGCCAATCCTGACGGCCTCGAGCCCCGAGGGCGCGCGCGATTTCCTCGTGCCCTCGCGCCTTCACCCCGGAAAGTTCTACGCCCTGCCGCAGGCGCCGCAGCAGTTCAAGCAGCTTTTGATGGTCGCCGGCTTCGACCGCTATTTCCAGATCGCGCCCTGTTTTCGCGACGAGGATCTGCGCGCCGACCGCAGCCTCGAATTCTACCAGCTCGACATCGAGATGAGCTTTGTCACGCAAGAGGATGTTTTCGCAACCGTCGAGCCCGTGCTGCGCGGCGTATTCGAGGAATTCGGCGAAGGCTTTCCGGTGACGCAGAAATTTCCGAAAATCGCCTATGCCGAAGCGATGCTTAAATATGGAACGGACAAGCCTGATCTGCGCAATCCGCTCTTCATCGTCGATGTGACGGAAGAGTTTTCCCGCGACGACGTGAGCTTCAACGCCTTCAAGAACGTCATCAAGGCGGGCGGCGTCGTGCGCGCCATTCCTGCGACGGGGGCTGGGGCGCAGCCGCGCTCCTTCTTCGACAAGCTGAATGATTGGGCGAAGGGCGAAGGCGCGGCCGGATTGGGCTATGTGATCTTTGAAGGCGAGCCGGGCGCGCTCATTGGCAAAGGTCCGATCGCTAAGTTCCTTCCGGCCGACGTTCAGGCGAACATCGCCGGGAAAGCCGGCCTCAAAGCGGGCGACGCCGTATTTTTCGCGTGCGACAGGCCGGACAAGGCGGCAAAGCTCGCCGGCGCGGCGCGTCTGCGCATCGGCCATGAACTCAAACTCTCGAAGACGGGCGTCTTCGAGTTTTGCTGGATCGTCGATTTCCCGATGTTCGAATGGAACGAAGAGGAAAGCCGGATCGACTTCTCGCATAATCCATTTTCGATGCCGAATTTCGATCACGATGCATTCGTCGCGCTCGATCCGGCCGACAAAGAGACCATTCTCGGCATCAACGCTTTCCAATACGACGTTGTTTGCAATGGTTTCGAGCTCTCCTCGGGCGCGATCCGGAACCATCGTCCCGACATCATGCGCAAAGCCTTCGCGCTCGCCGGCTACGACGAAGACGTGCTGGAGCAAAAATTCGGCGGCATGTATCGCGCGTTCCAATATGGCGCGCCGCCGCATGGCGGCATTGCGCCGGGCATTGACCGCATCGTCATGCTGCTCGCGGCGGAAGAAAATCTGCGCGAGATCGTCGCTTTCCCGATGAACCAGCGCGGCGAGGATCTGCTTCTCGGCGCGCCGTCCAGCGCGACCCTTAAGCAGCTGCGCGAATTGCACATCAAGCTCAACCTGCCGGAAAAATAGGAGGGCGTCGTCGCCTCCTTTTTCAAAAGAACCTGGCCGATCGCACCGCATCGGGCGCCTTGGCGAGTCTTTGTTATCCCGTTGGACAAAACATAGGCGCCGAGGCAATCGCCCAACCTTTCGCTTGACTCGTTTGATTGCTATACCTTTGCGAGCCCTGGGCGCCTGGAAGTCCCGACGCGCTCCGCGGGGGACGGGCACGGTCCGGCCGGGCGACGGGTCAGCAGCATTGTCCATATCGGCCGCAATCTATCATCTCACCCATTATAAATACGACCGTCCCGTCGGTCTGGGGCCGCAGCTCGTGCGTCTTCGTCCGGCGCCGCATTGCCGCACCAAAATCCTGTCCTACAGCCTGAAAGTGTCGCCTCCTGACCATTTCGTGAATTGGCAGCAGGACCCGCACAATAACTGGCAGGCGCGATTCGTATTTCCGGAGAAGGTGACGGAGTTCAAGGTCGAGGTCGATCTGACCGTCGACCTGTCGGTCGTCAACCCGTTCGACTTCTTCATTGAACCCTATGCCGAACAGTTTCCGTTCGCTTATGAGCCTGAACTCAAATCGGATCTGACGCCCTATCTGCAGGCTGAACCGCTCGGTCCGCATCTTTCCGCCTATATGGAGAGTTTGCCGAAAGAGCCCATGCATATCGTCGACTTTCTAGTCGGTCTCAACACGAACCTCCAGAAAGCGATCCGTTATGTGATTCGCATGGAGCCTGGCGTTCAGACCCCGGAGGAGACGCTGGAGCTGGCCGCCGGCTCATGCCGCGACTCGGCCTGGACGCTGGTCCAGATCCTGCGCAATCTCGGCCTCGCCGCGCGCTTCGTCTCCGGCTATCTCATTCAATTGCGCGCCGACATCGAGCCGCTGGAGGGGCCGAAGGGCACACAGGTCGACTTCACCGATCTGCACGCCTGGGCGGAGGTCTATCTGCCGGGGGCAGGCTGGATCGGGATGGACGCGACCTCCGGCATGTTCTGCGCGGAAGGTCATATCCCCGTTGCCGCCACCCCGCATTATTCCTCGGCCGCTCCTATTTCTGGTGGCGTCGAGGCGGGCGCCAATGTCGATTTCGCTTTTGACATGCGCGTGACGCGCGTCGCGGAAGCGCCGCGGATCACAATGCCCTTTTCCGGCGAGGCGTGGGAAAAGCTCGACGCTCTCGGCGAACAGGTCGACGCGGATCTGAGGAGCCAGGACGTGCGGCTGACCATGGGCGGCGAGCCGACCTTCGTTTCGATCGATGATTTCGAATCCTCCGAATGGAACACAGCCGCCGTCGGGCCGACGAAGAGGAGCTTCGCGGACGCCTTGATCCGCCGCGTTCGCGATCGTGTCGCGCCGGGCGGAATGCTGCATTATGGCCAAGGGAAGTGGTATCCAGGCGAATCTCTGCCGCGCTGGGGCTTTTCGCTTTATTGGCGAAAGGACGGGCAGCCGATCTGGCGGAACAGCGATCTCATCGACGCCGTCGGCCGCACGCTTGCGCCAGAAGCGGAGAAGCCGCCGGAAGCCGCCCATATTACTTTTTCCGACGAGCAGCGCGCGAAAGCCGAGGCGCTGACGCATGGGATCGCCGAATTTCTCGGCGTCGCCGATGATTGCGTGATGCCGGCCTATGAAGATCCGGCCACATGGCTTGTCAAGGAAGGCAATCTGCCGGGCAACGTCGATCCGCTTGACCCCAAGATCGAGGATCCGGAAGAACGCAATCGCATGATCCGCACCTTTTCGCGCGGCCTCACCAAGCCGACGGGGTTTGTGCTGCCGGTGCAGCGGTGGAACGCGCCAGCGCAGATTTCGCGCGGGCTCAAGTGGGTCAGCGAAAAATGGTGCCTGCGGCGCGGCAAACTCTTCCTTGTGCCGGGCGATTCGCCGGTCGGCTATCGCCTGCCGCTCGGCTCGCTGCCCTATATTCCGGCGTCCTCTTATCCCTATGTTCACCCGCAAGATCCGCTGGAGGAGCGTGGCTCCTTGCCGGATGCGCAGACGCTGAAACAGCGCGTCGAGCATTTCCAGCGATCGCTCGAGCCTGCCTCCAGCCGGCAGCAGCTCATCGAGCAGGAAATCATCGAAGGCTCGGTCAGAACGGCGATGTCGGTCGAGCCGCGCGACGGCGTGATCTGCGTCTTCATGCCGCCGGTCGAGCGGCTTGAGGATTATCTCGAACTTGTCGCCGCCGTCGAAGTCGCCGCCGAGGGCATCAAGACGCCCGTTCATATCGAGGGCTATCCGCCGCCCTATGATCCGCGCATCGAGGTCATCAAGGTGACGCCCGATCCCGGCGTGATCGAGGTCAACATCCAGCCCAGCGCCACCTGGCGGGAGGCGGTCGAGACGACCAAAGGCCTCTATGAGGATGCGCGGCAGGTTCGTCTCGGCGCTGATAAATTCATGGTGGATGGACGCCACACGGGCACGGGCGGCGGAAATCACGTCGTCGTCGGCGGCGCGACCCCGCAGGACTCGCCGTTCCTGCGCCGGCCCGACCTTTTGAAAAGCCTCGTTCTCTACTGGCAGCGCCATCCCTCGCTGTCTTATCTCTTTTCGGGGCTCTTCATCGGGCCGACCAGCCAGGCGCCGCGCGTCGACGAGGCGCGCCTCGATCAGCTTTACGAACTTGAAATCGCGCTGGCGAATACGCCCGGGCCCGATCAATCGATCCCGCTCTGGCTGATCGACCGGCTCTATCGCAATCTGCTTGTCGACGTCACCGGCAATACGCATCGCGCCGAAATTTGCATCGACAAGCTCTATTCGCCCGATGGGCCGACCGGCCGCCTCGGGCTGGTGGAGTTTCGCGCCTTCGAGATGCCGCCTGACGCGCGCATGAGTCTTGCGCAGCAATTGCTGCTTCGCGCGCTCATCGCCTGGTTCTGGCGTGAGCCGCAGCAGGGCGGTCTTGTGCGATGGGGAACGACCCTGCATGACCGCTTCATGCTGCCGCATTTCGTATGGCAGGATTTCCTTGGCGTTCTGGCCGATCTTGGCCGGGCCGGCTATCAGTTCGATCCCGTCTGGTTCGAGGCGCAACGCGAGTTCCGCTTTCCGTTCTATGGCTCGATCGAGCATAGCGGCGTCAAGCTAGAGGTGCGTCAGGCGCTCGAACCCTGGCATGTGATGGGCGAGACGGGCGCGATCGGCGGCACTGTGCGCTTTGTCGATTCCTCGATCGAACGGCTGCAGCTCAAAGCCAATGGCTTCGTCGAGGGCCGCCACGTCGTCGCCTGCAATGGGCGCCGCCTGCCGATGACCTCGACGGGCGTTTCCGAGGAAGCGGTCGCCGCGGTGCGTTTCAAGGCGTGGCAAGCCGCGGTTGGCCTGCATCCGACCGTGCCCGTCCACGCGCCCTTGACGTTTGACCTGATCGACAACTGGAGCGGCCGCTCCATCGGCGGCTGCGTCTATCATGTCGCGCATCCGGGCGGGCGCAATTATGAGACTTTTCCGGTGAATTCCTATGAAGCCGAAGCGCGTCGGCTCGCGCGGTTCCAGGCTTTCGGCCACACGCCGGGGCCGATCTTCGTGCCGCCGGAAGAGCGCACGGCCGATTTTCCGCTGACGCTCGATCTGCGCCGGCCGCGCGGAGTCTGAAGTCTTTTGGAGCGAAGCGGCAACCCGGTTCGCTCCAGAATGCTCGAACGGCCCTCGGATTTTGCTTGATAACGAGGGGCGCGCCGACGCTCTCATCTAATACTTTACAGGCAAATTATTGAATCAAATAAGATATGTGGCTGACGATCGGTGTGATGCGATTTGGCCAATCGGCGCGCTATGCGGCTTCTATTCTGTCTCGAATTTATTCCCCGATATCAGCGTCGAAGCCTCTGGTGCTCTTGCCGCCGAAGATAAAAGCTCGTACCCAGCCGTAGACTGATCTTCATCAGCTGGCGATCGGTCAACATATGGGGAGAAAAATCATATGAAAAAACTTGCCATTACAACGCTGGCTCTTGCCGGCGCGCTTTGCGCCGGCGCCGCGCAGGCGCAGGTCATGATCGATATGCGGGCGGTCACCTGCGCCGATTTCCTCGCCATGCCACCGGCCGACGCCGTGCTCACCTCAGCGTGGCTGAGCGGCTGGTTCAATCAGAAGATCGGCTCGACCACCATTGATCTGAACGGCTTCGCCAAAAATGTGGAGAGCGTCTCGAAATGGTGCGCCTCCTATCCCAAAGAGACGGTGATGAGCGGTTTGCAGCGCGCTATTGCGCCGAAATGATTTTCGTCTCGGACGACGTTAGGAGAGTTTCCATGAAGAAAAGATTTGTCGCCGCCATCATCCTTGGAACGGGATTTGCTCCGATCGCTCATGCTCAAGTCAAGGTCGACATGTCCTTGATCACCTGCAAGCAACTTCTTGAATCGCCTGAAGAGCGCATGCCTTTCATCACGGCGTGGATGGCTGGTTACTTTAGCGCGACGCAAGATCGCTCGACGGTCGACATGCGCTATCTCGAGCGCAACACGAAAGTCGCGACCGACTATTGCAAAAGTCATCCGTCCGAAACATTGATGGACGTTATCAAGAAGACCGCGAAGTAAACCAAACGATAACCAACTTGAGCCGATTGCTTTCCGATTCTCTTCAATCGGAAAGCGTTCTTTGGCGCCTCACGGCCTCGATGATCGCGCGCGCCGCGGGAAGGTCAAAGAGCCTTTCAACGGGCGAGAAAATCTTGCGCCGCCAATTCGGCCGCTCACGGTCGGTGCCGGGCAGGTTGGTCGGGATCGTCTCCATGGCGAGATCGGCAGTCTGCACAAGCACGAGCGCGGCGTTGGACCGCGCAATGAACCCATGCACCGCCGCGGCCGTCGCCGGGGTCAAGGGCGCATCGAGGTCGACTTCGCCGGCGGAAAATTCAGGGCCAGCCGCCGCCTCGATCAGCTCCGCCTTTTCTTCTGCTCGGGCGGCAAAAGCCTGCCCCTCGTCAGCCAAATGGCCAAAGGCCGCGGCTTCGGCAAGATCGGCGCCTTGCCACCAGCCGGCGAGCGGCGGCAGGTCGTGCGTTGCGACGCAGGCCGCCGCCAGCGCAGGATAATCTTCCGGCCGCACAAAATCAGCGTCCTCCCGCTCGAAACGCATGACGCGATAGGAGAGAATGTTCCTCGCGGCGAGCTCTTCGCGCATCCCCTCGGGGACTGTGCCGAGGTCTTCGCCGACCACCGCGGTCTTGTTGCGTACGCTTTCCAGCATCACCTGACCCATCAAGGCGTCGAAGGGGCAGGCGAGGTAGGCGCCGTCAGCGGCTTCCGCGCCGTCCGGCACGAGAAACAGACGTTTGAGCCCGAGAACATGATCAATGCGTAAAATGCCGGCATAAGCCATGTTCGCGGCGATGAGGCGCCCGAAGCTCGCATAGCCATCGCGGGCGAGAGCGCGCGGGTCGAATGGCGGCAGCCCCCAGATTTGACCTTTTGGCCCCAGCGGATCGGGCGGGGCGCCGATCGACACGCCCTGCATCAGGCGGCTCGCTTCTGAAAACGCCTCCGCGCCATCCGGCGCGCAGCCAACCGCGAGGTCCCGGTAGAAGCCCAATGAAAGGCCGGCCTCAAAGCCGGCCTGCGCGGCCGCGCCGAACTGCCGGTCCGCGAGAAATTGCAGGAAGTTCGCGCGCTCGATCTCGTCTTCATGCTCGGCGGCGAAACTTGCGATTCCCGGCGCGTGGGGCGAGGAAAGTTCCGGCCCGAATTGGCCGAGCGTTCCGCCGATTCTGCGCTCAATGGCGGTGAAGATCGCAAAGCGCCGCAGGCTCTCTCCGCCGCCGGCGACAAAACGCTCATACGCGATGACCAAGGCGTCGTCGGGGGCTGCGAGGCGCCGCGCGCGGAAAGCCGCGTGAATGACGTCGAAAAGGCGATTTTTCAACGCGGAGACGGCGCTGTAATCGACCAGCCGCAACCCGGAAAGCCTCGTGGCTTCGGGCGTCAATCTCGAAAGCGCGGCGCGGACCGAGTCGGTGAGGAGTTGCGCAGGCGGGTCGAAGGCGTCGATCGCAAGTGGATCGAGAAAGCGCCGGTCGGAGGGATGATAGGGGCTCGCGCGTTCAGGATCATGCGGATAAAGCGCATGCAGCGGATTGACGCCGACCGTCACGGCGCCCGCGCGCGCGGCTTCTTCGGCAAGCAGGCGAAGGCAGGTGAAATCGCCGACGCCCTGATCGCCGCGCTCATTCGGCCCCTCGCGCCGCAGGCCATAGAGTTGGGCGGCGAGACCGAAGACGCGGCCTTCGCGCAGGCTCGTAGGGAGGAAGGCGGCGCCAGGGACGACGGCGAGATGGCCCGAACTCTCCGGCGCGGCGTCGGCCATGATCTCATGGCGCCCCAGCGGCAGTTCGGGAAGCGGGATGTCGCAGATCAGCGCCCGGCGCCCGTCTGGCGCCAAGGCCTCGCCGCGGCGGCCAAGCTGCGGCGTGATCTCGACCTCATGAATGGATCCGTCCTCGCAGGCGATGGTCAGGGCGAAGGGGCGCTGGCGCCCGCCGAGTGCGCCGCCGAGGCGAAGCGTTCGATCCCCGCCCACCGAAATCGTCGTGGCGACGGGCAGGGGCCGGAATGTGCGCTCCTGCGATAGTTCGGCGAGGCGCGCGCGGGCCTCGCCCGTCGAGACCGCCGAAAGATCAAGGCTTTTGAGCAACGCCTGCTTGGCCTCCGCCTTGACTTTGTGGAGGCGGCCCTCGACATCCCACCAATGGCTGACGACGCCGGCCGCCTCCGCCAGCGCATCAAGCACGTGATCGTCGATTCCGCCGCGCCCCGCCGCCCGCGCGCGCGTCTCAATCAGGATCGCGGCCGAGCGCGGCGCGAGAGACAGCCCGCCGTCCGCGACCGGCTTTCCCTCCGCGCCAGGATCGGCCGAATCAATCTCGAGCATCCAGAGATGGCCGTCACGCGGGGCGGGAAGCTGCGCCTGCGGCGCGTCAAATCCGCGGTTCAGCAAAACGGCGGCGCGGCTTGCCTCCCGTTCCTTGTCCCCCCCGTCATAAAAGACGGCGATGAGCGCTTCAGAGCCCGGCTCATGCCAATCGCGCGGCCGTAAGGGGGACCCATTGAGGTTGAGCCATTCGACGTCTGGAATGCCTGAGGAATCGGACGGCGCTCCGGTCAGGGGCGCTTCGGCGCTCAGTGCGCCAACCGTGCGGCGAAGCCTGATGAGACGGCTCACGAAGCCGATGAGTTCGGCGTCGGCGCTAACCCAGTCCACCCAGGTGAGGCTGTTGTCTTGCGCATAGGCGTTGTTGTTGCCTTTCTGCGTGCGGCCGAGTTCATCGCCCATGCACAGCATCGGCGTGCCGCGCGATGCGATCAAGGTCGCGAGCAGAGCGCGCGCGTCGCCTTTTCGGCGCGCGATGATGGCGGGATCAATGCTCTCGCCTTCGGCGCCGCAGTTCCACGACAGATTATCGTCGCTTCCGTCGCGGTTATGCTCGCCATTGGCTTCATTGCGCTTGTGCGTGTGGGCGACGAGATCGGCGAGAGTGAAGCCGTCATGCGCCGTGATGAAATTGATCGAGCGCGACAACGCCCGGTGGCGCGGCGCGAAAATATCGGCCGAACCCGCAAGACGCGTCGCCAATGTTCCCTTAAGGCCCTCATCGCCACGCCAGAAGCGCCGGAAGGCGTCGCGCGATTTATCGTTCCACTCGCCCCAGCCGGCGGGGAACGCCCCCAACTGATAGCCGCCGAGGCCAAGATCCCAGGGCTCGGCGATATGGATCAGATCGCGCAGCGTCGGGTCCTGAGCGACGGCCGCGAGGAAGGGATGGGCGGGGTCGAAGCCATCGGGCGCGCGCGCCAGCACGGGGGCGAGATCATAGCGGAAGCCATCGACGCCGGCGCGGGTGGCGGCGGTGCGCAGCGCCTCCAGCGCGAGGCGGAGAGTTTGTGGCCGCTCCAGCGCGAGAACATTGCCGCAGCCCGCCTGATTCTCATAAATCGCCAGATTGTCCGGCTCGAGGCGATAGGCGCTGTTGTCGAGCCCGCGCAAGCAAACGGTCGGGCCTAAATCGTCGCTCTCGCCCGTATGGTTCAGCACGACATCGAGGATGACGGCGATCCCTGCCGCCTGCAGCGCCTCGACGGCGGCGCGCACCTCGGGCCAGCCGCCGGGAGCAAGCCTTGGGTCCGGCGCGAGAAAGGCGATCGGATTATAGCCCCAGTAATTGGAGAGGCCGAGCGCAGGCAGATGGCGTTCGTCGACCCATGCCGCGATTGGCAGCAGTTCGACGGCCGTCACTCCAAGCCGGGTCAGATGAGCGATCGCGGCTGGATGAGCAAGTCCTGCGAAAGTGCCGCGAATGGCCTCAGGAATATCCGGATGGGCCTGAGTGAACCCCCGCACATGCATTTCATAGATGATGAGATCGCGCCAGGCGATGGCGGGGCGACGTGGCTGAGGCAGCGGGACCGGCGCTTCGACGATCCCCTTGGGGACAAAGGGCCCGCTGTCGGCGTGATCTTCCGCCGCGCCATGAATGCGCGCGTCGAACAGTGAAGCGTGCAGCTTGAACGGGCGGTCGAGCCGGGTCGCGTAAGGATCGACGAGAAGTTTTTCGGCGTTGAAGCGCCGGCCCTGCGCGGGATCGAATGATCCTTGCGCACGCAGGCCATAGCGCGCGCCGACGCCGACGCCCGATATATGGGCGTGAAACACGTCGCCCGTGCGCCCGGGAAGCTTTATGCGCGCGGTCTCGCGGTCGGTTTCATCGAAGAGCGACAGAAAGATGGCCTCGGCGTCGCCGGCGGCGACCGCGACATTGATCCCGCCTTCTTCTGCAAAAACGCCGAGCGGCTCCGCCCGGCCAGGACCGACGCCATGCATCATTGGTTCGGACGGCGCGCTCAGGTGATCACCGACGGCGCCGTGCGCCCGGTAAATTTCGCGATTCCGGCAATCTCGTTCGAAAGGCCGATCAGATCGCCAAGGGCCGTCGCGGTCTCCTGATCCTGGCGCGCGGGATCGGGCTCGAAGCGCTCGATATAGACCCGCAGGGTCGCGCCGGCGGTGCCTGTGCCGGAGAGGCGATAGACGATGCGCCCGCCATCCTCGAAATGGATGCGAATGCCCTGATGTGTGGAATCAGAGCCGTCGACGGGATCGTGATAGGCAAAATCATCGGCTGCGTCGATCCTCAAGGCGCCATAATGCTTGCCCTTAAGGCCCGGCAGTGCGTCGCGCAACGCCTTGATCAGGGCGTTGGCGCCATCGGCCTCGACTTCCTCATAATCATATCGGGCATAGAAGTTGCGGCCATAGTCCGCCCAATGTTTCGTGACGATGGCGTCGATGCTTTCGCCGCGCACCGCCAGTACGTTGAGCCAGAGCAGGATCGCCCAAAGTCCGTCCTTCTCGCGGACATGATCGGAGCCGGTTCCGGCGCTTTCCTCGCCGCAGATCGTGGCCAAACCCGCGTCGAGCAGATTGCCGAAGAATTTCCACCCCGTCGGCGTCTCGAACAGAGGGACGCCAAGCTTTTCCGCGACCTTGTCAGCGGCGCGGCTTGTCGGCATCGAGCGGGCAATGCCCTTGAGGCCGCCTGCGTAGCCGGGCGCCAGATGCGCATTGGCCGCGAGAATGGCGAGACTGTCGGAGGGCGTCACGAAGCGCCCGCGGCCAATGATGAGATTTCGGTCGCCGTCGCCGTCAGAGGCGGCGCAGAGGTCAGGGCCATCCGCCGTCATTGCGAGGTCGTAGAGATGCCTGGCGTGGACGAGGTTTGGGTCTGGATGGTGGCCGCCAAAATCGGGCAGGGGCTTCGCGTTGAGGACCGACCCCGCCGGCGCGCCGAGGAGATCCTGGAAAATCCGCGCCGCATAGGGGCCCGTCACCGCCGACATGGCGTCAAAACGCAGGCGAAAGCCGGATTTGAAAAGCCCGGCGATCCTGTCGAAGTCGAAGAGCTGCTGCATTAGCTGCGCGTAATCGGCGACGGGATCGATGATCTCGACGGCGCCCGGCCCGAGCCTCAGCGAGCCGGTTCTGTCGAGGTCGACGTCGGCGGTTTGCAGGATGCGATAGCGGGAGATGGCTTTCGTGCGCTCAAAAATCGCTTCCGTGACTTTTTCCGGCGCCGGTCCGCCATTAGCGGAATTGTATTTGATGCCGAAATCGCCGTGCGGGCCGCCCGGATTGTGGCTGGCGCTGAGAACGACGCCGCCAAAAGCGCTGAATTTACGGATCAGGTGCGAGGCGGCGGGCGTCGATAATATGCCGCCGCGTCCGACCAGTATTTTGCCGAAGCCATTGGCGAGCGCCATTTTGAGGACGACCTGTATTGCTTCGCGATTGAAGAAGCGTCCGTCGCCGCCGAGGACCAAAGTCGCGCCCTCGAAGCCTTCGAGACTGTCGAAGATCGATTGCACGAAATTTTCGAGATAGCCTGGCGTCTGGAACACAGGCGTCTTTTTGCGGAGCCCCGACGTTCCAGGCCTCTGTCCCTCGAAGGGCGTCGTCGCTATGGTTTCAATCATGCGTTTTCCAGATCACGAGGTTGAGGATTTGTGGCCCGCGCGCCTGTGGCGGATGAGGTCGCGATAGAGTTTCGCGTAAGCGGCCGCGGGGCGCCGCCACGACACATCGGTCATCATGCCGTTTTCGATCAATTCGTCCCAGATCTCGGGCTCGCCCCAGAGCCGCGAGGCGCGCTCCAGAGTGGCGCCCAGCATTTCGGCCGTCACCGGAGAAAACTGCAGGCCGGTTCCAAGCCCGGCGGCGAGAGCCATCTCATTGGCGTCGATGATGGTGTCGGCAAGACCCCCGACGCGGGCGACGATCGGAAGCGCCCCGTAGCGCAGCGCGCAGAGCTGCGTCAATCCGCAAGGCTCGAAGCGCGATGGGATCAAAAGGGCGTCCGCGCCGGCCTGAATCTGATGAGCGGTCGCCTCGTCATAGCCGATCAATGCGCCGATGCGGTGCGGCTGCTTGGCCGCCGCCGCCAGAAGCTGCTGTTCGAGATCGGGATCTCCCGAACCGAGGACGACGAGCTGCGCGCCGATGCGCTCGAGAACGCCGAGATTGGCCAGCAGAAGGTCTTGCCCCTTTTGCCAGGAGAGGCGGCTCACGACGCCAAACAGCAGCGCGCCCGGATCGACGTCGAGGCCGAACTTGCGCTGAAGCAGCGCCTTGTTGGCCGGGCGGCGCGCCAGCGTGCGCACGTCGAAAGGCTCCGCAATCAGCGGATCGATGGAAGGGTCCCAAATATCTTCGTCGACGCCATTGAGGATGCCGGTCACCGCCATGCCCCGGGCGCGTAAAAGCCCATCGAGGCCCATGCCGAAATCTGGCGTGCGTATCTCGGCGGCGTAAGTCGGCGACACCGTGGTAATGCGGTCGGAGAGGGCGAGAGCGGCTTTCAGAAAGCCGATCATGCCGTAATATTCGACCCCCTCGATCGCGAAGGCTTCATGCGGCAGACCGAGCGCGCCGAGCAGCTCGGCGGGATACTGGCCCTGAAAAGCAAGATTGTGGATCGTCGCCACGGTTCCCGGGCGGGGGCGGCCGTCATAGTGGAGATAGGCCGCGGTCAGGCCCGCCTGCCAGTCGTGCGTATGAACGACATCGGGGGCAAAGCCGGGCGCGAAGCCGAGGGCGAGCTGCGCCCCGGCGCGGCTGAGGGCCGCGAAGCGAAAGGGATTATCCGGCCAGTCCTGTCCGTCGGGTCCGGCATAGGGACCGCCCGGACGATTGAAAAGATGCGGCGCGTCGAGCACGAAAAGATCGAGCCCGGCGGCGTCGGCGCGCAAAACCCGCGCCTCGCCGCCAAAAATCTGCTCCGACTCGACCACGGTTTCAGCGTGATTGACTGCCTTCATCACCGCGGGATAGCCGGGCGTCAGGGTCACGACCTCAACGCCCTCGGGGACCAGCGCCGAGGGCAGGGCGCCCGCAACATCGGCGAGGCCGCCTGTCTTGACCAGCGGGAAAATCTCGGAAACGACGGCCAGAACCGTGACGTCGCTCATGCCGGGCCGTCGCTCATGCCAGGCGGTCGATCATGGTTTGAGTAATCAGGCAGATCCCTTTCTCCGTGCGGCGAAATCGCTTGCCGTCTGCGACCGGATCTTCGCCGACGACGAGACCCTCCGGGATCTTTACGCCGCGGTCGATGACGACATTGCGAAGGCGGGTTGACCGTCCGACCTCGACATAAGGCAGGATGACCGCATTCTCAACGTCGCAATAGGAATTGACCCTGACGCCGGTCGAGAGAAGCGATCGCTTGACCTTGGCGCCTGAAATGATGCACCCGCCTGATACGACCGATGAAACCGCCATGCCGCGGCGCGTGTCTTCATCATGCACGAATTTTGCCGGCGGCGTGACCGCGCTATCGGTCCAGATCGGCCAATCCTTGTCGAAAAGGTCGAGATCGGGAACTATATCGGTGAGGTCGATATTGCCTTCCCAGTAGGCGTCGACCGTGCCGACGTCGCGCCAGTAGGAGGGCTCGTCGTCCGAAGAGCGCACGCAGGAATCCGAAAAGTGATGCGCGACCGCTTTGCCGTGTTTGACGAGATAGGGAATGATGTCCTTGCCGAAGTCGCGGCTTGAATGCGGATCATAAGCGTCTCGTTCAAGCTGTTCGAACAGGAAGTTCGTTTCAAAAACATAAATGCCCATCGAGGCGAGCGCCCTCTCGGGATCGCTTGGCATCGGCGGCGGAGCGGCGGGTTTTTCGATGAACGCGATGACCCGGTCCTTATCGTCGACATGCATGACGCCAAAGGCGCTCGCCTCGAGCCGCGGCACTTCGAGGCATCCAATGGTGACGTCGGCGCCCGAGTCGGCGTGCTGCTGTAACATGACCTCATAGTCCATCTTGTAGACGTGGTCGCCGGCGAGAATGACCATATATTTCGGGGCGCGGTCGCGGATGATGTCGATATTCTGAAACACTGCGTCGGCGGTGCCGGCATACCATTGATCCTCGGACACGCGCTGGCTGGCCGGCATGATGTCGAAGCTTTCATTGCTGCCGGGTCGAAAAAAGTTCCAGCCGCGCGTCAGATGTCCGATGAGGCTGTGCGCCTTGTATTGCGTGGCGACGCCGATGCGGCGGATGCCGGAGTTCAGCGCATTCGACAAAGCGAAGTCGATGATCCGCATCTTGCCGCCGAAATAGACCGCTGGTTTGGCGCGCCGGTCCGTCAATTCGAGCAGGCGGCTGCCGCGGCCTCCCGCCAGGACAAAAGCCATGGCTTGGCGTCCAATTGGCGCGCTCAATCTCATTTCGCTTTTCCCTCCGGGGCGATGGTCTTCTGAGGCATGTCCGGGCGCGCGCGCTTTTCGTCAGGCCTCCGGGACGAAATAGAGCGTCGCCAGCGGCGGCAGCGTGACTTGCGCCGAGACAGGCTGACCGTGCGCCGGGACGTCGCGCGCCGTGATAGAGCCGAAATTGCCGACGCCGGAGCCCCCGTAGACGGTGGCGTCCGTGTTGAGGATTTCGCGCCAGATCCCGGCGCGCGGCAGGCCGACAGTGTAATTATGGCGCGGCTCCGGCGTGAAATTATTGATGACGACGACCGGCGGGTCGCCAGCCTCGCCAAACCGCGCGAAGGCGAAGACGGACTGATCGCGGTCATCGCCGATGATCCATGCGAAACAGCCAGGCTCGCTATCGCGCAGATGCAGTGCGCGCAAGCTCCTGTGCAGGCGGTTGAGGTCGCGGATCAGCGTCTGCACGCCCTTGTGCGCCGGCGCGTCGAGAAGACGCCAGTCGAGTTCGCCCTCTTCGCTCCACTCGCGCCGTTGAGCGAATTCCTGCCCCATGAACAGGAGTTTCTTGCCGGGATGTCCCCACATGTAGCCGTAATAGGCGCGAAGATTGGCGAACATCTGCCAGTCGTCGCCGGACATTTTACTGAGCAGCGATCCCTTGCCATGCGTGACTTCATCATGGCTGAGCGGCAGTACGAAATTTTCGGAAAAGGCGTAGATGAGGCCAAAGGTCATCTTGTCATGATGCCAGCGGCGATGGATCGGATCGATCTCCATATATTCCAGCGTATCGTGCATGAAGCCCATGTTCCACTTGAAGCCGAAGCCGAGCCCGCCCGAACTGGTCGGAGCCGAGACGCCGGCCCAGGCCGTGGATTCCTCCGCCAACGTGACGACGCCCGGATAGGTTTCATAAACGAGTTCGTTGAACCTTTTCAAAAAGCCGACCGCGTCGCGATTGTCGTTGCTGCCGTCGGGATTTGGCAGCCATTCGCCGGGGTTGCGCGAATAATCGAGGTAGAGCATCGAGGCGACGGCGTCGACGCGCAGCCCGTCGATATGATAGCGGTCGAGCCAGAAAAGGGCGTTCGCCGCCAGGAAACCGGCCACTTCGCGGCGGCCGAAATCATAGATCGCCGTGTTCCAGTCTGGATGAAATCCACGGCGCGGGTCGGCGTGCTCATAAAGAGGCTGCCCGTCGAAGTGGGCGAGCCCGTGCACGTCGGTTGGGAAATGGGCCGGAACCCAGTCGAGGATAATGGCGAGCCCGGCAGCATGCGCCTTGTCGACAAAACGCGCAAACCCCGCCGGATCGCCAAATCGGCGCGTCGGGGCGAAAAGACCGATCGGCTGATAACCCCACGAGGCGTCAAGCGGATGTTCGGATATGGGCATCAGCTCGAGGTGCGTGAAGCCGAGATCGACGGCGTAGGGGATCAACTGCTCGGCGAGTTCGTCATAGGTCAGGAAGCGGCCGCCTTCGCCGCGCCGCCACGAGCCAAGATGCGCCTCGAGAATCGTCATCGGCTGGCGCCAGGCCTCGCCGTTTCGGCGATGGTCGAGATAATCGGCGTCCGACCAGGTGAACTTGTCCGTGCGCGCGACGAGCGAAGCCGTCGAGGGACGGAACTCTCCGGCAAATCCAACAGGGTCCGCCTTGAGCGGCAACAGCCGCCCATCGCGCGAGATGATCTCATACTTGTAGGCGGTTCCCTCGATGACATCGGGAGCGAAGATCTCCCAGAGCCCTGAGTCGACGCGCTTTCGCATCTGGTGCAGCCGCCCGTCCCAGCCGTTGAAGTCGCCGACGACGGAGACGCGGGCGGCGTGCGGCGCCCAGACCGCGAAATGAACGCCATCAACGCCTTCAAGGCGCATGAGATGAGCGCCGAGACGCTGGTAGAGCAGGCGATGCGTGCCTTCGACGAGGAGATAATCATCCATCGCGCCAAGCACGGGCGGCAGGGCGTAAGGATCAATGAAGCTCCAGGATCCGCCGGCGTTCGACGCTTCGAGGCGATAACGCGGCGGCGCGGTCCGGCCCTGAGCGAGCCCTTCAAAAAAGCCGCCGCCGCGCGCCTCGAGCGCGACCGCTTCGCCATCGTCGATCAAGGCGGCAAGCTTTTCGGCATGCGGCGCAAAGGCCCGGATAACGACCCCTTGGGCAACCTTATGGGCTCCAAGAATCGCGAACGGATCATTGTGGCGCGCTCTTAGGATGGCTTCCACATCGGCGTCGCTGATCTGCCAGCAAGGCCGCGTCACGGTTATGTTCGCGCCATGCCCCATTCTCACTTGCGTCCTGGCGGAGTCACTGGGACGTTCCATATTTCTTCGGCGTATTCAGCGATCGTCCTGTCCGAAGAGAACCATCCCATGTGCGCTGTGTTGAGGATGGCCGAACGCCACCATGCAGGTTTGTCGCGCCAGCGTCTGAACACCGCGCGCTGCGCGTTGTAATAAGCGTCGAAATCGGCCGTCACCAGAAAGAAGTCATGGTAGGTCAACGCATCGACGAGCCCGCGATAGCGATGCGGCTCGTCCGGCGAAAAAACCCCTGACGCGATCGATTCCAGCGCTTCAGAAAGTTTCGGCGATCGTGCGATCGCGTCCTGCCCATTGATGCCCTGGCTCCGTTTGGCTTCGACCTCGTCGGCCGTCAATCCAAATATAAAAATATTGGGTGAGCCGACATGCTCCATAATTTCGACATTGGCGCCGTCGAGCGTTCCGATGGTCAGCGCTCCGTTCAGCGCGAATTTCATATTTCCGGTGCCGGACGCCTCCATGCCGGCTGTCGAGATCTGCTCTGAAAGATCGGCGGCCGGAATAATCCTTTCCGCGAGGCTGACATTGTAGTTCGGCAGGAACACGACTTTCAAAAGCCCGCGCAGCGCAGGATCCGAATTGATGACCTTGCCGACATCATTTGCGAGCTGGATGATGAGCTTCGCCGTCGTGTAGCTCGCCGCCGCTTTGCCGGCGAAAATTTTTACGCGCGGTATCCAGTCCCGGAAGGGCTGTGCGCGAATTTCCTCATAGATCGCGACGGCCTCCAGAATATTCAGCACCTGGCGCTTGTACTCGTGAATGCGCTTGATATGCACATCGAACAGCGCGTCGGGATTGAGCTTGACGCCGATGCGTTGCTGCACCAACCGCGCCAGCGTCATCTTGTTGGCGCGGCGGATCGCAGCGTAGCGCTCCTGGAACGATGAATCGTCGGCAAGCGCGGCGACTTTCTCAAGCACCATCGCGTTGTCGAGGAGATTGTCGCCGACAACTTCCATCAAAAGCGAGGTGAGGGCAGGGTTTGCTTCTTTCAGCCACCGGCGAAAGGTGATGCCGTTGGTCTTGTTGGTGATCTTTCCGGGCGCTATCGATTCGAGATCGTGGAACACCGTCGTTTTCATCAAATCGGAGTGAAGCTGCGAGACGCCATTGACCTTGTGTGAGCCAAGAAAGGCGAGATGGCCCATACGGACCCGCCGCCCGTGCGATTCATCGATCAAGGATAGCGCCGCAAGGCGGTGGCCTGTTGCATCCGGCTCCCCGCTCACCTTGGCGAGATGCAGCGCGTTGATCAGATAAATGATCTGCATATGTCGCGGCAGCAACCGCTCCATCAGTGGCACAGGCCAGGTCTCGAGCGCCTCGGGGAGCAGCGTGTGATTGGTGTAGCTGAATGTCGCTTGTGTAATCGCCCAGGCCTCGTCCCACGGAATGTCGTGCAAATCGACAAGGATATGCATAAGTTCCGCGATGGCGATTGCGGGATGTGTGTCATTGAGTTGGATCGCCGCCTTGTCGGCGAGCGTGCGGACGTCGCCATACAGGCTGATGTGGCGCCGGACGAGATCCTGCAACGAGGCGGAAGCAAAGAAGAACTCCTGCCGCAGCCGCAGCTCCTGGCCGGCGGGGGTTGTGTCGCCTGGATAGAGCACCTTCGAGATCGATTCGGCGCGCACCCGATCCATCAGCGCGCCGATATGGTCGCCGCTGTTGAATTGGTCGAGACGCAAGGGATCGACCGCGCGCGCTGACCAGAGCCGAAGCGTGTTGATATGGGCGCCGCGCCAGCCGGGGATTGGCGTGTCATAGGCCAGCGCCTCGACCGTCTCGCCCGGATGCCACACTTGTCTCAATTCGCCGTCAGGTCGCGTTTCCGTGTCAATGTGGCCGCCGAAACCGATGGGGCAGACGATCTCGGGGCGCTGAAACTCCCACGGATTGCCGAACGACAGCCAATCCTCGGGATATTCGAGTTGGCGGCCGTTCTTGATGCGCTGGCGGAACAGCCCGTGATCGTAGCGGATGCCATAGCCGTAGGCGGCGATCGAGAGGGTCGCCATGCTTTCCATGAAGCAGGCCGCAAGCCGGCCAAGGCCGCCATTGCCGAGCGCCGCGTCGTCTTCGACCTCGCGCAGGGTCTCAAGGTCGACGCCAAGTTCGGCGAGCGCGGCGCGCGTTTCGTCGATCATTTCCATATTGGTCAAGGCATCGATGAGGAGCCGCCCGATCAGGAATTCCAGGCTGAGATAATAGACGCGCTTGCGGCCTGTCCGCTTGGAGCTTTCGATGGAGGATAGCCAGCTTTCGACGACCTTGTCGCGCACGCTCAGCGCCGTCGCGACGAACCAGTCGTGCGGACTTGCCGCGGTGACGCTCTTGCCGACCGAATATTTGAGCTTGGCGAGAATCAAATCGCGAATCGCTGCGACATCCTCGCCAATGGCTTGCGTCTCGGCCGCTGGCGCCGCGGCGTCCGGGGCCGACGCGGCATGAGTTTCAAGATCCATCCGGGCGGGCTCCCTAATCTTCGGCCTCTTGGGCGCTGCTGGCGTCAGCTTCGAGCAAAGCGCGGGCCACACACCCGAGGACGCCAGCGCTTTCAGCCGCGATCCGTATCGAACCGAGCGACACTAGCCTATGGGAGAAAGCCGATAAAGGCGAGGATGAAGGAAATCGCGGACTCGCGCGTTCTCACAAGGCCGGCAGATCGATCGAAATCGGGCTGGCCGAGAAATCGAGGGAAATGCCTGCGCTTCAACCGCAAGCAGGTTGCCTATCTTTTGACTCCAAAGCGCCGGACGCCTGTTTCGGGCGATCACCGAATATAGCGTCGCTCTCGGCGGTCTCGCCAGGACCTGCGCCGGCGCCGGGGCCGAGTCGAGGGCGCGCGCGGGACCCGGCGCGAGCCCGGCGTCAATACTGACTGGCCCCGTGTTGATCCGAACTCGATCGTCCTTCGCCAGTCTGCTGACGATCATATTTATGACGCTCATGAGCGCCATAGGCGCATCCGGCGGCGGCTCCCGCGATGCCGTGGCCGACAAGATGACCCGCGATGCCGCCAACGACGGCGCCCTTGACGCAGCCGCCCGGCCGTGCGTACGCCGCGCCGGCGAAACCGGCGGCGCCGAGACCAATGAGGAGCGAAGCGAGAAGAGCGTCCTTTCTCAACAGTTGAGCAGCTTTCATCAAAAGACCTCCTTCTTCCGGCGAGACAACCGTTGAGCCGCTGCTTGGTTCACCGTTGAGGAGCGATTTTATTTCTTCATCGAGCGGGCGCCGGTGCTTAGATGCGCGGCAAGACGGGCAATCCATCTTCGAAACTCGCCATGCCGACGATGTGGGTGATCCTGCGTCCGTCATCGGAAAGAGGCAAAAGCAGCCTTTCAAAAAAGAACGAGCGGCCCTGACCCAGGTTGAAATAGGCGTATTCGTAGGCTGGCTTTCCCGAGCGGATGCAGCGGCGATAGGGGCCGTCCTCGGCGCCGACAATCTCCGTTTCGGTCAGTTCCATCTCCGGCCCTTCAAGACGAAGTCCCATGCGTTCGGTCAAGGCTTTGCCGATCATGATAAAGCGCACGCCCGGAGGGGTCTTTTCATGGTCGACATGGGCGATGATGAGATTGTCCTGCGTTTCGCCGCAGCCAAAAGGCATATCGGCGAGCCGCGGAAGGCTTCCGTCCCGATGCAGGTCGATCCAGGCGCTCTGCAGCTTTTCAAGCGCCTGAGACCGCATGCGCTCGCCGCGCGGGGCTTCCTGAAAGGCGGCGTCGACGACGGCGGAGCGCGGCGCGCGAAGCACCCACACGACGCCATCGGGAAAATAATCAAGGCTTGCCGATCCATTCAAGGACTGGCCCGCGACTCGTTGGATCACCGTGGTGCCGAAACCCTTGCGCGCGGGAGGCGCGACCTGCGGACCGCCGCGCTCGACCCATTTCAACTGGAACACGGCTTCGCCCCCGCTCTCGACTTCGATGTTCCAGCTGATCGACACCTGGCCGGTCTGATTGGACAATGCGCCATATTTGGCGGCGTTGGTCGAGAGCTCATGCAAAGCCATGCCGATCATCTGCGCCGCGTCGGGTTTCAACCTCAGACCAAGCCCATTCATCGAGATGCGCCTTTGGCCGGGCTCCCAATGATGTCCGACCTGCGAAAAAATCAGATCGGTCATCGAGACGCATAGCGAATTATGCTTGGCGAGAAGATCGTGCGAATTGGCGAGAGCGTGCAGCCTCTCGCTGAATCGCGCGACGAACTCCTCTTTCGAACCGCTGCCTTTGGCGGACTGTCGCAGGATCGACTCGATGACCGTCAGGAGATTCTTGGAACGATGGGACAATTCGCGCAGAAGAATTGAGGTTTGTTCGTCCTTGCGTTTATGTTCGGTGATGTCATGCCAGACTGACACGGCCCCCGTGATCTCTCCGGCGACGACGAGCGGCAGTTCGGCCGCGTCGAAATCATGCCGCAGTCCGCTTGGCGAGGTGATCTGATATTCCTCGCCCGTGACGACGTCGCCGCCGAGCGCGCGACGCGCCGATAGCACGCCGGGATCGACCGCTTCTCCCGCGGCGTTGCGCACGCTGAGCTGAGCGGCGATGTGGCGGAAATCGAGTGGGTGGGGCAGGTCCGGCGCAACGCCCCAGACGGCTCGAGCCGCCGCATTGGTTCGCACGATTGTGCCTTGACGGCTGTACACCGTGACCGGGACATTCAGCGCCTCGAAAATAGCGTCGAGCTCCGCTGTCTGCTGCGCCATCTTGGCGTGCGCCTGCTCCAGTTCGACAAGCACGCGCTTGTCGGCCGTGATGTCGCGGACCAGCACCGATACGGCGGTCACATCTTCGTTCGAGCCGCGCATCGGCGCGATGCTGAGTAAGACGTCGATCGCCGCGCCGTCGTGGCGCAAACGCCTCGTCTGACGCCGCACGACCGCGCCCATTTTCGCCGCCTCCAGCAACGCTGTTCTTTCGGAACGAAGCTCTTGCGGCGCGAGGATCAAATCGCTGCGCCCGATGATGGCGTCCGCGGGCAGGCCGAAAACGCGTTCGGCGGCGGCGTTCCAGCTGAGAACCACGCCTTCGAGGGTGAGGCTGTAGATAGCGTCGTCGGTGGCTCCGATGATCGCCGCAAGATGGGCGTTGGCTTCTTCCGAGCGTTTGCGCTCAGTTACGTCAAGCGCCGCGGAGACGATGATTTCGGCGCCTTCGGGCGAGACGAAAGGCGTGCTGGAATAGACGAGCCAGAAGCGCTCTTCGCCGCTTCTGATCCACACGGAGATTTCTTCGGGCGCAAGCGGTTCGCGCGCGCCGGCGCGCCGGCGCATGATCTCCAGTCGTTCGTCGGCGGCCTCGCGCGACAGGCGGCGGCCAAGCGTAAACCAGTCGCGCGCGTCGGGAAAATCCTTCTGCGTGTAACCGCTCTGTTCGGTGAAGCATTGATTGACGCTGACGATGACGCCGCTCACCGTATGGAGCATGATCGGAATCGGCGCGTCCCTCACGATCCAGCGCAGAAACTCCTCACGCCGCCGCAAATCCTGTTGCGCATTTTTCTGGTCGGTGACGTCGAGCATGACGCCGACGCGGCTCGTGGCCTGTCCATTCTCGAAGAATGTCCTCCCCTGCAGCGCAACCCAGCGCAGCGCTGCGTCATTTTGGCGGCGAATGCGAAATTCGAGCGCATAAGCGCCGTCGCCGGCCGGATCGCTTGCGGCGGTGAAGGCGGCCTCCGCCGCTGGTCGATCCTCGTCGAGGACCTGCGCCGCGAGCGATGCGTAGCAGAGGGATTGAGAGAGGTCTTGGCCCCAGATGGCGGCGGCGCGCGCATCGAGATGATATCGCCGCGTCAACAGGTCGATCTCATAAGTTCCGATGTCCGCCGCGCAGAGGGCAAGCCGCAGTCTTTCCTCATTCCGCCAGTTCGCGCGGTTCGCGCGGCGCTGTTGCGTAAGATCGCGGATGACGGCCCCGATTTCAGCAAGGAGGCGCATACCGTCCGCATTTGTGCCGGCGTCGATTTCGACGGCGACGAGCGCGCCATCCTTGCAGCGCAGAAGGGTTTCAAATTTGACCGCATCGCCGCCGCTCAAAGTCGCGATCGCAGCGCGGCTTGGCGCGAGCGCTGACTCAGCGATGATCTCATCAATTTTGTGGCCGATGATTTCTTCGCTCGCATAGCCCGTCAGCGACTGAGCCGCGGCGTCCCAGCTTAAGATCTCGCCGTTACGGGAGAGGGTGATTGCGGGATCGGTGACTTGCGGGAGCGGCTTGGCGGCGAGCAAGTTCTTTCCTCTGCTGACCTGCGAAAGCGCCGGGCGGCGTCATCGCAGACGCGGCGCGGCTTGAGGCGTCATCCATTTCTTTAGTATTATAGCATGCAGTCGCCAGAGGCTTCTGCAATCATTGCGGTTGATCGTCGGCTGCGATTTTTGCACAGCTTGAGGCTTTCGGCTATGCGGTCGCGGTCGATGAACCTTTGCCGCGGCAACACGTTGGGAGGGTGAACGTCGCTATCCCGAGCCGATAGCTGCGCCCAGGCCGGCTCCAATCCAGCCGTCATGGGTGCACCATGGTGCGCTAGGCTGTCTCTCTCGTAAAGCTCCGAGGATCAGCGCCCGGAGGCGAACTCAACCCCGTGTTGCTGATTTATACGGGCGGCCCGTATTTCTCAGAAAATGTGTGCCGGAGCGGACGTCCGCGTGTTCGCCGCGACTTGCGCTTCCCTGCGTTTCGGGATTTCGAAACAATATTGGGCGGTTCGTCTAGCCAAGATTGTGGAATGTCAGATGAAAAATCATCATTTGCGGCGCATCAGCGGAAACGAAGGGACATTCGAAGAGAACAATTCCCTTCTCGCGAGATTATCCGTAATTGATCTGGAGTTGATGGCTCCGCACCTCCAAAAAATCAGTCTCCTGAAAGGCCAAGTCTTGTTTGAACCGGGAGAAGATGTCGAGCATTGTTATTTTCCTGCGAAAGGTTGCATGCTTTCGCTGGTCATTCATCCTCCGGAAGGCAAATCGATCGAGGTTGCAAATATCGGCTTTGAAGGCGCTTTGGGCGGCATCGTCAGCGCCGGCTACAAACCCGCCTTCACCCGCGCGGTCGTGCAGATTGCCGGCGATGGGCGGCGCATCTCCCTCGATCGGCTGGATGCGCTGAAGGGACGGTCTCCTGCGATTCGAGACTTGTTCACGCGATACGCCGACGCTCTGCTGGCGCAGGTTCTTCAATCGGTTGCCTGCAACGCCCTCCATTCTCTTGAGGAACGTTGCTGTCGCTGGCTTTTGATGGCGCGCGAATCCATGGGCGCCAGCGATGTCGCGGTGACGCATGAACTTCTGGCGGAGATGCTCGGCGTCCAGCGCACCTATGTCACCGCCATAGTGCGCGGTTTACAAAGCCGCGGAATCATCAAATTGCAGCGCGGACTGATCAGGATAGAAGAGCCCGCCGGCCTGAGGGGGTTGGCCTGTGGATGCTACGATGACGTGCAACGTCATTTCAGCTGCGTTCTGCCGCCCATCGGGGACTTAAGGGGCGGGCTATCCCCTTAGTAATTCCGCGAATTGGGGCCAATCGCTTGCCTTAGGCGGCCGGTCGGCGCTACGTTGAAAACGGCGTCGGCCTTCTGTCTCGGGGGTGAGCCGACGCGGCATCAAATTGTTATGTTTGGAGGGTAAGGTTCGTTTCCGGTTGGCCGGGTGGTTTGATCGCCCCAGTCACGAAAGGCATTGTCGCGCATGATTGAGGAAGCCTCGATCATCAATGGAACCAACGCAGAGCTTGAGCTTGGAGAGCTTGTCCCGGGCAGCGGCGAGCCCTCGCAGCTGGACGCCGGACGATGCGCGACACTCTGGGCGTCGTCGAAGCAGCGGCTTTCGGCGGCGGACCTTGTGGCGGTCCATTTCTTTTCGCGCTCCGTCAAATGGAGAATCGGCCGCACCTCCGCAGTCGTCATCAGCAAGCTTGGCAATGGCTGGCTCTATCCGATTCTGGCGCTGATCATCTTCGGACACTTCGGCGAGAAGGCGATTCGCGTCATTCTGGCCGCAGGTCTCAACGCCGGGCTGCTGCACTGCCTCTATCCGGCCATCAAGCGCTACATCGGGCGGCCGCGCCCGTTCCGGACGGACGCCCGGCTATCGTCGCTGTTCGGCGTGCTCGACGAGCATTCCTTCCCGAGCGGCCACGCTATGACCCTCTCCGGCGTCCTGGTGCCAATCGTCCTTGCGTGGCCCGACTGCCTCAGCGTCGCCGCGGCGCTGATGCTTCTGATGGGCTGGGCGCGGATTGCTTCAGGGCATCACTATCCGAGCGACATTTGCGCCGGCGCGGCGCTGGGCTTCATCCTCGCCTATCCTCTTTCGGCCTGGGCGCTCTCAATCTGATGGTCGCCGCCAGTTTGGACGCCATTCCCAAGGCTATTGCGTCCAAAGTCTCAAATCCCACTTTTCAGGATCACGCCCTAACCGCTGAGTTCGGAGCTTAACTCGGCCTTGACCATTGCCTTGCGGCGCAAGCCGGCCTTCGACGACATTTTTTCGACGAAGCGGCCAATCAGCGTCTGTAAGCCTACGTCATTGACGGCGGCTTGCGCCTCCGCGGGCGCAAACCAGCGCACGGAGCGGTGCGAGGCCTCCGGCCAATCCTTCATCTGCTGCTTGACGTTTAGCGGGTAGAGCTTGACGTCGCATAATTGGTTCGGCGCGCCTTCAAGGGTTTTCTGGAAACGAAACGAGCCGATCGATTTCTCGGCGATGGAGCCTCGGATCCCTGCTTCCTCAAAGGCCTCACGAGCTGCCGATTTCGGCGGCTTCAGGCCCTTGATCGGATCGCCCTTCGGGATGATCCAGCGCTTGCTTCGCTTTGTCGTGATCAGGAGAATTTCAAGGGTTCCCGCAGCGGTAAAGCGATAGGGCAATGCGCCATATTGAACGGCAGCCGGCGAATTCGCGGGTAGGCCTTCTTGCGCATTGAGTTTACCCAATTCGTTCACCTCCTAATTAAATAAATCTTGCTAATTAAAGGGCCAGGTCGGCTCCTGTATCAACGTCACTGCCTTTCCTTTTGCTAAGCTAGGACTGAGGCTATAGTGGCCGCCTCAAAGCTGGGCGGAAGAATTCATTTGCGACTTGCAAGCTGATATTACAATGGAAACTTTTGTAATTCATTCAACTCTTTGGTCGATTTTCCCATTTTTCCCCTGGAAAATCCAGATGGCGACCCGCTGAAGAAAGCCCGCGGCAATGCAGACGCCGCCGCGAAATAGTCAGCAACCAAATCATGCGCTCATCGTTAGAGATGGACTTTAACAAGAAAAGGAGGAACGTGATGTCCTTACGTCTTTTAACGGGCATTTCCGCCGCCGCGCTGCTTTTTGGTGGTGTCGCGATGGCGCAGACAAGTGGAACGACGTCCGGAACGGCGGCTGGCAAGAATGTCGAGCCGAGCGCTGCGACCCAAAAACAAGAAGGCCGCTCCGCTGACGAGATGCAGACGCCGTCCGGGGCAGGGGCGCCCGGCGTCGAGGCAAAGCCCGGCTCGCAATCCGGCGCGATGCCAAAAAGCAATATGGACTCGAACAGCAAGTAAGGCGCCCGCTATAGATCACGATGATTTTGGACTGCTAAGTCCAAAATCATGAGAGGCGATGGATGCCCAAGGTTGGCGCATGATGGCGGTCCGAAAAGCCCCCAACTTTTCGTTATCATGCTATAGCCTTCAGCTGAAGCCGCTTCGGCGCAAACGCACAATGGCGAGATCGAGCGCCGACAGAAACGCCGATCGGTCTCGCGAAGAAAATGGCTTTGGGCCGCCGGTGATCTCGCCCTGCGAGCGCAATGCGTCGAGAAGATTGCGGGTGGCGAGCGCCTCGCCAACCGAGGCCTGCGTGAAGGCCTTGCCGGTAGGCGCGATAACGTCCGCGTTTGCTTTGACGCATCGGCTTGCGAGCGGAATATCCGAGGTGATGACGATGGCGCCGCGCGCCGCACGGCCCGCGATCCAGTCGTCGGCGGCGTCCGGCGTCGCATCCACAAGGATGCGCTTGATCCAATCCTCGCGGGGCGTCGCGATATAGCTATTGGCGACGACGAAGACCTTGAGCTTATGCCGTTCAGCGACCCGGTAAATCTCTGTTTTAACGGGACAGGCGTCAGCGTCGATATAGATCTCGATCGCATTTTGGGCGTCTTCCGCCACGTTTTGAGCGGCAGGCACCGTCTATTCCTTCGGGCGCTTGCCGCGCGGCGCCCTGTCCGGCGCAGCGTTCCGGTCGAAGGCGCGCGCGCCGCGCGGTTTCTCGGGAGCCCTCTCCGCTCCTTCCGCAGCCAGTTCAATGCGAATCGGATCGCCGTCAGGACGACCGACATTCGCGAGAAACTGCTTGGCGACGCTCTCAGACACCTCGAATTTTGTCTCGCGCTCGAAGATTCTGATCGCGCCAATATCCTGTTTCGTAATTTTGCCGCGCCGGCACAGCATGGGCAAAAGCCATTTCGGGTCGGCGTTCTTTTTCGCTCCAATATCGAGCCTGAACCAGACGCCTTGCGAACGCGAGCGCGGGCCTGACGGGCGCTCGAATCCCTTGCCCTCGCGCGGCGCCCGTGGCTCACGGCCCTGGCCGGGGTCCTGGACCTCTTCGGGGGCCGGAAGGCGGGAGCGATAAACGCGAACGAGCGCCGCTGCTATATCTTCGGCGGATCGTTCGTCGAGCAACGCTCGCGCCATGACGCGATCTTCGTCACTGCTTGACTCTGTCAGCAGCGGATCGCGCAGCAGGCGTTCCTGGTCGAGCTTGCGAATTTCGTCGGCGGATGGCGGCCCGCTCCAGACCGGCTGAACGCCCGCGATCGCCATTAACTGTTCCGCGCGCCGCCGGCGTGAATTCGGAATGAGCAGAACGCTGACGCCCTTGCGCCCGGCGCGGCCCGTGCGTCCGCTGCGGTGCTGCAGGATTTCGGCGTCATGGGGAAGTTCGGCGTGAATGACGAGGGCAAGGCCCGGCAGGTCAATGCCGCGCGCAGCCACGTCGGTCGCGACGCAGACCCGCGCGCGTCCGTCGCGCAGAGCCTGAAGCGCGTGGTTGCGCTCGTTCTGACTCAGTTCTCCAGACAGCAAGACAGCCGAGAAGCCGCGTTCCAGCAGGATCGCCTGAAGGTGACGCACGGCTTCTCTCGTATTGCAGAACACAAGCGCGCTCGGCGCCTCGAGGAGGCGGAGCACATTGACGACGGCGTGTTCGATCTCGTTCGGCGCGACGCGGATGGCGCGATACTCGATATCGGCGTGTCCGCTCTCGCCGCTCGCGACTTCGATGCGCGTCGCAGCGTGCTGAAATCGATTGGCGAGGCTGGCGATTCCCTTCGGCAAGGTCGCGGAAAACAGGAGCGTGCGCCGCTCCTTCGGCGTCGTTTCAAGGATGAACTCAAGGTCCTCGCGAAAGCCGAGATCGAGCATTTCGTCGGCTTCGTCGAGGACGACGGCCTTCAGTTTCGAGACGTCGAGCGCCCCGCGTTCGATATGGTCGCGAAGGCGCCCGGGCGTTCCGACCACGATATGCGCCCCCGCGGCGAGATCGCGCCGCTCGCGCCTCGGCTCCATGCCGCCAACGCAGCAAATCACGCGCGCGCCGGCGTATTGGTAGAGCCAGGCAAGCTCGCGCTGAACCTGAAGCGCAAGCTCGCGCGTCGGCGCAATGATCAGAGCCAACGGCTCGGCCGCTTGACCGAGCCTTTCGGCCTCGGCGATGAGATTGGGGGCGATCGCCAGACCGTAGGCGACGGTCTTGCCTGATCCCGTCTGCGCAGAGACGAGAAGGTCGCGGTTCGCGGCGTTGGCCTCCAGCACCGCTGTCTGAACGGGCGTCGCAGACTCATAGTTTCGCTCAGCAAGCGCGCGCGCCAGCGACGGGATGGTTGATAGAAACGCCAAGTCGCCGATTACCCTTCAAAACAGAGAATGCGCCGCCACGGACGCTCCCGAAGGCTGCTGCGCCCCGGCGATCCTGCGTCATACGTCGAATTTGCGCAAAGCGCCAATCTGTCCTCCGCGAGCGCGCAAATTCAATCTCGCCGCCCGGGGCGGCGCCGGCGTTCAGCGAGCGCTGATATGGTAAAGCTAACGATCGCTCGCAGGGGGGCGGCGTCAGGCGGTCACCGGGGCGGTCGCCGAAGGGGGCTGATCGTCGCCGGGCGGCGTTTGAACCGGCGCCGAAGCCGGCCTCCCAGCCAGCGCCGCTCGGATGGCGTCTTCCTTTGACTTGTCGAAGGATGTGCGCAGGACCGTTCCGCCAACGCCCTGAAGGTCGGCCAGAACCTTGTCGGTCGTCATTTTCTTGACCAGAACGAACAAAGCGGCGCCGCCCGGGGGCACTGCTTCTGCGACTTCCCGCATGAAATCATCGTTGATGCCGAAATCGGTCAGCGATCCGCCAAGCGCGCCCGAGGCGGCTCCGATCGCCGCGCCAACCAGCGGCAGGGCGAACAGCGTTCCGACCAGAAGCCCCCAAAATGTTCCCGAAAGGGCGCCGGCGGCGGTGGTGTTGATGATCTGGTTGAGCTTGATCTTGCCATCTTCATGCTTGACCGCGACGACGGCGTCGCCAAGCTCGATCAGATATTCTTTCTGCAACTCGAATAGTTTTTGACGCACTTCTTCCGCCTTCTGCTCCGAAGAGAAAGCGATCACGAGGAGATCATTCATTGGCGCGTGCTCCAGTGTTTATCAAAGAGTTTGGGCTGTAAGTGCTGTTTCGCCAGAGGCGACGGCTGGCGAAATGAACCGCCGCTGCCCGCCAATTGGCCGCTAGACTAACGCCAATCCCTTAATGATCAACACGCTTATCGGCGCGAGGCTGGAATTTTGCCGCGATCGGCAGCATTGGGGTGATCAAGAATGACGTTTTCACGACGTTTTTCACCGCGTTTTTAACGGCGCGCGCCTGCGCGGCCTCTGCTATGAATGCGCGCCGCGTCCTATGATTCCGACGCGGCCGCTGCCGGAGCTTTGTCATGGATTTCTTCAGACGGTTCACCTTCCTTGTCTGCGCTCCCGCTTTCGACGAAAGAGACCTCGAAGGGCTGCGGCTGCAACAGATCATCACCGCGATTGAACAGCATGGCATCGAGGTCGTCCGCGCGAGGCGGATGGAGGACGCCGAAATAGCCGTGCAAACCGACGCCGCGATCGGCTGCATGGTGATCGACTGGGGCAAGAAAGGCGTCGAAGGCAAGACCGCCGCGCTGATCAATCTCATGCGCCGCCGGGGCCTTGAAATGCCGATCGTCATGCTCGTGCGCCGCAAGCAGTTTGAAGACATACCAGTCGAGGTGCTGGATTATATCGACGGCTATGTGTTTCTTGCCGAGGAGACGCCTGAATTCATCGCCAAAAATCTTGTCAGCCGTCTCAAGCAATATGCGGACACGCTGAAGACGCCCTTCTTCGGCGCCCTCGTCGACTATTCCGAAGAAGGCAATCAACTGTGGACCTGTCCCGGCCACAATGGCGGGATTTTCTATAGCCGCAGCCCGATCGGGCGCATCTTTGTCGAACATCTTGGCGAGGCGATCTTTCGCGACGATCTCGACAATTCGGTCCTGGAGCTTGGCGATCTCTTGACTCACGAAGGACCGGCTCTTCGCGCGCAGAAAGAAGCCGCCGCTATCTTCGGCGCGGAGAAAACCTATTTCGTTTTGAACGGCACGTCGTCGTCGAACAAGATTGCGCTATCGGCCCTCGTGACCGAGGGCGATCTCGTGCTTTTCGACCGCAACAATCATAAGGCCGCGCACCACGGCGCGCTGACCATTTCGGGCGGCGTTCCGATCTATCTTGAGACCGATCGCAACGCTTATGGCCTCATCGGGCCGATCTATCCCGAGGCCCTGGACGAGACCCGCATCCGCGAAAAAATCCGCAATAATCCGCTCGTCACGGATAGCGAGGCTTGGCGCAGGGACCGGCCGTTCCGCGTCGCCGTGATCGAGCAATGCACCTATGACGGCACGATCTACAACGCCAACACGATCTTCGAAAGAATAGGACATCTTTGCGACTATATCCTGTTCGACGAGGCATGGGCGGGATTCATGAAATTCCATCCTTTGTACGCCGGCCGCTTCGCGATGGATCTGCGCGGCCTCGGTCCCGACGCGCCGGGGCTCATCGCCACCCAATCGACGCACAAACAGCTTGCGAGCTTCTCGCAGGCCTCGCAAATCCATGTGAAGGACAGCCATCTCAAGGGCCAGGACCGCTATGTCGGCCATCGCCGCTTCAATGAATCTTTTCTGCTCTACGCCTCGACCTCTCCGTTCTATCCTTTGTTCGCCTCGCTCGATGTCGGCGCGCAGATGATGAAGGGCCGCTCGGGCGAAGTCCTTTGGGACGACACCATCCGGCTTGGCGTCGAACTGCGCAAGAAGATCCGCGCGGTCCGGCGTGAGTTCGAGGAAAAAGAGAAGAATCCGGCGCGCAAATGGTTCTTCGACCCCTTCGTCCCCGATCGGGTCAGCCTGCCGGAAAGCGCAAGCGAGGGGCCGCGCGAGGTCGCGTGGGAAGATATACCGACGGACGAGCTGACCTCAAATGCGCGCTATTGGGAGTTCAGCCCCGGTGCGCGATGGCACGGGTTTACGCATGTCGCGGAAGGATTTGCGATCACCGACCCGAACAAGCTGACGCTTCTTACGCCGGGCTTCGATCGGGCGACGGGCGCTTACGAGGATCATGGCGTTCCGGCTCCCGTCGTCGCGCAATATCTGCGGGAAAATCGCATCGTCCCCGAAAAGAATGATCTCAACTCGCTGCTCTTTCTGCTGACGCCCGGCGTTGAATCGAGCAAGGCCTGGACACTCCTCAGCGCGCTTGTCGCCTTCAAAAAACTGCATGACGACAATGCGCGGCTCGTCGATGTCATCCCGGAATTCGTCAGGGCGCGGCCTTTACGCTACGCAGGCCTGCGGCTGCGCGACCTGTGCGGCGAGATGCATGCGTTCTATCGAAGCTGCGGCGTCAGCAAACTGCAGCGAGCCCAGTTCATGCCGGAGCACTTGCCGGAAATGGCGATGGCGCCGCATGATGCGGTGCGCCAGATGGTTCGCAACAAGGTAGATTATTTGCCGCTCGACCAGCTTGCGGGACGCATAGCGACGACGCTGTTTGTCGTCTATCCGCCCGGCATCGCGACGATCGTCCCCGGCGAGCGCATCGGAAATCGCGCGGCGCCTATGCTCGACTATCTCAAAATGTTCGAGCGAAGCGCCAATCTCTTTCCCGGATTTGAAGCCGAGATTCAGGGGCTCTATCGCGAGATCGAGCCGGACGGCTCTATCCGGTTTTATACCTATGTGGCGCGGGAATAGCTCTCGTTGGCGGCGCTCCGATTTCAATGCATCGTCTGCGCGCCGCCTTCGTCCGAGGCGTTTTCGAGCTTGCCCGGAAGCGAGTTGTTTCCAGGTCCGAGAGGTCGCTGCAAGAGGACCGTGTCGGTCCATCGTCCGAATTTGAAGCCGACCGATTTCAAAAGGCCGGCGCGCTCGAAGCCCGCCGCCTCGTGCAGACGCAGCGAAGGCGCGTTGGCGCTGTCAACGTAACAGATCATCTGGCGGTAGCCGGCGCCGGCGCAGGCCTCGATCAAAGCCGGCAGCAATTTGCGGCCGACGCCGGAATTAAGATGATCTTTATGCACATAGATCGAGTGCTTGACGGCGTAGCGATAGGCTGGACGCTTCAGAAATGGAACGGCGTAAGCGTAGCCGATGACGACCCCGCCGAGTTCGGCGACGATGTGGGGAAGACGGCGTTTCAACATCGCCTTGCGGCGGCGCTTGATGTCGTCCGGATGCAAAGGCTCGGCATTGTAATCGCCGAGGCCGTTCTGGATATGATAGGCATAAATGTCGACCATGAAGGGAACGTCCTGCTCGGTCGATGGGCGCACGATGACAGGAAGCGGCTGGTCGAGCATGGGCAAAACGTCCGGCGTAAGATTGCCCGCCCTATCGAACATTGAGAGATGAAGATTTTATGACGGCTGCTTCGAGCTCGCCCCGGAATCCTTCGACGCCCGGAGCCTGGTGGCGCGACGGCGTGATCTATCAAATCTATCCACGCTCCTTTCAGGACTCGAATGGCGATGGCGTCGGCGATCTCGAAGGGATCAGACGGCGGCTCGATTATCTTGTCTGGCTTGGCGTCGACGCGATCTGGGTTTCGCCTTTCTATCCGTCGCCGATGTATGATTTCGGCTACGACGTCTCCGATTATTGCGGGGTCGACGCCATCTTCGGATCGCTCGAAAGCTTCGACGCTCTGGTCGCCGACGCCCATGTGCGCGGGCTGAAAGTCATCCTTGATTTCGTGCCGAACCATAGCTCGATCGAACATCCCTGGTTCAAGGAGAGCAGGTCAGGGCAGGGGCCCAAGACAGATTGGTACATCTGGCGCGACGGTGCGCCGGGGGGCGGCCCTCCCAACAACTGGATCAGCAATTTCGGCGGCTCCGCCTGGACCTTCGATGAAGCGCGCGGCCAGTATTATTACCACGCATTCCTGCCCGAACAGCCGGACCTTAATTGGCGCAATCCCGAAGTGCGCGCCGCCATGCAGGACGTGCTGCGGTTTTGGCTGCGGCGCGGGGTCGACGGCTTTCGCGTCGACGTGATCTGGCATCTCATCAAGGATGAGGCCTTGCGCGACAATCCGAAAAACCACGCATGGACGCCGAAGCAACCGGAAATCGAACGCTTTCTGCAAATTCATTCGGCGGATCAACCCGAGGTTCATAGCGTGATCGCGGGGATGCGCGGAGTGCTGGAGGAGTTCGGCGATCGTCTCCTCATCGGCGAAATCTATCTGCCGATGCAGCGGGTGGTCGCCTATTACGGCGAAGCGTCGGAGAACGGCCTTGGCGGCGCGCATCTGCCATTCAATTTTCAGCTCATCGAGGCGCCGTGGATCGCAACAACGCTTGGCGAGATGATCGAAGTCTATGAGGGCGCGTTGCCGCCCGGCGCCTGGCCGAACTGGGTGCTCAGCAATCACGATCGCCCGCGCATCGCGGCGCGCGTCGGGCCGCGGCAGGCGCGCGTGGCGGCGATGCTGCTTTTGACGTTGCGCGGCACGCCGACGCTCTATTATGGCGATGAACTCGGAATTGAAAATGTCGAGATTCCTGAGAGTCGAATCCGCGATCCCTGGGCTTTGCGCGAGCCGGGCCTCGGCGTCGGACGCGACCCTGAGCGCACGCCGATGCAATGGGACGCAGGCCCCTTCGCCGGTTTCTCGACGGATCAGCCCTGGCTGCCCCTGACGCCGGACTGGCCCCAGCGCAATGTCGCGGAATTTGGCGCCGACCCAACCTCTATCCTATCGCTCGTGCGCGCGCTTTTGCGTTATCGCCGCGCGAGGCGATCGTTGTCGCGCGGGAAGTGGCGCCGACTTCCATGCGGCGGCGATCTGCTCGCCTATGAGCGGCGCGATGAAGGCGAGCGAACGATTGTCGTGCTGAATTTAGGCGCCGCCGCGCAGGTCTGGCCGATCCCGCCGGATTTGCCAGAATTGAGGATCGTGATTTCAACGAACTGCGATCGGGCTGGCGAAGCCTCGCGTGGTTCGTCGATCCTTCGCGCCGACGAAGGACTGATGTTTGACGCCTCTTAAATGACGCCCTTGGCTTGCGGGCGAACGATGCTCTAAGGCCGACCGCCCCCGGGACCGGCGCCGCCCCCGGGACCGGCGCCGCCGCCAGGGCCAAAGCCCCCGCCAGGACCGCCAAATCCTCCCTGCGCCGGACCGCCAAATCCTCCGGGGCCCGGGCCGCCCGTGGGGCCGCCGAAGCCGCCCGGAGCTCCAAAGCCCGCGGCGCCCGGCCCTCCGCCGGGGGGGGCAAATCCGCCTTGACCAGCAGGGTTCGCGATGCCCGCGCCTTCGCGCGTCCCAAAGCCGCCGAGGGCTCCCGGGCGTCCCGGCGCGGTTGACCCGCCGGGATTCTCAAAAGACCCGTGAGGGCCGAGCGGCGTTAGATGCCGCGATCCGGGCGAGCCGACGCCATTTGGCGCCCCAGCTTTGCCGCCGCCTGGACCATTTGATCCGCCATTCGATCCGGCATTGCCTGGCGGCGGCCCTGAGTGGCCGGGCTCTCCGGCGCCGCCGCCAAAGCGCACAGAATTGACGCGCCATTCGCCGCCACGGCCGACCCCGGTTTCGAGTACGGCGAGCACGGTCCGGTTAAGAGGCAGCGCGGCGATGGCGCCGTCATCGACGGGCAATCCCGACCCGAGGCGCAATCCATTGCTTTGCCGTTCCACGTAGGCTTCGATCGAAAGCTTGGACACGCCGCTTCCGATCAGGGTGCGCTCGCTCTCGCCGTGGGCGACGTCGAAGGCGCCATCGGTCAAGCGCCCGCGCAACACCGCGCGTTGACCGATAAGGCCGGGATCGACGCGGGTGAGTTTGAGGCCTCCGACCATCGGCGAGCCGTCGGCGGCGATTGCAATGGGTCCGGCGACCTGTTCGAGGCTCGTCCCACGTTTCTCGATGAGGCTCGCGACAATCGACCCGTCCGGCCGCCGCAGACCGCTGACCGCGACATGATCGCCGACGCTCCACCGCCGCTGCGCGGGGGGCAGGCTGGCGATCGACACGGTTTGGCTCAGTACCGTAAGGCTTTTGGCGCCGGCGTTTTCGACGCGGCCGACAACCTCGCTGGTGACGTTGATGCGACGCGTCGAGAAATGATTGTCGTCCGCGACCGCGACGACGCGCACCACCTGGCCGATCTTGAGGGCGGCCGCGGAGGCGTCTTCGCCGTCGATTTTGACGGTCACATCCTTCGGATAGGCGATGCGCAGATCATTGACGATAATGCTGCCAAAGCGCCGGATCGTCCCGATGACGCCGGTGCCGCCGATGCCGCGATCGCCGTCATCCTCGTTTCCCGAGGTCGCGCCGGTGCCGCCAATGCCCTGATCGCGCGGTCCTGCGATGCCGCGCGGCGCCCAGCCCGCGACGCCGGGCAGCGCCGCGAAAATGGCAAGAAAGCTTCTGCGGCTTAATGGAGGCGGGACGCTCAAGACGCCTTGTCTCCCCGGGCCTCGATCTGCGGCGCGTCCTCGGCGGAGGCGTCCTCGTCGCGATAGATATAAACCCCCATGATCCAGCGGTGACGGCCGCCGGGATCCTGCGCGCAAGCCGCATGGGCCTCGCGATTAGCCTCCTGCAAGGCCGCTACGGCGATTTCGCGGGAGCGTTTCTCGAGGCTCTCGGCCAAACCGTCCGACAATCCATCGTAATGCACCGCCCGCTCCAGGAAGCGCGGGCCTTCGCCGAGCACATTGGCGACCGCCGCCGCAACGTGATCATGCAGATTGCGTCCAAAATAATAGAGCTGCTGATCCGAGCCGCCCTGCGGCACGAAGGCCGACTCGGCGAGGACAATGCGGCCGTCGGCGTCAATCTCGACGAGCTTGCGGTCGAGCCATTCGTCGAGCACGGCGCGCGGGCGAACGTCGCGCGTGACGGATGCGACAAGAGCCTCGAACGAAGGCTCTGCGCAGCCTTGATCGGCGGCGCGCGCCAGGGCGAGCGGGCGGCCCTCGGAGTCGGTGAATTCGGGCGCGGCGAGCCAGCGCGCAATGATGCGGCTCGCGCGCGAAACGGCGGCGGGCGTGGCGCTGATCGGCGCGCCGGCGCCGCGCAGACGACGCACTTCCTTGCGGTGAATGCCCGTGAGGAGGCTGACGCGGCTGTCTGTCTGCTCCTTATCGGGCAGGGCGAAATCATATTCCGCGACGTTCACGTAAAGCTCACGCAGAAGATCGACGAGGCCGGGAAAGGTCATTCCGCTCCGGATGAACAGCCGAACGAGCGGGCGCAGCAGTCGGGCGATCGGTGCGTGCAGCCTGTCTGCGCTCGGCGGCGCGTTGTTTCGCGGATGATCCATTGATTGACCGTATGACGGAAATCGGTGTGGGACACAATCCCACAAATCGCATTGACGTGGGAAAATTACCCACGTAATGTCTGCGTGTGAAATATTCCCACGCAAGGAGCCGCCATGCTGCGCAGTTTGTTCTTTTGCCCATGAGACGGTCGCGCGACGTTATCCACGCCCCCGCAGGGACGACACGCACGCCGCAATGCCGCAGTTCTCTCTCCACATCCGGGCGTTGTGGCGGGGCGTGTCTTTTGCCGTCGCAGCGATCGTGCTGATCGCGCCTATGGCGATTGCGGCGCGCCACGCTGAGGCCGAATTGACGCTGACGCGCGCCTGGCCGCTTGACCTCTCAGCCGCGCGGGTTGGCGGCGGCGCAACCTTCCCCATGTCGAGCGCGTCCGACTGAAACATACGTAAAAACAGATACATAACGGGACGAATAAGGCTTTTGGACGGCTGAAAGGATTTCGGACGCCCTAAGCGCCCTTCGATCAAACCGAGCAACGGCCTTGCGCGACCGCCCGCTATCACGCGGCGGCGAATGCGGGCGGTCGCCCATCTAAAGGACATGTCAGATGCTTGTTCATCTCTCGCAGACCATCGGCGCTCACACAGCTGGACTCTCGGGCGCGGCGGACCTTCTAGGTTTTGCCTTGACGCGTGCTTTGCGTTTGCCGCTTGCGTTGCCCTATGCGGTTCGCACGTTCCTCCTTGCGTGGCTGACGAATGCCGCTCTCAAGCTTGCTCCGGCGATGGGCGGCCCGCGTTTGTCGGTTGACGAGAACGAGCGGGACGCGCGCGGGAGCTTCGGAACTGGCCGGGCCAATGCCCGCCGGCGCTGCGCCAGCAGCGCGCCGGCCGCTCTGGAAGCGTCGGCTCCGCGCATTTATGTCGATCTGACCGACGTTCTTTGCCACGCGATCTGGCACGATACCTGCGCTGGCATTCCGCGCGTCCAGCTGGAGATCGCGACACGCCTTTTTTCAATGAATCCGGCTGTTTGCCTCTTCGGTCTCCATCGCAAAAAATGGTGCGAACTCGGCGCCTTGCTGAAAGAGGCGGATGGCGACATCGACAAGGCCTTTGCGTTGCTCAAGGAAACCTTCTCGGATTTCAAATTCAGCCGCGAGGGCGTGCGACGCCTCATTACGAGGCGCCGGCGGCGGCTGCCCATCCCTCACCACGCCTCTATGCCGGACGTGAAGGCGCAGGACAGCCTGTTCATCGGCGGCGCGTTCTGGCTCAACAAAGGGATCGCCGATCTCTGCGAACGGACCGCCGCCAACAGCGCCAATCTGATTGTGCTGTTCCATGATTTGATCCCGCTTTCGATGCCGGCTTTCACCGGCCATGATTTCTCGCGGCAATATCGCGAGGCGCTGCGCCTGCCCGCGCATTTCGTCGTGACCACCGAATTGAACCGGAGCGAACTGAAACGGGCGAGGCGCGAGATCGATCAATCGCCCGCGCGCACATGCTCTTCGGTCGTGCCGCTGGCCGACGAGTTTCCGGGTTCGGAACGCAACGAACGCGCGGGCTTGGCGTCGCCGCGGCTCGCAATTCTGGAAGGCCGGGATTTTGTCCTCTGCGTCGGGACGATCGAGATCCGCAAGAACCATCACGCTCTCCTTGGCGTCTGGAACGAACTCGCGGAGGAGCGTGGCGCCGCCCTGCCAAAACTCGTCGTCGCCGGACGGCGCGGCTGGAAAGCCGAGGCGACCTTGATGCAGCTTGAGGCGCTGGCTCAAGGCGGCCCCGTCGTGTTCATCGAGGCGCCCACCGATGATGAACTGCGCTGGCTCTACGCTTCGTGCCTCTTTACCGCATTTCCGAGCTTCTTCGAGGGGTGGGGATTGCCGGTCGGCGAAAGTTTCTGGTTTGGCAAACCATGCGCGGCGTCGAATTCGAAGTCGATCGCGCCGGTCGCCCGCGATCTTTGCGTATCCTTTTCTCCGCATCATCGAGAGGACATGAAAGAGGCTCTCCAGCGGCTTTTGAACCCCTCGACGCGTCGATTGTTTCAGCGCCGCATCGAAGCGGCTCCCCTGCGCAGATGGTCGGAAGTCGCCACCGACATCGAGACCCTGATCGCCGAGCGCCGTCCGGTGAGCGATCCGCTCACCGCCCGCGCGGAGGTTTCTCCTCTGGAAAGCTCCGCCGCGTAGCTCCTGTTTTGAAGCATGACGTTGATCCAGCGTCCTGCTCCAGGAGCGCTTAACCAACAGATCGTCAGGTGCGGCGAGATCGCCGACGCGCCCTTCGCTTCGCGACGAGAATGCCGTAAACTGCGCTGCAACGGCCACTCGACCCCGCGCGGGTTCGCAGCCGCAGGGAGTTTAGACGCAGCGTGACGCGAGCATACCGCCTTGCCCTGATCGCCGCCGCGTTCATTGCGCTTTTCGCGCTCTATGAAGCCGTCACCAGCTTTGTCGCCTACACGGACGACGCTTACGTCCGTTCCGACCTCGTCGCGGTGGCCCCGCAAGTGACGGGCCGGATCATCGCCGTCCACGTGGCCGATAATCAATGGATCAAGGCGGGTGATCCGCTCATCGAAATCGACCCGGTTCCATTTCAACTCGCCGTCAATCAGTTCGCGGCCGAGATCGATGAAGCGAAGGCGCAGGTTCAGGTCGATCAAGACTCGATCGCAGCCGCGAACGATGCAGTCAAGGCGGCGGTATCGGCGCTCGCCCTCGCGCGAATCACGCAGCAGCGCGCAGCCCGCCTCAGCGCGGTCGATGACGTGTCTCAAGCGACCATCGACAGGGCCGATGACGCGCTGAACCGGGCGCAGGCGGCGCTATCCTCGGCTCAATCCGCCGTCGCCGCAACGAGAGCGACCGCCGTCATGCATCAAGCCTCCCTGCGCAAGGCGGAGGCGGAAATGGCCACCGCCGAGTGGCGGCTGGCGCGCACCAAAGCGCCCGCGCCGATCGACGGCGCGATCAACAATCTGACCGTGCGGGTTGGAGATACGGGGACCGCGAACGAGCCGCTGATCGGCATTGTCGCCGCGACGGGCTGGCGCATCATCGCCAATTACAAGCAGGATTACATCCGTCATTTCAAGATCGGCGCAATCGCCTGGGTGTGGCTCGATTCAGAGCCTTGGCGGCTGCATCGCGCGCGCATCGCGGGCGTTGCGCGAGGCATCAGCCGCGAGGAGGGCGCGGACAAGCTTTTGCCTTACGTCGCGCCGACGACGGACTGGATCCGCTTGCAGCGGAGGTTTCCGGTCACGCTGACCCTGATCGATCCTCCCGCCAATCTTTATATGGGCGCCGACGCCCGCGTGGCGATCTTTCCGTGAACGTCCTGACGACGGCGGTGGCGCGCGAGGCGCGAGGCTTCTTCGACTTCCTCGATGCGCTGATCGCGGATCTGAAGGAGCTGAGTTTCACGGGACCGCGGGCGAGGTTTTCCGCCAGCGCCGCCCTATCGGTCGGTCTCGCGACGGTCATCGCGCTGGCGATGCATGTCGATAACGTCTGGTGGGCGGGAATCAGCGCTTTCATGTCCAGCCAGGCGACCCGCCCCGCCTCCGTCAAGAAAGGCGCCCTGCGCATCATCGGGACGGTGGCTGGCGCCTTGATCGGGGTGGCCATGGCGTCGTGGCTCGCCTATGATCAGGTCGCCTGTTGCGTTTTTCTCCTGCTCGCGACGTCGCTCGGCATGCTCGGATTTCAGCTGAGCCCGCATGGCTATGCCTGGCTGCTTGGCTCGATCACGTTCAACTTGATCGTCCTGACATCGCTGACCGCACCCGCCGGGACGTTCCATTTCGCCGCCTATCGGGTCATCGAGGTCGTTATCGGCGTCTTCGCGGCCGTTCTGCTCGCTTTCCTTCTCGAGCCGCGAGACGGTGGCCCGGAGCCGGCGAAGCCCCCTGGCTGGCGCGCGGTTTTCGGCGCGCATTGGCCGGCGGCGCTGCACGCCCTGAGAAGCGGCGTCACGGTGATGCTGATCCCGCCGGTCTGGGCCTGGTTCGAGTTGCCCAGTCTGTCGCAAATGGCGATCACGATCGCGGCCGTCATGGCGGTTCCGGCGCCGTCCGATACGGCGCGCGATCCAGGCCGCATCATGGTGGTCCGCGCCATCCACCGCTTGATCGGCTGCTCTTTTGGCGGACTCATCGCGCTTGTCTGCCTCGCCCTGCCGCTGACGCAGTTTCTGCCTTGGCTTATGACGCTGTGCGCGGGCGTCTGGGTTGGGTCGCATGTTCAGGCCAGTCCGCGCGCCATCGGCTATGTCGGCACGCAAGCGGCGATCGTGTTCATCATGACGCTCGTGCAGGGATTCGGGGCGCCGACGAGCATCTGGCCCGGTCTCGAGCGTCTCGGGGGCATCTTTTTCGGGCTTTTGCTGCTGCTTGCCGTTTCGCTCGTGATGGCGGTGCTTGAGCCAAATCCATCCGAGACGGCGGAAACTCTCGATTGAGCATCATTTCCGAAAACCGGGCGCCGATTTTCGGATAAATGGATGCCGGGGTAAAGCTTCCCAAGCGCCGTTTGCCGGCGCAGGCCTTGCTTGGCGCCGCTGTCGCGTTTTTGATATCAGCATGATAGCCAAAACCTGCACAATTCTCGGCCGGCGCCCTATATTGTCCTTGAAATTTGTCCGAACAGAAGGTCCGCCATGCTGGCGTCGGATGACGATATTCTCCTCGAGGCGGAACGCTGGACGTCTGCCGGACGCGCCCTCGCCATAGCCACCGTGGTGGAAACCTGGGGCTCCGCGCCTCGGCCGGTCGGCAGTCATCTCGTCGTCGACGACGAAGGCAATTTCCTCGGCTCGGTCTCCGGCGGCTGCGTCGAAGGCGAGGTGGTGACGCAGGCGCTGGCGGCGATCGGGGCGAAGAGCCGGCATATGCTCGAGTTCGGCGTCGCGGACGAGACCGCCTGGAGGGCGGGCCTATCCTGCGGCGGCCGCATAAAGGTTCATGTGCGCCCGCTTGATGCGGAAATCCTCGAACGGATCAATGCCGAACGCGCGGCGCGGCGCCCTTGCGCGACTGTGACCGATCTTGGCTCCGGCGCTGAGCGGCTGGTTCGGTCGGACAATCTGGCCGCCGATGCTTTGGCGGAAAAAGTGGCGGCGCAGCTGCGCCGGCGGGAAAGCGGCCTCGCGGAAGAGGATGGGCGAGCCGTCTTCATCACCGTTTACGCGCCCCCCGCGCGCATCATAGCGGTTGGCGCCGTGCATATTTCGCAGGCTTTGGCGCCAATGGCGCGGCTTGCGGGCTTCGATACCGTCATCATAGATCCGCGCACGGCCTTCGCGACGGCGGACCGTTTTCCGGGCGCCGAACTCGTCGCGGAATGGCCGCAGGACGCATTCGCCTCGGTCAGTCTCGATGCGGCGACGGCGATCGTGCTGCTCACGCATGAACCGCGCATCGATGACGAAGCCCTGATCCGGGCTTTGCACGCGGATTGTTTTTATATCGGGGCGCTCGGATCGCGAAAGACCCATGCGCGGCGGCTGGAGCGTATGCGCGCCGCCGGTTTCAGTGAGGCTTCGCTTGGCCGCATTCACGCGCCGATCGGGCTCGACATCGGCGCGCGCAGCCCATCCGAGATAGCCGTCGCCATTCTCGGCGAAATCATCGAGGCCCTGCGCCGCGGTCCGCGCATGGCGCAATCCGGACGCGCGGCATGAGATTTGGCCCGGTTCTGGTTGAAAAGGCCGAAGGCGCCTTGCTCGCTCATGCCATCAGACGTCCAGGATTGAACTTGAAGAAAGGCGAACGCATTGGCGCGGATCATATCGCCGCGCTGAATGCCGCGGGCGTCGCCGAGATTATCGTGGCTGAGATCGAAGCCGGCGACGTCGAGGAGAATGTGGCGGCCTTACGCATCGCGCGACGGCTTGCCGGAACTCATCTTCGCCTCGATAAAGCCTTCACCGGCCGCTGCAACCTGATCGCCGAACGCAGCGGGATTCTTGTCGTGGACGCGGCGGCTATCGATCGCGTCAATGTCGTTGACGAAAGCGTCACCGTCGCCACCTTGCCGGTGTTTCAAAAGATTATCGCGGGCGACATGGCGGCGACGGTGAAGATCATTCCTTTCGCCATTTCCGGCGCGATTCTCGACCGGGCGATCGCGAGCGCGGGCGAAGCGCCGCTCAGGATCGCCCCTTTCCAGCCACTGCGCGTCGGCGTCGTCTCGACCCTGCTGCCGGGATTGAAAGCGTCGATCGTCGAAAAGACGCTCGACGCGCTCAGGGCGCGGCTGCTTGGCGCAGGAGCGACCATCGCGCTCGAAGAGCGCGTCGGACATGAGACCCGCGCTCTTGTCGGCGCTCTCAGCCGCGTTGTGCCCTCAACTGATCTCATCATCGTCTTTGGAGCCAGCGCGATCACCGATCGCCGCGACGTTATCCCAAGCGCGATTGAGAAGTCGGGCGGCCGCATCGTGCATTTCGGCATGCCCGTCGATCCAGGTAATCTTCTTCTCATTGGACATTTGCCGGGCTTGCCGCCAAAGCCGATCATCGGCGCCCCGGGCTGCGCGCGCTCGCCGAAGGAAAATGGTTTCGACTTCGTTCTGAACCGACTGCTGGCGGGCCTCGACGTCGGCAGGGAAGACATATGCCGCATGGGCGTCGGCGGCCTTCTGGGCGAGATCAAGTCGCGCCCGCAACCGCGGCAGGCCGGCGATGGCTGAAATCGCCGCCATCATCCTCGCCGCGGGCCGCTCGACGCGCTTTTCAAAGGACGCCCCGGAAGCGACAAAGCTCGTCGCCGTCTTGCGCGGCAAGCCGCTCGTGCGCCATGTCGCCGAGGCGGCGTTGCGATCCGTGGCGCGTCCCATCGTCGTCGTCACCGGCCACCGCCGCGCCGAAGTCGAGGCGGCGCTGCAAGGGCTCGATCTGTCCTTCGCCATCAACCCCGATTACGCCGCCGGCCTTTCGAGTTCGCTGAAGCGCGGCGTCGCGGCCTTGCCGACGGCGAGCGCCGGCGCCTTGATCCTGCTCGGCGACATGCCTCTCGTGTCCAGCGCCTTGATCGACCGGCTCATCGCCGCTTTTGAGCGCGCCGCCGACGCCGCGCCGCAAAATCCGCTGGCGGCGGCGCCGAGGCGGGGAGGGGTTCGCGGCAATCCGGTGCTGCTCAGCCGGGCTCTTTTCCCGGCCGTCGCAAAGCTCGACGGCGATCGCGGCGCGAGGGCTTTGATCGATTCCATTGGCAAGCGTCTCGTCGAATGCGATGTCGAGGATGAAGCCGCGCTGATCGACATTGACACCAAAGACGCGCTACGGCGCCTGGAGCTGGATTAGGCTCGATCTTGCCGCTTTTGATCCGGCGATCTTCGCGGGGAGAGCACGGAAGTCGTGGATGCGATCATTTCCCGGCTTTCTCTGCGAGCAGGGCGGCATGATATTTTCGTCTGATGTCGTCGAGATCGACGGAGGGCTTTGGAAAGCGCATGCCGAGATCCTCCAGCGCATCAGCGACGATCGTCGAGATGGCGACGTCGCGAAACCATTTGTGGTTGGACGGGATGACATACCAGGGCGCGCGCATCGTGCTGGTTGCGTTCAGGGCCTCCTCGGTCGCTTTCACATAATCGTCCCAGAACGGCAGCTCGGCGTAATCGGCCTCGCTGATCTTCCAATTGCGCTCAGGATCGAGGAGGCGTTTTTCGAACCGGGCGAGCTGTTCCTCCTTACTGATATGCAGGAAGAACTTCAAAATCGTCGCGCCATTCTCGGCGAGCAAGGTTTCGAAGTCACGGATGCGCGCAATGCGGTCGATGACCGTTTTTTCGTCGATGAGCTTGTGCACGCGCGTAATCAGCACGTCCTCGTAATGCGAACGGTTGAAGATCGCCACCCATCCCTTGGTGGGCGCATGGGGATGCACGCGCCAGAGAAAATCATGCGCCAGTTCGACGGACGTCGGCTCCTTGAAATTGGCGACGGCGACGCCTTGCGCATTGAAGGATGCGAATGCGCGGGCGATCACGCCATCCTTGCCGGCGGCGTCAGTGCCTTGCAGGACGATCAGAAGCGAATGCTTTTTCTCCGCATAGAGCAGGTTCTGCTGGTGCGCGAGCCTTTGCCGCGCGGCCTCCAGCACATCCGCCGCCTGCTGCTTCGACTCGACGCCGGGCGTTGAAGCGGGGTCGAGATCGTTCAGTTTGAGCTTTCGATCGGGTTCGACAAAGAATGTCTTGCGATAGTCCATCTATGCCTCCGGCGCGATTGATCCAGGTTCGCGCAGCCTGATTGTCGCCAGCGTATCCTTGTGAGATTGCGCCGAATCGGACGAGCGGGTCAGCTTATGCGCTCCATCGCCATTCCGCGATCGTCCGATGCGGCGTCAACACCCGGTGGGAGCCGATTTGTTCCATAGCGTCCGCGAGAATTCACAAAAGATGCTCCAAACACGGCTAGCTTCGGACCATAGTCCGTGCGCACATTCGGCTTTGTCGCCGGAAAGAATTTTACGCGGGGAGGGGGATGATGAGCCTGTTCGGTCAATTCCGCGCAGCTTGCGCTTTCCTGCGTCGCCGGCGAGGCGCCATTGCGCCAGTCCTGACGCTGGCGATCGGGTGGGCGCTTCCCCTGGCGCAGGCTCTGGCGCAGGCGCCAGATTGTCAAAAGCCGGGCGGCGCTGACGTCGCGCTGTGCGCCAAGCTCGAAAGAGACAAGCTTCCGCCACCTCCGGCCGATCCTTCGGCGGGGCTCTCGCGCGCCAGCGTCTCCGCCGGCGCGGACGAGACGACGCTTCTGACCGTCGGTTCGCCGGGCCGCTTGTCCATTCGCGCTCAAAGCGGCTCCGGCGTCGCCTTGCAGCTTGTCGACATGATGACAGGCCCAGGCGAGATCGCGGGAGAACAGGGCGTCCGAGACGGGCGTCTCGACGTACTGCTTGATCGCGGCGTCTATCGGCTGCGCAGCCTTGGCGCCAAAGGCGCGATCGGCGAAGCAAAGCTCGCCGTCTTGCCGTTCCACAGCGCCGGCGTGGCGAAAGCTGACCTGTTGCGCGGCGGCGAGGACAGCGCTGAACTTGGCGATCTGGCGCAGCGTTCCTACTGGATCGTCGTCAGCCCGGGCGAGAAGGTCTCGGTCGAGGCGGTCGGACGGGCGCTGGGAGACCTGCGGCTGTGGCGCAATGGAACGGATCTGGTCGATTTGAAGCCAGCGATTGCGACGGTCGAGCCCGAGGCCGGACATCCGATGGCGCGCCTGCGCGTCGAGGGCGCCGCTGAGCCGGGACTTTATCTCGTCACGGCCTATGGCGGCGCGCCTTCCGTCTGGGCCGATGGAAATCTCAAAAGCCCTTTGCACATTCGCGTCGGACAGCCGCAAAGCCTGGTTGGCGGCTGGTTCGAAGGCTCGATAGGCCCCATCGGTTCCCTGCGTTTCACGATTCCGCCGCCCGCGACCTATGTCCGGCTTGAGCTTGACGAGCCGGCGCCAGCGCAGCTCAGCGTTGCCCGGGGCAATGCTTCGCCGGAAATCGCGGTCATCGCCAAGACGAGCCGCCAGCCCGTCGCGGCGCTGACCGTCGCCGCCAAGGGCGACGAGCCCACCACCGCCGAAGTCAGCGGGCTGCAAGGGCAGGCTTTTCGGTTGCGCGCCTTAAATCCCTCCGACACATTGCGGGTCGACGCGCCGGGACCTCATCTCGTCGCCGTTGACGTCACAGGCGAGGGCGGCGACGAACTGCCGGCGACCGTGCTGCTGGCGCGTTTCGCCAAGGGCAAGGGCAGCGTCGTCGCGTCCAAGGCGCTGCGCATCGCGCGTGGGGAGGCGTGGCGCGCCAAATTCAATCTGCGAGGCCCCTCGAGCCTGATTTTCGAGATCGCCAACTCCGGTCCCGTCGCATTGAGCACGCAAGGAATCGGGGTTCGCGCCGTCCTCGAGCCCTTGCTCGGGACCAACGCGCCGCGCGCGGACGGAAAAATCCCGCAGCAATGGGACGTCGAGGCCGGTTGGTACACGCTGAAGCTGGAGCCGGTTCGCGACGCGGTTGGCGTCATCGACTTGACCTTTGGCCAGCCGGGCCTGGCGCCAGCGCCCTCTCCTTTGCCGAGCCGCGCGGTGATCGACTTCGGGCTGCGGAATTTTGACAAGGGCGCCTATTATCAGATCTTCGGCAACAGCGGCCCCAATCTCGCGCTTGGGCCGCGTGCGCGAAAACTACCGGCTGATCTTGGCGCGGGCCCTCTCATCATCGAACAGCAGGCGCAGATCGAAACGCCGCCGCCAGCGGTGAACGAGGAGGCTCCCGCGCCGCCGCCACGGCCGCCGAAAAGGCCGGCGGCCGGAACCGCGCCTGAAAGGCCCGCCTCAAAGGCGACCGGCCCGGGCGCTCAGAAGCCATCCAATCAATCGGCCGGCAAGCCAGCGGCGAAGGCGGCGCCCTTGAAGGCCGCGGCGGATGCTGCGCCGGGGGCTTTTCTTGTGCCGCTGCGAGCGCCGCCTGGAGGCGCCATCGCCGCCGCCGACGTCAATGGCCGGCCCATCGCCATTATCCTCACGAATGAGACCGCCGACAAAGACGGCCGTACGCTCACCGCGACGATTCCCGCGTCACGACTTAATCGGCGGGTTATCCTCACATGGTCGAAAGTCGCGCCGCCGTCCGAACTCCCAGTTGTGGCGACGCCGGCCAGCCTCCTGCGCCTCGCGCCGGAGGAACCGCAGTTTTTTGATCTCGCCCGCGACGAAAGCCGCGCCTTTCGTCTCGATGTTGCAGAAGGCGGCCTTTATCGCATCGAAACGCTTGGCCGCCTCAAGACATCCGCCACCATCGGCACGACATTCATCCCGGCGATCGATCGGGCGAAAGACAATGGAGCCGGCCATAACGCGCTTCTGCAAAGCTATCTTCGGGCGGGATCATATCGCGTGACGGTCAAGGCCTCGGACTCCGAGGGCCATCTTGGACTTATCGCCCAACGCGCGAACCTGAATGACGCCGGGGGCCTTGCGCCCGGGCAAAGCGCCCGCGCGGCGCTGATGCAAGGGAAGGGCGCGGTTTTCACGGTCGACGCGCCAAGGACGGCGACCTATCGCCTCGATCTCTACTCGCTTGGGAAGGATTTTCCCGCCCGGCTCGAAGACGCCGACGGTTGGCCGCTGACGCCGCCCGGCCCCTTGGCGACGCTGGAGCAAAAAATAGAGAAGGGCCGCTACCGGCTCGTCGTGCCCCCCGTCGAAATGGATGCGCGCGTTGTGGCGCGCTTCAGCGAAGTGGTCGATGAGGCCACGCCGCAAGGTCATGGTCCGCACGCGCTCCGTTTTGATGTCGCGCAGAAATTTCAATGGCGCGAGCCGGCGGTCGCGGATGCGCCGCGCGAACCCGACCGTTGGACCTTTTCGCTCAAGGGACCTTCGCATGTCACGCTCGACGTCAGCGACGGCATGAGCGCGGAGCTCCTAGGGCTTGGCGAACGATCCGGTTCAATCGCGAAAATCATATTCAAGCATGGCTTCGAAGGAGAGTTGCAACCGGGCGATTATGAGATTGACGCCCGCGGCATCGGCCGCAACGACCGGCTGGATTACGAGCTCACGCTGAAGTCGCTGGAGATGCAGCCGGGCGCCGCGCGCTTCATCGAACTTCCGGCCAGCGTTCCCTTCGCCATAGGAACCGATCGGATCGTCAGCGTGACGAGCTTCGGCGCCATTGAGTTAGCAGGAGCCCTGAGAGATGGCGCCGGACGAATCATCGAACGATTGAACGGCCGCGTCGACGATTGGAATATCTCGCTTTCGCGCCAATTGCCGGCCGGTTCCTACCACCTCGACCTTGCAGCAATGAAAACTGAGGCGGCGTCGAGCGAGGCCCGCGATGAGCCAAGCGACGACGACACAGCAAAAGAAGCGCCATCGGACGAAGCATCTTCCGACGATCAGGCAGTTGGCGCAGAGGACTCTGACGCAACCGGGCCAGACGACTCCGTGCAAGATGACGTCGATCATCCTGAAGCGGATCAACGGCGGACGAAAGTCGAATTGCATCTTGACCTGCCGGAAACGATGCAAGGCTCCGACCTCGACCTTACGGGTTCGGCGACGGTGGCAGGGTCGGGGGCGCGTCAACTGGCTTTACCCGCGGTCAAGGAAGGCGTTTTGCTGGTCGTCGCGGCGCAATCTTTAACGGACGCCGTCCTTTCCCTGGAGCGGCGGGATGCAGACGGGCAATGGCGCTCCGTTGGCTTCGAGCGTGGACGGACGCCCGTGGTCGCTGCTCCCTCTGACGGCGATGAGAGCCGTCCGTGGCGCGTCACCGTTTGGCCAGCCAATGACGACGCATCCATCCTTTTAGCCGCGCGGGCGGTGAGCGGGACCATACAAGGTCCGGGTCAAGTCAGGCTTGAAAAGATCCCGATCGAAGGATTGGAGCCGCCCGTGGAGGTCGCGGCGATCACTGCCGAGGCCAAGAGTCTTCTCCTCCTGAAGCAGGCGCCGGACGGCCTGCGCGCAGGATCGGCCTTCGGCCACATGCTCGCTCCGGTCAAAAGCGGCGTCATCGCCCCGCAGTCCGAGCGCCTGTGGCTCGTCAAAAGAGGTGGCGAAAACAGCCCGGTCGAACTCGGCGCCGTTCCCTCGACGACAAAAAATATCGCGCTCGACCTTGCGAGTGGCGACGTCGCGACCTTGTCGCAGCCGATAGCCGGGGCGGGAAGTCTGCGGGTCTGGCGCGCGCAATCAAGTTACGGCCAGCCGGGTCTTTCCGCAGGCAAAGGGATGGGGGTTGCGCCTGCTGGGCCGATCGCTGGCGCGCTGGCGTTGAACGGAGGCGAGCCTTTGCGCATCTGGAACGCTGGCCCGGGCGGCCCGTTGCGCCTCGATCTTGAGGCCTTCGACCTCACCGCCGAGCCGATGGCGCAAGCGGATGCGCAATATGCCGCGACGCTTGCGCCGCGAACCGCCCAGCTTGTGCGTATTGCCGGCTCCCCCAAGGAGGTCGAAGTCAATCTCGCGCCGGGCGCCGCTGCTTTCCTCAGCGGCGGCGATCGCGCGACGACGGTCTGGGGCGGCGCCCGCGCGGTCTCACGTCGGCTCTCCGGCGACTGGGCGGCTATCCTCTTCGTCAACATCGGCGCTGAGCCTTCGTCGGTTGCTTTTGCGGTCACTCCGGCAACGGATGACAAACCGCTCGCTACGGGCGAGGCAAGAAAGCTCTTTTCAGGCGCCGCGGGCTCGATGTCGCTGAGGGTCGAGGCCGCGGCAGGCGATCGTCTCATCGCCGCGGGCGCGCGCGCGGCCTTCATCAGCGATGATGGCGCCGTCTTGAAGGGCGGCTCGCTGATCCTGCCGGGGCCTGGCGAGCTCATTCTTGATCATGACGCCGGGCTCGTCGCCGCCTGGATCGAGAATGACGAAAAATCGCCATGGCCCGCGACGGAGCCGCAAAAGATCGAGCCGCCGCGAACGGTCTCGCTGGAGGGACAGGCGATGACGCTGGCGCTCGCGCCCACGACGCCGATGCTGCTGAACGCGCGCTCCACCGCGCCGGTGATTCTGGCGCTGAGCCAGAAGGATGCGAAAGGCGATCCCGAATTGTTTCCGGCCGGCGCCGAGTTTCACGCCTATGTCGAAGCCGGAGAGGCGCGGCTGCGCGTCTATTCGCCCCATGACGGCGCTCTCTCGGGCTCCCTGGAGGTCACCTTGAGCCCGCTTATTCCCATAAAAGAAGGCGTCGGCGAGGCGCGCGCGCTGGCGCCGGGCGGCGCCGCTCTCTTTGTCTTTGACGCGCCGCGCGCGCAAACGATCGGCGTCGGCGTGCGCTCTGATCCAGATAGCGCGAAAGTGCGCCTGCTCGACGCCAATGGCAGAAGTCTGGGGGAAGGCCCGGCGCAATTGCGCCAAATTGAGCCGGGGCGCTATCTGATCGAAGCGCGCGCGCCGGCGGATGGCCCGGCGCTGGTCGTTCGTCCCGCCCTCGTGGGGCTGACGCCGCCCTCAAACGGACCTCCGCCCGACGTCGCGGAGCATTATCTCGAACTCGTCGGATTAAGGCCCACCCGCGCGCCATGAGGACAATCATGAAACGTCTGGCTCTCCTTTGCGGCCTCTTCCTCGCGGCGCTGGCGTCAGTTGCTTCAGCCGAGCCCGCGCCGCAGCTTGACGTGCTGCAACGCGCCGATGGCGCGCGCGTCGTGCCCGAGCATTTTTTGCGCAGCTGGGACCCCGTGACGTTCTTTTTCGAAGCCGATATCGGGCCGAAAGAAGGCGGCCCCGAGGATGCGCCGGAGCGTTTTGTTAAAATGACGCCCAATCTGCCCGGGGCGTGGCAATGGCTCGGCCCGCGCGCCCTGCAGTTTCGCCCGGCGGACGCGTGGCGTCCGCTCCAGCCTGTGGAAATCGAGGCGGCGCCTGACGCCGGGACGTTTCATGCGCGTCTGATCCCTTTGCTGCCGGAGCCGGTCTCGACGAGCCCCGATGAGCGCGCCGACCCGATCGCCGATCTCGATCATATCATCCTGACCTTCGCCGGTCCCCTTGATGTCGAGGCGCTGGCGAGATTGCTTGCGATCGAGATCCGCCCTTCGCCCGGCCTGTCTGGAGCTGGTGGTCAATTTCTGACGGCGCAGGATTTCACGATTTTGCCCCTGCAGCGCAGCAAAGGTGAGGCTGGTCAATCCTATCTCGTCCAGCTGAAAAACAGCATTCCGGATGGCCGCGTCGCGATCTTGCGCCTCAAACTCTCCAACGAGCCGGGGCTCGACGAGCCGACCTTCGAGCTTCGCCTGGCGAGCGCCGTTCCATTCGTCGCGACAGGGGCGGATTGCGGGCGCGGCCTTGAACGCTCCAATCTCGAAGGCCTGCTGCGCTGTTCGCCTTCCGAGTCGAACGGCGACGAGACGCAGTCGAAAGCGGCGCAACGCAGCCTTGTGGTCGCATTCTCGCAGAAGCCGGAGGCGCTCGACATCACAAAGGCTCGCGACGCGCTGCGGATTTCGCCGCCCGTCGATCGTTTCAGCGTCGAAGCGGATGGACCGCATCTGCGCCTCTCCGGCCGGTTTCTGGCCGACACGATTTACGAGCTGCGTATCGCGCCCGGAAGCCTCAACGATGATCGCAAGCGTCCTCTCGAGGGACCGCCTTTCCTGCAGCGTTTCGCCTTCGCGGCGGAGCAGCCGAATCTCGCTTTCGACGCGCGGCAGGGAATCGTCGAGCGCTTCGGACCGCAGCTCATTCCGATGCGCGGCTCCGGCTTCGACAAGGTCGATCTGCGCATCTACGCGATCGATCCGCTTTCTCGCGATTTCTGGCCCTTTCCCGCCGATGGCGTCACCAGCGATGACGCGGCGGAGCCGCCGCTTCCAGGCAATGCGCCCGGCAAATGGAGCGATGACAAGGACGCAGACGCCGCGGCCATTGCGGCGCGGATCGGCGCCCTTGGATCACCGGCCGTTTCGGAGCTCCGGGCTCTGCCGATCCAAAGAGGGGGCGGCAGAGCGGAGTTCGGCCTCGATCTCCAGCCGCTCTTCGCCAAAATCAAGGGCGTGGGCGAAGCCGGCGCCTACCTTGTCGGCATGCGTCCGCTGACAGGCGGCAAGCGCAGCTGGATGCGCGTCGAGGTCACGGATTTGAGCCTCAGCGCCGTCGAGGAGCCAGATCGCGTACGTTTCTTCGTCACTTCGCTTTCGACCGCGAAGCCCGTGGAAGGCGCCGAAATCCGTCTCGAAGGGCTGCGCGACGATAAATATGTCTCCCTTGTCGCGGGACGCACCGATAAGGACGGCGCCTTCACATGGGACCTCGCCAAAAGGGTCGAGGCGCGCATCAGGCGCATCTTCGTCGCCAAAGGGCTGGACGTGCTGGCGCTCGATCCTGAAAACGGTCCTGCGCAATATGCGCGGGAGAATTGGACGAGGCCCGAGGAGCCGTGGCTCGCCTGGACGGTCGATCCCGCCGTCGTCCGCGATGAGCCGTCGCGCATCCTTTGCCATCTGTTCACCGAGCGCCCGATCTACCGGCCCGAGGAGCCGGTCCATATCAAGGGCTATGTGCGCGGCTACAAAGGCGGAGCGCTCAGTCTTGCAAATGGCGGGGGGACGCTGGTCGTAACGGGACCTGGCGGCCAGGAATGGCGCCTGCCGGTCAAGATTGACGAGGCCGGCAGTGTCTATCAGAAATTCGATGCGCCAACGCCAGCGACTGGCGACTATTCCGTCAGATTTGAGCCGGACGCGGCCGAGCCGAAAGCCAAAGGCGCCGAGGCGGACGATGATGGCGACGCCGCGACTTCGAACGATGCTCAAACCTCCTGCGGCGATTTTCCGTTCAAGAAGGAAGCCTATCGGCTGCCGACCTTCGAGGTTCTGCTCAATGCGCCGCAAACGGTCGCGCTTGACGGCGAGTTTTCGGTCGATGTCATAGCGCGCTATTTCGCCGGCGGCCTCGTCGCCGGTCGGCCGATCAAATGGCGCGCCAGCCAGTTTCCTTATGCCTGGACTCCGCCTGGCCGCGATGGCTGGTTCTTCTCGACCGATGCGCGCTTTTCGAGCGAGGGCAAGTTCAAATCGACGCCCGTGCTCGAACGCGACGGGACGCTCGATTCCGGCGGAGCGGCGAAAATCAATTTCGATCCGTCCGCCGAGCCGACCGCGCAGCCGCGCCGCTATCAGATCGAGGCGACCGTTACCGGCGAAGACGACGTTGAGGTGCGCAATCTCGTGTCCGTCATCGCGCTGCCGCCCTTCGTGCTTGGCGTCAAGACGCCGCGCTATCAGCCAAAACCCGGCCCGATCGATGCGCAGATTCTCGCGGTGGACGCCAAGGGAGCGCCGGTCGAAGGGCTGGAGATGACCGCTCGTCTTGTCAAACGCAACTGGACATCGACCCTGCAAGCGAGCGATTTCAGCCAGGGCGCCGCGAAATATGTGACGCAAATCATCGACGAGACGCTTGCCGAGCAAAAGATCAGGAGCGCGAAGGACGCGCAAAAGCTCGCCTTTGAGGCAAAAGACGCCGGCGTCTATCTCGTCGAACTGGAAGCTGCCGACAAGACGGGAAGACGACAGCAGGTCAGCGTCGATTTCTTCGTCGGCGGCGACACCCCCGTCACCTTCGCGCGCGCGCCGGCGCAAACAGCGGAAGTCACGACCGACAAAGAGGCCTATGCGCCCGGCGAGGCGGCGACGTTGATCGTGCAGAGCCCCTTCCAGAACGCCCGCGCGCTCGCCATCGTCGAAGACCCAAGCGGACATTTCGGCGCCGACTGGGTCGAGATAAGCAATGGATTCGGGCGTTATCAAGTGCCGCTGGCGGTCCGGGACATGCCAAAGCTCGCCGTCCATTTCCTCATCATGCGCGGGCGCCTGCCAAACGCCGATAGCGATCCAAGCGCGCCCTTCGATCAGGGCAAGCCAATCACCATCGCGGCGACGAAACGGATCACGGTGACGCCGGTCAAAAATATCGTCACCGTTTCTCTCGATTATCCGCAAAAGGCGCGTCCGGCGCAGGAAGTCGAGGTGACATTGAAGCTGACCGATGATCTTGGCAAGCCGATCGCGGGGGAAGCGACGTTCTGGATGGTCGATCAGGCGGTGCTCTCGCTCGCCAAGGAGCGCCCGCTCGATCCGTTGCAGAACTTCATCGTCGAGCGGGAAACTACAATGGCTGCGCGTGACACGCGCAACATGGCTTTCGGGATCATACCGCTGGAGGAAACGCCCGGCGGCGATGCGGGGCTCGACGAATGGGGCGCGGACAACAACGTCTCCGTGCGCAAGAATTTCACGCCCGTGCCGATCTATCTGCCGAAGGTGATCGTCGGCGCGGACGGCATTGCGAAGATCAAGGTCAAGCTGCCGGATTCCCTGACCATCTTCAAACTGCGCGCGAAAGCGGTCAGCGGAGCCGAGCGCTTCGGCTTTGCGACAGGGGAGATGCTGATCCGTCAGGATCTCGTCGCGCAGCCCGCGCTGCCGCGCTTCGTGCGCAATGGCGATTCCTTCGATGCTGAATTATTTGGCCGGATCGTTGAGGGTCCGTCGGGAACAGGCCGCGCGAGCCTCAAAGCCGAAGGATTGAAGCTTGCAGGTCCGGCTGAACAAAGTTTCGCATGGGAGCCAAATCGCCCGGCGCGCATAGACTTTCCAGTGTCGGTCGCGGACGCCGCCCCCGGCAAAGTCAGCGTGAAATTACGCTTCACGCTCCAACGCGACGCTGACCAGGCGCGTGACGCCGTCGAGATCGACCTGCCGCTGATGTCTGACCGCCAACGGGTGACCCGGCACGAGATTTTCGACGTCGCGGCAGGCGCCATCGTCAGCCTGCCCAGCGTCACAGCGAGCCTTCGCGCCGGATCCCTGCAACGCGCCGTCACCATCGCCGCGGACCCGACCCTGGTGCGCCTGATCGCGGGCTTGAACTATCTCGTCGAATATCCTTACGGCTGTACCGAGCAGCGTATTTCACTGGCCTCCGCGGCGCTCGCTTTGAAGCCTTTCGGCGCGGTGCTCGCGGCGTCGGATCTCGATAGGCGACTTTCCGATGATGTGCATAATACTATTATCGCGATTTCTCAAAGCATCGACCCTGACGGCCTCGTCGCCTTCTGGCCTCGCGCGCGCGGAAACGTCTCGCTTACCGCTTGGGCCTATGGCTTTCTCATCGCCGCGCAAAAAGCCGGCGAGCCTGTTGACAAGGCGTTGAGCGAGCGTCTCGCCACCGTATTGAAGCTGTCGCTCAGATCGGATTATGCGCGCCTCATCGATGGCGAGGAACTGCGCGAGAGGGTGGAGGCGCTGACGGCGCTCGCCGAAGGCGGCCAGCTTGATGCGGCCTATGCCGCGGAGCTCAGCCGGCGCGCCGCCTCCATGCCGAACGTGACATTGGCGCAGATGACCGCGGTCGCGGCGAGGCTTCCGGGAGATGACCGGCGCATTATGGGCGCGTTGCTGCAGGATATGTGGAGCCGCGTGCAGATTCTCGCGCGCAACGGCAAGCAGGTTTACGCCGGTCAGGCCGCCGACGATGGCGATCCCGGGATCTTGCCATCGGAAGCGCGCAGCCTTGCCGAAATGACGCGAGCGGCGGCGCTTGCGGCGCCGGAGGATCCGCGCTCACGCGTGTTGCGGGATGGCTTGATCCATCTCGGCGAGGGCGACGGCTGGGGCAGCACCAACGCCAATTCGGCCGCTGTGCGCGCGCTCGCCGCCGCGTGGAAACGTCCCGGCGCAGAGATTCCGGTCAGCGTCGTCGAGGGCGCGGCGACGGAGCGGCTCGTGCTCGCGGCCGACGCGCCGGTTGGCCGCGTCACGATCAGTGGCGCTGGCGAAGTTCAAATCGAGAATGGCGGCGGCGCCCCGGCGGTTGTGCTCGCCGACGCCGCCTATCTGCCGGCGGAGCCCGGATATCTTGCGCAGGCGTCCTCGCAAGGCTTTGTCGTAACACGCAAATCTTATCGCGTGCCGGCGGACGGAGCGCCGCTCGAAGCGATCGCGCCGGACCAGGACGGAGCGCTGCGCCTGAAGCGCGGCGACATCGTCGAAGAGATCGTCGAACTGGTCAACCCGCAAGACCGCGTGCATGTTGCCATTTCATTGCCGCTCGCAGCTGGGCTCGACCCGCTCAATCCCAACCTTGCGACAGCGCCCCGCGAGGCGGCGCCATCTTTGGACCCGACGCTCGCGCCGGCATGGACCGCCTTCAACGACGATAAGGTGTTCTATGCCTATGACACGCTGCCGAAGGGCAATTATCGCTTCGCATTCCGCGCCAAGGCGATCGTCGCCGGCTCCTTCACACAGCCGCCGGGCGAGGCCGAAACCATGTATCAGGCAGGGATCTATGGCGCCAGCGCCGGCCGACGCATCATCATCGCCAGATAGACCGCAAGGGCGACGCTGGCGCCGATCCGTCGCGATCGCAGCGGGCGTTGCGCTGATCGCGCAGGCGGGTCTTTTTGGGCAACACATCGAGCGGCGGGCCAATCTGATCGCGCCGCCGCCGACGCGAATTCTTTACGATCGGCATGGCGCTTTCATCGCCCAGATCGGGGAGGAATCCGTCAGCGGCAACGCAGCCGGGCGCCATATTGATTACGGCTTCTGGCCCTTGGAGAACCCGCCTGATCGCATCGTTCGGGCAACGCTCGCCCTCGAGGACCGGCGCTTTGCACAGCATCCCGGCGTCGATCCGATCGCCGTGCTGCGAGCCCTGTGGCGACGCTTTGAAAAAGGCGACCGCTCCGGCGCGTCGACGATCGCCATGCAGGTCGCGCGCATGCAGGAGCCGGCGCCGCGCACACTCTACTCCAAAGTCAGCGAGGCGGCGACCGCGCTCGCTTTGACGTTGCGTTATGGACGCGAGGCGATGCTCGCCCAATATCTGCGGCTTGCGCCTTATGGCAATGGCAGCCACGGCATCGCCCATGCGGCGCGGTTCTATTTCGACAAACCGGCGCAAGATCTCAGCTGGGCCGAGATCGCGCTCTTGTCCAGCGTGCCGCAATCGCCGACGCGTCTCAATCCGCTTCGGCCTTTGGGCCTTGCGCGTGCAATCCGGCGCGGCCAGCGCGCACTTGATGAACTCGGACGGCAAGGCGTCATCAGCAGCGCTGAACTCTCGCTTGCGCATCGCCAGCTCGCCGCACTTGAGCCGCAGCCCGCGCCGCGGCGCCCGGATGCTCTCCATGTTGTTTTACGCTATGAAAATCTATTGAAACGGGAAGCTTCAGCCGGTTCGGCGGAGCTGCGCCCTCGCGCGACAATCGATCTCGATCTACAGCGGCGGGTGACGGCGCTCGCGCGGCGCTATCTCGCAATCTGGCGCAGTCAGGGGGCGGGGCAGGTCGCCGTCATGGTCGTCGAACGCGAGACAGGCGCCGTCGTCGCCGCGCTCGGCTCCAATGATTATGGCGGCGGCGACGCCGGCGCGCTGGACTTCACCAAGGCTCAGCGCTCGCCTGGCAGCGCGCTCAAACCCTTCATCTATGCCTTAGCGCTGGATCGCGGCGTGATCAGGCCAAGCGACATCCTTGCCGATCTGCCTGAAGGCGCGTCCGGCATTAACAACGCCGACGGTCATTTTCTCGGGCCCATGCTGCCGCGTCAGGCGCTGGCGAACTCACGCAATGTTCCAGCGATCAATCTCATCCGCAGTATTGGACTTGAGACCAGCTTCCGTTTCCTGCGCGGTCTCGGCCTTCACGACGTCGATGCGCCGGCCGACAGTTTCGGCGCATCCATGGCGATTGGCTCGCTGCCCACGACGCTGGAGCGGCTGGTGCACGCCTATGGCGCTTTGGCGAATGATGGCGTGCTACGCGATCTCGTGTGGTTCGAGGGAAGCCAAACGCCCCCATCGACCCGCGCAATGTCGATGGACGCGGCCCGCCTCGTCACCTCATTTCTCTCGGACCCAAACGCCCGTCTGCCTAGCTTTCCACGCTATGGTCCGCTCGAATATCCTTTTCCCGTGGCGATCAAGACCGGCACATCGCAAGGCTATCGCGACGCCGTCACCATCGCCTGGTCGCCGCAATATCTCATCGGCGTGTGGCTCGGGCGCGCCGACGCCGGGACGATGACGCGGCTCAGCGGCGCAAGCTCCGCCGCGCGGCTCGCTCATGCCATCCTCCTCCAACTGCACAAGACACGTGCGGGCGATCTTGACGATTCGGGCTTTGCGCCGCCGCCCGGCCGCGCGCCGGTCGAGCTGTGTCTGTTCGGCGGCAGGCGCAGTCTTGGCGCGGCGCGCGGCGGTTGCGGACAGACGCTGACGGAATGGCTGCGGCCTGAGGAGATCCCGCCCGAAGAAGAAATCGTCGAATCCCCAGGGGGCCCGTCCCGGCTCAGGATTCCGGCTTCACAGCGGGCATGGGCGCTCGCCGCCGGCTATCGAGTCGCCGACGAAGGTCCGATGGGCGAGGAGGGCCGCCTGTCGATCGTGTCGCCGGAAAACAATAGCCGGATCTGGCGCAACCCCGATGCGCCGGCGGCGCTTTCGCGCATCGCGCTCAAGGCCGTGGTCGAGCCGAGGTCAGCCGAGGTTGTGTGGTATGTCGATGGCGAACCTTTCGCCACCGCTGACCCCGACAAACCGGTGTTTTGGCCGCTGCAAAAGGGCGCGCATCAGTTTCAGCTGCGGCTGCCCCTGCAACCTGGCAGGTCAAAAACCGTGCGCATCACCGTCGAATAGATCATCGCGCCAATCAATGGATCGACAACCATGGACCAGGAATCTTCTCTATCGGCGCGCAACGACAAGGAGACTTTTCTCGCCGCCACCGCGCTGCGTTTCGCTGCATGGTCGGAGCGATGGTTCCCTGACGCTTTCGTATTCGCCGCCATCGCAGTCATCGTGGTTGCGATCGCGGCGATGGTCAACGGCGCGCCCTTTCATCTCGTCGCAAGATCCTTCGGCGATGGATTCTGGAGCCTCATTCCTTTCACAATGCAGCAGGTGATGGTGGCGATCAGCGGCTACATAATCGCAAGCTCGCCGCCGGCGGCGCGTCTCATTGACAAAATCGCGAGCCTGCCGCGGAGCGGTCGCAGCGCCATCGCCTTCATCGCCATCGTGACGATGCTGCTTTCCTTGATCAACTGGGCGCTGAGCCTGATCTTCGGAGGCTTGCTGGCGCGCGCAATGGCGCAGCGCGCCGACCTCGAAATGGACTATCGCGCAGCTGGCGCGGCGGCCTATCTCGGCCTTGGTTGCACATGGGCTCTGGGGCTCAGCTCATCAGCCGCGCAATTGCAGGCCAACGCCGAGGCGATGCCGAAATCCTTACTACAGATTACGGGCGTCATTCCATTCAAGCAGACGATTTTTCTGTGGCAGTCAGGCGCGATGCTCGGGGTGCTGATGATCCTTTCGGCCTTGATCGCTTTTTGGTCTGCGCCGTCCGGAAAGCGCGCGGTGACTGCGGCGATGATGGGCGTCGACGTCACGACCAGAGTGGCGCCGCTTCCCCCGCGCGAGAGGCCCGGCGAATGGCTGGAATATAGTCCGCTGCTGACGCTTCTTTTGTTTTCGCTAGGGGCCGGTTGGCTGGCGCAGGAGTTTGCCGCGAAAGACCCGGTCCTGGCGATCTCCAATCTCAACACCTATAATTTTGCATTGCTCATGTTGGGGCTATTACTGCATTGGCGCCCGAAGAGCTTTCTCAACGCGGCGGCGAAGGCTGTTCCGGCGACGGTCGGCATATTGATGCAATTTCCCCTCTATGGCGGCGTCACGGCGATCATGACGGCCGCCGCCGGAAGCCACGAACATTCGCTCGCGCTGCGGCTTGCTGAATTCTTCGCCAGCATCAACACGAAAGAGACATTCCCTGTGGTCATGGGACTATACTCGGCCGCGCTCGGTTTCTTCATTCCATCAGGCGGCGGCAAATGGGTGCTGGAGGCGCCCTATGTCATGCAGGCCGCGAATGAACTCAAGGTTCATCTAGGCTGGGCCGTGCAGATCTATAATTCAGCGGAGGCGTTGCCAAATCTGATTAACCCTTTTTTCATGTTGCCGCTGCTTGGCGTGCTGGGCGTCAAGGCCCGTGACGTCGTCGGCTTCACAGCGTTGCAGTTGACGTTTCATTTGCCGATCGTGCTCTTTTTGCTCTGGGCGCTCGCGGGCACGCTGGCCTATGCGCCGCCGGTCATTCCCTAGCGCATTGGGCCTCTGAGGGGCCCTTTACCGCGCGTTGCGGGTCGCGTTAACTGCCGGAAAAGGCGGCGCCCCAAGGCGCGATATTTGGAGGTTTATTGTGAGACTTGAAGCTGTGACGCGCCGCCGGCTTATGCTTGGCGGCTTCTGCCTCTGCTGTTTGCCCGGACGCTCGGGGGCGGCGTTCGCCGCCGATGGCCCTTTCGCCACGCAGGAGGTGGGCGAGGGCGTTCACATCCGGCGCGGAGTCGATGAAGACGCGACATCCTCCAATGAGGACGCCATCGCCAATATCGGCTTCATCATCGGCCGCGATGGCGTGCTCGTCACCGACCCGGGAGGAAGCCTCATCGACGGCCAGAACCTGCGCGCCACAATCCGGCAAAAGACGCAGGCGCCGATCAAATATGTCGTGATGAGCCACATTCATCCAGATCACATTTTTGGCGCCGGGGCGTTTTTGCAGGATCAACCGATCTTTGTCGGCCATCACGCTCTGGCTGAAGCGATGCGCCAGCGCGGCGCATATTATCAGGGGGTGTTGGCTGATATCGTCGGTGCGGACCGGGCGGGGCAGATCGTGCAGCCGACGCTCGAAGTCAAGGAGACCGCGCTGCTGGATCTCGGCGACCGTATCGTCAGCGCGCATGCCCATGCTCCTGCTCACACGACCTGCGATTTGAGCATGATAGACCAGAAGACGGGAATTTTGCTGCCGGCCGATCTCGTCTTCGTCAACCGCGCGCCCTCGCTCGATGGTTCGCTGCAGGGATGGCTGAAAGAACTCGCGAGCCTCAAAGCAATTGCCGCGCCGCGCGCCGTTCCCGGTCATGGTCCGGTCGCCATCGACTGGCCCGCCGGCGCGGCTGACATCGAGCGCTATCTGACGACGCTGCGGAACGATGTGAAGCAGGCGATCGCGGAGGGCGTCGACATTGACCAGGCGGAAAAAAAGGCGGCGCAGTCCGAAAGGGGAAACTGGAAGCTGTTTGAGGATTATAATGGGCGCAACGTGATTGCGGCTTATAAGGAGTTGGAATGGCAATGACTGGCGCCGCCATCAAAACCGTCTCCTGATGCGATCAAGGAAGCCAAAGATGCGTCGTTCCCGCGTTCTCGTTCTGGCCTCAATGCTCGGCCTTTCGGGCGTTGGCTCAGCCGCCACGCAAGATCTGACGGGAGCAGCGCAGCAATCCGCTCCTTCCGGCATCGCAGGCGGGCGCGTCATTCACACGGACGAATTGGCGCAGCTTCTGTCCAGCGTTATTCTGATCGATGTCTCCGCGACCACGGACCGGGACGCCAGCGCTGCTTCCGTCAAGGCGCCGGCGTCGCACCTGAGCATTCCGGGCAGCATCTGGATGCCCGACGCCGGTGCAACAAATATCAAGGATACGCAAAGTCACGCCTTCCTGCGTCGTCTCGAAACGCTATCGAATGACGATCCCGGACAGCCGATGGTGTTCTATGGCGAGGCGAAGGATCCGGCGAGCCGGAACGCCGCCGAACGAGCTGTAAGCCTCGGCTATCGCAGCGTGTTCTGGTATCCGGACGGGATCGAGGGCTGGCGGGGCGCAGGTCATGCGCTGGCCGCGCCGAAAGCCGAAATGGACGCGGGAAGCGCATCATAGATTGAAGCCGCGGGGCTTTACGCACGCGGCTTTGTCATCCTTTAGCGCGCCTGAGCGGCCGCCAGTTTTCTGCGCCTTGAACGCTTCACCCCTCGACCGTCACCTCGACCGGCTTTAATTTTTGGAGCTCTGCTTTTTTTTTTGCTTCCTCGGCGTTCATCTTGACGTTGACGCAGAGGGGAGTTGGAATCTCCACCTCAACTTCGAGCGTTGAAATCACATCGCCGCTCTCCATACGCACGGTGATGGCGTCGGATTCGACCGGGAAATGCTTGGCGATGACGGCGATGATCTCTTCACGCAGCAAAGCGATCACGTCCGAAGCGCCGACGGCCGCGCGTTCATGCGCGAGCAGGAGTTTCAGCCGGTCCTTCGCAACCGGGGCGGTGGTGGGCCGCTTGAAGAAACTGATAATGTTCATGCCGCCCTCCGTCCGAAGATCTTGCCGAAGAAACTCTTTTTGTCGTTAGGCACCGTCATTTCGAGGCTCTCGCCATTAAGGCGCCGCGCGGCGTCGAAATACGCGCGAGCGGGCGCGCTCGGCGTTGCGCTAAGGGTCACCGGCGCGCCGATGTTTGAAGCCCGCAGCACTTCTTCGCTCTCCGGTATGATGCCAAGAAGCGGGATCGAGAGAATCTCAAGCACGTCGTCGACCTTCAGCATCTCGCCGCGTTCGGCGCGCGCGGCGTCGTAGCGCGTCAGCAGAAGGTGCTTTTCCATGTGATCGCCTCTTTCGGCCTTCTCGGTTTTCGAGTCGAGAAGGCCGATGATGCGATCTGAGTCGCGCACCGAGGAGACCTCCGGATTGGTCACGACGATCGCAACATCGGCGTGCCGCATCGCCAGCGTCGCTCCGCGTTCGATGCCGGCTGGGCTGTCGCAGATGATCCAGTCGAATTTTTCCTTGAGCTCGGCGATGACGCGGGCGACGCCTTCATCGGTCAGGGCGTCCTTGTCGCGCGTCTGCGAGGCGGGCAGCAGGGAGAGCGTAGGGATGCGCTTGTCGCGGATCAGCGCCTGAGACAGCTTGGCGTCGCCCTGCACGACATTGATGAGATCGTAGACGACGCGGCGCTCGGCGCCCATCACCAGGTCAAGATTGCGCAGTCCGACGTCGAAATCGACGAGAACGACGTTTTTTCCTCCTTTGGCAAGGGCGACCCCCAATGCGGCTGTCGACGTTGTCTTGCCGACGCCGCCTTTGCCGGACGTAACGACCAGAACTTTGGCCATGTGTGCCATCTCCCCTCTTAAGCGCGCCAGCCCGAAAAGCCGCAAACTCTTCGGATCAGATCATGCGTTGAAACACTCATCGATCGCCCCAACATGAGGCGAACGGCCTAGTCCTGAGCCGTGATCATCAACGAATCGCCGTCGAGCCAGACCTGAACGGATCGTCCGCGCAGCGTCGCCTCCATATCGTCGGCGGTCATGTAGAGACCATCGATCGCAAGCAATTCCGCTTCGAGCTTGCGGCAGAAGATGCGCGCGCGCGGATGGCCGGCGCCTGCGATCGCCCGTCCGCGCAGCGCGCCATAGATGTGAATGGATCCGCCCGCGACGATCTCGGCTCCAGAGGCGACGGAGCCGACGACGATAACGTCGCCGTCGAGATGCTCGATATATTGGCCCGAGCGCAAAGGGGTTTCGAGCAATAGCGCATTCGAGCGCTGCGGCGCCGGCGCGGCAGTGGCCTCCTGCGCCTTGGCGTCGTCCGGCGATTCGCCCCCGTCGATGATCTTCGCGATTGTATCGACCGTCGATCTCGGGGTTTCATTGACGTAGCGTCCGCCGCTCACAAATGGCGGCGGCATTCCGTATTCGCGCCAGGTCGGATCGCCGCCTTCAATTCCCATGATCTGAATGTTGCGTTCAAACAGGTTTTTGGTGAGATCGACAACCTCGGCCTTGCCGAGCTCAAGATTGGAAAGGTCGAGCACGATCGGCCGGCCGACGAAAAAACCGGGCGAGCGCTCGACCCAGGCGTCGAGTTCGGCCAGCCAGTCCGTCAAGGGCGCTTGAGGCGCGAGCGCCATGGCGTGGAACGAGCGGCTGTGGAAGCGGATTGAATGTCGTGGACGGGCTGCGGCAGTCACGTGGGCGCCTCGAGATTTTGCTATGTTGATTTACGCAACGTATGGTTAATGACCCGTTAAATCTTGGGCTTTCGGCGCTCCGCATCGGCGATTATCAGAGCTTTGAGGGCCGAAAGGGCGAACCGAACGCCTTGCGGACGCGCGAAAACGCATTTGAATTCGTGACAAAGGCTCCTTGCGCGGTTAGGCAGCGGGTACGGTTGATTTCCTCGAATCGGAAAGTTGTAAAAGGCATATTCGATGTGCGCGTTTAAGATAGACAAATTTGGCGACCGCCTCAGCAATGCAGCGAACGCGAAGAAGGCGTTATTGGAGAAATTCCGCGCCAAGACTGAAGTCGATGAGGAAACCGTTGCCAAGCGTGAGGCGGCCCGGCGGGAAATTATCGCCGCGCGCGACGCCCGGGCGTTGGAGCGCAAGGCCGCCGAGGAAGAAAGGCGAGCCCGCGAGGCTGTGGAAAAGGCCGAGCGCGACGCGGCCCTGAAGGCGGAAGAGGAGGCTCGCGCATTGGAGGCGGCGGCGGAGGCCGAACGCGCCGCGGCGCTCGAGATCGAACGCAAGAAAGCGCGCGACGCCCGCTATGCGGCCCGCAAGGCGCGCAAATAGGCGCCTTATTTTCGATTGGCGGTCGCCGCGGAAGTTTAGGCGCCCGGCTTTCGCGCGACGAGAAGGAGACCGCTGCCCTCGTCCCGCGTTCGCCGTGGAGGTCCGAACAGCCTGTCCATGACGGAACCGAGTGCGAAGCCTACCAAGGCGGAGGCGTGCCAGGACCAGGCCGGTTTGAAATAGATGTCCTTGCAGCGCACCGGCGAGCAGCGTTCGATCCAATAGACGAGGCTGTCCATTTTCGACCATGCGACATGCCGGATCGTTTCCACAATGAGTCCCTGACTTTGCGCCAGGGCGCGTAAGGCGCCCTCGCTCCACCAGGTCAGATGGTGCGGCGGCGCGTTGAGAAGAAAATTAGGAATGCGCGCCATCGCCGACGGCACATGTGGAACGCCGACGATGACCCTGCCGCCGGGCTTTGCCGCCGCCGCCATTTCGGCGAAGATCTGCGCGGGCTTTTCGACATGCTCGATGACCTGAAACGCGCAGACCGCATCATAGGACGCGGTGTTGCCGGCGAGATGCTCGGCGAGAGTCTGCGCGCAAGCCCAATCAGCGTCGGCGGCGCCGACGAAATGCGGGTCAAGGCCAAAATAATTCGCATGGGTGACAAACGGGCGAAATCCGCCATAGCCGCAGCCGACGTCGAGAACGCGCGCGCCTGCCTCGATATAACTTGCGGCAAGAAGAAATTCGCCGCGCGGGCGATCTTCGCGTGGAAATAATTTGGGGCCGAGGGTTCTGTAGAACCCGTGGTAGAATTCCGCATCGCCGGCCAACGCCGGCGAAAAGAACAGCAAGCCAGTGGGCGAGCGCCATAAGGAAAGATGCGTCGCTCCGCCAAAGCTCGGGCGCGCATTGACCTTGAATTCGATCTCCCAAAGGCGCGCCAGGAAGCCGCAACTGACGATTTGGACAAGCTCCGTCGCGGGATCGCCGGTGATGGGACAGGGTGGATGGTCGCTTGGCGCTTCAGAAATGGTCAACAGATTGCCGGGATGGGTGCGATGCGGGCGAGCCGGACCCTATCAGGCGCGCCGCGCTCTGGAAATGGACGTTTGGCGGGTGATCGGCTATTGAGGCGAAGCTCTGGAACGCGCAGGATGTGACGATGAAGCCACGTAAACGGCCGGGCCTTGATGAAGAAGATCGGCAAAGACTCGATAAGCTCGTTCTCAATCGCCTGAGAGCTCAGCCGGCTGGGCCGAAGGAGCCTTCAACGATATCCGCGGAGCCGGAGCGCACCGCTCGCGACGGCGTAATGGATTTCCAAAATCTGCCTGGCTATCAGGAATTGAGGCTCCAGCGCTCCATGGCGGCTGTTGTCGGCCTCGACAATCCTTTCTTCAGGCTGCACGAAACCGCGGCGGGCGCGACGACCGTGATGGACGGCCGCCGCTTCGTGAATTTTTCGTCCTATGATTATCTCGGGCTGAACCAGCATCCTGAAGTCCGCGCCGCGGCTCACGCCGCCATCGACGAATTTGGAACGTCGGCCTCGGCGAGCCGCGTCGTCGCTGGCGAACGCCCCGGGCATCGTACGCTCGAACAGGCTCTAGCCGAACATTATCAGCAGGAAAGCTGCGTCGTTTTCGTCAGCGGCCACGGCGCTAACGTTTCGACGATCGGCGCGCTTTTGGGCCCCAAAGACCTTATCGTGCATGACAGTCTCGCGCATAACAGCATCGTCCTCGGCGCGACGCTGTCGCGCGCCGAAAGACGGAGCTTCCCGCACAATGACTGCGAGGCGCTCGATTCGCTTCTCGCCGCTATGCGCGACCAGTTCGATCGCGTGCTGATCGTGGTCGAGGGCCTCTATAGCATGGACGGCGACAGTCCGGACCTGCCGCGTCTCATCGAGATCAAACGCCGCCATGAGGCATGGCTGATGGTTGATGAGGCGCATGGGCTCGGCGTCCTCGGCGACAGGGGCTACGGCCTCTTCGAGCAGGCGGGCGCCGATCCGCGCGACGTCGATATATGGATGGGCACGCTGTCGAAGACCCTCGCCAGCTGTGGCGGATTCATTGCGGGGTCGACCGCGCTCGTCGAATATCTGAAATGCATGTCAGGCGGGTTTGTCTATTCCGTCGGTCTGTCGCCGCCGCTCGCAGCCGCCTCTGCGACGGCCCTTTCGATTTTGCGCCGCGAACCACAGCGGGTCGAGCGCCTCACCGCGGCGAGCCGGCTCTTTCTCGCGGCCGCGAGGGCTCGCGGATTGGACGCGGGCGCCTCATCGGGACGGGCGATCATACCGATCCTTGTGGGAAATTCCGTCGCCGCCGTGGCGGTCAGCCAAAAGCTCTTCGAACGCGGCGTCAATGTGCAGCCGATCATCTATCCGGCCGTGCCGGAGCGCGCCGCGCGACTGCGCTTCTTTCTGACGTCCGAACATACGCCGGAGCAGATACATCTTGCCGTCGACGCGCTCGCCGATTCGATCAGGGAAATCGACGAAAGCGACTTCTTCCGCAACATCATGGGCTTGGCCAAGGGCGACAGAGGGCTCTAAAGAGTGGAGCTTTGACGAAGCCTATGCGGGCGGGCGCCGGCGGCGCAGAACGACGACGTCCTGCGGACTACGGACGAGATAGTCGATGCCGGCCCAGCGCAAGCGCCTGGATCCGAGTGCGCCGAGAATGCAGACGAAATGAAAACTCCACCATAGAGGCCGCAAGAAACGTTCGACCCGCCAATAGAGCGCAAGGTCGCAATCCTGCGTTTCCGGCCAGAGCGAGCGGACGATGCGCCGTCGGTTCTGATAGCGCAACTCGCCAAATCCGGCCGATAGAGCCAGCGTGAAAAATCCAGCGATCTGCCCTTGAAGCGCGAGGAAGACGGCGAGACAGGCGCCGATGATCGGTAGACCCGTGGTCAACGCGGCGAAAAGCCAAAGCATCGGCACATGCGTCAGCATCAGGCGATATTGCCGCTGACCGAAAGCGAAAGCCTCCTTCCAATCCATTGCAATCGGCGACAGAAGGAGGCTCTGGCGCGGTGAGAAAATGGCGCGGCCGGCCGCGTTGAGCGCGCGCGTCATCTGCAGATCGTCGCTGATCGCGCCTCGCCAATAGGCCGCGATGTCGATCTGCTCCAGCGTCTCGCGACGGACCGCTGTGGCGCCGCCCCAACACAAATTGATGACGTCCGGAATGCGCGGCAGGGTGACGATCGAGGCGTTCGCCGCCGCGACGACAGCCGAACTGATCCGCCCATCCGTTGGAATCATCCAGCGGTAGCCGGTCACCGAGTCATAGCCGGCGTCGATCAGCGCCGAGACGAGCCGCGCCAGCCATTCGGGAGCGGGCAGCGTATCGGCATCGGTAAACACGATGATCTCGTCCTCGCTTCGGATCGCCTTCAGAGCCGCGAGGAGGTTCCACACCTTTTGGCCGCCGTGCTCAACGGGACCTGCGACGACGGTGGCCAGATTCGCGCCGGGCTTGCGGGCCGCCTCGTTCAGCAAGGCGAAGGCCGGATCGTCGCCTGATTCAACCGCCGCGACAATGCGGTAGTCGGGATAATCCTGAGCGCGCAGACGCTGGAGAAAATCCTCGGTCAAGGCCGACCGGTTTTTGATGGCGACGATGACCGCCACGGGAGGAGTCCTGCCCGGGACCTCCGCGCGCGGCAACCCCCAGGTGTAGCGCCACGCCGAGAGCGTGCTTATCACCTCGATGATGATCCAGATAATCAAAATAGTGGGGATAGCTAAGGACATGGCGCTTTTTTGACACAGTGCCTGACTATTTTACTCAGACTCGAAATGGAGGCTTGGTAGCCGGGGGCGGTGCTGCGATCATTGCTTATGAATGAACGGATTACTTCGAGTAGAGCGTAAGTCGGGGGCGAGACTTTGACGCATACCATTAGTTTTGGTCAAGAGACCATATCAAACGGTCTTGGTCAGGAGACCGCATCAAGGGTCAAGACGCAACCCACGATTCGTATTCAGACCAATATTTTGGCGCGGCGCGAGCGTGCGCTTCTGAATTGGCTTTGCGCGCGCATGCCGCGCTTCATGACGCCGGATCGTTTGACCGCGCTCGGCGTCGGCGGGGCCGGAATCGTCTTTGCGGGATATGTCGGCAGCCGGTTCAATCCGGCTTTTTTTTGGCTGGCCACCTTGGGATTTTTCATCCATTGGTTCGGCGATTCGCTCGATGGAAGCCTTGCCCGCTTCAGGCGAATCGAGAGACCGCGCTACGGCTATTTTCTCGATCATACCGTCGACGCCCTGTGCAATCTGGTGATTCTGGGCGGCTTGGGTTTTTCGGCCTATATGCGCCTCGATGTCGCGCTGTTCGTCCTCATTGGTTATTTTCTGCTGTGCATGTACGTCTTTTTGTACAATCACGTTTCGGGCAGTTTCCAATTGTCTTTCCTGGCGCTTGGACCGACGGAACTCCGCGTTGGCCTCATCCTCATCAATTTCTGGATGTATATATCGGGCCCTTCGAAGATCGCGGTCTTGGGTCAGACATTTTCGGCCTATGATCTCGTTTTTTGCCTCGTCGGCGTCGTGTTCGTGTCTCTGTTCGTCGTCAATACGCTGAAAATCGCAAAGCGGCTGCGTGGCGAGGACGCGCGTGCGCTCGAAAGCAAAACAGTCATCCGCACTCACGATCCTTACAGATCCGAAAGAAACGCTTCGGCCTTGGCAAAATAGCCGCTCCAGCTCGGCGCCTCGAATCGATCGGTCTGCGCCTTCGCGGCTGCGCGCTCGGGAGAATTAGGGGCGGTGAAGGCGCGGATCGTCTCCAGCCATTTTTCGCCGTCGATCGGGCTCAGCGCCGTGATGCGGCCTGCGCCGCTTTCCTCGAAGGCTGCAATGTCCGAGGCGATGACAGGCGTTCCCACGGCGAGCGCCTCGGCGATGGGCAACCCATATCCTTCCGCAAATGACGGCATGAGCAGGGCGCGCGCCCCACCCATCAGCGCCTTCAGGCCTGGCGTCGAAAGCCCTGAAACCTCGATGACGTGATTGCCGATCGCATGACAGCGCTCCAGCAGGTCGACAACATTCTCGTTTTCCCATCCGCGGGCGCCGATCAGAACCAGCTTCGGGGCTGAAGCGCCGTCGCGCCGCACGAGTTCGCGCCAGACATGCAGTAAGAGAAGATGGTTCTTGCGCGGCTCGATCGTGCCGCAGGCGACGAAATAGGGACTGTCCGTCAGTTCCAAAGACGCGGCCCGGCGATCGGAAAAAATCGGCGCCGCCGGGATCGGAGCAACGAGAATGGGCATATCCTTGCGGCCGAGTGGCGCCAGATGAGCCTGGAGCGCCTCCTTCACCACCTGCGTCGTGACGATGGCCGCGGCTCCGAACTCAGCCAGATTAACGAGTCGGCGCAAATGACGATCATACTCGGCTTTACGGAAATATTCCGGGTGCTCGATCGGCAGCAGATCATGAATGAAGAAGACGCCCTTGACGTCGGGACGTTGTTTCAGCCAGCGGAAATAGCTCGGAATCCAGAGCGGAAACTGGCTGACGTTGAGGTAGCGCGCGCCTTTGGGCAGGGCGGCGACAGGCGACTGCCCGATCGGGAATCCGTGTTGTCTGATCCAGCGCGCGACGCCCGAGGCTTGCCCGCTGCGCCCGCGCGCGACGCGCTGAGCGGCTTTGAATGAGCTTGTCTCGCCGGAGAGCCAGTTAACGATGCGGCGATAGCTTTCATCTTCCCCGGGAGCTTCGTCTTCGCCCCAATGGAGGAAAATTCCGTTCACGACATCGGCGGCTGCGGCGCCAGAGATGATGCGCGGTCCCTGTAGCGTCATCATCATCGCCAGATGACCGGCAGTCGCCGAACCGAGCAAACGGCGCGCAAAGGCGGAGTCGATGCGGTCTATGCCGTTCGGCGTGCGGTTCAGAACGCGCGTCGCCAGTCTTGTGATGTCATAGGCAACCGGGCAGTCCATTGGCGAGCCTCGAAGGGCGGCGGCGAGAAAGGCGCGATCATGCAAAAGCTACGAGCGAATCGAAGCCTTGCCCGCACCTTTGAGCTACCGCAGGATTTGCGTCAGATCGCGGCTCTTCTCTTCAACAAGGGCGGTGAGCGGCGCCATTTTGTCGGCGACGCCTTTGCCGAGATGTTTATCCGCGAGATTTTGCGCAATCGAAGCCTCTTCGCTCGTCGCGTTGACACAAAGACCGAGAATATGGTCTGCGAGTTCCCCGACATTGAAGCCGCTTGCCGACGTCGACAGCGGCGCCTCGAGCGACAGGCGCTCTTCGAGGCTGACGCCAAGTTCGACGGCCATCAGCGAGTCAAGGCCGATTTCCGACAGCGGCTTGCTGCGATTCAAATTCTCGACCGGCAATCGAAGGATATGCGCGATCTCTTCAACGATCACGTCGACGATGGTTTTGCGGACGTCTTCCGGCGCGCGCGTTGCGATGAGAGCCGCCACGTCGATCCTCTCGCGCTTGTCGGCTTCAGCCGCTGCGTCTTCGCGAATAAGTTCGGCATAGGTCGGCGAAGACAAAAGCGGCAGATGAGTTCGCGCAGTCGTCCAGTTCATTTCGGCGATGACCAGAACGGCTTCGTCGGCGCCCCGGTTCGGACGCGACAAAGCCTCGCCCATGAGATTGAGCGCATCGCGCGCATTCATGCCTTTGACTCCGGCGCGGCTCGCCAGCGTCTCTTTCAGCGAACGATTGCGCGCGAGAAGACCAACGTCTTCGATGCCTCCCCAGGCGACCGCGAGGGCCGGTCTGCCGGCGGCTCGCCGTTGCCGCGCCAACCCCTCGAGAAAGCCGTTCGCGGCGACATAGGCCCCTTGACCGGGATTGCCGATCACGGTTGTCGCCGATGAGAACAGCACGAAATAATCAAGCGGCAGATCGCGGGTCAGGCGATCAAGATGCTCAGCGCCGGCGACCTTCGGAGTCAGTACATTTTTCAGCCGCTCAGAGTCGAGATTGGCGATCACCGCGTCATCCAGCACCATCGCAGCGTGAATGACGCCGCCAAGAGGCGGCATCTCTTTCGCGATGGTCTGGAACAAGGTCTTCGCAGCGCGGGCGTCGGCGATATTCAACGCCGCGACATGCACTTTGACGCCGGCCGTCTTGAAATCGGCGAGCGCCTCGCGCGCCTCGGGGCTGTTCGCGCCGCTGCGCCCAATGAGGGCGAGATGGCGCGCGCCGCGCTCGACGAGCCAGCGCGCGGTCGCAAGGCCGAAGCCGCCGAAGCCGCCCGTGATGAGATGCGTTTTGTCGGGCGCCACCTCGAAACGGTTCAATGGCGCCACATGGATTTCGCCCGGCTTTGGCGGCGTGATGACGATCTTGCCGATATGTCCTGATTGCTGCATGAGCCGCATGGCGTCGATAAATTCGCGCGCGGGAAAGCTGCGATAGGGCAGGGCTGAGAATTCGCCCTCCGCGAAGCGGCGCATCACCTCCTCGAAAAGCTGATGCCCCTTTTCGGCCTGAGCGAGGATCAAATGATCGAGATCAACGCCGAAATAAGCGAGATTCTTGCGGAAAGGGCGCAGGCCAATGTGGGTATTGGCGAGATAGTCGCGCTTGCCGAGCTCAACGAAGCGGCCGAATGGTTCGAGGAGGCCGATGCTGCGCTCCATCGCTTCGCCCGAAAGACTGTTCAAAACAACCGCGACGCCGCCGCCGCCGGTGACGCGGCGCACGTCATCGACGAAGTTTCCCGAGCGCCCGTCAAAGACATGTTCGGCGCCGAGCGTCCTGACAAGATCGCGCTTTTCCAAGGATCCCGCAGTCGCGATCGCGCGCGCGCCACGCCAACGGGCGATCTGCAAGGCGGCGAGGCCGACCCCGCCGGCGCCGCCGTGGATCAGCACCCATTCGCCGGGCGCAAGGCGTGCGCAGGTGACGAGAGCGTAATAAGCGGTCAGAAAAGCGACCGGAATGGTCGTCGCCGCTTCGAGCGGCAGGCCTTCGGGAATCAGCGCCGCCATATTGGCATTGACGGTGACGTGGCTGGCAAAGGCCCCCCCTGCGAAGGCGACGACCTCGTCGCCGGTCTTGAATCTGTCGACTCCCTGTCCAACAGCGACGACATGCCCGGCGCATTCAAGGCCGAGTGTCGGGCCGGCGAAGCCTTCCTCCAGCATCTCGTCGGGCAGGATGGAAAGCCCCCACATCACGTCGCGGAAGTTGAGGCCGCTCGCAGCGACGGCGATTTCGATTTCTCCCGGCGCCGGAGGCTGGCGTTCGATCGGCGTCCAGCGGATTCGGTCAAGCCCGCTGCCCTCGCCCTTTTCAAGGCGGCTTGCCGTCGCGGGCGATCCAAAGTCAGGCGCCTCGCCGCCATCTTGCGCGCGCAGCCGCGCCACGCGGGTCGAACGCGCATCGACGACGATGTCGGTTTCGGCGGTCCCCGAAACGACGATCTCCGCGAGACGCTCAGCCTCGATTGCCGGAGGAAGTCCCGGCGCAACATCGACGCGACGCACGACGAGCCCCTGAAACTCGTTCGCTAAGGTCCGTGCGAAGGCCCAAACGCCAGCCTCGGATGCTGGCGCATCTTCATCGACCCGGAGTGCGCCGTGCGTGACGATCCAGAATTGCGTTCTTTGTTTGCCGAGATGTTCGGCCGCCGCTTTCAATGACAGACAGCGCGCAGCAAGATGCTCGACCGAGCTTTGCCCCGCTGACGCGGGGCCGGAGAGACAGACCACTGCCTCAAAAGGTCCGTCGCGATGGAGCGCGTCCGTGTCTTCCACGCGGCAATCGGCGCCCCCGGCGTGGAGACGGTCGGCGAGAGCAGCTACGACTTCGATTGTTCGGGAATCGCCATCGCGGATGATGAGCGCTTTGGCGAGCCGGTTGCCCTTTGCCGCGGCCTTCGGCTTTTGCCCGGCGACGAGAAGAGCCGGACCTGCCTTTGTCATGATGGGCTCGGCGAAGACAGCGTGAAGACCCGCCGATCTCAGCGCGCCGGACCAGTCAGAAGCGGAGAGAACGCAGCCGCTTTGGCCAGATTCGGCAGGCCATTCGCGATCAAGTCCAAACACGAGGTCGCGGAAGAGCGACGCCTCAGGCTCGATCGCGGCGATCAAGCCTTCTGACGCAATGGTATCGACGATGCGCGCCAACGGGATTTTTTGCGGAGCGATGCGATGCAGCGCGTCCGCCGCGATGACAAGATCAAATCCGCCGCTTTGGATGGCTTCGAGATTGTCGAGGAAAGTGATGCGCGCATCGCGGGAAAAGGCCAGTCTCGCGCGCTCGAGCCGGGCTTGATCCGGTTCGAAAATGGTGAGGCGCGCGTCATGGCGCAACGCCAGCCCGACCGAATGGGAAGACAAAGGCCCATGTCCGATCTGGAGAATGCGCAGGGCCCGATCGCGTGGCCAATGCTCGGAGGATCGGTGCAACAGATCAGCGAGAAGATCGGCGGCGGCGACGACTGCGAGCGAACCGATTTCAAAGGATTCGATCGCTGATTCGCTCAGCGAACCAATCGCGGCGTCACTGTGGGACAGAGCCTCCATCGCCGCTCCCGTGCGCGCGGCGAGCAGAAGCTCAGCCGATCGCCTCGGATGATCGGCGGCGAAACTTTGCAGGATCTCCTCGGGATCAGGCAGATCGAGGTCTCCGGCGAGAAGATAGGCCTCGCCGTCCGGCTCAGCGAGGCCGCTGTCCGCGAGGGCCTTCAGCAGAGTGATCAGCCATCCGCCATGCGCCGCGGGAAAACGGCCGGCGGAGATCAACTGCTTTGGCGCGATTCTGTTGCCGGTCGCCAGCCTGGAAGCGAGGCGGTAGGCGGCCGCTGTCGCCCAGCCTTCGATCAGCACGAGATCGGCTGGCAGTGAACTGGCGGCGGCGTTCGCCGTTTCGCGCGCCCCCGCCCGAGCCAAAACATCGGGCGTCAGGCATGCGTCGCGCCGGCTCGCGGTCGGTTCTTCCGCGAGCGTCAGGGATTGCGCCACCGCATGGTTGGCGAGATCGCCACGGAGCGCCGCGCGCACGGCCTGATAGCGCGCATCCCGCAGCTTTGCGATGAGTTCGCCGTCCGCGTCGAGCAGGGTAAAATCTGCAACGATCGCTCGTTCGTCGCAGCGCTTTATATCGATATGCGCCTGCGCGATGGCTTCGCCCGGGCGCTCAAGTCTGATTTCGCCGAACCGCACCGGCAAATAGGCAGGCGCGCGCGCCGTCCCCGTCACATCCGCGAAGAGGAGTATGAGACCGTGAAAGCATGAGTCGAGGCGTGCGGGATCCAGACCGTAGCGAGGATCTGCCTGCGCAGACCGCAGATTGACAATAATTCCCGCCTTGCCCTCACGGGCGGCGGAGGCGACCTGGCGAAAGGCAGGGCCGAATTCGAGCCCGGACTGCTGCGCCTTGGCGTAAAGCTCTAGGCCTGAAACAGTTTTTTCCCGCCGTTTCGGAATCGTCGGCAAATCGTGGACCGGGAAGCGCAGTGTCGGCCCCGGCCTGTGTACGACTTTGGCCCTAGCGTGGAGCACAAAGGGCGTATTGCTGAGCCGCGGACGGCTCATGATTTCGATTGTCCCAGCGATCGGCGCCGCGCGGCAGACGATTTGGCGCGAGACATTGGCCGAGAAGATCATCGGCTGGAGGATTTCAACATCCTCGATCGTGACGGTTTTCGAGCCAAGCCAATCCGAAGCCACGGCGAGCGCCATTTCAGCGAAGGCCGCGCCCGGCAGCAAGATTTGGCCGTCGATTCGATGATCGGCCAGGGCCGGGATCAACAGCGGATCGACCTGCGCGTGCCACTCCAGCGCATCAGCGGCCAAACGGGCTCCGATCAAGGGATGCCAGGCGCGCACGCTGAGCAGTCCCGAGGTTTCGGTGGTCTCGCCCAGCCGGCAGATTCTTCGCTGCCACGGATAGGCTGGCAGATTGTCCACGGGTCCTGGATCATCGCCAAATGCGGCGGCCTTGTCGATCGCCGCGCCGCGGGTCAGCGCCTCGGCGACCGCGCGCCGGAAGGGATCATCCCCAAGCGGCTTTTGCTGATGCACCGGAAAAGCGGCGATCGTCGCTCCGATATTGTCCGCGGTTTCCTTGATGTCGGCGACGAGGGTCGCGCCGGGCCCGATCTTGACGAAGATCCGGGCGCCCAAATGAGCGGCGCGTTCGATTCCCTCCTTGAACTGAACCGGTTCGCGAACGTTCCGCCACCAGTACAGCGCGTCGAGTTCGGGGCCGGCCAGGACATCAGCGTCGACCGTGGAAATGAAAGTCACGCGGCTCCGCATTGGCGCCAATGTCGCGAGGTCGTCATAAAGCGGCGCCTCGACGGGGCCCATGAGGTCGCTGTGAAACGGATAGACGAGGTCGAGCCGCCGCACGCGCGCCTTATAAGCGCGGCTCGCCCTCGCCAATTGTTCCAGAGCGTCAAAGGGGCCTGAAATTGTGAAGTTCCGCGGCGAATTATGCGCGGCGATGACGAGTTCGGGAATTTCCGCCACCAATGCTTCGGCCGCGTCCCTCGGGCCGAACAAGACGGCGAGGCCGCCGGCGTCCCGGACCAGCTCTTGATGATGGCTGCGGTAATAGATCACACTGACGGCGCTCGCGAGGTCGAGGATGCCGGCGGCCTCGGCGGCGGCGACTTCGCCCATGCTGTGCCCAAGCGTCATCGCCGGACGCAAACCCAGGCCGGTCAGGCAATGAGCCGTCGCCGCCTGGATCGCGAAAACCAGAGGCTGCGCGATGCTCGTTCGCGCCAGATGCGCTGCGATATTGGCATCGAACATCATCGCCGCCAGCGACCAGCCGGACAATGGTTGGAACAGGGCGTCGATGGCGTTGAAGCGATCGCGAAAGGCGGCGTTTGCCTCGTAGGCGTGTTGGCCCATGCCAGGCCACTGACTGCCATTGCCGGAAAAGACGAAAGCGACGGGCGCATCACGTTCGATCGCCGACCCGAGGACGATATGCGGCGAGGCCAGTTGCCGTGAATTGTCAGCCTGTTCCGCCGCCGCATCAAGCGCCTGGATGACGGCTTTCGGCGCCCCGAGAGGAATGACGAGCCCCTCGGCGTGACGTTCGCGCCGATGCCCCGTCGCGGCGACGATCCGTTGAAAAGAATTCGGTCCAACGCCCGCGAGCCGGGCCGAATAGTTCCGGGCGAGTTCTGCGAGAGCGCTTTCGGACTGTGCCGACAGGAAAAGGAACTGTGGCGCCTTGACGGGCGCGCCGCGAGTCAGAACGGGAGCCGCGTCGGAGAGGATGACATGCGCGTTGGTGCCGCCAAAGCCGAACGAGCTGACGCCGGCGTAACGAGGGCGCCCATCGCGCGCCAGCGCGACGGGTTCGACGCTGACGGAGAGGTTGAGGTCATCGAAGGCGATGTCTGGATTGAGTTCGCTGCAATGGAGCGAACGCGGCAATTCGTCATGCTCCAGCGCCAGCATGGCTTTCATCACGCCGGCGAGACCGGAGGCCGGCTCGATGTGGCCAATGTTGCTCTTGATCGATCCGATCGGCAGCGGCTGGCGTCGCCGTCGCCCGAGGACGTCGCCGATCGCGCCGGCCTCGACGGGGTCGCCGACCCGCGTCCCGGTGCCATGCGCTTCGACGAAGGCGACGTCGTCCGGATCGACGCCAGCGTCTTCGTAGACACGATCGAGCAGGGCGCTCTGATGCTTTTTCGAAGGCAGCGAAATGCCGCTCGTGCGCCCGTCGGAATTGACGCCCGAGGCGACGATCAGGGCGTGCGCCCGATCGCCTTCAACGCGTGCGCGGCGAAGAGCGCGCAGGACGAGAACGACGCCGCCTTCCGCGCGCACATAGCCGTCAGCCTTTGCCGAAAAGGCGCGGCAGAGACCTGTCGGCGACAGCATTGTGGCTTGCGAAAAGCTGATGAAACCGAAAGGACTGACCAGCGCATTGGCGCCGCCGACAATGGCCGTATCGATCGAGCCGCTCCGGATGGCGGCGACCGCGGCGTCGAGAGCGACGAGCGAGGACGAGCAAGCGGTGTCGATGGTAAAGCTCGGCCCATGCAGGTCGAACACGTAGGAGATGCGATTCGAGAGCACGGCCAGCGTATTGCCGGTCGCGAAATAGGCGTCAGCCGCCGCCGGATCGTGCAGCCGCAGATTGCCGTAGTCGAGCGAGGAGCCACCGATGAACACGCCTGTGTGCGTGCCGGCGAGCGAGGACGGCGCGATTCCAGCATCCTCGATCGCTTCGAACGCGAGTTCGAGGAGGAGCCTTTGCTGCGGGTCCATCTGTTCGGCTTCGCGCGGCGAAATGCCGAAGACCGCTGGATCGAAGCCCCATGGATCATCGAGAATTCCCGCCGCCCAAGTATAGCTGCGCCCGCGTTCCTTGGGCTTTGGATGGCCAAGCCGTTCTAGCGACCATCGGTCAGCCGGCACTTGCGATATGGCGCATCGTCCCGAGGACAGCAAATCCCAAAGTGTCTCAGGAGAATTAGCGCCCGGAAGTCTGCAGGAACGTCCTATGATTGCGACTTCCGCGTCGTGTTCCACCGTTGGCGTCAGTCGGTCGCCCTCGCGATTTCTCATAAATGCTGCCAGACTCCAATACGCCCTTCTCGGGCCGAGCGAAGCTCTTCAGGAGAGCATACATGGAATTAAAGGTGCGATGATCTGCAATAATAACCTTTTTGCCCCAGTGACTCTGCAAGCGTCAAGGGCAAAGAAAGGACAAATTCCGGGCTTACCAACGAGCTTGATTATCACTTTAGCGCCGGTTTTGATGGTTATAGTGGTTTGATCCCGGAGAGAGGGTAGGAGTCGGGAGACAAAGGGCGATTCATCATCTATTATCAGTGTTATGCAAGGTTCATGCGACAAGCCGATAAAGCGTCCTGGAGCAGATCAGAAATTCAGTTGGCCAGTCAATATGAAAGGCGCAGATCACGTTGTCATATCCGATCAGGACAGAAGCGTGCAGCATAGGAAAAATCCGGGCGATTTTCAGGCGCCGCTCCTGTTTTGTTCATCATGGCGCGGAGCGCATCGCAATCTGCGCAAAATATTCTAATGCAAACCGTCGATGAGCGTGGACGAAATGATTCTCTAATCACGCATTGTTAATGGAAGAGTAAGATTTTGTGTTCAGCAGGAAGCCTCTGCTTCGCCGGTTCTCGCCGCGAGCTTCTTGATCGCGTCGCGCAAATGTCCTCTGTCGCGAGGCGGTAGTTCCGCATGACGTCCGAAATCAGGCAAGACGCCGTTCGTCAAAGGCTCCCCGGCCCGCGTTTGGCCGTTGGCGCGATTGACGTCGGGGCAGGCGTCCGCCAATCGGTTCGGCAAATCGCCGCCATCGCCATCAAAGCTGCTGCTCTTCGGGCGCGATTGGGCTCGCGCGCAGCCGGCGCCAGCGCGAAACCCATCGATGTGGACGATGACGGGCCCTGGTTTTGGCGAAGCTTTATCATCCTTGTCGTTCTGCCAGTCGCCGCGAGCTTCATTTATTTTCAATTCATCGCGTCCGATCAGTTCATTTCCGAGATGCGTTTCGCCGTCCGTGGCACGACGGAGTCGCTGCCCGGCAGCGACGCGCTGGCGGCGTCCGGTCTTGGCACGCTCGCATCTCTAAACACCAGTCAGGACGTCTTTATCGTCGCGGATTATATCCACAGCCAGACGATCATCGACGACCTGTCCAAGGCTATTGATCTGCGCGCCATATTCAGCGCGCCCGGCGCCGATTTTATTGCGCGATTTAATCCGTCAGGATCGCCGGAAGATTTCTTGCGTTACTGGCGCAAGGCGGTTGATCCATCGGTGGAAATCGCTTCGGGAATTCTGACCGTCAAGGTCAAAACGTTTTCACGCCAGGATTCCGTGCGCCTCGCAACCGCCATCCGCGCGCGTTGCGACATCGTCGTCAACGAGCTTCTCGACCGCATGCGGCGCGACATGACCGAACGGGGAGAGGCCGAGGTCAAGGCTGCGATGGACAAGCTTGCAGTTTGGCGCGCGCGCGTCGAACAGTTCAGAAATACGCGAATGTCGATCGATCCGCTCGATTCGGCCCATTCGTTGAGCGAAACCATTGGGGAATTACGGCGTGATCTCGCCGAAGTCGAAGTGAAGCTGGCGATCGCGCGCACCTCGCTCGGCGCGGACGCGCTGCAAATCAAGATCCTCCAATCGGACCGGAACATCCTGGCCTCCCAGATCTCCGCGCTCGAATCGAGGATCACGGGCGCAGGCGCCAACGGTTCAACCGCATCGGCGGCGCTGGCGGACTATGATCGGCTGGACGTTGAAAAGAAACTGGCCGAAAAAAGGGTCGAGCTGGCCGAAAAGCTGTTGGATAATGCGCGCTCGGACGCGAACAGCCGCCATATCTATTTGGTTTCCATCGAGGATCCGACAACGCCGCAAAGCTCTCTGTTTCCGCGCCGCGGCTTCGCCATCTTGGCGATCCTTATCGGCGCTTTCACAGCATGGGCGGTGATCGCGCTGACCGTCGCCGGCGTCCGCGATCACGCAAGATGAACTGGTCGGGGCAGGCGATCTTCTCATGAGCGAGACGCGTCTTGAAAGCAGGCCGGAGGATCGGGCGACCGGAGAATCTGCGGTCGAGCACTTTGTACTCCGCGAGGATTTGCGCCGCGTCTCGGTGCCGATTGATCAATTCGGGTCATGGCGTTGGCATCAGATTTCCTTCGCTCTTTGCGTTATTCTGCCCGTTCTGATCGCCAGCCTCTATTATGGATTGATCGCCGCCGATAGATATGCCGTCGAGTTTCGCTTCAGCATCCGCTCGGCCAGCGACCTTGTCGCCGAACAAAGCATTGTATCGACGCTCATGCGCGGTGGCGGACAGAACGATATCGGACGTTTGCCTTACATGGCGGCGGACTATTTGCGAAGCCGCAATCTCGTGCGCGAACTCGACGCAGACGGCTCGCTCCGCGCGATGTTTTCGCGGCGCGAAGCGGATTGGCTTTCGCGCTTCGATGCGTCAACGAGCGATGACGCTCTGTGGCGCTATTGGCAATCGATGATTTCGGTTACTGTCGATCGCGTATCGGGGCTCGTGCTCGTGCGCGTTTTAGGCTTTACGCCCGATGACGCGCTGGCTATCGCGCGGGCCGTCGAAAAAGCCACGGAACGCATGGTCGATAGCGTCGCCGCCAGAGCGCGCAAGGACGCCCTCGCCATGGCGGAGGACGATATGCAGCGGGCCGGCGCGCGTTACGCCACCGCTCTCACCGGCCTTAGAGACGTGCGAAACAAGGAAGGAACGGTCGATCCGCAGCAGACGATCGATCTCGCCGCCGCGAGGCTCCTTGGCGTCGTAAAGGAAAAGCTGTCTCTGGAGCGCCAACGAGACGCCAATCTCAGAATTATGGCGTCGAACTCGCCGCAACAGAAAATCCTGTCCGACCAGATCGCGGCTCTTAACGCCCAGATCTTGGCGCAGACCGAGGCCCTGACCAGTCCGAAAGGCGAGGCCAAGACGGCCGCCCGAACCATCGCGCAGTTCGAGCAGCAGGAGTTGGAGCGGCGTTTTTCGGAACGTCTTCTCGAAGTCGCACAGGCAGCCTACGAGAAAGCGCGCGAGGAATCCGAGCGCCAGCACATCTATATCGCTCTTTTCGTCCCGCCGGAAAAACCGGACGTTGCCGAATATCCGCGCCGCGCGAGATCGGTCGCTTTCGTCGGCATATGCGCCTTCGGACTCTGGGCCGTGGCGATGCTATTGATCGCCGGCATTCGAGATCGCAGGCACATCGATTAGGAGGCCGCTTCGGGCGGCCGCGCAGCAACCGGGGAGCCAATGTTATTCAGCATCGACGAAGATGTCGGCGAAAGGATCATCGGCTGGCTGATGCCGGACAATCCGGCGACGACGCCGCGAGTGATCGTTCATCTTGATGCTGACCATCATGTCGCGGTCGAGGCTTTCGTCTATCGTCCTTTGCTCAAGGAGCAGGGCCTGCACAACACCGGCATTTGCGGCTTTGTCGCCGATGAATCAAACTGCCCTGGAATTGGCGCGGCCGCGAAGCTCGAGATCACGGACGGCGAAAATAATGTGCTGATCTATCGGCGCGGCGCCGGCGGCGATCTGATCCAGCAGAAATTCCTGCGTCTTGAAACGCAATTGTTTCGGTCTTTCGCGCTCGATGAGGAGATGCTTCACCGCTTTCAGATGTCCTACCGGGCGATCGAGCTTCTTCCGGAGGAGACGACAAGATCGATTTTCGCGATGCCTTTCACGAACTCGATTTACGCGTCAGGCCGCATTTTCTGGCGGGTCTGGGAGCCGCTGCTGCACGATCGCGGATTCAAAATGGGCATTTTGCTGCGTGATCCGTTCGAGGAGATGGCGGAGCGTCTTTTGATCCTGAAATGGGCGTCGACGCCCGAGGCGAGCTCCAGCGCCAATTCCTTGATGCCCATGTTGCAGACCTGCACCGGCGCCGTTCGCGATCTCGATCTTAGCGATGCGGCTGCGCTGGAGGCGCTCTTGTCGCGCCCCTCCGACGAATTACGGACGCTGCTCTATAATCCGCTCGTCTATCAGCTCGCCGCGCCCAACGCCTTCGATCCGCCACCTGCCCCCGCGGTCGCGGCAGCCCTTGATTCGCTCGCGGAAATCGACGCCGTCGGGCTGCGCGACGATCCAGACTCGTTCCTCGCCCTCGTTGGGGCCGTGCTCGACCTGCCTCGGACCTTTGCCCCGATTTCACTCGGCTCCAGCAAGACAGTCGCAGGTTTTGCCAATATCCTGCGCGAGATGGGTTCCGCGCGCGGCTTGATCGAACAGGATCTTGAGGTCTATGCGGAAGCAAGGCGCGTTTTGACGCCGGCTTCGGTCGAGACGGTTTGACCGCCGGATGGATCCCGTCTCCGCTCGCGTCGCCGAATCAAAGCGGACGATCGTTGATTTGGTCCCGGCGCTGGACGCCGAAGGTCAGGCGCCGCACTTCGAAGCCTTGAGCACGCGGCCGTGGCTTACGATCGCGGCGCAACCGCGCCTTCCTCGTTCGCGCTGGTTCAAAATACGCTACCGGCTCAGCCTCTACGATCGTCCGGCGCGCCCGATGATCAGTTTTCGGCGCGGCTCGCAGGAAATCGGCTGGCATCTGCTGCCAGGGCCCGTGCTCGGGCGCGGGGAGGGCCTTGCCATTGCGCCCGATGAAACAACCGATATCTGGATATCGCCGGTCGCGCAAAAGGGACGGTTCAGCTTCCTCATCGAGGCGATTGAAATTCTCGATGTTGCAGAGGTTCTGCGCCTGGGGGGGCGCGGCGATAGAGGCCGGTTCATCAGCACGCTCGCGACTTTCGCTCTCGGATGGAGACCCGAAGCGGAGATGAACTTCCGTTGGGCGACGCAGCATGCGCCTCTGTCCTCTTGGCCGAGCTATCAAAAAAGACTTTCCGTCACAGCTGATCTTGGCGGCCCGGAGCTTCCGCGCCGCGATTGGGCGAACGCGCCCATGGTGAAGCTTGTTGCGCGCCTCGATGACGCAACGACGCCCGCGCGCATTGACGGCGCAATAGAGGCGTTGCGGGCGCAGATTTTTCCGCGCTGGACGCTTTTGATTGCGGGAGCGGCGGGGCAGGTCGCGCCGCTGGCAGCGAAAGACGCGCGAATCCGCCGCCTCGATGTCGATGCGCTAGCGGGCGAAGATCGTGACCTTCTTGGATTTATCGCGTTCGGCGATCGCCTGAAGCCCCATGCGCTCGCCTGTTTCATTGAGACGATGGAGCGCGCCCCGGACGCCGTCTCCGCTTATTGCGACGAGGAGATGGATCTTGCGCCGGTCTTCAAGCCGGACTGGAGCCCCCGCTTCGAAGCGCGCCGGCCCTATGTCGGCCGGTTGCTGCTCGCTCGGCTTGGATTTGCGCGCGGCCACGTTCCGCCTGCGCCTGAAGCAATCGAGGAAACCAGCTTTGCGCGCAAAATCCTGTTCGATCTCGGCCGCAAAGAGGTTTTGCACATTCCGCGTCCGCTCATCGAGACGCAATGGCGGGATCCGCTCATTTTGCCGCGCGCGCCGCGTGACAAAATGACCAGCGCGCCGCGCGTCACGATTGTCATGCCGACGCGTGATCACGCCGCCATGCTGCGCCGGAGCGTCACGACCCTGCTGGAGCGAACCGCCTACCCTGCATTCGATCTTGTCATCGTCGATAATGGCAGCACGGATCCAGCGGCTCTCGCCACTTTGTCCGCGATGGAACGCGATCCCCGCGTGACGCGCATCGACGTAGCTGGACCCTTCAATTTCTCCCGGCTCTGTAATCTTGGGGCGGCGAGGGCCACGGGTGAGGTGTTGGTGTTCTTGAACAATGACATCGAGATCACGGAGGGCCATTGGCTTGACGAACTGGTTGCTTGCGCCTGCGAACCGGCGACGGGGGCCGTCGGCTGCATGCTGCTTTATCCGGACGGGCGTATTCAGCACGCGGGGATTGTCGTCGGAATGGGCGAAGGCGGCGGCCATTGCGACGCTGGCCTTGCGGCCTCTGCCTCCGGCTGGCTTCAGCGCAACGAGGTCGTGCATGAGATCTCGGCGGTGACGGGCGCTTGTCTTGCTGTCAGGCGGGAGAGATTTCTCGCGGCGCGAGGCTTCGACGAGCTTCGATTACCGATAGAATTCAACGACATCGACCTCTGCCTGCGTCTCGAGGAACTCGGCTATCAGACCGTCTGGACGCCGCTCGCGCGCCTGACGCATTTCGAATCGGCGAGCCGCGGAAAAGCGACTTTCCGGCGGCTTGACGCCCACGCAAAGGAGCGCGCCTATTTCCAGAGCCGTTGGGCGGATCGGCTGCGCGATGACCCCTTTTATCATCCAGGGCTGTCCCTGTTCAGTCTCGCTTGCGCTCTGGCCTGAACGGGCGGTTTGTTGATCTCACGGCCCAAAGGCGCTATCTGACCGTTTTGCCCCTCGGCTTTGCCGGTCCGATCGATCCAGCGACGGCATGGAGGAATGATTGGCCGAATTCGCCGCGAGCGCCCGCGCCAGCGAAACGCCGGCGTCGGCGGCTCAGGACGCCGCCTTTGACGACCCGATGCGCTGTGCCGCTGATGAGGCCGCGCGCGAGCGTCTCGCGCTAAAGCGCGACCTCATGATGGTGCAGGATCATCTCGCCGACGTCGAGGCGCGGCTTGGGCGGTTGACCCCTTTTTTGCGCGCGGCGTCCTTGCTGCGTATGGCGGTCAAGTTTCTCATCGGCGCATGTCTCCTCGTCTGGAAGGCCGTGACTTTTGTCTGGCGTTGGCCCGCGACGGCAAAGCGGATTGAAGAAGCCTCTTTCCAAAGCCAAAGGCTGACGTTCGACGCGGAGCGCGGCGAGTGGACAAAGCGTATCCGCGTCCCGGTTTTATGGCGAAATCTGCGCCGCTCGTTCGGCCTGTTTCAGCCGCCGCCCTATGCCGTCCGGCTTCGTCAGAGACTCGGTCTGGCGCGGCGTCCTCGCGTGTTGCACGCGATCGCCAATGTCTGGGTTGGAGGCTCGACCCAGCTCGTCGTCGACCTGCATGATTATCTTGGCCATCGGATCGAGATGGAGGTCATAACGTCTGCATTGCCGGCTCGCGGCTCGCACAAGGGAATGACCATCAGATTGGTCCCGCAGCCGGCCTCGCCGCATCTGGTGCGCAGCGTCTTCAGCCGCTTCCGGCCCGACATCGTCCATGTTCATTATTGGGGCGACGTTGATGAACCGTGGTATCGCGTGATCTTTGAAATGGCCGCCGAATTCGGATGTCTCATCGTGCAGAACGTCAACACGCCGGTGGCGCCTTTTTCCGATGCGCCCGTGGCTCGCAATGTGTTTGTCTCTCAAAGCGTTTTCGATCAGTTTATCTCCACTGTTCCGGCGACGGTCATTCATCCGGGGATTGATCTTGCACGTTTCGCTCCGCGCTTGAGCGAGACGCCTGGGGCTTTTGATGCGATCGGCATGATCTACCGTCTGGAGAACGACAAGCTCAACGCCGATGCGATAGAGCTGTTCATCGCGGTGATCAGGAAGCGCCCGGCGACTCGAGCGATCATCATAGGCGACGGCTCCCTGTTCGCGCATTTCCGCAGCCGCGTCGAGCAGGAAGGACTGCTGCCCCATTTTGAATTTACCGGCTATGTTCCGTATGAGGAATTGCCGGCGCATCTTGCACGCTTCAAGACATTCGTCGCGCCGGTGCGGCAGGAGAGTTTCGGCCAGGTCATCCCCTTTGCGATGAGCGCCGGGCTCGCCGTCGCCGGCTATCGCGTCGGCGCGGTGCCGGAAATTCTCCAGAGCGACGAAACCCTTGGCGAAACTCTCGAAGAAACGGCGGCGCTCATCGTTTCGCTGCTCGATGACCGCGATCGTCTCAAGGCGCTCGGCCGACGCAACCACGCCATCGCGCAAGAGCGTTTTTCCGTCGAGAAGATGGCCGTCTCCTACCACAATCTCTACCGGGATGTCGCGCCGCGTGATTTTGATATGACGCCCGGACTTCCGGACGCGATTGTTTTTCCGTTGTAGGGGCGCCGCGATCATGACGGGCAAAGCCCTCGTTACCGGCGCCAGCGGTTTTCTCGGGCGAGCCCTGGTTCCAGCATTGCTCGCCTCGGGTGAAACCGTGATCGCGGCGGGACGCAAGACTAATCCCTTTGCGCCGCATCCGCGCCTTATATGGCGCCAGATCGACCTCATAGATCCAAAGGCGCCTTTGCCGGAGATCCTTTGCGGGATCGACGTGATCTATCATTTGAGCTGGTCGACGATTCCCGCCGAGGCGTCTCTCGCGCCCTCCGAGGACGCCCGCGAAAACATTGTCGGCTCCTTGCGGCTTATCGAGAGCATCGCGCCTGGAGCGGCCCTGCGTTTCGTCTTCGCATCCTCCGGCGGCGCGATCTATGGCCCTCTGCAACAAGCGCGCGCTAAAGAAGATCATCCGCTGAATCCGATCTCGGCCTATGGCGTCTCGAAGCGCACCGTTGAGGCCTATCTTGATCTTTTCGCCGCCACAAACACCATTCGTCCCGTATCGCTCCGCATTGGAAATCTCTTCGGTCCCGGACAAAACCCGGAGCGGCTTTTCGGCGCCGTCACGCAATTCAGCAAGGCGGCGTTGAGCGGCGCGCCGATCGTTCTCTTCGGCGACGGCTCGACGGTGCGGGACTATGTCTATATCGACGACGCCGTCGATGCGCTCATGCGCGCCGCCCGCGTCGGGGATTCATCTTTCGCTCTCAACATCGGCAGTGGAGAAGGGCGTTCATTGAACGACATTATAGCCATCCTCGAGCAGTATCTGCAAAGACCCGTCAAGGTCGACCGGCGTCCGGCGCGCGCGTTCGACGCGCCCTTTTCTGTCCTCGACCCTTCGCGCGCCACGCGCGAAATTGGCTGGTCGACGCGGGTCCCGTTTGCCGAGGGAATCGCGCGAACGCTCAAGAGCCTGGCAGAGCGCGCGTGAAGGATCGCTCATGAGAATCGCGCTCTACGTTCACTGCTTTTTCCCGGCGCATTTTTATGGCACCGAGGCCTATACTCTGACGCTCGCCAAAGAGCTGATCGCTTTAGGGGAGGAGCCTGTCGTCATTACAGCGACGCTCGCTGGCGAACCGGCGCAAAAACGGCTCATCGAGGACCGGGTCTATGATGGCGTCCGCGTCATTTCGATCGACAAGAATCTTTTTCCGAACCGCAGCGTTCGCGACACCTATGAGCAACCCGCGCTTCGTAATCTGCATGAGCGTCTGCTGCGCAAGATCCAGCCCAACGTCATTCACGTCTGTCACCTGATCAGCCACACGACGGCTCTGCTCGACGTCGCGCGCGCCATGGGGATTCCGGCATTTGCTACGCTCACGGACTTCTTCGGCTTTTGCTACAACAACAGGCTCGAGAATGCGCAGGGAGAACTCTGCGCGGGACCCGATGAAGCCCGCGCCAATTGCATCGCCTGTTTCCTCCAGCTCGTCGGCGCGCGTCCCGACGCGAAGCCGTTAACCCGCCTCGGCGCTGACCGGCGTTTGCGGCCGTTCGTGGCAAAAGGGCTCGCACGGCTCGGCCGACGCGAGGAAAACCCATTCAGCATCAGCGGTTTTGAGCCGAACGACATTGTCGTGCGGCCCGATATTCTGCGCCGCGCGATGGGCGTCTATTGCGAAGCGATCGCGCCGACACTTTTCTTGAAGCGCGCTTATGAGGCCAATGCGTTTCCGGCGCCGATGCACATCAGTCATTTTGGGGTCGAGATTGATCGCAGTCCCAAGCCGGCGCGCGCGCGAGGGGACAGCGTCAGACTGGGTTTCATCGGGCAATTATTTCCACATAAGGGCGCGCATCTTTTGCTCGACTCCCTTCGTGCGAGCGGACGGCAAAATCTCTCGCTGCAGATCTGGGGTCCAGATGACCAAGACCCGGCCTATTACGCGACGCTGCGGCAAAAGGCCGAGGGGCTCCCTGTTCGATTTCAGGGGACCTTGCCGCGCCAAGAACTCGCCGGCGCGCTGGCGGGCCTCGACTACCTCGTCATCCCTTCCACCTGGTACGAGAACAGCCCGCTCGTGTTGCTTCAGGCGCTCGCCACCCATACGCCCGTAATCATTTCCGATGTGCTGGGCATGACGGAATTTGTGCAAGACGGCTGCAATGGTTTCCATTTTTCGCGGGGGGATGTCGCCAGTCTGACGGCGGTCTTGCACAAGGTCGCCGATGATCCGGAGCTTGCGGCCCGCCTCAGCGCTGCGACGTCTTACGATCGCGCGCCAGCCGATATGGCGAAAGATGTTCTCGCCATGTATCGCGCGCACGCGCTCGGCGGCGTCGATGCGGCGGAAGCCACGGCCGCGCCGATCCAAACGGAGGGCGCGGATCAATCCGGTTCAAATCCGGCGCAGCTCGGCGTCGAGGGACCGCTCGACTCCTGGCTGGCCTACAATGAGGGCGCTCTGCACATTGATCCCGCGGAGGCTTCGCATATCGCGCCTTTCCCGCCGCTTGCGTTGATGACCGCGACCTCTGGACTGAGCCGCACGGAGGATTTCACCCGGCATGGCGTCGATATCATGCGCGCTCTCGCCGCGGCGAGCCCGGCGCCGCTGGCCTCCTATCGCGCCTGGCTCGATTTCGGCGTTGGCGCCGGGCGCGTCGCGCGGCTCTTCAAGGGCTATCGCGGCGTCTATGTCGGCGTGGACGTCGACCCTCACATGGTTGAATGGGTGCGCGGCAATCTGCCGTGGGTCAAGGCCCTGCAAACCGCGCCGCGTCAACCGCTTCCCTTCGCGGATCAACGTTTCGACGCGGTCGTCAGCATTTCCGTCTTCACCCATATGAATGACGAGGATCATCGTTTTTATCTCAATGAATTATGGCGGGTGACGCGCCCTGGCGCGATTTTGATGCTGACGGTCCATGGCGATCGGGCTATCCAGCGGGCCAGCGCGGAGTCGAATATCCTTGATCTCCTATGCATACCCGCTGATGCGCTCCAGGGCGCAGGCAAGGCTTTGGCGGAAGGCGATGGATTTCACTTCACGCGCCAGAGCGGGCACCTTACGTCCTCGCTTTATGATTACGGCGTCACTTTCGTGAACAGGCGATGGATCGACGCCGTCTGGACCAAATGGTTCGATATCGAGACTATTGTTCCCGGCGCCATTCATGACTTCCAGGACATCGTGGTGGCGCGACGCAGATAACCGCGCCGGGAAAATCACGCCTCCCGCTTCGCTATCACTCTCAGTTCGGTGAGAACGCGGGCGACGAGCGCCTCACGGGCGGCCCTGTCGAGACCAGTCGAACTTTCGGCGAGAGCGCGCACATACAGCGAAACTTCGTCTTGATGCGCGAAATAGTGAGGGCGCTGCCGGCCTATGACGATCGACATTTCATGAAGAGAGTTGGCCAGAGCCTCACTCGCCGTGAAGGCCGGGCGTCCTCCGGCCAGCGCCAGCGATCGCATCTCATATTCGAACACTGTTTGAGCGAGGCTGAGCCAGACCACGCGGTTCGTACATTGAGAATGAGCGAAGATATCCTGTTTGATGACGAGCGCCTCCTGAACGCCTAAGGTCGCGCGTTCGCCGCCCTGCGTCACGCCGCCGGGTTCCTGCCTGTGCCTGTTCAACGCCTCAGGGCGGAAGGAAATCTTGCCCTGTCGCAAGCACGCGAGATAGGCCCGCCAGTCGCCGCAATATCGAAAATCCTGGATTTGTCTGATGGCGTCAACGAGCGCCGTTCGTTTGAACACGGCCGAGCTGACATTCGGAATCGTGTTCTTGATCGCGAGCGTCGTCAGGATTTCGCTAGCTCCGCTCTCGACGTATCCGGTGAGCCATTTGAGCTCGTCGAGCGTGTCGGTATAAAATCGATAGCTTTGCGCCAGGATTTCCCCCTGTGTCCCGATCACCTCTGAATCGCTATAGGCGAGGACGACGTCGGGATCCGTGAAGCTTTCCGCCATGCGTTGCAAGAAGCGAGGATCTGATGAGTCGTCGCTCTCGGCGATCCAGACGAGATCGCATTTCGCATGTGAAACGCCCTTCGCCCATTGTTTGAACGGCGAGCCGCTGTTGCGTGGATTGGTCAAGATAGCGAATGGGATTTTCGACTTGGCTTTCGAGGCTCGCGCGATGGCAAGGCTCTCGTCCGCCGACGCATCGTCGAGGAAGATAATTTCATCAGGTGGAGACTGTTGGGCGAAAATCGACTTCAGCCGCTCGTCGAGATAGCGTGCGTGATTGTAATTTGGAATGATGACTGAGATCGTCGGCCTTGGTAGCGCGCAATAGCCCATGCGGCTATGCAGAAGCTCAGTCCACTCAGCGGTTGAAAGCGCCGCGTCGACGTCAAGCCGATAATAGGGAAGGTTGAGCGCCGCACATGTTTCCGGAAGCTGTGGACTGGCGTTTTCCGCCTCGATGACGAGTGCGCGCGGGTCGCGAAATTTCAATGCGCGCAGCAGGCGGTCCACGACGATGGCGTGGTCGAGCGAGGCGAACTCGGAACGTGAAAGATCAAGCGTTGCGCCGCCGGCCTGCGCAAAGCCCGGCGGCGCGTTCGTTAATATGTGGACATCGAGTTGCGGCAAGGTGTTGAGCGCGCAGCGAAGCTCGATGTTGCGCGCTCTGGCTGATGGCGACGGAGCAAGATCGACGATGAGAACCCGAAAGGGCGCGTCAAATCGCTCGCGCGGCGAGCCTGAGTGGCGCCACGGGAACTGTTCAAAGGCCGCGACTGGCGAATCGGGCGGCGGCAGGAAGGCATGGCTGCTTCGCCATTGCTCGCGGCCGACCTCTGCATATTCGACCAATGCGTTTTCTGGCGTGACGAGCGGATCCGACGCCTTGGCGACATAAAAGGCGGGATCGAAACGCTCATGCGGTTTGCGGCCTTCGGCGGCGCCAAAGGCGAGATAATGGGGCAGGGGGTCAAAACCTCTATCTCGAACGTCGGCATTCTTCATGCGATACCAGGACGCATCAAAGAGCGGCCCCGGGGAGCGTCCATCGCGTGAGCCGGACGCGACGAAATGAAGGAACGGATCGAACCCGACCTCGCGGACGTCAGGATTTTGGGAGAGGTACCAGTCGCGGTCAAAGAGGAGCGTCGGCGAGACCCCGCGCGGCAGGCCATGGGCGATGAAATGGCCGAGGGGGGTCAGGCCGCGAAGATCGCCAGCGAGCTTGCGATAATAGGAGGACGAAAAATATGGGGACGGCTCGAATCCTTCGGCGGCGCCATATTTGATGTAATCGAGCAGAGGGTCCTGGTCTCTTTGGGTCGGCGCTCGGCTTCGACGATACCAGGCTGGATCGAAGAGGATGTGTGGGCGCGCCCCCTGCCGCGCGCCTTCCAGCAGATAATGAACAAGGGGACTAAAGCCGCGAGCGACGCTCTCGGGGTATTCCGTTTTGTACCAGTTCGCGTCGAAAATGCGGCTGTGCGCAATCAGCAATAGGCTTGCAAGATGGGGCGCTGCCTTAAGATTCCCGATTTTCAGCGACATAGGCATAAGGAGTCCAAGCAATTGACGTTAACGATGTTATGCCTCCAGTCAGAATTTTCGTCGACTTTCATGCCACTGTCCCATTTTGAGCTGAAGCGCCGCATGGCGAATTTTATTGGATCAAGGGTTTGTTGTGACCTATTCGCTACACCCTCAGGATAAGAGTTGTCCGGCGAGCCTCGGGGATGGCTCCGAGGCGGCAGGAATGATAACGCTGAGGCTAATATGGATGGGTCGTGAATGCGGAATGATTTCTTGAATGTCGCAGGCATTCTGCTTTCCGGCGCGGCGTTGCTTGCCCTGACCGGCTGTGGGACCCTTCTCAGCGGATCTGGTCCCAGTACGGATGACGTGATCGCTCAGTCCACGTCGCCCGGCGTGCAGCGCTATGAAATTGTCGACATCAATTCTTCAGTGCTCGATATATTGCGGCATCGCGGTCCGGATAGTTTCCTCACCCATTTCGGGGATTACAGGCCCTCAGTTGAGCCAAAAATCGGCGTTGGCGACACGGTGGCCGTGACCATATGGGAAGCCGGCGCGGGTGGATTGTTTTCGGCTCCGCTCGTCAGTGATAGGTTCAGCACGGGGTCAAAAAGTTCAACGATACCGGATCAGATTGTCGGCCGCGACGGCTCCATCAGCGTTCCCTACGCTGGCCGGATCAAAGTAGCCGGACGCACGACGCAGGAGGTGCAGGGCATCGTCGAACACGCGCTCGCGGGAAAAGCGATCGAGCCGCAGGTTCTGATCAATATGCCGAAGTCGGTCAGCAATAGCGTCACCGTTACGGGCGAAGTCGTCAATGGCGCACGCGTGCCCTTGAGCGTCAGAGGCGACCGGGTCATGGACGTTATCGCGACCGCGGGCGGCATCAGGGCGCCGGTGAACGAGACCTATGTTCAACTTTCGAGAGGTCAGGAGACGGTTCGCGTCGCGATGAGCCGCGTCTCTTCGGATCCGAAGGAAAATATCTATTTGCGCCCCAACGACGTGCTGACGTTGATCCGGGATCCGCAAACCTTCATCGCTTATGGCGCGACGGGCAGGAACGCCGAGATCCCGTTCGATGCCGAAGGCATCAGTCTGTCGCAGGCTCTCGCCAAGGCCGGCGGACTTATGGATTTCCGCTCCGACCCCGCCGGCGTTTTCGTATTCCGCTTCGAGCCCGAGAGCGTCGTCCGCGCGTTGGCTCCCGGCTCAACGCTCGTTGCACATAATCGGGTGACGCCGGTCGTCTACAGGCTGAACCTGCGCGATGCGGCGAGCCTCTTCATCGCCCAGGGCTTCCGCATCCAGAACAGAGACCTGCTCTATGTCTCGAACGCCCCGATCACGGACGCTGAGAAAGTCATGCAAATTGTGAGCATGATATCGAGCCCGGCGCTGACTGGGCTCAGCGCCTGCGCCTATATCAAGTGTTAGTGCGCGATCATCGCGCTCTGACGGCCGGTGCGCTCATGATTTGAAATGGTCGAGCAGACGGCGGCCATATTTTGTCTTGCCGAGCTTCATTGCGAGTTGCGCGAAATCATCCTTGCTGATCCATTCGTTGAGATAGGCAATCTCTTCCGGCGCCGAGATGAGCTGGCCCTGCCGGTGTTGAAGGACGCGAACGAACTCCGCCGCCTCCATCAAGGAGTCATGCGTGCCGGCGTCGAACCAGGCAAAGCCTCGACCTAGCCTTTCGAGCTTCAACCGTTGTTGACCAATATAGAGATTGTTAAGGTCGGTGATTTCGAGTTCGCCTCGCGCCGAGGGACGCAGACTGCGGGCAAGATCGACGACGTCGGCGTCGTAGAAATAGATGCCGATCGCGGCCCAGTTGGACTTCGGCTGTTGCGGCTTCTCCTCGATCGATAGCACATCGCCCGTCTCGTTGAATTCGATAACGCCGTAGCGCTCCGGTTCGTCGACGGAATAGCCGAAGACGGTGGCGCAACCGCTCGAGGCGTTGGCGCGCTGCAACGTTTCCGACAGGCCGTGGCCATAGAGGAGATTGTCGCCGAGGATCAGACATGCAGGATCGCCATCGAGAAAATCCGCGCCGATGAGAAAGGCTTGCGCCAGTCCATCGGGAGACGGCTGGACCGCATAGTCGATGCGCAGGCCCCATTGGCTTCCATCACCGATAAGATGCCTGAACGCGGCTTGATCCTGCGGCGTCGAGATGATGAGAATGTCGCGGATTCCAGCCAGCATCAATGTCGACAGCGGATAATAGATCATCGGCTTGTCATAGACGGGCAGGAGTTGTTTTGACGTCACGAGCGTCAGCGGATGCAGGCGCGTCCCGGAACCGCCCGCCAGAATGATGCCTTTACGCATGACCAATCGCCTTTTTCCGCCGCCGCCCTTGAACCGTATGGCTCCCAAAGGAACCGTATGCTTTCCTTAAAAATTCAGGCTTCATCCGTCGCCGGTGAGCAGCTTGACGATCGCATCGGTTTCTTCGCTCCAGGGATGAGCGCTAAATCCAAAGCTACGCTCGAAAAGGCTGCAATCGAACACGGAATTGGCGGGGCGGCGCGCAGGCGTCGGATAGTCCGCGCTCGTTATGGCGACGACGCTAGGACGCCGCCCTGTGATGGGAGCTTGCGCGTCTACGATGCGGTTCGCAAATCCGTGCCAGGTCGTCGCTCCGGCCCCTGCAAAATGATATGTGCCATATAAATTGGCGTCGGAGGCGATCCGGGGCGCGATGCGCAAAATCGCATCGGCGATATCGCGCGTCGACGTCGGACATCCACGCTGATCGGCCACCACGCGCAGCTCGTCACGCTCCCTAGCCAGGCGCAGCATGGTCTTCAAAAAATTATTGCCGAATTCCCCATAGACCCAGGAAGTGCGCAAAATAATATGATGGTCTGTCGCTTCGCGAACGGCCGCTTCGCCCGCGGCCTTGGTGCGGCCATAGACGCCGAGCGGCGAGATCGGATCGCTTTCCACGTAAGGAGCTGACTTCGCGCCATCGAAAACATAGTCGGTCGAGATGTGGATGAGCGGCGTTCGCTCTGCGGCGCAGACTCCTGCGATGACCCCCGGCCCGATCTCATTGCCGAGCCGCGCGGCCTCGATCTCTTTTTCGGCGAGGTCAACCTTGGTGTAGGCGGCGGCGTTGACGACGACGGTCGGTCTGGTTGCGTCAAGGGCGCGCGCGACGGCGCCGGCGTCGACGATGTCAACCTCGGCGTGCGAGAACGCTCTGTGAGGAACCGCCTTGTTGGATGCGCTACGCTGAAGTTCCTGCCCGAGTTGTCCGCCGGCTCCCAATATGAGGATCACGCGACAACCCCGAGGCGTTCGCCGCGATAGACGCCGGATCTGATGCGGTCCCACCAGGCGCGATTTTCAAGATACCATTCAACGGTCTGGCGCAATCCAGACTCGAAGGTTTCGCGCGGACGCCAGCCAAGCTCCACGGCGATCTTGCCCGGATCGATCGCATAGCGAAGATCGTGACCCGGACGATCCGTGACGAAAGTGATGAGCCCGGCGCGGCGTCCGATCGCAGGATCAGGGGCAAGCTCATCGACTAGCGCGCAGATCGCGTGGACTACGTCGAGGTTGCTCTTTTCATTATGTCCGCCGATGCAATAGGATTGACCGACCGCGCCTTGCGTCGCAACCGTCAGCAGCGCGCGCGCATGGTCCTCGACGAAGAGCCAATCGCGAATATTGGCGCCGGCGCCATAGACCGGCAAAGGCTTGCCTTCGAGCGCATTGATGATCGTCAGCGGGATCAGCTTCTCAGGGAAATGATAAGGGCCGTAGTTGTTCGAACAATTGCTGATGATGGTCGGCAGCTGATAGGTGTGCCGCCACGCGTTGACGAGATGGTCGGAGGAAGCCTTCGAGGCGGAGTAGGGCGAGTTCGGACTATAGGCCGTCGTCTCAGCGAAAAAGCCCTCGTCGCCGAGCGAGCCGAAGACTTCATCGGTCGAGATATGATGAAAGCGAAACGCGCTTTGCTGCGGCTCCGTCAATGAGCGCCAGAAACCGAGCGCCGCCTGCAGCAGGGTGAAGGTTCCAACGACATTGGTGCGGATGAATTCGCCGGGCCCGTCGATCGAGCGGTCGACATGACTTTCGGCTGCGAGATGCATGACGATGTCGGGCCTGAAGGCGGCGAAAATCTCGTTCATAAGCGGGGCGTCGACGATGTCCGCACGGATGAAGGAATAGCGCGGATCGTCGGCAACGGGCGCAAGCGAATCGAGATTGCCGGCATAGGTCAGCTTGTCGACCACGAGCACGGAATGCGGCGTATGGCCGATGATCTCGCGCACAACCGCAGAGCCGATGAATCCGGCTCCGCCGGTGACGAGAATGCGTCTGGCTGCGACAGTCATGGTGAGGCGGCCTCGTAGCGGAAGGGCGAAGCGAAAGCTTTGAAAGATCCGAGCGTCGCGTCCTTGTCAGAGAGGATCACGGAAGCCGGATCGATTGGCCAGTCGATGCCGAGGTCAGGGTCGTTCCAGATGAGCCCGCTGTCGCATTTCGGCGCATAGAAATCATCGACCTTATAGGCGACTTCGGCGTCGTCCTCCAGCGTGCAGAACGCATGGGCGAAGCCGCGCGGGATCAGAAGCTGTTCCCCGCCGCTGGCGGTCAGGGTTTCGCCGATCCAGCGCCCGAATGTGGGCGAGCCCTGACGCAGATCGACGGCGACGTCAAAAATGCTTCCGCGCAAGGCCCTGACGAGTTTTGTCTGCGCCGCGGGCGGCAGTTGAAAATGCAGGCCGCGGATGGTCCCAGCCTTCGCCGAGAAGGACTGGTTGTCCTGCACGAACTGGGCGCTGACGCCGGCTTCGGCAAGGCCGCGCTGGTTATAGGTTTCAACGAAGTAGCCGCGCGAATCGGCAAAGCGGCGCGGCTTCAACACGAGAACGCCGGGCAGAGCTGTTGTCTTGACTTCCATTCATCCCCCATAGCCGCGCTGGATGGTTTCCGCGATCATGGATCGTCTATTGGGCAGGTTTTGCGCTATTCGTCTACTGGTCGGCGCAAATGATCCGACTGGAAAGCCTTGGGCGCCACGCCCGATCACGGCTTATCTCTTTGATTTGCGGCATCATCTTGTCGAAATACCGCAAGCCTCATTTTAAGTGTGGCGGCCCGCGTTGACGGCGGCTTGCGAATGAGAAGCGTGATTTCGGGGGTTTTTGATCGCTTCTCTGATAAAAGCATTCGTGAAAACAATCGGATAAGGCGCAGGTGCGATTCTTTTGGAGCTATCATGCGCGGGAAGGAGGAAACGTGAGCGACGATCCTGGCCCCGGTAATCCTGCGCAGCAGGCGCTCAAATATGCGGTCGTCGCAGGCTCCCGGGGGCCACGCCGCGATTTCAAGGTCACCGTCGGCCTGCGCGAGGGCTGGGACCCTGAGGGCCGCGTCTATGACATTTCGGAAGCGGTGCGGACGGCGCGCGGCTGGATGCGCCGGCGGGTCGAGGCGGGGCTGCCCGCGCTATCAGGCATGTTCACCAGGGGCGAGGTGACCTACGCCTGGCCGCGGCCGGATGGCTCGGTCGGCTCGGACCGCGAGCCGGTGGCGATCTTCTCCGGGGAGGCGGTGCACGCCTATCTTGGCGGCCTGCTCGATGCGGAAATCGAAATAATGCTGAACGAACTCGCGGCCGAACTCGGCGCCGCGCTCGGTCAGGAGCGACTCTATGTGTCGTTTTGCGACCGCGCCTGGATTCTCGACGCGGGCGCGGAAGACTGACGGATCATGCGCCAAGGTGGAAGCCCGCGACGCGGCGACTACTCTCGTCCGTCGATGGCAAGGTCGAAGGTGCTGAAGCCTTCTGCGTTCATCGGACGCTCGAGCACCTCGGGATGCCGCAGCGTTCGCACAGTGTCATTGTAGCCGGCCCGCCAGTGCTCCTCCATCGTCTGGCGGGAGAATTCATAGTCCTTGCAGGAACTCTCATATCGGCTCGCATGGTAGATGAGATGGACGATATTATAGACTTTCTCATCAGCCTCGTCTTCGAGCAGCTTCCATTCCGGATCGTTGCGGCGATCGCCGGGCAGCTGTTTCAGAAGGCCGCAGACGGCGCGGCGGAGCTGCTGTGATTTCCTGAACTGGTCTGTGCCTTGCCGGGTCCGGCTTGAGAAGCGGATCTCCTTCGCCCTGAGGTCGACCTCGACGATGTCGCGAGGCATGTCGCCCCGCGCGCTCCAGAGATCCACCTGGAAGGCGAGCGTGTCCGCGCGCGGCCGACTGTCGAGCACCCACTGCAGCGGCGTGTTCGAGACAATGCCGCCGTCCCAATAATACTCTCCCTCGATCTCGACCGGCGGAAAGCCCGGCGGCAGCGCGCCGCTGGCGATGATGTGTTCGGGGCGTATTTCATGCGTCGTTGTATCGAAATAGGCGAAATTTCCAGTGCGCACATTGGTGGCGCCGACGCTAAGCCGCATCTCGCCCGCGTTGATCCGATCGAAGTCGACCAGGCGCTCGAGGGTCGCCCGGAGCGGCGTCACGTCATAAAAGCTCAGAGCTTCGAGCGCCCCGGGCGGATGCAAGAATGGCGGCAGGGCCCGCGGCTTGAAGAAGTCGTTCGCGCCGGCAAGCATGATGCCGACTGCGCGAAGCTGATTGAGAGCGCTGTGCACATAGTCGCCCTTCGGCTTGAAGGATTGCATGAAAGGAATACTGAAGGGCGACGTCGTGATCTCCTCCCAGAACTGGCGCAGCCGCGCGACGCGCAACTCAGGCGCGTTTCCTGCGATCAAGGCCGAGTTCATCGAACCGATCGAGATTCCAGCCACCCAGTCGGGCTCAACATTGGCTTCCGACAGCGCCTCATAAACCCCGGCCTGGTAGGAGCCGAGCGCGCCGCCGCCTTGCAGCAACAGAGCGATGCGGTCGAATGGCGGGCGGTCCTTGGCGATGTGCGACTTCAGCTTCGGGGCGGGGTTGGGCGGCATGGCGGCGCTCTTTTCATGGCAAATAGATGTGAGACAGAATGGCGCCTGCGCACCGGTGCGCATAGCGGCTGGCCGCTCTCCTGGGATCGGCCGCCCAATGCTTCCTCACATTTAGCGTAGGCGTGGCTAAACTATCACAGCTTTGCCGTCCAAGGTGATGTTAGCTGTCGCAAACAATCAAACGCTGCAATCGGGCCGTTGTCCAGTGACTCACATCATCTGCGCCGCGGCGCGCCGCGACCGAAGGATGGCCACGCCCGCCGAGGCTGACATGGCCAAAGACGGTGCCCGCTCGCTCAATCGGGCGCTCCGCCGCGCGCTCGCAGCCGCATTGCTTCCCTGTTTGGCGGGCTGCGCCGTCGGGCCCGATTTCGGCCCTCCCGCAGCGCCCGTCGCCGATCACTATCTTGAGGCGCATAACCGCGCCATTGGGACAGGACGCCAAGACTACCGTGATTGGTGGAAGGTGTTTCACGATCCGGTGCTTAACCGGCTGATCGAGATCGCTTATGATCAAAATCTCACCTTGCTGAGCGCCGGAACACGGGTGCTGCAGGCGCGGGCCGAACTCGGCGTCGCCATCGGCGAACTTTATCCGCAGCAGCAGCAGGGCGTTGGCCTCACAACCTACAACCGGCCGAGCCATGCCGACGCCGCCTCCGATCCGCAGTTGCAGCTGAATAATTTCTGGCAATCGCAGCTTGGCGCCAGGGCCGCGTGGGAGCTCGATTTCTGGGGCAAGTTCAGACGCGGCGTCGAATCGGCCGACGCCGCCTATCTCGCCACGGTCGCCAGCTATGACGACGTTCTCGTGACCTTGCTCGGCGATGTCGCAAAGACCTATATCGGCATTCGTACGCTGGAAAAGCAGATCGCCATCGCGAGAGCTAATATCGTGCGCCAGAAGGAGGCGCTGCAGATCGCGCGAGACCGGTTCAGCGGGGGGACGGCGACCAAGCTAGACGTCTACCAGGCAGAGAACGTTCTCGGCCAGACCGAGGCGTCGATTCCGCAGCTGACAATGCAACTGCAGCATGGGCAAAACGCGTTGCGCGTCTTTTTGGGGATGACGCCGGAGCCGCTTGATCCCCTGCTGGCGCGATCGACGGGCAAAATACCCGTCCCTCCGGCGAAAATTTTCGTCGGCATACCGACAGATCTTCTCCGCCGCCGGCCGGACGTGCGCGCCGCCGAATTGAAGGCCGCCGCGCAGAGCGCGCAGATCGGCGTCGCGCAGTCGGAGCTCTATCCTGCGATCAGCCTCACCGGACGAATCGGCGGCTCCGCCAGCACCATCAACGGCGCAAGGCTCAGCTCCATCTTCACGCCGGCGGGCCTTGCCTATTCCTTTGGTCCGTCGTTCCAATGGAACATCCTGAACTACGGCCAAATCACCAATAATGTGCGCTTGCAGGACGCCACCTTGCAGCAATATCTGGTCGATTATCAAAACACCGTGCTGAAAGCCCAGCAGGACGTCGAGAATGGCGTCTCCACCTATCTGCAATCAAAGATCGCGGTCGAAGCGCTCCGCCGCAGCGTCGCCGCGGCAAATGGCGCGCTCGGAATCTCCCTTCTGGAATATCAGCAAGGCACGCGCGATTACACCTCGGTGCTGACCTCCGAACAGAACTTGCTGCAGGCGCAAAACGATCTCGTCATCGCCGAAGGAAACGTCCCGCTCGGCGTCACCATGGTCTATGAGGCGCTCGGCGGCGGCTGGCAGATTCGCGACGGCAATGATTTCGTGCCGCCCGCGACGAATGCGCAAATGCGGGCGCGCACCGATTGGGGCGACGTGCTGCCGCCCGCGGGCGCACCGAAGCCCCCGCCGCCTGCGCTCGCCGCGCCGACGCCAGGCCTGCCCGGACCCGAAAACGAAGGCCCGACGGTGCGGGCGCCGGAATTTTAAGTCTTCAATTTGCAAAAGGGCGTTTCGCCATGAAGCCGAGGTCGATCGAAAATCAGCGCGCAAACCTTGGAAGCGAAGCGAGGGCCGGGTCAGCGCGCCGCATCGGCGCCTTCGGCGCGTTGCTCGCAGCCTGCTGCTGCTGGCACACGCTGGCGCATGCAGCGACCAGCCAAGGCAGCAATTCCCAACCGCCCGGCGCGGCTGCGGGGCCGGCCTATGCGGCGGGCGCGCCCGAAATTCCCGTCGTGCAGCCAAAAGTCCAATCGGTGACCGACTATGTCGAAGTCACGGGCACGGCGGCGTCAACCAATGTGGTGAAGCTCATCGCGCGCGTTGAAGGCTATCTCGACCAGATACATTTCGCCGACGGCGCGATCGTCAAGAAAGGCGAACTCCTCTTCACGATTCAACAAGCTCAGTACAAGGCGCAGCTGCAGCAGGCGCAGGCTCAGCTGCTGTCGCAGCAGGCGGCTCTCGCTTATGCAAAGATCGAGGTCGTTCGCTACACGGCGCTGTTTCACAAGAACGCCGCGACCGCCACCGAAGTCGACAAATGGGTCTATCAGCAAAAGGCGGCGGAGGCTGGCATCCTCGGCGCGCAGGGCCAGATTGAAGTCGCTCAGCTTAATCTCGATTACACGGAAGTGCGGGCGCCGTTCGACGGATTGATGGGCAAGCATCTTGTCGACCCCGGCAACGTCGTCGGCGGCCCCGGTCAGCAGACGGCGCTGGCCGAGATCAACCAGCTTGATCCGATCTATGTGACTGCAACGTTGAGCGAACAGCAGGTTCTCGATATCCGCGCCAACCTCAATCAGCGCCGGCTTACGCCCGCCGAACTTCTCAAGATCCCGGTCGAGGTCGGTCTCGAAAATGGGACTGGCTTCCCCTATCATGGCTTCATCGAATTTGTCTCGCCACAATTCGATCCCACGACAGGCACGCTGCAGGTGCGCGGCATTTTGAAAAATCCCGACCGCAGCCTGCTGCCCGGCCTGTTCGTGCGCATGCGCCTGCCGAAGGGACGTGTGGCGGAGGGGGCCTTATTGGTTCCGGCCCGGGCCATCGGGGAAGACCAGGGCGGCCTCTATCTGATGTTGGTCAATAAAAATGACGTCGTTGAGCAACGTTATGTCAAGACGGCGCAGCAGGTCGGCGATCTGCGCGTCATCACGTCCGGCCTCAATCCCGACGATCGCATCGTCGTCGGGGATCTCTGGCGGGTCTCCCCCGGCCTCAAAGTCGTCCCCAAGCTGACGAGCATCGACGCTCAGTAGGACCTTAGGCCATGATATCGAAGTTTTTCATCGAGCACCCGGTCCTCGCCAATGTGCTGGCGATCGTCATTGTGCTGATTGGCGCCGTCGCGGTCTACACGCTGCCCGTGTCCGAATATCCGAATGTCGTTCCGCCCACCGTGCAGGTCACGACGCGCTATCCGGGAGCGAGCCCTCAGACGGTGATCGACACCGTCGCTTTGCCGATAGAATTGCAGGTCAATGGCGTCGACCGCATGCTCTATATGCAATCGACCAGCGCCGCCGACGGCACCTATGTGCTGACGGTGACCTTCGACATCGGCACCGATCCCAACATTGACCAGGTGCTGGTGCAAAACCGCGTCAACAGCGCGATGGCGTCGCTGCCTCAGGCGGTGCAATCGCAAGGCGTTACGATCCAGAAAAAGAATACCGCGATCCTGCAGATCGTGACGCTGGATTCGCCGGATGGGCGCTATGACAGCCTGTTCATGAGCAATTATGCGACGATCAACCTCGTCAATGAGTTGTCGCGGCTGCCGGGCGTCGGCAACGTCACCGTGTTTGGCGCCAGCAATTACGCCATGCGCATCTGGCTCGATCCGGAAAAGCTCTATTCTTTCGGCTTGCAGCCGAAAGACGTCATCATGGCCGTGCGCGAGCAGAGCCAGGAAGTCGCCGCCGGCCAGGTCGGCATGCCGCCGGCGCCGAAAGATCAGCAATTCCAATACACGATTGACATCCAGTCGCGGTTGAACGATCCGGCCCAGTTCGGCGAAATCATCATCAAGGACCAGACCGCGCAGGGCGGCCGCCTCGTCCGGGTGAAGGATGTCGCCCGCGTCGACCTCGGCGCGCAAACCTATTCGCAGGATTTCAAGCTCAACGCCCGGCCCGGCGCAGGCGTCGCTATTTTTCAGACGCCCGAGGCCAATTCGATCGCCGTTGCGAAAGCGGTCAAGGCGAAAATGGAGCAGCTCTCGGCGCATTTCCCGCAGGGCTTGCGATACACCATCCCCTTTGACACCACGATCTTCGTTCAGGATTCGATCTCGGAAGTCTACACGACGCTCTACCAGGCCGGCATCCTGGTCCTCATCGTGATTCTCGTCTTTTTGCAGAATTTTCGCGCGACGCTTGTGCCGGCGACGACGGTTCCCGTCACCATCATCGGCGCTTTTGCCGGCATGGCGGCGCTCGGCTTCACCGTCAACCTTTCAACGCTGTTCGGCATCGTGCTCGCGATCGGCATCGTCGTCGACGACGCCATCGTCATCGTCGAGGGCGTCTCGAAATATATCGAGCGCGGCATGTCCGGCCATGACGCCGCGATCCGGGCGATGGACGAATTATTCGGACCCATTATCGGCATCACGCTGGTCCTGATGTCGGTGTTCATTCCAGCCGCTTTCATGCCGGGGCTCACCGGCAAAATGTTCGCTCAGTTCGCGCTGGTGATCGCCGCGACGGCCCTGATCAGCGCGATCAACGCGGCGACGTTGAAGCCGACGCAATGCGCCCTCTGGCTGCGTCAGTCGACGCCGCCCGACCAGCGCAATTTTTTCTATCGGGGCTTTAATTTCGTCTACCAGAAGATGGAGAACGCCTATGCGGCCCTGATCGGCCGGATGGTGAGGCGCAGCGGACTGATGGTTCTGATCGCGATCGGTCTCGCGGGTCTTGGCTTTTGGGGCATCGCCCGCCTGCCGACGGCCTTTATCCCCAATGATGATCAGGGCTATGCCATGATCGCCGTGCAATTGCCGGACGGCGCCGCCCTGGGACGAACGACAGCCGCGCTCGCTCGCGCGACGGAGATCGCGAAGGCGACCCCGGGAGTTGAGAATGTGATCGCGATTTCAGGCGAATCCGTTCTCGACAATAATGCGACGCTCGCCAACGCCGGCGTCGAATATGTCATTTTCAAATCCTACGCCGAGCGCGAAAAAGCCAAGGGTCAAGATCTCATATCGATTCTGAAGCATATTCAGGGCGAACTCAACGGCCTGCCTGACGGAAGGGGAGTCGTGCTGGTGCCCCCGCCAATTCAAGGCATTGGTCAGGCAGGCGGATTCCAGATGCAGGTGGAACTGCTCGGGGGCAGCTTCAACTATACTCAATTGGATGAGTTGACTCAGCAGATCGTCAAATCAGCCTCCGCGAATCCTTCCCTCCAGCGCGTTCTGACGACATTCCACCCGACCGCGCCGCACGTTGGCGTCACCATCGACCGCGATCGGGCGCAAACGCTGCGCGTTTCCGTCGGCGACGTTTTTTCAACGCTGAGCACCTTTTTGGGTTCGACCTTCGTCAATCAATTCAACAAGTTCGGCCTGACCTACCAGGTCTATGCGCAGGCCGACGCGAAATTCCGTCTGCAGCCGGAGGACATTCTCAATTTCTATGTCCGCAATACCGAACAGCAGATGGTGCCGATCAGCTCCGTCGCCTATCTCAATCACGAGGTGGCTCCGCCGCTGATCACGCTCTACAATCTGTTTCCGTCGGCGACGATCGTCGGCTCGCCGGCGCAGGGCTTCAGCTCCGGCCAATCAATGGCGACGATGGAGCAAATCGCCAAAACGACCTTGTCCAAGGACGCCGGTTTTGAATGGTCCGGCATGTCCTATCAGGAGAAGCTCGTCGGCAATCAGATCGTTTTTGTCTTCGGCCTCTCGATCCTTCTCGTCTATCTCGTCCTCGCCGGACAATATGAAAGCTGGATCCTGCCGCTCGCGGTTCTTTCCGCCGTGCCTCTCGCCTTGCTGGGCCCCGTCGTCGCCTTGACCAGTCTCGGAGTCGCCAACAATCTGTATACGCAGATCGGCCTGATGCTGCTGATCGCGCTGTCGGCGAAGAACGGCATTCTGATTGTCGAGGTGGCGAGGGAAGAGCGTGTCAAGGATGGCAAACCGATTCTCGAAGCCGCTGTGGACGCGGCGCGGTTAAGATTCCGCCCTATTCTCATGACGTCGTTTGCCTTCATTCTCGGGGTCGTGCCGCTCGTTACAGCGACGGGGGCGGGGGCGAACGCCCGCCGCTCGCTCGGCATCAGCGTGTTCAGCGGCATGATCGCATCGACCTGCCTTGCGGTGCTCTTCGTTCCGTCTTTCTTCACTCTCCTGCAAGGGTTCGAGGAGGGCCGCAAGGCGCGCAAGGCCAAGCCCGCGGTGCAGGCGCCGACGCCGGCCGAATGAAGGCGCTTTTGAAGCGGTGTCTTTGCGGCGAAACAGCGGGCGCGCGGCTTCCCCGGGGCGTTGGAAAATGAAGCGGTTTAGCTTGGATTAGTCACTGAACGGCACAAATTATGGCCATGTGTCGCTTCGATCCTGAAGGGCCTGACGGCCATGATGATCAGCCGAAGGTAAGCCATGCGTCTGACAGCGATCATCGAGACGGCCCAATCGTCTGATTACGCGGAGATTGTCGGCTTCCTGCGCGCCGCCGACGACGAAAAACTGTTGCCGCGTCCTGCGGACGACTATCGCCGCGCCATAGAATCCGGCCTTTTCTGCGTCGCGCGCAGCGAGGGGCGGCTGGTCGCGCTCGCCGGCGCCTTTGTGCTGAGCAAGGCCGAGCCGATCTTGATTGAAATGGGGAGCTGCTATGTCGCGCCAGCATTTCGCGGGTTCGGGCTGCAAAAGCTTCTGGTCCGCGCGCGCATCGCCGCCGTTATTTCCCTCATTGATCCCGCGGCGCGCATCCTCACCGCCATCACGCCGCAAAATCTGGGCTCGCGCGCGTCCATCCTGAAAGCCGGCTTCGAACCGCTGACAGAAGACCACCGGCTGCTGATGGAGCTCTGCGCCTATTGTGCGGCGCGCCCGGGCGAGGCCTCCGACCGGCTGTGTTGCTGTGATTTCTTCTATATCCCGCGCAGCCGCCAGCGCAGCGAGATCGCTGCGCTTTTGGAAGGCGGTCCGGTCACGGTTTCCCGCGCGAACGGCGACTCTTTATTGGTCGCAATCGACATTGACGCCTTGCGGGGACTCCGCCGCGCCGCGCTTGAAGCATTTGTTGACGCGCGAGAACGGTCGGATCATGTCGGCGCCTAGCCGGGCGAGCGCCGCAAAGACCCCGCGGGCGGGGCTTGTGCGGCTTCGGAGGCGCGTTCGGGGCAGGCGGACATGAGCGCCGAGGAAGTCAATTTCGACGGGCTGGTCGGACCGACCCACAATTTTGGCGGCCTCTCCGAAGGAAACGTCAAATCGATCGAAAATCGCGGACGCGTGTCCAATCCGCGTGCGGCGGCCCTGCAAGGACTGGAGAAAATGCGCCTTCTGATGGCGCTCGGCATCCCGCAGGCGGTTTTGCCGCCGCATGAACGGCCAGACACTGGCGTTTTGCGGCAGATGGGCTTTTCGGGCTCGGACGCCGCCGTGCTGGAAGCGGCGTGGAAGGCCGATCCGGCGCTGGTCACAAACGTTTCCTCCGCGTCTGCGATGTGGGCCGCGAATGCGGCGACTGTTTCGCCGAGCGTCGACGCCGCCGATGGACTATTGCATGTGACGCCCGCCAATCTGGCTAGCAAATTCCATCGCTCGCTCGAGAGCGCTTTCACGGCCCATGTGTTCAGGACCATTTTCCTCGATTCCGCGCGTTTTGCCGTTCATGAACCGCTGCCGAAGGGGGGCCATTTCGGCGACGAAGGGGCGGCCAATCACATGCGGCTTGCGCCGTCTCACGGAGAGGCGGGCGTCGAGATCTTTGTTTTTGGGCGCTCGGCTTTCGAGGACGGCTTTCGGCCGCGCGGCTTCGCGCCGCGGCAGGCGTTTGAAGCCTCAGAGGCGGTCGCGCGGCTGCACAAGCTCGATCCCAAGCGGACGCTGTTTATCCGCCAGGCGCAAAAGGCCATAGACGCCGGCGCCTTTCATAATGATGTCGTCGCGGTCTCCAACGGGCCGGTCATGCTGGCCCATGAGTTCGCGTTCGAGACAGGCAGCGCGGCCTTTGACGCGATCGAAAGGGCCTGCTCCTTCGAGACGTCTGTGATCGCAGTGCGCGAAGCGGAGGTGCCGCTCGAAGAAGCCATTCGATGCTACCTCTTCAACTGCCAGCTGGCGACGCGTCCAGGCGGCTCCGGGAGCATGGTTCTGATCCTCCCGGAAGAGGTGAAGTCGTCTCCAAAAGCGCTGGCCTTCGCGGAAAGGCTCGTGTCCGGCCATGCCCCCATCGACCAGCTGATTTTTGCGGACATCCGGCAAAGCATGTGGAACGGAGGAGGGCCAGCCTGCCTTCGTCTGCGCGTTGTTTTGACGCAAGCAGAGCGCGACGCCCTCAAGGGGCGCGTCCTTTTGGATGAGGGTCTCGTCGGTCGGCTCGAAAACTGGGTGCGACGCCATTATCGCGACCGTCTGACGGGCGCCGACCTTGTAGATCCCGCTTTGATCGAGGAAGGCCGCGCGGCGCTTGATGAACTGACCGGGATTTTAGACCTCGGCCCGATCTACGCTTTTCAAAGGCGGTAAGCGCACTGAGATCGGCGCGGCCAACGCAGTCTTGCGCGCATCATCGAAACAAGAAGCGGGCCGGGCCACAGACCCGGGGTTGCCTCATCATGACTTCAGGAGAGTATGATAACTATCTCTCCTGACGCCGGAACTGCCTATTTCCAGGGCGTGATCGGAGGCACTTTTATGCCTGGCGGAGGAGCGGCGTCCACCGTGCCGAAGTCGGCGGGACCAACGATTTCCAGATATTCCATATCCGGCGAATAATCGAAGAGATAATGCGTAATGCCTGGCCGCTGATGGACGCAATCGCCCGCCTGGACAAAGGTCTCCTTATCTTCATACATGAAGCGCGCCCATCCCTTGGTCATCAGCACGATCTGGAAGTCTGCGATATGCCGATGCCAGCCGGTGCCTTCCTCTGGCGGATTTTTGGCGCGGACGAGATGAGCGATCACCTTTCCATTGGTCGCGTCGGCGATTCCGAGATCTCGATACTCGAAGAAATCGCGTAGCCCATCCCCGTGGAATTGCGTGTCGCCCTCTTTGACATGAGAAAACTTGGTCGGGGCCGGCTCCTCAGCGTCGGCAGGCTTTTTGAGATCGACAACGCTCATGATTTTATCTCCTTCATAAAGCGAATGGGATCGCAGTTTGCTTCTAAGAGCATTCTACAAGCGAAAAACGTGACAGTTGGCTGTCGCCGTGTGACGTCCGTCGTGGCGAGGAAAACGCGCCGTGCTTCGGGTCATCGCTTTCGCGCCACGGCGGCGGATCCGCATCTTTCCGCCGAGCCCGGACGCGATTTCTTCGCGCGCGCCCGCTTCCAGGTGGGGACAACCGGCCGCTGATGAGAATAGAGGCGGCCGATGAAAGTGCAACCACGGCCGTTCGCGATCCCTCCTTCGGGGCCTGTCTGCACAAAACTTAGCTCTTGCGCCCAATATGAATGCGACGGGAAATGTGACGCCGCCGATTGTCGGAGCGCCGCCGGCAACGCTGCAATCCCTCCGCTCAAAACTCGACTTCGAGCTCTTCAAGATCATCGGGCTCCGTTTTTGCCGCCTCGATCCATTCTTCCAGTTCCGGCATCGCTCTAATCGTTTTGCAATAAGCCGCGCTCTGCGCGTCGACCTTGACGTGATAGGTCAAAAGCCTTGTCACGACGGGGGCGTACATCGCATCGGCGATGGACCGCTCTCCGAGGAGGAAGGGGCCGCCGTAAAGATCGAGATGTTCGCGCCATATCGCGGTAACGCGGTCGATATCCGCCTGCGCGCGCGCCCATACCTTAAAATTGGGGAAATCTCCTTTGAGATTCATCGGCAAGGCCGCGCGCATCGGGCCGAAGCCGGAATGCATCTCCCCGCTGATCGAACGGCAACGCGTGCGCCGCTCCAGATCGGCTGGAAGTAATTGCGCTTCAGGCTTGATTTCGTGGAGATATTCCCCAATAGCGAGCGTGTCCCATATCTTCAGGCCATTGTGCGTCAAATTCGGAATGAGGAAAGAGGACGACAGGAGGAGGAGTTCTGCTCGCATGGCCGGGTCGTCCGGCGAAATGACCTTTTCGACGAAAGGCAGGCCGGAAAACCTGGTCATCAACCACCCCCGGAGCGACCACGAGGAATAGTTCTTGCTGCTGATGGTGAGAATGGCCTCGCTCAATGAACACCTCTTCAACCGTGGACGGAAACCGTGGACTTGGGTTCTCTTGCGTATCCCGAAAAGACTGCATAGCCTTGACCTTAAGGCCCGAGCATATTGCATGCCGCGCGCCGTCGATAAATTTCTTCCCGATGATGTATATTTCTCCAGATCTGGTGCGACTCAATGATGTACGAAGCCTATGGAGCCCAGGCTAGCATCCTCGATTTTTTCCGGCCCATAGCGGCGGCGGCGGGGGCGGTCATGCGGCAGCCCATGCCATTTTTCGGGCAGCATTTTTCCGTCCGTAGATTTGCTGGCGTGCTCGAAACCTTCGCGAACCTCGCGATCACGCATTCGCGTCTTCCCTTCGATGTCACAGAAGTCTCAGACGGCGGCCGCGTTGTGCCTGTGACGGAAGAAGTGGTTGCCTCGACGCCCTTCGCATCGCTGTTGCGCTTCAGAAAGGAAGTGGACGCTCCGCAACCGCGCGTTTTGATCGTCGCTCCAATGTCGGGCCATTTCGCCACTTTGCTGAAGGCGACTGTGAAGACCATGCTGGCGCATCACGACGTGTATATTACGGACTGGCACAATATCCGCGATGTGCCCCTCGCGGCCGGCGAATTCGGCTTCGACACTTACGTCGATCATGTCATCGAATTCCTGCAGGTCATGGGGCCGGGCTCCCATGTGGTTGCTGTCTGCCAGCCCTGCGTCGCGGTGCTCGCCGCGGTCTCCATCATGGCGGAGAACGGCGATGCGGCGCAGCCGCGCAGCATGACTCTCATGGCGGGTCCGATCGATACGCGCGTCAATCCGACAAAGGTCAATGAACTCGCCAAGACGAAGCCGATTGAATGGTTTGAAAAGAATCTGATCGCCGATGTGCCTGTGGCTTATAAGGGCGCGCGCCGCAAGGTCTATCCGGGCTTCATGCAGCTTGCCGCCTTCGTCAGCATGAATCCCGACCGCCATATGCAGTCTTTCAAGGATATGGCGCAGGCGCACGCCGATAACGACATGACCAAGTTTCAGTTCATAAAATCATTCTACGAGGAATATTTCGCCGTTATGGATTTGCCGGCCGAATTCTACCTGCCGACTGTACAGATGGTTTTTCAGGATCATCTGCTGCCGCTCGGCAAGCTCAGGGTGCATGACCGCGCAGTGAAGCCGGGCGCCATCCGGCGCACCGCTTTGCTCACCATAGAAGGTGAGCGCGACGATATCTGCGGCCTCGGGCAGACGCTTGCCGCGCAAGACCTTTGCACGGGTCTGCGGCAATATATGAAGTCGCATCACGTGCAGACGGGCGTTGGGCATTACGGCACATTCAGCGGCCGCCGCTGGACGAATGAAATCTATCCGAAACTGCGCGACGTCATCGAGATGACGAGCAACTGAGGGGCGGACGCGCCGCGCGATCCGCCTCCTCAAAGCGCTCCCCGATCGGCTCAGAGGCGGGCGAGCAGCTCAGTCTTTTTGGCTGCGAACTCCTCCTCGCTGAGGATGTTCTTCTGGCGAAGATCCGCGAGGCGTTCGATGGTTGCAAATATGTCGGCGGACGCGGGCGCTGGAGGCGGCGCCTGATTGATCTGGGGGTCGACAGGCGTGAAGGAAACGCTTGGCCGCGGCGGCGCGGAAGGTTTCGCGCTTTGCTCGGGTGAAACCACCGGCAAATCGCTGAGACGGACGACGCCATACTGGCTGGTGAAGGTCAGCGTCTGGTCGCCGCCTTGCTGCTGCGAAACGCCCGAGATGTTGTGATCCCCGGAATCAAAGATGGTGATGCGATCGGCTTGCTTGATCGCCAAGCGATGAGCGTTCGGAAAATAGGCGTATTGCAAATTGTTTTGGCTCCCCGATGAGGAGGCCGCGCCCAGCCCGTCAGGCCACCAGTTTCTGCCGAAGCCTTGTGCGAACAGGCTGACGCTGGCGCCGGAGACATTGTAATTTTGGGATTGCCAGGAGCTGGAAGAATTCGAGGCCGAATCCTTTTCCGGATGGACGAAGACATGCTGGCGATGCAGCACGCCAGCGAGCTCATCGCACAGCGCGGCGACGCGCTGTTTCAGGCCCTGATTAAACATATCGCCGATCATGATCATGCCGCCCTGAGACCATTGTCCCATGCCGCCGAGTTCCGGATGATTGAACTGCGCCTGCGCGCCGTTTCCGAGCGCCAGCGCGTGAAAGAGGCTCATGACCGCCTCGCTGCTGAAGCCGCCGCGGCTGGCGATGTCGTCGATGATCCGTTGGCCCTCGGGGGTCAGCCCCTGCATCTTCGCGTCTCCAATTGTCTGAGGAATTTTGACGCGCCAACGCGGCGGCAAGCCGGCGCCGGCTTGCCCGCGAAATCCTAGCACATCGCGCGTCCAAGATTACAACATCTATCTCCGGGAGCCACCTCACTCGCAGAAGTTAAGGAAGCCCGGCGCTGGAGTCGGCGTACGCCGGAGCGATGACGCGGCGGTAGAGGCGCCAGGTGGCGTGCCCGAGGATTGGCGTCACGATCGCGAGGCCGACAAGAAGCATCAGAACGCCAAGGGCAAGCGCGACAGCGACGATCAATCCCCAAAGCGCCATGACCAAAGGATTGATCAGAACGGCTTTCACGGAGGTCCAGATCGCAACCGCGGCGCCGACGTCTTGGTCCAGCATGAGCGGGAAAGAGATAACGCCGATGCTGAACGCGACGACGGCATAGATGAAGCCGATTCCGCCCCCGAGCAAGATAAGTCTGTGGCCCATTTGCGTCGCAACGAGCGCGTGCAGAAAATGGCTGTAGGATTGCGGCGCCCAGACGCCGAATGAGGACTGATACAGCGCCTGCGCCGTCGTCAGCCACAAAAGAAAAATCACCATCAAGACGAAGCCCACTGCGAGGATCGACGGCATGGCTGGTGAACGCACCACGTCGAAGGCGTCGCGCCATCCGTGCGAAAGCCCCAGTTCGCGATTGCGGCTTACCTGATAAAGTCCAATGGCGACGAAGGGCCCGATCAGCGCGTAGCCGGAAAGAATGGGGAAGAGCAGGGGAAGTGCGTTGTCGCCCGAGGTCGAGGGATAAAGCAGAACGCCGATCACGAGGTAAATAAGCGCCAGAAACAAGAGATGGGACGGCATCGCGCGAAAGTCATCGAAGCCCGCAGCCAAGGCATGTCCAATATCGGCGATTCGAATCTTTCGGACGACCGGATAGACGGGGGTTTCGGCGCTCCCCGCGATGACGTGAAAATGTGTCATGGGCGTTCCCTTCGCTGCTTCATCGTCGCCTTCAACGTCTCGCGACGCCTCGAAGCAATGTCAGATTCCGGCGTTCGCCGGTCGTCGGGCTGGTGAAGAAAACGCGTTGGCGCCGCGGTTTGTTCCGCAACTATCGGGCTTCAATCAAGGGCTCGCCGTTTGAGCATAATCTGAACAATTCCAGCGTGGCCGCCGCTGCGGCTTCTTAGCGCGGAATGGAATTGACGAGGCTCGCCGTAGGGCTAATGTACCGCGCGTCGGGCGCGCGCTTGATGAGACGCTCCCGATACGGAAACGGCCGGCGCCGCCGCCCCGAGGCGGCAAGACGGGCGCAGGCAACGTCGTCCAGCTGTCTCATGGGAGCGTTAGGCTTCGGACCATTAAGCTTTTTCGAGGCGCGTCGAGCGCGGCGGCAAGCGAGCGGTTATGACTGCGCCACATTGTGGAGGAATGGCATGTTTGACGCAAAGCAGCTTTTGGACATGCTCGCCGGCGGCCGGCTCGGCCAAGGCGGAGACGCCGCCGTGGCCAGCATCAATGACGCGATCGAGCGCGGCAAGTCCGCGGCAAGCGACGCCGCCGCCGTCGCCAGGGATGCAACGACACAGGCGGCCAACCAGACGGCTTCAACTCTTTCGAGCGTTCTCGGCCAGGCTGAAGCCCAACTTCAGGGCACGCAGGCGGCCGAATATGTCGGAAAAGCCAAAACGCTTGTCGAACAAAATCCCGTCGGCACGCTGGCGACCCTCGGCGGATTGGCGGCGCTCATGCTCGGCACGCAAGGCGGCCGGGCGGCCACGGGCGGTCTTGTCAAGCTTGGCGGGCTCGCCGCGATCGGCGGCATCGCCTACAAGGCGTTGCGCAATTATCAGGAGGGCAAGCCGCTTACGCAGGGCGTGCCCGGCCTCGAGCAATTGACCGCGGCCCCGGAAGAAACGGCTTTCGGCGCGGGGGCGCACACCCATGACACGGCACTGCTTCTGGTGCGTACGATGGTCGCGACGGCCGCCGCCGATGGCGATGTCGACGCCGGACAGCGGGCGCAGATCGTCGGAGAATTGAAAAGCGGGGGTCTCGACGCCGAGGCAGTGCAGTTTCTGGAAAATGAAATTCATCATCCGGCGAGCGCCGCCGATATCGCGGCCGCTGTCGGGTCCTCGAAGGAGCTGGCGCTTCAGACCTACGCCGCCGCCCAGCTCGTCGCCCGCAGCGCTCCCGAAAAGGCGTTCCTTCAATCCCTCGCTCAGGCTTTGGCGCTGGATCCGGCGCTGATCGCTCACATCGACGCGACCGCGACGGCCCTCGCGCCGCCAGCGAAGTAAACACCGGCATTCGGCGCCGCCGGGCGGTAGCCTTCCGCTTCGAAGGATGCGGAACGGGGAGCGCCCGGCAGCGTTTATGTTGGCTTATGAGATCGACTCGGAAGCAGTTGGAGACTCCTGGAATGGCTACTTCAAGCAAGGCGGCGCGCGCCGACGACACAACGATCGCGGCCCTCGGCACCCCTTCGGATTTGGGCGGGAACGCCACGGCGGCGATCGCCGCCGAAATCAACAAGCTCGCCGCAGACGCGTTCGCGCTTTACGTAAAAACAAAGAATTTCCACTGGCACATGAGCGGACCCCATTTCCGCGACTATCATCTGCTGCTTGACGAACAAAGCGCGCAGATTTTTGCGACTATCGATCCGTTGGCTGAGCGCTCGCGCAAGCTCGGTCAGCCGACGCTGCGCTCCATCGGCCATATAGCCAAACTTTCCCGCATCAAGGACAATGACGCGGAGTTTGTGTCGCCAGCCGAGATGCTTGAAGAGCTAGTCAGCGATAACAAAGCCTTTACTGCATCGCTTCGTGCAGCGCATGAAGTTGCCTCAAGCCATAATGATTCCGCCACGACGAGCATTCTCGAAGTTTATCTCGACGAATCGGAACGGCGCACCTGGTTCCTTTTCGAAGCGAGCCGCGGCGCCGATCGCACCGGCCACTGACATTTGAGACAACCCTGGAAAAAAGGCCGGCCGAAACGCCGGCCTTTCTTTTAAGGTTCAAAGAAGCGTTTGAGCGGAACATGCGAATCGGGATTGATCTCGGCGGCACAAAAATCGAAGTCATCGCCCTCGACGCTTCGGGCGCGGTCCTTTTGCGCCATCGCAGGCCGACACCCGCCGGCGACTATGACGGGACCCTCGCCGCCATCAGGGCGCTGGTGGATCTCGTTGAGGCAAAGACAGGGCGGAGGGGAAGCGTCGGCGTCGCAACGCCCGGCGCGCTTTCCCTGCGGACGGGCCTCATCAAAAACGCCAACAGCACGGTCCTCAATGGCAGGCCGCTGGACCGCGACCTGGCGGACTGCCTCGGACGGCCGGCGCGGATCGAAAACGACGCCAATTGCTTTGCCCTGTCGGAAGCCGCTGACGGCGCGGGCGCCGGCGCCCGCACAGTCTTTGGCGTCATACTTGGAACCGGCGTTGGCGGCGGCCTTATCGTCGATGGGCGGCTTGTTTCCGGACGTCATCACATCGCGGGCGAGTGGGGCCATAACCCGCTGCCGTGGCCAACCGACACCGAACGGCCGGGACCCGCCTGTTATTGCGGCAAGTCCGGCTGTATCGAGACATTTTTGTCTGGCCCCGCCTTCACGCGGGAATTTTTGAACCATTCAGGCCGCGATCTCAGCCCGGGAGCGATCGCTGAAGCGGCCAGCGGCGAGGACGCGGCGGCGGCATCCTGCCTCGCCCTTTATCGGGACCGTCTTGCGCGCGGGCTGGCCTCTGTCGTCAACGTGATCGATCCCGATGTCGTCGTCCTCGGCGGCGGGCTTTCCAACATCGCCGCGCTCTATGAGGGCTTGCCTGCTATGATCGCGCGCTACGCATTCTCAGACGGCGTGGATACGCCGGTCCGGCGCGCCGCGCATGGCGATTCGAGCGGCGTTCGCGGCGCGGCCTGGCTCTGGCCCGCCGGTCCGGATTGACCGCCAAGCATTGAACGGGCGCCGAGCAGTGTATGGCGCGCCTTCACGCCGCCGATCAGGGCTGATTCTTTTGTGAGCCGAATCATAGGCGGCTGTAAATGCGCCCGTTTTGCCGATCGGCATCATGCCTTAAAAGAAAGGCCTAAAGAGCGGAATGCGACTCCGCTTAAACGCGTTCCGCGCATGGGGATGGTGGAGCCAGACGGAATCGAACCGACGACCTCTTCAATGCCATTGAAGCGCTCTCCCAACTGAGCTATGGCCCCACTTTTCAATTTCTCATGATCCGGTTGGGCCGGACCATCGGCGCGGCCTCAAACCGCGCCGCCGCCTCGAACATTTGGCGGGGAGGGCCGCTGTATAGCCGCATCCCCGGCGCCGCACAAGCCGAAAGATCACGGTTCTTCGTCATCCTCGTGGACGTCGTCGATGAGATCAACGACGTCATCGCCATCTTCTTCCTCCTCTTCGAGGAATGTGTCGTCGGCGACTTCGATTTCGACATCCTCGTCAACGACGACGGCGAGCTTCTCGGCGTCGGCGTCGGCGTCCTCGAGAGAGACGAGTTCGGCGGCGCCCCCGGGCTCTTGATCGTCGTCGTCCGCCGCGGCGGCCCTATGGGCTGCGCGCGACAAAGGCGCTGCCTGAAAAATCGTGCCGCATTTTGGGCATGTAATCGGACTTTTGTTAAGATCAAAAAATCTGGTGCCACAATTCTGACATTGATGTTTATTGCCAAGTTCTGGTTTTGCCACGGACCTACCTCTTGAAGGGACAGCAGCTGTTGGGCACAGGACGCCGTCGCAACTTTTGGTCCGGTTAGTGATCGAGCGCCCGCATGTCAAATGGAAGTTGAGCTTTGGGCTTGGCTTTGATGACAAAGCGCGGCGTAGCGTGCTACCAGCCAAAACGCGATGGCAAATTGATTGGAACGCTTTTTTCCTTGTACAACGATCCAGCACAAGAGGTTTTGATGGAGGTTTCGGCGCAACGCCTGACGGCGCGTAGGGGCGGGCCGTTGCGTGGCCGGATCAAGCCGCCGGGCGACAAATCGATTTCGCACCGGGCGCTGATCCTCGGTCTTCTCAGCATTGGCGAAACCGCCATCGAGGGGCTGCTTGAAGGCGATGACGTTCTCCATACCGCCGATGTCTGCCGCGAGCTTGGCGCCGACGTCGTGCGGACGGGGGAGGGATGCTGGCGCGTGCGCGGCTGCGGCGTCGGCTCGCTCCTCGCCCCGCGTAAAACCCTCGACTTCGGCAATTCGGGCACGGGCATGCGTCTTATGATGGGCGTCGTCGGCGGGCACGGGATCACCGCCTCATTCGACGGCGATGCGTCGCTGCGCAAGCGGCCGATGCGGCGCATCCTCGATCCGCTGCTTCTGATGGGGGCCGAGGTTCTGAAGCAGGCCGAGGGAGGCCGGTGCCCGCTCGAGCTGAAAGGGGCGAGCGAGCCGATCCCGATCGAATACCGGACGCCGGTCGCCTCGGCCCAGATCAAATCTGCGGTCTTGCTCGCCGGCCTGAATTCGCCTGGCCGCACGGTGGTGATCGAGCCGGAGGCGAGCCGGGATCATACCGAAAGGATGCTGAAATATTTTGGCGCTGGGATCGAAGTTGAATCTTTTGGCGAAAACGGCCGGAAAATTTCGCTTGAGGGCAGGCCGGAGCTGCGGCCCGCGCCGATCGCGGTGCCGGGCGATCCATCTTCCGCTGCGTTCGTGCTGGTCGCCGCCACAATCGTTCCTGGGTCCGACGTCATTATCGAATCGATGATGATGAATCCTTTGCGCACCGGGCTGCTGACGACTTTGCTCGAAATGGGCGCCGATGTCGAAATCAATGACCGTCGCGAGGAGGGCGGCGAAGAAGTGGCCGATCTGCGCGTCAGGGCCGCCGAACTCCGCGGCGTTGACGTGCCTGCCGGCCGCGCGCCGAGCATGATCGACGAATATCCGATCCTCGCCGTCGCCGCAGCGTTCGCCCACGGCCAGACGCGGATGCGCGGCCTCAACGAATTGCGAGTGAAGGAATCCGATCGTCTGGAGGCGGTCGCGGCTGGACTCCGCGCAGCCGGGATCGAGCCCCGGATCATCGGCGATGATCTTATCGTCGAAGGGCACGGCGGCGACGTTCCGGGCGGCGGCCTTGTCGCGACGCATCTCGACCATCGCATCGCCATGAGCTTTCTTTGCCTGGGGCTCGCCTCTCGCCGGCCGGTTGAAATCGATGACGCCAGCATGATTGCAACGAGTTTTCCAACCTTCAGGCCTCAGATGGAGCGTCTTGGAGCGCAATTCGCATGATCATCGCGATTGATGGTCCGGCAGCCTCGGGCAAGGGCACACTGGCGCGCCGGCTCGCCGGGCATCTCAAGCTGCCTCACCTCGACACGGGCCTTCTTTATCGCGCCACCGCGCGTGCGCTCATCGAACACGGCCACGACCTCGCCGACCGCGCCGCTGCGGTCTCGGCCGCGCGCAGCCTCGCCCTGACTAATTTCGATGAAACGCTGCTGCGCGGCCGCGAGATGGCCGAGGCGGCGTCCGTCGTCGCCGCCATTCCCGAGGTGAGGGCCGCGCTCATCGATATGCAGCGCAGCTTCGCGCGCCGCCCGGGCGGGGCTGTGCTCGATGGCCGCGACATAGGCACCGTGATCTGTCCAGAAGCAGACTGTAAAATCTTCGTCACCGCAAGCGACGAAGCGAGAGCGACGCGGCGGGCGCTGGAGTTGCGGGGGCGGGGCGAAAAAGTCGACTACGCCGCCGTAGTGGAGGACATTCGCAAGCGCGACGAGCGCGACAGCAGCCGCTCCACGGCTCCCCTGAAGCCGGCAACGGACGCCGTCATGCTCGACACCACCAAGCTCGACGTCGAGGGGGCCTTCCGGGCCGCGCTGGCGATCGTCGAGACGGTTCCGGAGCAACAGCTGACCAGCCAGACCATCGCCTCGACGTAATTTCTCATTGTTGCCGGTTTTCAGTCATATTACGCGATGCTTTCGCTTCTTGAATGAATCGATTTGAGCGAAGTTGTTTCGCAGTGAATGTTCTTGCAACGGGCCGTGACGTAAGGCGCCTTTGGCTGCCTTGCCCGGCCGTCTCCATATTTGGCGAGCGCGGCGTTTCGGCGGCGCCAAAAATGCTCTAGGGATGACAATTCAGTTTTTAAGGGCAGTTTTGACGCATGGAGTTGACGCCCGAGCTTCTCGACCCCGACGACCGAGAGCGAAAATCGCGCGCCGCCAACGCAGGGGTCGGCCGTCCGCGCAGCGATGATTTTGCCGCCTCGGAGGCGCTGGACGCGGACTGGAAAAACCTTGAGGCCGCGCGCGCCCGCTCGCGTCCTTACGAGCTTTGCGCTCCCGATAGAACAGCGCTGGGCGACTGTAGTCCGCCAGCGGCGCCCGTCGATCTGCCCCGCGCGGATGATCCTGAAGCGCGCTCCAATCTGGTCATCGAGGAAAAAGAACGCATTTTTGAGCCGCGATTTGGCCCGACCCCATTCGAGCGCGGCCTGCTATGGCTCCTCGCCGCGTCTTTGGCGGCGCATATGTGCCTGTTCTTGTTGTTTGCCTGGTTCAGCCCGAAATCGACCGCGGCTCAGCAGGTCAAGGAAACGCCCGTCGAGGTTGTCGTTGAGAAACCTCCGGAGCCGTCCAAGGCAACGGAAAACGCCCTGGGCTCGAAGGTGGAAAACACGTCCGAGGCCAAGGCTGCCGATTCGAAAGCATCTGATTTGCAGGTGGCGCAACAAAAGGCCGCCGAGCAGAAGGCCGTTGAGCAGAAGGCCGCCGAGGAGAAGGCTGCGGAGCAAAAGGCTGCCGAACAGAAGGCTGCGGAGCAGAAGGCCGTTGAGCAAAAGGCCGCCGAGGAGAAGGCCGCCGAACAGAAGGCCGCCGAGCAGAAGGCCGCCGAGGAGAAGGCTGCCGAACAGAAGGCTGCTGAGCAAAAGGCCGCCGAACAGAAGGCTGCCGAACAGAAGGCTGCTGAGCAAAAGGCTGCCGAACAGAAGGCTGCCGAGGAGAAGGCTGCTGAGCAAAAGGCTGCCGAACAGAAGGCTGCCGAGGAGAAGGCCGCCGAGGAGAAGGCTGCGGAGCAAAAGGCGGCTGAACAGAAGCGCGTCGACAAAAAGGCGTCAGCCCAGGCGAAAGGGCGATCTCCTTCCTCGACGGCTACGGGGCAGAAGACGCCTTCCGGCAAAAGCGCGACAAAGGCGGCAGCCGCCAAACCAGCGCCGGCAACGAGCGCGGTCAATCAATCCGGCGCCTCTGGCAGCCGCTTTGGGACGCAGGCAGGACTGCAGCTGCCATTCGACAACGGACCCGATATTTTCCGCGCGGTCGCCGTCCCCTTGCCAACGGAAGGCGGCGACGAGCTGCTGAGTTACAAAGAGATCGTTTTCGGTCTTCTGGAGCGCGCCAAGCAATATCCGCAGAGCGCGCGCGAGCGGGGCGCGCATGGCAGCGCCGTCGTGTCTTTTACGCTCAATGACGCGGGGGACCTCACCAATGTCTCGCTGTTGCAATCAAGCGGCGAGACGGATCTCGACATCGAAAGCCTCGCCCTTGTCTCTAGGGCGGCGCCTTTTCCAAGGCCTCCATTGGGGGCGCAGCGCAGCTTCGCGGCGGAGATTACGTTTGGGCTTGAAAGGAACGATTGAGCTTGGAGTAGGCTATCGCGTTTACGCCTCGTCCTTGAGCGCAAATAAGACGCTGCGATAACGCCGGTTTGCGAGCCGCTGGAATCAGACGGTCTCAACGTAAATCGTCGCGTGCCCGCGAAAATGCTGAAGAGCATATTTGGTCGGAGTGAGAGGATTCGAACCTCCGACCCCCTCGTCCCGAACGAGGTGCGCTACCAGGCTGCGCTACACTCCGACGTAAGGCCAACGAGAGGTTGGCCGCTTCTGGTGGAGGTCTTATAGCGGCGTCGTCCCCTGCGGGCAAGGGCCCGACGCCGTCTTAATTTGCCTTTCCCCCGACTCGTTCCCTATTGGAAAGGAAGCGCGACAAAGCGCATTTCGCCCTGTCCATTGGCGACAAGAAGCAGCGCCGATTTCTTGCCGTCGTTCTTCAGCGCCGCGAGTTTTTTCGCGACGTCCACAGGCTCTTTGACCGGCTCCTGATTGATCTCCAAAATCACTTCGCCACTTTGGATATGCTTGTCGGCGGCCCCGGAGTCAGGATCGACGCTGGTCACAACCACGCCCGAACCAACGCTCGACTTGATCGAATATTTCTCCCGCGCGCCGTCGCTGAGGCTGGAAAACTCCATGCCCAGCGCCTTTTCGACCGTGCTGGTCGTCTTCGGTTTGTCCGCGTCGCTCTTTTGCACGGTCAATGACGCCAGTTGCTTTTCATTATCTTCAAGGCGTCCGAGCTTGATCGTCTTTGTGATCTGTTTTCCCTGCCGCAACAGGACAATTTCGACGTCCTTGCCGACGGGGGCTGAAGCGACGATCTTTGGCAGATCGTGCGACTCCTTGATATCGATCCCGTCGAATTTCAAGATGACGTCGCCGGCCTCAAGTCCGGCCGCTTTAGCTGGCCCCTTTTCATCCGTGCCGGCAATGAGAGCGCCGCGAACCGAGCCAAGATTCAGCGTCTCCGCGATCGTATCGTCGACGTTTTGAATGCGCACGCCGAGCCAGCCGCGCCGGGTTTCGCCATATTTCTCAAGCTGGTCGATGACTGGCATCACTGTCGCAGCCGGCGTCGAGAAGCCGATGCCGATCGAGCCGCCGGACGGCGAGAGAATCGCCGTATTGATGCCGATGACCTCGCCGTCCATGTTGAACAGCGGGCCGCCGGAATTGCCCTTGTTGATGGCCGCGTCGGTCTGGAAATAATTATCGTAAGGCCCGGAGTCGATATTGCGGTTGCGCGCCGAAATGATCCCAGCCGTGACGGTTCCGCCAAGGCCGAACGGATTGCCGACGGCGACCACCCAGTCGCCGACGCGCATCTTGTCGCTGTCGCCGAATTTTGCCGCTTTTAGCGGTTTGTCGGGCTTCACGCGAAGAACGGCGACATCGACTTTCTCATCCTTGCCGACGACTTCCGCTTTCAGCTTTTGTCCATCGGTGAAAATCACCGTCACTTCATTGGCGTCGGCGATGACGTGATTATTGGTGATGATAAGGCCCGACGGGTCAATGACGAATCCTGAGCCGAGCGAGTTCGACCTCCGCTCATGCGGGGTGCGGGGCGCCGGCTGGTCAGGGCCGCGCTGGCCCTGCTGACGGCGGCGGAAGAATTCTTCAAAGAGATCGTCGAAGGGCGTGCCGGGCTCCATCTGTGGCGCATTGCCGGCGCGTTTTTCGTCCATCGTCTGGGTCGCGGAAATGTTGACGACGGTGTCGCTGATGCTGGCGGCGAGGTCGGCAAGTGAATCCGGCCCCTTCGCGAAAGCTGAGGGCGTCTCCAGAACCGGCAGAATGCCGCCGCCAGCGCCAAGCGAGAGTGCGCCCGCAAGAGCCAAAGCGGAACAGGCTTTGAGCGAAAGCGACCGAACCCGGGGCGCAGGAACGAAGGCGCGGCGCCGTATATTCTGGATCAATCCCATAAAAACTCTCTCCTCCAAAGGATCGCGCGGGACGGCTATCAGGCAGCTGATCAGGCGGCGGATGAGAACATTATCCCGGCGGATCGACCATTTAACGTAATGGATCGGAAACGCGTGCGGAAATCTAGCAAAACTTCGTGAACGGCGCGCGTTTGCCGGGCCGAATCGCTTCGTTCGGCAGCGTTTCAGTCGCTCGGCGACGTTACGGATGCCGACCCCGGCAGTCGAGCGCAGAAGGAGTTCGCCTCCTGCCGCTGAAAGGCGCCTCCTCATCCAATCAGGGCATCGGCCTTCGCAGGCTCCTGTGGCAGACCCGTCGATTTGGCGATCGAGCGGACGAGGCGGGCGTGGTCTCGATCCGTCAGTATGGCATAGCTCATGGCGAAGGACGCCAGCGCCTCGTCGATCATTTCGCCTTTCCCCATGTAGCCGGCGATAAGGACGGGATCGCCTGTGCGGGCATGCGCTCGCGCCAGCGTGCGGCCGCAAAGATTCGCGTAAGCGTCCAGCGCCCTCGCCTCGATCACATCGCCGATCGAGCCAAGGTGACGGTTCTTGAGCTGACGCACGTAAAATTGCCGGCCGCTCGCTTCGTCGCGTGTCCAGCCAAGGAAGAGATCGCTGGCCGCCTGCAAGGCGCACTGGCCCTCGACGACGCGCTGGCCCTGCTCGGGAAGATCGGGCGGCGGCGCCACGATTTTCTCAAGCACCGATTGCAACGCCTGCTTGACCTGCAGGAATAAAGGCTCGCCGTCGGCCGTCAGGAAGAGGCCGACGGCGCAATAAGTTCCGACGCTGCCGACGCCGACGACCTTCATTGCAAGATCAGCGAGATCATACCTGTAATGGACCGCAATCATCCGCGGCCGGGATCGCAATCATCGCAAGTTCCGGCCCACAATCATTGCAACTAGCCTCGGCGCTCGGGACCACAATCATTGCAACTGGACCCACATTGATTGCAACCG
>NZ_CABFMQ020000025.1 GCF_901905185.1 Methylocella tundrae
GCACCGCATCGACGAAGCTCACGTGGTTGCAGACGAGCACCGCCGCGCCCTGCGCGGGAATGTGCGCGTCGCCCGTCACGCGGAAGCGGTACACCAGCCGCGAGAGCACCCAGGCCACGAAGCGCAGCAGGTATTCCGGCACGATCAGGAAGATGTAGCCCGCCACCAGCGCGTTGGCGATGCCGGTGAAGAGGAACACCTGGGGCACGCTCCAGCCGGCCGACAGCAGCGCGCCGGCGATCACCGAACTGGCGATCATGAAGAGCGCGTTCAGGATGTTGTTGGCCGCGATGATGCGCGCGCGGTGCGTGGGCTGGCTGCGCATCTGGATGAGCGCGTACATCGGCACGCTGTAGAGCCCGGCGAACAGGGACAGCAGCAGCAGGTCGGCCATCACGCGCCAGTGCGCGGGCTGCGCCAGGAA
>NZ_CABFMQ020000026.1 GCF_901905185.1 Methylocella tundrae
CCTTAGAACAAGTTAATCCGCACATTTCCGAACAATTTCAAGAAGCGATTTATTTCCCTGAACTGTCTAATATTCGCAATCCACGCGTATTACAGTCCCTGATTCGCTATTTAAAGCAACATCCAAATGTTGAGTTTTTCGAACACACTCCTGTTAAAAAACTGATTCAACAAGGCGATGTGATACAAGCGCTTCAAACCGAAGATGGTCGCAAACATACAGCAGACCATTTTGTAATAACTTCGGGCGCTTGGAGCCATTACTGGAACTCACAATTACAACTCGAAATTCCAGTCGAACCTGTGCAAGGTCAGATGCTGTTATTTAAAACCCCTGCTCACTGGCTACCGACCATGTGTATGAATCGAGTCATGTACCTGATTCCACGTATGGACGGTCATATCGTGTGCGGGTCTAGTATGGC
>NZ_CABFMQ020000027.1 GCF_901905185.1 Methylocella tundrae
CCCAAGGCCAGTCTGGGCAACTGGGTGCGACTGTCATCCAAGGGAGAGCTGAACGACGTTGGCAGCGCCGACAAGGCGACCAAAGTCTCGCCCGAGCAGATGGAGATTGCCCGGCTGCGCGCCGAGAATGCTCGCCTTCGCATGGAGCGCGACATCGCAAAAAAAGCTGCGGCGTACTTCGCGCAGGACACGCTGCGAGGTACGCCTGGATTGACCAAATGAAGTACCGTTACCCGGTGAGCGTGTCCTGCGGTGTGCTGGAGGTCAGCGCCAGCGGGTACTTCAACTGGCTGCGCCGGCGAGAGGATGGTCATGGCCGCAGCGGCCCTGGCCGACTCTACAGCGATGAAGCCCTGCTGGCGCACATCCGTGCCATCCACGCCGAGGTCAAGGGCGAATACGGCTGGCCACGCATGCACAAGG
>NZ_CABFMQ020000028.1 GCF_901905185.1 Methylocella tundrae
ATCCCCAAGGATGAGGTCGGCTGGTACTTTGTCGAGCAGTACTACACCACACTGAGCAAGAGCCCAGAGCGTCTCCATGTACGTCCAAGCAGACTCTGCCACGCCCCGCACGAGCTTCAAGCTAACGCGCTCCCAGCTCTTCTACAACAAGCGCTCCCAGTATGTCTCGGGCGTTGAAGAGGAGAAGGTCAATGTCTGCGTTGGCCAGAAGGTACGTCTAAGCATCTTGCGCAGCCCACAAGTTGGCGCAAAGCTAACAAGCACCCAGCCCATCAACGAGCGCATCAAGGAGCTCGAGTTCAAGGACACCAAAGTTCGCGTCACCAACGTCGACTCCCAGGGCTCCGATGCCAACATCGTCATCCAGGTCATTGGTGAGATTTCCAACCAGGGCCAGCCTCACAAGCGCTTCGTCCAGACC
>NZ_CABFMQ020000029.1 GCF_901905185.1 Methylocella tundrae
ATGTTAGGGAGTACCCCTCGGCGTGCTTAAACTGGTCATAATCTTGATAAAACTGCTGTAAAGATTGCTTAGTCCAACGATGCTGAGCAGTTGCCGTTACACCTGTTGCTTTTAAATGCTGCAACACGGCTTTAGGCGAATCGAAATAAAGCTGAGTTTCTGACTGTGCCAAATGCAAAATCTCAAAACCAGCCTGAGTTAAGGCACTGTTCCAATTTTCAAGATTCCAATAATTTAAACCTTGTCCGGTTAGCTCTTTAATTTCAATAAGGTTTTTAGGACCAAATGTTGAAAAGCATAGCCAGCCTTGCTCATTTAAAGCAGCATAGCAATGTTGAAGTAGCCGTGGTAAATCTTGCATCCATTGCAAAGCTGAACCGGAAACAATCATATTGAGCTGCTGAGGGAATTCTAAGG
>NZ_CABFMQ020000030.1 GCF_901905185.1 Methylocella tundrae
CTTCAGTGCCGATTTCCACCAGAAAAGTTTTCTCAGACATGGCCGCCTCTTATTTGTCTTTGTTGCACATCGGGAAGCCAAGGGCTTCACGGGAAGCGTAGTAAGCTTCTGCCACTGCTTTGGTCAGGGTGCGAATGCGCAGGATATAGCGCTGACGCTCGGTGACGGAGATGGCTTTACGCGCATCCAGCAGGTTGAAGCTATGGGCGGCTTTCAGAATACGTTCATACGCAGGCAGCGGCAGCGGATTTTCCAGCGCCAGCAGCTGCTGCGCTTCTTTCTCGTACTGCTCGAAGCAGGTGAACAGGAAGTCCACGTCGGCGTATTCAAAGTTGTAGGTGGATTGCTCCACTTCGTTCTGATGGAACACGTCACCGTAAGTGGTTTTACCCAGCGGGCCGTCGCTCCAGACCAGGT
>NZ_CABFMQ020000031.1 GCF_901905185.1 Methylocella tundrae
GCGTCAGGCCGGTCAGGGCGACGCCGGCATTGGCGAAGCCGAAGACCGGGACCACCCCATAGGTGATCCAGGGCGCCAGCCCGTGCTCCAGCCGATGCAGCGGCGAATCCACGTCTTCCGGCCGGCCTGGGCTGACCCGGATCGGGATGGTGAAGGCCAGCAGCACCCCCGCCACCGTGGCGTGGATCCCGGAGCGCAGCACCAGCACCCACAGCACCAGACCGAGCAGGAGATAGGCCGACAGCCAGGTCACGCCCGCCCGGTTGAGGCCGTAGAGGCCGGCGAGCACGAGGGCGGCGAGTCCCAGCATCCCGGCATCGAGGCCGGAGCCGTAGAACAGCGCGATCACCACCACGGCGCCGAGGTCGTCGACGATGGCCACGGCGCTCAGGAAGATCTTGAGCGAGACCGGCACC
>NZ_CABFMQ020000032.1 GCF_901905185.1 Methylocella tundrae
ATGCACCGCGTCCCGGCGCTGCAGTGGAAAACCTGGGTACGCCTCGCGTTCGTCGAGGCCGGCAGCGACTGGCGCAGCCTCAACCGCCTCGCGATCGAGGACGGCCACCTGCGCGACTATCTGCTGCTGCCGCAGCTCCACGCCTGCGTGTACGGCGTGCGCACGTGGCAGGAGGCGGCCGGAACGGTCGCAGGTGCGTCCCGGCCCTCGAACGGCTCCTATTCGGTCGCCGATCCCCGTTTCCAGCAGTCCGCCGCGTGGAAGGACGGGCAGGCCCTGGGCGTGCGCAAATGGTCGGAGAGCACCGGCACTGTTGCCGGCCAGACCGGCCCGCTACAGGGCGCGTACAGCGTCGCCGACCCGCGCCACCACGGGGCCCCGAAGCACTCCAACGAATACAGCATCGTCGGGTGGG
>NZ_CABFMQ020000033.1 GCF_901905185.1 Methylocella tundrae
CATCTCAGGTGGCCCGATGTCGACGCTGGCACTGGGATTCGCTGTCGAGGGCGGTATCCTCGTCATCTCGACGATTATCACCTTGGTTCTTGTCCACCGCCACAAGTTGTTCCGCATGCGTGACTTGCACCCGCCGATGATCACCTCGACTTCTACAGCCGACTTCGCGTTCTCGGTCAGACCGCGATGAATGACGAATTGGCATCTCCGTCGGTGCGACGTGCGCTGGTCGCTGACGTTGTCTGCGTGATTCTCTTTGCGACGATAGGGAGGGCCAGCCATGGTGAGGCACTGTCACCGGGAGGTCTGCTTCGGACCGGAACCCCCTTTGTGCTGGGTCTCGTCGTTGGATGGGTCATCGTTGTAACGGCGCGTGTCGCGGCTCTGCGGTGGCTAGCTGGGGTGGTGCTGTGG
>NZ_CABFMQ020000034.1 GCF_901905185.1 Methylocella tundrae
GCACAGGCGGCGCAGGGCGGTGAAATCGCGCTTGGCCACGAGGTCGAGGCGGGAGACCAGGGCCTGCATCGCCGGGTCGTACCGGTCGCGCTCGCGCAGCTGGATCGCCAGGCACTCGGCGAGGTCCCGGGCGGCGATGCCGGGCGGGTCGAAGCTCTGGACCTGGGTCAGCACCCGGGTCACCGTGTCGGCGTCCGCGCCGAGGCGCTGGGCCACGCCCTCGACCGTCTCGCGCAGGTATCCGGCCTCGTCGACCGCGTCGATCAGGAATCCGCCGATCAGCCGCTCGACCGGATCCCGGGTCGCCAGCTCGAGCTGGCCCACGAGGTGGTCGCGCAGGGAAATCTCGGCCGTCAGGGCCGCCTCGAAATCCGGCGCCTCGGAATCGAAGCTGCCACCGCTGCTGCCGTAGGG
>NZ_CABFMQ020000035.1 GCF_901905185.1 Methylocella tundrae
CTTCAACAAGATCAAGCACTACCGCGGCGTCGCCACGCGCTACGACAAACGAGCCGACAATTTCCTCGCCGGAGTCAAGCTCGCCTCAATACGCATCTGGTTGCGCCATAATGAGTCGATGACCTAAAGTGCGGACCGTCTCGGGGAAAAGCGTGATTGGGTCGATTGGCGTCGATCACGCTTGAATTCCGCTTCCCAACCTCAAAACTTCTCGCCCTTCGCCCAGATTGCCGCGCTCAGCTCCGCCACGGGCGCCTGTGAACTGCGGCGCGTGCGCAGCATCACGAATTCAAGATCGCCAAGGATCGGCATGCCATTGACCGGCGCCCGTTCGACGAGGCCTTTCGGAATCAGCTTTCGCGAATGCGCCATATAGCCTAGTCCGGCCTCCGTCGCGGCGACGAGGCCGCTGAGGCTGCCGCTCGTGCAGGCGATGCGCCAGGGCGCGCCGACCCGCTCCAGCGCGGCCAGCGCCATGAAGCGCGTGATGCTCGGTGGCGGATAAAGGATCAGTTGCACCTGATCGTTTGGCGTCGAAGGCGACTTTTCGGCGCCGACCCAGACGAGTTTGTCGCGCCAGATGAGGTCGCCGCGCTCCTCGCCCGGCCAGCGCTTGCAGAGCACGAGGTCGAGTTCGCCGGCGTCGAACCGGTTGATCAGCGTGTTGCTCAGCGCGATCGTGAATTCGAGATCGACGAGCGGATGGTTCTGCACGAATCCCGCCAGAATATCGGGCAGCCAGGACTGAACGAGATCCTCCGACGCGCCGAAGCGCAGGCGGCCGCGCAGTTTGGCTCCGCCAAAATAGCGCGTCGCTCTCTCATTCGTTTCAATAATGCTGCGGGCGAAAGCCACCATCGCCTCGCCTTCGACCGTCATGGTCACGGAGTGCGTATCGCGGATGAAAAGCCGGTGGCCGACCATTTTTTCGAGCTTGCGAACATGCTCGCTGACGGTTGGTTGGCCAAGGCCAAGGCGACGGCTCGCTTCGGAGAAGCTCGCGCCCTCCGCAATGACGAGAAAAGTCCGCAAACATACTGGATCAAGCATAAGGCTATCGGCAAAACCCATCGCACTTATCGCGATTATCCGCGTTCAGCTGCGCAACACAAACTGAATAATAGATCGCCGTACACTGTGAAAGGCGAAACAAGAAAAGATAGGGGAGGACAGGATGATGTTACAACGGCAAGGCGATCGTCCTTCAGCCGGGGCGCGTCGGCGGCGTTCGCGCGCTTGGCAGTGAATGAAGCCGCGCGCCATGATGATTTCCCGCAAGCTGACGTCAACGACGCATATTTTCATCGCCGCCTGCCAGTTCGTTTACATTTATACGCCCGTGCATGAATGGCGATATGGATTGCCTGTCGTGCAATGCTTGACTTTTCCTCTGCTATTGGCGACCGGGCTTTGGCTCTTCATCGGTCGGCGGCTGTATGGGGTCAAGCGGGCGCAGCGCCCGCCGTCGCCGCTCGGCGAGGCGAAGGGTTGACAGCTCGCAGTCGCAGGTCTCGCGCCCAGGCTATCAGCAAACCCTATTGCACTTATCGCGATCGCCCCCGTTCAGCTCGCAAAAGCAATCTCCCATAATGAGCCAGTTGCAGTCTGAAAGCTTCAACAAGAAAAGACGAGGGAACAAAAGATGACTTTATATTCGCGACGCAAGCTTCTTGCGACCGGCGCGGCCGGCGGCCTTGTAGCCGCGGCGGCCGCCACAGGAGCGTCGGCCGAAGACTATTCAGCCGCGGCCATGAGCGATCCGGGTCCGCATGACCCCGCCCAGGCGGCGACCAACCCTTATGACTGGCAGGGACTGCCGACCGATCACGGCAATCTCGGCACGCTTCGGCATTCCTTCTCGCAGGTGCACAATCGACATACCGACGCTGGCTGGGCGCGCGAGGTGACGGTCCGCAATTTCCCGATCTCGAAAAACATGGCCGGCGTCAACATGCGCCTGCCCAAGGGCGCCGTCCGCGAATTGCATTGGCACGTGCCGGCCGAATGGGCCTTCGTGACCTATGGCGTCGGCCGGATCACCGCGGTGGATTCCGGCGCGCAACGTTTCGTCGCCGACGTCAAGGAAGGCGATCTCTGGTTCTTCCCCGGCGGCGTGCCGCATTCCATTCAAGGTTTGGGGCCTGACGGATGCGAGTTCATTCTCGTGTTCAACGACGGCAATTTCTCGGAAGACAGCACCTTTCTGATTACCGACTGGTTCAATCACACGCCAAAAGAGGTTCTCGCCAAGAACTTCGGCGTTCCAGCCTCGACCTTCGACAACACGACCAAGAAGGATCTCTGGATCTTCGGCGCCCCGGTGCCCGGCAGCCTCGCCGATGATCTCGCGGAGAGCCAGCAACCCTTCGTGACGAACCCCTATGCGTTTCCGCTGGGCGACCAGAAGCCGGTGTTCCAGTCGGCCGGCGGCTCTGTCCGCATCGCCGACGTAAACAACTTCCCCGCCACCACAATGTCGGCCGCGCTGGTCGAACTCGAGCCCGGCGGGCTGCGCGAACTGCACTGGCATCCGCTCTCCGACGAATGGCAATATTACATCAGCGGCACGGCGCGCATGGGCGTCTTCCATGGCGAAGGCCGCAATAATACGGTGGAGTTCCATCCGAGCGACGTCGGCTATGTGCCGCAGTCGATCGGCCATTATGTCCAGAACATCGGCAAGGACACGGTGCGCTTCCTCGAAGTGTTCACGACGCCGCAATACGCCGACGTCTCCCTGGCGTCGTGGATGAACAATGTGCCGCATGAGCTTGTCGCCGCCCATCTCAACATCGACGTGGCGACGCTGCAGAAACTGGCGCAGCGCAAGACGCCGGTTGTGCCGGTCTAGACCATTCGCTAGCATGCATTAAAATTAGGACGCCAGGCTGAGATTGAGGCGGACTCGCAGGTCGCGAGCCCGCCCTTCTCTTACGATGCGCATCGACAGCGCAAAAAAAAGGCGCAAATGGTCAGGGAGGACCGACGTGAGCACGACCTTGAATCTGGAACACGGCGTCGAAAAGGCCGGGTTTCTTTCGCGCGAAAACACTGTCGCCAAACCCGGCTTCAACCGGTGGCTCGTGCCGCCCGCCGCTCTCGCCATTCATCTTTGCATCGGCATGGCCTATGGGCTCAGCGTGTTCTGGCTGCCGCTGTCCCGGGCGCTCGGGCACGACAAGTCGCTCGCCTGTCCCGACATGTCCGTCTTCAGCGCGTTGTTCACGACGAGTTGCGACTGGCGCGTCAGCGATCTTCTCGTCACCTTTGAAGTTGGGATTGTCGTTCTCGGCGTGTCCGCTGCTTTGTTCGGCGGCTGGCTTGAACGCGCGGGCCCCCGCAAGGCGGGTCTCGCCGCCGCGATCTGCTGGGGCGGCGGCTTCCTGATCGGCGCTTATGCCGTCTATATCCACCAGCTCTGGCTTCTTTGGCTGGGCCTCGGCGTGATCGGCGGAATTGGTCTTGGACTCGGCTATATTTCGCCGGTTTCCACTTTGATCAAATGGTTCCCGGACCGGCGCGGCATGGCGACCGGCATGGCCATCATGGGCTTTGGCGGCGGTGCGCTGATCGGTTCCCCGCTCGCCAACATTCTGATCAACCACTTCAAGTCGCCGATCGACGCCGGCGTCTGGCAAACCATGGCGGTGATGGGGGGCATCTATCTCGTCGCAATGCTGTGCGGAGCCTTCGGCTATCGCGTTCCGCCGAAAGACTGGCTGCCCGCGGGCTGGATTCCGTCGCAGCATAAGAGCGCGCTTGTCACGAGCGGCAATGTCGATCTGAAGGACGCGCATAAGACGCCGCAGTTCTGGCTCATCTGGGCGGTGCTCTGCCTCAACGTCTCGGCCGGCATCGGCGTTATTTCGATGGCGTCGCCGATGCTGCAGGAAATCTTCGCAGGCTCGCTCATCGGTCATCCCGACGTCGGATTCGCGGCTCTGGATACGGCGCAGAAAGCAGCCGTCGCGACGATCGCCGCCGGCTTCGTCGGGCTGTTGTCTCTATTCAACATCGGCGGCCGTTTCGTCTGGGCCTCGCTCTCCGACAAGCTCGGGCGCAAGACGACTTATTTCACCTTTTTTGGTCTCGGCATCGTGCTTTACGCCTTGGCTCCCACTTTTGCGCATATGGGATCGAAGGCGCTTTTCGTTGCATCCATGTGCATCATCCTGTCGATGTATGGCGGCGGCTTTGCGACAGTGCCAGCCTATCTCGCGGATGTTTTCGGCACGCGGTTCGTTGGCGCCATCCACGGGCGTTTGCTGACCGCCTGGTCGACCGCCGGCATCGTCGGTCCGGTGGTGATCGGCTATATACGCGACGCGCAGATCGCCGCCGGAATCAACCGGGCGCTGGTCTATGACCGCACCATGTACATTCTGGCCGGTTTCCTGGCGGTCGGCCTCGTCTGCAACGCGCTGGTTCGTCCGGTGAAAGAAAAGTGGCTCATGAAGGACGAGCCGCTGGCGCATGGGGCAACGGCCGGCGGCGCCGTTGCGAAGGCAGGGCCGGGCGCTTCCGGCATCGGCGTTGGCGGCTTCGGCGTGGCGACGGCGATCCCGTGGGCGCTGGTCGGACTTCCGATCCTCTGGGGCGTCTGGAAAGCGCTCGAAAGCGCCGCCAAAATGTTTCAGTAAGCCTGTCCGGGAATGAGGGCTGGCGGCAAAACGCCAGTCCGTCTTCCTTGAAATTCAGCGGCGCTCAGTCTTCCTTATAGCCGAGCTCAGGGACGCCCTGTTCGGCGCCATAATATTTGTAGGGCAGGAATTTGCCCGACATGGTGAGCTTCACACGATCGCCCTTGGGGTTCGGCTCCCGCTCAATCTGCAGATCGAAATCGATCGCCGACATGATGCCGTCGCCGAATTCCTCCTCGATCAACGCCTTCCATGCCGGACCGTTGACCATCACCATTTCAAAGAAGCGATACAGAAGCGGATCGGTCGGAGGCATCGGAGAGCCTCTGTGAGGCACTTCATTCAGCATCCGCTCCTCAAGCTCGGAAAGACCGAAAAGCGCCGCGGCCTTTCTCGCCAGAGGCTTTACGAGCTTCATCTGGCCGAGCAGCGCGCCGACGATGATGATCTCCGATACGCCGCCGATCTCGCTGGTGATATATTTCCAGCTCCAATTGTGCTCGCGTTTGATGTCGAGGATTTTTTCGGTCAGTTCTTCGCGCTTCACGATTGATCGCTCCATGACGCCTGCAGGCTTCTCGAAGCTTCTGTCCTGTCGGCAGGATGAAATGAGAACGCTCGAACCGCGGCGGCGGCTCGGCGCAGGGCGTCGATGCTCGGGCGTCCCTGCGCGGAGCCAAGAGCGAGGAGCGCCGAAGCAAGCCGGGGTCCGACCTTGTAATGATCGAACGCGGCGTCGCCGCCTGGCGCCAGCAGCGCTGTTTTGACGGCCTCGACGTCGGATGGGCTTCCGCCCGCGTCGAGGGCCAGCATAAAGGCCAGCGCGCCGCGCTCCTCGGGCCGATCCCGCCATTCGCCGCGCAGAAGCCGGTACAGATTGACGAAGCGCTTCACCGCACGGGCCGAAGGGCCCGCGAGCGGCGCGAGGGCGGTGAGGAGCTGCGCCTCGTCGTCGGTCAACGGCTCATCGAGCACGGAGCGCGCCGCGTCTGGAAGGGTGGCTGGCTGCTTCGACTCCCTGGCGTCCGGGGCGGCGCCTCCAATGATGGCGCGGATTTGCGCGGAGTAATCCTGCCGCGCGGATATTTCGCCGACCTGGAACGGCGCCTGGATCCATTTATCGAGATCCAGCGCGTCGTCCGGCGAACCAGCGCCGAAGCGGAGCGGATCGGTGGAAATGAGGCTGACGTAACCTGGCCCGAGAAGGTTGCGGACATGGACGAGAATGTCCCGCGCGCGCGATGTCGGAAGAAGGTCGAGATTGTCGAGCGCGACGACGATGCGTTGCGGCGTCTCGGCCGATCGTCCTTGCGCGGCGCCGCGCTTTTGCACCAGCGCGCCGACCGCAGCGATGAAGCGCTGGGCCTGCTGCTTTAAAACGTCCGTCTGGAAAGGGGATGGTTCAGCCAGAGCCGGATTGGCCGAGTGAAGACCGCCGGCCCGCCGCTCCGCCTCGGCGGCGTGGCGGCTGAGACGATCGACTTCGGCGGCAAAATCCTGCACGCGGCGCGTCTGATGCCCGAAGAATGCGTCGCTTTCGCGCCGCCGTTCGAAAAGATCGCCCTTAAGCAGGCTTTCGCCGCGAAACACCAGCTGGATCAGACGCAGGCCCCGCCAGATGTTGGTCAAAAGCGCCAAAGCCGCGGCGACAAAGGCCGCCCCCCGCAGGGTTAGAAGCCAGCCGACGTGAGCCTCGATCCAGTCTGTCGCGCCCGCCATCTGCGGCTGCGTGCGCAGCCATCCGATCCAGGTCGATTGATTATCGAAGGCAAGGCCGAGGCCGAAGCCGATCAGCGCGAAGACGATCGCCGTGACGATCAGTTTCGACTGCCCCTTGAGGCCCCAGAAGGCCTGCAGCGCGAAGCCCGTCCGCGACACGCCCTGGCTGTCGGCGAGGGCGCGCACCATATCCTTATAGCCGAGCAGAGGATCGCCGGCGACGCCGAAGCGCGCCATCGTCGCGGCGATTCGGTTGCGCCGGCGGCTCGCGTAAGCGTCAACCTGCGATCCCGGCGTCTCATAGAGAACGGTCTCGGCCAGCTTCGCTCGGCGAGTCTCCGCCTCCTCGAGCGAGCGGCGCTCTGCCTCGAGCTTTCGTCTTGCGGCGTCGAGCCGCTCAAAGGCCTCGCGCGCGGCGAGCGCGGGATCGCGCGCGGTCTGGCTCGCTTCGATGGCAAGGTTTGGCGCTTCGATCGCAAGGCGCGCGTAAAGGGCGCTTGCGAGCGCCGGAACCGGATGCCCATCGAGGTCGGCGGCGTTGACGCGAAGCGTCAAAATTTTCGCGAGGAACGGCGTTGAGCCGACGCGCCCCGCGCCCGCGCTCAAGCGTTCGATCGCATGAATGAGCTTGTTCAGCGCGACGCTCTTGCCGCAGCCCGAGGGGCCGAGCAGACCGATCGCGAGGGGCGTCTGCGTTCGACGATGCGACGCGAGTTCGGCGAGGAGGTTGAGCGGCGCGTCGAGCCCCAGCGCGTCGGAGGCGAGGGCGGCGGGATCGTCCGCGACATCCGCTGCGAAAATCGGCGCCTCGGCCGCAGGCGGCGCAGCTTCCGCCGCAACGGCCGGCGCGGCGGCCGTCTTCGCGACCGAGCGGGCGGCTCCCTGGGCTGGCGCGGGCTCCGCGCCACGCGCGCCGGGAATGATCGTTCCGAGGTTCCGCAATCCGATGTCAGGCAAGGCGTTTATCCTTATTGAGGCATAGTTATTGTAGACCATCCTCGCTTGGAGCGGAATTGGTCAGTCTTGCTATCTCGTTGTTTCAACGCTCGATTTCATCGCGAAGGCCTGCAACTTCCAATATCAGGGGTCTTCCTTGCAAGAAGTCTTGACCCGGCTCGGGCCCGCGCGCAAGCGATCCGGCGAAATCCGCGGGCAATGTGACGCAGCGCGCCTCAAGTTTGCGTGATGCTTTTTGCAAAGCTTGCCCTTGCGCTCCTTTTTCGACGTCGCCAAAGCGCGCGGCGCCCCATTTATCTGGACCCCTGCGCCCTGCGCGTTTACATAGCGTCCAACCCTTTAATCTCTGGCAACGGATGCGAGCCCTGATGGCGCGGCAATTCATTTATCATATGCAAGGTCTGACCAAGACCTTCTCCACCGGCAAGAAGATTCTCGAGAACGTCAATCTGTCATTTTATCCGGACGCCAAGATCGGCGTTCTCGGCGTCAATGGCGCCGGCAAATCGACGCTTTTGAAAATCATGGCCGGGATCGACAAGGAATATACTGGCGAAGGCTTTGTCGCCGAGGGCGCTCGCGTCGGCTATCTGCCGCAGGAGCCGCAGCTCGATCCGGCGCTCGACGTGCGCGGCAACGTCATGCAGGGCGTCGCGGCGAAAACGGCCGTTCTCGAGCGCTACAATGATCTCGCGATGAATTACTCCGACGAGACGGCCGATGAAATGACGAAACTGCAGGACGAGATCGAGGCCAAGGGCCTCTGGGATCTCGACGCGCAGGTCGAGCTCGCTATGGACGCGCTCGGCTGTCCTCCGGACGATTGGCCGGTCGACAAGCTGTCTGGCGGCGAGCGCCGCCGCGTCGCGCTGTGCCGCCTCCTGCTCGAACAGCCGGAGCTCTTGCTGCTCGACGAGCCGACCAACCATCTCGACGCCGAGACGGTGAACTGGCTCGAAGGCCATCTGCGGACCTATCCGGGCGCGATCCTCATCGTCACGCATGACCGCTACTTCCTCGACAATGTGACGGGCTGGATTCTCGAGCTCGACCGCGGCCGCGGCATCCCTTACGAGGGCAATTATTCGGCGTGGCTGAAAGCGAAGCAGAAGCGCCTGCAGCAGGAAAAGAGCGAGGACGCCTCGCGCATGCGCGCTATTGAGGCGGAAGCCGGCTGGATTTCGTCGAGCCCGAAGGCCCGTCAGGCGAAATCGAAAGCCCGCATTCAGCGCTATGAGGATCTTGTCAATAAGCAGAACGACAAGCAGGCGGTGACCGGCCAGATCGTCATTCCCGTGGCCGAGCGGCTTGGCAATACGGTGGTCAATTTCGAGCATCTGTCGAAGGGTTTTGGCGACAAGCTGTTGATCGACGATCTCACCTTCAAACTGCCGCCTGGCGGCATCGTTGGCGTCATCGGCCCGAACGGCGCCGGCAAGACGACGCTGTTTCGCATGATCACCGGTCAGGAAAAGCCGGACAAGGGCACGGTGACGGTCGGCGAATCGGTGCATCTTGGCTATGTCGATCAGTCGCGCGATTCGCTCGACCCGAAGAAAAACGTCTGGGAGGAAATCTCCGAGGGCGCCGAAGTGATCTATCTCGGCAAGCGCGAGATCAATTCGCGCGCCTATACAGGGGCGTTCAACTTCAAGGGACCGGACCAGCAGAAGAAGGTCGGGCAGCTCTCGGGCGGGGAGCGCAATCGCGTGCATCTCGCCAAAATGCTGAAATCGGGCGCCAATCTCCTGCTGCTCGACGAGCCGACCAATGATCTCGACATCGAGACTTTGCGCGCGCTTGAGGAGGCGCTGACGGATTTTGCCGGCTGCGCCGTCATCATCTCGCATGACCGCTTCTTCCTCGACCGGATCGCGACACATATTCTCGCCTATGAGGGCGACAGCCATGTCGAATGGTTCGAGGGCAATTTCCAGGACTATGAAGAGGACAAGAAGCGCCGCCTCGGCCAAGAGAGCCTCATCCCGCACCGGATGAAGTATAAGAAGTTCTCGCGGTAGCTCGCGGCGGCCGGACTTTGGAGCGAAATTGCATTCCGCTCCTTAAGTCTTTATTTTAACGAATGATGGGTCCGAAAAGTCTGCAATCTTTCGGCATCGTTTTCGAGTGTCTTCAAAATAAAATGGAGGCTGATGATCCCAGCAACGCGCTTACCGGGATCATGCGTTTTGTGCCGTGAATTCAGCGCAATGCGCCGACAAGCCAGAGGATCAGCAAAATAATAAGAACCGTGCCAAGCACGCCGCCAAGGCCCGCGCCGCCGTAGAGGCTATGCGCGTAGTAACCGCCTCCGCCGCCAAAGATTAACAATACAATAATGATGATAAGGAGGGTGCTCATTCTCTTGTCTCCGGCCAGGCTGCTTTCTGGCGCTTCACCCGGTGGCAGATCACCGAGGGCGCTAGCTTAACGCAAACTGCAGAGGTTGGTTCAAATGTTTGTGCAAGGCATGGACGCAAATAGGCTTTTTTTTGAAGCTCCCTGTCTTGGGCGGCCACGTTCAAGCGACGTGAAAGGCGGCGCTGAGCTCTTCGACGGCTTCCCATAATTCATCGAAATGAGCGATGACGCGGTCGGGCTTGAACGTCTCGACGGGCAGGTCCGTATAACCAAAATTGACGGCGACGACCGGCACTTCGGCGTTGCGCGCCGTTTCAATGTCGGTTTTGGAGTCGCCGACCATAATGGCCCGGCGCGGGTCGCCGCCCGCCTTGGCGATGGTGTGCAGCAAAGCTCCGCCGTCGGGCTTGCTGACGGCGAATGTGTCCTTGCCGCAAATCGCCTTGAACCGTTCGGCGACGCCGAGCGCGGTCAGCAGCAGGACGGAAGGGCCTTCGATCTTGTTGGTGCAGACGGCAAAGCTCCAGCCCGCCTCCTCGAACCGGTCAAGCGCCGCGGTGACGCCCGGATAAAGCACGCTGTCGTCGGCGATGTGCTCCTCATAATGGAGGAGATAATCGCTAAAGAGCTGATCGAGCTTGATCTCGTCCACTTCGACGCCATTGGCCTTTAGCCCACGCTGGAGCAGCGCTTTGGCGCCGGCGCCGACCATGGAGCGCGCGTCCTGGAAGGGAATCGCGGCTAGCCCCTCGCGCGTAAGAAGGGCGTTGAGCGTCGAGACGAGATCGACGGCGGTGTCTGCGAGCGTGCCGTCGAGATCAAAGACGAGCAGCGGACGCGGCGAAAGAGACTGGGTCATGGGCTCCTGCTCAAGCCGGAAGAAATATGGTCGTGAACCTTTAGGGAAGGCGGGGTTTTAGGCAAGCGACAGTTTTGGTCATATCGCCGCCGCCGTGAGCGGCGAAACGTTAGATGTCCCAGCGATTTGGTGTAGAACAGCGTCAAAATCAATGGTGAAGAGGCGCTCGGGGAGCTCACATATGCGGGTCTTGGATTTTCTTTTTTCACCACCGCGCGCGTCAAAACGCGGCTGCCGGGCCGCCGCTCTGGCCGCGGCGATGGGCGCCGCCGCGCCCGCCCTCGCCGCCAATTACGAGTTTCTGGCGGCGCCCGAGACGGATTTGAACCGAGTCTACCGCCTTGACCGCGCGACGGGTGAGATCGGCGCATGCCAATATGGGCTGAAGGAAGGAACCGTCGGCGTCACGCTTTGCTATCCGTCAGGGGAGGGCGCCGGCCCGCAGGCTTCGAGCGAATATTCTCTGATCGCCTCGCGGCATGAGCGCGAAGGCGGCGTGTTCCGCGTCGACCTGCGCACGGGCATGATGTCTATTTGCTATGTTTTGAACGAGTCCGTCGTCTGCACGCCGCAGGCGCGGTGACGCGCGAACGAGCCTGAAGGCAAAGCTTGACGGAAACATGCGCAAAGGACTACGCCGCTTGGGACGCCGCAGTCTCTCGCGAAAAGCCTTGCGCGGCCGAGGCCAGAGATTTGCCGATGACCGCCTTCAGTTCCGACGCCGCAAAGCGCCTTGCCGCCGCCGAGGCCCTGAAACTGGTCGCGCCGGGCATGAGGCTTGGACTTGGCACAGGATCGACGGCGAGGCATTTCGTCGATTTGCTCGGCGCGCGGGTAGCGGGGGGGCTCGATGTGATCTGCGTGCCGACGTCGGAACAGACGAGAGCTCAGGCGGAACAACTCTTTATCCCTCTCGCGACGATCGACTCCGTGCCGGAACTCGATCTGACCGTCGATGGCGCCGATGAATTCGATGCTCGCCTAAGGCTCATCAAAGGCGGCGGCGGAGCCCTGCTGCGTGAGAAAATCGTCGCCACGGCCTCACGACGGATGATCGTCATCGCGGATTCCTCGAAGCAGGTTAAAACCCTTGGCGCATTCCCGCTGCCGGTCGAGGTCACTCCTTTCGGTCTTGAAGTTACCTGCCGCATGATCCGCGCGACAGCTGAAGCGACGGGAGCAACAGGAAGCATCCGGCCGCGTCAGACCGCCGGAGGAAAAGCTTTTATCAGCGACAATGGAAATTACATCGTCGACTGCCATTTCGGCGCGCTGCCAGATCCCGATGAGCTGGCCCGGCGTCTTTCCGCCATTCCGGGCGTCGTGGAGCATGGGCTGTTTATCGGCGTCGCCAAAGCTGTCATCAGCGCGGGTCCGGAAGGCGTCGAGATTTTCGGCCGGCTTGACGAAGCGCCATAGCGAATAATTCTGGCGAGGGGCGGGGCCATCGGCTCCCGAACACGCATCGGAAGAGCAAATTCCGCTCGAGATTGAGGCTTGCTTTGGGAGATTGCCGGTTGCTCAAGATGATCGCGAGACATGAGTTGATGCTTGGCTTTGGGCTCGCTCTGATGGCCGCGGCGACGCTCTGCCCCGCGGCGGCCCAGCAAAAGGCGCCCGCCCCCGCCCAGCCGGCGAGTCCCGCCCCGGCGGCGGCGCCGATCACTCCGGCTCATCTCGCCGCCGCGCGCGCGCTGGTCATCGGCTCTGGCATGTCGCGCTCGTTCGGCGTCGTCATACCGCAGTTCGTGGACCAGATCGGCAGCTCGCTCTCGCAGACGCGGCCGGAAATCGTGCAGGATCTCAAGGAAGTTTTGACCAATCTTCGGCCGGAATTTGAAAAGCAGGCCGACGAAATGACAGATATCGCCGCGCAAATTTTCGCCAAGCGTCTGAGCGAGGCGGATCTCAACGCCGCCGTCGCTTTCTTCAACAGCACCGCCGGCAAGAACTATGTGGCGGCGCAGCCAGCCATTTTGACCGATATCGTAACCGCCATGCAGGGCTGGCAGGGCAAGATCTCGACCGACATGATGACCCGCGTGCGCGAAGAGATGAAGAAAAAGGGTCACGACATCTAGGGATCGCGCCGAAAGAAGCGCCTCTCGCGCGCGACAGGCTCAGAGCCTCGCCCGGAAACCCGGGCTGGACGCCAGCTTGACAGTCCTTCAAAACCTTTTGTCGCCGATTTTGCCTACGGAGGCGTTGAGAATGGCTGATTTCGATGTTGATCTCTTTGTCATCGGAGCAGGCTCCGGGGGCGTCCGGGCCGCGCGGATCGCGGCCGGCTACGGTGCAAGGGTCGCCATCGCGGAAGAGTTCCGGATCGGCGGCACCTGCGTCATCCGCGGCTGCGTTCCCAAAAAATTGATGGTCTACGCCAGCCGCTTCAAGGACGATTTCGACGACGCGGCGGGATTTGGCTGGACCGTTTCCGCCCCGTCTTTCAGCTGGCGGAAACTGGTTTCGGGCAAGGAACAGGAAATCTCGCGGCTGTCGGCGATCTATCGCGCCAATCTCGACAAGGCCGGCGTCCTGACCATCGACAGCCGGGCCGTGGTGGAGGACGCCAACACCGTGCGCCTTCTGGCGGACGGCCGCCAGCTGCGCGCCAAAAAAATCCTCATTGCCACAGGCGGAACGCCGGTGCTCGACCCTGATATTCCGGGACGCGAGTATGCGATCACCTCGAACGACGTCTTTGATCTTCCATCCTTGCCAGGGCGCCTGCTGATCGTCGGCGCGGGCTATATTTCGGTCGAGTTCGCCTCGATTTTTGCACGGCTTGGAACCAAGGTCGCGATCGCGACGCGGGGCGAGAATGTTTTGCGCGGCTTCGACGAAGATTTGCGTAACGGCGTTCGCGATGCGCTGATCCATGCGGGCGTCGATTTTCATTTCAGCCATTTGCCGACGCGGATCGAAAAGAACTCCGGCGACCTTCGCGCCCATCTGACTTCGGGAATTTATCTCGACGTCGATCACGTGATGCTCGCGACCGGCCGGCGCCCCCATACGGCCGGGCTCGGCCTCGAAACCGCGGGTGTCGAACTCGATGGCCTCGGCGCCGTCGTGGTCGACGCCTTCTCGAAATCCAGCGTTGATTCCATCTATGCGGTCGGCGACGTGACGAACCGCCTCGCGCTGACGCCGATCGCCATTCGTGAAGGCCACGCTTTCGCCGACACCGTTTTCGGCGACAAGCCGACCGCGGTCATTCATGTCAATGTTCCAACCGCGGTCTTCACAACGCCGGAGATCGGCACAGTCGGCCTCAGCGAAAGCGAAGCGCGCGCCATCTATGATTGCGTCGACATCTATTCCGCGAGTTTTCGCCCCCTCAAGGCGACGCTTTCCGGCCGGGCTGAGAAGGTTTGCATGAAGATCGTCGTCGATGGCGCGACCGATGTGGTGCTCGGGGTGCACATCCTTGGCGACGACGCGGGCGAAATGGCGCAGCTGCTGGCGATCGCGGTCAGGCTCGGCGCGAAAAAAGCCGATTTCGACGCGACTATCGCGGTGCACCCGACCTCCGCCGAGGAGCTTGTCACGATGCGCACGCGCACGGCCCGTTATGAGCGGGCGACCATGGGCCCCGAGGCGCCTGACGCCATCGCCGCCGTTGAAGCGTAGTTGAGCGCGTAAGCGGGGAAATCGTGAAACGTCCGCATTTAGAGGGTATTGTCAGCGGCGTCTCAGTTTGCGGCCCGCGCCGTTTCCTTCCGAAAGTCGGATTGGCGATTCGTGCGTTGCGGGTCCGCGCCGATGGGCGACATGGAGTTCGCAGCGATGGGTGACTTATCTGTCAGGCAATGCACCGTTGCGGACAAAGGCGCCGTGTCGGCGATGCTTGGAGCCGCGTTCCAGGAAGATCCCGTCATGTGCTTCATCTTCCCCGATCCCGAGGCGCGGCGCGCCCGGCTGCCGGGCTTTTTCGGCGTCATTTATGACGGCGACGGCGCAAACGGCGCTCGCTTGATGACGGTCAACGGCGAGGCGGCGACCCTCTGGCGGGCGCCGGGTCACGGGCGCCTCTCTCTGCGCGAGAAAATACAGGAGGCCTGGCCGTGGGTGGCCGCGTCCGGTTCCGCGCTGGGCCGCGCGCTCGCCTACAGCGGAGCCAGCGACAGGCATCACCCCTCCGAGGCGCATTGGTATCTTCACATCGCTGGCTGTCACCCCGCAGCGCAACGACAAGGTTTTGGCAGCGCGGCCATTCGCACGGGACTTCTGCGCTCCGATTCCGATGGCGTCCCCGCCTATCTGGAAACGGCGACCGAGAGCAATCTGCCCTTTTACGCCTCGCTCGGCTTCAATGTCATCGGCGAGTGGAAGGTCAGGAACGGGCCCCTATGCTGGTCGATGCTTCGCAAGCCAGCCAGATAGGCGCGGCGGAAGCGCGCGCCGGGTAGCGCAGGGCGCCTTGCGTCAATGGGTTTTCGCCTGCTAGAGCATTTTAGAAAAGCGTTTCCTATGTTAGGAGGCGCCGTTATAGATGCCGATCTGTTCGGCTCGGATCCGCGGCCTTTGGCGCGGTCTGAGGCCTAAGATTATCAATGCGACAATCACACGGCGGCGAATGGCCGTCCGGGAGTACAAAAATGTCCGCCGATAATTGGTCGCCCTCCAGCTGGAGAGGCAAGCCAATCGAGCAATCGCCCGCTTATCCCGACGCCGCCGCGCTGGCCGACGTCGAGAGGCAGCTCGCCGGCTTTCCGCCGCTCGTCTTCGCCGGCGAGGCGCGCAAGCTGAAGCGCATGCTCGGTAAAGTCGCCAATGGCGAAGCCTTCCTTCTGCAGGGCGGCGACTGCGCCGAAAGCTTTGCTGAACATTCGGCCGACAATATCCGCGATTTCTTTCGCGTCTTCCTGCAGATGTCCGTCGTTGCGACCTTCGCCGCCGCTCTGCCCGTGATCAAGGTCGGCCGCATCGCCGGCCAGTTCGCAAAACCCCGCTCGGCGCCTGACGAGACCGTTGGCGGCGTCTCCCTGCCGAGCTATCGCGGCGATATCGTCAACGACATCGCATTCAAGGCGGCGGCGCGCGTGCCGGACCCCGTGCGCCAGCTTGACGCCTATCGCCAATCAGCGGCGACCTTGAACCTGCTGCGCGCCTTCGCGACTGGCGGCTACGCCAATCTCGAAAACGCGCATGGCTGGATGCTGAGCTTCATCAAGGACAGCCCGCAATCGGCGCGCTATCAGGAGCTTGCCGACCGCATCACCGAGACGCTCGGTTTTATGCGCGCGATAGGGCTCGACCCCGAATCGCATCAGGAATTGCGGCAGACCGATTTCTACACCTCGCATGAGGCCCTGCTGCTCGGCTTCGAGGAGGCGCTGACGCGCGTCGATTCGACAACCGGCGATCATTACGCGACCTCCGGCCATATGATCTGGATCGGCGACCGCACGCGCCAGTTGGATCATGCGCATATCGAATATGCGCGCGGGGTGAAAAATCCGATCGGCCTCAAATGTGGTCCCTCGCTCAGCGGCGATGAACTGATCCGCCTGCTCGACATTTTGAATCCCGCCAATGAGCCGGGGCGGCTGACGCTGATCTGCCGCTTTGGCGCGGATAAGGCCGCGGACCATCTGCCAACGCTCATTCGGTCGGTGAAGAAGGAAGGGCGCAGCGTCGTCTGGTCCTGCGATCCGATGCATGGCAATACGGTCAAGGCGGCGTCCGGCTTCAAGACGCGGCCGTTCGACAGGATCATCAGCGAAATCCGCACCTTCTTTTCGGTGCATCAGGCCGAGGGGACCTACGCCGGCGGCGTGCACCTCGAAATGACTGGCAAGAACGTGACCGAATGCACCGGCGGCGCGCGGGCGATCTCTGAAGCCGATCTGCATGATCGCTACCACACCTATTGCGATCCGCGGCTCAATGCGGAGCAGGCGATCGAGATCGCTTTCCTGATCGCCGAACTCCTCAAGGCCGAGCGCATCGGCCGGGGCCTCGCGGCGCAGGCCGCCGCCGAGTAGTCAGGGCGCCAAATGGAATTTTCTTTCAGTCGGTCCTCTTCGCCTGGAGTCTATCCGGGCGAAGAGGAGGCCGGTTCGCATAAGCAAAGGGCGCCCGGCCAAACAGGCCGCGCCGCGCGCTCCGCGGGTTGCGCGATGATCTTGGGCGCCCGCGTCCTTCGATGATCGCAGACAGCCTCGTCATCGGCCTCGCCCAGATCGATTCGACGGTCGGCGACATCGCCGGCAACGTCGCCCGCATCCGCGCCGCGCGTGCGGAGGCCGCCGCTTTCGGCGCCGATCTTTTGATGTTTTCCGAACTGTTCATCGCGGGCTATCCGCCGGAAGACCTCGTCCTCAAGCCGGCCTTTCTTGAGGCCTGCCGCGCTGCCTGCGAGGACGTCGCCCGCGACACCGCCGATGGCGGTCCGGCGATCCTCGTCGGCCTGCCTTTTGTCGAGGATGGGCGCACCTACAACGCCTACGCCTTGCTCGACAAGGGCCGCATCGAGGCCGTGCGCTTCAAGGTGGACCTGCCGAATTATGGCGTCTTCGACGAAAAGCGGGTGTTCGCGGCCGGCCCCATGCCGGGGCCGATCGTCTTCAGGGGCGTGCGCATCGGCCTGCCGATCTGCGAGGACATCTGGGGGCCGGACCCGGTCGAATGCATCGCCGAGACCGGCGGGGAGATCCTTCTTTCGCCGAACGGCTCGCCCTATTGGCGCGGCAAGAGCGACGAACGGCTCGCCGCGGCCGTCGCCCGCGTCGTCGAGAGCGGATTGCCGCTGATCTATCTCAATCAGGTTGGCGGCCAGGACGAACTCGTTTTCGACGGCGCGTCCTTCGGGCTGAACGCTAACGCCACGCTCGCTTTTCAGCTTCCAGCTTTCACATCGACGGTCGCCAAAACGGTCTGGCGGCGCGGCCCCAAAGGTTTTGTCTGCGTCGAAGGCCCGAAAGTCCAGGTCGAGCAGGGCGAGGAGGCCGATTACGCCGCCTGCGTCCTCGGCCTTCGCGAATATGTTGATAAAAATGGTTTTCCCGGCGTCGTGCTCGGGCTTTCAGGCGGCGTCGATTCGGCCCTCTGCGCGGCGATGGCGGTGGATGCGCTTGGTCCCGAGCGCGTGCATTGCCTGATGCTGCCCTATCGCTACACCTCGAAGGACTCTCTCGCGGACGCCGAGGCTTGCGCCCGCGCGCTTGGCGTGCGCTACGATATTGTGCCGATCGAGCCGGTCGTCGCCGGCTTTGAAACGGCGCTCGGCCCGATCTTTCAAGGGACGACGCCGGGCCTTACGGAGGAAAACATCCAGAGCCGTGTGCGCGGCGCGATTTTGATGGCGGTTTCCAACAAATTCGGCGCGATGCTGGTGACGACCGGCAATAAGTCGGAACTGTCCGTCGGTTACGCCACCATTTATGGCGACATGAATGGTGGCTTCAACCCGCTGAAGGACCTCTATAAAATGGAGGTGTTCCGGCTCGCCGCCCTGCGCAACCGTTTTGTCCCGAAGGGCGCGCTGGGGCCTGCCGGCGAGGTGATCCCGAAAAATATTCTCATCAAGCCGCCGTCGGCGGAGCTGCGGGAGAACCAAAAAGATCAGGATTCGCTGCCGCCCTATGAAGAGCTCGACGCGATCCTCGAAGGTCTCGTCGAGAAGGAAATGCGGGTGTCGGACCTCGTCGCCGCGGGCCAAAATCTCGAGACGGTGAAACGCATCGAGCGGATGCTCTATCTTGCCGAATATAAGCGCCGCCAGTCGGCGCCGGGCGTGAAAGTCACGAGGAAGAATTTCGGCCGCGACAGGCGCTATCCGATCCTCAACCGCTTCCGCGACGCCGGCGGCCCCGCTGTCGCGCCGCAAGAGGGACCGAGCGGACGGGGTTTCGCGCCGACGGATGACGCAATTTAGGGAGGAGCCAGGGAGCTGAACTTTTACAGATGCCCCGGCCTTTACTTCCCATGCTCCTCGCCATGCTCCTCGCGCCATTTCCTCACGGCGGCGAGCGCGTTCTCAATGTGTTTTTCCGCGCCATTGTCGGCTAAAGTGGAAATGATCTTTCCCTCTGGCGAAATCACAAAGGAAACGCGATGGGCGAAGGCCGCCCCGGCGCCCGGAATCGTGAAGGCGACGTCATAGGCTTTGATGACCGAAAAGCTTGGGTCCGCCCCGACCGGGAATTTGTCGCGGCACTCCTTGCTCGAAAATTCGCGCTGAACGTCGATGCCATCGCTCGAAACGCCGATGACGCTCGCGCCCGCCGCCGCGAAATCTTCGATGCTTTCGGCGAATTCATGCGCCTCGACCGTGCAGACGCTCGTAAATGATTTTGGGTAGAAGTAGAGGACTACAGGGCCCTTCTTCAAGGCTTCGGCAAGGGAGAACTCAAACACCTTGCCGCCTTGCGCCGCCGCTACGGTGAAGTCTGGCGCGGCGTCTCCCGGCTTCAGGGCCGCCATGGCGGCGGTGGCGAAAAGGCCAAAGAAAAGGGAAAGGAAAAGGGTCGAGGGCTTCAAGGCGGCATCCTTTTGTCGCGAACGCGCAGAGGCGGCCAACAGAGAGCCGAACGCCCCGCCATATGACCCATAGATGCGCGTTCGGTCCAATCAAAGCTGTCGGAGCACGGCCAAACGGCGCCCCAAACGCTCGTTCACCCCTTGCCGACGCTCGGCTCTTCCTCGCGCACGCTCATCTCATTGCCGCGCCAGACGAAATTATCAACAAACCAGGCGTCGACATAGATCACCGGCAGCATCAGGTCGCGCAGGATGAACATGAACGGCATGCGCCAGGAAAAATGCCAGCCGACGGAGCGCGCCAGCAAAGCCTCGGGGACATACCAGGCGAGAGAGACGGCGATCAGCGCGGCGGCGATGCTGCCGCCGACGGCGTAGGCGGCGTAAGCGGCGACCAGCAGAAGCAGCGCGCTGCCGGCGAAAATCTCCGGCGCATAAAAGAGTGGAAAAGTCTTGCGCCGCATGCGCGCCCAGCGCACCTGCCGCATCCAGACGTCGCGCAGGCCGCGAAAGCCAAGCGGCTGTTCGAAGGGGCTGTCGACCAGATTGACGATAAGGCCCTGACGGCGCACCAGTTTCGTCGAGGCGGCGTCCTCGGCGATCTCGGCGGCGAGCGCCCTGATGCCGCCGCCGGCCTCCATCACATCGCGCCGCCACAGCATGTTCTTGCCCTGCGCGAAGCCGCCGCCGAGCGTTTCGCCGGCATATTGCCAGCGCGCCTCGAAACTGTTGAGGAAGGCGCATTCAAGCTCGGCCCAGAGGTTTTGCGGGCGCGAGCCAAGCGGCATCGAGCAGACAAGGCCGGTCGTCGGCCCGAAACTGGCCAGCATGCGCTGGACATAATCTTTCGGCATCAACACATTGGCGTCGGCGAGGATGATCCATTCATGCGCCGCGGCGTCCCAGCCCCTGACGCAATTATTGAGCTTGGGGTTCTGGCTCACTTTTTCGTCGCCGATGATGAGCTTCGCCGGAATTGCGGGATTGGCGGCGATGAGGCGCCGGACGAGCGGAACGACCGGATCATTCGCCCGCGCGACGCAGAAAATCAGCTCATAGACCGGATAATCGAGCGAAAAACTCGATCCAAGCGTTTCGTCGCAAAAATTGTCGAGGCCGCACACCGGACGGACGATGCTGACGCCGGGAGCCGCCTCAGGGGCGGGCAGGGGGCGGCGTGGCGGTCTTGCCCGCGCCATCGCAATCCCGATACTGAGGATATTGAGGCTGATCAGGACAAGGCAGAAAAAGGCCGCCGCATAAATTGACGTCATGTGCGCACTCCCGAGCTAGCCTTCCTTGAGGGGCAACAAATAAGTCTTATAAAGTTGAGGCGGGCGCGTATGAAGCGCGTTCCATCCCGCACCACGTCAGGAAAGTGATGTCGCATCCCATCGTCCGCTTCGCGCCTTCTCCGACCGGGGCCATTCACATCGGTAACGCGCGAACCGCATTATTGAATTTCCTTTTTTCAAAAAAGCATCATGGCGAATTCATTCTTCGCTTCGATGACACTGACGTGGAAAGATCAAAAGAAGAATACGCACAGGCGATTGAGGTCGATCTTGCGTGGCTCGGCGTCATTCCCGATGTCGTGCTGCGCCAGTCGCAGAGATTTGCGCTTTACGACGAAGCCGCCGAACGGTTGCGCGCGTCCGGACGGCTCTATCCCTGTTACGAGAGCGCGGAGGAGCTCGACCGCAAGCGCAAGCGTCAGCAGGCGCGCGGTCTGCCGCCGGTCTATGATCGCGCCGCCCTCACGCTAACGCTGGAGGAGCGCAAACGGCTCGAGGCTGAGGGGCGCCGGCCGCATTGGCGCTTCAAACTCGATCATAAAATCATCCGCTGGGACGATCTCGTGCGCGGCGAGAGCCATATTGATTCGGCCTCGCTGTCCGATCCCGTGCTCATTCGCGAGGACGGCAGCTACCTCTATACGCTGCCCTCCGTGGTCGACGACATCGATCAGACGGTCACGCTGATCATTCGCGGCGAGGATCATGTCACTAACACCGCGGTGCAGATTCAGCTCTTCGAGGCTCTGGCCGGCGAAGGTTCGGCGCCTGATTTCGCCCACCACAATCTCTTGTCGTCGGTCAGCGGCGAGGGCTTGTCGAAGCGCAGCGGAGCCCTTTCGATCGGCGGCTTGCGCGACGCCGGCGTCGAATCGCTCGCTGTCGCCGCCGCGGCTGTGCTGATCGGATCCTCGACAGCGCTGCATCCGATCGGATCGCTGAATGAGCTTCTCCCGGCGCTCGATCTGAAGCAGATTTCCCGCACGCAGACGCGTTTCGATCCGGCTGAACTCGTCGCCCTGTCCGCCCGCACGCTGCATGGCTTGAGCTTTGAGTCGGTGCGCGAGCGGCTCGCCGCTCATGACATCGCCGGCTATAAGGCGCAGCCATTCTGGCTCGCGGTGCGCGGCAATCTCTCGACCTTCCTCGACGTCATCGACTGGTGGCGCGTCGTCGAAGGCGAAATCGAACCAATGAGCGCCCCTGATCTCGATCCTGATTTTTTGCGCGAAGCCGCCGCCAGCCTGCCTGAAGAGCCGTTCGACGAAACGAGCTGGGCGCAGTGGATCAAAGTGCTGAAGGAGCGCACCGGCCGCAAGGGCAGGGCGCTGTTCCATCCGTTGCGTCTTGCCCTGACAGGACAGGAGAATGGCCCGGAACTCGCCGTGCTCTTGCCGCTCATCGGCAAAATCAAAGCGTCGGCCCGACTATCCGGACGCGTCGCTTGACCCCATCGGGGCCGATCACCTCTCGCGTCACATCCGCGCTCTGTGTTTTGGGCAGGCTTTGAGGGATGCTCGCCAAAGGCGCGGGCGTCAGAGATCCATCGAGGTTGACCTGGCTCCTTGGAGCGCTTTTCGGGGTCGAGAGTTCGACTGATTTTTCCGGCGTCACCAGGATATCCCCCTTGCGCTCTCCTCCAAGCACGCGGTCGGCGCCAGCGAGCGCGTCGACCCAGGATTGTCCCGGCGGCTTGCATGTGCAGCTTGGATCGAAGGTCTTCTGGAATTTCAAGGCGTTCGGCATTTCCGAATAAGGCTCGCCATCGAGCGAGACGGCGGTGTCGATCTGATTGCTCGGCACGCGTGTGTAAACGGCGACCGTCGCATTGGGACACAGCGCCTGGCACAGATTGGTCAGTTGCTCGTGATCTGCGTTGCGAGCGGAAATGCTCAATGGGAAAAAGCCGCCGTCGCAGGTGCGCACGCAGACGGCCTGCGATCCGCCATGCGCCTTTTGCTCCTCATCGCTCTCCCGGCCATTGTCGTCATAGGGGCCAGTCCCCGGCTGCGGCTGCGTCTCGGGAGCGCTCGGAATGCCGAAAAGCTGCTCGAAAAAGCCGCGCTGGCGCGGCGGCGGCGCCTGGTTGCGGCAATAGGCGTTGAACTTCGCTACGAGATCAGCTCTGGCGGCGGCGCGGTCGGCGGCTCCGCCGCCCGCCTGCGCCACGCCAATGGTCGCCTGCAACTGGAGAATCTGCGCGTTAAGGCTGGGACAACGTCCGCCGCCGCCGCCCGAAAAGGCGATCTCCGGCCGATCGCAGCCGAGCGAGCGCGCATAGGTCGTCAGGCGGCCAAGTTCGGCCATCTGCTGGCGGGAGGGGCCGGAACCGCGGGAGCCGCCGCCGCCGCGATCGAGTTCGGCGATCTTCGCCTGCAATCCGGCGCAATCATAATTTTGCGCCAGCGCCCCTTGGCCAAGGCAGACGAGGCCCATAATCGCCACCGCGGCGCGCGAAAACCGGCTGGATTTGTTCAACCATCGCGCGGGAAAACCGTGAAAGCCGGACACATCGATCATCAAAACCCTATCGCACCTTTTCTCGCGCCAAGCGAGGCCGCGACCGGCGACGCCACGCCCTTCCGCCGCCGGGCGCCCAAACCCATTCGGCTCGCTGCTTCCAGGCGGCAATTGCGCCAGATTCGCCGCTTTGTCACGTCATCGTGGTGTTACCATGACCATGCAGGAGCTTCTGATGCGCTGTTTACAGCCTTAAAGGCGATTTGGCGACGCTCCAGCATGCGCGCCGCCGCACCGCCCCTTCCTGTGACGGGCGTGACGGGCCATATTGGGCCGGTCTGCTTTCGATCCGGCCAAGACCGATGTCGATTTGGCCGCTATGGATTTTATCTCCGCGGAGAAGCCCACGCTCATGTTTTCAACAATGCTCCGACTTCTCGCTCTCGGGCTCTGCGCGCTCGCGGCGCAAAGCCTTTTCGCCGGTCCCGTGCTCGCAGGTTCCGACGATCCGGATCTGATTTTCCGTAAATCGACCACCTTCAAGCTTTTGACGCCCAATGATAAGCTGGCGACTTACGCTATCGACGATCCGTTGGTTGAGGGCGTCGCCTGTTATTATACCACTCCAGAAAAGGGCGGCATCGCGGGGGCTTTCGGCGTCGCCGAAGAGGTCTCGGACGTTTCGCTCGCCTGCCGCCAATACGGCCCGATCAAATTCAAGGATAAATTCGAGCAGGGCGACGTGGTTTTTCGCGAGCGGCGCTCGCTGATCTTCAAGCGCATGCAGATCGTGCGCGGCTGCGACGCCAAGCGCAATGTGCTCGTCTATATGGTTTATAGCGACAAGCTCGTTGAGGGCTCGCCGAAGAACTCGACGTCGACCGTGCCTGTCATGCCCTGGGGCGCCGCCGCCGACGCGCCGAAATGCGGCGATTTTCTCAAAGGTTGAGCGCGATTGCCTCTTGTTCTCAGGAGGCCGCTGAATCCCGGGCTGTTTCGGGATCCGCCTTTTGCCGCCAATTCTTTGGAGGCCAATTCTTTGGAGGCCAAGTCAGGCAGGCCAAAAGCGCTGTCTCGAATGATCGGGTGAATCTCAGTTCGGCGAATCAGATCTTGTCGCCGCAGGCGACAAAGAACGCGCCGGGGCCGATGTTCTCCGGCTTCTCTTCGCCGGCGATCGCCGCGAAATCTTCGGTGCGGCCGAAGGCCTTGGACGCCTTGAGTCCGTTCGCTTCGCACCAGGCGTCCGCAACGATTGTCCCGCAGGCCGATTTCGTCATGAGACATTCCTCGAACCCATAGCCGTCGTCCGGAGGAATGATCAGAACATGGCTTGGCGCGGCCCTTGCCGAAATGCCGAGCGCGAAAAGCGCCAGAGCGCCGCTGATGAGGAAAAGCACGCCGCGAAACAGTTTCCGGCGGCGGCCGGGGGCAATGGAAGGGAGTGTAATGGATGACATGGAGCGCTCGCGGCGGCTAATGACCTTGAATCAATCCTCTCAAATGCGCTTGAAAAATGCGTTAACCCGCGCGCCTTTGAGCCCTGAATGACGCGAAAAACTTGACGCGGCCGCGTCAGCGCGCCTATACGGCTGCGATGATCCATATGATCGGGCTTGACCGGACGATTATCGCCTCCATTTGTATCCGCTAGCCTTGCCGCTGGCTGGAGCCGTCTTGTCCTGATTTAAGACTTCAATCTCGACATCCCACGTCAGCACCGGCTTTTGAAGTCAGCGCAGACTCGAGGGAAATTCATGTCGTTGCGGCTCTATAACACGCTGACCCGCCAGAAAGAGGATTTCCGGCCGATTGATCCGGCCAATGTGCGCCTCTACGCCTGCGGCCCGACAGTCTATGATCACCTGCATATCGGCAACGGCCGCATGCTGATTGTTTTCGATCTGCTGTTCCGCGTGCTGCGTCATGAGTTCGGGCAGGATCACGTCAAATATGTCCGCAACATCACGGACGTCGATGACAAGATCAACGCCCGCGCCGCCGAGCGCGGCGTCGACATCAGCGTGCTCACAGGCGAGATGACGGCGATCTTTCATCAGGACGTTGAGGCGCTCGGATGCCTGCCCCCGACCGTCGAGCCGCGCGCCACCGGGCATATGGCCGAAATGATCGCGATCATCGAAAGGCTGATCGCGAAGGGCAACGCTTATGTCGCCGACGGCCATGTGCTGTTCGACGTGCCCTCCATGCCGGACTATGGCCAGCTCTCGAAGCGCCCGCTCGACGAAATGATCGCCGGCGCGCGCGTCGAGGTCGCGCCCTATAAGCTCGGGCCGATGGATTTCGTCTTATGGAAGCCAGCTGCGGCGGACGAGCCCGGCTGGCCGAGCCCATGGGGACGCGGGCGCCCCGGCTGGCATATCGAATGCTCGGCGATGAGCTGGAAGCATCTTGGCGAGACATTCGATATTCACGGCGGCGGCATAGACCTCGTGTTTCCGCATCACGAGAATGAAATCGCGCAGACGCGCTGCGCCTTTGGCCATCGGATCATGGCCAATATCTGGATGCACAACGGGCACCTTCAGGTCGAAGGCGAGAAAATGTCGAAGAGCCTCGGCAATTTCATCACCATCCACGAACTGCTGCATAGCGACAAGTTCGGTGGAAGGCCGTGGCCGGGCGAAGTGCTGCGGCTTGCGATGCTGCGCACGCATTACCGCCAGCCGATCGACTTTACGGTGAAGGCGTTGGAGGAAGCGGAGCAGACTTTGGAGCGATGGCGGAATTACGCAATTCTTTCGGAACAATCCGGCGGCGCTCCTCCGGCATTTCTTGAAGCATTGGAAGATGACCTCAATACGCCAAAGGCGCTAAGTGAGATTCATTCGCTCTATCGAGTTGGCGTTATCCCCGGTGTTCCGCCCGAAAATAACGAGGAGCCACGCGTACGAGCATTTAATGCGGAAATCAAACGCTCGTCGGCTCAATTGCGTAGTTGCTTACACTTGCTCGGGCTGGACCGGATATGGGACCCGAATTGGAATCGACCTTCCAGCAAAATCGATGCTTCTCGGAGAATTGAGATCGAAGCCTTGATCGCCGAGCGCGAGGAAGCGCGCAGAGCCAAGAATTGGGCCGAATCGGACCGCATCCGCGATGAGTTGGACGCTATGGGCGTGGCGCTCAAGGACAACAAGGACGGCGCGACGAGCTGGGAGGCAAAACGATGAACGCCAGCGCCGCTTTTCCAAAACCGACGCTGCGGCCTTATCTCGCCGCCGATCTGCCTTTACTTTCCGAGATCAGGCTGTCCGCCATCGAGGAACTGACCGAAGAGGATTATGACGAGGCGCAGCGCCGCGCCTGGGCGGAGCTTGCCGATGATGAAGAAGCGCTCGGGGAAGCTTTAAAGAAAGGCTTGAGCCTTGTGGGTCTCGTTGGCGGCGCGCCGGTCGGCTTCATTGTGCTCACTGAGGGCGGCCTCATCAGTCAACTTTATGTCCATCCGGCGGTCGCGCGCACGGGAGTCGCCACCGCGCTCGTTGATGCGATCGAAAAACTCGCCGCCGCGCGAAAAATCGAAAGCCTCGTCGTCGACGCCAGCGATACCGCCAAACCCTTGTTCGACAAACGCGGCTATGTCGCTGAGCGGCGCAACACGATCGCGCTCGGAGATGTGTGGCTCGGCAATACGCGCATGAAGAAAAAACTGTCCCCATGACGAAAGAACGTCTGACCCTCTTTGACACCACTTTGCGCGACGGCGCGCAGACGACGGGCGTTGATTTTTCGCTGGCCGACAAGCGCCATATAGCGGCGATGCTGGATGACCTCGGCCTCGATTATATCGAGGGCGGTTATCCCGGCGCGAACCAGACCGATACCGCGTTTTTCTCCGCGCGGCCGAAACTCAACCATGCGCGCTTCGCCGCTTTCGGCATGGTGAAGCGCGCCGGGCGCTCCGTCGAAAATGATCCGGGCCTCGCAACGCTTTTTGGGGCCGACGCCGATACGATCACTTTCGTCGCGAAGGCGTGGGACTATCATGTCCGCGTCGCGCTCGGCGTTTCGCTGGAAGAAAATCTCGAAGCGATCCGGCTGTCGATCGAGGCGGCGCTCGCTCATAAGCGCGAAGTCATCCTTGACTGCGAGCATTTCTTCGACGGCTTCAAGGCCGATCCTTTCTATGCGCTGAATGTCGCCAGGACGGCGTTTGAGGCCGGCGCCCGCTGGATCGTTCTTTGCGACACCAATGGCGGCGCGCTGCCGCATGAGGTCGAGGCCATTGTCGCGGTGGTCAGGGATCGCGTGCCGGGCGCATATCTTGGCATCCACGCCCATAATGACACGGACAATGCGGTGGCCAATTCACTGGCGGCGGTGCGGGCCGGCGTCAGGCAGATTCACGGCGCGCTGAACGGCCTCGGCGAGCGCTGCGGAAACGCCAATCTCACCTCGATCATTCCGACGCTTCTCCTGAAGCCGGATTTCGCCGACGCCTTCGAGATCGGCGTCTCGCTGGAAAAACTGAAGAGCCTCACCAAGGTCAGTCATACGCTGGACGAATTGCTGAACCGTGCGCCGAACCGCCATGCGCCCTATGTGGGCGCCTCGGCCTTTGCGACCAAGGCGGGCATCCATGCCTCGGCGGTGGTGAAGGATCCAAAAACCTACGAGCATGTGTCGCCCGAGGCGGTCGGCAACAAGCGCCGTCTGCTCGTGTCGGATCAGGCCGGCAAATCCAACATTCTCGCGGAACTGGAGCGCATCGGCGTCAAGCTCGAGAAGAACGATGCGCGCGTCGGCCGTCTGCTCGACGAGGTCAAACAGAAAGAGGCGCTTGGCTATGCCTATGAGGGGGCCGACGCCTCTTTCGAGCTGCTGGCGCGCCGTGTCCTCGGCGAGGTTCCGGATTTCTTCGATGTCGAGCGTTTTCGCGTCGATGTCGAGCGCCGCCACAACGCGCAAGGCGATCTCGTCACCGTCTCGGAAGCAGTGGTCAAGGTGCGCATCGACGGCGAAACCTCGATCTCGGCCGCCGAAGGCGAAGGGCCGGTGAACGCGCTCGACCTTGCCCTGCGCAAGGATCTTGGCAAATATCAGCCCTTCATCGAAGACCTCAATCTCGTCGATTATCGCGTGCGCGTTTTCCAGGGCGGCACAGACGCCGTGACGCGCGTGCTGGTCGAATTTACCGACTCGTCCGGCGAGAACTGGTCGACGGTCGGCGTGTCGGCCAATATCATCGACGCGTCATTTCAGGCGCTGACCGACGCCATCACCTTCAGGCTTTTGAAGTCGGGGGCTTAAGATCAATTGCTTTCCTCAAGGAGGACAGGGGCGATCGTCGCTCCTGTCCTTTTTGATGGGGGTCTTTCAGGCGAAATCAGTCCGTATCGCGAACGGAATGGAGCGGCCGCTTGCGCGATGTTCAATTCGCCCAGTCGTGCAAGCGCAATCTTCGGGCGGGACGCCCCGCTGGCGCCCTCAAATGTTAGCGTGCGGACGCCGTCGTGGCCTTCAAGGCGCGAATGCTCATTTCGATCTGGTGCTGCGCGACGAAGACGCGCCGCGCTGCTGTTGCTCCGCCTCGTGCAACGGCTCGGCGACATATTGGAACGTCGGCTCGCGATTCCACGGACCGCGCTCGTCGCCGCCCGGGCCGGAGGAGAGATTGAAGTAGAGATTAACGGTCTCGTCCGGCTTGAGATCGCCAAATAGCGGTTTGTCGAGCGCGTTCAGGGAATTCAGCGCCTCCATGAACATATGCGTATGGGAGACCTCGCGCGTTGCGAGATGCCTCAACGCCGCGCGCGTGCCGTCGTCGGTCGCCATGGCGATGAGCTGCTCATAGGTATTGAGCGCGCCCGCCTCCGCGGAAATATTGGCCCGCAGGTCACGCACCACGTGACCGCCTTCGCTGACATAGCGCGAATCCCAGGTTGTGCCCTTCGAATCGACAAGATGCGGGCCAGGGCCGCGAATGGCGAAGAGCGTGCTTTGATAGGCCTTGTCCTGCAAATCCCCCGAGGCGCGCTTTGTATGTTGCTCGATGAGGAGCGCGATCATTTCGAGGTGACCGAGTTCTTCGGTCCCGATGTCCTGAAGCATGTCCCGGATGGCGGGATCATCCGTATGATAAGACTGCGTCAGATAGGTCAGAGCCGCGGACAATTCCCCGGTCGCGCCGCCGTACTGCTCGAGAAGCTTTTCCGCAAAGACGGGGTCTGGATTTTCGACGCGGACTTCGTGAATGGGCAGGGTCTTGTGCAAAAACATGCTCGCTTCTCCTTTGGGGTGCGACTCTCCTATGGGGTTGCGGCGGGCGAACGTAAGCCGCCGGCGTCGGGCGCCATCAACTATCCGTTATTTGGCTATTTCGCGCATTGAAGGGGAGCCGAGCGCGACGTGGCGCCGCCGGTCGCCGGCTGAAGCGCCGGTAGAATGATCGCCAGCGCAAGGGGAGTTTCAGCCCATGTGACGCGGTCTTAGCGCTTCGGCAAGCAGGCTATCTCGTGTCGTAATGGAACCAGATGGCGTGCGGATCGCCCCGTGGCGGGGCAGGGAAGGGCGCCGCCCGACGGACAGCGTTGAGCGCCGCCGCGTCAAGATCAGGGCGCCCGCTCGCGCGATAGACAGCCTGATGCGTCAGATTGCCGTTCTCGTCGACGTAAAAGGCGACAATTCCTTCAACCTGCTGATGGCCGTTCCGCAGATCCGAGGGAACATGCATCTGGCGCATGATGAGGCCGAACAGAATCGACAAATAGGTGGTCTTCGCGGTCCCGCCGCCGATCGGGGAAGGTTTCGCCGCCGATCCGAGATGGTATTCGGGAACCGAGGACAGCGCCGCCAGCTGATCCGACACGGAGAGGTTCTTGGATCTCGTCGAGGGCGCCTTGCTGATGACGGGCGCTTTTTTCTCGGTTGGCTTCTTCTGCGGCGCGGGCTCGGCCTTGTCGAGCGGTTCGGCGTTTGGATTGTCGTCGGCAAGCTTCGCCGGCGCCTCTTCCTCCGGCGCCTGAACAATGGCGTTCGGCGGCGCTTCCGCCGGCTTTGGCGGCGCCGGCGTCTCGGCAGTCTGCGTCGATGGCGGCGCGACGCGCTGCGCCTGTGTTTCCTTTTCGGGGGCTTCTCTTTCTATGGTTTCCTTATTGGCTTCTCGCGGAGCGTCGTAGGCCGGCTGCTCATCGTCGACCATCTTCTGCTTGGGCTTTGGCTGCTCCTTTTGCTTCGGCGGCGGCGGCGGAGGAGGGGGCGGCGGTTCTACTTTCTCCTCCGGCATCTGGGGCACGAGCTCGACCGGGATTTCCTCGACCTGCGCCATCTTCTGGGGCGAATTGCTCTCGTAAAAGAGAATCGCCAGCACGAGGGCGTGCGCGATGACGCAGGCGGCCAGAATCCAGATGAACCGTCGCCGCCGCGTCTCATCCAACGAGGCGTCAGGCGGCGCGACCAGATGATCGTCAAGATCCGCCCGGAGGGGCGGATCGGCGATCAAAGGATCTTCGGTCACATCGCGTTGCGATCCAGAACCATGGTCGCCGCCGGCAAGCTTATGAAGCATCGTGGTTTACAATCGTGGATCGATGGTCTCCTTACGGACGCCGAGGAGATCGACCCTGGCCGCGGCGGATTCGATCATCGGCAGAACGTCGTCAATCTTCTCGGCTACAAGATAGCGGATTTCGAACGAAGATTGAATAAAACGGCGTTCACGCATGTGTTCGAAGAGATCGAGCAGCGGCTGCCAGAATCCGCCGACGTCGGCGATCACCACCGGCTTTGTGTGACGCTCAAGCTGGACCCAGGTCAGTTGCTCGACAAGCTCCTCGAGCGTGCCGATGCCGCCCGGCAGCGCGACGAATGCGTCGGCGCGCTCGAACATCAGGCGCTTGCGCGTATGCATGTCGGAGACAATGATGGTTTCCTGAATTTCCGGCAGCAGCCTGTCCCTGCGATGGAGAAATTCAGGGATGATGCCGGTGACTTTGCCGCCGCCGGCCAGGGCCGCCCGCGCGATCGCTCCCATGAGGCCATTGCCGCCGCCGCCGTAGATAAGCTCGATGCCGGCCGCCGCCAAGGCGCCGCCAAGGCTTGTCGCGGCGGCCGCATAGGCGGGCTCGACGTCCTGGGCCGAGCCGCAATAAACGCAAATGGCGCGGATGCGCGGAGCCTCCGGCTGGATGCGAAGTGGTTTGGCTGACATGACTTTATTCACGGCGTCGATCATGGTCTCGTTGTGGCCTGCCGCCCGAAATGGGTCAAGGCCCGCTGGACGAAGCCGCCGTGACCGGCGGAATGTTTCAGCAAATTCAACGCCGCGACGCACTCCATGTCGGCGATCATTGCGCCGGAAGCAGCCCGATCGGGAGGTCCCGCATTCCGGGAATGAGGCGTTCGCCTGGCCGGTTCACGCATTCGTGACAAGCTAAAGCGCAACAATTTCTCCGGACGGGATCGAACGGAAATTCGCGCTGTGTCTTTCCGTTCGCCCGCGTGACAGCAGAATGCGTTCGGGCGGAATCGCATCCTGCTCATTAAGTCTTTGTTTTGACGCGTGGCGTGACGCTGAAAAGTCCGTGGCTTTTCAGTGTCTTGGTCTAGAAAGGATAATAGCGGATGCTGCCCATCACTATGTTTTCCTGGGCTTTCGCTGTTCCTCCGATGCCTGGGAAAGAATATTTCTGAGTGAACGAATATTGCATGCCGACGCGCAATTGGCCGAAGTCGCCTTGATAGATCTTGTCCCAGAAGCCGCCGGTAATCTGCCTGACGAGAGCGACGTTGCCGACGCACACCGTGGAGCCGGCGATCGTGCATCCGGCATTCGTGTAGAGGGGATTGCCATAGCCGTAGGCGAGCTTCCCGCCGCCCGCCGTCGTGACCGTATTGTAGCTGGCGTTCGTGATTTCCTCGCCGGCGTATGTATAGAGGTCCAGCTCTGGCATCGCGTGCCAGATCAGACCGCCAAAGAGCATGGTTTCCTGGAGGGGCGTGATGTATCCGCTGGAATTGAAGGTCACGTCGGGCAGTTGCGACGTGCCATAGCGTCCGATGCCGCGGCCGGTCAAACCGGAAAACTGGAACTCGAGTTGTTTTGGAATAATCGGCACGAGGAGGGAGCCGCCAAATGCGCCCGACGCGACGTCCTGATTATGGTTGTTAACCTGGCTGTAGAAGTCGCGGAATATGCCGATCGCCTCGAAATGGATATGCCGGTCGGCGATCGTCGGATCCCAGGCGACTTTGCCGATGACGTCCGGGAAGTGGTTGAGAGAGACCGCGTTGAGCGAATTGAACAGCGATCCGCCGGGCGGCAACTGGTTAAACACCAGCGTGGACGGCAACGCCGCCGCCGCCGTGGCCGTCGGCAAGCCGCCGACATAGGGACCGGCTCCCGGGAAGGGGCCGCCGGAGAATGTCGTCTGCGGGCTTTCGACCGCAAGGCCGGCCCAGAGGGTCTTGTCCCAGTCCTTGATGACGCGGAGTCCTGGCTGGCGCGTCCAGACGAAGCCGGGCACCAGCTGATGCTCGATGGTCAGAGGCAGCGCCTCGGAGCGTGCAAGAAGACCATTGGAGTAGGGGGTCGCAAAAGACCAAGCCTGACCGGCGAAGAAATGCGCTCCGAAATCATCCTGATCCAGCGTCATATACAGTTGACGCATGCGCGGATTGAATGAATTACTTTCGTTGGAGTTGGCGGTTTGCGCCGCTGAAAGAAAGTCGATCTCGAGGAAGCCCGCGATATGCGTCGTCGGATTGATGTCGGCTTTGGTCAGAAGGTTGAGCCGGCTCTGGCGCGACGTGAAGCGGAATTCGTTTGCGTTGCCCGTGCGGACGTTGCTGTAAGGAATGTTGTTAAACGGAGTGGCGATGTCGGCGCCGATGAAACGGTCCCGGAAAAGACCTTCGAGTGCAAGGAAGCCGCCGGGCGTGATGCTGACGCCATTGATGTAGAGGCTCGGCGCGCCGGGCACCGGCAGGCCTCGTATCGCCGCCTCCCGCGCCGCGAAGCCCGTGGGCGCGACGCCCCCTAAAGATCCAACGCCAATGCCGCTATAGGACGGCATTCCGGGCGAGGCGGCCGCGGCCGCGGCGGCTGGCGCAGTCTTCGATGATACCGCGCGGATCTGAACCTGAGTTTCCTTCTGGCTGCGGGCCTGTTCATTGACCTTAGCCTCCAGCCTCTTCAGCTGGGCCTTGAGCGCGCGAATTTCGTCGGCGGTATCGTCCGCCCGGGCGGAAGCTGGCAGCGCCAAAAGCATTCCTAAGGCTATTGTTGTAATAGTCTGGCGTTTTTCGCGCTTGTTCACCCGTATCTGCATTATATGTGCCCTCCCTGCAGTTCGATGCGATCGTTTATCGCCGGTTTGTTATTCTTATTATTTTTAATCGTTATAGAGCCTCGTCCGACGAGAAAAACACTTTCCGTCGGTTTTACGCATATTTTTGTATAGTTTTTTCCGGCCCATGCTTCCGGCCTATGCGTAATGCATATCTAGTGCCAGTATGCGTAGCAAATTGAAAGTCACTAGATCGGGCATGCGGCGCAACTGTTCCGGCCGGAACGGTTCGACCCGTTCCGAGGAGACTGCCGGGCAGAGTTGAGAGCCTGGTGAGACGCTTAATGCTGACGCGCCGCGCGCTTCTACTCAGCACGCCTCGCGGATATCGTTCGCGCGGCGCCGATACATTGAGCAGGACCATTAAAGCGGCCATGCTTCACCCCCCTTTTTGTATTCTTCCCCTGCCGTGTCCTGTTGATCGGATCGAGGCATCATCTGATTGTCACTATGGCTTTTCAAAGTTCCTGGTAGAGGGGCGGCGCCAATTACTGCTATCGCCAAAACCAATAGCTACGCCGATGGGCGCCCGGCGGAGTTGATGAGGTCTATGCGAACCGAGTCCGCTGGCGGCTCTCCGCCGGTTTTGGAGGATCTTTGGGGCGACGAGTGCGTTTGGCGGCTGCTTCGCCTATATAAGCTGTATGGACATCGGCTTCGCCCCATCGCCCGGCGGCCTCAGTCAGGATGAATAGACGGCCTTGACCTTTCAGCAGCAATCTGGCGAATCATCGCTCCCATTATCCGCGGCGAAAGACGCGGCGCGGACGCAGGCCAGAATCAAACCGTCCCCGGCGGCGCCAGCGCGGATGAACGCCGGCGCCATGATGCGTCGCCTCTGGCCCTATATCTGGCCGTCGAGCCGGCCTGATCTCAAATGGCGCATATACGCCGCCATTGTGCTCCTGCTGGCGGCGAAACTCGTCACCATCGCAGCGCCCTATTCATTCAAATGGGCGACGGATTCGCTTGTCGACCCCGCGCGGCTGCCGTTTTCCGGCCTTCTCGCGGCGCCTTTGGCGCTCACGCTCCTTTATGGCGTCCTGCGCATCACAATGGCGCTGTTCACGCAGGTGCGCGACGCGGTTTTCGCCGATGTCGCAATGCATGCCGTCCGGCGCCTCGCGAGCGACGTGTTCGAGCATCTTCACCTTTTGTCCCTGCGTTTTCATCTCGAGCGCAAGACCGGGGGCCTTACGCGCATTCTCGAGCGCGGCCGAAATTCAATCGAGACGATCGTGCGCACCTCGATGCTGACGGCGATTCCGACGCTCGTCGAATTTTGCCTGATCCTCACCGTTCTGCTCGTGCAGTTCGACTGGCGCTACGTCGGCGTGGTGACTCTCATGATCGGCGTCTATGTCGTCTTCACTTTCACGGCGACCAACTGGCGGATCGGCATCCGCCGGGCCATGAACGAGAGCGACACGGACGCCAACACCAAGGCGATCGACAGTCTGCTGAACTTCGAGACGGTCAAATATTTCAATGCGGAGGAGCGCGAAAAACAGCGTTATGACGTGTCCATTGCGCGCTATGAGCGCATGAGCGTCAAGACCTATACCTCGCTCGCTTTCCTCAACGCAGGACAGGCGGTGATTTTCACCTTCGGGCTCACCGCCGTCATGATCATGAGCCTGGCGGGCGTCCGCAGCGGCTCTCATACGATAGGCGATTTCATCCTCGTCAATGCGATGATGATTCAGCTGTTTCAGCCCTTGAGCTATCTCGGCATGGTGTACCGCGAATTGCGCCAGTCGACGATCGACATTGAAATGATGTTCGACATCATGTCGCAAAATCCCGAGGTGAAGGATCGTCCCGGCGCAAAACAGCTCGCGGTTGGCAAGGGCGAGATCCGTTTTGAGAATGTGTTCTTTCACTATGATCCGCGCCGGCCGATCCTCAAAGGCCTCAGTTTCGACATTCCCGCGGGCAAGACTGTCGCCATCGTCGGCGCTTCGGGCGCCGGCAAATCGACGATCGCGCGCTTGCTCTTTCGCTTCTACGAGCCGGCCAGGGGGCGCATCCTCATCGACGGGCAGGACATCGGCGCCGTCACGCAGACCTCCTTGCGCGGGGCCATCGGCATCGTCCCGCAGGATACGGTGCTGTTCAACGACAGCATCGCCTATAATATTCGCTATGGCCGCGACGGCGCCAGCGACTCCGAAGTGCGGGAGGCGGCGCGGCTCGCGCAGATCGATCGCTTTATCGAGGGCGCGCCCGGCGCCTATGACGCGCAGGTCGGCGAGCGCGGGCTGAAACTTTCGGGCGGCGAAAAGCAGCGCGTCGCCATCGCCCGCACGATCCTGAAAGGCCCGCCCATTCTGGTTCTCGACGAGGCGACCTCGGCGCTGGATTCGTTTACCGAGCGCGAGATTCAGGACGCGCTCGACCGTGTTGCGCGCGGACGCACGACGCTCGTCATCGCGCACCGGCTGGCGACCGTCGTCAACGCGGACGAGATCATCGTGCTCGACAAGGGCGCCATCATCGAGCGCGGCTCGCATGCGGAATTGCTGGAGCGCGGCGGCGTCTATGCCGCCATGTGGAGCCGCCAGTATGAAATCCGCCAGGCCGAAGAAATCCTTCGTCGGGCGGCGCAGGCGGAGGGCGACAAGGTCAGCATCAGCATCGAGCCCGGCGATGGGGAAGGGAGCGACGAACTAAGGACTGCGGAAAAGGATTCTGCCGCCGCTTGACCAAGCTCACCGATGCGGCCAATCCCTGCGTGTGACGCCAATTGCGAGAACAAAAACCAATGTCGATTATCGATTCCATTCGCAGGCAAGTGACGCCGATCCACCCTGAAGGATATATTTTTATCGCCTCCTTCGGCGTCGCCGCCTTGATCCTTGGCTCGTTCTTCAGCCCCCTCGGCTGGATCGGCGCCATCGCGACGGTCTGGTGCGTCTATTTCTTTCGCGATCCCGTGCGCCACACGCCGGTCGACGACACGCTAGTGGTCTCGCCGGCCGACGGCGTGATTTCATCGATCGGCTATTTCATTCCGCCGCCCGAACTCGGCCTTGGAGTCGAGCCTTTGCAGCGCATTTCCGTTTTCATGTCGGTGTTCGATTGCCACGTCAATCGCGCGCCCGTAGCCGGGCGGATCGTGAAGATCGCCTATAAGCCAGGGCTTTTTCTGAATGCCGACCTTGATAAGGCGAGCGAGGACAATGAGCGCAACGGCATCGTCATCGAAACCGCCGGCGGGCGCTTCGGCGTGGTGCAGATCGCCGGCCTGATCGCGCGCCGCATCGTCTGTTTTGTGCGGCAGGGCGAAACAATTGGCGCCGGGGACCGGCTCGGCCTCATCCGGTTTGGCTCCCGCGTCGACGTTTATCTGCCCGGCGTCGCGCGCAGCCTGGTGACGATCGGCTCGAAGGCGGTTGCAGGAGAAACCGTGCTGGCGGAACTGCGTGCAAGCGCCGGCAAGCGGATATTCAAGGCAAGCTAGAGGCGGCGCGCGAGCAGACGCGAGGGCGCTCCGCCTTTATTTCGGTTGCGTTGCGAGGCCTCTGCCGTTACAAAGAAACCCTGTTTTTTCATGGCTCTAGAGCCTCGCCCGCGCCAGCGGACAGGAAAGACGGTTATGGGGGTTGGCGGATTTCAACCCATATCAACGTAAACCTTCGGATGGCCTATGCCTGCGCCCCTGTTTGCAGACTATCTCGTCGAGCGCCGGCTTCTGCGGCGCCGTCTGTCGTTCTGGCGCGTCTCCGCTTTCACCGTGGCCGCGCTCGTCGTCATTATCCTCGGGCTGCGGCTTTTCGGTTCTGACGGCGCGTTCAATTTCTCGCCGCGGATCGCGCGGCTTTCCATCACCGGGATCATCACAGGCGACCGCGACACGCTGAAGCTCATCTCGAGAATCGAGGATTCGGACGCGGCCGCGGTGTTGGTGTCGATCAATAGCCCGGGCGGAACGACGACGGGCGCCGAACGGCTTTTTGAGGCAATCCGTCGTCTGTCAGCTAAAAAGCCGACCGTCGCCGTCGTCGGCACGATGGCCGCCTCGGGCGGCTACATCGCGGCTCTTGGCGCTGATCAGATCGTCGCGCAGGGCAATTCGCTCGTCGGGTCGATCGGCGTTCTGGTCGAATATCCGAATTTCACCAAGCTGCTCGATACGATTGGCGTCAAGGTGGAGGACGTCAAATCGTCCCCTCTCAAAGCTTCGCCAAACGGCTTCGAGCCGACGACGCCTGAAGCGCGGGCCGCGCTCGCGTCAATCGTTGACGACAGTTTTGCGTGGTTCAAGGCGCTTGTGAAGGATCGCCGCGGAATGACCGACGCTCAGCTCGCAGCCGTCGACGACGGCCGCGTGTTTACCGGCCGTCAGGGGCGCGACCTCCATCTCGTTGATCGCATCGGCGGAGAACGCGAAGCAATCGCTTGGCTGGAACAGGAAAAATCCGTGCCGAAGGGCCTCAAGGTGCGCGACTGGAAGCCGACCCAATCGCTGGAGCGTCTCGGGATATTCAGCTTCGCCGCGCGCGGCGCCGCGCTCGTCCATCTTGACTGGCTGAGCCAGCTCTTCGCTCAAGGCGATGAGTTCACGCGCTCGCGCATGCTTGACGGTCTCGTTTCGATTTGGCAGGTTGACAGCGCGAACTGACGCTTGCGCCAGACATGGGAGCATGATCGCTTCCTTCGGCGTCAAGATCGCGCTTCCGCTCCTAAGATGCAAGATCGTTGCGAAAATGGCGTAGATTTTTGCTGATCCTGTTTTCTGATTTGCTACACTTCTAAGTGCTTTTTTTGGGCGGGGCGAATGATCAAATCCGAGCTCGTGCAGCGTATTGCCGACCGCAATCCGCATCTTTATTTGCGTGATGTGGAAAAGATCGTGAATGCGATTCTCGATGAAATCACCGGCGCTCTCGCCCGCGGGGATCGCGTAGAACTGCGCGGTTTCGGGGCGTTTTCGGTCAAGCATCGGGACGCGCGCGTCGGCCGCAATCCGCGTACAGGCGCTCATGTCTCGGTTGATGAAAAGGTCGTTCCTTTTTTCAAGACCGGCAAGGAAATGCGTGAGCGATTGAATGATGGCTATGACGGTTGAGCGCAGCCAAAAAATGTTCAACTTATGCGAGCCGGCGTCAGCCTCCCATGAAACGGCTCGAAGCATCAGCGCCCATGCAAGCGGGCCTGGGCTTTTGATCCAACTCTAGACTGTTTCCGAAGCGCGCCCTTCGCGCGCGAACCATTCCGGCGGGCGCGATGGCGAAATTCTTGAAATGGCTGTTTCTGCTCCCGATCATCGTCATTGGCCTCGCTCTCGCCCTGGCCAACCGGCAGATCGCAACCATCTACTTTGATCCTTTTCCGAATGGCGGCGTTAATGGCCCGCAAATCAGCGCGCCCTTCTTCCTCATTCTCTTTGTTGCGCTGATGGCCGGCGTCGTCATCGGCGGCGTCGCGACCTGGATCGGACAGGCGCCGCATCGGCGCGCCGCACGGCGCACGCGCGCTGAACTGAGGCGCCTCTCGGCCGAACGGGCCCGCCACAATCTGCATCCGGCGATCGAAAATCGCCGCGGCGCCTGATCGCCCCGCCGGTTGCGCTCGGCGGATCGATTGCCTCTTTAAGGGAGCGCCAACCCTCACGTTCCGCCTCGCGAGGGATGGCGAGTTTGTTCATGAGCACATTGATCAAGATCTGCGGCCTTGCCGCGCCCGAGGCCGTCGACGCGGCGATGAAAGCCGGCGCCGATCTGCTCGGCTTCGTTTTTTTCGACAAAAGCCCGAGGCATGTGTCGCTTGAACAAGCGGGGCGCCTTGGGGCGCGCGCCGGCTCCGGCGCCGCCAGGGTTTTGCTGACCGTCGATGCAGACGACGCGCTGCTCGCCGCGGCGATCGCGGCGCTTGATCCGCAATTCCTGCAATTGCACGGCGGAGAAACGCCGGAGCGCGTCGCGGCGATTCGCGCCTGTTTCGGCGTCAAGGTCATCAAGGCGATCGGCATTGGCGACAGCGCCGACCTTGCAGAGATCGGCCGCTATGACGATGTTGCCGACATGCTGCTGTTCGATTCGCGGCCAAAGGCGCCGACGGACCGCCCCGGCGGCAATGGCGGCGCTTTCGACTGGTCGCTGCTTCGCGGCCTCAAGACGAAAAAACCCTGGCTGCTCGCCGGCGGCCTCAATGCCGGGAATGTCGCGCAGGCTCTGATCGAGACCGGCGCGCCGGGCGTCGACGTGTCATCGGGCGTCGAGAGCGCGCCAGGCGTCAAGGACAAGGACAAGGTCGCCGATTTCGTTGCAAGGGCGCGCGCGGCGGAGATTGCCGCGCTGTGGGAAAAACGGCGCGGGACGGCGGCCGCGAGATAGGCTTGGTTTGCCGCGCGTATGCGTTTAAACACCAGTGTTGTCGGCGCCAAAATGAGGCGCGGAGGCGGGAGCGGCCTTCCTCGATACGACAAGGGGCGATCATGACCAAAGAGCCATTCGGCCAAAGTCTCAATTCCTATCGCGCCGGTCCTGACGAGCGCGGGCATTTCGGCGTATTTGGAGGCCGCTTCGTCGCTGAAACGCTGATGCCGCTGATCCTTGACCTTGAGCGTCATTATGAGGCGGCCAAGGTCGATCCGTCGTTCAAGGCGGAACTCGACAATCTGCTCACCCATTATGTCGGACGGCCGAGCCCGCTTTACTACGCCGAGCGCCTGACCGGGCATCTGCGCGAAAAAGCGGCCGCGGCGGGCGGCGATGGCGGCGCAAAAATCTACTTCAAGCGCGAGGAACTGAACCACACGGGCGCGCATAAGATCAACAATGTGCTGGGGCAGATCCTGCTCGCGCGCCGCATGGGCAAGACGCGCATCATCGCCGAGACGGGCGCCGGGCAGCATGGCGTTGCGACGGCCACCGCCTGCGCGCGCTTCGGGCTCGAATGTATCGTCTATATGGGCGCGGTCGACGTCGAACGGCAAAAGCCGAATGTCTTCCGCATGAAGCTGCTCGGCGCCAAAGTCGTTCCCGTCGAATCCGGCGCCAGGACGCTGAAGGATGCGATGAACGAGGCCTTGCGGGATTGGGTCACCAATGTCGCAGACACCTTCTACTGCATCGGCACGGCGGCCGGCCCGCATCCCTATCCGGCGATGGTCCGCGATTTCCAGTGCATCATCGGCGAAGAGGTGAGGCGGCAACTCCATGAGGCCGAAGGCAGGCTGCCCGATTCGCTCTTCGCCTGCATCGGCGGCGGCTCCAACGCGATCGGGCTTTTCCATCCCTTCCTCGACGATCGCTCGGTCGAGATCTATGGCGTCGAGGCGGCGGGCTTCGGGCTCGACAACAAACATGCGGCCTCGCTCGCGGGCGGGCGCCCCGGCGTGCTGCATGGCAACCGCACCTATCTGTTGATGGACGCCGACGGCCAGATCGAGGAAGGCCATTCGATCTCGGCGGGGCTCGACTATCCGGGCATTGGTCCCGAACATTCCTGGCTGAAGGAAACCGGCCGCGTGACCTATCTCTCCGCGACCGACGACGAGGCGCTCGAGGCGTTCCAACTCTGCGCGCTTCAGGAGGGCATCATTCCGGCGCTGGAGCCTGCGCATGCGCTCGCCAAAGTGGCGGACATAGCGCCGCAAAAGCCGCGCGACCATCTGATGGTGGTGAATATCTCAGGCCGCGGCGACAAGGACATTTTTACCGTCGCGGATCATCTCGGCGGGATGTAACGGGCTCTCATCAAAAAGTGAGAGCATGATGGCGCCCGAAAAACCGGCGAGCGGAGATGCGGCCTTGGTCGTCGCCCGAAGGGAAACAAGAAGGGCCGAGGACGAAGCGATGTTTTCGCTTTTTGGCGTTATGCTCTATCGCGCCGTGTAAGCGATGCGATAGAGCGCGCCGTTATAATCGTCCGTGACCAGCAGCGAGCCGTCGGGAAGCTGCGCGGCGTCGACCGGCCGGCCCCAATAGGAGCCATCCGGCTCGAGCCAGCCCTCGGCGAATGGTTCGCTCTTCGCCGCCGTTCCATCCGGCTTGAGCGAGGTGAACATCACCCGCGCGCCGACCGGAACCGTGCGATTCCACGAGCCGTGCTGCACGGAAAAAATGCCGCCTCTGTAGTCTTTCGGAAATTGCGATCCCGTATAGAAAGTCATGCCGAGATCGGCCGCATGGGCGACCATTTCGACCTCAGGAAACACGACGTCTTTCGGCGGCGTCTCGTCCTTATATTCGTTGGTTCGAACATGGCCGCCGCCGTACCAGGGGAAGCCGAAATTTTGCCCAGGCTTCGTCGCCCGATTCAATTCGCCGGGGGGAATGTCGTCGCCCATACGGTCCACCTGATTGTCGGTGAACCAGAGCGTCTTGTCGGCCGGGTTGAAATCGAGGCCGACCGAATTGCGGATGCCGCTCGCATAAATCTTGCGGCGCTTGCCGTCGCGGTCCATTCGAATGATGGCGCCGATGCCGAGCCTGGCGAATTGCGCCTGTTTGTCCTTCGGCGGCACATTATAAGGCTGCCCGAGCGAGACATAGAGCTTGTTGTCGGGGCCGATGCGGCAGACGCGCGTGCTGTGATTGTCGCTTTCGTCTTCCGCTGGAATGAGCTGGCCCTGCGCCACGACGGTCTGAGCTTTGGGCGCGAGTTTATCATAGTCGGCTTCGGCGTTCGCGAAGGAGAGAATGCGATTCTGCTCGGCGACGAACAAAGTGCCGTCGTTCGCGAAGCAGACGCCATGCGGCATTTTCTTCATCGTCGCGGGCGCGAACTCGGAAACCTCTCCGACGAGCGCGGCGCCGGGACGAACGGGAAGCGCATAGACCTGCGTCCCTGGCGTTCCGACAAAGATCATTTTGCCCTGCGGCCCCACCGCGATCGTGCGGGCTCCAGGAACGAGCGCGTAGAGCGTGATCTCGAATCCCGGCGGCAGCTTGATCTTCGCCAGTTCGCCCCGCAGTCTGGCGGCCTCGTCGACGATAGGCTTTGCCGCTGGGACGGGGGCCGGGCCCCCTGCGTCGGCAAGGGCCAAAGTTGCAAAAACGCCGCTCGACAGGGCGGCTGCGAGGAGCAGCGCCCGGCGCCGCGGGGCGAAGCCTTTCCCGCTCAAGTCAGCCCATCGCTTCTTCAGCGTGGGATTGTGGGCTCAGAGCGGAAAATAGCGCGTCGTCCTCGTTTTCGGTAACGTTCGGCGTCGTCAGCAGGGCTTCGCCATAAAAGATCGAATTGGCGCCGGCGACCATGCACAGGATCTGCGCCTCGCGGTTCAGTGTGGAGCGGCCCGCCGAGAGGCGGACGCGCGAGGCCGGCAGTACGATGCGCGTCGTCGCGATCATCCGCACGAAATCAAGCGGGTCGATGCGTTCGCGTTCGCCGAGCGGCGTGCCCGCGACCGGCACCAGCGCATTGATCGGCACGCTTTCGGGATGGGGGGTGAAGCTCGCCAGCACCTGCAGCAGGCCGGCCCGGTCCGCAACGCTCTCGCCCATGCCGACAATGCCGCCGCAGCACATTTCGATCCCCGCGCCGCGCACCGCCTTCAAAGTGTCGAGCCGGTCTTCATAGTTCCGCGTCGTCACGATGCTTTTATAGTAGTCGGGGCCCGTATCGAGATTATGATTATAGGCTGTGAGGCCCGCCTGCTTCAGCCGGCTGGCCTGCGCGCCGTTCAGCATGCCAAGCGTGACGCAGGCCTCCATGCCGAGCGCGCGAACGCCGCGCACCATGTCGAGGACCGAGTCGAACTCGGCGCCGTCGCGCGCATTGCGCCAGGCGGCGCCCATGCAGAAACGGTCGGCGCCCGCCGCTTTGGCCCGCGCGGCGACCGATAGAACCTCCTCCGTCTTCATCATGTCGACGCGATCGAGATGGACTTCCTTATGGTGCGCCGATTGCGGGCAATAGCTGCAATTTTCCGGGCACCCGCCTGTTTTGATGCTGAGCAGGCTCGCCTTCTGGACATCGTTGACGTCATGGAATTCGCGATGAACCGCGTTTGCGCGCGCGATCAGATCGAGCAGCGGCAGGTCGTAGATCGCAATAATCTCTTCCGGCGTCCAATCATGCCGGATGAAAGAGTCGACGGCTTGATGTGTCATGCATTCGCTTTCAAAATCATCTCTTTGTTTCGCGTTGCCGCATTCGCTTCATACGGACCGGCGGCGTCTTTGCCGCGCAAAATGGACCGTGCGCGCCCGTTTGGCAATCTTCAAGGTCGTGCCTTCAAAGAAGCGGCGCGCTAATGATAGCGAGGCGCAAACCTTGCCGAAACGCAGATTGATGCGCATGTCTTGGACTGCAAGCCGAATGTCGAACCCCAAGGGATCTCCATGCGCCTGTTGATTGCGGTATTTTTGCCTTTTCTCCTGTTTTTCACAATCGGCCGGCCGATCGCCGGAATTATTTGCCTCATCCTGCAGGTGACGCTGATTGGCTGGATTCCGGCCGCGCTCTGGGCTGTTTACGCTTTGAGCCAGTATAAGACCGACGAGAAAATCAACCGGGCGTTTCGCCAAATGCGCTGAGGCCGCGTTTTCACCTCGCCCGAAAGGATCACCGCAACGTGCTCGACGCCGCTGCCGCCGCCGCCGGCCAGATTTTCACGCCGCCATTTCGCAATGTTCTCTGGAAGACCCTTGGCTTGACGCTGGCCCTGCTGGCGCTGGTCTGGATCGGTCTCGAAAAGCTGATCGTCGCCTCGCTCTCTTTGCCCTATCCTTGGCTGACGACGATATTGTCGCTGGTCAGCGGAGCAGGGCTTTTTATCGGCCTCGCCTTCCTAGTCACGCCTGTGTCGTTTCTCGTCGCTGGTTTCTTTTTCGACGAACTTGCTGAACATGTCGAAAGCGAGATTGACCCGAACGGCGTCGGACGCGCTCTGCCGTTCAAGGATGCGACGCGGGTGGCTGTCGAGTTTTCCGCCGTCGCCCTCATTGTGAATCTGATCGCGCTCCTGCTGCTGCTTGTGCCGGGCGTCAACGCCATCGCGTTTTTCGGAGCCAACGCCTATTTGTTCGGACGCGGCTATTTCGAGCTCGCGGCCTTGCGGTACGCGCCGCCGGCGGAAGTCAGGCGCTTGCGCAAGACGAATGAGCTTCGGCTCTTCGTCGCCGGGCTGATCATGGCCGGAATGCTCGCGATTCCGTTGATCAATTTGCTGACGCCGCTGTTTGGGACGGCCTTTATGGTGCGCATTGCAAGAAGCATCTTACAGCGAAACGGATACCGGCTCGCCTGAAGCATGATGCCGAAAAGGTGCAGAACTTTTCGGACCGATGCCAAAACAAAGGCTCGAAGTGGCAATGCAGGCGGCGAATGAGGTCGCCTCGCCCGCGGAGCCTCGCCGCCTTCTCAGGCGGCGCGGCGGTCGGCGAACTGGCCCGTCGCGCGGTAACGGCCGAGATAGGTGGGGACGAAAGCCTCAAAAGATTCCGGCGTAATGCCGAGTCCCTGAAGGGTGCGCTTGTCTGCGATGGCGGCCGCCGACACGACATTGTCGGTCTTCAAAAGCTCGACCTGATCCGACGTAATGGCGAACATCTCTGGAAAAAGTCCGAGCGACAGTTTGGTCAGCGTTTCCGTCAGTCCGCCGATGGTTTTCGCCTGCGCAAAACTGATCGGCGCGAGGAACCGCTTGCGCTCGGTGATTTTCAGCACGAATTCGAGAATGCGCTTCAGCGTTGCGACTTCTGGGCCGCCCAATTCATAGATCGCCCCCTGCGTCGTCTTGCCCTCAACGGCGAGCGCCACGGCCTTCGCGACATCGCCGACGAACACCGGCTGAAGCTTCGTCTTGCCTTCGCCGATGAGCGGCAGCGCGGGCATGTAGCGCGCCATGGCGGCGAAGCGGTTGAAGAAATGATCCTCCGGGCCAAAGACGACCGATGGACGCAGGATGACGGCTTCTGGGAACGCCTCCCGCGCCGCTGCTTCTCCCCTGGCTTTGCTCCGCGCATAGGCCGAAGCGCTATCTGGGTCGGCGCCGATCGCCGAAATCTGCACGAAAGCGCTGGCGCCCCCGGCTTTCGCCGCTTTGGCGAGGGCCTTGACGCCATCAGCATGCACGGCGTCGAATTTCTGCTCGCCGGTTTCGCTGAGGATGCCGACAAGATTGACCACCGCCTGCGCGTCCCGCAGAGCATGAACAATCGAATCGGGATAGCGCAGATTGGCCTGAACGGGAGTGATCTGGCCGACTTTGCCGAGAGGCTGCAGATGGAAGGCAAGATCCGGCCTGCGCGTTGCGACGCGGACGCGCCAGCCGTCTCGCGCCAGGGCCCGCACGACATGGCGGCCGATGAACCCCGAACCGCCGAAAACTGTCACTAGCCGGTTTGTCCTGACCAATTCATCCGCCATTGTCGCTCGCCTTCACTCTCAAGACGCCGGTTGAAAACATTTCGATCCGCGCCTTTTTCCTCGCAGCGCCTTTAGTGCACGCGCTCGGACGCTTGCCGATCAAGCAGATGTTTTCAAACGCTCAAAGCCGCTGCGCCGTTTTAGTCGCCAAGGCCGCGCCTGTATAGAGCCGATTCTCCGGCCGGGGACGCGGTTTAATGATACGCCAGGCCAAGCCCATAGGACAGCTTTGTCACTGGAGGCGGCCATTCGCCTCGCTCGGGCTGACCATGAACGGAAAAGCTCCGGGGCGCCCTCGTTCGCCACGCGCGCGTGGCGATGCGGCGCGTGAGCGATGCGGGAAGAGCGTGGCGAGGATCAATCTCAATCAGAGCTTTTTCGCCGCGTCGCGGCCCTCGCCGCCTGCTTGGCGATTGACAAGAGGGAAGCTCGGCACGTATCAGAGCGCAATGCCCTGGTGGCGGAATTGGTAGACGCGCAGGTTTCAGGTACCTGTGGTGAAAGCCGTGGAGGTTCGAGTCCTCTCCAGGGCACCATTATTTCTTATGGTGCTGATTTAGATATTTCTTATGGTGCTGATTTAGAACGTCCGCTGCCAGCGGTTGAACGCATTTCGTCCCGCCGGATCAGCTCGGATGCATCGCAGCGCGATGCCATCCAAATTCTGAAACCCTCTCTCATCAATAAGTCAAAGCATGACGCCGGAAAGCCGGTTTCCGCTTTCCGGCGTCATGCTCCAGCGCAAGCGACTTCGAGGAACGCCTGAAAAACGAGGGGCGTGCGCTCCGCGAGCCGGCGCCCGGTCAGCCGCGCCCCCTATGCTTGCGCGCTAATCGATCACCTGAACGATTCGCCGCGTCGTCGGATCGACCAGAACGGCGTGACTATTCACGATCGTATAGCGGTAGCGCGGGTTGACCCCATATTCCGCCGGCACCGGATAATAAGTGACGCCGCTGAGCGGCAGTCGCGCGCCCGGCTGGATGCGCTCGCTGTAGCTGAAGCTCGATCGATGCTCGCGCAGCGCATAGTCGCGAAAACGAGGCGCCTGATCGAGGCCGAGCAGTCCGCTGACGCCGCCGGTGACGCCGCCGACCGCGCCGCCGACGGCGCCCCCCACCACGCCGCCGATGGGGCCCGCCGCGTTATTTCCCGCGGCTGCGCCACTCTCGGCGCCGGTTTGTGCGCCGCCGACGAGACCCTGGGCCTGGGCGCCGAGAGGGATGGCGAGCAGGGCGGCGATCACCGCGATTCCAAACTTTCTTTCCATCTTCCGGTCTCCGTTTTGTTTCGACAAGCGCTTGCCTAACTCCCGCGAATTGGCGCGGGTTCCGGAACCGGTCCCGGTTCCTGTCCGGCGGCCGGGCTTGCTTCGTGGGACGATGGATGCTAGGCGCGCCCTATGCAAACGCTTTCGTTTTTCCAGCGCCCGCGCGCAAACTTCTCAGCCGGCTGCGCGCAATGACCATCCGCCTGCACAGGGGCGATCTGCCCGATGACGCGAATTTGGGGGATTGCGTTGCAATCGACACCGAAACGCTCGGGCTCGTGCCGCACCGCGACCGGCTCTGCGTCGTCCAGCTCTCGCGGGGCGACGGAACAGCCGACGTCGTGCAGATCGCAGCAGGACAAAGCCGCGCCCCCAATATCGAGCGCCTGCTCGCCGACCCGAGCGTCCTCAAACTGTTCCATTTCGCCCGCTTCGACATCGCTGTCCTGTTCAGGGCCTTCGGCGTGATGGCCGGCCCCATCTATTGCACCAAGATCGCCTCGAAGCTGGCCCGCACCTATACCGATCGTCATGGCCTCAAGGATCTTGTGCGCGAACTGCTCGGACACGAAATTTCAAAACAGCAGCAATCTTCGGATTGGGGGAGCGACAGTTTGTCCGAGGCGCAGCTCGCCTACGCGGCCTCGGATGTTTTATATCTGCACGCGCTGCGCACGCGTCTCGACGCCATGCTGAAGCGTGAAGGCCGCTTCGAAATCGCGCAGGAATGTTTCGGCTTTCTTCCAGCGCGGGCCCGCCTCGACCTGATGGGTTGGGCGGAGGCCGATATCTTTTCCCATCAATAAGACATTTTTTGTGTCCAATAAGGCAGCGTTAACCTCGCCTTGACTTCGCCTTGCTTGCTTGCTGTCTGACGCTACCCGCGTCGTGAGCCGGCTCTTTGCGAGCCGGGCTCGTCGACGGGATTTTCTTGAGTGACGCTTGGCGACGGCGGCCCCTCTCTCTTGTCTGAAAACGAAGCGCATCGAATGACGGCAGTCTCAGGCGATACCGATTGGGCGGCGAGCGAGCGCATCGATGATCCGCGCGACTCCCCGGGCGCGCGCGGCCAGGGTCAGCTTGGCCAGGTTCTCGATCTGACGGAATCGCCTTGGCGCGGCGCGTTCAAGGCGGCGGGCCGGCATTCGGCGCGCGTGCGTTTTCTGCGGCGGGCGATCGTTGGCCTCTGCGTCGTCGCGGTCGGCGTCGTCCTCGTCGTCGGCTTGTTCGATCCCTTCCGTCGCCTGCCGCGCAACCTCACCATCGGTCAGGTTCATGTCGACGGGACGCGCATAACCGTCGAATCGCCGAAAATCACCGGCTTCCAAAAGGATGGGAACCCCTATGAGGTGACGGCGCGCGCCGGCATCCAGGACACGACGACGCCGAACATTGTGGAGCTGCAGGGCATTGACGCGAGGATCGGGCTGAACGACGCTTCAACGCTGCAGGTGATCGCGGACCACGGCGTCTATGACAGCCTGCATGATCGGTTGGCGATGGACGGTTCAGCCCAGATCAAGAATGACGTCCGCTATTCCATCTTCATGAAAACCGCGCAAATGGATTTCAAGACGGGCTCGCTGATCTCGAAGGAGCGCGTCAAGGTCGTCCTGCAAGGGGGCGTCGTCGCCGCCGATCAGATGGACATCGAGAACGGCGGCAAAGTCTCGTTCGAAGGCGATATCAAATCGGTCATCGAGTCTGGCGCGAACGAGAAGGGAACAGCGACCAATCCGGTGGTCGCGGAGTAGATCTGTGTCTTGGCCGTCTGATTCCCCGAGCATCGCGAGCCGCCACGCCGCCCGCCGTCTCGCCGCCAGGCGCGGCGCGCTTACGATTGCCGCCGCCATCCTCGGCTCCATGCTGATAATGGCTGGCGCAGCCGCGGCGGAGGCGCAGCAAAAAGCGCAGCCTGCCGCTGTCCTTCCCGGCGGCAACTCGAAGGAGCCAATCAACATCGACGCCGCCAAGCTCGACTATTTCGACAAGGAGCAAAAGCTCGTCTATACTGGGAATGTGGTTGCAACTCAGGGGCCGAGCAAGCTCAAGGCGAGCGTTCTGGTGCTCTACCTGACGCAAAAGGACGCAAAAGCGCAATCCGGCGTGCCGTCGTCGTCGAGCGAGCTGAGGCGCATGGAAGCCACGGGCCCCGTCACCGTGATTTCAAAGGATCAGGTCGGCACTGGCGACAGCGGCATCTATGAGAAGGCGGAAAACAAGGTCTATTTGATAGGCAATGTGACGTTGACTCAAGGCCCGAACGTCACCAAAGGCGACAAGCTGATCTACGATCTGACGACCAGTCAGGCGGTGGTTACGGGCCGCGTCAAAAGCATGTTCATCCCGAGCGGGGGAGCGCATGAGGGCGCCGGAGAGGGCGCAGCCGGCGCAAGCGGCAAGAAGTCTTCCGGCAAGACGCCGTGAATGGGCTTGGGCTTGCCTATGGGCGCACGAAAATGTTTTAGACCTGGTGTGGCTTGTATGGCAAAAGTCCATCGCCGTTACGCTGCGCCCGGAGCGCTTTCCGGCGATGCGTCCCGAAAGGGCGATGGGCGGAGAGCAGCCGGACTGACAACAAAGGACTTCTGCGATTGGCCGTTCGCTTCTTTCCCGATTTGGCCGCCGTGGTTGGGGCCGGCAGCCTGTTCTGGCGCCGGCAACGCCGGCCGGCGGAGAACTCGGGCGCCTGGGTGATCGAAAAGGAGGTTCCGGAAACGTCGCCGGACGTCAGGGATTGGCGCGGCGCTGAGCCGGCCGGGCAAGACGATGCGTTCGTCGCGGCCGGGGACGGACGCGTGTCGTCGTTCTATGCTGCTTCGGAAGGCGTCCTTTGCGTCCGCCAACTGCGCAAAGCCTATAAAATGCGCCGCATCATCGAAGATGTGAGCATGTACGTGCGCCGTGGCGAGGCTGTCGGCCTCCTTGGCCCCAACGGAGCCGGCAAGACCACGCTCTTTTACATGATTTCCGGACTCGTTCGGCCAGATGCGGGACGGATCGAGCTCGACGGCCATGATGTGACGCGGCTGCCTATGTATAGGCGCGCCCGCCTTGGCATCGGCTATCTGCCGCAGGAGCCGTCCATTTTCCGCGGCCTCTCGGTTGAGGACAATATCAGGGCCGTGCTCGAGATCACGCAGCGGGACAGGCGCAAGCGCGAACTCGAACTCGAAGCGCTGCTTGACGAATTTGACATCAAGGCCCTGCGGAAATCACCGTCCGTTGCTCTCTCTGGAGGCGAACGGCGCCGCTGCGAGATCGCGCGGGCGCTGGCCAGCCGGCCCGCGTTCATCCTGCTCGACGAGCCCTTCGCCGGCGTTGACCCGATCGCGGTCGCGGACATCCAGCTTCTCGTCCATCACCTGAAACGGCGCGGGATCGGCGTTCTCATCACCGATCATAACGTGCGCGAAACATTGGGGCTGATCGACCGCGCCTATATCATTCACGCGGGGCGCGTGCTGACGGAAGGCGCGCCCGAGGAAATCGTCGGCAACGCCGACGTGCGCCGCTTCTATCTCGGCGACGATTTCCAGCTCTGATGCCCCTAATTCGCGTCCCGGCGCTCCCGCCTGCCCTCTTGGATGCTTGACGGAAAGTCGCGTCGCTGAAATCGCGCCATGCGGACGCAGTTTTCCATTGGCTCCGACAAAAATTTCGAAGAAAGTTTCATCCTGTGCGTGCAACCTCAGCAATTATGTTGTAAGCAAAAAACGGGCCGTTATCGTTTTCTGCGAACGCATTTGAGGTCGATCTAAACATGGCGCTTAGCACTAAGCTCATGATGCGCCAGGGACAGTCCCTGGTCATGACGCCGCAGCTTTTACAGGCGATCAAGCTTCTGCAATTTTCCAATATGGAATTGACCGCTTTCGTCCAGGAGGAGCTGGAACGCAACCCTCTCCTTGAGCGCGCCGAGGATGCGCCCGATCCGCTGGAGCCGCGCGGCGTCGAAGTCGGCGCGGACGCGGGCGACGCGCCGACCAGTCCCGATTTCAATGAACCGAGCGAGGCGGACTGGAATTCGGAGTCGTTTGCGACCGATCGCGGCGCTCTCGAGCAGAGCCTTGGAACTGAACTTTCCAACACCTTCGATGACGAGCGGACGGCGGCGCCGCTGGAATATGTCGAACATCTCGAAGGCGCCGGCCTTTCGGCGACCTCCTGGTCCGGATCGTCCGGAGGCGGGGCGGGGGATGGAGAAACGGCCAATCTCGAGGCCTATGCGGCGGCGCCGACCAATCTCAAGGATCACCTTGAAGCGCAATTGACCCTTGCCACGACCGATCGGATCGAGCGCCTTATCGGCCAGGTGCTGATCGATTCCATCGACGACGCCGGTTATTACGCCGATTCCCTCGCCGAGACGGCCGCCCGTCTCCAGGCGCCGCTTGAGCGAGTCGAGCGCGTCCTCAAGATCATTCAGGGTTTTGACCCTTCTGGCGTGGGCGCCCGCGACCTCGCCGAATGCCTCGCCATCCAGCTGCGTGAACGCGACCGTTTCGATCCGGCGATGCAGGCTCTCGTCGCCAATCTCGGCCTGCTGGCGAAGCGCGATTTCTCCGCCTTGCGAAAGATCTGCAACGTCGATGAGGAAGACATCCTCGACATGCTGGCCGAGATCCGTCAGCTCGACCCAAAGCCTGGGCGGGCCTTCGGCGGCGGCTCGATTCAGCCGCTCGTGCCGGATGTCATCGTCCGCGCCTTGGCGGGTGGCGCGTGGCACGTCGAACTCAACACGGAAGTATTGCCGCGCATTCTCGTCAACAACAGCTATGCGACGCGGGTGACGAAATCAAACGCCAGCGACGTCGACAGGACATTCATGTCGACCTGCATGCAGACCGCCAACTGGTTGACGAAAAGCCTTGAACAGAGGGCGCGCACAATCTTGAAGGTTTCAAGCGAAATCGTGCGTCAGCAGGATGCGTTCTTCCGTCTCGGCGTCGAACATTTGCGACCGCTCAATCTCAAGACCATCGCCGAGGCGATCGGCATGCACGAGTCGACGGTTTCGCGCGTCACCTCGAACAAATATATGGCGACGCCGCGTGGGCTGTTTGAACTAAAATATTTTTTCACCGCCTCGATCGCCTCTCACAATGGCGGGGACGCCCATTCGGCGGAATCGGTGCGCTTCCGCATTCGCAATATGATCGATCAGGAAACACCGGGCGACATTTTGTCCGATGACGCGATTGTCGCCAAGCTGAAGGAGGCCAATATCGACATTGCGCGGCGGACAGTGGCGAAATATCGGGAAAGCCTCAAAATTCGTTCATCGGTCGAGCGCCGCAGAGAAAAGGCGCAAGCCTATTGAGCTTTGCGCGGCTGGCAAAATGGCATGGAGCCGCCTGACTTTGCGTAACAAACAGGCGCCACGCGGGATCAACTCACCCGCATGGCCCATGTCTTGTTGTCTCGGCCTGGCTAAATTTATTTTGAGCGGCTACGAGGCCTACTCAGCCGTCCACAGGCAAATCTTGACTTCGAGGTCCGCCACGCCTAACGCTGCCCCAAAAGGCGGCTGTGAAGGTCGGCGTCGGTGGAGGAAGGAAGACGGTGGGCTTGCGCGATTCAAAAGGAAGGCCGCGATTGCGCGCGAAGCGGATCTGACGCCGCAGGTTCAGCGTAACGCCAACTCGGGCTTGGTCGCTCCAGCTGGAGGCCTGCCGCATTCGTGGCGGGGCCTGCGCAGGAGCTTCGATTTGACGCCGCAGGAACGCCCTCTTTCCTTTCTATGTCACGCTTCGATGGCCGAACGAATGTCGTCCATCGCACGTTTCAACGGGCGTGCTGAATCGACCCGGCGGCGCCGGACCTTGCGATATGAGCGCGGCTTGCGATAGAAGGATTGTTTGCCGCTCGCTTCCTATTATCGATTCGCCTTGATCCTTATCGGCTGAATGTCTGCGCGGGCGCAGAGCAGATTGCTTGGACTGACTTTATTGACAAACCTGATCACTCCCGAGGCGATCATCCCCTCGCTGAAGGCAAATTCGAAGAAGCAGGCGCTTCAGGAATTGAGCGAACGCGCCGCTGATCTTTCCGGTCTGCCCGCGCGGGAAATCCTCGACGCATTGATTCAGCGGGAGCGTCTCGGCTCGACGGGCGCTGGCGACGGCATTGCGATCCCGCACGCCAAGCTCGCCAAGGCGCATTCAATGTTCGGTATTTTTGCGCGCACGCCGCGCCCGATCGATTTCGAATCGATCGACGGCGCGCCCGTCGATCTGATCTTTCTCCTGGTGGCGCCGGAGTCGGCGGGGGCCGATCATCTGAAGGCGCTCGCCCGCCTCGCCCGCATGCTGCGCGATCCGGCGACGACAGCGAAGCTGCGCGCCGCGCGCGACGTCAACGCTCTTTACGCGGTGCTCAGCGAGGAGGCGGCTTCGCACGCGGCGTAATTGTCCGCCCGCGTTCACCGCCATGCTCGCGCCTGATAATCGATCATATATTTTTGCGGGGAGGCGGCGATCGCCGCCATGCCTGGCAGGACGACGTCGCTGGCGACGACAAGCCGTGTTCCGATTCCCTTCATCATTTCCACGAAGGGCGCCTTGTCCTCGAAACGAGCGCGGAATTTCGAGGGTTCGAGAAAGGTCGTGAGGCGCGGCAATATCCCGCCGGAAAAGGTGACGCCGCCCTTGGCCAGCAGATTGAGGGTGAGATCGCCCGCACAGCGGGCGGTAAGGGCCCAGACGAGACCGAGCGTTCGCGCTTCCTCGCCGTCCGGCCGGGCGTGCGCCTGCTCGACCAGCGCGATTTCATCCAGCGCGGGCGAGACAATTCCAGCCGCCTCGCAGCGCGCGTGGTGCAGGCGGGCCAGCCCCGGACCCGACAAAATAGTCTCAACGCTGACTCTTCCGTGAGCGGAAATGTCGATATGAGGCCAAATCTCGGCCTCGATGGCGCCGACGGGCCCGAAATCCACATGGCCGGCCTCGCTCGCCAGTGCAAGAAATCGCCCCTCGACCTCGATGAGCGCGGCGGCGCCGAGGCCTGTGCCGACGCCGATGACGAGCTGAACCCCAGGTTGCGGCGGGACCGGCGCTCCGATCGGCGTCGTCCAGTCATGCTCAAGCGCGGGAAGAGAGAGCGCCTGCGCTTCAAAGTCGTTGAGAAGCAGACCTTGATCCAGTCCAAGCTCCTGCGCGACAAGCGCTCCGTCGATCGACCAGGCCGCATTGGTAAGCTGGACGCTGCGGCCGAAAATGGGGCCGGCGGCGCAGGCGATCATCGAGCGCGGCCTGACGTCGAAGCCGGCGATCGCGGCGGCCGTCGCGACTTCAAAGCTTTCATAGGCCGCCGTCTTGACCGGCAGGCCCGGCAGGAGAGGCGCGTCAGGACTGCTCTTCAGCGCAAAACGCGCGTTGGTGCCGCCTATGTCGCAGAGCAGAACCGGAAAAGGAAACAGCAAGCGATCTGACTTTCATCGGTTTGCGGCGCGCCTGTCTGGACGCCATAACGAGCTGAAAACGCGGCAGCCGGAAAAGGTTTCCTTAAGCGGCGCAGTTGTTTTGCGCGGGGCCTTGGCCGGGCCGGTTTTGGAGCCTAAAATGGCTGACGCCCTAAGCGAGCTTAGGATTTTTGATTGCGCATCATCTTTATCCGAGAACCGGCGTCCGTCTCCGGAAATGATGCTCAGGAACGAAGGCCTTGAGATGACTTTCCAATATCATTCGCCATTTCCCCTCCGCAAGGACGAGACGCCGTTTCGCAAGCTCGACTGTGAGGGCGTGCGGCTCGAGACCTTCGGATCGCGCGAATTTCTCGTCGTCGACCGCGAGGCGATCCGCTTGCTGGCGGAAGCGGCGATGTCGGACATCAACCACCTCCTGCGTCCGTCCCATCTGGCCCAGCTCGCCAAAATCCTCGACGATCCGGAGGCGAGCTCAAACGACAAATTTGTCGCCTATGATCTGTTGAAGAACGCCAATATCGCAGCCGGCGGCGTCTTGCCGATGTGCCAGGACACCGGCACCGCTATCGTCATGGGCAAGAAGGGCAGGCTGGTCTTTACGGAGGGTGACGACCCGAGCGCCATAGCCGAAGGCATTCGCGATGCTTATGCGAAGAAAAACCTGCGCTATTCGCAACTCGCGCCCCTCAGCATGTTCGAGGAAGTCAACACCAAAACCAATCTGCCGGCGCAGATCGAAATCTATGCCGAGGGCGAGGACGCCTATAAGTTCCTGTTTATCGCCAAGGGCGGCGGTTCGGCCAATAAGACCTATCTTTTCCAGGGCACGCCGTCCCTCCTCACGCATGACCGCCTCGTCGAATTTTTGCGCGAGAAAATCCTGACGCTTGGCACTGCGGCCTGCCCGCCCTACCATCTCGCCATCGTCATCGGCGGCACGTCGGCGGAATTGAACCTCAAAACCGTCAAGCTCGCCTCGACGCATTACCTTGATCAACTGCCGACCCAGGGCGGCGAAGACGGCCACGCCTTCCGCGATCTCGAAATGGAGGCGGAAATTCTGCGTCTGACGCAGGCTTCCGGCGTTGGCGCGCAGTTCGGCGGCAAGTATTTCTGCCATGACGTGCGCGTCATCCGGCTGCCACGCCACGGCGCCTCGCTGCCGATCGGGCTCGGGGTCTCCTGTTCAGCCGACAGGCAGGCGCTCGGCGAGATCAACCGGCATGGCGTTTTTCTCGAAGAACTTGAACATGATCCGGCGCGTTTTCTCCCCGCCATTGACGAGGCGGCGCTCGGCGGTTCTGTCGTCAGGATCGACCTGACCCGGCCGATGCCCGAGATTCTCGCCGAGCTGACGAAGCATCCAATCAAGACCCGGCTGTCGCTCACGGGGCCGATGATCGTCGCGCGCGATCTCGCCCATGCCAAGATCCGTGAAAGGCTGGAGAGCGGCCAGCCGCTGCCCGACTATTTCAAGAACCATCCGGTCTATTACGCGGGCCCTGCGAAAACGCCGCAAGGCTTCGCCTCCGGCTCCTTCGGTCCGACGACGGCGGGCCGCATGGATTCCTATGTCGAGCAGTTCCAGGCGGCCGGCGGCTCGATGGTGATGCTCGCCAAAGGCAATCGCTCGCCACAGGTGCGCGAGGCCTGCGCCAGGCATCATGGCTTTTATCTCGGTTCGGTCGGCGGCGCCGCGGCGCGCCTCGCGCAGGACTGCATCAAGAAGGTCGACGTTCTGGAATACCCCGAACTCGGCATGGAGGCGGTGTGGCGCATCGAAGTCGAGGATTTCCCCGCCTTCATCGTCATCGACGATAAGGGCAACGACTTTTTCAGGGAACTGAATTTGGGGTGAGCGAGCGGGACATAGAGGCACGTTGGAAACCACTTGAACTTCAGGTCTCATGCCTGGGAGCGCCTCGAGACCATCCGGGCCTCTTGCGTCCTTCGAGACGGTCCTTGGGTTCTCTCTGTCCTCTGGATGAGGGCGCATTTCCAAACAAACTTTGGAAGCCGGCGCCTAACGGGCGCCGGCGGAAGAAAAATCGTCTAATTTTATAGACGAATCGCCGGATGTCGTCGACATTGGTCCTTCGAGAGCATTTCCGACTGGGGTGGCGGGGGGGACCGCGATCCCCGGCGGGGTGAACTCTCCGTCATCCGGCGCTAAGGCTTTCGCGAGAAATCAACGAGCTCCAATGTATCTTCGCTCCTCAGACGCTGATCGACACGAAGCATAATATGCCGCTTTACCCAATAGTTTATCGACGGCGCATAATATACTTCGGTTGTTATGTTTGATATTTTACTTGCGTCGCGTGTATTGTTTCGCGCTCTGTGAAAACAATTTTGTAGGTATCGAACGTTCCCGCTTTCGTGGTCACGGTTTCCTTAGCGATAACTTTTCCGCTTGTAGCGCCGCGCACGATCGTCCCTTTTTGCAAATTGCTCCCTGTGAACTCTTTCCGCCATTCCTTCCCTACTTCAATTGGAGTCGGGATTGCCTGGCCATTGTGACGATTTCCTTGTCGGTCACGTCAACGACCGTATAGGTATTGATGCTTGTAATGTCCCCGGTAACGTCGTCTTTCAACTCAAACGTCCAGCGATCGCCTTTGCGGGGACCATCCGAGAGCGCGTCGCTGGACGCCGCCGGAGAGTCTGTCGGCGGCGCTGGATCGGGCGATGGGATCGCATTCGACGTTGAGGTTTGAGCGAAGCCTGGGGTCGTGCTCAGCATATATAATAAAAATAGAGCGCGCATTTTGTTGAGCATATGCGATTCCTGAATTGGCGGCGTCAGAGAAAACCTAGCTCAGATCGAGCTGCCGTCCCAATGTCGCTCAAAGCAGGGGCGCGATGTTGTTATATCGGCCATATCCATTTGTTTACAAAGGTTTATGTTATTGAAGATCATCGCCTTCACGTCAAAGTGATGCTCAAGCGCTGGCGCGCCGCTCGCTGCAAAGCTCGGGCTTTGCGCAATAAAATCTTTACCGTCCGCTAATATGCGACCTTAAGGATCTCGACGCGCTCGATGCCCTTTGGCGTCCTCACCTCGACGATGTCGCCGGCCTCGGCTTTGAGAAGGGCTTTGGCGATGGGCGAGATCCAGCTCACTTCGCCAAGCTCCGAGCGCGCCTCGTCGACGCCGACGATGCGCACGCGTTTCGTCTCGTTCTGCGACGTCAGATAGTCGACCGTGGCGCCGAAGAATACGCGGCTGTGGTTTGTCTGGCGCGCCGGATCGACAACCTCGGCGATTTCCATTCTCTTGCGCAGGAAACGCAGGCGGCGGTCGATCTCACGCAGGCGGCGCTTGCCATAAATATAATCGCCATTTTCGGAGCGGTCGCCATTGCCGGCCGCCCAGGAGACGGTTTCGACGACCTTGGGCCGCTCGACCTTTTGCAACTCCGCAAATTCGGCCTGCATGCGCGCCAGGCCTTCGGGCGTGATGTAATTCTTGAGACCGGCGGGAAGCGGGGCAATCTCGTCTTCGAGATCGTCGTCGTCGTCGATTTCCTTGGTGAAGGCTTTGCTCATCGCCGCAAGATGGGCCGCGGCGAGCATCCTTTCAAGTACGCTCGACTCAACAGCGGGCACCGAGGGGAAGCGAGGTTTGATAGCCTAATGTTCGGCCTGAGCAAGCGCCGGGTTGCTCGACGAGGTGCCCTCGCTCGTCGCCGCGGGCCTGGCGGCGCTGTCGCTCCGATGCGGCGGCAGAGGAACATCCGCGAATTGCGGCACCAGCGGCTCGTTGGCCGCAACAGGCGCCGGCGCCGCGGGCTCTGCCGGCTCCGCTGGTTTCTCGCCGCCGAAAAGGTGCGCGAACATCCAGGGCTTCTCGGCCTCTTTCGCTGGCGCCGTGGGCGCGATGGCTCCGGTAACGTCCCGCGCGTCGGCGAGTTTGACATCCGGCGCGGACGCATTGAGTTTGCCCGCCGCCATCTGCACCACGGGCGACGCGCGGCCCTTCCTGGCCTTGCCTTCGTCGAGCGCGATGTCGATAGGTCCGCGCGCCAAGGCGTCCGGCCGGCTCGCATAAGCGAAGATGGAGGAGAAGCTCGGATGGCCGCCGCCGTCGGCGTAGACCGTGCGCACCGGCTTCACCCCTTGCGCCGCCAATTCGGCGACCTTGGCGTCATCGCGCGTTTCTTTCGCGGCGACCAGATTGCGCACGCCTTCATCCTGCTTCAACTGGGGACACGGGCCATCCGGATCAAAGCGTCCATTCACCGGAGTCGCATTGAAGACATAGTGCTTGCTACAGACGCCGACCGTCACCTCTTGCTGCGTCACCTCGAAATTATCCGAACCTTCCTTCAACTGCTTCCAGAAGCCGATGTTGGGATCAAGCCGGTACTTGGCCATGTTCTCTGCTGTCATGCGGAAGGGATAGGACTGCATCTGCACTTCGCGCTGGCCGGCGGAAAAACCCTCCCGCACAATGGCGTAGATTTCGCCGATCTGGGGGTCGGTCATCGAGAAGCAGCCCGCTGACGAACAAATGCCGTGCACCATGATCGAGCCGCCGTCATGCCCGAGCGCGCGATCATAGGCATTGGGATAGCCGACGTTGAAAGCGAGGTAATAAGCGGAATTCGGCTTCATCTGCGCCGGCGTGATCGAATAGAAGCCCTCCGGCACCTGGCGGTCGCCCTCCCGCGTCTTGGGACCAAGCTGTCCCGACCAGCGGCAGACGGGATAGGTCTTCAAAAGAGCGTAGCGCCCGTCCGACTTCATTTTCCAGATTTCGAGCTCTGATTCCTTTTTATACGTGCGGATGAGGACCGGCGCCGCCTTGGTCGTGTCCTTTTCCTTCATCAGGGCGAGGGTTTCGGGCGCGATCGGCGCATAGGCGCGCGAATTTGAGCCAAGGCCGCCCTCATCGCACCCCGACAAGAAAGTTGCGGCGGCGGCGATCAGCGCAAAGGCTCCGATGCGGAAAGAGAGAGCGCTTTTGGAACTCATTTGCATCTCGCGCGTTCAATCAGGTTTTGATCTGCGGCTGGGCTATAGTGTACAGCCCTTATCCCTATTGGCAAGCTGCCGAAGCCGGCCAGATTTCACGCTCAAAGGTTAAATAAACCCTTTGAATGGAACGCAAAATCGCAACAGGCCATCACGATCAGCCAACCATCGGCCAATTGCAGGTTTGACGTCGGAGGCCTCATTCGATTCGCGCGCCCCGAAGCCCTCTCAATCTCCCTCTCCAAAACGGCAGGAGTGAGGCGAAGCTTGCGGCAGCCTTGCTTCCAGGTTTCGCGGCCCGTGAAGCAAGGCTCCGCGCCCGAAGGGGGTGGGCGTCAACTCTGAATCTGAAAATTGTTTCTGTCTGTGGCTCTGATGCAACGCCGGGCGGCGACCCTCAGCCCATCAAAGAGCGCGCCCAATAGCGAGAAATTTATCCGCGCGGCTGCTCTTGATTTCATCATGCGACAGGATGAGGAGGCTCTCGAGCGCGCTCTCGATGGCGTCGCCAACGGCGGTGATGGCCGCCGCTGGATCACGATGCGCGCCGCCGATGGGTTCGGGGATGACGCCATCGATAATCCCGAATTTATAAAGATCCTGCGCTGTGATTTTCATGGTGGTGGCAGCGTCTTCCGCCTTCGCGGCGTCGCGCCAGAGGATCGACGCCGAGGCCTCGGGCGAGGCGACCGTGTAGATCGCATGCTCAAGCATCAAGACCCGGTTGCAGCTGGCGATGGCGATGGCGCCGCCCGAGCCGCCTTCGCCGACGACCGCGGCGATGTTGGGCACGCCGAGCGAGAGCGAGGCGTCCGTCGCCCGCGCAATGGCTTCAGCCTGGCCGCGCTCCTCCGCGTCGACGCCGGGAAAAGCGCCGGGCGTATCGACCAGCGAGATGACCGGCAGATTGAACCGATCGGCGAGCTGCATCACGCGCACGGCTTTGCGGTAGCCTTCGGGCCGCGCCATGCCGAAATTATGCTTGATCCTCGCCGCGGTGTCGGTGCCTTTTTCCTGCCCCATGATGCACACCGAGTAGCCGCGGAACCAGCCAAGGCCGCAGATCAGAGCGGCGTCCTCGCCGAATTGCCGATCGCCCGAGAGAGGTGTGAAACCGGTGATGAGGCCTTTGATATAATCGTTGAAATGGGGGCGCTGCGGATGGCGCGCCACCTGCGTTTTCTGCCAGGGCGTCAGGCTGGCGTAGATGTCGGCCAGCGCCTTCTCTGATTTGCCCTCCAGCCGCGCCAGCTCCTCGCTGATCGAGACGGCGTCGCCGCCCGACGCGAGCGAGCGCAGCTCCTGCACCTTGGCTTCGAGTTCGGCGACGGGTTTTTCAAAATCGAGATAGCTTCGCATTGGCGCTGGCTTGGTTGAGGCATGATCATGCAAGGAAACAAGGGGCGGCATGGTCAATCGATCATGCGTCGGGGAGGGCGGAAACTGGCGATTTTGCAGCGCGAAGTCAAGGATTTGACGAAGCGGGGACACGCCGCGCGGTCAAACAGCCGGAATGGCGAGGAGGTTCTCAGGCGGGATTCGCGGGCGACGGCGCCGAGAGACCTGGAAAAAGGCCCTGCCAGCGCCGTTTGGCCCAAAGGCGGAACTCGTCCATGTAGAGATAGAGGATCGGGGTGGTATAAAGGGTCAAAAGCTGGCTGACAATCAATCCGCCGACGATCGCGATGCCGAGCGGGCGGCGGATCTCGCCGCCCTCGCCGAAGCTGAGCGCCAGAGGAACAGCGCCGAGGATCGCGGCGAAGGTCGTCATCATGATTGGCCGGAATCGCAACATGCAGGCTTGAAAGATCGCCTCCTCGGGCGACAGCCCCTGCGTGCGCTCCGCCTCCAGGGCGAAGTCGATCATCATGATCGCGTTTTTCTTGACGATGCCGATCAGCAAAATCACGCCGATCAGGGCGATGATGCTGAACTCGGAGCCAAACAGCATGAGAGCCAGCACCGCGCCGACGCCCGCCGACGGCAGGGTGGAAAGGATCGTGATCGGATGGATGAGGCTTTCATAGAGAATGCCGAGGACGATATAGACCGCCGCGAGCGCCGTTAAAAACAACAGCCCCTGGTTGCCGAGCGAATCCTGGAAAGCTTTGGCGGTGCCTTGAGGAACGCCGTGAATGGTCGCGGGCATCTTGAGCTGCGCCGCCGTCCGGTTGATATCGATGATGGCGTCGCTGAGCGACGCGCCCGGTCGCAGATTGAACGAGATGGTGCTGGCGACGAAGAGGCCCTGGTGATTTACCGTCAGCGGCGTCTTGGCGTGCTCGAAATGTGCGAAAGCCGAAAGCGGAACCATTTTCTCCCGCGCGGTGCTGACAGCGGCGCCGGCCGAGGCGCTGCTGTTGCCGACGCTCGCCAGCGAATTGGTCGTCGCGTTGCGCGCTGAGTCGCTGGCGCCGGCTGTCGCCGTTGATGACGCCGCCGTCGCGGCGGTTTGCACGGTGCCGGCGGGCAGATTGCTCTGCGCCGTGCCGCTTGGATTGGCGCCGGAGGTGCTGACATAGATGTCCTTGAGGATCGCAGGATCCTGCCAGTAACGAGGCGCGACTTCCATCACCACATGATATTGGTTCACCGCGCTATAGATGGTCGAGACCTGCCGCTGGCCGAAGGCGTCGTAGAGCGTGTTGTCGATCTGGCTTGTGATCAGTCCGAGCCGGGAGGCGGTGTCGCGATCGATGACGATATTGGTCGCAAGGCCCCCCTGCTGCTGGTCCGAACTGACGTCGGTGATCACAGTGCTCTTTTGAAGCGCCTCGATGAGCTTTGGCGTGAAGGCGTAGATGTCGTTCGCGTCATCCCCTTGCAGCGTATATTGATATTGCGCGTTGGAAAGACGTCCGCCCATGCGGATATCCTGGATCGACTGCATAAACAGATTGACGCCTGGAACATGCCCGAGCTTGCCGCGCAGGCGCGCAATGACCTCATCCGAGGTGACGTCGCGCTGCGCTTTCGGCTTCAAGGTGATGAAGCTTCGCCCCGAGTTGGTTTGGCTGCCGCCCGTAAAGCCGACGACGCTGTCGACGGCGGGGTCGGCCTGAACGATATCCTGCAGCGCCTTCAGCTTCTTTCGCATGGACTGAAAAGAAATGCTCTGGTCGCCCTGCATGGCGCCCATGATGCGGCCGGTGTCCTCCTGCGGGAAAAACCCTTTCGGTATGACCGTAAACAGCGCCACGTTGAGACATACGGTGGCGAAGAGGATCAACATGATGAGGGCGCCGTGGCGGAGCGCCCAACGCAGCGTTGTTCCGTAACCATGAACGAGCGCCGCCAATGGATCAAAACGGCGCCGCCGCGGCGCCTGCTCGCGTGGGCGTGGCTTCAGCATAAGCGCGCACATCATCGGCGTCAGCGTCAGCGACAGCAGGAGCGAGACGAGGATCGCGAAAGACAGGGTCACGGCGAATTCGCGAAAAAGACGACCGAGAATGCCGCCCATCAGAAGGATCGGGATGAACACGGCGATCAGCGAAATGCTGATCGACACAACCGTGAAGCCGACCTCCCGCGCGCCGACGAAAGCCGCCTCGCGCGGGTTCATTCCGGCCTCGACATAGCGGCTGATATTTTCAAGCACGACGATGGCGTCGTCGACGACAAAGCCCGTCGCTATGGTGAGCGCCATCAGCGACAATATGTTGAGGCTGAAGCCTGCGAGATACATCGCGCCGAAAGTGCCGATGATCGAAAGCGGCACCGCGACCGCCGGAATCAAAGTCGCCCGAATGTCGCGCAGAAAAAGGAAGACGATCAACGTGACGAGGCTGATCGCAAGCAGCAAGGTCCATTCGGTGTCTTGCAGCGAAGCGCGGATGGTGTTGCTTCGATCCGCCGCGAGCGTGATGTTGATGGCGGCCGGCATCGCGGCTATGAGATGCGGCAGCTCCGCCTTGACCGCGTCAACCGCCTGAATGATGTTTGCGCCGGGCTGGCGAAACAGCAAAAGAATGATTCCGGGCTGGCCTTTGACGAGGCCTTCGTTGCGCAGGTCCTCGACGGAATCAATCACTTCGGCGACATCTATCAGATGCACCGGCGCGCCATTACGATAGGCGACGATCAGCGGGCGGTAATCGGCTGCGACCGTCGCCTGATCGTTTGTGTAGATTTGCAAATGCCGGCCATCGCCCTCAATGGAGCCTTTCGGACTGTTGGCGTTGGCTGCGGCGAGAGCCGCCCGCACGTCCTCGAGGCCGATGCCATATTTGGACAGCGCGTAAGGGTTGACTTCAATACGAACGGCGGGCAGGGCGGCGCCCCCGATTACCACCTGGCCTATGCCGTCGAGCTGCGACAGCCTCTGCTGTAGAATATTGCTCGCCGAATCATACATCTGCCCCGGAGTCATCGTTTGCGAGGTCAGGGACAGGATCAGGATCGGCGCGTCCGCGGGGTTGATCTTGCGGTAGATCGGATTGCTGCGCAGGCTTGTCGGCAGGTCCGCGCGCGCCGCGTTGATCGCCGCCTGAACGTCCCGGGCCGCGCCGTCGATGTCTCGATCCAGGTCGAACTGAAGCGTAATGTTGGTGTTGCCGATGGCGCTGACCGAGGTCATCTCGGTGACGGCGGCGATGCGGCCGAGAGAACGTTCGAGCGGGCTGGCGACGCTCGAGGCCACCGTATCGGGGTTGGCGCCGGGAAGCGTCGCCTGCACGGAAATAGTCGGAAAATCGACCTCTGGAAGCGGCGAGACGGGCAGCTTCAAAAAGGCGAGGCCGCCGGCAAGCGCTATTCCGACGGCGACCAAGGTCGTCGCGACCGGGCGTTTGATGAAGGGCGCCGAAATATTCATTCCGCGCTCTCTCCGGCGAGCGCGGCCGCTGGCGGGCGCCGGCGAAGGCGCGCGGCGAGCCTGTCAAAATAGAGATAGATGACCGGCGTCGTGAACAGCGTCAGCGCCTGGCTGAGGATAAGGCCGCCAACGATCGAGACGCCGAGCGGATGGCGCAGCTCCGAGCCGACGCCGGTCCCAAGCATCAACGGCAAGGCGCCGAGGATCGCGGCCATCGTCGTCATCAGGATCGGCCGGAAACGCAGGAGCGAGGCCTGGAAAATCGCCTCTTCCGGCAAAAGCCCGTCATTGCGTTCGGCGTCGAGCGCGAAGTCGATCATCATGATCGCGTTCTTTTTGACGATGCCGATGAGCAGGATGATGCCAATCACTGCGACGACGTCGAGTTCGCCGCCGAAGGCCATCAAAGCGAGCAGCGCGCCGATGCCCGCCGACGGCAGAGTCGACAGGATCGTGATCGGATGGATGAAGCTCTCGTAGAGCACGCCGAGAACGATATACATGGTGACGACGGCGGCGATGATGAGGAAAAGCTCATTCGTCATCGAGGCGTGGAACGCCGCGGCGGAGCCTTGCAGCGAGACCACGAAACTGCGCGGCAGGCCGATGTCCGCCTGCGCCTGCTCGATCGCCGTGACGGCGTCGCCAAGCGAGTGGCCCGGCGCGACATTGAATGAGATGGAGGTCGCCGGAAACTGGCCGAAATGACTGATCAGCAACGGACCTCGACGTTCTTCGACATGCACGATCGCCGACAGCGGCGTCTGCCCGTTGTCGCTCGACGACGATGACGGCAGATAAAGCGAGGAGAGCTGCGAGAGATCGCGCTGCAGCTTCGGATCGACCTCCAGAATGACGCGATATTGGTTGGCCTGCGTGTAGATGGTTGAAACGATGCGCTGTCCGAACGCGTCGTAGAGAGCGTTGTCGACGCTCGCCAGAGTGATGCCGAAGCGGGCCGCGGTGGCGCGGTCGACGACGAGGTCGACAGCGTGGCCCTGCGCCTGCGTATTGCTGGCGACGTCGGCCAGCGCCGGCATCTCGCGCAGACGCTCAAGGAGGCGCGGCGTCCACGCCGCGAACTCGGATGCGTTGCCGTTCTCGAGAATGAAATTATATTGCGCCCGGCCGATCGAGGAATCGATGGTGAGATCCTGCACTGGCTGCATGAAAAGCTGGATCCCTGGTATCGTCGAGACTTCTTTTTGCAGCCTGCGCATGACGTCCGACGCGCTGAGGCGGCGTTCCTCGCGGGGCTTGAGATTGATCAGAAAGCGGCCGCTGTTCAGCGTCGCATTGTCGCCGTCGACGCCAATGAATGAGCTGACGCTGTCGACCGCCGGATCCTTCAAAATCGCGTCGCCGAGCTGTCGCTGCAAATTCGACATGGCCTCGAAGGAGATGCTTTGGGCCGCCTGCGAAGTGGCCTGGATCATGCCGGTGTCCTGCACCGGGAAGAAGCCTTTTGGGATGATGACATAGAGCCAGACCGTGACAGCGAGCGTCGCGATCGCGACGAGAAGCGTGAGCGGCTGATGACGCAGAACGATTCTCAGCGCGCGGCCATAGCCTTCGACGATGGAGTTGAATGCGCGCTCCGCCCAAAGATCGAACCGGCCGCGCTGATCAGCCGGCCGATGATGGATCAGGCGCGCGCACATCATCGGCACGAGCGTCAATGACACCACCGCGGAAATGACGATGGTGACCGCGAGGGTGATGGCGAATTCGTGGAACAGGCGGCCGATCACATCGCCCATGAAGAGAAGCGGAATGAGCACGGCGAGCAAAGAGACGGTCAGCGATATGATCGTGAAGCCGATCTGCTTTGAGCCCTTCAGCGCCGCCTCCATCGGCGGATCGCCGTCCTCGACGAAGCGGCTGATATTTTCAATCATGACGATGGCGTCGTCAACGACGAAGCCGGTCGAAATGGTCAGCGCCATCAAGGACAGATTGTCGAGGCTGAAGCCAAGGAGATACATCGCGACAAGGGTGCCGACGAGTGACAAGGGCACCGAGAGGCTCGGGATGATCGTCGCCGGCAGATTGCGCAAAAACACGAAGATGACGACGACGACGAGAGCGATAGCGAGGGCGAGTTCGAACTCGACGTCGGCGACGGAGGCGCGAATGGTCGTGGTGCGATCGCTCAGAACCGTGACGTCGAGAGCGGCCGGCAGGCCGGATTGGAGCGTCGGCAGCAGCTTCTTTATGCCATCGGCGACGGCGATCACATTGGCGCCCGGCTGACGGCGAATATTGAGGATGATGGCGCGCTCGCCATTGGCCCATGCGCGCAGCTTCGTGTTCTCGGGACCGTGGACAATCGTGGCGACGTCGGACAGGCGCACGGGCGCGCCGTTGCGATAGGCGACGACGACGTCGCGATAACCCTCGGCGCTGTTCAGCTGATCATTCGCGGTGATCGTCGATGATTGGGCGGCGCCGTCAAAGCCGCCCTTGGGGCCGTTGACGTTGGCGTTGCCGATCGTCGTGCGCAGGTCGTCGATGTTCAGCCCGTAAGCCGCGAGCGCCGTTGGATTGAACTGAACCCGAATCGCTGGCCGTTCGCCGCCGCTGATCGTCACCTGGCCGACGCCCGGCTGCTGCGCGATTTTCTGCGCAATGCGGGTTTCGGTGATGTCCTGCAGGTCGATCAGGCTGAGGGTTTTCGACGTAACCGCCAGCGTCATGATCGGCGCGTCGGCGGGATTGACCTTGGAATAGACCGGCGGCGCCGGCAGGTCCGCCGGCAGCAGATTGGTCGCCGCGTTGATCGCCGCCTGGACCTGTTGTTCGGCGACGTCGAGGCTGAGGCTCAGACTGAATTGCAAAGTGATGACGGAGGCGCCCGCCGAACTCTCCGACGTCATCTGGCTCAAGCCCGGCATCTGTCCAAGCTGCCGCTCGAGCGGCGCCGTCACCGAAGACGTCATCACCTCGGGGCTTGCGCCGGGCAGAAAAGTGCGCACCTCGATCGTCGGATAATCGACTTCGGGCAAGGCGGACAGCGGCAGGAATCGGTAGGCGACCGCTCCGGCGAGAAGGATAGCCAGCATCAGAAGCGAGGTCGCCACTGGCCGGAGGATGAATAACCTTGACGGGTTCATTTTAGAGTCCCCGGGCCATTGGCTTGCCTTGGCGCGCCGCCGGAATCACTCACGGCGCGCCAGCGGGCGGCCTTGGCGCCTGCGCGGCTGCGTCAGGATGGCGTTGATGTTTGCCCTGCGCGGCGTCGACGGCGCCGGACGCGTTCATCGCCACGCCGTCGCTCGCCGCGACGAAGACGCTCGCCCCTTCGCGTAACCGATCGGCGCCGTCGACAACGACGCGATCGCCCGGCGCGAGGCCGGAGGTGACGGCGACGTTGCCATTTTCCTGCGGGCCGAGTTCAATCTTGCGCACGGAGACTTTGTTGTCCGAGCCGATCAGATAGACATAGGTTCCAGGGGCGCCGCGCTGAATCGCCGTCACCGGGGCCGTGACGATGCCGTTCAACGATCTGATCAGGAGCCTCGCATTGACGAATTGATTGGGAAAGAGCTTGTCGTCGAGGTTTTGGAACTCGGCGCGGATTTTCACGGTCCCGGTTGTCGTATCAATCTGGTTGTCAATCGTCATCACCTTGCCGACGGCGAGCTTATTGATGTTGGCGCGATCATAGATCGTGACTTCAAGCGGCGCGCCCGCCTTCGTCTGCGCCATGATCTGCGGAATATCGTCCTCCGGCACGGTGAAGATGACCGAGATCGGATGAAGCTGCGTCAACACCGCGATGCCGGCGTCGCTCGTCTGAACGTAGTTGCCGGGATCGACGAGACGCAGGCCGACGCGGCCGTCGATCGGTGAGACGATCCGCGCATAGGTGAGGTTCAGCTTCTGCGTGTCGATCTGAGCCTGGTCGGTCTTGACCGAGCCCTCGTACTGTTTGACGAGATAAACCTGATCCTCTGCAGTTTGACGCGCGATCGAATTCTGCTTCAGCAGCGTTTGATAGCGCGTCATGTCGTTTCGCGCCTGGTCGAGCAACCCCTGGTCGTGCACCAGCTGACCTTCGTACTGAGCCTGCGCCAGCTGGTACGGGCGCGGGTCGATCTGGGCTAAGAGGTCGCCTTTCTTGACGATCTGGCCTTCCGTGAAGGCGACTTCCATCAATTGGCCGTTGACCTGCGTTTTCACCGTTATGTTGGCGAGCGGCGTCACCGTGCCAAGCCCCGTGACGACGACATTGATGTCGCCGAGGGCGATGGTAGTCGCGCCCACCGGCTGGGCGACGGCGTGACGCGGAGGGCCGCTCGGAGGCGCCCGCTCGGCGGTGACGAAATGATAGGTTGCAAACGCGATCCCCGCCGCGAGCACGATCAGAATCGCTGATCGCAGCGGCGAGCTTTTCCGCGTCGCCGGTTCGGATTCGGGCGCGGCCGGCGCACCCTTTTCGGTGTCGGGCTTTGCTTCTGCGCTTGGCTCAGCCTCGCGGAGCAAGAACGCGCCGGCAGCATCATTTTCCACCGTGCGTGAGCGATCATCCATCGTCTTGCGTCCAATACCCGTGTCTGACTGCGCCTTGGATGGATCCCATTCAGCAATCATCGCCTAAAATCGATTGCTATCGTCTATCCAACGCATGAGGTTTTCGTAACGTAAGCAACCAGACAGGATTGTGGTCTTGATGCGCGCTACCGTCGGCGTTAATCATGCGCATCAGTGAAACATAATCATGGCGTTTCTCTAATCAACTCTTTGTTGATAAAATGGTTTGCTATTCGCGGCGCGCTTTGTTCCGAGGCGCAGCCGCGGCAAGGAAAACTCAAAATCAAAAATGCGGGATCAGCGGGTTGGCGTCCTCGAGCGCCACGCTGCTTGGCAGCAATGCGACGTCCCAGCCGCCGCCGAGAGCCTCGATCAATTGAACGCTGGCAAGGAAACGGTCCTGGCGAATGGTCAGCGCGGATTCCTGATTGCTCAGCAACTGCGCCTCCGCCACGACCACGGCCGTGAAGGCGACCGTGCCCGCGGCATACTGATTGAGGAGCACGTCGACCTCTTCCTGCGCGGCCTTGACGGCAGCGTCCTGGACTTTCGCCTGCTGCGCCAGAATGCGCAAAGCCGCGAGTTGATCCTCGACCCCCTGAAAGGCGGACAGCACCGTCTGCCTGTAATTTGCGACGCTTTGATCGTAAGTGGCTCTGGCGGCGTCGACGGTCGCGCTGCGCAGGCCGCCATCGAAGGTCGTCTGCACGGCGGCGGCGCCAAGGCTCCAGGCTTCGTTGGCGAGCGAGACGGCGAGAGGCCCGCGTCCCGCGAAGCCAAACGCGCCCGAGAGGCTGATGGTTGGATAATAAGCACCGATGGCGACGCCGATGAGCGCGTTTTGCGCTTGCATCGACCGCTCGGCCGCGGCGATGTCGGGACGCCGCTCCAGCAATATCGAAGGAACGCTGACGGGGATCGCCGGCAGGGCGTTCTTGAAGGCGTTTCGCGCGATTGTCACCTCCGCCGGGGGCTTGCCGATCAACACCGCTATCGCATGCTCATATTGCGCGCGGCTGATCCCGACATTGATCGCTTGCGCCTGCGTGTTCAAAAGCTGCGCCTGCGCCGTCGCGACGTCGGCTTTTGACACGGTTCCCGCCGAATACTGATGCTGCGTAATTTCGAGCGTTTTCTGGTAGCTCTGAGCAGTGCGGTTGAGCAGGTCTTGCAGCGCATCCGCGGCGCGCAGATTGAAATAGGCGACTCCGAGCAGAGACTGTGTGGAAAGCGTTGCATTGGCGAAATCGGCCGCCGAAAGCTGCGCGCCGGCGACATTGCTCTCGACGGAGCGGCGGATCTGGCCCCAGACGTCGAGCGTCCAGGCGGCGCTCGCGGACAGATCGGATGTTACCAGGGTGCTCGACGTGCCTGTGAACCCCGACGTTTTCGATCCATTATGCGATCCCGTCGCGGAGTAATTGACCGCGACGGTCGGAAAAAGCCCCGCTTGCGCCTCCCTGACCAGCGCTTGCGCGGTCCGATACGCGGCCTCGGCTCCGATGACCGTCTGATTTGAGACCACGACCTGGCTTTCGAGTTCGTTGAGCTTGGCGTCCCGGAACGCCGCCCACCAGGGGCCGCGGTCCGCCGCGTCCAGCGGCGTTGCGACTTTCCACCCTTTGAGCTCCTTATATCTGGCCGGCTCCGGCGCTGGCGGCTTGATATAATCAGGACCGACGGTGCAGGCCGAAAGGCCCACGGCCAATCCCATCCCGAGTAGCAGCGCCGGGTAGGCGAGAAGTGTTTTCACTCGGCGCTCGCTCATTCGTAGAATGTGGCCTGTGCATCCAGGCTGCGGCTGCAGTCTTAGCCAATGTCCTGCCGGGCGGGGCGTCAGCCGCCCGCGTCGGCCTGACGCTCCGGCTTTGGCGTGACGTCTCGTTTCCTGCTGGCGGAATCTCTCTTCGAGGGCGATGCATCCCGCCGAAGAAGAATAAGCATCAAGCTTGGGCATGAGGTTCTCGTTAACAACTTACCGAGGCGCGAACAAGGCTGCGCCAAACGAGAAAACGTGACCGCGAACCGCCGCCTATCACGCCCGACGGTTTGTCTGCAGGCCGGGAGAGGGGCTTCGACGTTTGCTTGTCCTCGGCCTTGAGCCGCGCCGTCACTAATCCGTGATGGTCTTTATTTCTCTGAAACATAGGCCGGATTTGCGGCGAAGATATTGGGCGAACCTCTCGCGCCCGGAGTTTCCTTTGCGATGCCGCACTCAATCTATCCTTCGACCAGCCGGAAGAGCCGTGTTTCGCCGCTAAAGACCGTCGCTCTTTTGAGCGCGCTCGCGCCGGCTCTTTGGCTTGCCATAGAGGCGGGGCAGGGGCTGCTTGGGGCGCGTCCGCTGAACGAGGCGATCCATCAGTCCGGGCTTTGGTCCATGTGGCTGCTTGCCGTGACGCTGGCGGTGACGCCGCTGAGGCGTGCGACGCGCTGGTCCAGGTTGATCTCGATTAGACGGATCGTCGGCCTCTCGGCCCTCGCTTATGCGTTGCTGCACGTCATTCTCTACGCTTGGGCACAGCATTTTGACGCGCCGCATATCGCATCGGAGATTTTCGCCAGATTCTATCTGACGATCGGCTTTATGGCTCTTTGCTTATTGTGCGCTCTCGGCGCTACCTCGACCGACGCCATGATCGCCCGGCTCGGCGCGCAAAGATGGAGCCGTTTGCATAAGCTCGTCTATGCGGCCGCCATCGCATCGGCGATTCACTACTTCATGCAAGCCAAGCTCGACGTCAGCCAGCCGATTGCGATGGCGGGCATTTTTGCGCTTTTGCTGGGATGCCGTGTGGCGACGTGGCGGCTTGGCGACCTGTCGGCGGGGGCCGTCCCCAGCGTCGGGGCGTTTGCGGCGGTCGGCACGGCAATCGGCGAAGCTGTCTGGTTCAAGATTTCGACCGGCGCGTCTTTGCCGCTCGTCCTTGCAGCGAATTTCGACTTTTCCTACGCCGTCCGGCCATGCTGGTTCGTCGCTGGCGCCGCCTTTCTTCTTTGGATCGCGCGCCTGGCGCGTCCTTTGATCGTTGGCGGCGGCGCGTCGAGCGGGCGCGAAAAGGTGGTTGATGCTCGGCTAAACTCCAACCAGGCAGCCGCGCTGCGGCTGAAAATTTAGGCGGCAAAGCGCTGGATTTGTTCCCGCGCCCTCAAGGCGGACCACGGCGCTCCAGGTGATTTCCAGGTGCGACGTTAAGACAGGGGCGTTTGACCGAAGAAATAAAAGGTCGTTGCAAAGCCAGAGACCTGAAACGCAGCGCCGCGATGAGCCGGCCGACACAGTTCTGGCGGAGACGGCGGCAGCGAAGAGGGTCGAGCCAAAGGAAGCGGCGAGCGAGGCGCCACCAAAATCCTTTTTCTTCGACCTATGCTTCGATCGTCCCAGCTTCGGGGGGATGGTGGTCGCCCCGACGCGGCAGGCTTCCGTGCTTTGCCAGGTAGCGCGCCGCGCGTTCGGCCGCCAGGGGATCTGCGAAGCTCTGGCCTTCCATCGCATTGAAGAGATGAGAAGCGGCAAAAAAGTTAAACGAAACGTCACGCCCGTCCCGGGCGACGATGCCGGCTGTGCGGCCGCTGATTTGAATGACATATGCGTCGGGCATTAAGCTCCCCTTCGACCAGCCTCTAACGGGCGACCAATAGTTGATAAAATCTATAGAGTGTAAATGTCAACGCATCGGTAATCCCATTCTGACGCAAAAGCCGTTCCACCCTGGAGGATTGTGGCGCGCGATGACGCCGCGTCGCGCAAAACGCCATAGGAATGTTGCGCCAGGCTTGTGGTTCCAATCCCGATGTCGTGTTCGGCCGATGGGCCGCGGGCCGCATGCGCGGTGAACCGGGAAATTGCGCGGGCTGGCGCGCCCTGCTACGCCGAGCCGAGATGCGTCTCATCTTTTTGATGAATGCAGGTTGCGCCATCGCGCAGGGGGGCCTGGCATCAGGCGCATCGGCGTGCGGGAGCGCCGCCACGGATTGCCGCGATGCGCCGGCCCTGCGCAAGGAAACGATCGGAAAAGGATCGTTCAGTTGAAAAGGCTGGACACGCTTTCTTCTTTGGCGATGCGCGCAATCGCCTCGCCAATCAGAGGCGCGATCGAAACGACGCGAATGTTCTTGGAAACGCGAACGGCTTCCGTCGTCTGAATCGTATCGGTCAGAACCAGCTCGTTGAGGCTCGATGCGGCGATTCGAGCCGCCGCGCCGCCGGAAAGAACGCCATGCGTGATATAGGCGTAAACATCGCTTGCGCCCTGGGCGCGCAAGGCATCCGCCGCATTGCAGAGGGTGCCGCCGGAATCGACGATATCGTCGATCAATATGCAGATTTTACCGTCAACGTCGCCGATGATGTTCATCACTTCCGATTCGCCGGCGCGTTCACGACGCTTGTCGACGATGGCGAGCGGCGCATCGATGCGTTTCGCCAGAGCGCGCGCGCGCACGACGCCGCCGACGTCGGGTGAAACCACCATCACATTGTCAAGCTTCAGCCGGGCTTGAATGTCGCGCACAAGAACCGGAGCGGAAAACAGATTGTCGGTCGGAATATCGAAAAAGCCCTGAATCTGTCCCGCGTGCAGATCGACCGTCAGCACGCGGTCCGCCCCTGCGCGCGTGATGAGATTGGCGACCAGCTTCGCTGAAATCGGCGTGCGCGGGCCGGGCTTTCGATCCTGGCGGGCATAACCGAAATACGGAAGCACAGCGGTAATTCGCCGGGCCGACGCGCGCCTCAGCGCATCGGTCATGATCAGCATTTCCATCAGATGGTCGTTCGTCGGATAGGAGGTCGACTGAACGATAAACGTATCCTGTCCGCGAACATTCTCCTGGATCTCGACGAAAATCTCCATATCGGCGAAGCGGCGGACTTGGCACTTGGTGAGAGGAAGCCCGAGATAGGCGGCGATCGCCTCGGTAAGCGGCCGGTTGGAGTTGCCTGACAAAATCTTCATTTGATGAAATTCCCGCGTCGCCGCCAGTCGATAGCACACTCTTAAATAGAATAGCCTCAGCGGAGCAATGGCCGGGAAGCAAAATTCTATGCGCCTCGCGCGGCAGGCCGGAACCTCGAGATTTGTGCTTCTTTCAACGCACGAAGCGGCGCGCGCCGCTTCGTGAGCGCCGGAGCGTAGCGGCAGGGCGGGCGCCGGCTATTTGACGCGGGTCCACGTTTCTGACCCGCACACTCCGCCATTGGCGCCGCATCCCTTGATCTGGAGGGCGCGTTCGCCATCCTCGGTCACGGTCGCATTATATAGCAGCCCGTCCTCGGCGTTGTAGGTCGTGCCGGTCCAGGTCTTGTCGCCGCCTGGGCGCAAATTGATCAAGACTTCAAGTCCGATCACCGAGCGGGTGCGCTTGCTGGGGTCTGGATTGCGAACGTCCTTTCCGGGCGCTCCCCGCGTCGAGGCGACAAATCCACAAAGAGCCGCGCCGCATTTTTTGATACGCACGGTCGCGGTGCCGTCGCCGACGCGCCACTCGCCGATCGGATCGGCGCTGGCCGCCCCGACGGACAAGGCCGCAAATCCAAACGCCGCCAAGATGATCCGCTTCATTGTTCCTCCAGCCTGATTATTTCGGTTGTCTAATCCGCGCGGCTATCGCAGTGGCGGCGAAACCCGTCCAGTGTTTCGACCCGCCCCAAAAATCTGGCGAAGACGGCGTAACTTCTCAGCGAAGGACGGCGGCGCTGAAGTCGCCGGCCGACGCCGATTGCGTCGAGCGCGCTCTTTGCACGATTGTCTGGCCGTCGTCCAGACCGGATGGAGGCGAGTTGGCGCTCGCGGAAAGCTTGGATCGCGATGAATCGCTTGCCAGGCTTGCGCTTGTATCGGTTGCCGGCGAGGACCGGGCGGCCATCGCCTCGGGAGTTGCGACAAGGAAGGCCGCGAGGTCGTCCGCGCTTTTGGCGGCAAGTTCGTTCATCGCCGCGACGTCGAAGCCGGACCAGGGATCGGCGCCGTCGCCCTTGACAACAACGCTGTCCTCGATCCTTTGCGCGCGCTTTTTCATCCCGTCGAAAACATCATACACCACGGCGATGGCGGTCCCTTTTTCAGCAGGGTAGCTCGTCACATAGCCGCGGATCAGATAGGCGGGCTCCTGCGTGGCTCCAAGCGCGATGTCGCGCTCCTTCGCCTGCGCGGTGAACGCATCCCGCATCTGAGCTTCGATCGGTTCTGGAACTCCGGTCAAACTCGTCAGGGCAACGCTGACCCCGCGCGGCGTGGCGCCGGTGGGCTGCTTTGCCGCAACGGGTTTGACGAGCGGTTGCGGCGCCTCGGCGGTGGGGGCTGTCTCGACGCAACCAGCGAGGCTAGCGGATAAAATGACGCAGCTGATGCCAGCTATGACCCGCGGCTGCGGGTTGCGCCGGCGCGACGAGGAGGACTGAGCCATTTGTGTCATCCCCTTAATTGCTTCTGACCTCGAATTTGGTTTTTGACCCGAAGCCGTGCGGCCGCAGCAAGACGCATTCAGAACGCTCGATCACGTCTTTGCGCCGGGGAAATCCGGCGTCCAAATCCGCGAATCCTGAGAAGCGGTAAACTGAATCTTAACCAAGGTCTAGCGTTTTGGAAGCTCGGCCCCATAGAGCGCCCGCGCAGACCAAACGCGCCCCGGTTTGCGCCGCATCAATTCGTTCGCATTTGCAATAATTGAGCGTCCGTCGTATTCTGCGCTCACGGCAGCGTCCCAGTGGCCGTAAGCAGTTTCAAGGCAACGCTCGACCGGCCGTTCGCGCTCACTGCTTGTCGTGCAGGCAATAAGGGGTCGGCGCCAGCCCAACCGGACATCAGCCGCGCTGGGATCGTTAGCCTATCTCACGTGCAAGCTGCGCGAAGGCAGCGCATGGGCGCGAGAACTCCAGCTCTGCCTGCGGCCTGAAAAACCAGCGGCATATTGCGTGAGCACAAGGCCTGCGACATAGCCGAACTGAAGGCCGGCGACCAATCCGACGATCTGCAGGCATGACGCCGTCAAGGTTTGATTGATGAGCCCAGGGCCTGTGAGCACCAAAATGATGGCCACCCCGCAAGTCGGGATAAGAATATAGACCCTGAAGAAACGTCCGAGGACCAGTCCGAAAAGGACCGCCCCGAGCAGTAAGCTTATCATTTCGATGCCTCCCGATCGTCTTATCGTTCTTAGTTTTTTAATTCTTGTCTGTTTTCCTTCGACGGGTTTGCCCTAACGGCTCAAAAATCCAAAGCCTCATTTTGCAGCACATTCAGCGAGAGACTGAATTGCGGCTTCAAGACCCGAAAGTTTTATGACGCCGCTGATCTCGGCGTCGCCCTCGGAAATCTTGACAGACAGCTCGTCGGCGTTCCGCCAGGGGCCTTTTGCCAACTGCATTCCGTCTGCTGGCAGGATAAGGCCGACGCCGGTCGCGACTACGCTACTCACAAAATAAAACTCTTGTCCTCCAACGTGCAAGGTAATTTTGGGGTGTGTTTGCGGAGGAAACGGTTCAATCACTACTATAATCGCGTCCACGCCTTTCTTGCTGCAACGCAGCATTAGTCCGGCTAAACGCGGATCTGAGCGTTTGATATCAGAGATATGCAGTATAGCGGAAGAATCAGACCCGCCGTCGACTCCGGGAGCGCGCGTAATCCGCCATGAATTCGCTGGGTCGGAAGGTAAAGCCGTTGAGTCATCAGCTTGGGCTGCAATGATGTACGGCGGCGGTGCTTGGGAAGATTGCGCCTGACTGGCAAAGATCAGGCTAAAAGCGTGCGCGAAGCAGACGGCAAGCAACGACGGCCAAGTCGAGCGGAGCATCTCAAGTTCTTTGGGAGATCGCGGGAGGCGTGAGAAAAGGGAATGCCGCTGGATCAAGTCCTTGCCGACGGCGAGCCGCCGGCCCAATTTTTACATCGGCTGTGCCATTATTGTCTCAAAGATAGCGGCGATTGAGCCGCCGCACGGAAGCCGGAGCCGCCATAAACCGGCGATTATAGATGAGATTCGAGATAATCCTGAACGACACAAGCGCGGCGGCGAGAATTGCCAAGGTTCGCATAAAGCTATCCTTCTTTCGAGGGCGCATTTCGGCCTCCCGAATGCATGCTGCCTCAACGCCCCGCACAGGACGAAGTTCCATGCGGGGCGATGACGCGCTCCGTTCAAAGGCCGTCGAAGAGGGCGGTCGAAAGATAGCGCTCCGCGAAAGATGGAATGATGATGACGATATTCTTGCCTTCGCTCGCCGGCCGCGAGGCGACTTCAATAGCGGCGGCGACCGCCGCTCCGGATGAGATGCCGACGGGAATGCCCTCGACGCGCGCGAGCAGCCGCGCCGTATCGAACGCCGTCTGATTGCCGACGGTGACGACCTCGTCGATGACGGACTGGTCGAGGATCGAGGGAATGAAGCCGGCGCCGATGCCCTGGATCTTGTGCGGTCCCGCCTGCCCGCCCGACAGGACAGGCGAATCCTCGGGCTCGACGGCGATGACTTTGAGGCTCGGGCGGCGCGGCTTCAGCGCTGTGCCGACGCCGGTGATCGTCCCCCCAGTGCCGACGCCGGAGATGAAGATATCCACATTGCCGTCTGTGTCGTTCCAGATTTCCTCAGCCGTCGTCAGCCTGTGGATCTCGACATTGGCGGGATTGTCGAACTGGCGCGGGATTACGGCGTCGGGCGTCGCGTCGGCGATTTCCTGCGCCTTGGCGATAGCCCCCTTCATGCCTTGCGGGGCAGGGGTGAGGACGAGTTCAGCGCCAAGGAGCGCGAGCATTTTGCGGCGTTCGATAGACATCGATTCCGGCATGACGAGGATCAGCCTGTAGCCCCGGGACGCGGCGACGAAGGCGAGAGCGATGCCGGTGTTGCCTGAGGTCGGCTCGATCAGCGTCGTCTTGCCGGGCGTGATCTTGCCCTCCGCTTCGAGCGTCGAAATCATATGCTCGCCGATGCGGTCCTTGACGCTCGCCAGCGGATTGAAGAATTCGAGCTTGGCGAGGAGATTGGCCTTGAGGCCTTTCAGCGCCTCGATTTTCCTAAGGCGCACGAGCGGGGTGTTGCCGATCGTTTGCGTGATCGAATCATAAATGCGTCCGCGGCCCGGAGCCTGCTCGGGAGCGGAGGCTTTAGCCTGCTGCGCAGCGGTTTGCGCCATGATTTTTGCTCCATCTGGTTGAGCTGCACTTCGCGCCGAAGGTCAGCAATGGCTAGCGTTCTATTGGCGACCTCGCGAAGGCGCAAGATCAGTGCGCTGTTCCCGACCAGGCGAGGCTCAGGCGGCCCGCGCCAGGCCCGTCGCGGTCGACAGCGCCTGCTCGAGATCGGCGATGATGTCGTCTATATGCTCGATGCCGACGGAAAGGCGCACATAGCCGGGCGTCACGCCCGTCGCGAGCTGTTCTTCGCTCGAAAGCTGCGAATGCGTCGTCGTCGCAGGATGGATCGCGAGGCTGCGGGAATCGCCAATATTGGCGACGTGGTAGAACAACTCCAGCGAATCGATGAATTTGCGGCCGGCTTCCGCATTGTCCAGTTCGAAGCCGACAAGGCCGCCATAACCGCCGGTCAGATAGCGATCGGCCCGCTCGCGCGCTGGACCCGTCTGCAACGAGGGATAGATGACCTTTCGCACGCCCGGATGACGCGAGAGAAAATGCGCCACCGCCTCGGCGTTCTTGACGTGGCGCTCCATGCGCAGCGCCAGCGATTCAATTCCCTGCAGGATCAAAAAGGCGTTGAAGGGCGAGAGGCAGGCGCCGATATCGCGCAGCAGCGTCGTGCGCGCCTTGATGATATAGGCGATCGGTCCCAGCGGCTTGACCGCCTCGGTCCAGATTGCGCCATGATAGCTTGGATTGGGCGTATTGAGCGCGGGTTGCCGCTCCTTGTGGCTTTCCCAATCGAAATTGCCGCCGTCGACGATCACGCCGCCAATCGAATTGCCGTGGCCGCCGAGATATTTGGTGGCCGAATAGACGACGACCGCGGCGCCATGATCGAGCGGGCGCGACAGGATCGGCGAGGCGGTGTTGTCGACGATCAGCGGAATGCCAAGAGAACGTCCGATGGCGGCGACCTCGGCGATGGGCAGGACCGTGAGCTTTGGATTGGGCAGCGTTTCCGCGTAATAGGCGCGGGTGCGATCGTCCGTCGCGCGCCGGAACGCTTCGGGATCGTTCGGATCGACGAACCTGACTTCGATGCCCTGATCCCTCAGCGTGTTGGCGAAAAGATTCCAGGTCCCGCCGTAAAGATCGGTGGCGCTGACGATGTTGTCGCCGGCGCGGGCGATGTTTTGCACGGCGAAGGCCGAGGCCGCCTGGCCGGAGGCGAGCGCCAGCGCCGCGACGCCGCCCTCAAGCGCCGCGACGCGCTGCTCCAGCACGTCGAGGGTCGGATTACCCATGCGCGTGTAAATATTGCCGAGCTCTTTCAGCGCGAAGAGATCCGCGGCGTGCTGCGTATCGTGAAACTGATAGGAGGTGGTCTGATAGATCGGCACGGCGACGGAGCCGGTCGCAGGGTCCGCGCGCCAGCCGGCGTGCCGGGCAAGGGTCTCTGGCTTACGCGTCGGAGCCGGCATCAAAGTCTCCCAATGGTCGATGTTTGGCGCAAAGCGCGCGCCATTTCCCGTTCTTTGAGCATTACGGCGTTCAAACCGTAAGCTCCGCGGCGGCGCGCCCAGCGGACGCGCCGATCGAAACCATCTTAGACCATAAGATTTGTAGAGAGAAGCGTTTTTGTCGCTGGCCGAAAGGAGCCGGCCTGAAGCGGCTTACTGCTGCACGGACAAAAGATAAGCGATCACATCCGCGCGTTCGGCTTCGGTCTTGAGGCCCGAAAAATACATTTTCACCCCATGCAGGACGCCGCGCGGATTGGAGAGGTAGAGGTCGAGTTCTTCGACGGTCCAGGTCTTGCCGGAATTTTTGAGAGCGTCGGAATATTCAAAGCCGGGAACGACGCCAGCCTTGCGATTGATGATGTCGCTGAGGCTTGGGCCGACCTTGTTGACGCCGATGTCAAGCGAGTGGCAGTTCTGGCAGGTCCTGGCGAAGATGGCTTTGCCGGCGGCCGCGTCGCCAGCCGCCGATGCGCCGCCCGCGAGGCCAAGGCCCGCCGCCAGCGCCAACCCGCTGATGAGAGTTTCAAGTCGCATGTCTGTCTCCTGCCTGACGGGCCGCGCCGCGCGAGCAGCCTCCCCTCGCGCCTAGACCATCGCCGACAGTGGCAAGCATTGATGTGAGGCAAAATACGCCTTTTGGGGGGAGGGGGTTCGGCGGCGCGAAGCGGGAGCCTGTCCTGAACGCGGGCGGCCGCCCGTCGACGCCGGGCCGATGATCGGGAACAAAGATGCTCCAATCCCGTTTTTGGCCTGACCTGAACAGGTGGGCGAGGGATTCGCCAGGGCTCACATACTCAGGCAGACAGGGGACGCCAAATGCTAAAATGGGCGCTTATTTTCTTTATTGTTTCGATCATCGCCGGCTTTTTCGGATTTTCTGGAGTTTCGGCGACGACGGCGCAGATCGCGAAAATCCTGTTCTTCATTGCGGTCGTGATTTTCGTCATCTTCCTTGTGCTTGGCCTGCTGGCTGGAGAAGCCATCTTCTAGCGAGGCGCGGCCTGCGCAACCGAGAAGCAGGCCCGACAAAGAGAAGGGGCTCCGCGCCGAGCGGGGCCTTTTTTGCGTTGCGGCGTTAACCGGCCACGCGTGGAGCTGGTTGGCGCGGGCGCAGAAAAGACCATTGAGCGCATGGCGAAAGGAAGCCCGAGGCTCCACGGCGAGCGAAGCGGTTTGCGAAGCAAAACGTCGTAGAGGCGGGCGACCGGATGCGCTCGGGTCAGCCGTGCGGTGAATGGGGTGGTGTGGCCAGACTTTTAAGCAACGCCAAAGCAATTCGATGAAGGCGTGCGGCTCACGACAATCGATCGCTCGGTCCCTACAACTTGTCCCTATAATGTGGATCATCGAGAATCTTTGATAAGGGACCAGGAGAAATCCAATCCGCGATCAATTCGTTCGGGAGCACGGAGCGGTCTTCCGAAGCCATTCCGACGATGAACAGTCCCATTCTAAGCCTCGATGCGTGTATAAAAAGTCCATTTTCTGGATTGTATTTGGCTCGGTATTCGAATTGTTCACGGGTGTTCCACGCGCCCTGCGCAAGTGCGAGCGGATCTCCGGCGATATCAATTATCTTCTGGGGCAATCCCGTTCCTCGAAAATCTTCCTTAAAGCGTAGAAAAGCTCGGAAAAGTCCAGTACTTGGAAAGCATCTGAGAGTCTGTTCAAAATAGATCCCCAGTGTTAACTTCAGTGCGAATTGATTTAGATATGGGAGTGTGGCTGGGCCAATCGTGATAAATTTCGCTTCGTTTGGAATTGGAGCTCCGTAACTTGCTAAGTGTCGTCTTGCTTGTCGCTGACTGACGGATCCGCTGTTCTGTAGCCACTCCAATTGAATATCAGGGTGATTGTTGGCAATTCCACGTATCAGACGTTGTGAGTCCTCCCTTTCGGCCGTGGTGGGCTCGGAAAATCCCCAACGGGCTACAATTGCAGCGACCGTATCGCCGGTTCTGGTGCCCTCATTGCAAGCAGAGCACGCCGGCACGACCATTTGGTTAGGCCGGTGAGATCGATCAAACAACGCCTTTGGCGGAACATGCTCTCGAGTGTTCGCTTTGACGCCGCCACCACATAGGCAACAGTAGGCATATTTCTCCAGCAAGCGTTTTGTAGCGCTCTTCTTTTCACCCATAGTACGGGGTCTCCCTTCAAGGGCGAACGAGTAAGGCATCAGCGCGCCGCATGCGGCGACATTAATACTTGCTCGCGAACGAAGTCTTGCTAGGCTGTTCGGCCGTCCATTGGAGGCTTCTCTTAAAGTTGCGCATGGCGCTAAAGTCCACCGACCTTCGTCGCAATCCCTGTCCTCGGACTGAAATACGTGTGGCGTTGTCCGATTTGCCAGATAAATCGGACAAAGCTATTAGTGTGAAGCATGGCGGGGCCGGCGACCGCCTTTTCAACTACACCCCGTCGTCGCCCCACATGTATCGCATTTCAAACACGTCCCGTTGCGCACGAGCGTAAAATTGCCGCATTCGCCGCAGGCTTCGCCCGTATAGCCTTTCATGCGCGCCTGGGTGCGCTTTTCGGCGATCGCCGCGCCTTCGGCTGGCGTCGTCCAGTTGAGCTGGCCGAGTTCCGCCTCGACGTCCTGTTCGAGATTTTCTTTCAACGCTGTGGCGCCTTGCGATCCGCCCTGCACCAGCATCAGCTTGTCGGTCTTCGAGCGCACAAAACCGCTCGACACATATTTCGCTGTCGCGGGCGGCATCGGGCTTTGCGGCTGGCGCCCTTGAGTCTCGCCCTTGCCCAACACATCGGGGCCGATGTCGGTTGGATCGATATGGGCGAGATCGTTGCGGCCAAGGTAGGAGATGGCGAGTTCGCGGAAGATGTAGTCGAGGATCGAGGTGGCGTTCTTGATCGCGTCATTGCCCTGCACGAAACCCGCCGGCTCGAAGCGCGTGAAGGTGAAGGCGTCGACATATTCTTCCAGCGGCACGCCATATTGCAGGCCGACCGAGATCGCGATGGCGAAATTGTTCATCAGCGAGCGGAAGGCGGCGCCTTCCTTGTGCATGTCGATGAAGATTTCACCGAGACGGCCGTCGACATATTCGCCGGTGCGCAGATACACCTTGTGGCCGCCGACAACAGCCTTTTGCGTATAACCCTTGCGCCGGTCGGGCAGGCGCTCGCGCTCGCGAATGCGCTCGATCCGCTCGACGACGCGCTCGACGATTTTCTCGGCGACCGCGCTGGCGCGCGCCGGCGCATTGGAGGCGAGCAACACTTCGACCGCTTCCTCGGCTTCCTCGTCATCGTCTTCGATCAGCTGGCTGTTCAAAGGCTGCGACAGTTTCGAGCCGTCGCGGTAGAGCGCATTGGCCTTGAGCCCGAGCCGCCAGGACAGCATGTAGGCTTCCTTGCAATCCTCGATGCTGGCGTCGTTCGGCATGTTGATCGTCTTCGAGATCGCGCCCGAAATGAAGGGCTGCGCGGCGGCCAGCATGCGGATGTGGCTTTCGACCGAGAGGTAGCGTTTGCCGGTGCGCCCGCACGGGCTCGCGCAGTCGAACACGCCATAATGCTCGAGTTTTAGATGCGGCGCCCCTTCGACCGTCATGGCGCCGCAGACATACACATTCGCCGCGTCGATTTCCGCGCGGGAGAAGCCAAGATGGGCGAGCAGATTGAAGTTCTGATCCTCCAGCTTTTCCGCCGGAATCTTCAGCACGCCGCTCAGGAAATCAGCGCCGAGCGTCCATTTGTTGAAGACGAATTTGATGTCGAAGGCGCTCTTCAGCGTCGCCTCCAGCTCGGTGAGTTTTTCCGGCGTAAAGCCCTTGGCGAGCAGGGTTTCGTGATTGATCGCGGGCGCGCCTTGCAGCGTCGCGCGCCCGACGGCGAAAGTGATGATATCGTCGATCTCGTGGCCGGCGTAGCCGAGCGAGCGCAGCCCTTCCGGAACGGCGCGGTTGATGATCTTGAAATAGCCGCCGCCGGCGAGCTTCTTGAATTTGACCAGCGCGAAATCGGGCTCGATGCCGGTGGTGTCGCAATCCATCACAAGGCCGATCGTGCCGGTCGGCGCGACGACGGAAACCTGCGCATTGCGATAGCCATGCTTTTCGCCAAGTTCGACGGCTTTTGTCCACGCGGCCTTCGCATGATCGCCGAGCGCCTTGACGCGCAAGGCCGCGTGGTCGAGCGGAACCGGCGCGATCGACAGCGCCTCATAGCCGAAGGCCTCGCCCCTGGCCGCGCGTTTATGATTGCGCATCACGCGCAGCATCGCGCTCGCGTTTTCGGCGTAGCCCTCGAAGGGGCCAAGTTCAGCCGCCATCTCCGCCGAGGCGGCATAGGAGACGCCAGTCAGGATCGACGAAAAAGCGGCGCAGATGGCGCGGCCTTCGTCGCTGTCATAGGCGATGCCGGACGACATCAAAAGGCCGCCGATATTGGCGTAGCCAAGGCCGAGCGTGCGATATCTGTAGGAATTCTCGGCGATCTCCTTTGAGGGAAACTGCGCCATCATCACCGAGATTTCGAGCACGATCGTCCACAGCCGCACGGCGTGTTCGTAAGATTCGACATCGAGGGCGCCGGTCGCCGGATCGCGGAACTGCAACAGGTTCAACGAGGCGAGATTGCACGCGGTATCGTCGAGGAACATATATTCGGAACAGGGGTTCGATGCGACGATCGGACCCGCCGCCGGGCAGGTGTGCCAGTCATTGATCGTCGTGTGATATTGCAGCCCCGGATCGGCGGAGGCCCAGGCGGCGTGGCCGATCTTTTCCCACAGCGCGCGCGCTTTCAAAACCTTGTGCGCCTTGCCATCGAGCCGGCGCGTCAAGGTCCAGTCGCCATCCTCCTCGACCGCGCGCAAAAAGGCGTCGGTGACGCGCACGGAATTATTGGAGTTCTGGCCGGAAACGGTGAGATAGGCTTCCTTGTCCCAGTCGGTGGTGAAGGTTTCGAAGTCGATGTCCGTCTCGCCCTGCCGGGCCATCTGGATCACCTTCTTGATCGAGGCGTCCGGCACGAAAGCGCGTCGCGCCAGCTTGATCTCTCGTCTCAGCGCGGGATTCTTTTCAGGATTGAAGCAATCATCGCCCGGCCCCTCGCAATTGACGCAGGCGCGGAGAATCGCTTTCAGAGCCTTCTTCAGGATTTTCGAGCCGGTGACGAGAGCTGCGACCTTATGCTCCTCGCGCACCTTCCATTCGATGTAATCCTCAATGTCGGGATGATCGGCGTCGACGACGACCATCTTCGCCGCGCGCCGCGTCGTGCCGCCGGATTTGATGGCGCCGGCCGCGCGGTCGCCGATCTTCAGGAACGACATGAGGCCGGAGGATTTGCCGCCGCCCGAAAGCTTCTCGTTCTCGCCGCGCAGTTTTGAGAAATTGGAGCCGGTGCCGGAGCCATATTTGAACAGCCGCGCCTCGCGCACCCAAAGGTCCATGATGCCGCCCTCGTTGACGAGATCGTCGGCGACGGACTGAATGAAGCAGGCGTGCGGCTGCGGATGCTCATAGGCCGTCAGCGATTTGACGAGCTCTTTCGTCTCCGGATCGACGTAATAATGGCCCTGGCTCGGCCCATCGACGCCATAGGCCCAATGCAGGCCGGTGTTGAACCATTGCGGCGAATTGGGCGCGGCGATCTGCTTCGCCAGCATGTAGCGCAGTTCATCGAAAAACGCCTGCGCGTCCGTTTCCGAATCGAAATAGCCGCCCTTCCAGCCCCAATAGGTCCAGGTTCCGGCGAGACGGTCGAACACCTGCCGCGCCGATGTTTCCGACACAAAGCGTTCGGCCTTGGGCAGGGCCGCGAGCGCCTCTTCGTCGGCTTCCGAGCGCCAAAGGAAAGAGGGGATCGCGTTTTCCTCGATTCGCTTCAGCCGCGCGGGAACGCCGGCCTTGCGGAAATATTTTTGCGCCAATACGTCGGCCGCGACCTGGCTCCAGGCGGCCGGGACTTCGATGCTCTCCAGCGCGAATACGACCGAGCCGTCCGGGTTGCGGATTTCACTATTGGTCGAGCGGAACCCGATCCCGGCGTAAGGGGACTGACCTTCTTTGGTGTAGCGTCGCGCAATGTGCATTATCGTATCCCCGGAACTTCTTATCACTAGATATAGTAGCTGATCGCTTAAGATGCCGTAAATGTCGTACATCTTTCATCAATGGACAAATGAAAAATTCGCCGGAGTCACAGCAATTCGAGACTTGTGGAGAACTCCCGATTAGGCAATGCGAATCAGGGCAAACCGCCCGCGCGCGATTTGTAACGCCGCACAGGCTGGACAGCGCGGCTGGCGCCAGCCATAAAGGCGCCTCGACGTGGAAAAATCTGCAAAGCCCAAGGCGCGCTGCCGATGAAACTGCTCACGATGATTTTTACCTGGTGGAACGGACAGACGTTCAACACCTGGTTTTACACTTTGTTGCATGGCAAGGCCGTCGGCAAGGACGAGTTCGGCAACACTTATTACCGCGCGGCCAAGGTTGATCCGGCGCTGGGCTTCGAGCGGCGTTGGGTGATCTACGCCGGCGTCAGCGAGGGCTCGATGACGCCGCCCGGCTGGTATGGCTGGCTCCATCACACGGTCGATACGCCGCCGACGCAGGAAGATTACAAGCCGCGCGGCTGGCAGCTCCCTCATCTGCCCAATCTGACCGGCACGCCGGAAGCCTGGCGCCCGCCGGGGTCGATGCTGCGCGCCAATGCGCGTCCGAAAGCGACAGGCGACTACGACGCCTGGACGCCCGAAGGCTGAGGTTTTCACTCTGGCCACACAAGCGGATTTCCAGCCTGCCGCCCGAGGGCGCCGAGCATGCGCGCCGGTGAGCCTCTCCGCGCGCCGCCGCGCCTCCATGCGATCGCTTCTGTGCGCCGGCGTCGCGGTCTGCGCCGGGCTCGCGCCGCTCGACGGCGCCCTTGCGGACAAGATCAAGCATCCGATCGCAGTGTTTTCCGGCCTCGACAAGATTACCGGGCGAATCATTTCGTTCGAGGTCGCGACCGACGAGACCGTGCAATTCGGCACGCTTCAGATCACCGAGCGCGCCTGCTATACCCGCCCGGCGACCGAGGCGCCGCAGACCGTCACCTTCGTCGAGGTTGACGAAGTCGACGCGAAGAATGACTACAAGCGCATTTTTTCCGGCTGGATGTTCGCGGCGAGCCCCGGCCTGCACGGCATCGAACACCCCGTCTATGATATCTGGCTGACGGATTGCAAAGGCGGCGGCGAAACCATCGCCAGCCCCGAGTCCGCGGCGACCGAACCGAACACGCCCCCGCCGCCGCCAGAAAACGCCGCGCCCGCGCCGAAAAAGCCGGCCTCCAAACCGCGGCGCGTCCAGCCGCAGACGCCGCCGCCGCCCGTCGATGATTTTGGCGACGGGCTGCCGCAGCAAAGTCCTGGCCCCGTGGAAGTCGCGCCGCCGCCGGGCTTCAAGGCTCCGACGCAGCGCCCCCGCCGTCCGGCGGACGATCCGGATTCGCTGGTTCCTCCAGCCGACATACCGAACGGGCGGCCGAGCCAGCGTTTTCCGGGCGACGGTTTCTGACGCGGTTTTTGTCGGCCCTTGGCGCAAGTGACCGGCGGTCGGCGAGAGAGGCCGACTTTAGCTCGGCAAACCTTACCTAAGTTTCATCTCGCCGAAAGAGCGGCGTAAGCAAAGCGCATCCATAGTGCCTCCATCAGCTCGGCGCCAACGCCGCAGCGCTGTCATAACGGCCACGATGGAGATATTGATCAATGGCTCTTCCCTTGCTTCCCGGCCCCGATCAGACAGGCGCCCCGCATAACGCGCCGCGCCGCCCGCAAGGACTTCGCCTCGCGCTGCTCGGCGCCGTGGCGACGGTCGCCCTGACCGGAGCGCTCGCGAATAGTTTCATCTCGACGCAACCGGCGATCGCCGAGACCTCGGCTCAGGCGGCTCCAGCGGCCTCGCCGGTTTCCTTCGCCGACGTTGTCGACCATGTCCGCGACGCCGTCGTCTCCGTCAAAGTCAAGATCACCGAAACCGCCGACGCGAGCGACAGCGAAAGCGATGACGACAGCGACGCCCCGAGCAGCCCCGTTCCCCATCTTGCTCCCGGCGATCCTCTCGAGCGCTTCTTCAAGCGCTTCGGCGAGCAGGGCGCACCGCATCAGTTCGGCCCGGCGCGCCCGCACACCGCGCAGGCTCAAGGCTCGGGCTTCATTATTTCGTCGGACGGCTATGTCGTGACCAACAATCACGTGGTCGAGAAAGCAACCGACGTGACCCTGACGACGGATGAGGGCAAGACTCTCCATGCCAAGGTCGTCGGCACTGACAAGAAGACCGACCTCGCGCTGCTCAAGATCACGGAGCCGGGCACCTATCCGCACGTCAATTTCGCGGGCGCGACCCCGCGCGTCGGCGATTGGGTTATCGCCGTCGGCAATCCGTTCGGCCTTGGCGGCACTGTAACGGCGGGCATCGTCTCGGCTCGCGGCCGCGATATCGGCGCCGGCCCCTATGACGACTTCCTGCAGATCGACGCGCCAGTCAATCGCGGCAACTCAGGCGGACCGACCTTCAACACCCAGGGCGACGTCGTCGGCGTCAACACCGCGATCTTCTCGCCTTCGGGCGGCAGCGTTGGCATCGGCTTCGCCATTCCGGCGGAGACGGCGCAGTCGATCATCGCCACGCTGAAGGACAAGGGCTCCGTCGCCCGCGGCTGGATTGGCGTGCAGATTCAGCCTGTCACCGATGAAATCGCCGATAGCCTCGGCCTCAAGTCGAGCAAGGGCGCGCTGGTCGCGGACGCGCAGGATAATTCCCCCGCGAAAGAGGCGGGCATCAAATCCGGCGACGTCATTTTGGGCGTCAATGGCGAGCGCGTCGATGGTCCGCGCGATCTTGCAAAGAAGGTGGCGGCGCTCGGGCCGGGCAAAAAGGCTGATCTTCTTTACTGGCACGACGGGTCAGAGAAGACGGTCGCGGTCAAGCTCGGGTCGCTTCCTGACGATAGCAAGGCAGGCTCGAAGCCCGCGGCTCTGGCGGATAATTCCGCATTGACCGGCCTTGGCCTGAAGCTCGCCCCGGCGTCGTCCATTCAGGGCGCGGGCAGCGATGGCGTCGTCATCGCGGACATCAATCCCGATGGCGTCGCTGCGCAAAAGGGCCTTCGCGTCGGCGACGTGATCCTCGAGGCGGGCGGTCACGCGGTCAGCAAGCCGTCGGATATCTCTTCGGTGATCGCCGACGCCAAGAAGGATGGCCGCAAAGCCGTGCTGCTTCGCGTCAAGAGCGGCGAAGGCACGCGCTTCGTCGCGATTGCGACCAATCCGGCTTCCTAAAGCATGAACCCGAAAAGTTGCAGACTTTTCGGACAAGTTCATGCGGCTGGCGCGGCGCCAAAAAAGCATGAACCCGAAAAGTCGCAGACTTTTCGGACAAGTTGATGCGGCGAATAAAGCGACGCCGGACATGATCGCTTCAATTTTGAAGAGGTCGTTCAAAGTTTCAGCTTCCTAAGTCTCGGCTGCGAGACTTTTGCGAGTCCGCGACGGGTCGCCCCCCGCCACGGCGCGGGCTCCAGGACGCGACAGGCCGGGAGGCGACTCCCGGCCTGCTGCTTTTTCAGGAAATGAGTATTATGTCCCTTATGCGCATACTTATCGTCGAAGATGATTCGGAAGCGGCCAACTACATGGCCAAGGCGTTTCGCGAAGCGGGGCACGTCGCAGATCACGTCGGCGACGGACTGGAAGGCTACGCCCGCGCGCGCGAAGAAGATTACGACGTCCTGATCGTCGATCGCATGTTGCCGAAGCTCGACGGGCTCTCGCTCATCGGCGGCCTTCGCTCTCAGAAGATCGAGACGCCCGCGCTGATCCTGTCGGCGCTCGGCCAGGTCGATGACCGCGTCAAGGGCCTGCGCGCCGGCGGCGATGATTATCTTGCAAAGCCTTATGCTTTTTCTGAACTTCTCGCGCGCGTCGAAGTTTTGGCGCGGCGTAAGCAGACGGGAACGGGAGAGGAGACGGTCTATCGCGTCAATGGCCTAGAACTTGACCGCTTGGCCCACAAGGTCACGCGGGAAGGCAAGGAAATCCAGCTCCAGCCGCGTGAATTTCGGCTGCTGGAATATTTGATGAAACACGCCGGGCAAGTGGTGACGCGGACCATGCTGCTCGAAAATGTATGGGACTATCATTTCGATCCGCAGACCAATGTCATTGACGTTCATATTTCCCGGCTGCGGGGCAAGATCGACAAGGGTTTCGAGCCGCCCCTTCTGCAAACCATTCGCGGCGCGGGATATATGATCCGTGACGGCTCTCGCTAGGCTTTTTCGCACAACAGTTTTCAAAGTATCGCTGGCTTATCTGGTGATATCGGCAATCGGCGCGGGACTGGTCCTTGGCAGTGTCGGCGACAATGTGAAGATGCTGATCAACCAGCAGATCGCCCAGACGGTTGACGCCGACATCGGCGGACTGGCTGAGCAATATGCGCAAGGCGGCATCCGCGGCCTCGTCGAAAGCGTCGAAAAGCGGACGCAGCGGCCGGGCGCCGATCTCTATCTCGTCACCACAGCGGCGGGCGAGCCGATCGCGGGCAACATCAAAAATCTGCCGCCGGGCGTCCTGGAGCGTCCGGGGCTTGTCGAAACCGCCTATGAGCCGGCGGGAGGCGTCGGCAAGAAGCGCCGCGCCATGGCGCGCATCTTCGCGCTGCCGGGCGGCTTCCGGCTGCTTGTCGGACATGACCTCGAGGAAGGCGAGAGCCTGCGCCATATTCTCGGCGGCGCGCTGCTCACGTCCCTGTTCTGGCTGGTGGTCATTGGCACGCTTGGCGGCCTGTGGGTGGCGCGACGCGTGCTCAATCGCGTCGAGGCCATCAACGCCAACGCCCGAACGATTGTCGCCGGCGATCTCTCCGGCCGGCTGCCCGTCGCCGGCACGGGCGATGAACTCGACAGGCTGGTCCAGAACCTCAACGCCATGCTCGACCGCATCGGCGAACTCATGGCTGGCGTCAAGCAGGTCTCGGATAATATCGCGCATGACCTCAAGACGCCGCTGACGCGTTTGCGCAGCCGCGCCGAGCAGGCTCTGCAATTTGGCAAAACGGCTGAGGATTATCGCAGCGCGCTGGAAAAAGTGATCGAGGAATCCGACCGCCTGATCCATATTTTCGACGCCCTCCTGAATATCGCCCGCGCGGAGGCGGGCTCAGGGCGCGAAGGCATGATCGATTTCGACGCAGAATGTGTGACGCGCGACGTCGGCGAACTCTATGAGCCGGCGGCCGAGGAGCGCGGCTTCGCGCTGAAAATCGACGCCGAGCCTAATCTCATGGTTCATGGCAGCCGCGAGCTTGTCGGACAGGCGATTGCAAACCTCGTCGACAATGCGCTGAAATATGGCGGCGAGGCGGAGGAGCAGACCGCCGGCGCGCAGTCTCGGGCAACCGTCGAGCGCATCGTCGAACTGTCCGCGCATCGCTGTGGCGCTCACGTCGAGATCAGCGTCGCCGATCATGGCCCGGGTATCCCGGAGGCCGATCGCATCCGCGTCCTCGATCGTTTCGTGCGGCTGGAGAATTCGCGCTCGCGGCCGGGATCGGGGCTTGGCCTCTCTCTGGCCGCCGCCGTCGCGCGGCTGCATAACGGCTCCTTGCGGATCGAGGATAATGCGCCGGGCCTGCGCGTCGTCATCGCTCTGCCTGCGATCGCCGTCGTGCGCGAACCGCCGCCGCGACTGGCGCTTCCGCCGCCGGAGGCCGCGGCGTGACCGAACGAAAGCCGCAGAACCCGGCGCGCGCCGCCGACAGGCCTGAGGGCGAGGCCGATCTGCCATTGTATCGGCGTCTGCGTCAGGCCCCGCGCCTCACGGATCGGCGCCGCGCGCGCGGGGGGGTCGATGATCTCCTTCAATCCGATGCGGCGGCTGATCTTCGCGCTCTCGCCGGCGAGCCTTACGTCAAGCCACTGCTCGAGGCGCTGGCCGATCATTCGCCCTTTCTGTGGCGCCTTGCGGCCTGCGATCCTGGCCGCCTCGCGCAATGCCTTTTGAGCGATCCGGACGCGCGGATTGACGCCTGCCTCAAAACGATGAGCGCGGCCTGCGACGAGACGGCGGATGAGGCCGTCGCCATGCGAATCTTGCGCCGGGCGAAGCAGGAAACCGCGCTTTTGATCGCGCTCGAGGACCTTGGCGGCGTCACTGATGTTGTGCGCACGACTGCCGCGCTTTCGCGCGCGGCTGACGCCTTCCTCAAAGCCGCTTTGCGCTTTCTGCTGCGCGAGGCCCATCACGCCGGCAGCCTGAAGCTTGCCTCATTGGCGGAGCCCGAGACAGGCTGCGGCCTCGTCATTCTCGCGCTCGGCAAGCTCGGCGCGAATGAGCTCAACTATTCAAGCGACGTCGATCTCGCGGTTTTTTACGATCCTGAATCGTCAGCCCTGGCCGAAGGGGCGGCGGCCTCCGCCGTCTTCGTTCGCCTGACGAAACGCCTCGTCAAACTCTTGCAGGAGCGCACGGTCGATTCCTACGTGCTGCGGGTGGATTTGCGGCTGCGGCCGGACCCTGGCTCGACAGCCGTCGCAGTTTCGCTTCCCGCCGCCTACAGTTATTACGAAATGCTCGGCCAGAACTGGGAGCGCGCCGCCTATATCAAGGCGCGTCCGGCCGCGGGCGATAGCGCGCTCGGCCGGACGTTTCTCGCGACCCTGACGCCGTTCATCTGGCGTAAATATTTCGACTACGCCGCCATCGCCGACATTCACGCCATGAAGCGGCAGATCCACGCCGTGCGCGGCCATGCCGAAGTCACCGTGCCGGGCCATGACGTCAAGCTCGGCCGCGGCGGCATTCGCGAGATCGAATTCTTCGTCCAGACCCAGCAATTGATCTTCGGCGGAAAAAGGCCGAACCTTCGCGGCTCGCGCACGCTCGACATGCTCGCCGAACTTGGCGCCGACGGCTGGGTGACGGGCGAGGCGGTGAACGATCTCAGCGCCGCTTACATCATCCTGCGCGAAGTCGAGCACCGTCTGCAGATGGTGGCCGACGAACAGACGCAGCGCCTGCCTGCCGATCGCGAAGAATTGTCGCGCTTTTCGCGCTTTTGCGGCTTTGCGAAAGAACAGGATTTCGAAACCTGCCTCATGCGCCACATGGGCCGGGTTTCCCATCATTACGCGCGCCTGTTCGAGGATGCGCCGGCGCTTGACGCCGAAGTCGGCAGTCTCGTCTTCGCCGGGGCCGAAGCCGATCCCGAGACGCTGGAGACGCTGGCGCGGCTTGGCTTCAAGGAGCCGGCCAAAGCTTTGGAGACGATCAGAGGTTGGCATTTTGGCCGACGGCCCGCGGTGCGCACGCCGCATGCGCGGGAGGTTTTGACCGAACTTGTTCCAGGGCTCGTTCAGGCCTTCGCGAGTTCAGGCGATCCCGACATGGCGCTTGCCGGTTTTGACAGCGCGCTCGCGCGCATGCCCGCGGCGGTCGAACTCTTCTCGCTCCTGAAATCGAACCCGCGGCTTTGTGAATTATTCGCCGATATTCTTGGCGGCGCCCCGCGCCTTGCGCGCATGGTGATCAACAATCCCCATATCCTCGACGCGACGGTCGATCCGCGCATCCTCGAAACGCCAATAGATGACAGCGTTTACGGGCAGCGCGCCGCGCGGCTCCTTGGAGCCTCGGCGCATCTTGAGGAATTTCTTGATGCGCTGCGCGATTTCGCCAAGGAAGAGATGTTTCCGATCGGGCTCAAGCTCATGTCGGGGGCGATCAGCCCGATGGCGGCGGCACGCGACTATTCCTCGCTCGCAGGCGCCATCGTCGAGGCGGCGCTCGCCTTTATCGAGCGCCTTTTCGCCGCCGAACATGGCCGCGTGCCGGCAGGGCGCTGCATTGTTCTTGGTCTTGGCAAGCTCGGCTCATACGAGATGACCGCGGCGTCCGATCTCGACCTTATTCTCATCTATGATTTCGACCGCGACCGTCCGGAGTCGGACGGCGCCAGACCATTGCACGCCGTGCAGTATTATACGCGCATCGCACAGCGCCTCATTTCAGCTTTGACGGTCGCGACGAAACGTGGCCCGCTTTATGAGGTTGATATGCGCCTGCGTCCGTCTGGGCGCCAGGGCCCGGTGGCGACGCAGCTTCGCAGTTTCGTCGAATATCAAAACAACGCGGCGGAAACCTGGGAGCATATGGCGCTGACGCGCGCGCGGCCTGTCGCCGGCGACTGTGGCCTCAGCCTTGAGACGGGCGAGGCCATCCGCGCCGTTCTGATGCGCGAGCGTCCTGCGAAACTGGCGCGCGACGTCGTCGAAATGCGCAAGCTGATCGCAAGCGTCAAGGGCGACAAGGACCCCTGGGATCTGAAGCTGGCGTCCGGGGGCCTCATCGACATCGAGTTCCTCGCGCAATATCTGCTGCTGCGCCACGCGCACGCACATCCCTCGCTGATCAGCGTTTCGACATCGGCGGTGCTCGAGACCGCGGCGGAACTCCGCTTGATCGAGCGCGAGGATGCGCGAACGCTGCTCGACGCCCTTCGCTTGATGACGAATGTCACGCAAATGCTGCGGCTGACCCTCGACCCTGGCGCCGATCCACGCCTTGCGAGCGAAGCCGTGCAGCGCCGCCTCGCCAACGCCGCTGAACTGCCGAGCATCAGCGCTCTGGAAAGCGATCTCGTCGAGGCGCGCTCGAAGGTGCGCGGGATTTTCAGGCAGGTGCTATCCGCGCACTGAAGCGCGCAGTTTTTGCGGCGGGGCGTGCGGGCGGCGCGGCGCGGCCGCCGCCATCAGCAGCTTCTGGCGCGGCGCGTCGCGCGATTGCGGCAGATGCACGAGGACGATGGTGCCGGAGCCGACGGTTGAGCGAATACGCATCGAGCCGCCATGCAGATCGACGAGCGAGCGCGCGATCGCGAGGCCAAGCCCCGAGCCCTTCATGCCATTGTCGAGGCCGCCGTCCAACTGTTCGAACGGCCGTCCAAGCCGCGCCAGCGGCGCCGCCGCGATGCCCATGCCGGTGTCCTCCACATAAACGTTGAGGGCTCCCTGGACGATGCGCGTGCGCACGCTGACGCGCCCGTCATTGGGCGTAAATTTCACCGCGTTGCGAAGAAGGATAGTGAGGATTTTCTCGAAAGCGTCGCGATCGGCGTGAATGTGCTTCTCAGGCAAGGTTTCGGCGATGACACTGATGTCTTTCTCGCGCGCGATTTGTTCGATCGTCGAGACGGCGCGTTTGACCGCCGTGTCGATGTCGAAATCGGTCTTTTGCAGGCGCACGCGGCCCGCCTCGAGGCGCGACATGTCGAGAACATCGGATATGACGGCCAGCAGATATTCGCCGCTCTGTTTGATGTCGCTGGAATAGTCGACATATTTGCTGGAGCCGAGTGGGCCGAACGTTTCCTGCTGCATCAATTCGGAGAAACCGATGATGGCGTTAAGGGGCGTTCGTAATTCATGGCTCATATTGGCGAGGAATTCCGACTTCGCGCGGTTGGCCGTTTCAGCCTCGGCTTTCTGTTCGAGATATTTCTCGGCGAGATCGGCGAGCTGCTGCGCCTGGACTTCCAGCGTCTGACGAGATTTGCGCAGGTCCGCGACGGTCGCCATCAAACGGCGTTCGCTCTCCATCAACTGTTCTTCATGACGCTTCAGGGTGGTGATGTCGGTGCCGACGGAAACATAGCCGCCGTCCTTGGTGCGCCGTTCGTTGATCTGTAGCCAGCGCCCGTCGGCGAGCCGGGCTTCGTAGGTCCGGGCGCCGGCCTGAGGCCTCTCGCCGAGCGCTGTCTGCGCCTGGATGAGCGGCGGCGTGCCCCGTTCCATGACCTGGGCGTAAGGCGTTCCGGCGGTGACGGCCTCGCTCGACAGATTGTGGAATTTCTGGAACTTCGAATTGCACATAACGAGCTGATTGTCGGCGTCCCAGAGGACGAAGGCCTCCGACACCGATTCAATAGCGTCGCGCAGGCGCAGGTCAGCCGTGGCGGAGCGTTCCGCAAGCGTCTTTTGCTCAGTGATGTCGACGCATATGCCGACGAGATGTGGCGTTGATCCCGGCCGTTCGCGCACGAGTTCGGCGCGCGCGCGCAGCCAAACCCATTCGCCCCTGACATTTTGCATCCGGAAGGCGTGGTCGACGCTCTCGGCTTTCGATGCGGTCAGCATTTCCGCGATGGCGGCAAGATCGCCATCTTGCGGATGCACCAGCGTGTTGATGTCTCCGAAGGAGAGAAAATTGCCGACGGGCGCCATGCCGAGGATTTCATACATCGAATCCGACCAGTAGATCCGTCCACGCGCGAGATCCCAGTCCCAAAGCCCGCATCGGCCGCGCGTCAGGGCGGTGTCGATGCGATCGCGTACGCGATCGCAGATGCGATCGGATTCGCGTGCGCGGGACGCCTGCCAGAAATAGGCGACAGCGAGCGCGATGAGCACGAGAGTGGTCGAGACGAGAAGAACGGCGGTGCGCAACGCGGCGGTGCGCCATTCGGCGAGGATCGACGACATCGGGGCGATGAAGGCGATCTGCCCCAGCGGCGCGCGCAAGTTGCGCACGGTCGCGAGGGCGTCCGTGCCGTCGGCGAGATTGATGCGAAGGACACCGGCCTTTTCGGCGAAAATGGTCAGCGGTTGCGCCACGCCAAGATAGTCGGTGAGTGAGCCTCTCACCCGTTCGGAGCCTGGGGCGGATGCGATGACGTCGCCGGCGAGGTTTGTGATCAGCACCTGCTGTCCGCGGGCGATGGCGCGTGAGGGGACCGTATCAGCGAGCGCGGCGCCGATATCGCTCTGCGGCGTCTGTTTCAGAATGTCGCGAAGATCGTCGGTGACGACGGCGGAGAGCAGTTCGAGGTCTGAAAGGGCGTCGGAGACGGTGCGGTCATAGGAATCATGCGCCATCACGCTCGTCATGGCGATGAGGGCGGCGATGAAGAGAACGACCATCGCGGGAACGCCGCGACGCACCCAGATCTCGAGACTTCCTATCCCGGAGAGCGCAGTCCGCGCCGACGCGGCGTGAAGCGCCGGAGTCCCGGCAAGTTCTAGCAATGCGTCTGCATGCGCAGACGCATCAGCCGCGTTTGCACGCGCCATGTCAGGCCCCCTCGAAACTTGACCGGAGTGATGTGCCGCATCTCTCCGAGTCGAGAATCATGAGACTCCGACTTCGCTTTTTTGTCCAGAAAATTCATTAAGAATGAATGTAATTTTTAAGGTTGACGGCAGATCCTGATGCGCTCTCGCAAAAAATCGGCGTCAATTGCGTAAGTATTTGAAAAAGAAGCGTTTGCGCGTGGGTCCTACGTCCGGGAAACAGCTCGCCTCCGGGGCGAAAAGATCGTAAAAACAATTGCGTAGGTGAAGGACGCCAAGCGCCGCAGCGGCGAAGGCGCGGCCCCTCGCGCAGCCTTAAGCCGCGCGGCTTCGCTCAAGGATCAGCGGTGACCAGCACCAGCGCGAAACCGTCATAGCCTTTGCCGCCGACCGTCTGAATCGCCGTTGCGGCGACGCGCGTTTCGCGGGAGAGAATCTCATTGAACCGCCGCACGCCCTGGACGTCGGGATCGGCGCTGTCAGGGTCGATCACCGCGCCGTTGCGCACGACATTATCGACAATGATGAGGCTCCCGCGGCGCGATAAACCAAGGGCGAAGTTGAAATAGGCCGGAATGTTCGCCTTGTCGGCGTCGATGAAAAAAAGATCGAAGGGGCCAAGGCGCTCCATCGACAATTGCGGCAGCGTATCGAGCGCCTGGCCGAGACGCAGTTCGATCTGGCCGGCAAGTCCTGCCCGCGCAAAATTGGCGCGCGCGACTTCAGCATGTTTGGGATCGGCCTCGAGCGTAATCAGACGCCCCTCGGGCGGCAGGGCCCGCGCGAGCCAGATCGTGCTGTAGCCGCCGAGCGTTCCGATTTCGAGAATGCTTCTTGCCCCCTGGATGCGCGCCAGCAGCTGCAGGAGCTTTCCCTGATTGGGCGCCACCTGGATCGAGGGAAGGCCGGCGGCGGCGCTCGCCTCCAGCGCGGCGTCGAGCGCCGGATCGCCGGGCGCGAGAAGGTCACAGATATAAGCGTCGACGGCGGTCCAGAGCTGCTCGCTCATTCATTCGTCCTTTGGCTTGAAAGCGGCGCGTGAGGAAGGCTTCCGACCCTTTAAAGTCCGAAAGCCCTCTCCTTCCCTTATCGTCCTGATGCGTTCCTATGCGCTGTGCCGGATCAGCTAGCCGAGCGAACGCTCGACAATGTCCTTGACGTCCGCTGAAAGCGCGCCCTCGGCGGCGATGCGGCGCAGCGCCGCCTCTGCGAGCCCCCGCCGTTTCGCCTCGAGCGAGCGCCAGCTCTTAAAGGCGGCGAGCAGCCGGGCGGCGACCTGCGGGTTTTTCTGGTCGAGATCGAGCACGACGCCGGCGACGAAATCATAGCCGCTTCCGTCCGGCGCGTTGAAGCGCGTCTGGTTTCCGGTTGCGAAGGCGCCGATAAGCGAGCGCACCCGGTTCGGATTTTGAAGCGAAAAGGCGGCGTGGCGCATCAGCTTCTGAATCCGCTCGAGCGTGTCGGTTTCCGGGATCATCGCCTGCAGCGCGAACCATTTGTCGATGACCAGAGCCTCAGCGGCGTGGCGGCGATAGAATGTGTCGAGCGCCCCCTCCCGCAACGAGCCCGCCCTCTGCGCCAACGCGCCGAGGGCGGCGATCTCATTGGTCATGGTGTCGGCGGCCTCGAACTGGCGGGCGGCGAGGCGGGCGCCTTCGACCGGCTCGCCCGCGCAATAAAGATCGAGCGCGGCGTTGCGCAAGGCGCGGCGGCCGGCGGCCTCGGCGTCAGGCGAATAAGGCCCGTTCTCGGCGTGCCGCGCATAGGCGGAGAGAAGACCGGCGGCGAGGCTTTTGCCGATCGCCTGCCGCAACGCGTCGCGCGCGGCGTGAATGGCGTCGGGATCGACATCCTCGCCCATATCGCGGGCGATGTCGGCCTCGCTCGGCAAGGTGATCATCTGCGCCGTATAGGCGGGATCCGAGCTTTTATTGAGGACGACGCCGAGCGCGTCGATGAAGCCCTGATCGTGGCGCGCTTCGCCGCCGGCGCGGATATTGGCGACCGAGCGCAGCAACAGCCGGCTGGCGTAGGTCTGCGCCGCCTGCCAGCGGTTGAAGCTGTCGCTGTCATGCGCGATGAGCGTGATGAGATCGGCTTCGCTGGCCGGATAGTCGAGCCGCACGGGAGCCGAAAAGCCGCGCAGCAGGGAAGGCACCGGACGGCTCGGCACGTCGAGGAAAGTGATCTTCCGGCTCGGAGCCGAAAGCTCGAAGACGGCGCGTGAAATCTCCAGCGCGCTGGCTCCGTTCTGGGCGCCGACCTTCAGCGGCAAATCGCCATCGCGGCCGACGAGGCCAAGCGCGATCGGAATGACGAAAGGCTCCTTGTGGTCCTGTCCCGGCGTTGGCTTCGAGAATTGCCGGAATTCAAGCGTAAACGTTCGCGCCGCCGCGTCATAAGCGCCATTCGCCTCAACGAGCGGCGTTCCGGATTGATGATACCAGCGCGAGAACGCCGTCAGATCGCGGTTGGCGGCTTCCGCGAAACAGGAGATGAAGTCTTCGATCGTCGCCGCCGTCCCGTCATAGCGATCGAAATAAAGATTCATGCCCCTGGCGAAGGCCGCCTCTCCGATCAGCACTTTCAGCATGCGAATGACTTCGGCGCCCTTCTCATAGATCGTCGCCGTGTAGAAATTATTGATCTCATGATAGGTCTCAGGCCGCACATTATGGGCGAGCGGGCCTGCGTCCTCGGGGAATTGCGCGGCCCGCAACGCGCGCACGTCGGCGATGCGATGAACCGCGCGCGAGCGCATGTCCGAGGAGAATTCATGGTCGCGGAAGACCGTGAGGCCTTCCTTGAGGCAGAGCTGGAACCAGTCGCGGCAGGTGATGCGGTTGCCAGTCCAGTTGTGGAAATATTCATGCGCGATCACGGCCTCGATATGGGCGTAATCGGCGTCCGTCGCGGTCGCGGGCGAAGCGAGCACATATTTGTCGTTGAAGATGTTGAGGCCCTTATTCTCCATCGCGCCCATGTTGAAATCGGACACGGCGACGATATTGAACACGTCGAGGTCATATTCGCGCCCGAAAGCGGTTTCGTCCCAGGCCATCGACCGCTTGAGCGCGTCCATGGCGTAAGCGGCGTGCGGCTCCTTGCCATGTTCGACATGAATGCCAAGCGCGACCTTGCGGCCCGACTTCGTGATGAATTCATCGTGAACGGAGCCAAGATCGCCGCCGACCAGAGCGAACAGATATGAGGGTTTTGGAAAGGGGTCGCGCCAGACCGCGTAATGGCGCTTGCCTCCTTCGAGATCGCCCGCCTCGATCAAATTTCCGTTGGAGAGAAGCAGCGGCGCCTCCGAGCGATCCGCCTCGATGCGCACCGTATAGACGCTGAGCACGTCAGGCCGGTCGAGAAAATAAGTGATGCGGCGAAAACCCTCCGGCTCGCACTGGGTGCAATAGGCGGAGCCCGAGCGATAGAGGCCCATCAGGCGCGTGTTCGCCGAAGGATCGATTTCCGTCTCGATCTCCAGTGCGAACGGCCGCTGCGGCGGCGCTGCGAGCGTCAGTTGATCCGGGCTGAGCAAGGCTTTGTCGAGGTCGATCGCCTCGCCGTCCAGCGTGATCCGCCTTGCGTTGAGCCCGTCCCCGTCCAGAACCAGCGCGGCGTCGCGCCGGCCATGTGGATTGGGCCGAATGCTGAGGCGCGAGACGATCCGGGTCGCGGTCGCGTGGAGCTTGACATCGAGATCGACCGCGTCAATCAGATAGTCTGGAGCCTTGTAGTCTTTCAGGCGAACGGGTTCGGCACTGTCGGTACGCATCAAAACCTCAACACAAGGCGGCGGCAAAAGGGCTCGCGGGTCGAGCCGATCATAGGGCTTGCGCCGGCGAGGCGTAAAGTGCGGGTGCGATGCAAAGGATCAGCACGCAAACAAGTTATTAAGGGACGCGAAACAATGGCTGAACGCATACTGAAGTCTGCTCTGTTGGGCGCCGCCCTGATCGTTTCGGCTTTGCCGGGCGGGGCATGGGCGCACGGGCCGACGCGCCAGAAGGTTACCGAAACAGTTGAGGTCAACGCGCCGCCGGCGAAGGTGTGGGCGGTCATCGGCAATTTTCAGGATATGAGCTGGCTTCCTGTCGTCAAGGCGACGACCGGCGAAGGCGGCAATACCCCGGGCACGGCGAAGCGTCACATCGACCTCGGCGGCGGCGCCTCCATCGACGAGGAACTGACCAAATATGACGCCGACAAATACAGCTATTCCTATTACGTCCCGAAAATCGACGTGAAGGTCCTGCCGGTCAATAATTATTCATCGACGATTGATGTGCGGCCGAGCGACGATGGCAAGACGAGCACCGTCGAATGGCACGGCGCCTTCTATCGCGGCTATCCCAACAATGATCCGCCGCCGGACCTCAACGACGAAGCTGCGATCAAGGCCGTCTCCGACCTCTACAAGAGCGGCCTCGCGGCCCTCAAGACGAAAATCGATTCGGCCAAATAGGCGTGTTTTCGATGCGCCGCGCGGCGCTGGTCGCGTTCGCCGTGCTGGGCGTCTTTCTGCGCCACGGCCCGGCGACGGCCGACGAAGCTTTCATCACGGAGCAGAATGGCGACGGGCTGAGCGTGCTCGACCTTTCGACGCATAAGGTCGCGGCGCATATTTCGGTTGGCGGCAAACCGGCCGGAATAGCCATGTCGCGCGACGGCAAAACGGCGTTCGTCACCAGCACCGAGGGCAAATTCGTTTCTGTGATCGACGCGGCCTCCCGCGCGATCAGGGCGAAAATCGACGTGCCTGATACGCCGCTCGGCATCGCCGTCGATCCGACCGGCGCCTTCATCTATGTTGCGGGATTCTATCTCCCGCGCATTTATAAGATCGACGTTGCCGCGCGGGCGATCGTCGCCACCGCCAGCGTCGGAAAATCGCCCTCCGGCGTCGCGGTGTCGCCGGACGGCGCCTTGATCGTCGTCGCGGACCGAGACGACGACGCCATCTCGATCATCGACGCCAAGAGCTTCAACGCCATCGCCACCGTCAAAGTAGGCGCTCATCCTTTTGGCGTCACAATCGACGCCGCCGGCGCGCGCGTCTATACGGCCAATGTCGAAAGCAACGATGTTTCGATCGTCGACCTTCAGGCGCGAAAACTGATCGGCACGGCGCCAGCCGGAAAGCGGCCCTATGTCGTCGCTCTCGCCGACGGGCGCGGCTTCACCAGCGACCAATATGGCGGCACTGTCTCGGCCTTCGATCTCGAAACTTTGAAGTCCGTCGGGCGCGTTTCGGTAGGTGAATATCCCGATGGGCTGCAAGCCAGTTCCGACGGGCGGACGGTCTATGTCGTGAACTGGTTTTCCAATGACGTTTTCGCGATCGACGCGCAAACGCTGAAGGTCACGGCCGAAATGCAGGTCGGCGACGGTCCGCGCGGGTTCGGAACGTTTTTGCGCAAAACGCCGTGATGGAAATCCGGAAGCGCGCAGCGGCCGGTTCTTACCGCCTGCTGCCCATCTCGGCGCGGCGCTGGTATTCGTGCCGCGCGTCTGTTGCGACGGAACGGCCATGAAAGAGCGATGGCGCGGCGACAGGGCCGAGTGAGCCGTTGGGGCTGACGGACCCAGCCGCGATTGGACTGCCCCAAGGGTAACCACTTTCCCGCGCGCTGGCGCTGGCGCCGCCGGCGAGGCACAGCCCAAAGAGCGCGCCAGCGAGAACGGTCTTCGAAATCATGTTCATTCTGATAACTCCTATCAGTGCAACTCCTCCCCTCTATCCACGCCATTTGGCGCCCGATGAACGCTTTTTGGCGCTTTTGGGTTTCATATGTTTCAAGCGGCTGCAGCCACGCATCTGCGAACGTAAATTGCGAAGCCGAGAGTGAGGACGCCAAGGCCTCCGAGCAAGAACGGTTCGGACAGGCCGACGGCCCTGCTTTGCAACGCGGCTGTCGCTGCGACGCCTGCGACAATCAAGCTGGAATTGAGCACATTGACGCCGGCGACGATTCTTGACCGCCAAGCGGCGGGGGCGTCGGCCTGAATCGCGGTGAACAGGGGCACGACGAAAAGACCGCCCGCGCAGGCGAGCCCCGCGACGTCGAAGGACACGCGCAGTCCCGCCGCCGAGGTGAAGAACGCCTCGAGCCCGATCGTTGCGCGCGCGGTGGGAAGTCTTGAGGTCGAGACGCCGAGATCGATAAGGAACAGCCCCATGCCGATCGCGGCGAAGAGAACCGGACGCAATAGGATGCGGCCCTTCGCGATCAGCGCCGCCGCCATCGAGCCGATTCCTATGCCGATTGCGAAGAGGGCGCTGACGGCGGTTTCGACGCCGATGCCGCCGCCGGTCCTGTCGCGGATGACGACCGGCGTCAGGGATAGCGCCACCGCGCCCGTCATCCAGAACCACGAAACCGCGACGCTGCGGCTCCACAGCTGACGCTCTCGCCTGACCTCGCGCAAAAGCGCGCCAGTCGAGACGAGAATATTGGGCGTGATGCGAAGGCCCGGCGCCGCGCGGCTTGTCGCTGGAATGAAAAGACTGAAACCCCAGCAGGCGAGGGCGATGAGCAGAAGCTGCAGCGTGACGCTTTCGGACGAGCGCGCCGCGGAGAGACCTCCCGCGATAAGCCCGAGCAGGATGGCGGCGAAGGTCGCCGCCTCCACCAGAGCGTTCGCGGCGATAAGCTCCTCGGTCTTCAGGAGATCCGGCAGGATGGCGTATTTGAGGGGGCCAAACAGCGCGGCGATGACGCCAAGGCCGAACAGCGCCGTATAAAGCAGCGGCAGGGACGCGAGCCACAGCCCTGCCGCCGCGACAAGCTGAACCCCAATTTCGGCGGCCTTCAAGATGCGCGCGAGACGTCCCTTATCCTGCGCGTCCGCCATCTCGCCGCCGAGCCCCGACAGCAGGAGCGATGGCAGCACAAATATGCCGACCGCGAGCGTCACCAGCACGCCCGCTCCCTGCTCGCCAAGCCTGAACAGGATGAGCATCGCGAGCATGTTGCGCACGAAATTGTCATTGAATGCGGAAAAAAACTGGCACCAGAACAAAGGCGCAAAGCGCCGGCTGCGCATTAGGGCCGCCAGCGTCGCGATGGCGGCGCGGGGGGACGCGGCGGACATCGGCGCCTTCATTCTGCCGGCTCGGCGTGGCCGACGATCCGGATGATCGTTTTGAAGGCGGCGCGGACTTTGCGCTCCAGCGCATCGACCTGGTCATGCACCTCGTCGACGGAAAGCGCCGGATCGACGCGACAGTGATAATTCACCACGAGTCCCGACGGCGTGCGCCGTACGCGAACATTGTGGATGTCGCGCAGCTCGGCGCCCTGGTCATGCGCTTTTTTGATCAGGGCCTCCTCGATGTCCGCCCTGACCTTCGGCTCCGCGTCATGGCCTGGAAGCTGGCGCGGCTCCAAAGGCTCGATATGGCTCTCGACCTCGATGCCGGAGCCGAGTTCCTTGCTGATCTCGTTTTCGAGCCCGGAAGCGATCTCATGGGCGTTCCGATGCGGCATGCGGCCGTCGAGTTCGACATCGAAGCTGATCGACGCCCGCCCGTCGATTTCCTGAATAGTGACGTGATGCACCGGCAGATGGCGTTTGGCGGCGATGAGAAGAATGCGCTCGATGATGGTTTCGCTGTCGATGGCGATCGGTTGCGTCGAGATGGTGACGGCGACTTCCGGATGCCGGGCTTTGATCGCCGCCGCGACATTCGCCTTGATCGTCGCCATTGTCTCGAGAGACAGCGTGCGGGCGACTGTGATCTCTATATCGCCGATCACCTGCGGTCCGGCGGGCCGCAGCCGGACCTTCTCGATCCTGATCACGCCGGGAACCGACGCGGCTATGGCCCACACTTTTTCGGTCAAACCCTTCGGCGCGGCGTCGACCAGCGTGTCGATCGTGCGGCGGCCGATCTTATAGCCGGCGACGGCGACAAAGGCGGCGACCCCCAGCGCGGCGATGGCGTCGCCTTGCGGGAAACCGAAGCGCGCCGCGACGAGACCGCCGATGGCCAGCAGCGACGCAATGATGTCGCTCGAAAAATGCAGCGCGTCCGCCGCGAGCGCCTCGCTTTTTGTCGCCTTCGAGATTTTGCTCAGGCTGCGCCAGCGGATCAGATCCACCACGATCGAGGCCATCAGCACCGCGAAAACGATATAGCCCGCCCTGATTTCGACGTCGTGACTATAAAGCCGCCGCACCGCTTCCACCAGGATGAAGGCCGAAAGCGCGAAGAGGAATCCGGTTTCGATCAAGGCGGCCAAAGCTTCGACCTTGGCGTGGCCATATTGGTGCTCATCGTCGGCGGGCTTGTGGGCGATGCGGATTGCGAAATAGGTGAGCGCCGTTGTCGCGACGTCGGCGAGATTGTGTCCCGCCTCGGAGAGCACGGCGAGCGAGCCCGATAAGAGGCCGGCGATCAGCTTGGCGATCGTCATCGCCGCGCTGACAGCGATCGACGCGAGCGCGGCGCCTTCCTTTAGTCTCTGATCGGCCTTTTCGACGTTCACGCTGTCGCTCATCGGAACAGCTTCCTTCGTCCGCCGCGCTGCGGCAGCTTGCCCGGGGCGGCAGGCGACGCGCTTCGTGCTATAGGCTCGCCAGTTCGACGGAGCGTCGCGGGCCGCGACCGGGCAGCGGCGGAAAGGGAGAATTGAACATGGAATATCTTCATACGATGGTTCGAATCTCGGATCTTGAGAAGTCGCTTGAATTCTATACCGACAAGCTCGGCCTTGTTGAAATCAAGCGTGTGGAAAGCGAAGCTGGCCGCTACACGCTGATTTATCTGGCGGCGCCCGGCGATGCGGTTCGCGCCAAAGAATCGCAAGCTCCGCTGATCGAACTGACATATAATTGGGATAGCGAGGTCTATACCGGCGGCCGCAATTTCGGCCATCTGGCGTTCGCCGTCGATGATATTTATGCGACCTGCGACAGGCTGATGAAAGCGGGCGTCACGATCAACAGACCGCCAAGGGACGGCCACATGGCCTTTATTCGCTCGCCCGACGCCATCTCGATCGAACTGTTGCAGAAAGGCGGCGCGCTGCCGAAACAGGAGCCCTGGGCCTCGATGGCCAATACAGGGGCGTGGTAGCTTTGAGCGCCGCTCCCCGGTCTTTGCTATCGGGCGAACTGGCAAGGCTGGCGCCGCCTCGGACCTCGGCCTATTTTCTCGATGTCGACGGCACTTTGCTCGAGATCAGGCCGCGGCCCGAGGATGTCGCGGCTGACGCGTTTTTGCGCACGCTGCTGCAGGACGTCGCCGGGCGAGCCGGGGCGGCTCTGGCGCTGGTCAGCGGCCGCAAGATCGACGACCTCGACCGCATCTTCGAGCCGCTGGTTTTGCCCGCCGCCGGATTGCATGGCGCGGAGATCCGTTTCGTCGACGGCAGCCGGATTTTTGCGCACAGCGGCGTCATGGACGCCGCGCGGCCGAAGCTGCGCGCGTTTGCCGAGCTTCATCCCGGCCTGAGGCTCGAAGACAAGGGCGCGACCCTTGCCCTGCATTTTCGTCAGCGGCCGGAACTTGCGGATGAGGTTTTGACGATGCTTGAATCTGTCGCAGACAGTCCAGGGCTCGCCGTGCAGCCGGGCAAGATGGTGGCTGAACTGAAGCAGTCGGACCACACCAAAGCGACGGCCGTCGAAGCTCTGCTGGCGAGCGCGCCTTTCGCCGGGCGAACGCCCGTTTTCATCGGCGACGATCTGACCGATGAGAGCGGCTTCGTTTTTGTCAATGCGCGGGGCGGAATTTCGATTCGCGTCGGAGCGGCTCGGACGATGACCGCCGCGCAGTTCCGGGTTGGCGAGCCGGCGGAACTGCGCGCTGAACTGGAGGCGCTGAAAGGATAGTCCTGGCGAGTGTCAGGACGCCAGAAAACAGGCGCCGCCGGGCGATGGGCCGAACGGCGTCAGAGGCGCCTCAATAGCGAGCAGAAACGGGCGCTCCGCAAATCCAGGTTTCTTCGAGCCGCGGACCGTCCGGCGTCTCCACGGGATGAACGTCGAAACATTCCGCCGGCGGCCGGTGGTATACGTAACCATAAGGATAGGGACGGCCCCAGAAACCCAAGGTGTCGTCCGTGCCCAATGAATTCGCGTGGCCGGCGGCTGGAAGGGCCAGCGCCGCGATGCCGAGCCCCAGGATGGAAAAGATAAGCTTAGCTGGCGCCATTGGGCGAAACCTTATCTCGAACAGACCTTGAATTTTTACTCTACCAATATCCCATAATCCGCGTCATCAAGCAAGCCAATAGCCCAGCTTGACGAGGCGCGCGATTTGCGGCTGCGCAGCATATAATCATTCCGCCCGTAAATATGCCTATCGCGATTGCGATTGGAGCGGGGCCAAAGGCAATGGCTTGAGCTTCGCCGCGGTGGCCGGCGGGACCAAGCGAGCCTCCCGACGCGAGGCCCCGAGGAGGATTTCTCCGCGCGGGGGCAAAGTTAAATCATTTTCACGCCACGAAACTATCTGGCGCCGCAATTGCTTTAATCTCCTTGTTTCGATGGCAGGTCCCCAACTCAAGCGACGCCGCTTCATCCTTTGGCCTTTGGCTGGGCGATGAGCGGCGTCTTTTTTATTGGCCATGCGATTCTCGAGCGGCCGCGCGGAACGCTGCAAAACGACAGGCGTCTGCGCGCTCTGAGAATCAGCTTCGAGAAGGCCACGGGAGAGGGCAACGGCCCGGCGGGGGAATCGCTGGTCGGCGTCCGCAAAAACCGCGCTTTGCGAGCCTCGGCCTGAGCCGCCCTACGCAACCGGATTGATCCCTTGAGTTTTTCGTCAGTCAGTGTATGATGTCCATCATCATATTTAGGCTGCCTTAACAAGGTCTGCGGATCAGGCATGAAAACGACGCGAGGCGCCGGCGATGGCGATTGAACGCCGCCCCCCAAGGCTCCGTCTCTCAGCATCGATTCCGAGAGCGGACTCAGACTCGCGGCGGGGGCGACAAAGGGAACGGCTCGCCGTCGAGAAAGGCGCGAATGTCGGCGACAGTGTCGGAATAGAAGGTGCGGTAGGCGCTATCGGACACGTAGCCGATGTGAGGGGTCGCGAGCACATTATCGAGCGAGCGGAAAGGATGCAGAGGGCTCAAAGGCTCGACGTCGAATACGTCGATCGCGGCGCCGGCGATTTTGCGAGCCCGCAGCGCGTCGATGAGCGCGGCTTCGTCGACGATCGGTCCGCGCGAAGTGTTGACGAGTCGCGCGGTCGGCTTCATCAGAGCGAGCTCGCGCGCGCCGACCAGGCCTCGCGTCCGGCCGCTGAGAACAAGATGGATGGTGAGGATGTCGGCCTGACTGAAGACTTGGTCCTTCGCGACGAATTCAGCGCCTGCCGCCGCCGCGTTTTCCGCCGTCATGTTCTGGCTCCAGGCGATGATTTTCATGCCGAACGCAGCGCCGATGCGCGCCACCTCCGCGCCTATATTGCCAAGTCCGAGAATGGCGAGGGTCCTGCCGCGCAGGTGAGCGCCGATCGAGCGTTGCCAGCCGCCAGAGCGCAGCGAAGCATTCTCGGACGCGATGTGGCGCGCGCTTGCGAGGATCATGGCCCATGTGAATTCAATTGTCGCATCGGACGAGTAGCCAGTGCGCGCAACCGGAATGCCCCGCTCAGTGGCGGCGGCGACGTCGATCGAAGCATTGCGTCGGCCAGTGGAGACGATCAGCTTAAGCTGGGGAAGCTTTTCAAGGATTGCGCGCGGCAAAGGCGTGCGCTCGCGCATGACGCAGATAATGTCGAAGGGCAGCAGGCGCGCGACCAGCGCCTCGGGGTCCTCGATGTGGTCATTAAAGACAGTCACGATTGCGCGGCCCTGAAGCTGCGACCAGTCGGCCATGTCCAGCGCGACATTCTGATAGTCATCCAGAATGGCGATATCGACGGGCTCGGGGATCGCATTCATGTCGCATCTCATTCGTCTTGGTCGAGCGTCGATGCGCTATCGTCAAATGACGTCCGACGCGCGCTCAGCATAGGCGCGAGTTCCGCACTCGGCTACGGCAAAAGGAGCATCGGATGCAAGACCAGAGCACGCTGATCCATCTTGAATATCTGAGCGGGCGCACGTTCGACGAGGTCGTCACGGCGTTCGAGGACGCAACTGGCGTCGTCACCAACGATCAGTTTCGCGACGCCGTGGCCGCATCCGCAGGCAACGCTGATGACTTCATCAAGCGCATGCACGCTTTTGAGGGGCCAAGCGGTTTCATGCGATTCCTTGACATCGATCACAGCGCCTGGATGAAGGCACTCGCCATCCGCGGGCGAGCGAGGCTTTATATCCTCGGCAATCCGCTCATCGCTGCGACGATGGTTCGCTATGATCTTGGCGCGGCGCTGAACGTGCCCGTACGCGCTCTGATCCTCGAAGATCCGGCGACGGACCGCACGAGGCTTATCTATGATCTTCCCTCGTCGTTGATGGAGCGGCTTCGCAACGATGACGTCCATGCCGCCGCCCTCAAGCTCGACGAAAAGCTCGCGGCTCTGGCCGAACTCGCAACCGGCGCGCAGCCTTAGATCGGCGCCGCGATTTATAAATCAGAACGGTTCTTTGAATGGCCTGAGGTCGAGTTCATGCGTCCACGCGCTTTTTGGCTGGCGATGCAAAGCCCAAAAGCTATCGGCGATTGCATCGGCGTCGAGCAGGCCGTCCTCGCCTTTGGCGCGAACGAAATCGGGGAAGGCGCTGCGCGCGTATTCGCCGCTGATAACCCCGTCTATCACGAGATGGGCGACATGGATTCCTTGTGGGCCGAACTCGCGGGCAAAACCCTGCGCCACCGCCCGCAACGCCGCTTTGGCGGATGCGAAGGCGGTGAAAGGCGGCCGCGCCCGCAAGGACGCTGTCGCGCCCGTAAAGACAATCGTGCCTTGTTTCTGCGGAAGCATTTTTCCCACGGCTTCGCGGCCAACCAGAAATCCGCCGAGCGCATTCTGCCGCCACATCGCTTCGAAAACGATCGCATCGGTCTGCAGAAGCGGAGTCATCGCATTGCCGCCGACATTATAGGCGACGAGCCGGAGGTCGCCTTCGGCTGCGGCTAGGTCGAAGAGGGCGATGACATCTTCTTCTCGTGTCGCATCGCTTTGGCAGGGCAGGGCGCGGCCGCCGCTGTCCATGATCGTCGCTGCGACGGCCTCGAGGCGTTTTGCGGTTCGTCCCGCGAGAATGACGCGCAATCCTTCTTTGGCGAAGCGGCGCGCGAGCGCCGCGCCAAGGCCCTTTTCTGAGCCGACGCCAACCACCACCGCAGTGCCGGATTCTGTCGCGCCCATGTCAATCGGCCGACTGAATTTCATTTGGCTGTTGCGCGATGGCGGATCTTCGCTTGCGTATCACACGAGCCGGATTGCCGCCATAGACGGTCCATGGCTCCAGGGATTTGAAGGCGACGCCTCGGGCGCCGAGAACCGCGCCTTCTCCAACGGTCACGCCAGGACCGACGAACGCATCGGATGCGACCCACGCATATCGGCAGATGCGGATTGGCCGCGTATAGAGCTGGAAAGTCGGGCTGTCGATATCGTGCGTTCCCGACACCAGGTGACTATATTGGGAGACGCTCGCATAATCTTCCAAGGTGACCTTGCCTTGGCAATAACAATTGACGTTCCAGCCAATGGTCGAATGGTCGCCCATTTCCAGATTTGACGGAAGCCAGACCTTAACGCTGCCGTAAATGCGGGCGCCACGACCGATCTTTGCCCCGAAGGCGCGCAGGAGAAAGCGCCGCCAGCCATGCAGCGGAGGCGGCGTCCATGACGCCAGCAGCAGCCAGGTCAAATTCCACACCGCGCGGATGATCCGGTTTTTGAGCGAGAAGCTTGGACCGCCATGTAAAGCATTGGCTTTAGAAGCTTCGAGTGGTTCCAACATCCAGCGCCTCGCTGCTATCTCGTTCAGCTATCATCATCGCTGAGGGAAATTATGCCTCCTCGAAGCATATCTCAATTTTAGGTTAGAGAGCACAGCGCGCAATCTTCCAGGAAAGTTCTTGCAGGCGATGTGCGACGAGATTTTGCCGCTTCGTCGGGCTCGTTCGAAGGCTAGCATCGTCAGGCATCGAATGGTAGCTGTTGGCTCAACCAGCGAGGGCGAAGGCGCGTCCCCTCAACAAGCTGCGACGATTTGCCCGCCTCGCCGCCCTCTGCTTTGTCGCCTCATTTGGCGTTGCGAATTCACGCGTTCCCAACTTCGCATGGAGCCGGGGCTCGAGGCGTTCCCTCATCGACGAGTTCATCGAGGATGGCGTTGAGATTTGCGCGGAAATTTGCATCCAGATAGTTCCGCCGGACCTTCTGCAGACCATTTTCGCCCATCGCTTTTGCAAGCTCGGGTTGCGTCAGCAGTCGGTGCAGCCGGTCCGCGATCATCGACACATCGTCTGGGTCAACGACGAAACCGTCGACGCCGTCCGACACGACTTCACTTGACGCCCCTTCCGAACTGCAAATGACCGGGAGGCCGCGCAACCAGGCCTCGAGATAGACAATCCCAAACCCCTCCTTCGAGGAGGGCATGGCGAAAACCGTCGCCCGTGCATAGGCGGCGTTCAACTCCTCGTCCTCGACTTGTCCGAGAAACGTGACCTTGTCGAAGACGCCGAGATCTTTTGCGAGTGTTTCGAGTTCGGCTCGCAGCTTCCCGTCTCCAACGATCTCGAACCTCAGGGACGGTATAAGATCCTTGAGCTTGGCGATGGCTCGGATCACCTGATCGACGTTTTTTTTGCGATCGCGCGCGCTGAGCCTGGAAACGCAAAGAATCGTGGCCCCCTCGAGCTTCCGCGGGCCTGGCGGTTCCGGAAGGAGGTCGACCGCGTTGGGAAGAAGCCGGAATTTGCCGGCGGGGATCTTAAAAACCCGCGACATGGTGGCGCCGGTAAATGCGCTGACGGAGGCGACTCGCGTTACGGCGGGCAAGAACCAGGGGTCGAAGTAATGCCAGTTCGGCAGTTGCGGCCGCGTCCACACCTCTATGCCATGGACAAACATGAGAATCGGAAGTTTTGGCCGCAACAGCCGCACGACTGGCGCGATAATAGCCAGTCTGACATGGCATAAAATGAGTATGTCCGCCTCTCGCGCGCCGCGCCAAACGGCCTTCGACAGGAAAATCAGGCTATCCTTGACGGGGATGAACTCGATTCCGGGGATCGGCGTGATCGACGCGGGCTCATCTCCAGAAAGGAGCGCTGCCGGGTTCGGTTGCCCTCGCAGCTGCGCCCTCTCGGCGAGGGCCTGGAACGCCCGGCGATTGAAATTCTGCAATCCGCCTATTTTCGAATAGGTTTGCAGGGCGCAAATAACGATCCGTTCGGGCTTACCTGAACTCGTCAAAACACGATCCATCTATGGCCCGGATAGTCGGTCGAAAGGCGGAACGCCCAAAAAGCGTCCAAGGCGTCAACATCCATCTCATCTCGCATTTTTCCAGTGAACGATGCGTTTTCGCCGCCGATCCCTTCCTGCTCCGGAATAGTCCTCTCAGGGGGCGCCCGGTCAAGGCTCGAATGGGTCGATTTGGAAATAATTGAGGGCTATGGTCCGGCCGACCGAGGAATAAGCCTCCTCTCATCAAGGCTCAAGACGCGGGTCGTGGGCGTTAAGCGGATCGTCGCGGGGCAGCAACGAGGGTCGCCGTCTTTTTTAAGTGGGAATGGCGGCGTGAGCCGGAAATGGCCAGCCCTACGCTCCGCGGCGCAATGCAACGATCTGGATGACTTGATTTCGAGGCTCCGTCGCTCGATCTCGATCGAATGCGCGACAAGGAAGCGCGGGGCGCAGCGGAGGCGGCGCTGGGGGCGCCGCCAAGAAATCAGCTGGCTTTGGAAAAATTGGCCGCCTCTTCCGATCCGGCGGTTGCGTTGCCGGCGCTATAGGAATGTGCCCCAGCCCCTGCCAGTTTGCCGCCGTCGACGATCAGATATTCGTCGCGGATCGGCCTTCCCTCAAACCAGCATTCGAGAATTTCCCGCGTGCCGGCCGCGTAGCGCGTCTGGGCCGAGAGCGAGGAGCCCGAGATATGCGGGGTCATGCCATGATGGGGCATGCTGCGCCAGGGATGATCCTTAGGCGCTGGCTGCGGGAACCAGACGTCGCCGGCATAGCCCGCGAGCCGGCCGCTTTCGAGCGCCCGGACAATCGCGTCGCGGTCGCAGATTTTTCCGCGCGCGGTATTCACGAGATAGGCGCCGCGCTTCATCTTGGCCAAGAGCGCGTCGTTGAAGAGATGCTCGGTTTCAGGGTGCAGCGGTGCGTTGATGGTGACGACGTCGCAGACCTTCGCCATGTCTTCGACCGTCGGATGCCAGATCAGTCCAAGCTCCTTCTCGGTCGCCTCGGGCAGGCGATGCCGGTCGTAATAATGAAGATGCATGTCGAAGGGCCTCAGGCGGCGCAGCACCGCAAGACCGATGCGGCCGGCCGCCACGGTGCCGACATGCATGCCCTCGACGTCATAAGAACGCTCGACGCAATCGGCGATGTTCCAGCCGCCCTTCACCACCCATTGATAGGACGGAATGTAGTTGCGCACGAGCCCGAGGATCATCATCACGACGTGTTCGGCGACGCTGATCGAGTTGCAGTAGGTGACCTCCGCCACTGTAATCTTGCGATCGATCGCCGCCTGCAGGTCAACGTGGTCGGAGCCGATGCCGGCGGTGATCGCCAGTTTCAGCTTCGGCGCCTTGGCGATGCGCTCGGCGGTCAGATAGGCCGGCCAGAACGGCTGCGAAATGACGATCTCGGTGTCCGGCAGCTCACGCTCCAGCACGGAATCGGGGCCGTCTTTGCTCGAGGTGACGATGAAAGTGTGGCCGAGGGATTCGAGATATTTGCGAAGGCCAAGCTCGCCCGTGACGCTTCCGAGCAGCGCGCCCGGCTGGAAATCGATCGCCTTTGGCGTCGGCAAAGTCTGCCCGTCGGGGTAGTGATCAATGTGCGGCAGATCATCGCGCGCATAGGATTTTGGATATCCATCGACCGGATCATCATAGAGAACGCAAACGATTTTTGCCATATTTTCCTCCTTTGAGCTGAAAGCAAAAGAGAAAACGCCCTCGCTGCCAGGCATTTTCACCTAAAGCAGCGCATATTTCCAAGCAGACAAGACCACTGAACTTCCTAGTTATAGGTTGTTCTAAGCCGCCGCTGGATTAAGAACGTTTCCCCGTTCGAGAAGTTGCGACAATTCTATTTAATGTCTGTCACATCGAACGATGCGAAGACTTACGTATTGCTTGGAAAAAAGCCAATGAAAAGCTTGGAATGCCTGATAGGCGCTTTCGATCAGATCCACTTCATGGCGGCGTCGAATTCGGCGTCGAGGTCAATATCCTTTATCGCGGCGAGGAGCGCGCCGGCCATCGGCGACGGCGGGTCGCGGTCCGAAAGGACGAGGCCGATCGCCTGCGCATGGGCTGGCTCAATGAGATTGATCGCGACAAGATCCCGCGCCTGGCCGAATACATAAAAAAAATTGTGCGGCACGATGCTCGACCATTCACCGTGACGCAGATGCGAGCAGACGCCGAGGAAGGAATTACTGACGACGGTGGGCCTTAACGTCACGCCGATCGAGGCGGCGACCTTATCCATGATACGGCGGTTCTGCATGTCCTCGCTGAGCAGGCAAAGCGGCTCGGCCGCGGCCTCGGCCCAGGTGACGGCGGCACGAGCGGCAAACGGATGGAGACGATTGACCACGAAAACATAACGCTCGCGATAGAGCTGGGTCCGGCGCACGTTTTCGAGAGGCTCGTTGTCGAGATAGGTGACGCCGCCGTCGATCTCAAAAGCGTCGAGCGCGCGTTGGATCGCCCGTGAAGTCAGCGATTGAATCTCGACGCTCGCCTTCGGGTGCGCGGCGGAAAAACGCGCGGTGAGAAATGAGATCGCCGGCATCGCCGCGGGGATCACGCCAAGCCGCAGCACGCCCGTCAATCCGCGCCGCAGGCCGTTAAGATCGTCGCGCAGACTGTTGTAGTCCGTCAGGATCTGGCGCCCCCAGACGAGGAGCTTCTCGCCCTCGGGCGTCAGACCGACGAAGCGGTGATTTCTGACGACAAGCCGGACGTCAAGGTCTTCCTCAAGCGTGCGGATCGCCGCTGAGAGCGTCGGCTGCGCGATATGGCAGACTTCCGCGGCCCGTGCGAAATGCCGCTCGCGAGCGAGGGTGACAAAATAGGATAGATGGCGAACCAACATGATCAGAGGCCGGACGGAGCTTCAGCTGTTCCCTCCAGACTATAGATGCGATTTGCCGGGATCCAAATTCGTTGCGCCATCATGCCGCGCAACTCGTATCGTTCTTCGATTAATCGGGATTATGGGATAATGCCAGTCGCGCAAATCCAGCGGCTGGCGGATGAGCTTTACTTACTCTTGTCCTGGATAAAGCTTTCCGGCGTGCCGTCTTCCGGATTGACGAAGATGATGTCCTTGGGATCGCGTCTTGGCGTGTCGACCGAGAAGAACACGACCGGACCTTCGATGAGTTCGGGCATCGCGTGGATGATTCCGCGCTTGAAGAACAGCAATTGGCCGGGAGCGAAGACGCCCCCGTTGGCGGCGCTGCCCATCCAGTAGGTCCCTCTGCCGGAGAGCACGAAAAGATATTCGTCGCAGGTCGCATGATAATGCGGCGGCGTGCCGCGATAGACCCTGAAAACGCGGGAGCTCGCCGCCGGCTCATAGGTCAGATAGGTGTCGAGCAGCATCGTTTCTGCGGCGTCGGGAAAGGATCGAGCGATGTCATGGAGGTCGAAACTGGCGAAGTCGCGGCTCTGCGTTTGCTCGTTCATAGCGTTGATCTCCATCTCTGTTTTTGGGCCGCGCCCAATCGCGAAACCTCAAGCCATCCCAAGGCGCCGAGATAATCCAGCTTGCCGATTGGCGCGCCGCTGCTAGTTCGCGGCGGCTCTGCCTTGCTCGTCGAGCGTGCGGAATTCCTCATTGGTCAGAGAAATCGAAGCGGCTGCGACGTTTTCTTCGAGATGTTTGACGCTGCCGGTGCCGGGAATGGGAAGCATCACCGGGCTGCGCTTCAGCACCCACGCGAGAGCGATCTGACTCGGCGTCGCGCCCTTGCTCTTTGCGATGGAATCAAGGATCGAACCGGGCTTCGCCAGCGCCCCGGCCGCGAGCGGGAACCATGGAATGAAGCCGATCCCTGCTTTGGCGCAATGGTCGAGCACATCCTCGCTGGCGCGATCGACGAGGTTGAAGCGATTTTGCACGGAGACGACAGGGAAGAATTTTTGCGCGGCGCCGATGTCTTCGACGCCGACCTCACTGAGGCCGGCGTGGCGGATCAGCCCTTCCTTTTGCATGTCTTTTATCACGCCGAACTGTTCGTCGCGCGGCACTTTCGGGTCGATGCGGTGCAGCTGCCAAAGATCGATCCTGTCGATTTTCAGGCGGCGCAAGCTCATAAGGACGCATTGGCGCAGATATTCCGGGCGCCCCAATGGCGCCCAAATATCCGGCCCGTGCCGGGTGAGGCCGCCTTTTGTCGCGATCAACAGGCCGGAATAGGGGTGGAGCGCCTCGGCGATCAACTCCTCGCTGACGAAGGGGCCATAGCTGTCGGCCGTATCGATGAAGTTGACGCCAAGTTCGGGCAGGCGGCGCAGCGTGCGCAAGGCCTCGCTTCGGTCGGCCGGCTCCCCCCAGACGCCCTTGCCGGCGATGCGCATGGCGCCGAAGCCTAAACGATGGATTTCGATGTCGCCAAGGACGAAACGGCCCGACGCCGCGGCGTTGCTGGGGGTCATGGACATGCTCCTCAAAAGCAGGGGGATGGATTGGCGGGACGAGAACGTCCTGCCGTGGAATGCAAAAAAATCTGAAAAGCTGATTTTGGGCGCTGCCGCGCATCGCCCCAATATGGCGCCAGCAAGCCGAGAAGCAAGGCGAGACCGGCTCCCGGTTTATCACCGTCTTTTGAACGCGCCAAAACTCGGATCGCGCTCATGACCCCGAACCGTCTCGCACCACGTCGGGCGTTCTCCATGACGGGCGCTGGCCGCGTCGAGATCGCCGAAGCTCCAACGGGGCGGAGCGGGGCCTCGACGACACTGATCGCCAGCCTGAGCAAAGGATTGTCGCATTTCGTCCCGGCGCATGCTAGCTGAGGCGGTTCACGCCCGAAGACCGACCGTCAACGAAACGCCCAGAGACCGCCATGACCGATTTTTTCCGCGAAGTCGACGAAGACTACCGTCGCGACAGGCTTCTCCAGATCTGGACGAAATATCAGTCCTTGTTCATTGCCGCGGCGGTTGTGATCGTCGCGGCGACGGCCGGCTGGCGCATTTATCAGCACTTCAGCACAAAGGCGGCCGAGGCGGCGGGCGCGCAATATGAAGCGGCGCTGCAGCTCTCCGTGGACGGCAAGTCAGCCGAGGCGCAGGCCGCTTTCGAGCAACTGGCCAGGACCGGGCCGAAGGGCTACGCGACGCTCGCGCGTCTTCGCGCCGCGGATGAGATCGCGGGCCGCGATCCCGCCGCGGCGGCGTCGGCCTTCGACGCTCTCGTCGCGGATGCGAATTATCCGCAGGCGTTCAAGGATATGGCGCAGACGCGCGCGGCGATCCTGCGCGTCGATAGCGACGACCCCAAGGCGTTCGAACAAAAATATGGCGCGCTGGCCGGAGCGAATTTCACCTATCGTGACACCATCCGCGAGCTTCTCGCCCTCGCCGCCTTCAGGCGGGAGGATCTAGATGGCGCGGGCCGCTGGCTCGACATGATCATCGCCGACCCGCGCGCGCCGTCGGCGTTGCGCCAGCGGGCGGAGGCTTTCCTCGGCCTCGTCCAGGCCGGCAAAGCGCCTCCGCCGCTCGCCCCGGCGGAGACGGCGCCGCCCTTGACCGCACCGCCGGCTGCTCCGCCCGCGACCGCCACGCCGCCTGCAGCTGAGGCGCCTGAGAAAACGCCAGCCGCTCCGCCGGCCGCCGACGCGCCCGCCAGCGAAGCTGCGCCCGAAAAAGCCCCCGCCGATTCCGCTGCTCCCGCGGAAAATGCGCCGGCTGAACAAGCACCGGCGAAATAATGTTCACGATCGCGATCATCGGACGCCCGAACGTCGGCAAATCGACCCTGTTCAACAGGCTCGTCGGCAAGAAGCTCGCGCTCGTCGATGATCGCCCCGGCGTCACGCGCGACCGGCGCGAGGGCGAGGCGAGGCTCGGCGATCTTTCCTTCAAGATCATCGACACCGCCGGCCTCGAGGAGGGGGACGAAGCGTCCTTGCCGGGGCGCATGCGCGCGCAGACCGAGATGGCGATCGAGCTCGCGGACGCCATTTTCTTCGTCTTCGATTCCCGCGCCGGTCTCACGCCCGACGATCGCTTCTTCGCCAATCTCGTGCGCCGCGCCGACAAACCCTTGATCCTCATCGCCAACAAGGCCGAGGGGCGGGCTGGCGAGGCCGGCGCGGTTGAAGGCTATGATCTCGGCCTTGGCGATCCGGTGCCGCTCTCGGCCGAACATGGCGAAGGCTTCTCCGAGCTTTACGCGGCAATCCGGGAGGCGCTCCCCGAGGAGACCGAATTGCCCGCTGACGAGGCCGATGAAGCGACGCGCCTCGTTCTCGGCGAGGACGAAGACGGCTCCGAACTCGACATTACAAAGCCGCTGCGCATCGCGATCATCGGCCGGCCGAACGCCGGCAAGTCAACCTTATTGAATACGATCATTGGGCAGGATCGGCTTCTGACCGGACCCGAGCCGGGGCTGACGCGCGATACGATCGGCATTGATTTCGAGTGGCGCGGCCGCAAGATCAAAATGTTCGACACCGCGGGCCTACGCCGCCGCGCCAAAGTCGAGGACAAGCTCGAAAAGTTGGCCGGTCACGACGCTCTGCGCGCCGCCAAATTCGCGGAAGTCGTGATCCTGCTTCTTGATGCGACGATCCCATTCGAAAAGCAGGATCTGACGCTCGCCGATCTCGTCGAACGCGAGGGCAGGGCGCTTGTCATCGGCCTCAACAAATGGGACCTGATCGAGAACAAGGGCGCGAAGCTCTCTGAGCTGCGCGAGGAAGCGTTGCGGCTGCTGCCGCAGGTGAAAGGCGCGCCTGTGGTTCCGCTCGCGGGAGCGACCGGCGAAGGCATTGAAAATCTCATGCATTCGATCTTGCGGGTGCATGAAGTCTGGAACAAACGAATCTCCACCGCGCGGCTCAACCGTTGGCTTGCAAGCGCGCTGGAGAAAAGCCCGCCGCCGGCTGTCTCGGGACGCCGCATTAAAATCCGCTATATGACGCAACTGCGCGCGAGGCCGCCCTATTTCATTCTGTTCGGCAATCAGCTTGACGCATTGCCCGCGAGCTATGAACGATTCCTCGTCAACAGCCTGCGGCAGACCTTCGAGCTGCCGGGCGTGCCGATCCGCATGTCGAAAAAGACCAGCGACAATCCTTACGCCGGGCGCAAATCCAGGCAGCGTTAGGCGCAGACGAGAATGAAGGCTTAAGGAAATGGCGCGGCGGAGAACGCTCGTTGCGTGAGAAATGGAGCCGGACGCAAGCAATCCTGGAACCCCGCCGCTCCAGCGTCGAAGCGCTTGTCGGCAAGGCTTTTCCAGATGCTGAACTCATCAAGATGGAGAGCACGTTCGGCGGCCTCGCCAACACCAATTTCAAACTCCGCCTCCGCACCCCGACCGGCGATCGCGAGGCGCTGCTGCGCTACTGGCAGCGCGATCAGCAGCAGGCGGCCAAGGAAATCGCGCTTCTCGCCCGCGTCAGCCGCCGCGTGCCGGTTCCGGCCGTTCTCACAAGCGGCCGCGTTGATCCCGATTTCGGATTGCCCTACGCATTCCTGCAATGGGTCGAGGGTGAGCAGTTGGAAATTGTCGCGGCGCGTCTTTCGCCGCGCGCTCTGATGGATGTCAGCCGTCATGTTGGCGAAACGCTGGCCGCGATCCATGCATTTCGCTTCGAGCAGCAAGGTTTTTTCGGACCTGATCTCGTCCCAACAGAGCCTCTCGATATGGATACGGCCGGATTGCTCGCCTGGCTCGACCATTGTCTGCGCGAAGGGCCGGGCGGCGAGCGTCTTGGAGCCGATCTGACCGGGGCCTTGTTTGCTTTCGTCGCGCGGGAGGGCGCGGTTCTCGGCTCCCCCTGGGCGCGGCAGCCGGCGCTGACGCATTCCGATTTCAACGCTTCGAACATTCTCGTCCGGGAGGAGCCTTCCGGCTGGCGCGTCGCCGCCGTTCTCGACTGGGAATTTGCCTTCGCCGGGGGGCCTTCTTTCGATTTCGGAAATCTCCTGCGTCCGCCCCTCGGCGACAACGCCGATTTCATCGCCGGCGTGCTGGAAGGCTATCGCGGCGCCGGCAAGGATCTGCCGGACGGCTGGCTTGAGGCTTCGCGGATGGCGGACCTGCTGTCCTGGGTCGATTTCGTATCGCAACCTTATTGCGGGCCGGCGGTCATTCAATCGGCGCGCTTCATGATCGGGCGCGTTATCGGGTCCTGACGAAGCTCGGGACCGCCAAAACTCAGGGTCCGGTCAATATCACATATTTATGGAGGCCTGGGGCGTTGTCGGGAGATCTGATCTTTCCTTCGTCCTCGAAGAAATTGATGCTCCCCATGAACATGGATTTGACCGTCCCCATGATCCCGCTTTGGTAGTCGAGGATCGAGCCTTGTGGCCACGGATCGAAAAAAATGAACTGCTTGCCATCCTGACTGCAGCCGAACAGCGTGATGAAATGCGTATTGCTGCTCGGCCTGATCACGCCGTCAACCACGGTCAATTGTTCATTGTGGCCGACGAAAACCTGAACGAAATTTCCGTTCTTCAACTGCGTTCTTAGCTTTTGCGCGCCGGCGCGGACCGTGTCCGCCTTGAACTGAACTTCAGAGAGTTTCAACGGGCTCGGCCGCCTATAATAAATGGTGGCGCCGCTGATGTAATGATGCTCGGCGTATCTTGCTCCAAAGGTCTGCAGGGCGCCGCCGCAATTCCACTTCTTCGGGTCGGGACCTGTGTTCTGTTTCAATGGATTGTCATTGAGCTCGTCCCAATCGCTTCTGGGGAGATTCTTGTTGTTTTTGGCGGCGAGCACGCGGTAGTAGGCGAGCAGATGATCGGCGTCCGAGCTCATCCCCAATATCTGCGCCAGCAGATCCGATTCGAAATTCGCGTGCTTTTTGACCTTGCCGATCGTCAGCCGCAATGTTTCATCCGCGCGATAGGCAACCCCAAACGAAAGAGAGTCATAGGACGCGATAATGTAAGCGATGCGCTCATCGACGTTCTTCGCCAGGATTTCCACGACGAAGTCGATGACGCCATGCTTGTTGTCTTTCTGGGTCACGATCTTGACGCTGGGCGAGGAGGTCAGCGTGATATTCTTGTCGGCTCTGTCATATTTGCACTTCAGCGCGATTTTCTTGCCGGCGCCGGACGCGTTGGGGGTCGAATCGACGCAAAGTTCGGTCAGGGCTCTTCCCCTCGGCGTTTGAAATTCCATGCTTCGCCCCTATGCTGATTTGCGCCGCTCGTCGGCGGTCATCCCATGACCGCGGCTAGGAATGTTCTGGAAAACGGAGCTTAGTCGTTTGCCCGGCGTGCGACTGTGCCCGTGCGCACCCACCCTGCGCTCCGCTCTGACGAGATGGATGGTCAATGATGTCACCGCGCGAATCGACCAGGGCGCATGGCTTGCGCCGGTTTCTGCTGCTCGGCGCCGAAGCGCTGATCATTTTCTATCTGACGCTCGACGCGCTTGTCGCGCCGGTCTTTCGTCCGCTGATCCGCTGGCTGGCGAAACTGCGTTTCGTCATCCGCCTCGAGCATCTCGTCGCAGAGTTGCCGCCCTATGGCATTCTGGCGCTGCTCGCCATTCCCTTCGCGCTTGCCGAACCAGCCAAGGTCTATGCGCTCTTCCTGTTCGCCACCGGCCACGAACTGGTCGGGATCACCGTTTTTGTGCTCGCCTATTTCGTCAGCTTCGTCGTCGTGGAGCGCGTATACAGCGCGGGCAGGGACAAGCTGCGGACGATCGGCTGGTTCGCCAGGCTCATGGATTGGCTTTTCGCTTTTCGCGATCGCCTCATCGCATGGGCGAAATCGACCGAGGCCTGGGCTTTCTTTCTGAGGGTCAAGCGGCGCGGCGCGGCTATTTTGCGGCGATTGCGCCTGCGGTTCGGGCTCGGTTAGAACGCGATCGGAGAGCGCCCCTTTTGAGCCCAGACGTAGCGCAGGCGATGGCTTGGGCGAACGTCAGGCGCTCGCCGCCCTGTCGCCGTCCGCGCGCTAGAGACGAATGGCCCGTGGCGGAGCTGCGGCGCGCTTGCGGCTTCCCTGTGGCGCGCCTATGTTGCCGGCCATGAAAGGCACCTCTGTGAACAATGGCGCGCCAGATTCTCGCCACGCCGCGGGCGGTGCATCGAGATGGACGCGCGCCGACGATGCGAGCGAGTTCGACGCGTTCGATCCGCCTCCGCCCCCAAAGCGGCTCTTTCGCGCGGTTCCGATGCGCGTCATTCTGCCCAATCTCGTCACCCTGCTCGCCCTTTGCATGGGTCTCACGGCGATCCGCTTCGCAATCGAAGGGCAATTCGAGATCGCCGTGCTCGCCGTGATCATCGCCGCCGTCCTTGATGGGCTCGACGGACGCATCGCGCGGGCGCTGCGCGGCGCGACGCGTTTTGGCGCGGAGCTCGATTCGCTCGCCGATTTTGTCGATTTTGGCGTCGCTCCCGCGCTGATCCTTTATTTTTGGGGTTTGCACGAGATCAAAAGCCTTGGCTGGTTTGCCGCGCTCGTTTTCGCCATCGCGGCGGCTTTGCGGCTCGCAAGGTTCAACGTCATGATCGAGGATCCGAACCGTCCGGCCTGGCATGCGCATTTCTTTACCGGCATGCCGGCGCCCGCGGGAGCGATCGTTGGCCTGCTGCCGCTCTACCTCAATCTTTCCATTCTGGGCGCGCCGAACGGGCGCTTCATGGTTTCGGTCTATATTGTTTATGTGTTGATCGTGGCGCTCCTGATGGCGAGCCGGATTCCGCATTTTTCCGGCAAGAAGATCGGTCGCGTGCCCCGCGAATATGTCATCGTCGTGCTGTTCGGCATCGTCGTCGGCCTGCTTCTGCTCGCGACTTTCCCGATGGAGATGCTGATTTTCCTGTCTGTACTCTATCTGGCGACGATTCCCCTCGCAATCCGCCGGTTCAGGGCCTATGAGACGGGGGAAACCGAAAAGCTTAAGACCGCGTCCGAGCCCTCCCATCATTTGTGAGGCTTTCTGCCGCGGCGGAATGAACGCGCCTGTTCACAAATGCCTGGTTCTCGATTAGGGTCCCGGCCAATTGTCTCCGCCGGATTCCGGAAGGGTCATGCAAAACCTTGCCGGGGTTTGCGCACGCCGGCGCCGGCATTGCGTGACCTTGCGGGAGCACTCACCTTTTCGGCGCCGGCCCGCCTCGTAGTCAAAGAGGCGCGCGGGAGATCGCCGTTCAAATACAAGGACACAGATGTCGAAAGAAGAATTGCTTGAATTTCCAGGAGTCGTCGTCGAACTGCTGCCGAATGCGACATTTCGGGTTCAGCTCGAAAACGAGCATGAGATCATCGCCCATACGGCCGGCAAAATGCGCAAGAACCGGATTCGTGTTCTTACGGGCGACAAGGTCCTCGTCGAAATGACGCCCTACGACCTGTCCAAGGGTCGCATCACCTACCGCTTCAAGTGAGCCGATCCCGGATGACGGTGAGACTTCAGGACGAGGCGCGCAAGATCGCCCGGATTCGCCTCGATGACCGCCGAAGATAAGGTTTTGCATAACGAGGCGCCGCATGGCCAGCCTCCGGATCGCCAGCTTCCGAATGGCCCAACCTGGCGCCCAAGGCTCGTTCTGGCGTCGGCGTCGCCGCGCCGCCTGGAGCTGCTGCAGCAGATCGGCGTCGAGCCCGACGCCTTGCTTCCCTGCGACCTCGACGAAACTCCAGGCAAAAATGAGTTGCCGCGCACCCTTGCGAGCCGGCTCGCCAGAGAGAAGGCGCACGCCGCCGCCAAGATCGCAGCGGCAAAGCCTGAGCTTGCCGATAGCTATATCATCGGGGCGGACACGGTGGTCAGCGTCGGACGTCGCATTTTGCCCAAATGCGAGATTGTGGCGGAGGCGGCGCAGTGCCTGCGGCTATTGTCCGGCCGCGCGCATCGCGTGCATACGGCAATCTACCTCGTGACGCCGAAGGGACGCGAGCGCCACAAGCTGGTCGAGACGCGGCTGCGTTTTAAGCGCCTGTCGTCGAGCGAGATAGAGGCTTATCTTGGCTCCGGCGAATGGCGCGGCAAGGCGGGCGGCTATGCGATCCAGGGTCTTGCCGGAGCGTTTGCGTTGAAGCTCATCGGCTCCTATTCTTCTGTCGTCGGCCTGCCGCTCTACGAGACAATGTCGCTGCTCGTCGGCGAGGGCTATCCAGCCCATGTCGCCTGGCTCAATCGCGTCTGAGCGCATGATGACCGGAACCGCCATGGCTGATCGCAAAGCTCAGGACGCCCCTCAAGAATCCCCGCCCGCGGCCTCAGCGCGGCGATGCCCGATCTGCGGCAAGCCCGCCGTCCTCGAGATGCGACCTTTTTGCTCGAAGCGCTGCGCCGACGTCGATCTGCACCGCTGGCTCGGCGGCGTCTACGCCATCCCGGCAAAGGAGTCCGACGAGGAGCCGACGCCGCCCGAGGGCAAAGATGGCGAGTAGCTCAAAAATGCGGAGATCCCTGACGCCGCTGGGCGCGTCTTAAAGCGCCGCCCATGTTCTTTGCTCTCTCCAAAATCTTTTGGCTGATCGCCGAACCGCTCACATTTCTCCTTATTCTCCTTTGTATCGGCGTCGCTCTGCAATTTACCCGCCGGGCGCGGTTAGGGCGGCGGTGGACCGCTGCGACGACGCTGGCGCTGGCCGTGCTGTTGCTGACGCCGCTCAGCGCGGCGCTGCTGCTGCCACTCGAGAATCGGTTTCCGGCGCCTTCCGCCGATCTCGCGCCGCCAACGGGCATCATCGTTCTCGGAGGCGCGCTACAACAGCGCAAGAGTGAATCGCGTGGACAGGTGATCTTGTCCGAAGATGGCGCGCGACTCATCGCCGGGCTCGAACTGGCGCGACGCTATCCGCAGGCTCGTCTCATCTACTCTGGCGGGTCCGGCGATCTCCTGGACCAAAGTTCGGCGGAGACGGTCGGGGCGCGAAAATTCTGGCTTGCCCTTGGCGGGCCAGCCGACAGGATGAGTTTTGAATCAAGATCCCGCAATACCTGGGAAAACGCCCTGTTCACGCGCGATCTTTTGCAGCCGAAGCCGGGCGAGACATGGCTGCTCGTGACGTCGGCCTGGCACATGCCCCGCTCGATGGGCATTTTTCGGCGTCTTGGCTTCGACGTGATCGCCTATCCCGTCGCCTATCGCACCTTCGGCGATGCGCGGGACTGGTCCTGGTTCGCTTCGGCCTCGGATCGCATCCCCATGCTCGATCTCAGCGTTCGTGAATGGATCGGGCTTCTCGCCTATCGCCTGACCGGCAAGACCGGCGCCCTGTTTCCAGCGCCATGAAGGACGCTTATAACGGCTCGTGTGTCAGCGACGCCCGGGCGGCCGAGAAAAACTGGCGGCGCATGACGATAATGAAAATCGCGGCGGTGGTCGTCATCAGCACGTAAGGACTGACGAACCAGCCTATATAGGCGAAGGCGAAGTAGAAGCTGCGCAGCCCTTTGGCGAAGTGAAGTCCGGCGTCGATGGTCATAAAGCCCGCGCGCTTTGAGGCTTTTTCCCGAGCTTCCGCATCGGGGGACTCGGGTCCGGGCGTCGCGCCAAGAAGGATCGCCGCATAGATGAAGAGGCGGTAGGCCCAGGCGAATTTGAAGAAAGAATAGCCAAAGAGAAGGGCGAGGCCGAGCACCTTGAGCTCCCAGGTTCCCCTCGTCACCGTCAATCCGAACGGCAGGTCGCCGAATACTTTGAGCACGTCATCGGTCGCCCGCATTGAGGCCGCCGCGCCGCCGAGCAGGATCAGCGACGTCGAGGCGAAAAATGCGGCGCCGTTCTGCAAGCTCGACATGATGCTGGCGTCCGCGATGCGCGAATCGCGCGTGCTCATCGATCGCATCCACCCCATCCGATGCTCGTTCATCAGCACCGAGAGGCTGCGCAAGCGGCCAAGGCCGTGTTCGTTGACGAAGCGATAGAGGACCCAGACGCCAAGAAAGAATGCAAGGCCGATGCTGTCTGCTATTGAAAGGTCGAGCATGTTTCCCCGCGGCGGCGATGGTTCGTTGGTGGTTTATCCGTGAAAAGCGTTTTGAAGCGCGCACAATTGCAGCATATCAATCTTTGCCGCGCTCGCATTCTCTCGAATCGCAGTCTCCAACGAAAGCGGCGCGCCAGAGCCTGGGCCGGTCAGATTGGTTCAATCCGGCCGGCTGGAATATGCTCAGGCGAAGCTGGAGCCTTTTGCAATCGACCAAATGACTCATTCGATCGGAACGCCTCCGAAACGCGCCATTCTCATTCCAAAGATGCTGCCCACCGTGACCTATACTCTCATCATCGCCAATAAAGCATATTCCTCATGGTCGCTGAGGCCGTGGCTTCTCATGCGGCATTTCGGCATCGCCTTCGATGAAGTCGTCGTGCCGCTCGGCCGTGCCGAGACTCGTGCGGAGATTTTGCGTTATTCGCCGGCGGCGAGGTGCCCGGTTTTGCGCGACGGCGACCGAACCGTCTGGGATTCGCTCGCGATCATTGAATATGTCGCCGAAGCCTTCCCCGATCGCGCGGTCTGGCCGCGTGACCCGGCGGCGCGCGCGCGGGCGCGCGCCCTCAGCGCCGAGATGCATTCAGGATTCATGGCGCTTCGATCGCATTTGCCGACGAATTTTCGCCGGCAGGTGTGCGAACGGCCGCTGACGCCGGAAGCGGCGGCCGACGTCGCCCGGATCGAGGAGGCTTTTTCTTCGGCGCGGGAGGAGTTTGGCGCGGGAGGGACGTTTCTGTTTGGCGAGTTCTCGGCCGCCGACGCGATGTTTGCGCCGGTCGTCAACCGCCTCCATATATATGCGGTCGCGGTGGCGCCCCAAACGCGCGCCTATATGGATGCGGTCATGGCGCTTCCGGCCTGGCGGGACTGGCGCGATGGCGCCTTTGCGGAACCCTGGACAATTGAAAAATACGAAATAGTCTAATGCGTGCAGATTGCGAGGAGCCTTTGCATCCCTCAAGGGACGGCCGCGCCGTCGTTGGACCAAAATCCAACTCCAGCGCGGAGATTGATCAGTTTCTCAGCGCGGCGAGGGAGCGCCCTCCCGCCGTGTCCGGACACGGCCGGCTGATCTTCGCGCTCGACGCGACGATGAGCCGCCAGCCTACGTGGGATCTGGCGCAAAGCCTTCAAAGCCGGATGTTCGTGACGGCGGCGTCTCATGGCGGGCTTGACGTGCAACTCGTTTACTATCGTGGATTTGGCGAGTGCAAGGCCTCGCGCTTCCTCAACGGCGGCAAGGATCTCGCCGCGCTGATGGCGAAGATCTCGGTCGCGGCGGGCGCCACCCAGATCGCGAGGGTGCTGCGCCACACGCTGGATGAGGCGCAGCGCCTGCCGGTGCAGGCCCTGGTTTTCATCGGCGACGCGCTGGAGGAGCCGGTCGACGAAATCGCTGATCTTGCCGGGCGGGCCGGGCTTCTCGGCGTCAAGGCCTTTGTGTTTCAGGAAGGGCGCGATAGGGCCGCCGAACAGGCCTTCCGCCAGATCGCCTTGCTGACAGGCGGCGCCTATGCCACATTTGACGCTGGCGCTTCGCAGCGGCTCGAGGCGCTTCTCTCGGCGGTGGCGGCCTATGCGGCGGGCGGTCGTCAGGCTTTGGAGCTGGAAGCCCGGTCTCACGGCGCCGCAGCCGATCTTTTGTTGGCGCAAATGCGCTGAGTGGCGACGCTTGATGGTTTATCTTCTGGTCGGTTTCTTGATTTTCTGGCTTTCGATGGCCGGGCTGCGCGCTTTTACGCGCGCGAGCCCGGCGGCGCTTGCCTATGTCATCAGGCGGGGGGTCGGCGCCGCGGCGCTGATCGTCGCGGGATTCCTCGTGTTGCGCGGGGGCTTTGCCGTTGCGATGGGCTTTGCCGGACTGGGCTTCTGGCTTTTGAATTCGGGCAGGCAGCCGTTATCGCGCTTGTTCAGATGGCGGGCGATGGGGGCCGCGG
>NZ_CABFMQ020000036.1 GCF_901905185.1 Methylocella tundrae
CCACATCACTGAGCAGCTGCTGGAAATCCTCGTCCTTCGTGGTCTTACCCACGCCACCGGGGAACAAGGAATCTCCGACAAAAGCTCGCCCCGGCGTAAAATACGTGGGGTTCAGCGCTAACACCGCGATGCCACCCGGAGTGTGTCCGCGCAGTTCCACCGCCTGCAGCGCGAAGTCGCGAAAGTCGCCAGCCAAGCGGAGGTCTTCCGGCAGGCCGTCATAAGTGCCGTAGGTTTCATCCACGCGTGCGGGCAGGGCGTCAGCATCGAAACGGCCCGAATGGTGCTTTGCTCCGGTCGCCTCCAGCACATCCACCAACGCCTGCACATGATCGTCGTGTCGATGAGTGGTCAACACGTCCGTAATGCGGATCTGGAAATTACGCGCCACCTGCAGCAGGTGTTCAGC
>NZ_CABFMQ020000037.1 GCF_901905185.1 Methylocella tundrae
CCCTCGTGCTGGCGGCCCAGTCGGGGGTGCGGGTGCAGATCGTCACCCCACACTGGGGCGACAGCTCGATCGTGCATGAGGTGACCCGGTCGTACTATGAGGTGCTGGTGGCAGCAGGCGTCCAGATCTGGGAGTACACGCCCGGGTACGTGCACGCCAAGGTGGTCGTCGCCGACGACGACACCGCCGTGGTCGGCACCATCAACTTCGACTACCGGAGCTTCTACCTGCACCAGGAGTGCGCGGTGTGGCTGGACGAGGTGGACGCCATCGCCGACATCATCGCCGACGTGGACGTGACCATCGCCATCTCAACGCCCATGACCCTGGAGTATCTGCGTTCCATCAGGTGGCCCCGCCGCGTCTGGCGCGCCATCCTGCGCACCTTCGCCCCCATGATGTGACACAC
>NZ_CABFMQ020000038.1 GCF_901905185.1 Methylocella tundrae
CTCCACGGCCGTCGCGAAGGATTCGTTGAACATCGTGTCGCCGTTGGCATACACCACCTGGTGGGCCAGCTCGTGGAACAGCAGCCGCACGAATTCACCCTCGGGCCAGCCGATGAAGGTGTTGAGCAGCGGATCGCCGCCCAGCCAGTAGGTGTAGCCCAGCGTGGAATACGCCGGCACGCCGTAGACGGCGGTCTCCAGCCCGACGCCGGCCAGGCGCGCGGCCTCTTCTCGGGCACCGGCCTCCGCGAAATAGCCGCGGTAGCCGATGCAGCCCGTGACGGGGAAGCACCATGTGTGCAGGGTGAGCGAATCCGGCGGCGCCGCCACCACGTTCCATACCGCCGCGCGGCGGCCCAGGTCGGCATACCGCCGGTAGCTGGCGTTGTCGGGGAGGTGCAGCTCGGAC
>NZ_CABFMQ020000039.1 GCF_901905185.1 Methylocella tundrae
TAATACCAGTCTTCGCCATGTTGTTCAAGACTGTTGCTTTTGGTGGGCTGCTCGCTGCTGGACACGTAGCTGCCGTGAAGCTCGGGGAGGTCAACGCCGCCCTGCGACGTAGCGAGGATCTGGAGGAGGTACTTCGACGGGACGCTGGACTTCTCGCCACACTTACCCAACGGCAAGACTCCAACGGTGTCGACACCGCACCATTGGCTTCGTTGATGCCAGCATCTGGTGATGCTTCCAAAGCCAATCTGCAGAAGTGGGAAGAGGAGACACGGAACGCTTGCATGCAAACATTGAGCAACCTCAAAGGCAAAGCCTCGAATCCAAGTGGAATCGCTGTCTGCTACAACGTACCCTTCCTCGACAACTCGACCGGTATCTTCCAGGCTGAGCTCAGAATGTATAA
>NZ_CABFMQ020000040.1 GCF_901905185.1 Methylocella tundrae
GCGCGCAGCACAACGCCATGCCTGCGTCGTCAACCGCCATCGCTCCTCTCCAGACTGCCGGTCTTGGCTTCCCGGCGGCCATGCAGCCCATGAATCCTATGTTGGCAACGTGGATGAACATTAACACAGACGGTTTCGCTCAGGACCCTTACATGACACCCGGTGCCATGGGGATGACCACCGCCTTTGACTCGACATTCGGCGCCCAACTGCAGACCTCACCTGTTGACTTTGGTATCAACCCAGCCATGATGTCGACCATGTCGATGCCCTTCAACATGATGACCACCACTACCATGGATATGCCGGCAATGAACGCACACTTCAGCATGGGCGACTTCACGCATGAGTTCAACAACATCAACTACCAAGAGTTTGCTCACTCGAATGTCAGCATCGGCAG
>NZ_CABFMQ020000041.1 GCF_901905185.1 Methylocella tundrae
GTCATGGCGTCACCATGGAAATCCTCAATGCGCGCACGCGTGCGGTTGAAGACGCCGGAGTCCCGGACATTGGTGCGAAACTGAATTTCGTCTCCAACGTGGAACTCCTGCAGCCCATCGATGGTTTGCAACTCACGCCCTTCACCCAAAAGCCCTTCTTCTTTCAGCTTCTCCTGGGCTAGGCGATTGAGTTCTTTGACCGACCTGTTGTCGGCCGCGAGGATCAGGTGCGAACGTTCGACCTGGTGCAACTCCTGGCCCGCTGCTACGGTCCAATGCCGATCGTCTTGGTGGATGATTTGCCCCACCAATTCACGGCCACCACGGGAAAAAGCGACGGTGTCACCGACCGCCCTAGAGCGGCTGTTCGACCAAGCGTTCACCAGGGCCTCGTTT
>NZ_CABFMQ020000042.1 GCF_901905185.1 Methylocella tundrae
CGACAACACCGGCGCCGTGGCCAAGGCCTGGGGCGACGTGCGCCTCACGCCCTCGACCTTCATCGTGAACAAGCGCGGCGAGATCGTGAAGAGCTACGTGGGCGCGCCGGATTTCCCGGAACTCCACCGCCTGATCGAACGGCTCCTGGCCGAGACCTGAGCGTTCCCGCCGCATGCCCCGCCCGGTGCGCGGTACCAGGGGTGGGCTCACGGTGCGGTGCCGCATCCAGGCCACGGGCGCTTGCCGAGCGTGACGCTCCGCGCGCCCGGGCCATCCCGCATGGTCTGCGCGCGGCACGTGCCAGTACACTGTTTTTCCGCACCACTCCCTGCCTTTGCCTCGTGGAACAGCCTTCCGTCGACCTCCTCATGCCCTCCGAGCCCGCCGAAATGGAC
>NZ_CABFMQ020000043.1 GCF_901905185.1 Methylocella tundrae
CTTCCACCTGGCTTTGTCGTACGACGAGGAGGTCGGCTGCATCGGCGTGCGGGACATGCTGGCCGACCTCGCGGACCGGCGGATCCGCCCCGCGGCATGCATCGTGGGCGAGCCCACGATGATGGGTCTGGTCGTGGCGCACAAGGGCCGCAGGGAAATGTGCTGCCGCGTCCGTGGCCGCGAAGCCCACTCGTCCCGCACGGACCTCGGCATTAACGCCATAGAGCATGGTGCCCATCTGATCGCCCAGGTGCAGCGCCTCGCCGGGATGGAGGCGGGAAGCGGGTACCGCGATCCGGGATTCGAATTGCCCTACACGACCCTGCAATGCAGCATGGTCGCCGGCGGCATCGCCCCCAACACGGTACCGGGGGACTGCCGCTTCAACGTGGAGG
>NZ_CABFMQ020000044.1 GCF_901905185.1 Methylocella tundrae
TCGTGGAAGGACGGCCACGTCACCACCACGCCGGGCTTCAAGGAAGCGTTCCGCCAGTTCGCCGAGGGCGGCTGGCAGGGCCTGCAGCACCCCGTCGAGAGCGGCGGCCAGGGCCTGCCCAAGACCATCGGCGCGGCCTGCGCGGAAATGCTCAACAGCGCCAACATGAGCTTCGCGCTGTGCCCGCTGCTCACCGACGGCGCGATCGAGGCCCTGCGCACCGCGGGCAGCGGCGAGCTCAAGGCCACCTATCTGGAAAAGCTCGTGTCCGGCCAGTGGACCGGCACGATGAACCTCACCGAGCCGCAGGCCGGATCGGACCTGGCCCTGGTGCGCACGCGCGCCGAGCCGCAGGGGGACGGCACCTACAAGGTCTCCGGCACGAAGATCTACAT
>NZ_CABFMQ020000045.1 GCF_901905185.1 Methylocella tundrae
ATCCCGTGTTGATGCCCACGATGCCGTATTCCAGCGACTCGGCCACGCGCCAGACGCGCTGGAGGCCCTGGCTGTAGAAGTAGCTCGCCAGCCCGAATTCGGTGTCGTTGGCCAGGCGGATGGCCTCTTCGTTGGATTCGAACCGGAAGAGCGGCGCGACGGGCCCGAAGGTTTCCTCGCGCGAGAGCTGCATCTGCGGCGTGGCGCCCGTCAGCACCGTGGGCTCGAAGAAGGTGCCGCCCAGCGCATGCGGCTTGCCGCCGGTGAGGATGCGCGCGCCCTTGTCCACGGCGTCCTGCAGGTGCTCCTGCACCTTCTTCACGGCGGCCTCGTCGATGAGCGGGCCCTGTTCCACGCCCTCGTCCATGCCGTTGCCGACCTTCAGGCGCCGCAC